>CAVYDG010000011.1:0-984092 GCA_963767245.1 uncultured Alphaproteobacteria bacterium
GAAGTTCTCTGGACGCGGCCGCGACCCAGCGCGTCAGTGAAACTCAAGTCAGCGTGCCGACCCGCGCCATCTGCCGAACATCGACAACAACCATCAGCGACGAGGTATTTCAATGGGTACAGAGCGAAAAGTTGTCGTCGTCACGGGTGCGTCGCACGGCTTGGGAGAGGCATTCGTGAAAGCGTACCGACACCGTGGCTGGCGCGCGGTCGGAAACGCAAAGTCGATCGCGCCGTCAAGCGATCCTGACTACATCACCGTTGCGGGCGAATCGGTGAGCCTTCAGTCGTAAGAAAGGTAGTGCAGACCGCGGTCGACCGATTTGGCCGCATTGATACGTTGATCAACAATGCCGGGATTTCGGCCCGGCCGTATCGAAGACATCTCCGAAGAGGTATTCCGTGAGGTGATGCGCACCAATCTGGACAGCGTCTTCTTCGGAACGCAAGCTGCGGTGCCCGCGATGAAAAGGCAGGGCGGCGGGCACATCGTTCAGATTTCGACGAGCCTGGTCGGAACACGCGCTGCAGACCGTTCCGGCGGTGGTTGCGTCGCTGTCGAAGGGCGCCTGCGTCGCCGCTACGCGCGGCCTGGCGATGGAACTGGCGTCAAGCAACATCCGGGTCAATGCGATCTCGCTCGGCATTGTCATTACGCCGTTCACGACGGGTTCCGACCCCGAGGCGTTGCGCTCGTTCTCCCGCTCAACCGCAACGGCAAGATCGAGGACGTCGTGCGCGCGATGAACTACCTCGAGGACGCCGACTACGTGACCGGCGAGATCCACTACGTCGATGGCGGCCGCACCGCCGGACACTGACGTCCGCTAGGGGAAAACGAGCCCTCGCGCTGCCGACGACGATCCGGTGGTCGGGTGATCGGTCACGAGACATGTCTCAAGCGAAGGGAATCGCCCAATGCAGGGCCTTCAACTCACCGGTTACGGCGACCCAGCCGATGTCATCAAACTGGTCGACGTTCCTGACGTCGGCGCGCCGAGGCCCGACGAGGTTGTCATCGACGTCGAGGCCTCGCCGGTCGAACCAACCGATCTCTATATCGTTGCCGGCGTATACGGTCTTCTACCACCTCTACCGCACCTGCTCGGCGCGCAGGGAGCTGGCCGAGTCTCGGCAGTTGGTCGAAATGTGAAATATCTTAAGGAAGGCGATCGGTGCATGGTCCCGCCGCTGTCGAGTGCTTGGGTGAACAAGGTCAAGGCCGAAGCATCCTTTCTGCGCCCGCTGCCAAGCGGCGACGTCAACCAGCTCTCAATGCTCGGTATCAACCCGCTGACTGCTTACCTGCTCCTGACGGAATTCAGGCCACTCAAGGCCGGCGACTGGATCATCCAGAATGGAGCAAATTCCTCGGTAGGACGCGCTGTGATCCCAATCGCGAAGGCGCGGGGCATTCGGACTGTAAGCGTGGTGCGCCGTCTCGAACTGGTCGACGAGATGACGGCCCTCGGTGGCGATGTCGTCCTCATCGATGGCCTTGATCTGCCGCGACGCATCGCGGCGGCAACCGACAAGGCAAAGATCGAGCTGGCCTTGGATAGCGTCGGCGGCTTGGCGACGCAGCGCCTCCTCAACTCGATCGTCCTGCAGGGCACGGTCATCGTCTACAGCGCCATGAGCGGAGAGCCACTGGCGGTTTCCAATCCGCCACTGGTGAGGTTAGGCGGAGGCCGCCGCCTTCATCTTCTTAACGGTCTCGTCGGTGGTCCAAACGGCGTTGGCCATCAAACGCCAGTTGACCATGGCCGCCGCGTACCCGCCTTCCGTGGGCCGATGTTGCTACCACGCTCGGCCACCGGCAAGCTCGATAAACCGCTTTCAATGCTTCAAATGGTAGCCCAGGCCGCGACTTCCGCCCGCCCGACCAGCGTGCCGTCAGCGCCGACTTCCCGCAAGGATCCTTTGCGTCAAGGTTCGAGAGCTCGATCTCCGAAGCATCGACTATGCCAGCATGCGCTCCATGCTCGGAAGCAGCGTGCGCAACGAGATCAGTGACCAGATGAACCGCGTCGATGGCGGCAGGGCCGGGGACCCGAATCAAGAACTCAGAGCCGTAGAGTGGGAGTGGGAAGACCGGCCCTCTCGAATAGGGAAGCCAGGCTCTGGCTCCGAGGCGGATTTGCGCCCCGCCCGCCTCGATCGTCCTGATGATCCAACTGCAGACCCGGGCATAGGTTGGAACGGAGCGGCGAGGATCGCGCGCCATCCCAGTCGAGTTCATGGAAAAACATGACGCCGCCGGGGCGAAGATGGTCACGAGAGGCGAGCAATGGCGGCAGACGGATCTCGAGATGAACTGCAAGACATAACGACCGACGACTGCATCGAACGGCTTGTCGAATACCATCGTCGCCGGGTCGCCATGCCGGAATGTGACATTCATCAGTGAGGACGCGCTGACGCGCTTTTCTGCGGCGTCAATTGCTCATCAACGCGGGATCTGTGCCGACTATTTCTCCGTTAGGGCCAACCAAGCTCGTGAGCAGGATTGCGACGTCTCCAGCGCCACTGCCGACGTCCAGAACCCGCATCCCCTCGCTGGATCCCGGCGGAAACTAGAAAACGGCGTGTTATCGGGTCGATGAGGCGCGCCTGAGCGGCGAGACGCTTCATCTCGGCGGCCGTGTGACCAAGCACATACCCGTCCGTGGCGACCATTAGCGTCACTCCCCCATCAAGAACTAACCGCCAATTTCCTCGATCGCGGCGACAAAATCCGATGGGGCCTGCCCTGGTATCGGCGCCTTGAATTCCAGCCAGTGGCTGTCGAGCAAGGCCTCGACGCTGTGCCGGATGCCCAGAGGATGGATCACGGTTTCACCTGGTTCGACCACGACTTCGCGCCCGTTCAAAGTGCCGTGAAGTCGCCCAGACAGCAGGTAGATGATGCTATCGTGGTCGTGGCTATGCTCTTGTGAACTCACGCCTGCCGGATAGCGGACCTCGTACAGTAGTCCGGAAGTCGCGACTTCCCGGAGTCTGAAGCTCCCCAAAATCCACCGAGAAGCGTCAGACCCTCCACTGTAGAAAGCGCCCGCCATTCATCGTCGGTAGTCGAGCTGACATCTTGCATTCGCGCCTCCTCTCTGCTCGGGGACGCGGTGTCGCCGACGATATCCAGAGACCGAAATCGCCGCGATTTTCCGCGTCTCGTTCATCACGGGCAGCGTGCCCCAAATCAGACCAGCCGGCCGCCCGACGACGAGCGGAACTTTAACCGAAGAAGGGCAACCCCAAAAGATGCGGCCCGGAGGGCACCTCTGTCCATTATAACTCATACGCCCCACCGTCTGCGAGCGCGGCTATTTGGGTGAAGCGGACGGCTGCATCGACGTTAACCGGCCACTGGAGGCGCACTTTTATCGAGATTTAGACAGCGCTCGGAATCCGACGCGGCGGCTCTCCCCTTGCGGGAGAGCGGTCGGAGCGAAGCCGCGCTAACGCCTCAGTGGAGCGCGCTATTCGAGCCCGGCGGCGCGGAGACCCTGGATATAGATCGCGCGATCGCTCGCGCGGACGATCTGGTGGTATTTGTCCACCCATTCGACGGAGAGCGAGGGCTGAAGTCGTTTGGCCTCCGAGAGCGCGTAGAGTCGCTTCCTCGAACCGCCCCGCCATGCCGGCAGCGGCCGCGGAGGTGCGCCAGGCGGTGACGAAATCGGAATACAAGTCAACGGCACGCCGCTTCGCAGTCCGCGGCTTCATCGTAACGTCCGGCGATGAAATGACAGAGCCCGCAAGACGAGTAATTCGCCAACTCGGTGAAGTCCCGGGGGCTCAGCCTCGCGGCGGTGGCAAGGTGGCCCAGCCCATCCTCCGGCATTCCGCTATAGCCGCAGGCTCACGCCCAGCATCAGGTGGGCGAAAGCGAAACTCGGATTGAGTTCGATCGCCTTGGCGTATTCCTCAAGCGCGCGACTGAAGTCGCGCGACATCAGTGTGGACATAGGCGGCCACAAAATGTGACCGAGGGATCGCGCGAGATCGAGTTGAATAGCTCGCTGGGCGAGGACGGCAGCCTCAGCAAGACCCTCGCGCGTCTCGAGCCCAGCCTTGGTGCACCGCCGTCGCGCAGGGCCCACGCGAGGAGACTGTGGGCGCGGGGATAATCGGGACTGAGCTTCGAGGGCGCGCCTCAGTAAAGCTTCGACGGCTTCAATCTCGCGCGGTGAGCGCCAGGACCAGACGTGCGGCATCGCCTTCATGACGAAGCCCCATGCGTCTAGGCTTTCCGGTTGCCGGCTTTCAAAGCGCTGGTGCTCCGCCGCGAAAAGCTCCGGTTCGATCGCGGCGGTAACGTTCCTCGCGATCTCGTCTTGAACGGAGAAGAAGTCGGTGAGTTCGACGTCGAAGCGCTGCGTCCACACTTGGAGGCGGGTAGTCCACGTCGCTCAATTGCGCACCAATTCGAAGCCGCTCCGGAGCGCCTGACGCTCCCATTGAGCACGTAGCGCACCCCGAGTTCGCGGCCGACCTGCTGGAGATCGACGGGCCGGCCTTTGTAAGTGAGGCAGAACTTCTCGCGCGATTACGAAAAGCCATTTGATCCTAGGATGAGTCCCGCGACAATATCCTCGACGATCCCGTCGGCGGGTATTTCCTGCTCGGGATCGCCTGTCACGTTCTGAAAGGGCAGAACGGCGATCGAAGGCTTGTCGGGCAGAGAGGATCAAGTCGTTCGTCCGTCTGGCGCCGTCGATTTGGATGGCGCGGCGCCCTGATCCGGCGTGATCAAGAAGGTCCGCAGGGGCCGCGCGATGTTCTTCAGGCATTGCTCGCCGAGATCGACGAAGTGCTCTTTGATCTTATCGCGCACTTGCCGATAAGCGTCTTCGGAAAGACAGATCGAACCCGGCTTGGCGATGCCCTCCAAGCGCGCGGCAATGTTGACCCCGTCTCCCATCAGGTCGCCATCGCTCTCCTCGACCACATCGTCTATGTGGATGCCATGCGAAAGACGATCTGACGGTCCTCGGGCACTCCCGCGTTGCGCTCAATCATCGCGTTCTCCACTTCGATGGCGCACCGCACGGCGTCTACGGCGCTGCGGAACTCGACGATGCTTCCGTCGCCGGTGCGCTTGACGATACGGCCATTGTGCATTGCGATCGTCGGGTCAATGAGGTCGCTACGAAGCGCCCTGGACCGGCGCTAGAATACGGTCCTCATCTGTCCCAGCGAGCCGGCTATATCCGACCACGTCAGAGCACAGAATGGCCGCAAGTTTGCGGGTCTCGCTCATCGCGCAACCACTTTGCTATCCAGCCTCGCCCGGCAATCCGATCAGAACCGCGCATTCTTGGCAAATTGGCCTCAGGAAGGCGCGCCCGACCCATTGACGACGGCCGCTTGGGTCGAATCAACTCGTTCGCCGCGCATCGGCCGAATGGCCGCTATTTGCGAAGATGTTGAAAAACTCGGAAATTGAGCGACCGCGAAAATCTCGTTTTCGCGCGCGTCGCGTCGTCTCAGCCGGTAGTCGTCACGGCAGGGCCTATAGGAGGGTCACAGGCGGCAAAGCCGGTCAGTCCGCCGAACCCCTAAGGAATTTTCCATCGAGGCTGCCAGCGAGCTTCTTTATTGTGATCGACGCGGAAATTCGAGTTTATGGAATGGCCCGCCCCTCCTTCCGGCGTCGTAGGCTCGCCGGCGAATCAGGAGGAGGAAGGGATGGATATCTCTGTGCTCGGCGTCGACCTCGGCAAGAACGTCTGCAGCGTGGTTGGGCTGGATGCGTCCGGCGCGGTTGTGATGCGTCGCAAGGTAAGGCGTGAGACGCTGATTGCTCTGGCGGAGAAGCTTCCTCCGTGCGTTGTCGGGATGGAGGCCTGCTGCGGGGCTCATCATCTCGGCCGCGTGTTCGCCGCCCACGGCCACGACGTTCGGCTGATGTCGCCCGAATATGTCCGGCCCTACATCAAGGCGCAGAAGAACGACGATCGCGACGCCGAGGGGATCGCGGAGGCGGTGACCCGGCCGACGATGCGCTTTGTCGAACTGAAGAGCCAGGACCAACTCGACATGCAGACACTTCATCGATCGCGAGACCGGTTGGTCGGGGAGCGGACAGCTCTGATCAATCAGTTGCGCGCCATTCTGCTGGAGCGAGGAATGGTCGCGCCGCAGGGCAAGTGGAAGCTCGAGCAGTTCCTGGCCGTGCTGATGGATGAGCAGGGCGGAGCGGGATTGAGCTCGCGGATGATCGTGCTCGTCGCCGACGCTCGCGCGCAATGGGCGGAACTCGATCGACGGATCTCTGCGTTCGACGCCGAGTTCGTCCGCTGGGTGAAGGAGAACGAAGAGGCTCGGCGGCTGACGACAATCCCAGGCGTCGGCCCGATCGTCGCATCCGCCCTTGTCGCCGCCGTCGGTCGGGCGGAAAGCTTCGACCGCGGGCGCGATCTCGCCGCGTGGCTCGGCCTGGTTCCCCGTCAGTTCACAACTGGCGGCAAGCCGAAGCTGCTCGGGATCAGCAAGCGCGGCAACAAATACTTGCGCAGGCAGCTGATCCATGGAGCGCGTGCGGCTCTGCCCTATGTGGCCGAGCGCGACACGCCGCTTGGCCGGTGGGTGAAAGGGCTGATGAGCAGGACCCATCGCAATGTCGTGGTCGTCGCCTTGGCCAACAAGCTGGCGAGGATCGCCTGGGCGGTGCTGCAGCGCGGGAAACCGTTTGACGCCAGGGCGGTATCCGTGGCCGCGTAGAATTCGTTCGGTCGGAGCGAAAGCGCCGGTCGTGCAAGCGAGGTTTGCGAGAGGGTGACGACGAGATGGCCTGACAGTCAAACGGCGCTCAGGAAGCCTGATGTTGAAAACGGCGCACGACGCCGAAGAGTTTATGAGGACCGGGGCGCGCGTATCTCCATCTTGGCCGGGAGGAGACCTCCGAGGCCGGATACGTTGTAGCAGACTGATCAGCCGCCGATCTCGACAAAACCCCTTGCAGACGGGGCGGGCCATACGTTTTCAACACTATCGACGTTAACCGGTCATTCGCAGATGACGACCGCATACGTTGGGGTGGTCGTTTCAGAGCGACGACCTCGGCGTGAGCATCGAGGGCGATGCCGCGGATCGCGTTCATTGTTCGGAAATCCCGGCCTCGCGCAAGGCCTCGAGAGCTTGCTCATCCCGGACCAAGAATGTCGGGTCGTCGCTGAGCGTCATCCACACGGCGCGGCCGCGAGATAGGGTGAAGGCGGGGGAGAGCGTGAGAACGGTCCGGGCTGCGGAACGCGCCTCATCCACTCGGCCGAGCCGCGCGAGCGCGACGGCCAACTAAATCCATGCAGTCGGATGATTTCGATTGGCCTCGATCGACCGTTGACACCAGGTAACCGCCTCCTCGTAACTGCCGAGATGGTTCTTCGCGACGCCGACGTACGATGTCCAGGTGTAAGCCATTGTATCGCGCGGGCTGAGCCGGAGGGACTTCGAGGACATGGGTCTCGGTTTCCTCGGGGCGGCCGACAAAAATCTTACCCATTCCGACAATGGAATGGGCGCCTGAGAGGTTTCGATCCAGCGCTAACGCGTGTTCACAATCGGCAATGCCCCGTGCGGCGCGCCTATTGAATATCTCGACATATCCTAGCCACATGTGCCCACGCGGATGATCTGACGCCAACGACAGGGCTTTGGTCAACTTGGCGTCCGCCGCGCACTGTTAAAAAAAATTCGTTAGCGCCTCGACATTGTCCGGGTCGGCCGCGAGCGCGCGGTCGAAAAAGTGGCGCGCTTGCGCAATGGTGTCACGGGCCTCCCCTTATTGAGCCAGGCCAAACCTTGAAAATATAGGTCGATCGAGTCCGGGGTCGGCGCCTGTTCCGCGCGTCGCGCCTCGGCGACGGTGAGCTGAGCGTCCAGCGCGTTCGCCAGGCGCGCGACGATTTCGTCCTGCATATCGAAGAGATCGGCGAGGGGCTTGTCGAACCGCTCGGCCCAAAGATGATTGCCCGTCTCGGCGTCGATGAGCTGGACATTGACGCGCATGCGCTTTCCGCCGCGCTGGACGCTGCCCTCGAGAACATAGCGGACGTTCAACTCGCGGCCGATCTGCTTCGCGTCGGCGGCTTGCCTTTGTAAGTGAAAGCCGTGTTGCGGGCGATCACGAAGGCGCCGCGTATCCGCCAAAGATCGGTCGTGAGGCTCTCGGTGATGCCGTCGACGAAATGCTCCTGTTCCAGATCGCCGCCGATATTGGCGAACGGCAAGACGACAATCGAGAGGCGAGGCGGCGTGGATTTTTCGGCGCCTCTTTCTGCGCCTCAGTGACGACCGGCCCGACAAATCGATAGCCGCGTCCGGGCATGGTCTCGATCCAGCCGTCGCCGCCGGGAGTCGTGCTCGAGGACTCGGCGCAACGCCGCAATCTGAACGGTGAGGTTGCTTTCCTCGACTAACTCGCCGGACCACCCGGCTTCGATCAGCGCGTCCTTCGAAAGCAATGCGCCAGGCCGCTCAACCATCGCCTGCAACAAGGCGATCGCCCGCCGGCCCAGCGCTACGGGCTCTCTTCCGCGCAACAGCAGGCCATCATGAGTGTCGAGCGAAATGGTCCCAGCGCATGGGTCGGCATGATGGTTGTTCACATCGTTTCGGCGATTTTTCGGAACTTATTCGGATCGGCCTAAGGACATTCATTCGCTCCAGCCGCAGATTGTGACCTTGTCCGTGACCACGCACGGCGTCGGAAGAATGAGGACAAAACCGATGGTCCCAGCAGCAATCCTGCAACCCGATTTGAGTCCTAGCGTAACGGAGACTGATCGTGCCGGGGGAAATATCTTCGCCGAAAGGGCCGACCAGACGCACCTCGGGCAGCGCGCAGCTCCCGCCAAATTCGTTCGGATCGTGCGGTGGTCCCGGGTTCGCGACAGTTTCCTCCCCACGACCCACGTGGTCCCGCGCTACTGCTACGCGACCGCACAATACTACGCAAAGAATCCGGGCAGCCAAAGCCAATCCACCGGATTCACAGAGTCGGGAAAAAAAGCAACGCGCGCGGGATGCCCAATCAAGACAAATTCGGGGACCGTGGTCGTGGCGGCGCTATCCGCTGTCGCCCTGTACGCCGCAACGCCGGTTTTGGCTGGAACCGCTGTCCTCCCGCCTAACGGGGAGACCACCTCGTAGACTCATTATACGGGCCGAGTGCTCGGGACTGAATATCTTGGCGACGGCGCCTCGGAATCGCTCGTAGAAATGACCGGCGTCAGCCGAAACGCCGTGGGGCAGCCGGCTTTCGCTCGATGAGCGCCCATTGCCTGATGCTCTCGGCCATCATCGGTGGCAAGCCCAGACGCTACGGGGCCTGCACGCAAACCGATCGCGACGGCGACCATGCCTTCGCCTCCTTCGACGGCGCAGCGTTCAAGCTCATCGGCGGTACCGGGAAATACAAGGGGATTTCGGGATCAGGACTCGCTTCGGTCACGCCTGAGCCTTCGCTAGAGCCAGGGCGATATGGATATGTGATGGAGAGCTCCACGACCTGGACAATTCAACCAGCGCCGCCAACTGTCGACGGCGAGGTCGTCGTGCACGGCCTGAGCGCAAGTTCCCCATTGAGCAACGCGGTCCGAGTGGGCGTCCCGTGTCAATGCCCAGGGTGGCGTCGCCAGGTGTTTGTCAAGTCGGGCGACGACTTCATTCGCGTCGCAACGAACATGAAGGACGACGGTTGGCGCAATGGAACCGTCCTCGATCGGAAGGGGCCTCGGTGATCGGCGTGATCCGCAGGGGCAAAGGCGCCTACGGAGACGCGAACATCCTCGGCAAGTCCTACGTCACTGGCTGTCAAATCCTTCCCGCGTCCCGCGACGCCGGGTGCCTGCGCCTGCACGACATCGGAGCGTTAGCGAATGTCCGCTTTTTGCGCACAGCGGCCGGCTGAAGTCGACGTATTGCGTTGAAAAACTCGATTTTTCGCGTCGATCACAATTTAGAAGACTGCTGGCAGCCTCGACGGAATTTTCCTTAGGGGTTCGGCGGACCGGCCGGTTTTGCCGCGTACGACCCTCCTATACGCCCTGCCGTCGGGACTATCGGTCGAGATGACCCGACGGGCGCGGGGAACAGAATTCTCGCGGTCGCTCAATTTCCGAGTTTTTCAACACTATCGACGTTAAGCGGTCGTCGGCAACTGGGTCGCTCGAGGTCTTGCGACGCCGATCGAACTTCGGCGCAGCCAATGCCTTTGCCGATGACCCATCCGCGAGGGCCATAGAGCGGACAAGCGGAAGCGTAGCCGAAGGTCGCCAAGGCCTGAGGCTGCCTATCCCCGACGCTCACATCCTAGTCTTAGTCTTAGTCTAGACCCAGCGCGCCTGAGTAGGTACCGAAATCGCCGACACCGAGCTCGGGCACAACGCAAACTACCTGCATTGGCGACACGAATGCGGATGCAGTGCGAGCCGCGACGACAATGGGGCGAGCTTGGCGAGGAGATCCCCGAGTTGCCGTCCACACATCGGTCGGGGGTGTCACGAATGGCCGCTATTTGCGCGAAGCAGACGGCTGAAGTCGACGTGAAGCGGAAATTGCCGATCATGGTGGCGCTCATCGGGGCCGCCATCTTCTGTCGGAATTGGGTCTCACTCTTGCGACGCCAATGACCAGCGGCTACGTCTCGTCAGGTGCATATCGCCGATTTTGACCGCGCGTGGCGCGTTGATTGAGCGCCGGGACGCCGCTCGCAAACACGCGGAGGGATGGATGGCTGACCCGAAGGACAAACCGGAAAAACAAGAGTCCCTTCCATTCCCGCCTACGCCGTCGGCCAGCATCGCCGGCCGAACGATGCAGGAGTCCGTCTACAAGCAAAGGGTGACGCCGCGCCGGCTCCCTGCAGATGCGCCGAACATTTTGATCGTTCTGATCGACGATGCAGGTCCCGGCCTTCCGACGACGTTCGGCGGTGAGGTGCAAACCCCGACGATGGACCGAATCGTCAAGGAAGGAATTGCCTACAACAGGTTCCATACGACGGCCATGTGTTCGCCAACCCGGGCCTCGCTTCTGACCGGCCGCAATCATCACCGCGTCGGTAACGGGCAGATCGCCGAGCTCGCAAATGACTGGGATGGCTATTCTGGAATGATTCCAAGGAGCAGCGCTTTGGCGCCCGAGGTGCTAAAAGATTACGGCTACGCCACCGCCGCCTGGGGTAAGTGGCACAATACGCCGGCTGATGAGACCACTCCGGCCGGCCCTTTCGAGAACTGGCCCACCAGCCTCGGCTTCGAATACTTCTATGGCTTCCTCGCCGGCGAGGCGTCGCAATACGAACCGAACCTGGTGCGCAACACGACCTACGTGCCCCCGCCGAAAACTCCGGAGGAGGGCTACCACCTCAGCGAAGACCTGGCCGACGACGCGATCGGATGGCTGCACAGGCACAAGGCCTTCCAGCCGGACAAGCCATTCTTCATGTATTGGGCGAGCGGCGCGATCCATGGTCCCCATCACGTCGCGAAGGAATGGGCGGACAAGTACAAGGGCAAGTTTGACGACGGTTGGGACGCCTACCGCGAGCGCGTCTTCAAGCGAGCTAAGGAGAAGGGATGGATTCCCGCCGACGCTCAACTCACTCCTCGGCATGAAACGATGCCGTCATGGGAGAGCATCCCCGAGAACGAGAGGCCCTTCCAGCGACGGTTGATGGAAGTGGCGGCGGGCTTCGCCGAACACGTGGACGTCCAGGTCGGTCGGGTCGTCGACGAGATCGACAGGCTCGGCTATGGCGACAATACCTTGATCCTCTACGTCTGGGGCGACAACGGTTCCTCGGCGGAAGGTCAGGACGGCACGATCAGTGAGTTGCTGGCGCAAAACGGTATTCCCAGCACCATTGGTCAGCATATGGCGGCGCTCGAGCAGCTCGGCGGGCTCGATATGCTCGGCTCGCCCAAGACCGACCCCATGTACCATGCAGGATGGGCCTGGGCCGGCAGCACGCCTTACAAGGGCACGAAGCTCCTGGCCTCGCATTTCGGTGGCACACGCAACCCTATGGCTGTCCGCTGGCCGGCGAAGATCAAGCCGGATGCGACCCCGCGGCCGCAGTTTCATCACGTCAACGACGTTGTCCCGACGATCTACGAGATCATCGGCGTCACGCCGCCTCGCACGGTGAACGGCGTCGAGCAGGACCCGATCGACGGCGTGAGTTTCGCCTACTCTTTCGACGACGCGAAGGCCAATGGACGGTTGCTCACCCAATATTTCGAGATCATGGGCAGCCGCGCCATTTATCACGACGGTTGGATGGCCTGCGTCATGGGACCGCGGATTCCATGGGTTCCCGGGCTGCCAGCCGGCATTCGGGAGTGGACGCCGGACAAGGACGTCTGGGAGCTTTACAATCTGGACAAGGACTGGACCCAGGCCGACGACCTCGCCGCAGGGATGCCGGAAAAACTGGCGCAGATGAGGGACATCTTCCTGATCGAAGCCGCAAAGAACAAGGCGCTGCCGATCGGCGGGGGCCTCTGGATCCCAGTGCTCCACCCGGAGTTGCGCATTGCGCCGCCTTACACGGAGTGGACCTTCGCCAGCGACATGGTCCGGATGCCGGAATTTTGCGCTCCGGCGCTTGGCAACAAGCCCAACGTCATCACCATCGACGCTGTCATTCCCGACAACGCCAATGGGGTGCTGTACAAGCTGGGCGCGAATTCCGGCGGCTTGACCTGCTTCGTCGAAGACGGCGTGCTCGCCTACGAATACAACCTCTTTATCATTCAGCGCACCAAGATCCGCGCCAAGGAAAAGCTGCCGACCGGCAAGGTGAAGATCGAGATCGAGACCCGCTATGTCGTCCCTCGGCCTGGTGGTCCGCTGAAGATCACGATGAAGGCGGCCGGCAAGATCGTCGCCGAAGGCGAAGTGCCGATCAGCGCCCCGCTGCTGTTCACCGCCAACGACTGCCTCGACATCGGTAAAGCGCTCGGATCGCCAGTATCACTGGACTACTACGACAAGGCGCCATTCAAGTTCAACGGCAAGATCGAGCAGGTTCACGTGAAGTACTTGATGCCGACTTAGGAAATTGACCTCGGCACGCAGTTCGTATCAACCGCGATAACTCCTCGCGCATGGCGCAGCAGAATGACTCGTTCGCGACAAACTCGACGCTGGCGCCAAGCGTCCGCGATCGATGGAGCTATTTCACGCTGTTTGGGATGCAAACGATCGGCGCCGTTGTTCTTATCTGGACCGGCGTCCTTGTTTACCGAGAGGCTCTAGCAGACCTGGTATCGCACGAGGCGCACCGTTGGGCGATTATCGGATCTCTGTTGTCAATCGCCTTGATGCAGATTTCATACTGGGTCTTTTATCGCGTTCGTCCGCCGCTGCCGCGCTTCCAAAACGCTCTGCTGGGTCATTTTATTTTGTTTCTCGCGCGCATGATCTACGTGCTCCCAACTTCCATTTTCGGCTTTGTGTTTATCGCGCAGAGGCCTCAATTCGACATCCCTGTCTACCAATGCCTCGTCATTCTCTTGGGGCTCTTTTCCCTGTTCTGTTACGTGCGGGAGCTGGAGCGCCTGGGCCGGGGTTTCACCGACTGAGAAACAGCACGGACGCCGGAAAGCTCAACCCTGACGCGACACCGTTCGGCACGGTTCGGCAATCGTCCGCTTTTTGTGCGAAGCGGACTGCTGGAGTCGACGTGAAGCAGACATAGTAAGTCGTCGTTAAAAGGATCCTGAGCGGTGCAGAATTAGCGATTAGGACATGCGTTAACGTACTGATAGGCGCCTTGCCGCACTGCAAAGGAACTCGCGCTTAGTGGAGTCTTGAAAAGACGGCGCGGGATGGCAGCAAATTGACCCAACAGCGTGGGTTTGCTCAAACCCGCCACGATAACCGCAGGATGATGACAGATGCTCGGCCTGGATAGCGTCGACAGCGTTGCGCACGTTATCCAGGTCGCGCTCACGCCCGTCTTCCTGCTTTCCGGAATCGCGTCTCTGCTCGGAGTCCTTTCAACACGCCTCGCCCGTGTGGCTGATCGTGTCGATGCGCTCGCTGAGCAGCTGGAAGCGGGTGGACCGGTCGATGGCCGTCGATTGCGGTTGAGGCTGGCATACCTCCGGCGAAGGTCGCATGTGCTGGACGCCGCCGTGATGATGGGAACGCTGGGTGGAGTCGCGACGTCTTGTGCAGGGTTGCTTTTGTTCGTCGGCACCCTTCGAGATCGGCCTGGCGTGGCCTTATTCGTGGCCTTTGGTTTGGCGCTGCTTTTCACAATGGGCGCCCTCGTCGCCTTCCTGATCGAAATGCTGCTCGCCAGTCGCGGGTTGCGCGATCAGGCGGACAGGGCAGATGAGGTCGGAGAGACGCACCGTGTAATTCCAACCCTTCATGATCGGTAGGCACTCCGGGATTTTGTCATCGCAACCGCCAAACTGCATGCTGGCCGTTCCCTCGCTTTGGCCCGTTCTGGGTGCGGCGGAATGTCCGTAATTTGCGCGAAGCAGACGGCTGGAGTTGACGTTGAGCGGACATGCGGATTGCGGGCAGAGCAAACGCAGTACCCTGGAGATTCGTACCGCGTGACAGAAGGGTTTAAGGAGATAGCGACGACATTCCTCCGTCGCGGCTAACTGTCGCGAGGAAAAAATTGTCGCCGGTGGCGGCGAAAGCCAGCTCTCTTCCTTCGAGGGGCCGGTATGGACGTCAAGCGAGCATTGCCGCGTCTGGAACTTCGAAGCGTCCTGCGCTCATTTGTAGAGGTATGCGAGGACCTGGGATCAACTGAACGGACCTGGCCTGTCGCTGCGCGACCTCACCAGATGCTCCAGTTCCATCTGGCTGAGCCATACCGGGTGCGTCAAGACAATGGCCCGGCAAGCGTCATGCCGCAAACGTATGTATCCGGTCCGATGACCTATCAGCGCGCCCAGATCTATGAGTTGGGCCGGGTTCATGTTTTCAACGTCCTGTTTCACCCGACTGGCCTGAACCGACTGGCCGGGATCAATATGGCGTCGCTTGTCGACGACGCCGCCGCGGTTTCGGATGTTCTCGGCAGATCTGCATTGGCGCTCGATGACTCTGTGCGCGCGGCGCCGAACTTCCATTCGCGTGTCGCGGCGGTCGAACGCTGGGTAGCCATGATGCTGGAGAGGCGCGAACCCGACGCCGCGATCGAGCGCGCATCCCGTCTGTTGATGGCCGCGCGGGGCTGTGCGCGGATCGACAACCTCGTTCGGAGATCGGGCCTGAGCGCCAGCCAGTTTCAGCGTCGTTTTGCGTCGGAAGTGGGAATGGCGCCAAAACTGTTTGCGCGAACAATCCGGTTTGACGCCGCAATGACCGCACACCACAACGCCCCGGACAGATCATGGACGGAAATTGTCCATGAACTTGGGTATTTCGATCAGGCCCATTTTATCGGCGAATGCCGCGCTTTTGCCGGCGTGCTCCCAAGCGGCCTCGTCGGCGATTGGGAAAACACGCGTTTTCCGGCTGAATGACCAAAATCTACAATCGCTTCCGCCAACTCTCGCGCATGGTTCTCCGACCGCGTGTTCGAGGATGGAGATCTCGGCGGGTTTAGAGGCGCGGCGGCTCCTGAGGCCATCGCATCCTGAGCGAACGCCCATCCGAAACCCAAAACCATCGCCGCCGTCAGACGCGGGCATGAAGCGTTCGTTCCAAGCGACTACGGAGGAAAGCAACAATGAAATCCAGATATAAGATTGGCGCGGCTGTCATTGGCAGCTTTGTTCTTGGCATTGGCGCCGCCAGCGTCTTGCACGCGCAGGCCAGGCCACCCGCATATGTCTGGGCCGAAGTCGATATCAAAGATGTGGTCGGCTGGGGGGCCGGGTCGCGCCTTGGCGTAGAAGGCCGGGTGATGTGCGGGACGGAGCGGGAGATGGCGAGAGTGTTCCGCTGCTCAGACGTGCTCTCCCCTCATCCTCTCAGCCTTCCTCGCCAACAGTTCAGCGAACCTCGCGTCGGCAGGGCGGATAATTCTTTCATCTAGGAGCCTGTCTGCTTAATCCTCGGCGAGATGGGATTTGAACCGCTCAAGCCAGTCGGAGAGCCGGATGCAGCAAATTCGCGCATCCGGTTTGATGTAAGGTTGGGTGGAAGCTTTGCGGCCATCGTTCGTTGCACCGTTTCCGAGGTGGCGAAGCTCAGCCGGTTGCGCGTGCGGCCAGGGACGGGGTCCGCCCCTGGGCGAGCTTCAAGATATTGTGGGCGAGGCAGACGAGGCCCCACTCGTTGGCGACCTTCTCGACGCCGCGCAAGAGAAACTGACGGAAGCCGCGCGCCTGCTTGATCTGTCCGAACACCGGCTCGGGCAGCTGCTTTCTTAAGCGGTAGGGGCTGGAGTGCCCGCCGGCCTTGATTTTTTCGCGCATGGCGGCGACGCGGGCGCCGCCGCCTTCTCCTTCCCCGGCGTGCTTGGCCCGCCCCGGCGCGATATAGGCGTCGATCTCGCGTTCCTCCATCGCCGCAAGGTTGGCGTCGGAGCAATAGCCCGCGTCCGCCGACAGTTGCGTCGGCTTCTTGCCCAGATTGGCTTCGATGGCGTCGGCGATCGGCGCCAATTGATGCTGATCGCTCTGCTTCGCGTCGAGGCCGTGGGCGACGATCACCTGCGCCGTCGCGTCGACCGCCGCCTGCGCATTGTAGCCCTGGATGAAGCCGTCCTTGGTTTTCATGATGCGGCTTTCGGGATCGGTGAAGTTCTTCTGCGCTTTGGGGTCAGGCTCTTCGGATGGCGGGGCGGCGGGCCTGCCCGGTTTCTTGCGGCCCTCGGCTTGTCGCCGCTCCTCGGCCTGCGCTTTGGCCTTGGCCGCCGCGGCCGCTTTCGCCTCGGCCTCCAATTCGGCCTTCGCCGCCCGGATCTTCTCGACGCGCTTCTTCTTGTCGGCGACCCATTTGGGCAGCTCCTCGCCGCTCTTGTCGCGGCCGAAGGCTCTGTCTTCCTCGGCGTCCGCAGCCTCGGCTGCGCTCAGCCACCGCTCGACCTCGGCCTCGAGCTCCGCCGCACGCTTCTCCATGCGCTCGTAGCTCATCGCCTTGTGCTTGGAGGCGTTCGCCTTGATCTTCGTCCCGTCGAGCGCGACATGGCCGAGCTTCACAAGTCCCGCCTGTTCGCACAGCTTGAGAACTTGCCCGAACAGTCCCGCAAGCACCTTCAAGTGCCGCTTGCGGAAGTCAGAGACGGTGCGAAAATCCGGCGGATCGAGCCCGACAATGCTCAGGAAGTCGACCCGTTCGCGCGCCGCCTTGGCGATCCGGCGCGACGAGTAGACGCCGTTGCAATAGCCGTACAGCAACAGCGCCGTCATCATCGCCGGGTCAAACGGCGGCTGCCCGCGCTCGCTCGCATACGCGGCTTCGATCTCACCAAGGTCGAGAGGCTCGAGCACAAGCGCCAAAATGAAGCGAGCCAGATGGTCCTCGCCGACAAAGTCCTGAACGCTCGGCGGCAACAACAGCGGCTGATCGATCGTCCAGGGCCGGAAGGTCTTGCTCATAAGCAAACAGAATCCGATTCGAGCAAACGCCGCCACCACAATCCGCTATTATCCAGACAGGCTCCTAGCGCCCCAACGAGCGCGTCGACCGAAGAGTAGTAGATCGGCTCAAACACCCAGTCGCGGTGCTTGATCCACAAGTCCTGCAGCATCGCAAAGGGCTTCTCTCCTTCCTCGATGATGGGGCAGAACGGAACCATGATCTCCGGCACCGTGGCCTGCAGTTCGAGCGGCGCGGACTTTGGGTTGGTAATGTCTGCGATGACGAACTTGGACAGCCCTGCGAGCAGCCGCACCGTCTCCGTGAAGTCCTTCGTCTCCGGCTTGTCGAAGTTGAAGACGATGGGCAGGTAGCCGCGCTTGCGGAGTTCATCGCGGAGCCGCTCCAGCACCATAACCCTGCCCTCAGTGAAGCGGCCTAACAGGAGCACGCCTTTCTTTCCGACCGTGTCGATGACGCGGCGGATTTTCTCGTTGTGGAGAAGGAGGTAGACGAACTGGGCGACCTCTAGGTCATCGACGGTGACCGTTGGCACGTCCTTAGGTGTAATGATCAAGTCCCGGTGTTTCGTGCCTTCGCTGAACCTCAAATCCCAGGCGGATATCCCGTGGATTAGGCAGCCAGTCAGCGTTGCATCGACAAAATTGGTTCCAACCAACACCGCCCAGGTGAGATCGGTTTCTAAGAGGATCGCCCCGCTGAGGTCCGAGTTGTGGAGAATCGCGGCGTTGAGTTGCGTTGCGGTCAGGTTCGCTCCGCCGAGGTTTGCCCCGCTGAGATTTGCCAGGCTGAGGTTCGCTCCGGTGAGGTTCGCCCCGGTGAGGATCGCCCCAGCGAGGCTGGCTAGGCTGAATTCGCTCCGGTAAGGTTCGCCTCGATGAGGTTAGCCAAACCGACGGCGGCTCCGCCGAGATTCGCCCCGCTGAGGTTCCCTCCGTTGAGAATTGCCCCGCTGAGGCTCGCCCCGGCGAGGTTCGCGCCGCTGAGGTTCGCCCCGAGTAGGAAAACCTCGGCGAGGTTCGCCCCTCTAAGGTCCACATCTCTAAGATTCGCTCCGTTCAGGTTTACCACGGAAAAGCGATCACCGGTGATTCGGACATCGCCGCCGAGGTTCGCCTCTGTGAGGTCAGGAATAATTGAAGGCTCATTGGCCCTCCATGCGTTCCAAACCCCGACGCCTTGCCGGAGGAGTTCGAGATGCTCTGGGTTGGCCACTAGCTTTGGCCCCGGTTCGAGCATCTGAACGCCGACAGGCAGAGTTCGACCAGCATGGAAGCGCACCCGTGCTCGCACCTTCGGGAGTGAAGCGCGGAAGCGGGAGCGGGTGCGATGCTCGTAGCTTGTCGACTGGCCGGTCTATCCGCGCTTGAGGTGTACTATGCAGGGGTCAGCACGCGCGCACAAGGCTGCGGTGTCGCCAAACACGCCGTCAAGGGCGCACAGTGGACCACAGAAGGCCGCTGAGAGCGCTCGGCGTGCTCCGCGAGGACGGCGACTTTGGTCGGCTCCAGAACGCAGTCCAGACGACGCAAGACCGTGAAGGGCAGGATGACCTTGCCATAGTCCGCCTGCTTGTAGTCGCCGCGCAGAAGGTCGGCGACGGACCAGATGAAGGGCGGAAAGGGATTGGTGGTTCACTTGGTGGCCCCCCGACGCGCCTCGGCCTCTCCTTCGGCCGACTTCGGCGACGCACCTTTAGCATTTCTCCCGCGCGCGGCAAGCGATACAGCAAGTATTGCACGGGCAAAAATGGTCATTCTGAGACCAAGGACGGGCGATAGGCGCAGCCACCGCTATGTGGCCTCCGCGCATAGGCCGGACGGCCGTCTCATCGGCACTACGAAAGGGGCGAGGGCCGCAATGCTGAACGGGCAGCCAGCGGCCTCAGCGACCGGACAAATAGCAATGTGGTCTGTGGCGCTGTGTGGAGAATAGGCCAGAGCGTATCGCCACAATGGCAGGAGGATCGCTAGTTGGTTAACGGCAAATCGTCGAGACAGCCTTCAGCTTGAAGCAGTTCCGGTAGGCGATGGAGTGAGGCAGTCGTAACTGTCTTGTATTGGGCTGAAAGTCCAGTCTGGTCGCTGAGATGGGACCAGTGCTTTTCCGTCACTACGATATTCGCATACGGGATCGCAATGGAAAGGAAACCAATGTCCTTCCAGTCATTGCGGTGTATCTTACGCTCTCGAGCCTTGAACCTTTGCTGCCAGAGTGTTAGCTGTACGTTGAGAGTCGGCACTCTGCGGATGAATTGTAAGTGCTGCTCAAAAGACTCGAGATGTTAATTCATCGAATTGAGTGGCACGTTGAGAAAATGCAACGTTCTTAAGATACCTTTTTTGAGTCGTTCGTTGGTTATCAAGTTGCGGACGTCAAGTTGGAGCAATCCTTGCGCTGAGAGATTGGCGAGAGCAGCGGCGTTCCGCTCATCTTGCGCAATAGCGTCGAGGGTTTCACGATCCCGAAGATAGCTTGCAGATTTACGTAGGCGCTCGTTGGTCAGAAGATCGATACTATACTTCTCCGAAACCAGATGCTCATTGAATTTTGCCACTCGTGCTGGATCGCCATTTGCCTCGAAATTGCCCCCGAGAGCTTGAGTTAGTCCCTGCACTACTACTCTTCGCCTGATCGCGAAGGGAAGGAAAATGCCTAAGGTGCTCGCGATTGCGGAGCTGATTTCCTGCTGTTGCACAGTTGCGTCAGGGCACATCGCGCAGTTGCGAGACAACTTAACCATCATTGTCGCTAATCGACGTCGGCGGCCCAAGTCACTCGGAGCAAGAGTCTCAAGAATGTGAATTGCGGAAAGTGGAACAATCAGTCGTTCCAAAGCAATGGCGCGCCTTATCAAAACCAGAACGTCCTCAAAAATACGATTATCTAGGCCGTTCGCCGACCGAGCGAGAGCAATCCACATGTTTTGATCTAGATAAAGACATTTAGGAAAAGATGCCTTGTCTGCTGGTAACATTTTTCCACCGTCCGTTAGCTCAGGCGTCCTCGACCACTGCAAACGGTTTTGGCCGACGAGATCCGCCCGAGCGACAGCTAGCGGTTACCGCGACTGGGTCATCGGATTCCCAGCAGATCGCCGACGCCGCCGCCGTCGCCATCAGCGTGACCCTGCATGCTCGCGTAGCCGCATTCGCCAGCCAAAAGCGCAGGGTCACCATCGACGCGAGCCCTCCCGCTCTTGGGCCGCCATCCCGTTTTTAGACACGGAGCCCAAGACGCTCGCCAACTCGAAGAATCTGGCCATGGTTGTCGCCTTTGATACCATGGTGTCCAGAATCGGCGCGTAGACCCGCGCACGACAAGCGAGGGCTAGGCTGGGCCTGCCGTCAGGTGCACGCAGGGTGGCGGGTGGGAGACGATCTGCTAACTAAACTCGAAGTTCTCGTCTTGGTTCAGAAAGGGGCGTGGACGCCACAGAAGGCAGAGGCTTGGGCCAAGCGTTGCGGCCTTCCCCCGTTCGTCGAGAAGCCGGACGATGCCTCCTATGATCCAAGGGAGGAACTGAACTGGACGCTTTGCATGGCGCTCATCTGGATTGCGTCACGCGATCTCGCCGAAGTGCGCGAGGCATGGCCTGAATGGCTGAGCGGTCAGAGGGTTTGGCATGAGTTCGTCGACGGGGGAAAAAGGTGGTGGTCGCTCGGGCCTCCACAAAGACGTGAAGACTATAGCAGGTGGGAAGGATACGAAGTCGACCCGAGGAGGGCCGTTAAAGGACTCTGGAGAGCATTGGAGACTGGGGAAATTGTCGCGACGGGGATCAGCAAGAGTGAGAGCGTTCGACGGGTCATCCGCCCAGAGGAATGGTTCGACCTGAAAGTGGACCGTAGCCGTCCCGCAGTGCATTTTTATCTAGAAGGCACCCATCACGACAAAGGTGGGAGATGGGAAGAGGAGTTCGCCAAGGTGCTGCTTCCCGTCAGAGAGGTGCTGCGCAATTTTCCGTCGAAGGACGGCGCGTCGAGCGAAACTCTCGGCTCTGACGATGATGTGCGCCAACTGATTCGAAAGATTCTTGACGAAAGCGACGGCTATATCTCGCAGGAAAAGGGTGCAGACATTGTGCGGAGGAAATTTCCAATGTTCCGCAAAAAGAGGGCAATGGAACTTGTTAAGGAGGCAACGGGCAACGATAAACCGGGGCCAAGAGGGCCGCGCAAATAATTGTGCGTGGAATTGTGCCGCGAAATTTTCTCCTCGCCGAATTAGATATTTTGTGCGCGCAGACATGTGCGCGTAGATCCCTAGACCGCAAGCGACGCGCCGGAATTGGTTGGGCGTCCAGAGGATGCGGTCATGGCCCCAAATACTGAGATACAAATTCGAGCGTTCTCCATTCAGGAGGCGGCTCGGACCCTCGGATTGAGCCGCAGTACGCTTTATCGACTGCTCAAAGAGGGAAAAATAACGACGGTTAAAATCGGCTCACGCCGCCTCGTTCCCGTCGGCTCGATTGACGCCCTCTTGAACGGGGGCATGTGATGATCTTCAAAAAAAGCCCCCCGTCGCTGGCAGGCGACGGGAGGGCGATGTCGAAAGATCAACGCAAATCCCATAGCACAAAGCGCCTCGAAAGTGAGGGCCGTTCAGCGGCCTTGCAAGGGCTCAGCGGGTCGATCCAGCGCGGTAGGCGCATCGTTTCCGACCCCCTTAATAAGACGACACTGGCGGCCTCCCCGGCCGTTCTGGCGCGCCTCCTGCCTGACCGAGATCGAACTCGGCATGGAGAATATCGCGCTCAATCCACGCCGCGCCACCACCGGTGGGCCGGGAACCCGGAGGCGGCGCAATGTCAGACGATTCTGACGGCCTCGATTTCTCGTCTTTGTCGGTCAGCGAACGCGAAGCGGCGGCGCGGGCGGATGCCGCCAAGCCAACCTTGTCACCGGCAGACACCGAACCCGCCGAAGTCGCGGCGGGGCGTCTATTCGGCCGCCTGCCTGACAGAATGTGGAGATACGCCGACGCGGAAGGGAATGCGGCATTCCTTGTTTGCCGCTGGGACAAGCGGAACGATGGCAAGGAATTTCGGCTGCTGTCTTGGTTTCCCGATGAAGGCTGGCGCTTCGGCGCACGGTCGGAAGCGCGTCCGCTTTACAATCTAGACAAGATTGCGAGTTGCCCTAACGCCCGAATCATCGTTTGCGAGGGCGAGAAAGCGGCTGACTCGGCGGGACGTATTTTTCCCGAATCCATTGCGACGACTTCGAGCGGGGGTCCGGGGGCGGCAGCCCAAACCGATTGGACGCCTCTTGGCGGGCGAACCGTTCTCATCTGGCCTGACAATGACAATACCGGCCGGGAATACGCCCATCAAGTCGCCAACATCCTCTTGGCGCTCGAATGTGAGGTCTTGCTGATCGATCCTGAGGCAGCGGAGGAACCGCGCGCGCGAGGGAAAGCATGGGCAAAGGGTCACGACGCCGCCGACGCTCAGGTAGCGTGGCATGATCGTCACGCTTTATGCGACGCGGTGGAACGCGCCGCAGAGCCTTTCGACCCGGGCCCGGCGTATATATCCTTTTCCCACTTCACCATGGACGCAGACGGCCTCGTAGTCGAGATCAAGAGCGGCAGGGGCGACAAAGCGGTCACGAATTCAGAATGGCTCGCCGCGCCGTTCGAGGTGCTGGGAGCCTCTCGTAGCCCCCAAGGAAGGACTTGGGGCAAGGTGCTGCGCTGGCACGACGACGACGGCCGGACCCACGTACACCACGTCGCCGACGCCCTCCTTCATGGCGAATATGCTCCGCTTTGTGGGCTTCTCGCGGATATGGGATTGCGGATCAATCGGAGACGGCAACGCGAGTTCTTCGACTATCTCGCTTCAATTCGGGTTGACCGCCGCGTCAGCATCGTATCGCGAACAGGGTGGCATCAGATCGACAATCAATCCGTGTTCGTTTTGCCGGGGGAGACGGTCGGGCCGCGCGGGTCAAAAGCCGTCTTTCTCGACGCGCTGTTAGAATGGAAATATGAAGCCGCCGGAACCTTACTGGACTGGCAGAACGGCCCTGCGAAACTCGCGAGCGGGCACCTATTGCCTGTGCTGGCGATCTCCACCGCGCTATCCGGACCGCTCTTGCACCCTGTTGGAGCCGAGGGTGGAGGGGTCCACTTCTACGGTCAATCGTCGACCGGCAAGACGACCCTCCTTAGGCTCGCGGCCAGCGTTTGGGGCAGGGGCGCGACGCCGGGTTACGTCCGCACGTGGCGCGCCACGGCGAATGGACTCGAGGGCTCGGCCGCGGCCGCGACCGACACCGCGTTGATCCTCGATGAATTGGGTCAAGTCGAGGCGCGCGATCTTGCGACGGCGATCTACTCCTTGGCTAATGGCGGCGGCAAGGCGCGGGCCGCCCGCAATGGGGACTTGCGCGAAGGCCGCTCGTGGCGGGTTGTCACTCTATCGAGCGGAGAATTGCCCGTCGACACGAAGTTGTCGGAGGAGCGCAGCCGAAAGACTTGGGCTGGGCAACTGGTCCGGATGTTGGATATCAAGGCGTCGCGTGCCTATGGCGTGTTCGATTCGCCCGGACCGGACGGCGATTCCTCGGCGTTCGCGAAGGCGTGCACGTTGGCTGCTCAAACTGCGTACGGCACGGCGGGACCCGCGTTCGTCCGCGCGCTGATTCGCGACGAGGTGACTGGCCCAGACGTGCGGACCGTGGTCGACGACTTCTTGGCGGCCCACGCGCCAGAAGGCGCAGGCGGTCAGGTCCGGAGGGCAGCGCAACGACTGGGTCTTATTGCGGCGGCGGGCGAATTGGCGACCAAATTGGGCGTAACGGGCTGGCGGCAAGGAGAGGCCGGGGAGGCGGCAGCATGGGCTCTCGGGCAGTGGATTGAGGGTCGGGGCGGAACGGAGCCTGCCGAAGTGAGCCAGGCCATTGCGCAGGTGCGGCATTTCATCGAAGCGCATGGTGACTCTCGCTTTGACGCTACCGACGACCCCGACGCGCGTCCTGTTCAAAATCGGGCGGGCTGGCGCAAGGGTGCGGGGGCGGACGGTCGATGGTTGATCTTGCCAGAAGTCTGGAAGGCAGATGTTTGCGCCGGTCTTGATCCCACGTTCGTCGCGAAGGTGCTGGCGGATCGCGGCATGTTGTCGAAGGCCAAGGACGGCTATCAAAAGGTCGAGAAAATCGCTGGAACGCCGAAGCGCGTCTACGCCGTCACGCCCCGCATCTTTGACGGAGCGGACGAATGACAGCGCAAACGCTCACCGCCATTCGGCGGATCATGCGCGACGAAGGATCAACGGTTACGCCGGTGGATGGCGTAACCACCACTGATGGTTACGCCCGGAAGACCTCAGAGTTACGCCGGTTACGCCGGTTACGTCTAAATGGAGATGCAGGCAGAAGCAGGTCAGTTGAAGGGATGGAGCGGGCCGGTCGTGCGGCACTGGCCGCCGCATCATCCAACGCATGAGTGGAAGGGCTTTCGGCGATGGGGCGTGACCGCGAACGTGAGCCGCTCGAGGACGGGCTGAAACTCGACTTGAACTTGCTGCTCAGGCAAGGCGTCGTGCGCAAAGGGTCAAAACGGCGAAGGACAATCGTTTGGAGCCAATCATACACAGGTGAGGTAGTGGCGACCGGCGAACTCTCGTCGGACTTATCCGGCGATACTCGCGGCTCGATCCGCATGCAGATGGGCGATCTCGACCAGTTGATCGACTTGATCGCGGCTCCGCGCCATTTTGGCGGCGCGCAATGGTATTTCACGTGTCCGGTGCTCCGATGCCGGGCTTCAGTTCTTTGGATGCCGCCGGGCGCACATTGCTTCGCGTGTCGGAAAGCATGGGGCTCGCAAGTCCGCCTATCGTTCCCAATTCGAATCGCGACACCGACCGAGCGCAGAGGCGCGCTCAAGACATTAGGTTTCAGCTCGGCGGGGAGGATTTCATCTCAATCGACGGACTCCAACCGCCTCGGCCGAAGGGCATGCACCAGCGCACTTACGGGGCGCAGATCGAGCAGATGGAAGCATATGAAATGCGGACCAATTCTCATGTTTTGGCTCTCATAGAACGGCTCAAAAGAAGATGAAATTCGCAAGGGATTTCGATTGGGCTGTTCGTCGTTTTCGTGATCTCGAAACGAAGGCTGCTCAGCCTTTTTAGGTGGTCGTCTGATAAGCGCAGGCGGGGGCGTGTCGATAGCGAATTAAGTTGTCCGGTTTTGGTAGCACATCATATGTCCGCTTCTTCTGGTTCTGTTCTCCTGTGGGCGGAGTGGGCAAGCCGGAGGCTTGTCCATGCCGTCCACAGGCTCGCCGCCGAGCGGATTTAGGCGGCGTTTTTCGCATCTCTGATCGTTCCGTTCTGGTCGTAGCGGCCGATACAGCGCGGCCCGTGGAAGAGGGCGTGGGAGCCGTCGGCGTAGAGGTGCACCTTGACCCGCGCCTTGACGAAATGCGGCCGCATCGGGCTTTCCGGGATCTGGAGCTTGAGCGTCCGGTAGGAGACGCAATTGTCATGGCCGACCTGCCGCTCCTCCTCGACACACAGGATCTCGTCGAGGTCGACGCCGGGAATGGGCGTGAAGGCCGAGCCCTCGCCGGCCGGCGCAATCGCGAAGCGGGCGTTGTGGGCGGGCAGATAGACCTCTCGGAGGAAAGCGTTCGCCGCCTCGACCGTTGTGACGCCGGCGAGCGCGAGCTCCTTGACCAGCCGGTCCTGAAGCGTCCCGAACGCCCGCTCCGATCGCCCCCGCGCCTGCGGCGAATAGGCCCCGATGTGCTCGACCCCCAATTGCTCGAGCGCCCGGCCGACCTGGGTCGGATGGCCGCGGTCGATCTCGCCGCCGGCTTTGGGGGTGTGAAAGTAGTGCGCCCCGCGGTCGGTGTAGAGGCTCATCGGCAGGCCGTGGGCTGAAAACACCTCTTTCAGCGCCCGGAAGGTCGAGGCCGTGCCCTCCTCCTCGGTCAGGAACGCCGAGTAGATTGCCCCCGTCGCATCGTCGAGCGTGACGATCAGGTCGAGCGCCCCCTGGCCTTCGAGCCAGGCGTGGCGCGAGCCGTCCTGGTGCAGCATCATCCCCGGCAGCGGGCGCCGCTCGCGCTTCCTCCGATGCGCCCCCTTGCGCGGCGCCTTGGCCACCACGCCCATCCACTGAAGGTGCAGCTTGGTCCAGGTGTAACTCCAGCCGAAGCCGTGGTCCTGCACCAAATGCTCGTGGAAGTGCTTGACCGTGAAACCCTGGTAGCGCTCGCGATAGAGCCGCTCCACCTCTTCGGCCCGGTCGACCGGAACCCGCTTGCCCGACGCCTTGCCAAGCCTGCGGTCCAATAACCCAGCCTCACCCTCCTCCTCGTAGCGGCGCGTCCAGCGCCGGAACGTCCGCTCGCTCACCCCCAAAAGCTCCGCCGCCTCTTCCTGGTTCAGCTCCGCCGATTCCCAGCGGTTCAGAATGTTCAAAAACACCGCCATGCGCACCCCCTGAAGGGCATCCGTCCGGCGCATCCAACCCCTCCAAAAAAGGGCCGGACTTACCGGACAGATCGTGCGCTACCTAAACCGGACATATCGTCTGCTAGCGACAAGCGCAGGCGGGGGCGTTGGCAGAAGCGCGACTGTGGAGTAAAATGTTGAGTTCGACGCCTCGCTACTCCGAGGCCCTCGCATTCCTCAAATAAAAAGAGCTGGTTAAAGGACTCCCACAGAGATCAATGGTGGGCGATGCAGGGATCGAACCTGCGACCCCTCCCGTGTGAAGGGAGTGACCCCACTGGAATCATTGGCTTTCTTGTGGAAACTGTACCGGAATAGTGGCCAATTCGTTCCCCTTTCGGATACTGCGGCGGTGCTTCGGAACCTAAGAGCACTCCGCATATCAGGCGAACTCCAAGGCGGCGGCGGCCCCGCGCAGATATGTCGGGCTGAAGCGGGCGTAGACCTTCTCTGTCACCCGGCTGTCGCTGTGTCCGAGCATCTGTGCGATCTCACTCATAGGGATTCCAGCCTCAGCCATCGCGCAGGCGGCAGAGTGGCGGAAGACGTGAGCCGTCACCCAAGGTGTCAAATCGCTTTCAAGCGCGACCCCCTTTCGCGTCCAATACCGACCCCTCGGGGCGTGACGAATCTTGGCGGATGAGTGCGCGGTAAATCAGGATGAGGATGCGCCGCCGTTAGTGCGACGGAGGGAGGGCGCAGCCCGACTGGAGGCGCGGCAGCGGCGGCGCGTGGAAGATTTTATCTCACGGGGGCCGGCTCGAGATACGACGAGGCCGTGCTTGGCGGGGATCTGTCTCAGGAGCGGTTTTTGAACCGCCAGCTCGTGTTGCCGGTTTCCACGATATCGCAGTGGTGCGTCAGGCGGTCGAGCATGGCGGTGGTCATTTTGGCGTCGCCGAACACCTGCGGCCAGTCGGCGAAGGCGAGATTGGTCGTTATCAGCAGCGAGGTGTTTTCATAGAGCTTGCTGATCAGATGGAACAGCAACTGACCGCCGGGTTGGCTGAACGGGAGATAGCCGAGTTCGTCGATGACGATGAGATCATAGCGCAGCAGGTTTTCCGATAATCGGCCGCTACGACCGGCCGCCTTCTCTTGTTCCAGCTGATTTACGAGATCGACCAGATTGAAGAAGCGCCCTCTGGCGCGGGCGCGAATGACCGCGGACGCCACGGCGATGCAAAGATGGGTTTTTCCCGTGCCCGTTCCGCCGATGAAGATCGCGTTGCGTTTGGCGTCGAGGAAGGCGCCGGAGGTGAGTTCGCGAACTTGGCCTTCGTCTACCGGCGTGTCCGCAAAGACGAACTTGTCGATGTCCTTGAGGACCGGGAACTTCGCGCCGGCGATGCGATAGCTGATCGAGCGTGCCTGTCGGTGGGTGCGCTCGGCGCGGATCAGGCTGTCGATCAGCGGATAAAGCTCGTCGCGCCGGGCAAGGCCCTTGCCGGCGATCTCGTCGAAGCTGGCGCGCATGCCGTAGAGCTTAAGTTCGCTCATCGCCTCCAGAATCTCATGGCGTTCCATCAGGCGATTTTCCTTATGCGGTCGTAGCGGCCACAATCGGCCGCGGGTTCGATCTTTAGGCGAAGCGCGTCGGGAGTAGTGATGCTGGGAGGCGGCGCGGGCTGCCGCCGGCGCGCCAGCACAGTCAGGATCACGTCGCCGCTGGCGATGCCCGCCTCCAGCGCCTCGGCGCAGGCGGCCTCGACCGCGCCGAGCCCATGATCGAGAACCGCGCCCAATATCTTGACGAACTGGCGGTCGCCGTCGGTGTGCGGCTTCAGCTTGGCGCGCACCTGGGTCAGCGCGGCCGGCAGATCCCAGTCCTTGAACGGCGCGCCGTTACGCAAGGCGCCGGGCTTCTTCATCAGCACCGGCAGGTAATGCCAGGGATCGTAAATGATCCGGTCGCGCTGGAACTGACGCGGATGATCGGCGACGACTTCATCGCCCAGCATCACGACAACGCGCTCAGCATGAGAGCGCACCAGAACCATTCGGCCGGCGGCGCGCGCATCGACGCTGTAGCGATTGTGGTCGGCCATGATCAGGCAGGTGGTGCTGGCCCGGACCGCCTTCTCGACGAACCCGTCGAACGGGCCGCGAAGCTGCATCAGGCTCGCCCGTTCCTCCTCGAACACGTCCCAGATCGTTCGATCCTTGAACTCGGGATGCCGGGTTCGTTTGGCGTAGGCGATGCACTGATCTTCCAGCCATGCATTCAACTCGGTCAGGCTTTTCACCCGAGGCTTGGGCCGGAACATCTGGTCCCGCAGGTTGCCGACCTGGTTCTCGACCTGACCCTTCTCCCAGCCCGACGCGGGCGTGCAGGCCACTGGTTCGATCAGATGGTGCGAGCACATCTGGAGAAAGCGGCCATTATACCGGCGCGCTTTGCCCACGAAGATCGCCTCGACCGCCGTCTTCATGTTGTCGTAGATGCCGCGCCGGCAGATCCCGCCATAGAACTGGAACGCCTTGTCGTGGGCGTCGAACACCAGCTCTTGGGTCTCACGAAAATAAACTCGAACGAACGGCATACGGCTGTGCGACAGCTTCATGTGCGCCGCCTTGACCGTCAGCGGCAGCCCCTGAAGCGTGATCGTCTCGTGGCTCCAATCGAACTGATAGGCTTCCCCCGGCGCGAAGCTCATCGGCACATAGGCATGCGCAGGAACCCGGGCCCGTTCCTCGCGCCAGGACCTCACGAACCGATGCACGCTGTCGTGGGCGCCGTCATATCCGCGCCCACGCAGTTCCTCGAACAGCCGTTGCGTCGAGCGTCGTTCCCGCTTTGCCAGCTTGGATTCCGACTCCAGAATCTCAGTCAGCGCCTCGACCCAGACGCCCAGCTTCGGCGTCGGCTGAACGTCGCGAGCGTACTTGAACTCCGTTTGGTGGCCACGGATGATCTTGCGGACCGTCGCGCGGGACACTGAAAGCGTCCGAACGATCTCCTTGATCGGCCGCTCCTGTTCGAAATAGGCGCGTCGTATCTCGCCAATCTTATCCACGCCGACCATCCCATCAGCCCTTCCCGGCCGATCCGGGCCAAAGGGAAGAACGCTGACACACAACGTCAGAGGGGTCGTTATTGGACGCGAAGGCCGCCCCTCAGGGGGTCGTTATTGCAAGCGATTTTGCACCTCGTGAAGCCTGTTGGTGATGGCAAGTAGCCTTAGCAGCATCGCGCCAGCCGGTGGCGATTTCGGCTTCGGCCCGCCATACCACGTCACCTGATGTCCATAGATATGGCTAATCGAAGGTCGATTGAAGATATTACTCCCGCCCAGTGCAGAATGGCCCGTGGGGCCCTGAAACTGGGCGTCAGAGAATTGGCTCAAACCGCCCAAGTCTCGACCAACACCATCACTCGCTTTGAAAACGAAGAGCCGTTGCGCAGTCGAACTATCAACGCGATCAAAGGAGCCTTGGAACAATACGGCGTGATTTTCACCGACGGTGACGCGAACGGCGGACCGGGCGTGCGACTGGCAACGTGGTATTCAGCGATATTCCGAGAGGTGTCCAAGAAGGGTCTGACGCCTCCGCGTTTCGTCGGCATATTCGAGCAAACGATACGCCTTGAGTCCACTTTCAACCGTGGCAAGATAATTATTGAAATTGATCGTAAGGCGTTCAATAAAAAAACAGGTTTCTTGTTGGATGATCACACTACAGAGCAGACAATACTGGCTAATATGGCGTCTTTCGCGGCTTTTGTCGCAACCATGTATTTAGCTAACCCTGAAGAATTCGAATCGATTGGTGACTCTAAGAAGCACATTGCAATAGGCGAAGAACAGCTTCGGGAGATGGAAATCTGGATTCGGAGTTATTCCGACGACGGCGGCTAACAAAGAAGTTCGCAGTTAGCTAGGGCCTGTCTTCAGTTGAGGCGAGAACGGATTGGAATCGGACGCAGAACGTTTTGTGTTTCGGATGCGCGGGGATTTCCGAATCAGCAAATGTCTGACTCGTGAGTGGTCGGCCCGAGGAGGGGCTGACCGATGCGACGATATGCCCTGCGCGACGACCAGTGGGATCGGATCCAAGATATTCTGCCGGGCCGTGAAGGCCATGTGGGCGGCACGGCGGCGGACAATCGCCTGTTCGTCGAAGCCGTTCTCTTCAGGTTTCGCGCCGGCATTCCTTGGCGCGATCTGCCCGAGCGCTTTGGCGACTGGAAGATCGTCTATCAGCGCTTCAACCGATGGGCCAAGAGCGGCGTTTTCGAGCGGGTTTTCAAGCTTTTGGCCAGCGACCACGACAACGAGTATATGATGATTGACGCCACTATCGTGCGCGCTCACCAGCATAGCGCCGGCGCCCAAAAAAAGACGGCGCGCAAGCCATCGGCCGATCCCGCGGCGGATTGACCACCAAAATTCACGCGCTCGTCGACGCCCTCGGCAATCCTGTCGAGGTGATGCTCAGCCCGGGCCAAGATCACGATCTGACTTGCGCCGAGCCTCTCATCGAAGCCGTCGATCCCGGCGCTTTGATCGCCGACAAGGCGTTCGACGCCGACGCCTTCATCGCCGCCCTCAATGATCGAGCGATCGCCCCCGTCATCCCATCAAAATCCAACCGAAAAACCCCGCGCCCGTGCGACTTCGCCCTCTACTGCGAACGCAATCTCATTGAGCGTTTCTTCAATAAGCTCAAGCATTTCCGGGCTATAGCCACGCGTTACGACAAGCTCGCAAAGATCTTCCTCGCCGGCGTTCACCTCGCCTGCGCTGCCATCCTCCTCAACTGAAGACAGGCCCTAACGCATCGCTTACAGACTGGTAAAATCCGGGGCCAATCTGGTGTAGCGGCAACCTTCTCGTTGCCCCTGAATCGGGAGCGAGGTAGCTATGGCCCCATGCTGGCTGCTCAGTGCAAGATGGCCCGAGTTGCGCTCGGGCTTGGCGTCCCCGAGCTTGCGGCACTGGCGCGTGTGAATCCCGGCACGGTGCGTCGGTTGGAGAAGGGCGAGGAACTACGACCGCGAACGAACCGAACGATACAGTTGGCGTTGGAATCTGCCGGCGCCGAGTTCTTCCCGGACGGCGCCGTGCGGCTTAGGAAGGCGAAGCGGGACTAGTGCGTGATCGCGATCTCAATCACCTTGGAGGGTTACGAGGTCACCAAGAGACGACGCTGCTAGAGGGCGCGGACAGGATTTGGCTTGCACGGGCGGTCGTGGATCGGCTCAAGGCTCTGCGCGGTGCCGGCGAGAGCTATAGCGACGTGATCTTGAGGCGGGCGAAGGGGTGACGCGGAGTATGACGCACTATCTCAGATACAAATACGACCGCAAAGAGGACCAAAAGGTCCGCACGCTTCCGTTTTCGACAGAGCCAGAAGCGGTGACCGCTGCATGTGCCGTCATCGCCGAAGGAACTGGATGGGATTTCGAAATCATAAATCACGACAACGAAACCGTTGCGAACGACCTTGAGATACGAAAGCGCTGTAAACAGAGCCGAACGCCCTAAAGGGGCGTTGTCCGCGGGAATCGAAGCGCATAGTGCTTACGACGCCCGACCGTTGGGCGCCGTTCATCCTTCGAATCCGCGCCCAAGCCGCAGAATGACCGCCGCGCTCCGGCTTCTGCATGACCACGAATCCGCTGCGCTCCAAATGCTCAACCAGCCTATTGGCGACGATCTCCGCGACCGCCCTTGCAGCCTACCCCCGGCCGAACTACATGCTTGAATGGTCCAAGCAGGAGCCTGCTATTGTCCGAGATTAAGATACCACACGCAAAAACCGAATTTGTGGACAAATCCCAAACCGCTTGGGAATACCTTGTCGTCGTCCCCGATCTGCCCGAACATTCTGTTGCGGAGGCGGGCAAACGTCTGGACATACTGAACGCCATAGCGGCGAAGGTCTACGAACTCGGTTTACAAGGCTATCGCGTTCATTGGTCGGGGGCAACCCGGCCCTGAAGCAAACGCGGCATGGAGGCCGAGGGCGTAGGCGGGCCAGTGGATTGACATGGGCCGGGCGCTGGCGCTGAGATCGGACTTGAGCCGCTGGAATGCCCCACCCCGTCAACCACAACCGCGTTGAGGCCGCCAAGAGTTGGCTCAATACGGGTGGCCTAGGAGCCTGTCTGCTTAATCCTTGGCGAGATGGGATTTGAACCGCTCAAGCCAGTCGGAGAGCCGGATGCAGCAAATTCGCGCATCCGGTTTGATGTAAGGTTGGGTGGAAGCTTTGCGGCCATCGTTCGTTGCACCGTTTCCGAGGTGGCGAAGCTCAGCCGGTTGCGCGTGCGGCCAGGGACGGGGTCCGCCCCTGGGCGAGCTTCAAGATATTGTGGGCGAGGCAGACGAGGCCCCACTCGTTGGCGACCTTCTCGACGCCGCGCAAGAGAAACTGACGGAAGCCGCGCGCCTGCTTGATCTGTCCGAACACCGGCTCGGGCAGCTGCTTTCTTAAGCGGTAGGGGCTGGAGTGCCCGCCGGCCTTGATTCTTTCGCGCATGGCGGCGACGCGGGCGCCGCCGCCTTCTCCTTCCCCGGCGTGCTTGGCCCGCCCCGGCGCGATATAGGCGTCGATCTCGCGTTCCTCCATCGCCGCAAGGTTGGCGTCGGAGCAATAGCCCGCGTCCGCCGACAGTTGCGTCGGCTTCTTGCCCAGATTGGCTTCGATGGCGTCGGCGATCGGCGCCAATTGATGCTGATCGCTCTGCTTCGCGTCGAGGCCGTGGGCGACGATCACCTGCGCCGTCGCGTCGACCGCCGCCTGCGCATTGTAGCCCTGGATGAAGCCGTCCTTGGTTTTCATGATGCGGCTTTCGGGATCGGTGAAGTTCTTCTGCGCTTTGGGGTCAGGCTCTTCGGATGGGGGGGCGGCGGGCTTGCCCGGTTTCTTGCGGCCCTCGGCTTGTCGCCGCTCCTCGGCCTGCGCTTTGGCCTTGGCCGCCGCGGCCGCTTTCGCCTCGGCCTCCAATTCGGCCTTCGCCGCCCGGATCTTCTCGACGCGCTTCTTCTTGTCGGCGACCCATTTGGGCAGCTCCTCGCCGCTCTTGTCGCGGCCGAAGGCTCTGTCTTCCTCGGCGTCCGCAGCCTCGGCTGCGCTCAGCCACCGCTCGACCTCGGCCTCGAGCTCCGCCGCACGCTTCTCCATGCGCTCGTAGCTCATCGCCTTGTGCTTGGAGGCGTTCGCCTTGATCTTCGTCCCGTCGAGCGCGACATGGCCGAGCTTCACAAGTCCCGCCTGTTCGCACAGCTTGAGAACTTGCCCGAACAGTCCCGCAAGCACCTTCAAGTGCCGCTTGCGGAAGTCAGAGACGGTGCGAAAATCCGGCGGATCGAGCCCGACAATGCTCAGGAAGTCGACCCGTTCGCGCGCCGCCTTGGCGATCCGGCGCGACGAGTAGACGCCGTTGCAATAGCCGTACAGCAACAGCGCCGTCATCATCGCCGGGTCAAACGGCGGCTGCCCGCGCTCGCTCGCATACGCGGCTTCGATCTCACCAAGGTCGAGAGGCTCGAGCACAAGCGCCAAAATGAAGCGAGCCAGATGGTCCTCGCCGACAAAGTCCTGAACGCTCGGCGGCAACAACAGCGGCTGATCGATCGTCCAGGGCCGGAAGGTCTTGCTCATAAGCAAACAGAATCCAATTCGAGCAAACGCCGCCACCACAATCCGCTATTATCCAGACAGGCTCCTAGCGCTCGGGATGGCTGGCGTCTTGATTATATTCATCTGGGGGCCGCCGCAGCCGGACCTCGATCCGCAGGGCAAGCTCCTACTTGAAGGACCGCCCGATAAGATCGTGGAGCAGCTAAGAAGCTGGTATGAGTTCATGTCCAGCGTCGGGCTTGGCCCTATTGGCGTAGGCTTCGCTGCTCAATTTTCGGGACGTGGCCGGCCAAGCGAAAGTGAGGCCGGCGCCTTAAAGGGCCGCCCAAAACGTCATCGCTCGCCGAAGCCCCGCGCCAGTACTTTCCGCCCGAGCGCGACATGATCTCATCGGCGTTGTGGACGCGCTTGCTGGCAACTCCCGGATTCCTTAATCTCTCACATCTGGCCCGGCGAATCCCATTCTGCCGTCATGGTCGAAACTACTGCTGGTAGTCCGATTGTCTCGCGCCATCGACCTCTCGACAGCTTCAGCGACGACCGAGCCGTCGACCATCACAGTCGCCTCACGGAAGGCGGCGCGACGTTGACGATAGGCGGGGGTATGACGACCGGCGCGGCTGGCGAGGACCAGTCGGCTAGGCTGCGGACGCCCCCTTGCGGCCGAATCCGAACCGCCCTAATTTCCGACTCAGAGGCCATCTTGTGGAGGCTCGCCAATGCCACTTAGGCGGATGTTGGAAGGGAGAAATTTCGATCCGAAAGCCGCTGCGGTTATCGTTAAGGCTTTCAACGAAATAATCGACGAACTTTATCTGCGGACTCCCGCCGAAAGGGAGAGGGCCGCGAGGATCGTTATCAGGCTTGCGGCCAAAGAAGCGGAGCTTGACGTTGCGAAGCTCCGCGACGAAGTCGTCAGCTTGCTGCGGGGGGAACGCGGCGTCTACGCGACACTTCCGCAGGGCGAGGTAGCCATGCCTGCCAGCACGCCCTGATCGAGCGGGCCGCGAAAGAAAAGCCCAAAGGGGCGGAAGTCGCCGCCCATGGCGTATGGGCGCCCCAACATCATCGCTCGCCGAAGCCCCTCGCGAGCGCAGAGTGACCGGCGAGCGGCGGCTTCCTCATGACAACAAAGCCGGCGCGCTCAAGATGCCGCACGAGCCTCTTGGCGACGATCTCCGACATGATCTCGCCGGCGTTGTGGACGCGCGTGCGGCCCCGAAGCGCAACGCAAACGCGAGTGGCGCGACCGTGACGGGCGTTCGTGCCTACACGTACCGTCGTTCCCTTATGATAGGATGAAAGTCCTTTGGCCAGACTATCCTCCAAGTCTGACCGTCTCGAACATAGTGCCGTCTGTCAAGCCGGAGCGTTCGTATGAAAGCTATCGCTTCATCTAAGCTGCCGAAGCTTCGGAGAACCTTGATATCTCCTTCCCAAATGACACAAAACCGCTCGTGTGTGGCGGCGGGGCCTTCAATTGGAATGTCCGTGCTTTTCATCTCACTGTCTCCGCGCTTTCCTTCCGCTCGAAACTGCCGCCGTAGCTTCTCGGGCGCCGACTCAATTCGCGGCGGAGGAGCCCTACGCGACCGGAGCGCGCTTGGCGACGGACGGCGGCTCGAAAATCAGATTGACACGGCGGTTGCCGCACCGCGGGCACATCATCCGCTCGCGCAAGCCCGACAGAGGCATGTTTCGCCCGCGAGTCCAGACCAGCGTCTCAAGGCTCAACTCGGCTTGGTGATGGCATTTCGCCCTTGAGCGCGTGTACTCGACGGCGCCGTGAAGACAGCGCGCATGGACGCGCCATCCCGCGGTAAGGGCCTCGCCAAGGGTCTCGACCTGCATGAGAACATTTGGCGAACATGCGTCGCAGGTGTCAAGACCGTTTCCCTATGGTCAATCTGGGAGGGCCGCGGTGTCAGACTTGCCAAACCCTATCGAAAGAATTCTTGCGAGGACCTTCGCCGTACCGCCTGCCTTCGCCGTACCGCTCAGTGCAGAGGAACTGAAGGAGCTTGGAACATTTGTCGCGATATGGTCGCAAATAGATTTCCTCGCGGGATACTTGATTGGCGTGCTTACCAGCACCCCGCAAGCGCTCTTTTTCCTTGAAAGCACAACGACGGGTCCGCGAATAAATCTGCTCAAGAAAGCGGCCTCCAAACCTCCAAAGACCCGAATAAAATCCAAACTGGTGAAACTATGTGACGACAACGGCGGGCTATTGTACCAGAGAAAACCATGTAATTAATGGATTGTGGGCAATAGAATGGAACCTTGATACGGATCACGTTTCTGCGGGATGCACTTTCCAGAAGGGATATGAGAAATCTATACCGGCTACAAAACTCGCCATTCTATCCGAAACGGCCGCTAAATTTGCGCACGATCTGGGAAAAGCTTATCGAGAGTTACTACGGATAGACGACAGTTGGCCACCAGCTCCGGTTCCGTACTACTTCGGCGCTGACGAACTTCCAAGGGGGCGCCCATGTCCGCGATGGCCGCCAAAATCTCCCGAATGACACGGTAGGCGTCACCCTCAAAATCAGTCCAAACCAACGCCCGCGCCCCCGCCTCGATCATATCCGGCGTGACCTCGATCTCGTACTCAAATGTATCGCTGCTCATTTCTCGATCCTCAAAAATTGTAGCTATCGGGGGGCATTTGATTGGCCCTTCCGTCCGTGCCGGCCGAGCTACTTGACAACGGGCGGCACAATAGCTGCGCCGCAACCGGGTTGTCGCGAGCAAGCATTGCTCGGACATCCGGCTTAAGATCCGACATATAAAATAACGGGTTTTGCGACGACGCTCCAAATATCGCGCCGATGAGGCGATCTATTTCGTAAAAATCCAATCGGTACTCCGGCTCCGGGCGCAATGACGGCTCCCTCGGTTGCGCACGATAGTCAATGATGATTTGCGCTCCATACTTCACAACCTTATCGGGATACCTAATATCCTCGAATCCGGCGATGTCCGCAATTGTCGCGTTAAATTCCGAAAGTGCGGGTGAAGAAAAATCGGCCTTAAATGCGTTCCATGTAGGAATCAATTCATGGCAAAATTGTTTGCGAAGTTCAGGCAAAGAATATTTTCGAGACAAGCCAGCCTTTAAGAACATCTCAAGTGCGTGATGATAGAGATTACCACACACCCATAACCCTGACCATGCGGATTGCCGAGCTGCCACGTAATATTGTACACCGAGTTTCATAAATTGTTCTTCTGCCGCCACTGCATCCCTCGCTTTGATCTCTGCGTCAGAATGCTCAAAGATAGCCACCTTACAACCTTGAGCAACGAAAAAAATCTCTAGCTCCTTGGCTTTCGCAAGGGTGCCAAATAAGTTTTTGCGTTCGCCGTCAACCTCAAGGCCGAATAGAGGCCCTATTCCCTTCACCATCGCAGGCCCTTGTCGCGGTAATAGAGTGCGTTGGTCATGCGTTCCCCGTCAGACCGTCGGTTGTCGCCTTCACCCTTTGACGTAAGCGGCGAACACAAGCGCCGCTGTCGTGAGAATGATTGTCGAGAGAATCGTCGCCACGACCTGAACGGCGCCGGCGAAAAACGGCGCTTTAAAATCTTCCCGCCCGAGGCTAATGCCGGGTCGGATTCCCATGATGCGTGGGCCTGAAAATCAAACTCTCATGATAGCCTCCCTGTCGTCGTGGATTGATGTGGCGTGCGGGGCGGCGCATTGCAAGCGACGCGACGATGCGCGCCATGCGGGCAAGAATGTACTCGGCGGCCGGTGACGCGGTGACTACCGAGATGACGGTCGGCGGATAGTTCGATTTCATTTTCGGCTTCGGTGGAGATTGAGAAAACCCGCTCGCACTCGGAGACATGACGCTCAGGAGTGCGAGCGGGCAATTGCATCGGCCGGTATGGTCAAACGGGCCTTTCGCCGAAGGATGCGGCGCCGGCTCGATGCGGGACCGCCGCGCCGGTCTCAAGGCTCCGGCGCGGCGGGTATCTGGACGAGGTCATCGCGACGACCGGGGTTCTCGACCCGGCTATTTCGCCAACGCCTCAGCGTCAGCGGCTCTCTCGTCCAGAATTGCAAGCGCCGGATCGCGGGAAGTGCACGATCCGGCGCCACTGAACGGGGTGTTGAAGGAAAGGCAACGCCCCGCAGGTTCGTCAGACCGAGGCCAGAAGCCGCGTGCGGTATTCCCCGCTAAGTGCCCGGCACTCGTTCGTCGAAAGAACCACTCGCTTGCCGGCGCTGTCGACGAGCGGAACGTCGTCAAGACCGAGCCTTGCGGCGTGTGCAATTTCGAGCACGAGCAAGCGCCCGTTCGTGTCACTGTTCAGGGTGACTCCGCCAGAGACGTTGAAGACGGGATTCCACGCCAACTTCTCGGCAGGCGCGGGCGCGACATCCGGGCCGCGAACAAATCCGCCGGGCATGTTTGTTACGGCGACGGCGACGCTCTCAGGGACGTGGAACGCGCCCGAGGCGTCGGGTGTATAGCTTACTCCGCCGTAGGTTAAGGGTTCGCAATCGTGATTTATGAGCGTGGACATTTGATTCTCATTGGTTTGGCGCATCGTGTGCGCAAGTCTGTGGGGGGCAGTCGCTTCGCCGGCGCCGTGTCCCCTTTGGGGAACACAGCGATCAGCGTTTGAAACGCACTGGCGATTGGCTTGACCTTGCGCTTCATTTGCGCCCCGTCGCCGCACGGACTCCGCGTGCGAACTCGGTGACAACGCGAGCCAACTCCGCAAGGGCCTTGTCTCTCGCCGCGCCGGCGGGTGCTCTTTCGATCTCAGCGCGGGTTTCGCGGAGCCGCTTCGTGGCGTCCGCAATTTTGTCTGCGGAGTTCGTCATTTTACCACCCGATACATGGCGTTGAACCGCGCCGGACTCATGTCGTCTACGCCATCGTCGAAAGCGTCGCGCTTGCGGAACAACTCGCTGTCGGCCGCCATCTGCGCCTTGAAATACTCAAGCGTCGTGCCGTGCCCGTATTGTTTGTGAAGGCGCTCAATGTGCGACTCCTCCCAACCCGCCAGCTTCGCGAGCATACCGGGAGTATCGAGCGAGGCGCGCAGCTTTGCCATTTCATCGGCCGTCGCTTTCGTTCCTGCGTCGATAGCCTTGATCGTGGCGCGGTTCTCGGCGGCCGATTTTTCGATAGAGGCGATCAGTTCGTCGAGGTCGTCCACGTCCTCGGATAGCCGTCGAGTCTCCGCGAGCGTCGTCTTTGCATCGCCGAGTGCGCGGCTGATCGAGCCGACCGTCAGCGCCGCATCGGGCAGCGATTTTTCGTAGTCTGCGCCCGGCTCCGAGTTGTGGCCTCGCAGAATGTTGTTTCCTCGGCTTGCCATCACATTACCTCCGGCGCGACGCTGATAGTTGAATCGCCGCGAAGGTCCTCAGCGAAGGTCCGCCAAGCCGTGGCGGCGGCGGTGTGCTTTTCGAGCACGGCGGGGAAGCTTTCCGTGGCGCCGACGATGGCCTCGGCAATGGGTGACCAATGTCGGAACGGGAATTTCGCCAGCAACGCGGTTGCAGCGGCCAAAGCTTCCGGCGGCGTGGGATTCACGGGCTCGACATTTTGAACCGCAAGGCCCTTGGCGCCGAGCCGCGCGAGTTCGTGATCCGCCAACGAAACGCCGGGAACGTGACGACCTTTCTCGGCGATTTGCAACGCCATACTGGACACGACTTCTAGGCTCTTGATCTTCGCGGCGATGTCGATGGCGGCGGCGCGCAATTCGTCGACTATCGGAGTCGCTTCGTCGCAAAGAATTTCGCACACGGCCGCGTCGGCGAAGCGCTGAATGTCAGGAACCTTCGCCGCCTCCTGCGTCATCTGGGCGGTGAGCGTGGCCTTGGCGCGGCTTGCTGACGCTGCACTGGTTTGGGCTGCGGCAAGTTCCCGAGCCAGCCTGTCGTGAGCCTCGACATCGGGTTGCGGCCTGTCGGCGTCGCCGGATGTCGCCCACCTGAGTGCGGCATAGTCATCGGCCTCATTGAGCTTGGCTAGCGCAGCTTCAGCGGGCGCGACGGAGGCGATTGTGGAGTCCAGCTTCATGATTGAAGCCTGTAGATCGGCAAGGCGCCGGTCGACGGCGGCACGCGCCGTATTACATTCTTCGAGGCGCGTTCGTGCGGCGCTAGTGGCCTTGGGTTTGAAAGTAGGCATTGGAAATAGATTCTCCGCGTCATCGAGGACGCTTATGCCGGCCGGCGCGATTGCCGACCGGATTTTTGGTGTTGTCGGACGTGGGTGTTCAGCGCGTCGGCACGGCCCGCGGCGGCGGGGGAGTTAGGTCCGCAATCGAGATCGGCGGCGGCGTGACGTTCCAGTCCGAGAAGGCCGGATGCGAGCTAGGAGCCTGTCTGGATAATAGCGGATTGTGGTGGCGGCGTTTGCTCGAATTGGATTCTGTTTGCTTATGAGCAAGACCTTCCGGCCCTGGACGATCGATCAGCCGCTGTTGTTGCCGCCGAGCGTTCAGGACTTTGTCGGCGAGGACCATCTGGCTCGCTTCATTTTGGCGCTTGTGCTCGAGCCTCTCGACCTTGGTGAGATCGAAGCCGCGTATGCGAGCGAGCGCGGGCAGCCGCCGTTTGACCCGGCGATGATGACGGCGCTGTTGCTGTACGGCTATTGCAACGGCGTCTACTCGTCGCGCCGGATCGCCAAGGCGGCGCGCGAACGGGTCGACTTCCTGAGCATTGTCGGGCTCGATCCGCCGGATTTTCGCACCGTCTCTGACTTCCGCAAGCGGCACTTGAAGGTGCTTGCGGGACTGTTCGGGCAAGTTCTCAAGCTGTGCGAACAGGCGGGACTTGTGAAGCTCGGCCATGTCGCGCTCGACGGGACGAAGATCAAGGCGAACGCCTCCAAGCACAAGGCGATGAGCTACGAGCGCATGGAGAAGCGTGCGGCGGAGCTCGAGGCCGAGGTCGAGCGGTGGCTGAGCGCAGCCGAGGCTGCGGACGCCGAGGAAGACAGAGCCTTCGGCCGCGACAAGAGCGGCGAGGAGCTGCCCAAATGGGTCGCCGACAAGAAGAAGCGCGTCGAGAAGATCCGGGCGGCGAAGGCCGAATTGGAGGCCGAGGCGAAAGCGGCCGCGGCGGCCAAGGCCAAAGCGCAGGCCGAGGAGCGGCGACAAGCCGAGGGCCGCAAGAAACCGGGCAAGCCCGCCGCCCCCCCATCCGAAGAGCCTGACCCCAAAGCGCAGAAGAACTTCACCGATCCCGAAAGCCGCATCATGAAAACCAAGGACGGCTTCATCCAGGGCTACAATGCGCAGGCGGCGGTCGACGCGACGGCGCAGGTGATCGTCGCCCACGGCCTCGACGCGAAGCAGAGCGATCAGCATCAATTGGCGCCGATCGCCGACGCCATCGAAGCCAATCTGGGCAAGAAGCCGACGCAACTGTCGGCGGACGCGGGCTATTGCTCCGACGCCAACCTTGCGGCGATGGAGGAACGCGAGATCGACGCCTATATCGCGCCGGGGCGGGCCAAGCACGCCGGGGAAGGAGAAGGCGGCGGCGCCCGCGTCGCCGCCATGCGCGAAAAATCAAGGCCGGCGGGCACTCCAGCCCCTACCGCTTAAGAAAGCAGCTGCCCGAGCCGGTGTTCGGACAGATCAAGCAGGCGCGCGGCTTCCGTCAGTTTCTCTTGCGCGGCGTCGAGAAGGTCGCCAACGAGTGGGGCCTCGTCTGCCTCGCCCACAATATCTTGAAGCTCGCCCAGGGGCGGACCCCGTCCCTGGCCGCACGCGCAACCGGCTGAGCTTCGCCACCTCGGAAACGGTGCAACGAACGATGGCCGCAAAGCTTCCACCCAACCTTACATCAAACCGGATGCGCGAATTTGCTGCATCCGGCTCTCCGACTGGCTTGAGCGGTTCAAATCCCATCTCGCCGAGGATTAAGCAGACAGGCTCCTAGGCGCGAGATTCGACGCGCGAAAGCTATCGACGATCCAGCCGGCACTTTCGACGAGCGTCGTGGAAATCGGCTGGGCAGGGTTATTGGTACGTGACAATGTTTGTAGTCCTTGGGTTGTGCCGCATTGCGGCTTTGTTCGGCGCCGGGGTGGCGCGGAATGGGGATGGTCAGAAACGGGCCTGCGCTGCGAGGTCGCTCTTGCGGGGCGCCTTATGCGTCGCAGCGAGCTTGCCGAGCGGCATGGGTGAGAACGTCGCGTCTTGGCTGGCGATGCTCATGGTGTCCGAGGGCGACGCCCCGGCCGAAATGAGTGCTCGGGCCGCATCGGGAATAGGCGCGCCAGTGTCTTCGAGGGTGACGGCGCCGGACGTGCGATAGAGGTCGCGGCCCGATGCGTGGATTCTGATCGTGTGGTTCACAGTTGGATTCTCTCAAATTGTTGGAGCGGGTCAGGCGGCGAGGCGCCACTGATCGCCAACGTCGCCGACGTTGAAACGGAACCGCCAAGCAGTCGCCAACACGTTCCGGCCCACATGCGTTCGTTGGAATCTTCGTGCTTGTCGAAAGGTCGACCAGATAGGCGCGCCTCAACGGCCGCCTTGGCGCGGGGCCGCGTCGTCGGGCCGAATGCGAAGTCCTCGCCGATGCGCCCAAACCAAGCGTCGCGGTTCGCAGTGACCTCGACCAGCATCGCCCAACCGACCGCAGCGGCCGAGCCTTCGCGGATGCACTTTAGCGTCGCCTCGTTGCAGGCGATCCATTCGAGTGGCCCATACGTACTAAGCGCCTTCGGAGTCGCCCGGTTTTCCGGGGGTTTATTTTCAGGATTCGGGTCGTCCGCTACCCATGTGGCCTCCGGGTCGTTTTTGGCCTTGGCGCGGGCGTTCTGGGCCTTCCTCTTGCAGGAACTCGGAACAGAACTGTTTCGCGCGCCACGGGGTGAACCGCTTGACGCATTGGATGCAGTTGGCTTGGGGGGTGGACATCAATTTTCCTTGTGGGCGCATAGGCCCGGATGAAAAAATTTTCGGCGACTTGCGAAATGAGGGGAGGCCCCTTTCCCCAGACGAAATTTGGAGAGGCGCGGGCGGGGGCGTCGAGGCGCGGGCAACTCAATTCTGCGGCGCAGCGCCGGCCGCACTCTCGCCGGGCGCGACACGAACCGCAGCGCGGGCGCTGGACGGCTCTAGACGCTCGCTGGACGGCTTTGCGAACCTGCGGGCCTCATGCTGACGGCTCGCGGTTCAACGCCTGCCTTGGGCTGCTGTGCGAGCCTGCGGGGCTCATGCCAACACAAGCCGGCTTCGAGCCATGCTTCGAATGAGGGTCCGTTAAGGTATGCCCGTGCGGACGCGGCGGTCGGCTCACATTTCGCGTCCGCATGGGTCGAGATCGCCATACGGACGCGCGTCTCTATGGACATGAGCCCATCGGACGGACGGAGATCGGCCCGGCCCGTTCCGACGATGAGTCGGTGTCGTATGCGACTTCCGCCACCACGGCTCGAAACTGGCGAGCAACTGATTTGGTATCAGAGGCTCGACCGGCAAAAACCGCCGGAAATGCTGGTGTCTCGCCATCGAGTCGGCCATCAGGGTAACGTTAGGGGATCAAAACCGGCTAAAATGACGCCTTCGTGAGCGCCCTTCGAGCCGCCCGGCGCTTCCGCATGTCGAGCCGGTGATAGGTCCGTAGCGCTTCCGACCGACGATCTCTTGCTGTTGGGCTGGCGCTTGGAAACCTTCTCAGGCTGAGTAGGTTTAGGCTCCGGGTTAACCACTTGCGGCGCGTTAACCACTTGCGGTGCTAAGCAAACTCCCTCAGCTTGACCAACAAATCGCAGGTGTGATTCGATCTTCGCGTTAATTCGCGGAGGCGGGGCGTGGCGGGCAAATCTCGGGTGACGGCGGGTGACCAACAGCGCAACGCACTGCTGACGTTAGCCCATTCACGCGATCGGGGCGAGGCTGATCGGGCGCGGGCGATATTGCTGACGTTGTCGGGATGGACCAGCCCGCGCATTGCGGAAGCCTTCAGCGTGCGCGAAGACACGGTGCGTCTTTGGCGCAGCGAGTTCGCGCGCGGCGGTGTCGAGGCGTTGAAGGCGACCGTGGCGCTCGGCCCGCCACCGGTAAAGACCGAAGCCGCGCTGCGTGTCGTCGCGCCTCTGCTCGAAGCTCCCGTCGCCGACCGGCCCAACTGGACGATCCCGCGCCTCATGGCCGAGATCGAGGCGCGCGAGGGCGTCAAGATCGGCAAGTCGCAGTTGTCCAAGGCGTTGCGAAAAAAAACTTCCGTTGGCGGCGGCCCCGGCACACGCTGAAAGGCCGCCAGATTGCCGCCGAGATCGAACGCGTGGGACTGCGCCTTCAACTGCGCAAGGCTCAGGCCGAAGCCGGCGACATCATCCTCCTCTACGGCGACGAGAGCGAGGCCCTGACGCACCCTTATCTGGCGCGGGCGTGGGCCTTGCGCGGTGCGGACCTGCGGGCGCCGGCGCCGGGTCAGGCCAAGAAAGTGGCGATAATCGGCTCACTCGATCATGTCACGCGCCAGTTGATTGTGCATACGAGCCAGACCAAGCGCAGCCGCGACTTCATCGCTCACCTCGAGCAACTCGACCACCTGTTCGGTCCTCAACCAGGACGGGCAATAAAACCGGTCGTACTGGTCGAGGACAACGGGCCGATCCATGTCAGCAAGCTCACTCTTAAAGCCATCGAGGCGCGCAAACACTGGCTCACCGTCGAGTGGCTGCCAAAATACGCACCCGAACTCAACGACATCGAGGTTGTCTGGCACGATCTCAAGGCGCGCCATCTGGCCCATCAGACCTTCGCTGATGCCGACGTCCTCGACCGCGCAATCCACGCAGCCGTGGCTGCCCTGAACCGGGAGCGAACTGTCAATCCGTTGGTCATTCAAAGATCTCTGCTTAGGCGCTCGGTGGCGACGTACTGGCGCCCGACGCTCATCTGGACCATCGCCTGAGCAGCCGTTCCGCCGCGCGCTTCTGGCCGGGCGATACAGTCTTCAGCCGCTCTTCGGCGGCGGCGGCGGCCTTGGCCAACAAGGCGCGGAACTCGGCGTCCGCGGCGGCGGCGGCCATCTGCGCCTTCGTTCTACGAGTTCGTTTCGGCTTCTGCCCGATGATGATGATGTTGGAGCGGGGGTGAATTGGTTTTGCAAATAGTGCCCGGCGAGCGAGTCGCTTGCTTCCACACGCCCCTCGGCCTCTTGGCGGCGCTAGGGCTAAATCCGAGCATTCTCTAAGCGTTGCGCGTGCTATCGTGGCAACTCCGGGCGCGTATTGGTTGCCCTGTGCTGGCCTTAGAGCCGTCCGATAAAACGAACTTGTTGTTCTTTATAGCGCCCTAAAGCGCCGAGAGCCTGTTTCACATGCCCTGAGCGCCGGAGTCGCCTTACAGGAGAGGCAATGCGAGGCAGTCAGGGAAGGCTCGAAAATGGCGAAATGAGCCTATTTCCTCTCGCTCGAATCGCGGAGTTGACCGTCAGGCTTTCTGGCCTTCTCAGGGCTGCGCTATCGGCTTTCTGCGGAGACAGCGGAAATCGAGCCTCATCGCTATGTGGCTCGACCGCTTGGCCTTGAATATGAGGGCAGAGCGAGGCTCAGGGGAGGCCCGTGGCGGGTGTCTGCGCCCTGTCCTGATAGGGTGGCCGTGCGTATGTCCCTTCGGGCCATTGAGGAAACGAGTTGCAGGCGCCGCGAGAAATCTTCACGTCTGGTTGCCCCGTTCCGGCAAAATGTCGCGTGTACGTTGGCCGACCTCCGCCCCTCGGCTAGTCTCAGCACAGCTTTTCAAAATTGGAGGAACCATGTTTCGTTTCGCAGCGTCTGTGGCGCTCTATATCGCGCTCCTATTTGTCGCGACGACAGTGCAGGCGGGGCAATATGGCACTGCCAAAGAAGCCAAGGCCATGCTGGAAAGAGCAGTTGCTGCTGTGAAGGAGGACAAAGGGAAAGCACTGGATATGTTTAACAAGGGCGAAGGTGGCTTTAAGGACCGTGATCTGTATGTGTTCTGCGCCAACGCCGCGGACGGCATTCTCACGGCGCATCCCAACCTAAAAGGTGAAGATTTACAGCGCATCAAAGGCAAGAGGGGCTTTCCCCTCGGGCAAGAGATCATGCGGACTGCCGCCGAAGGAGAGATCAAAGAGGTTACCTACTGGTGGCCCCGCCCCGGCTCAAACAAGCCGCTCGAAAAGCGCACTTTTTACACGAAGGTCGGGAATCAAAACTGCGGAGTCGGCTACTACAAAGAATGAACGGGGCCGCTCAGGATCGTTCGATGTCATCGCCCTCGGAGCTAGGAGCTTGTCTGGATAATAGCGGATTGTGGTGGCGGCGTTTGCTCGAATCGGATTTTGTTTGCTTATGAGCAAGACCTTCCGGCCCTGGACGATCGATCAGCCGCTGTTGTTGCCGCCGAGCGTTCAGGACTTTGTCGGCGAGGACCATCTGGCTCGCTTCATTTTGGCGCTTGTGCTCGAGCCTCTCGACCTTGGTGAGATCGAAGCCGCGTATGCGAGCGAGCGCGGGCAGCCGCCGTTTGACCCGGCGATGATGACGGCGCTGTTGCTGTACGGCTATTGCAACGGCGTCTACTCGTCGCGCCGGATCGCCAAGGCGGCGCGCGAACGGGTCGACTTCCTGAGCATTGTCGGGCTCGATCCGCCGGATTTTCGCACCGTCTCTGACTTCCGCAAGCGGCACTTGAAGGTGCTTGCGGGACTGTTCGGGCAAGTTCTCAAGCTGTGCGAACAGGCGGGACTTGTGAAGCTCGGCCATGTCGCGCTCGACGGGACGAAGATCAAGGCGAACGCCTCCAAGCACAAGGCGATGAGCTACGAGCGCATGGAGAAGCGTGCGGCGGAGCTCGAGGCCGAGGTCGAGCGGTGGCTGAGCGCAGCCGAGGCTGCGGACGCCGAGGAAGACAGAGCCTTCGGCCGCGACAAGAGCGGCGAGGAGCTGCCCAAATGGGTCGCCGACAAGAAGAAGCGCGTCGAGAAGATCCGGGCGGCGAAGGCCGAATTGGAGGCCGAGGCGAAAGCGGCCGCGGCGGCCAAGGCCAAAGCGCAGGCCGAGGAGCGGCGACAAGCCGAGGGCCGCAAGAAACCGGGCAGGCCCGCCGCCCCGCCATCCGAAGAGCCTGACCCCAAAGCGCAGAAGAACTTCACCGATCCCGAAAGCCGCATCATGAAAACCAAGGACGGCTTCATCCAGGGCTACAATGCGCAGGCGGCGGTCGACGCGACGGCGCAGGTGATCGTCGCCCACGGCCTCGACGCGAAGCAGAGCGATCAACATCAATTGGCGCCGATGGCCGACGCCATCGAAGCCAATCTGGGCAAGAAGCCGACGCAACTGTCGGCGGACGCGGGCTATTGCTCCGACGCCAACCTTACGGCGATGGAGGAACGCGAGATCGACGCCTATATCGCGCCGGGGCGGGCCAAGCACGCCGGGGAAGGAGAAGGCGGCGGCGCCCGCGTCGCCGCCATGCGCGAAAGAATCAAGGCCGGCGGGCACTCCAGCCCCTACCGCTTAAGAAAGCAGCTGCCCGAGCCGGTGTTCGGACAGATCAAGCAGGCGCGCGGCTTCCGTCAGTTTCTCTTGCGCGGCGTCGAGAAGGTCGCCAACGAGTGGGGCCTCGTCTGCCTCGCCCACAATATCTTGAAGCTCGCCCAGGGGCGGACCCCGTCCCTGGCCGCACGCGCAACCGGCTGAGCTTCGCCACCTCGGAAACGGTGCAACGAACGATGGCCGCAAAGCTTCCACCCAACCTTACATCAAACCGGATGCGCGAATTTGCTGCATCCGGCTCTCCGACTGGCTTGAGCGGTTCAAATCCCATCTCGCCGAGGATTAAGCAGACAGGCTCCTAGACGCCTTGCGGTGCGGCTCGCGTCTGGCATAGGTGCTCGCGCCATAGGCGCATCAGCGTCAGGCGCCGAACCGAAAAATCGGACGATCAGGACGCCACGCCGCGTGGTCGACCTGATCGAACGTGGTGATCACGCCGGAGTCGATCTCGCTAGAGAGCTTGGCGAGGAAATCGTACATGGTCGTCTCAAACGCCGACAAGCTCTCGGCTAGGCTACGAATTTGCGCGAGCGTCAGCAGACTCTGCTTGCCGTCCTCCTCATCGAGCCACGAAAACAAGGTGCCGTCGTCCGCAGCACCGGCGGCTAGGTTTAGGGTTTTTTGATTGGCTGGATTGCCCACCGTGGGCGGATCGCTCCTTACGAGCGCAGCGCGGACGGTGATTTTCGATCCGTCGTTATCCAGAAGCGAATAGAGGCGGACCTGTCGCAGGCGATGGTGCATCTCCTCGAACGCATAGTCGCGTAGCTCGCTGCTCATGGTGCGCCGGCTTTCTGAGGGATAGGCCAAAGCAGAAACGCCGCAACTTATCACACAACCAGTTGCCAGACTTGAACGCCGTCGACCTTTCGCGACTTCCACCCGCATTCAATCGCCAGCCTCGCAAGTAGGCGCCAGTCGGCAACGCTCATGTCGGCGTAGTTGCTTCGGCCGACTGCTCGGGCGAGGTCCATGCCGGTGACGACCTCGCGGCCGGGTTGAGATAAATATTCGGCGACGCTCGGCGCCATAGAGATGCTAAATCCACTTCTAAAATCCGTTTGAATGAATGATGATGATGAAGATGCGTGCCAGCCGGTGAGCGTTGTCGGGCGCGGCGCTCAAGACCCGAGCTTTGGGACTGGCAAGCCCCGGCCCGATAATCCCGTGGCGCGCCTTGAAAATTGATTGTGCGCGTCCCTCTAAAGGGGCGCAGCACTATCGGGGTATGGGGGGACACCCGCCCCCCTATGCGTCGACAGCAATTCCAAGGGTTTGCGCCGAATTTCGACGCTCTGTTTCGCAAAAAGCGCGATAGCGTCGAAGATCGTCGAAACCCTAGCAATCTCCGGGCGAAGCGGGCGGGGACGCTTTTATGCGTCGATAAGCGCCGAAGGGGCGTCGATAAGCGCCGAAGGGGCGTCGACGACACGGGCGAGGCGTTTGCTCTTATCCTTCCCGTATTCCTCGATGGTCAACACGCCGGCCCTGAGAAGGCGACCCATTTCCTCCGCGAAGTCCCGCTTGCCATATCCGTCGCGCTCGTCTTTCTTGAGCTTCATAAAGATGGCCGCTGCCGAGTTGTTGGCCGTAGCGCCGGGGCTGAGATTCTGCCTTTGCGAGTGAATATCGAACAGCGAAAGGAAAACCTCAGTGAGAGAGCGCTTATCGGACGGGGCGATCTCGTTGCGCTCACGGACGATGACGCCATCGCGCCAGCGAAGCCGCAATTGATCGCCACGCTTCGCATAGTTCGCTTTCATGCGTTCAAGCGTCCGGGCGTCCGGGTCCGTAAGGTCAGGCTTCCCGTTGTCGTCGCGCGGAACGTCGATATAGAGGCGAGACCGAAAAGCGTTGCTCCACTGAGTCGAGCCGCTGTCGCCCCTGCCCAAGTCCATGCCGGCGCGGGACGGGTGGGCGCAGAGAACGACGGCGCCCTTGATTGCGCGGGCGATAGAGCCCAATGCAGCCCCGACGAACCGTTTGACTTGAGTCCTGTCGATCTCGTTGCCGCCAAAGCCGTCTGACGCGGTGTCGAATATGACAAGCCTCACTCGTTCGTCGAGCGCCCTTTCGAGAAGTTCTTTGTGGAATGGCGTAATACCAAAGGCCTCGCCGGCTGACTCATGGGGGGATTCCCTTGGGGCGAAATTTCTGACTCTTTGTGGGTCGGAGGATTGGCGGCATGCCTGCAGCGGTGAAATTGCGAGACGACTATTCGGCCGCGGAGCTACGCGCTCTGGCCAAGCGGTCCAAGGACGTCAATCAGAGCCGGCGGCTTCTGTCGCTTGCGGCAGTTCGCGACGGAATGGATCGCGGCGAGGCGGCCAAGATCGGCGGCATGGATCGCCAGACCTTGCGCGACTGGGTGCATCGGTTCAACGCCGCTGGGCCGGATGGGCTCTTCGACAACTGGACGGATGGTCCGACGCCGCGCTTGTCGCGCGAACAACTGGATGACTTGGCGAAGATCGTCGAGAGGGGGCCGGACCGGAAAGTCGACGGCGTCGTGCGCTGGCGGCGGATCGATCTCAAACGGGTCATCGCCGATCGGTTCGGCGTCGAATATCACGCGCGCTATGTCGGCAAGCTTCTCAAGAAGCTAGGCTTTTCCCACATTAGCGCGCGCCCGCGCCACCCCGCTCAAGACGAGCAGATCGTCGAGGCTTTCAAAAAAACTTCCCGCGCGCGCTGAGCGCCCATCTCGATGGCCTGCCGGCGGCGACGCCGATCGAGATCTGGTTCCAGGATGAGGCCCGCATCGGCCAGAAAAACGGCCTCGTGCGTCAATGGGCAAGGCGAGGAACGCGGCCTCGCCAACCGGCAGATCAGCGTTACGAGAGCGCCTATCTCTTTGGCGCCATTTGTCCCGCCCGAGGCGTCGGGGCCGCCCTCGCGTTGCCCTTCGCCGACACCGAGGCGATGCAGCTTCACCTCGAGGAAATCTCCCGCCACGTCGCCGAGGGCGCCCACGCCGTCCTATTGCTCGACCGCGCCGGATGGCACACAACCCCAAGCTCGACCTCCCCCGCAACATCACGCCGATCTTCCTGCCTTCCCGCGCGCCGGAGCTGAACCCGGTCGAAAACGTCTGGCAGTTCCTGCGCGGCAACTGGCTCTCAAACCTGGTCTTCGAGACCTACGACGACATCATCGACGCCGCCTGCGACGCCTGGCGAAAACTCATCGCCCAGCCAGAAATCATCACCTCAATCGGAATGCGCGATCGGGCCCATATCGGTCAGACCCCATGACTCTTGGTATAAGTTCACCCTTGCCGCCGGTGAAAGTCATCAACAGGTTTTCCCCGTCAACGCGAGGCCAAAGAAGGGCGTCCGCAAGATCGGCGGTGTTGCATTCCATCGCGTCGGCGATGTCGTCGCGGTGCCGGTGCAGTTCGTCGATGTCGTCTTCGCAGTAAACCCCGAGACTCCTGCCCGGCTCGACTTCGACGCCAAGCCACTTTCGACGGAGTGCCATGCTCGCTTGCAGTTGCAGCGCCAGAAGCGTCTTGCCGACTCCGCCGTCGCCATATAGCCCGGTCACGACGCCGGACGGAATCCACTCTCGCACAATCCATCTCCTTTCAGGCGCTCGACCGCGAAGGGCGGCCATTGATGCGATTTCGACCGCCGATGGCAGGGGGCCGGTGTTGTCGACGACAAGGGCCGCGCTCATTGGACGGCCTCACGGCGCGAAGCCTCAAGGGCGTCGCGTCTTTTCTTGACCGCCGCGGCGTCGGCGAGCGTAACCATCCGAACGCCGTTGATCCGATGGCACGGAATTTGACCGCGTTGGATTGCGCGATCTATCCAAACTCTCAAAGTCCCGACTGCGCGGGCTGCGGTGCCCACGGGTCGCAGTTCGCCAGCCTCACGGCTCGGCGTTTCAGACAAAGACATCGTTAAATCCTACTTGGAAATTGCCAGCGATATTCCGCGCACTGGCGTCGCGGTTGACTGTTGAAGGTTACGCCGCGAGCGCGAATGGCTGCTCGGCGGCTTCGTCCGCGGCGTACTCGCGCCGGATGATGACCGACGTGGCGATCATCTCTGCCGCGTAGGCAATCGCCTCGCTTGCGCAAGCGACGGCCGCGACCATGCGACCGCAATAGGTGATCGCGACGTTGCCAGCGGCGGTGCGGTCGGCGCTATCGAACAGCGGCAAGCGCCGCGCCCAATAGACGACGTGGCGCAGATCGGCGATCTCGCGTACATGAGTGAGCTTGTGGACGCTCACCGGCGTCGTCCAGCGACTCCGCCAGAGCGCAGCGCCGGAGCGCCGTCGTCTTCGGGCGGAAGTCCAGCCTTGAACCGCTCAAGCGCATGGGGAGAAATCCGCCGCCGCCCGCAGACGAAGGCGGACGGGAGTTTGCCCTGTTCGATTGCCCGGACGCTTGTTCGACGGCTCAAGCCTGCCGCGATGGAGGCTTCCTCTACAGTCAGGCTGATGCGTGCGGGCCACGGATTGGAATAAGACATGGAACCTCCTTTCGGGAGTGTTTGGTTCCGCCATGAAAGACGGCTCGGCGTGATTGTCGTCACGCCGCAATTTTGGCTTTGGTGGTCGAGCGCCATCGACTCGTGTCGAGCAATTCGCGGATGGCAACGGGCTCGCCCGCAAGCATCGCTATCGGGGCCTTGCCGCCTTCGATCAGACGGAGCGCCGATGGGGGCTTGCGGCGGGTGACTGCGGCGATGGCGTCGGCGCCTTTGACTATCGTCTCACGGTCGCGGTAGACGCGCTGGTCGACTGATAGCGCCGGGCGCCAGACGAGACGTTCGCCCTTGTGCTCGGCAGTCGGGCGATCATTGGCGGCGAGCCGGACTGCGGCCCAAGCAGGGGCAGCGTTGAGGCGACTTGCGATGGCACCGCAATAGGAGTCGATCAGCCGGCGAAGCTCTGTCCTGTGAAGGCACTTGCTCGCGGCGAAAGCGCGTTGCGGCTTGCCGGACCTCAACCAGCACAACACGATCTGACGGGCGCGCTCAAGGGCGCAGTCGTCTTCAACCTCAGTGATCCATTGCATTGCTTCGTCTGCCCTCGCGCCTGCGTTGCGGTCGAACGGCGGCAGCTTCGGCAGGGCGTCATGCGCCGCGCATAGGCGAGCGAACCATGAGGGCTCGGCGCGGATGCGGGTGAGCGTCTTGCGGCGGCACCGCTCGATCAGCTTCTCAAGGTCGAATGTCCCGCGCTTGCCGTCAGGGCCATCATGCTGTGCGATGATCTCCGTCGCTTCCGCGTCGGCGGCGCGGTCGTAATATTTCGAGTCAGGAACGGATAGCACGGCCGGTTGGCGATTATGCGCGGGGATTGGTCGGATGCGATAGCCGCCGGTGCTGAAGTCGGACGACCATTCCTTGGGCGTCCAGCCAATCAATTTGTCGATGTCGACTTCCTCGCTCGAATTGCACATAAGGCGTGTATTCCGCTCGGCGGCTGCTTCACCTGCGGCGACGCGGAAGGCTTCAACAAGCCGGTCCAGAACATTCTCGCCTGACACGGCGGGCGCGGCAGGCGTGATCCGCGAGGCGCAAGAGCGCGCCGCGGAGGATGTTGAAAGTTGAATCACTGTGTCTCTCTCATAGATGCCGGTAAGACTGAGATTTGGATGAGTTTGGGGGCGTCGGCGATGCGGCGGCCCTCGGAGACGCCAGCAAAGCCTCGGAGAAATAATTTCCGAAGTTGTGTCCACCCTGTGGCGATGCGCGGGTGGCGGCGAGTTTGCCGGGCGGACATGAAAATGCCGATGCGTTTCGGCCTTATGGTCTCATCAGGACGGGTGACAGCGTCGCCGGCGGGCCGGCAAGTCCGATTGGGGCCGGATTTTTTGTTTGGTGGGCTACGTGGGGCTGGCTGGGTGACCGGAAGGACGGAGACGGGTCAACTCGGAGCGCGGGGGGATGGTGGTGGGCGATACAGGGATCGAACCTGTGACCTTTCCCGTGTGAAGGGAACGCGCTACCGCTGTGCTAATCGCCCGACTGGCGCCGAAGAACCTGCGGCTCCTTACAAGCCACTGACTCGTAAGGCAACGGCCCTCCCGTGTGAAGGGAGTGCTCTACCGCTGAGCTAATCGCCCTCTCTCACGGTCGCCACGGTTTATGGCCCGCGCGCAAGCCAAGTCAAGAAGCGTTCCGCGGCGCGGGGGCCGCTAACCGCCCATAGTTCATCCGGTTGCAGCCACCGACGTGGCGGGGGATAAAGGCGCGACGCCAGAAAAGGACAAGGCTGACGCGATGTTCACGCTGGACGAACTCGCCCGAACGATCGACCAGCGCGCGGGCGCGAGCGCGGAGACGTCTTATACCCGGAGCCTGCTCGACAAGGGCCCGGCCCATTGCGCGCGCAAATTCGGCGAAGAAGCGATCGAACTGGCCATCGCCGCCGCGGCGCTGGATGAGAACGCCGTTCGCGCGGAGGCGGCGGATGTCCTTTACCACCTCCTCATAGTACTCCGAGCGCGCGGCGTAGCGCTGTCGTCGGTCATGAATGAACTGGACGAGCGATCTAGACGCAGCGGCCATCAAGAAAAGGCGTCTCGCGCAACTTGAACACGGAAGGGAAGAGACCCAGTCACATCGACTGGCGCCGGTGAGAAAGTCATGATGAATCGCGTCGCGGCTCAATCGCTCGAGTCCCCATTCCGCCGCTTCACCCGCGACGAGTGGGCGCAACTGCGCGCGGATACCCAGCTGACGCTCACGATCGACGATTTGCGAAAGCTGCAATCGACCCACGATCCGATCTCGCTCGACGAGGTCGTGGCGATCTATCTGCCGCTGTCGCGGCTGCTCGCGCTCTATGTCGCGGCGACGCAGGGTCTGTTCAAGGCGACGCAGCGTTTCCTTGGCGCGACCGACGGGAAAGTCCCTTACATCATCGGCATCGCCGGGTCGGTCTCGGTCGGCAAGTCGACGACGGCGCGTGTATTGCAGGCGCTGCTGACCCGCTGGCCCAACACGCCGAAGGTGCAGCTTGTCACCACCGATGGCTTCCTGCGCCCGAATGCGGAGCTGATCCGGCAGGGCATCATGGACCGCAAGGGCTTTCCCGAGAGCTACGACGGGACGGCGGTGCTTGGCTTTCTTTCGGCGGTCAAGGCGGGACAACACAATGTCGCCGCTCCGGTCTATTCGCATATCACCTACGATATCGTGAAGGGAGAATCGGCGGTCGTCGACCGGCCGGACATTCTCATCTTCGAGGGCATCAACGTGCTCGCGCCCAACCGGCTGCCCAGGGATGGCAAGGAGATTCCGTTCGTCTCCGACTTTTTCGACTTCGCCATTTTTCTCGACGCCGACGAGGCGCTGCTCGAGCAATGGTACATCGAGCGGTTCATGGGCCTCAGGACGACGGCGTTTCGCGATCCGCGCAGCTATTTCCGTCAATACGCCGATCTCGACGATACGGAAGCCGGGGCGACGGCGCGATCGATCTGGCGGCGGATCAATCTCGTCAACCTGCACGAGAATATCCTGCCGACGCGGCCGCGCGCCGATCTCTTGCTGAGAAAGGGCGCGAGCCACCGGATCGAAGAAGTGGCCCTGAGAAAGCTGTGAGCATTCACGCCAGGCAAAGTCGTCCTCGAAGGAATAGGGTTTCTCGCGCGAAACAGGAGTGCGTATGGAGGGGTGGAGCAAGCGCGCCGCGACCGACGGCAGCGCACCACCATCGTGCCCTTGGCCGAGGGAGTTCTAGCTCACCGATTCCATGAAACCGATCGTTTGGGAGGGATTCAACGTCTAAGCAGAGATTTTTTGAATGACCAACGGATTGACAGTTCGCTCCCGGTTCAGGGCAGCCACGGCTGCGTGGATTGCGCGGTCGAGGACGTCGGCATCAGCGAAGGTCTGATGGGCCAGATGGCGCGCCTTGAGATCGTGCCAGACAACCTCGATGTCGTTGAGTTCGGGTGCGTATTTTGGCAGCCACTCGACGGTGAGCCAGTGTTTGCGCGCCTCGATGGCTTTAAGAGTGAGCTTGCTGACATGGATCGGCCCGTTGTCCTCGACCAGTACGACGGTTTTATTGCCCGTCCTGGTTGAGGACCGAACAGGTGGTCGAGTTGCTCGAGGTGAGCGATGAAGTCGCGGCTGCGCTTGGTCTGGCTCGTATGCACAATCAACTGGCGCGTGACATGATCGAGTGAGCCGATTATCGCCACTTTCTTGGCCTGACCCGGCGCCGGCGCCCGCAGGTCCGCACCGCGCAAGGCCCACGCCCGCGCCAGATAAGGGTGCGTCAGGGCCTCGCTCTCGTCGCCGTAGAGGAGGATGATGTCGCCGGCTTCGGCCTGAGCCTTGCGCAGTTGAAGGCGCAGTCCCACGCGTTCGATCTCGGCGGCAATCTGGCGGCCTTTCAGCGTGTGCCGGGGCCGCCGCCAACGGAAGTTTTTTTTCGCAACGCCTTGGACAACTGCGACTTGCCGATCTTGACGCCCTCGCGCGCCTCGATCTCGGCCATGAGGCGCGGGATCGTCCAGTTGGGCCGGTCGGCGACGGGAGCTTCGAGCAGAGGCGCGACGACACGCAGCGCGGCTTCGGTCTTTACCGGTGGCGGGCCGAGCGCCACGGTCGCCTTCAACGCCTCGACACCGCCGCGCGCGAACTCGCTGCGCCAAAGACGCACCGTGTCTTCGCGCACGCTGAAGGCTTCCGCAATGCGCGGGCTGGTCCATCCCGACAACGTCAGCAATATCGCCCGCGCCCGATCAGCCTCGCCCCGATCGCGTGAATGGGCTAACGTCAGCAGTGCGTTGCGCTGTTGGTCACCCGCCGTCACCCGAGATTTGCCCGCCACGCCCCGCCTCCGCGAATCAACGCGAAGATCGAATCACACCTGCAATTCGTTGGTCAAGCTGAGGGAGTTTGCTTAGCATTGCGACGTGTTGCGAGCACGAATTTGACGGGGCCTCGAGCCAAACGACGATTTGACAACCTCCGAGAACATGGTGAGTTTTCGGCTATGGGAGATTAGGGGCTCCTGTCGGAAGATATGCCCAAAACGGCGATCGAGGATATGGGCGAAGGAGCGCTCGACCATTTCTCCGCGCCGGCGCATCGTCTCGCGCCCGATGTCCGATCTCAGCCGCACGCGATTGGCGTAGACCGCTTGGCGCGCCGCCTCGTCGCCATGCCAACGCAGGTAGCCCTTGGCGGCTCAGGTTCGGCGATGCGCGTCTTCCACACGCCGCCTTCCAGAGCCTTCAATTGTTCGCGCGCTGATACCCCTTGTCGGCGACCACGACGCAGGGCGCATCCTCGCTCGGCGCCAGCCCGACCGCATCGAGGTTGCGCGCGGCGGCGTCCAGCGTCGGCGAAAGCGTCGTCGTATCGCCTTCGTCGGCCGGATGGATCGGCGCCGCCACCACGACGCCGGTGTCGAGATCGACCGCGTGCTCCGGCTTGTAGGCCAGATGCGTCGTTCCGTCCTTCATCTTGGCGATCCTGGCATCAGGGTCGGTCCGGCTCTTCCAGTCGGCGTTCGCCAGCGTCTTGCCCTTGCGCTTGCGGTCGAAGCGCGCCAGGTCCTCGGCCGTCGGCGTCTCAATCCCGCTCTCTTGCGCCATCCGCGTCAGCATCGCGCGATAGCTCTCGCCGCTGTCGCGCCGCACGATCGTGCGCAACGCCGCGTTGGCCTCCATCGTCGAGGCGTCGACGCCGATCCGCTCGCCCTTCACAAGGCCGCGCTCGGCCACGCGCTTCAGCACCCAGCCGAACACCGTCTCGTGCGCCTCGTGCGGCAGACGCGAGCGCGTGCGCGACAGCCAGGAATGGTCGGGAACTTTCTCCCGGTTCGACAGCCGCAGGAAATCGCGGAGCGAGAACGAATCGGCGCAACGCCACGCAATGCCGCGCTCGCTGTCGATCCCCTCGAAGTAGCCGATCATGTGCATCCGGAAATACCGCCCTGGCGGAAGCGACGGCGCGCCCATCCGCGGCGCGTAATACGGCTTGCACACCCCTTCAACAAACGCGTCGAACCCGGCTTCCCCAAGCAGGTCCTGCAAGCGATCGTAGAACGCGTGTCCCGGCGAGCGCGGCATCTCCGCCCACGTCGCCATCAGGTCGTCCTGAACCGCGTCCGATCGCCCCATCGCCATCGCTGATTCCCGCCATGCCTCGACCACAACACAGAATCAGCGGAACTCGATCGTCAACGGGCTGATAGGCCAACGTTGTCGCCATGACGGATAAGATATTGGAAGAATTGGGAATGTCGGAGCGCTTAGTTTTGCAAGTCTAAATTTTGTCCACACCCACTCACGCGGGCGCGTCATCTGGCAGTAAATCATCGCAGTGAAATGGATAACTCTTCAAAGGAGATCGGTAATGGCAGAGTTGATTGTATTCGACGATCAGAATTTTGAAGGTCTACACACCCACCTGTTTCAGACTACACCAGATTTTAGGCAAATACGCTACCTACCCGGAATACCTGAGGTAACTTTTGGTGGTAACTGGAATGATAGAGTATCATCTTTCGTGATTGTCAGCGGTCACTGGCAGTTCTTCACAGACATAAACTTCGGATTGCAACAGGGAGGAACTCTTGGCCCCGGACTTTACTCTTTCGTCGAGAGTTTTGATATCGATAACGACGCCATCTCTTCTGTTAAGCTTGTAAGCGAATAGTTAAATATTCCCCATCGATGAGGCGGCGATTGGCGCCGAGCAGCTGCGCATGGCTTCTCAGCCTTCTGGCGCTCGCGCAGGCCAAGACGCCCGAGGCTTGTCGCGGCGCGGATCTCACACACGTCGAAGGGCTTGCGGCGGCCGAGGCGGCGCGCGCCGGCGATCTCGTCAACGCCGACGGCCTGCTCTGGCGAATTGAAAAACCCAATCTCCCGCCCTCGTACCTTTTCGGCACGATCCATTCGACCGACAATTCCGCGCTCGAAGTCGCGAGGCGCGCAGCGGATGAGATAAGGGCGCCGCGGTTGTCGCGACCGAGCTCGGCGGCCCGTTCGAACTCGATTGAGAAGGCCAACCTGACGGCCGCGATGCTGGCGGAGGCGCTCGATCGCGACCACGACACGTTCGAGGACGCTATCCCGCCGGAGGTCCGCGAACCGGTCGAGAAGCTTCTTGCCGGCCAAGGCTATCCGGTTGCATTCCTCCACCACTTGAAGCCCTGGTTTCTCGCCGTCCTGACCGCGCTCCCCGCGTGCGAAGCGGCGCGCGAAGCGCTCGATCTGCCCGAGGTCGACCAGTTTCTCGCCCAAACGGCGAAAGATTCGGGGGTGAAAGTCGTCGGGCTCGAAACGTCGCGGGAGCAGCTCGACGCCATTGAGACGATGAGCCCGGAAGTCGCCGCCACGCTGCTTGCTCTCGCCGCCCGGGAGCCCGGCATGAACGACGACCTCTATGCAACCATGCTGCGGCTTTACCGCGAGAGCCGGCCGGCGGAAATCCTGCCCATTTCCGACGCCGTAGGGGGATTGAGCGCGGCCGAGCGATCGGCCCAGGACGAATTCATGCGTGTCCTGCTCGTCGGCCGCAACGCGGTCATGGCCGAGCGGGCCGCGCTGCTCATCGCCTCCGGCGGCGCCTTCATCGCCGTCGGCGCGCTGCATCTAACCGGCAAGGACGGCCTCATCGAGCGGTTCCGCGCCGATGGCTACGCGGTGACCAAAGTCTGGTGAGACCTTCTATTCCCCGTAAGGGGTCCAGATGTTCTTGACTTGGGTCGCGCGGCGCAGGAACTCACGCCCCTCGGCTTGTCGCCAGTCGATGGTGGAAGCGGAAACCCAGGTCGCCTTGAGATTGCCGGCGGACAAGGTCTCGACCTGGGCCGCGCCGGCGGCGTCGCCGACATACCACAGCGCGTCGACGCCGTCGTGCTCGGCGAGCGTTTTGGCGAGCGCGTTGGCTTCGCCGGTGACGATGTTGACCACGCCAGCAGGAACGTCGGACGTATCGAGGATCGAGTAGAAGTCGGTCGCGCTCAAAGGGTGGCTGACGGACGGGACCGCGATCACGCAATTGCCCATCGCGATCGCCGGCATGATGAGCGAGACGAAGGCGAGCAGCGGCGCCTCGTTCGGGCAGACGATGCCCATCACGCCCCACGGCTCGTTCATCGCCAGGGTGACGAAGCGCGACCTCGTCGCGTGAACCGCGCCGTCGAACTTGTCGGCATAACCGGCATAGACGAAGGCGCGTTGGATCGAAACCTCGACCTCAGCTTCCGCCGCGCGGGCGGAGGCGCCGGTCATCGCCCTCAGGCGGCGCGCGAACTCGGCTGCGCGGGCGCTCAAATTCTCGGCCACGTAATAGAGCACCTGGGCGCGATTATGCGCCGTCGCCGCGCCCCAGGACGCAGCCTTGGCCGCCGCCTCGACCGCGTTGCGGATATCCTTGCGGTTGCCCAAGCCCGCAAGCCCGACCTCGCGGCCGGCGGGATCGAGAACCGCGTAGCTATAGCCGGAATCGGGACGCGCCTGCTTGCCGCCGATGTAGAGCTTGGCGGTCCGGTCGATGCCCGCGCCGGCAGGGGCAATTCCGGGCGCGGCCTCGAGGCGCGTCGGCTTGGCCGACCCCGGCTTCGGCTTCGGCTCGTCGGCGATGCGGTACTCGGTGAGGCCCTCACGTCCGCCCTCGCGGCCGAAGCCGCTTTCGCGATAGCCGCCGAAGCCCGCGGCGGCGTCGAACATGTTGGTCGAATTGATCCAGACGACGCCCGCCTTGATGTGCGCCGCGACCTCGAGCGCGCGATTGACGTTTTCGGTCCAGACGGAAGCTGCGAGGCCATAGCGGGTGTTGTTGGCGAGCGCGACCGCTTCGTCCGGGGTGCGGAAGGTCGAGGCGACCAGCACCGGGCCGAAGATTTCCTCGCGCGCGAGGATCGACGCGGGCTCCACTCCGGTGACCAGCGTCGGTGGGTAGAAGCAACCTCGAGCCGGCAACGAATCGTCGGCGCGAAAGAACTCGAGCCCTTCCTTCTCACCCTCGCGGATGAGCCGCTTGATCCGTTCGAGCTGGACCGGGGCGACAATCGCCCCGACGTCGGTCGACTTGTCGAGCGGATCGCCGACCCTCAGATTCGCCATCCGCGCGCGCAACTTGGCGTAAAGCGCCTCGGCGACGCTCTCGGCGACCAGGAGCCGCGAACCGGCGCAGCAGACCTGGCCCTGGTTGAACCAGATCGCGTCGACAACGCCCTCGACGGCGCTGTCGAGGTCGGCGTCTTCGAACACGACGAAAGGCGATTTTCCCCCAAGCTCGAGCGAAAGCTTCTTGCCCGTGCCGGCGGTCGCCTTGCGGATCGCGCGGCCGACCTCGGTCGATCCGGTGAAGGCGATCTTGTCCACGCCGGCATGGGCGACGAGCGCCGCGCCAGTCGCGCCATCACCGGTGACGATGTTGACCACACCCGCGGGCAGCCCCGCTTCGACGCAGATCGCGGCGAAAGCGAGCGCGGTCAAAGGCGTATATTCCGCCGGCTTCAGCACCACGGCGTTGCCGGCGGCCAATGCCGGCGCGATCTTCCAGGCAAGCATCAGCAGCGGAAAGTTCCACGGGATGATCTGGCCGCAGACGCCGACCGGTTTCGTTCCGGGAAGTTCGCGCTCGATCAGCGAGGCCCAGCCCGCATGATGATAGAAATGGCGGGCGACCAACGGAATGTCGATCTCGCGCGATTCGCGGATCGGCTTGCCATTGTCGATCGTCTCCAAAACCGAGAGGAAGCGCTCCCGCTTCTGCACATGGCGGGCCAGCGCGTACAGATGCTTCGACCGCTCGAAACCCGAGAGCGCCGCCCATTTCGGCTGCGCCTTCCGCGCCGCGGCGATCGCGGCCCCGATGTCCGCCGCGGAGCCCTGCGTTACGCGGGCGATGCGCTCGCCGGTCGCCGGATTGAAGACGTCGAACAGGTCGTGCGGCTTCAAGAAGGCGCCGCCGATGAAATGCCCGAACCCGCCCGCGTGCTCGTCGAGCCACGCCCTGACATGCTCGCTGCCTTCGGGCGACGGGCCGTAGTCCATGGTGCGCAGGATGTCCTTGACGACGCCCATCTTTCCCTCACGCCATCGGATGGCGATGGGCGGCCGAATAGCGCCCGGTCGCGAAATGGTCGAGCTGCCGCTCGATGTCGGTGAGCAAGCCGCTCGCGCCGATGCGGAAGAGGTCGGGCTGCATCCACGGCGTTCCGAGCTCTTCCTTCATCAGGATGAGCCAGGCCAGCGCGTCCTTGGTCGTGCGCAGGCCGCCCGCCGGCTTGAAGCCGATGTCGACGCCGGCGCGCTCGCGATAGCCGCGCAAAGCCCGGACCATGACCAGGCTCACCGGAAGCGTGGCGTTGACGTCCTCCTTGCCGGTCGAGGTCTTGATGAAGTCCGCCCCCGCCTGCATCGCGACCATGCTGGCGGCATAGACGTTGCGCAGCGTCTTCAGGTCCCCCGTGCCGAGGATCGCCTTCAAATGCGCTGAGCCGCAGGCTTCGCGCATCGCCGCGACTTCGTCGTAGAGCGCGCTCCAGTCACGGGCGAGCACATGGGCTCGGGTGATGACGATGTCGATCTCGCCCGCGCCCTCCGAGACCGCATAGCGGATCTCCTCGAGCCGCTGCTTCAGGGGGGTGAGCCCGGCGGGAAAGCCGGTCGCAACCGAGGCGACCGGAATCCCGGAACCTTCCAGCGCCTTGACCGCGGGGGCGACCATGGTCGGATAGACGCAGACTGCGGCGACCGAGAGCCCGAGGCCGGCAAGGTCGAGCGCGGCGAGAAGCTCGTCGCTCAGCGGGCGGCGCGCCTTGGCGCAGAGCCGGCGTACACGGTCTGGCGTGTCGTCGCCTGCAAGCGTCGTCAGATCGATGCAGGTCATCGCCTTCACGAGCCAGGCGGCCTGGTATTCCTTCTTGACCGAGCGGCGGGTCGTCAGGGTCGAGGCCCGGCGCTCGACGGCGCTCGCGTTCACCCCGACGCTCTCGAACCAGTCGGGCGCGAGCGGCACGCCCGGATTGCGCGGGCGGTTGTGCCCGGCCAAAGCCGGGTTGCCGAGTGCCTGGTCCATGGCGCCCTCCCTAGAGTGCGCCCACCGTGTCACGATCGCACGGCGAAATTCAAGTTTGGGACGACGGCGTCTGGCCTGCGTCGCGGCCCAAGGGTTGATAGCGAATGAACGGGCCTTCCAAAGCAAAGCCGTCCCCGCGTTGCGAAGCCCACGGGCGCTGCGCCCCGTAAAGGGGGAAAGGTCTGAGACCGCTGCTCGCGTTCGTCTTCAGGCCTTCGCCAGGGCCAGCCGAGCCTTGCCGGCCTGACGGACGGCCCCAAGCCCAAGCGCGCCGAAGCCGAGCAGCATAAGAACCCAGGTCGACGGTTCCGGCGCCGTAGCGAGCACCTGTACGCCGCGGGGGAGCGCGAATACCGCGGTCGTGTCCCCTACGAACAGCGGGACCACTGAGATGCCCGCGAAGCAAGTACCCCCCGCAGGCGCTGCGTTGCACCAATAAAAGTGTCCGTTCCCGACCCAGCCGGCTGCTGAAAGACCAGATATCCCTGGTCGCCGGAGCTATAGTCGAAAGTGATATTGCTTGAAGTCGCAACAACGTCCGAGCCGGCGCCATAAACGATGCTGTTCAAATCGGTAAGGTGAAGGGACGCGCCATCCCCAGTAAGCTCGAGGCTCCAAGACAAGATATTGGCAGGCAAGAGCGTCCCCAGGACGCCGTTCGTCGTAATGGACCCCGTCACGCCGCCGACCCCGACCGTCTGATCGACGAGGTAGGTGATATTGGCAAAAGCGGGCGCGGAGCCCAGAAAGAGGCAGGCGAACGCTGCGCCCGCGACGAGCGTGTTCCAGCCCCGCTTCAAACTACGATCCATGGATCTTGATCCTCATTTGATAAGCGCCCGAGGCTGGATTCCACGCACCGTGCAACCGCCAGGTTGCCGCAACGTCAGCAGTTAACCGTTTATAAACCAAGTTGCAAGTGTCTAACCCGCGACGATCGCCGCGAAGGCTGCCCGGACCTGCTTGCGCGCCTCGTCGAGCGCCGCGGTGAGGGCTTCGAAGTCGGGAAAGCCGCTCGCCGCGGCGATGCGCCGCTTGACGCCGGCGGCGGCTTTGGCGGGATCGAACGGGCCGGACATCGCAAGGCGCATGAACTGGGTCGCGTCGGTGTAAAGCTTGTGCGCGTCTACCAGGACCTCCGCCTCCTCGGCGGTAATGAGCCCGGCCACGCCCGCCTGCTCGAGCGCCTTGCGGGTCGAAGCGTCGAGGATGTCCGGGCGTTCATGGGCGAAGGTCAATTGCAGATATTGAGCGATGAATTCGATGTCGATCAGGCCCCCCTTGACCAGCTTCAGGTCCCAGACGTCCTTGTCGCCCTTTTCGCTGGCGATGAGCTTGCGCATGGCGCTGGCGTCGCGCGCGCCCGCGCCCGCTTCACGCTTGCGGATGAGCGTCTCGCGCACCGTCTCGGCGACTTCCGCGCCGAGGCTCCTGTCGCCGGCGACGACCCGGGCGCGGGTCAGCGCCATGTGCTCCCAGGTCTCCGCCTCGTTAAGCTGATAGAGCTTGAACGACGAGAACTGGGTCGCGAGCGGCCCCTGCCGCCCGGAGGGTCTCAGCCGCATGTCGACATCGTAGAGGCGGCCTGCCTTGGTCGGCGCGGTCAAGGCCGCGATGAGCCGCTGGGTCATCCGCGCATAGTAGACCGAGGGACCGAGCGGCTTGCGGCCGACCGACTCGCCGGCGTCGGCGGGAAAATCGTAGATCACGATAAGATCGAGATCCGAAGCCGCGGTCATCTCTCGCGAGCCGAGCTTGCCGCACGCAACCACCGCGACCCGGCCGCCGCGGACGCGGCCATGCTCGGCGGCGAAAGCCTTCACCACCCGCTCGAGCAGCGCTGCGATCAACCCTTGTGCGAGCGCGCTGTAGGCGCGCCCCGCGCGATCGGGATCGAGCCGCCCCGACAAGAGGTTGAGGCCGATGTGAAAATTCTCCTCGGCGGCGAAATCGCGGGCGCGGTTCAGCGCCTCCTCGTAAGTCAGCGCCTGGGCGATGAAGGCTTCGATCCGCTCGCCCATCCTCTCGTCGTCGAGGCTCGCCTCGAAGTCGACGTCGCGCGCCGGATCGATCGCCGCGTCGAGCACATGGGGCCGCGTCGCAATCACCTGCGCGAGCCTGGGCGCGGCTCCGAGCACGTCGCCGAACAGTTCGCGCAAGGCGGCGTTGGAGCGAAGGATCGACATCAGTTCGACGCTGGCGGGCATCCGCGCCAGCGCTTCGTCGAAGGCGGCGAGCGCGGCGTCCGGGTCGCCCGAACCGGCGAAGGCTTCGAGCAGCGCGGGCGTGAGTTCCGTCAGCACCTCGCGCGCGCGGGGGCTGCGGACCGCCGCGCGGCGGCCGAAATGCCAGCCGCGAACGGTCTCCGCCGCGGCCTCCGGGCGCTCGAATCCGAGCGAGCGCAAGGTCGCCAGCGTCTCCGGATCGTCGGCGACACCGGTGAAGACAAGATTGCCGGACGCGGCGCTCAGCGCCGGCGCGTCCTCGAACAGCCGGGCGTAGTGATGTTCGACGCGAGCCAAATGATGAGTGAGGTCTTTGGAGAAGCTGTCGAGCCGCGCGTAGCCGCAGAATTTGGCGAAGCGGGCGAGCGCCAGCGCGCTCGAACGGCAGCCGCTGCGTCTGCTCGTCGCCAACCATCTGCAGCCGGTGCTCGATCCGGCGCAGGAAGACATAAGCCCGGCTGAGGTCGTCGACCGCCTCGGCGCTGACCCAGTTGTCGGCGTGAAGGCGCTCGAGCATGTCGAGGGTGCGCGCTCCGCGCATCTGGGGCCGGCGGCCGCCGAAGATGAGCTGTTGCGTCTGGACGAAGAACTCGATCTCGCGGATGCCGCCGCGCCCGAGCTTGATGTCGTGGCCGGGAACGACGACCCGCTCGTGGCCGCGGACGGCGTGGATCTGGCGCTTCATCGCGTGGATGTCGGCGATCGCCGCATAGTCGAAATACTTGCGCCAGATGAACGGCGCGAGATCGGCGAGAAACCGCTCGCCGAGCTTGAGGTCGCCCGCGGCCGGGCGCGCCTTGATCAAAGCGGCGCGCTCCCAGTTCTGGCCGACGGTCTCGTAGTAGGAATAGGCGCTCAGGGTCGACAGCGCGACCGGGGTCGAGGCGGGATCGGGCCGCAGGCGAAGGTCGACCCGGAGCACGTAGCCGTCGCTCGTCCGCTCCTGCAGGAGCCGAGCCAGCGCCTTGGTCATGCGCACAAACAGCGGCCCCGGCTCGGCTCCTGGTGGAATGGCGGCCGCGGCCGGATCGTAGAGGACAATAAGGTCAATATCGCTCGAATAATTGAGCTCGCGCGCGCCCATTTTGCCGAGCGCCAGCACGACCACGCCGCAGTTCCTCTCCAGATCAGGCGCGTCCGGATCGAGCATCAGGAGTCCCGCGCGCGCGTGCCGGCGCAGAAGGAACACCAGTGCGGCGCCGACAGCGGCGTCGGCGAAGCGGGTCAAGGCCTCGGTCGCGGCGACGACATCCCAGACGCCGCCGATGTCGGCGAGCGCGATCAGGAGTGCCGATTCGCGCTTGGCGCGGCGCAGCGCCCGCATCAGGTCCGCCTCGTCCTCGTCGCGCCGCTCGGCGAGCGCCTGAACGAGGGTATCGAGCGATTTACCGGGCGGACGCCGCAGGAGCCGGGCGAGCCGCGCTGGGTCGTCTTTGGCCAGCGTCCACAGGTAGGGCGAATGATCGGCGAGGCCGAGCAGCAGGTCGCGCGTCCGGCCGAGCTCGGGCGCGAGGACCGCAGCGGACGGCGTTTCGATGAGCGAAGCGAGACGGTGCCGGGCTTCGGCCGGCGCGCTGAGCCGCGGCGCGTCGGTGAGGCCGTCAGCGAGCGTTGCGGTCATTCATGACCAGGTCGGCTGGCGCATGCGGCTGGGAAGGCGGGTCCGTCGCCGGCAGGGTCAGGCGGACGCGAAGTCCAGGCTCGTTGTCCTCGAGCTCGACCGAGCCGCCGTGCATGCGCGCCACCGCGGCGGCGAGCGAGAGACCCAAGCCCGAACCTGGCCGCGAGCGCGAGCCTTCGAGGCGGACAAACCGGTCGAGAACCCGCGCCCGATCGACGGGTGCAATGCCCGGACCGCGGTCGGCGATCGTCAGGACGACGGATCCGCCCATTCGCGCGGCTGTGATGACGACGTCGGGTTTGGCCTCCGCGTCGGCGGACCCTCGATTCGGCGCGCCGTATTTGAGCGCGTTGTCGACCAGATTGGCGAGCGCCTGGCCGATGAGCTCGCGATTACCACGGACGGTGAGCGGGCCGTGAGCCCGGACGGTCAGCGCGACGCCCTCTTCTTCGGCGATCGGCTCATAAAGCTCGGCGACGGTTTGCGCCGCTTCGCCCACATCGACGAGCTGAGGCGGGCCAACGTCGCCGCCCGCCTCGGCGCGCGCGATCAGGAGCAGGGCGTTGAAAATCTTGATGAGAGCGTCCGATTCCTCGATCGTCTTCTCGAGCGCGAGGCGATAGGTCGCGGCGTCGCCGCCGAAGGCGAGCGCCGCCTCGGCGTGATTGCGGAGGCGAGTGAGCGGCGTGCGCAAGTCATGGGCGATGTTGTCGGAAACCTCTCTCAGGCCCTCCATCAGCTCGGCGATTCGCCCCAGCATCTCGTTGAGGCCTTCCGCCAGCCGGTCGAGTTCGTCGCCGGAGCCTGACACCGGAAGGCGGCGGGCGAGGTCGCCGGCCATGATGCCGCGGGCCGAGGTGTTGATGTCGTCGATGCGCTGCAGCACCCGCCGGGCGACGAACAGCGCCCCGATCGCCCCGAGCGCGGCGAAAAAGATCAGCGAGATCGCCAGCGCGCGCACCATCACCGCGCCGATGCGCGCCCGGTCGCCGAGGTCATGTCCGATCAGGAGGCGGAAGCCGCCCGGCAGCACATAGACTCCAACCAACGCCTGACGGCTGTGACCGCTGCTCTCGGTCCCGCGGTAGAAGATCGGGACAAAACCCGGATGCAGCAGCACTTCGGCGGGAATCTGCTGGACATTGCCGGCGAGCGGCTCCCCGATCGGGCTCGTCAGAAGGTAGAGCGACGCGCCCGGTTCGCGCTTCCGCGCCTCGATAACGGCGCCCAGCGTGTCCAAGCCCGCGGTGTTGAAGGTGTCGACCAGGCCCTTGGCCTCGGCGTCGATGGTCTGCGCGATCTCCCGGTCGACCACCGAGACGACTTCCCAGGCGATGAATGTCAGCACGATGCCGGCGCCGACGGCGCTCAACAGCAGAATCGCCAGCGCGAGGCGAAAGGCGGTGGCGCGGAAGAGCTTACCGAGCGCCGTCACGAATTATATAACCGGCGCCGCGGACGGTGCTGAGCAGCGGTGCGTCGAAATCGCGATCGATCTTGGCCCTGAGGCGCGACACGTGGACGTCGATCACATTGGTCTGCGGATCGAAATGATAGTCCCAGACGTGTTCGAGCAGCATGGTGCGGGTGACCACCTTGCCGGCGTTCTGCATCAGATATTCGAGCAGCCGGAATTCGCGCGGCTGGAGCACGATTTCCCCGGCAGCGCGGGTGACCTTGTGCGACAGGCGGTCGAGCGTCAGATCGCCGACCCTGAGCACCGTCTCCTCCGGCGCGCCCTTGGGCCGGCGCCGCGCCAGCGCCTCGACCCGGGCGAGGAGCTCGGAGAAGGCGTAAGGCTTCGACAGATAATCGTCGCCGCCGGCGCGCAGGCCCTTCACCCGGTCGTCGACCTGGCCGAGCGCGGAGAGAATGAGGACCGGCGTCTCGTTGTTCTGGCTGCGCAGCGAGCCGACCAGCGTGAGCCCATCCATCTTCGGCAGCATGCGGTCGACGACGGCGACGTCATACGCGCCTTCGAGCGCCAGATCGTATCCGGTGACGCCGTCGTTGGCCTGGTCGGCGACGTGGCCCGCCTCGCGAAAGGCTTTGGCGAGATACGCCGCCGCGTCGCGGTCGTCTTCGATAATGAGGATGCGCATGTCGGACATATAGCGAATCCGGGCGCTAGGGCCAAAAAAGGTATGGCGGCAGGTCCTCGGGGGGCTTGATAAGGACCTGCCGCCACCTTGTCGGGGTCGCGCGGGCGGGGATATGTGCGACCGCCGACTTGGATGGAAGAGCGCGCTATAGCGCGGGCCGGGGACATGCCCATAAACCCTTCCACCCATTTCATGCCGTCGCCCCAGGGGGCGACGGGTATTCAGGACGCGCGCGTCGGCAGCGTGAGGTAGCGCTCCCCGTCGCCAGACTTGACGCGCAACAGAACCGACTTCTTGCCGTCGGACCTGGCCGCGTCGATCGCATCGGCGACCTCTCGCGGCCGGCTGACCGACTTGCCCGCGACCTCGAGGATGACGTCGCCGTCTTTCAGGCCCTTCTCCGCCGCGGTGCCGTCCGGATCGACGTCGGTGACCATGACGCCGTCCTGCCCATGCGCCGCGCGCAGCGTCAACCCGAGCTTGGCGAGCGCCGACGACGCCGAGCCGCCGTTGTCGTCGGAATTGTGCGATTCCGTGCTCGCCGTCTTGTCGGCCGGCATAGTTCCGAGCGTCACGTCGATGGTCATCGGCGAGCCGTTGCGGACGATCGAGAGCTTGGCTGTTTTCTTCGGTCCGAGCCCGGCGATCCGACGGGCGAGATCGTGCGGATCAGCGACCGCATCGCCGTCGACCGCGGTGATGACGTCGCCGCTCTTGACGCCGGCGGCGGCGGCAGGCGAATCCTTCTGCGCCTCGGCGACCAGCGCGCCCGAGGGATCCTTGAGGCCGAGATCGTCGGCCAGATCCTGGGTTACATTCTGAATCTGGACGCCGATCCAGCCGCGCGTCACCGAGCCGCTGTCCTTGAGCTGCGCCACGACATTCTTGACCACGTCGCTGGCGATGGCGAAGCCGATGCCGACGCTGCCGCCCGACGGCGAGAAGATCGCGGTGTTGACGCCGACCACCTCGCCTTCGGCGTTGAAGGTCGGGCCGCCAGAATTGCCGTGATTGACCGGCGCGTCGATCTGCAGGAAGTCGTCATAGGGCCCGGAGCCGATGTCGCGCCCGCGGGCCGAGACAATGCCGGCGGTCACCGTGCCGCCGAGGCCGAACGGGTTGCCGACCGCGATCACCCAATCGCCGACGCGCGGCGCCTGGCTGGCGAAATTGACATAAGGAAAGTCGCTGCCCTGAGCCTTCAGGAGCGCGAGGTCGGTCTTGCTGTCGATCCCGATCACTTTGGCCGGCATCGACTTGCCGTCGGCGGTCGTGATGGTCACTTCAGTCGCGTGGTCGACGACATGGTCATTGGTGACGATAAAGCCGTCGGCCGAGATGAAGAACCCGGACCCCTGCGCCTGGCCGAAATGATGCCGCGGCGCGCGGTCGCCGCCGCCGCCATTGTTGTTGTCGTTGTCATTGGGCATGCCGAACCGGCGGAAGAAATGGTAGAACGGGCTGTTTTTCGGAATATCCGGCAGGCCCGGAATGGCGTCTTCCTCGTCGACCGGATCGGCGTCGGCGAGCTTGACCTTGACCGAGACGACGGCGGGCTTGACGCGGTCGACAACGTCGGCGAACGACGCCGGGCCGGCGGGGGCTTGCGCGGTGGTTGCGGCGGCGGAGACCGGAATGGTCGAGGTCTCGAACGCGACGCCGCCGAGGGCGGCCAGCGCGACGGCGCCGAGAAGCGCCGCACGAAGAGAATATGACGGACGGTCAAAAGTCATCAGGAGCTCCCGCTGGTCCGATGGCCTGGCGCGCCAATTGCAAACCGCCAGCCTCGAACCGGACAATGCGCCGGGGCGCCTGAACGGGCGATGGCCCGAGCATGAAAGGTTGGTAATGCTGGCGCGACCCCTTCTCCGCGCTAGCGCAGCGGGGAAGGTGTCGGCCGAAGGCCGACGGATGGGCTGCGGCGGCGAGCAGGGAAGGATCGGCGCAAGTCGCCGCCGGGTCGTGCGAGCCGACCGCGATCGTGGCGGCGGGCCACACCCCAACCGCCTCCAGCCACCTTCCGCAGCCCAGTTGGGGAAGGGTAAACTCCGCCTTTTACGGCTCGGCGATTGTCGACTTCGGCTTCAACACCTGGCGGCCGCGATACATGCCGCTCTTGAGGTCGATATGATGCGGACGGCGCAATTCGCCCGAATCCTTGTCCTCGACATAAGTCGGGGCCTTAAGCGCGTCGGCCGAGCGGCGCATGCCGCGGCGCGAGGGCGAAGTCTTGCGTCTGGGGACGGCCATCGAACTCAACTCCAATCGGAAGCGGGCGCCGAGGCCCGGAATAAGAAGGCGCGGCTCTTACACGCAATCGAGCCTGAGCGCCAGCCGTTCTTAAAGCAACAGCCGAAAAACCGCCTCACCCCGCCGGTCGACGCCTGTCTGCACCCAGCCCTTCGACCGGTAGAAAGCGGCCGCTCTGGTGTCTCTGCCTGTTGTCAGGAACGCCTGCCGATGTCCCGCCTGCCGGAGCCGCTCAATCGCTTCATTGAGGAGCGCAGTCCCATGACCACGCCCCTGAGCGTCGTCGATAACGAAGAGGGCCCAGACATAACCCGTTTGATGATTCGCGCAGGCGAAGCCTCGAATTCCCGCATCATCCTCGGAAACAAGGAAAATCGCCTCGTTGAGATACCACTCGACTTCCGCCGGCGTGACGAGCGACGGATCTTCGAGCCGATTTTCGGCGGTTCCGTGCCGCACCTCGTGAATGCGCGGCAGGTCGAGCCTTCTAGCTTGGCGCAAGCGCAGAAGCATGTCGCCCCAACGTTAGCCGGGGCGGACAACCGGGGTCCAGCCTTTCAGCGCCCGCTTCAGGCCACGCCCGAGGTCTCGAACGCGGCGAGTGCGATCGCCTCCCGCGGTCCGCGATTCGCCCACAAGACGAACTGGAACGACTGAAAATAGGTCTCGCAGGCGTTGACGGCCGCTTTGACCACCGCGCCGCATTGGACGTCACTCGCCGCCGCGCCGCCCGCAAGGCAAAGCGAGTGGCGGAACATTACCATGTCCTGCTGGGTCCAAAGATCGAAATGGCCGAGCCACAATTGTTCGTTGATCAATTGGGTCAATTCTCCGATCGCCGCGCGTTTGTGCGGCGGAGTCTTGAGGTCGAACGAACAGCTGACATGTAGCGACTCGAGTTCGGCGAGCCAGGTGAACGCGACGTCGTAATTGGCGAACCGGCCCGAGACCAGGATCGAAATCTCATCGACCTCCGCCCGGTCGAACTCCCATTCGTTGACGGCGGCCAGCCGCTCGACGACGTCGACGGGATGTTCGGGTCGATCGTCGGAACGGCTTTCGATCAGGCTCATCAGAGGTCCTTCGGCAAGGAGACGGTGGGGCGAGAAAGCCGCCTCGACCGTTCACGCCGGGCGGCGCGCCGCAACCTTGCTGATTCGTGACCGCCGGTAAACCGGGCCGCCTGCTCCGTCCACAGAATCTCCGAACTGAATCGAGACTTTGCTAGGGGAAACCGAGTCCAATCAAGGCTTTGGCTCGGCAAGCTTCGCCTCGAGCGCCGCGATCCGCTGGGCGAGCTTCTCGTTGTCGTCCCGCGCTCGCGCCGCCATCTCCTTGACAGCCTCGAACTCCTCGCGCGCGACGACGTCCATGCCGGACATCATCCGCTCCATTTGCGTCCGGGCGAAGGTTTGAGCCTCACGCTTGGCGCCCTCGGCAAGGCCGGCCGCATCGGTCATGAGGCGGGAGAGGTCGTCGAAGAAGCGGCTCTGGGTCTGCGGCATGGCTTGAAGCTCCGGCAGCGCGCCCGCGGGAACGATGCGGGCCGCAAACTTTATCTGGCGCGCGCGTGTCCCGGGCGCAAGTGCGCGCGCCACTCATGCCAACTTTGCCGTTGCCCCGCTCCCCAATCTCGCCCAGCATCGGACCTTTCCGGCCGAGGTCCACGATATGCGCATCCAAGCCGCGGTTCTTCGTCAGTCTGGCCTGCCGCCGCCCTATGCGGCGTCGAAGCCGCTAGAGATCGCCGATCTCGACCTTAGCTCCCCCGGCCGCGGCGAAGTGTTGGTGCGAATCCACGCCGCGGGTCTATGCCATTCGGACCTCTCGGTGATCGACGGCTCGCGCCCACGCCCGACCCCGATGGCCCTCGGTCACGAGGCGGCGGGGATCGTCGAGACCGTGGGCGAAGGCGTGACCGACCTTAGAATCGGGGATCACGTCGTGCTGGTGTTCGTGCCGAGCTGCGGCCGCTGCGGCCCGTGCGCCGCCGGGCGGCCGGCGCTCTGCGAGCCGGGGGCCAAAGCCAATGCCGCCGGAACGCTGCTCTCCGGCGAGCGGCGGCTTTCCTTCCGCGCCGAGCCGATTAACCACCTTCTCGGCGTCTCGGCCTTCGCGACCCATGCGGTCGTGGCGCGCGAATCCTGCGTGAAGATCGACCCTGACCTGCCGCTCGAGCTTGCCGCCTTGTTCGGCTGCGCGGTGCTGACCGGGGTCGGCGCGGCGGTCAACACCGCGAAGGTCGAGCCCGGCCAGTCGGTTGCGGTGATTGGCCTCGGCGGCGTGGGGTTGAGCGCCGTCCTCGGCGCGAGGCTCGCCGGCGCGCGCCAGATCGTCGCCGTCGATCTCTCGGACGACAAGCTCGCCTTTGCGGCGAAGCTCGGCGCGACCCATGCGGTCAACGCCGGCTCGCCCGACGCGGCGAGCGAAATCAAGCGCATCTCCGGCGGCGGCGTCGATGTCGCCCTGGAGATGGCCGGCGCGGTTCCGGCGCTCGAACTCGCCTATGCGGCGACCGCCCGCGGCGGCATGACCGTGACCGCGGGCCTGCCCCATCCGGACAAGCGCATGGGCCTCTCGCCGCTCACGTTGGTCGCCGAAGAGCGGACGCTCAAAGGCTCCTATGTCGGCTCGGCGGTTCCCCAGCGCGACGTGCCGCGCATGATCGCCCTCTTCCGCGCCGGCCGCCTGCCGGTCGACCAGCTGCTCACCCACCGGCTGAAGCTTGAAGACATCAACGAAGGCTTCGACCGGCTGCGCGAGGGGATTGGCGTCAGGCAGGTCGTGGTGTTTGAATGAGGGTTGCGCTTGCGCCGGGCGAGGCGAAAAGCAATTTCTACTGTCAATAATCCTGTGAACACCTAACATTGGTGCGCGCGTTTTCGGGGCGGCGCCAGACCAAGCTTCTTCCTGATGCCCTGCAAGGGACCGCCGGGGTCGGCGCAATACCCGTCGTTCCATTGTGGCGTTAAGAAGCCTTCAATGCCCATTGTTTCGCCGGCAGTGACGACGACGCGCTGTCAGTTCGGCCAAACAATTGCGCCTGCAGGCGTGGAGCGCCTACACTGACCCAAATGGGAAGCGCGGTATCGGGGAGCAACCGATCATCGACTTCCTATGGCTGCTGATACCCGAGCAGCGGAGCACTATGGACCGCCGCAATTTACTACTCGGCGTCGGCGCTGCAGCGGCGCTCGTCGGCGCAGATAAAGTGCGACGGGCCGCGACTACGCCCTCGGAACAGACGCGCGCGATCGCGGGTGAACTGCTGATCGCCGGATTTTCCGGCAGCGATGTCGAATCTCCCTCCGCGCGGGCGCTCGCGGAGCAGATTCACGTCGGCGCGGTCGGGGGCGTCGTCTTCGTCAAGGACAATGTCGGCGACAAGGACGACGTCCTCGGGCTGGTGAGGCTTTTCTCCGCCAGGGCGCCGCGAAAGGTGATCGTCGCCATTGATCACGAGGGAGGCGCCGTCCAGAGGCTGGTCGAGGGGCACGGCTGCGCCCGGCTTCCTTCCGCCCGGCAGGTCGCGGCGGACCATACCGTCGCCGAGGCTGAGGAGCTTTATGCCGAGGCCGGACGCGCGGTGGCGCGCCTTGGATTCAACCTGAACCTTGCGCCCGTCGTCGACCTCGACAATGCGGGCAACCCGGCGATCGGCCAATACGGCCGAGCGTTCAGCCGCGATGCCGACACGGTGACGGCCTATGCGGGCGCATCCATCCGGGGATTCGAGGCGAGCGGCGTCTGCTGTGCTCTCAAGCATTTTCCGGGTCAGGGCGGCGCGCAAAGCGACACTCACGAATGGGCGCCCGACATTTCCGCGGTCTGGTCCGAAGCCGACCTCGCGCCGTTCCGGCGCCTGATCGGCGAAGGCGGCGTCGATGCGGTCATGAGCGGCTATTCGGTTCTCAAGACCGTCGCCTCAGACGGCAGGCCGGCGGCTTTGTCCCGCGAAATCGTGACCGGGCTCCTGCACGGCCGGCTGGGGTTCGACGGAGTCGCCATGACCGACGACCTCGACATGGGCGCGGTCGGATATGGCTTCGCCCGGCGCTCGGCGGTCGTGCAAGCTCTTCAAGCGGGCAATGACGCGCTGATGGTCAGGGACCGCAAGAATTACGATCCCGACCTGCCGGCGTCGATCGCGTCATGGATGAGCGAAGCCCTCGCTGACGGAAGCCTGTCGATCGACGCCCTGAACAAATCTGCGGAGCGCGTCCGGAGGTTACGAAACAAACTGAGTCAGTTAACGTAATCTAGACGATCCATGCGCGATGGTTTAGAGACCGCTAGGAACGCACATGGATCTCACAAAAGTCGGTGAATACATATTCGTTCCAGATAACTTTCTGGACGCAGATGTCGCTATCGTTCTCGGCATGAACGATTGGCGTCGCCCGGTGATGCGGGCGGTTGAATTATACCATGAGCGCCATGTCAGAAGGCTTCTGTTCACCGGCGGGTATAATTGGAAGATCAAAGCGACGGAATCCACCGAAATGGCTGCGCTTGCGCGCGCGTCGAGGGTTCCTGAGGCGAACATCCTGATCGAGACCCGGGCCGTCCATACCGATCAGAACATGAGGTTCTCCAAGGAAATCCTCGAGGCGAGCATTGGCCTTGCCGGGGTTCGATCGGTCCTGCTGGTTACGATCCATTATCACATCAGGCGAGCGATAATCGCGGCGAGGCGCCATTTCCCGAGTTCGATCGAAATCGGATGGGTCTGCTACCCGAGCAGGCATTATTCATCGTCGAACTGGCGCAATTCCCGCCATGGACGGGAGCATGTCAGGTCAGAGGTGGACAAGATCGAGAAATATTACGCCGTCTCGGTGGGCGAAAGCGAGGTCTGGACGGCATGACGCTCGCCATATCCTATGGCGAGAGCGTCGAGGCCGCGCCCTATGCTTCTTTGCGGGACGCAATCATCGGCGCAACCCAGCGTATCCCCGACGGCCATTTCATTCACGCAAGTGAGAACGGGCCCTACCGGACCTCGACCTACCGGGAAACGCTGGCATTAGCGACTGACCTCGCAGTGGGCCTCCAAGAGCGGGGAATGCGCGCGGGCGACGGTCTGATCATCAATCTGCGGAACAGCGGGGATTTCATCCCGGCGCTGTGGGCATCCGCGCTCGCCGGTTTCGTCGCGGTCCCGCTTGTTCACGACATCGAGCGGCGCTTCGGCGAAAAGCGAAGCGAGGGCGTTCTCGCATTCGTTCGAGGGGCCCTGAAGAGGGCGACACTCATCACCGACGATTTACTCCTGTCCGCGAGCGCTCCCCTTGACGCCGTTTTCTTCCCCGACTTCGTCAAATTGTCGCGCGGCGGACGGGACATCTCCGATCTCCCCGAAGCTGGAAAGGACCAGCTTTGCCTCTCCGTCCTGACGTCCGGCGCGACAGGTCGGCCAAAGATGGTCGGCCTCAAGGAAGGCGCGGTGCTGGCTCGCTGGTGGCCGAAATTGCCGGACGGCGGCAGCGACAGCACGTTTCTGTCGTGGTCGCCCTTCGACCACGTCATGGGATTGGGGCTCGCCGCCCCAAACCTGAAGCGCAAAGTTCATCTGCAGGCGGAGTCTTTCGTCGCCGATCCGCTTCTCTGGCTCGACGTCATCGAAGAGACGCCCGCCACCCATGCGACAATGACGAACTTCGGCGTCTCCCTGATCGTCCGCGCCGTTGAGGCCAACCCGGAGCGATCTTGGCGGCTTGACGGGATTCGCAAGATCGGCGTCGGCGCCGAACCCGTCTCTCACGTGCTCTGCCGCCGCTTTCTCGATCGTCTGACCCCGTTTGGATTGCGCGATGACGCGATCATTCTCGGATACGGCTTGACGGAATGCGGCCCTGTCGTGGGCGGCGGGTCTGCGTTTTCGCTCGCTCCTGCGCCGGAAGATGGCGCGCGGATCCTTCTCGATCGGCCGACGGCGGGTCATGCGGTCCGCGTCGTCGGCGAAAACGGCCAGATCCTGAATGAAGAATGCGTTGGCGCGATCGAAGTGCGCGGCCCGACGATGGCCGCAGGCTACATTGGCGATCCGGCCGAGACCGGTCGGCTCTTCACTTCCGACGGGTGGCTGCGAACTGGCGACCTCGGAGTCCTTACCGGTGGAAAGCTCGCTGTGACCGGCCGGGAGAAAGAGCTGATCGTCGTCAACGCGCGAAAATATTCCTGCGCGGAGATTGAAGAGGCGATCAAGATGCGCAGCGGATTCGCCGACGTCTACGCGGCGCCGTTGGACAGCGCCGGCCCGGCGCGCGATCCGGGCCGCGGCAAGCCCTTCGCGATATTCGTCGCGGTCGAGGATGTCGGCGACTTCGCGCTCGCCGAAGCGGCGGCCGAGGTCCGGGCGATCCTGGCCGCGACCTTTCGATTTGTCCCCGAGGCGGTCGCGCTCATCGACAGGCGGGAGGTGCCGAGAACGCCACTCGGAAAGGTACGGCGGCTGCAGCTTGCGGCTCAAATCGGCAATGTTCAATTCCAGAAACAGGTGCATCGCCTGGATTCGCAAACTTCATCGCCCACGAATCCTACGAACGACGAAATCGAACAGGAAGTCAGATCGGCCTGGGCTCGACTGTTGAAGTGTTCCGAAAACATCGATCGTGACGCCGATTTTTTCGCCCTGGGCGGAGATTCTATTCTGGCGTCAACCTTATTGATCGGCGTCGAGAAGCGGTTCAAACGCCATATTGCGCTGCGTGAGTTTTTCGAGCTTCCAACGTTCGACAATCTTGTCAGATTGGTGCGAACCGCTTCGGCGCCGGCGGCAATCGATCAAGACAGGACCGTTTGGAGGTTGCCTTATGAAACCACCCGCGGAATATTGTCCTATGTCGAGGGTTGGAGCGGCGAGCGGGTCTCGGAAGATCGCCTGATGCTCGGCGCGAACCGGCATGGTTCGTTGCCTCCCCTTTTTTGCGTCCTTCAGGAGGACTACGAGTTCCAGTACCTGGCCGCGGCGTTGGGCCCGCAGCAGCCGGTCTATGCTCTCCGTTCGCTCGCTCACGTCAACAACTACGACGAGGATCTGATCCAGGCGCTGGCGCTGCGCTATGTTAAGAACATTCAGCAGGTCCATCCGGACGGACCGCTGTTTCTCCTGGGCTATTGCCAGGCCGGCAGGATCGCCATCCCGATGGCGCAGCATCTCCTGCGACGCGGTCGTCATCTGCCTCTGCTTATTCTGGTCGACTGGCTCCTTGAGTCTGTCTCCTATCCTGGCGACGTACTGCTCGTGTTCGGACAGGACCGGACATACAATCCAAAATTCGCCCCTTTCAATCCCGAGCCTGCTTGGCGGCGAATGTTCGGGGAATTCTCCGTCGCCGAGGTGGACGGATACCATGACGCTGACACCCTTTTTCACCCGAATCCTGTGTCGCTCGCCGGCGAATTGAGGCAACGCTGCGCGGAGGCTCTTCGTCGACCGGGCAAATCCTCGCCGTTGGAAGAGTGCGCCGGCGAATTCGCAGTCGGCAAGTTGGCCCCGCGCGCTCTGCCCGGCGCGCGTTTGCCGCTCGAAATTTCGGTCAAGAACATCGGTAAGGCTGCGATTGGCGGCGAGTTCTCCAGCCTTCGCCTGGGCGGCTGGTGGACCCGGGATGGCGCGATTCATGGGGCTCGCTTCGTTGGGGCTGCGTTTCTGCCCGCGACGCCACCGGGAGACTCCTGCATCCTAAGAGTCCGTTTGAAAACGCCTATTCGTGAGCTATTCGCCTGAGCAGGACGCTTCCAAGAGCGACGTGGATCATGGCTTCGGAACAGTCGATGCGCTCTTCGTAGTCGCGCACGAGGCGGCGCCAGCGGGTCATCCAGGCGAACGTGCGCTCGACGACCCATCGACGCGGGATGACTTCGAAGCCCACGGCGGCGTCGGATCGCTTGATGATCTGGATGGTGAAATCCCGGAAGGCGGCTTTGTCCATGAGTTGGGTGCGATGGCTTTGTCGATTCTGACCGCGCGAACTTTTTTCGACAAATCCTTTCCAAATTCCAGAATATGGATTAGGCTTCCTGTTCAGCCGAAGGAGCCCCCAATGTCCGCCCGACCCGCCAAGCCCGCCCGTTCCACCGTCGAAGGGCGCAAGCGCGCGCAGCGTATCTTCGCTCGCCTGATGGGCGGGGAATCGATCCGCACCATCGCGGCCTCGGAAACCCTCAGCGTCCGCCGGGTGCAGCAGATCGTGCGCCAGGAGCTCGAACGCCGCGACGCCAATCCGGCCGATGACTATGCGTTTCTCCAGATGGCCCGGCTCGAGCGGTCGCTCGATCTCCTTGGCGGCGAGATCGACGCCGGCAAGCCGGCGGCGGTGCATGCTTTCGTCCGGGTCCTCGAGCAACTGAACCGCATCGCGCCGGAGCAGCTGCGTTTGCGGACAGTCGGGATCGGGGTCGCCGTCGAGATCGAGAACATGACCCATCGACTCCACCGCCTCGACGCAGCCCGCGAGGCCGTGGCCTCAAGGACCGCTGCGAGGGGCCAGCTTGCGAACAACGCGCAATCGGACGGCCCCCAAGCCATTGACAACAAGAGAAATGGCGAAACCGCCCATTTCGCGCCGCCAACCATTTCAGAGGCTTAGGCGCAGCCGGGCGAAAGGTTTTGTTTCGCAGGGGTTTCGCGCCCAGCCTTACCCGGCGAGGAGCCCCTTCACGATCGCGCTCGCTTTGGCGAAGTCCATCTGCCCGGGGTGGGCCGCTTTGAGCGCGTTGACGACCTTGCCCATGTCTCTCACGCTCGCCGCGCCGGTCGAGGCTATGGCGGCCCTGGCGGCCGCGATCACCGCCTGTTCGTCCATCTGCATGGGAAGGAATTCATTGATGACGGCGATCTCGGCGTTCTCCTGGCTGGCGAGCTCGGCGCGGCCGGCCTCGGCGTAGATCGTCGCCGATTCCTGCCGGGATTTCACCATCTTGGTCAGGAGCGCCAGCTCGTCGGCGCGGCTGACGATCTTGCCGGAGCCGCGCGCCTCGATTTCGCGCTCCTTCAGCGCCGCCATGATCAGGCGCAGGGCGCCGACGCGAACCTTCTCGCCTCCCTTCATCGCCTCTTTCATCCGCTGGGCCACGGCGTCGCGCAATGGCGCTGAATCCGGCATCTGCATCCCCGATCGTTGGATTTGTGGGCGCGGCTTGACGCGCGGCGTGGGCGGCGCTTAAGCACAGCCGCATGTCAAGCGCAACACGCTCCGACCCCCCGGACGATCCGTCCTCCGGCTGGCGCCCGCGCGTCGCGACCGGCGTCATCGTGCTCGCCGACGGCGTGGTGATCGAGGGCTTCGGGGTCGGCGCGGTTGGCTCGGCGGCCGGCGAAGTCTGCTTCAACACCGCGATGACCGGCTACGAAGAAATCCTGACCGATCCCTCCTACGCCGCCCAGATCGTCACCTTCACTTTCCCGCATATCGGGATCGTCGGCGTCAACGACGAGGACATCGAGGTCGTCAACGCCGCGGGTTCGGCCGCCGTCGGCGCGGTGATGCGCGCTGACGTGTCCGCGCCGTCGAATTTTCGCAGCCATGCGCGGCTCGACGGCTGGCTCAAGGCGCGCGGGATCATCGGCGTCACCGGGGTCGACACCCGCGCGCTGACGACCCTCATCCGCAAGCACGGCATGCCGAACGCGGTCATCGCCCATGCGCCCGACGGCGCCTTCGACCTCGACGCGTTGCGCGCCAAGGCGGCGCGCTGGCCCGGCATCGACGGGATGGACCTCGTTCCGGCGGTCGGCTCAACCCAGCGCTACACCTGGGACGAGACCAGCTGGAGCCTGGAAGCGGGCTATGGCCGGCGGCAGGCGACGCGCTTTCACGTGGTCGCGATCGACTACGGGACCAAGCGCAACATCCTCCGGCTGCTCAACGACTGCGGCTGCGCGGTGACCGTGGTTCCGGCGACCGCGAGCGCCGAGGATATCTTGGCGCTCAAGCCCGACGGCGTGGTGCTCAGCAATGGGCCGGGCGACCCGGCGGCCACCGGCGAATACGCGGTGCCGACGATCAAGGCGCTGCTGGCGGCCAAGACGCCGCTGTTCGGCATCTGTCTCGGCCATCAGCTGCTGGGTCTCGCGGTCGGCGCGGGCACCCTCAAAATGCCGCAGGGGCATCACGGGGCCAACCATCCGGTGAAGGACTTCACCACCGGCAAGGTCGAGATCGTGTCGATGAACCACGGCTTCGCCGTCGATCGAGCGACCCTGCCGGCCAACGCCGAGGAGACGCATGTGTCGCTGTTCGACGGTTCGAATTGCGGCATTGCGCTGGCGGACCGGCCGGCCTTCTCGGTGCAATATCACCCCGAGGCATCGCCGGGCCCGCGCGATAGCCACTATCTTTTCCGCCGCTTCGTCGACCTGATCGCCGCCTCGAAGGGGGCCGGAGCGCCGCGCGCGGCCTAAGGTCCCGGACGCCCGCGCGTGTCGCCGATCGGGGCGTAGGTGAACTCCTGCACCCCGACGTCGACGACGACGTCGGCCTTGACCCGGGCGTTGACCGAGCGGGCCAGCGCTTCGCTCATCTTGGCGAGATCGAACCGATCGAGGTGATCGAAGTCGATCGTGTCATCGTCATAGACGTAGCGAAACGCTTCATCGACCAGGATCGAGTCCGGCGCCATCGCCGCGGTTTTGAGCGCGCTCATATCGACGATGTAGCTGAGCAGCATCACGGCATAGCCCTTGATCGCGCCGTCCTTGATCCGTGGGACATTGATCTCGTGCGTCTTGCGCGCCTCGGTGGACCTCGCGACCGCCGCGGCCGAATGGGCTTCGCGCAGGGCGAGAACCTTGTCGGTTCCCGACCTCCGCGGCGATGGCGGCGCCCGCCGCCGCGAGGCCGATGACCACGGCCTTGATCATGCCCGCGACCGTCTCCAGGCGAGCGCGGTATAGGTTCCGTCAGACTGGCCGTCCTGAATGGCGCGGGCGATGATCTCGGAGACCGCCGCGCAGGCCTTGAGCTGAACCGCGAGCGCCCGGCGGTTGGCCTCGAGCTTGGCGTGCAGATCGGTCAGCGCCTCCCGCAACGGGCCGGCGGCGAGTCGCCCGGTCGAGCGCCGGAATGAGGCGGTTGAGTTCGAGCAGGCCCTGGTTCTTGCGCAGACTATACGCCTCGTACTGGGCAGGACGGCCCTGCGCGAGATCCCGGTTTTCCGCTTCGATGGTTGCGATGAGGCGCTCGACGATCGGCAGCGCCGCGGCGGCGGCCGCCGATTGGGCTTGCCGCTGCGGCTGGGTCATGTCCGCTTGCGTCCGGCGAACAGAACGGCGCCATTGCCGAGCTCGGCGCTGGCGGGGGCAGAGAGAATATTGGCGCTCATTTGCGCCGCCTCTCCGGCCGCCCTGGCCACGTCGCCGGGATGCGCCGACTCGCCGCGCGGGGCGACCTCGTGGGTGGCGAACAGGCGCCGGGCCAAGCCAAGCTTGCCGGACTTGGCGATCTCGAGCGACACCTGCTCGGCGAGCATCGATCGCCACATGTCGCCAGCCGTTCCCTGACCGAAGACGCTGCTCGCGTCCTTCGGCAGCAATTCGCCGACGAACGAATTGAGCATCATCGCCTCGAACTGGGTCTTGGCCTGGCTGGGTTTGTCCGGTCCGCCCGGGATTTCGGCCAGACGGGAGCGGGCGTCGGCCGCGTTTGCGACCGGCGCGGGAATTGCGGTCGCAGAGCTCGCCGCGCTCGCCGCGCGCTCAAGGTCGGCGGAGAAGTCGGCTCCCGGCGCGTTCGAGCCGGCAAGGGCGCTGAGCCGCTGGGCGGCGAGGCTCGCGCGGGACGGATCAGCCGCGCTCAGGACCTCCATGACGACATCGGTGCGAGGATTGAATGCCATGGCCGCCGTCATTGGTGGGGAGGACGAGCCAGCGTCCGCCCTCAGCCTTATGTCGAGCTTGCGGCTCGGCGAGAGATCGCCAGCTCGATGAGCTCGGCCAGCGCCTTGCGCTCTTGGCGACGCCGATGGTCGAGGGCCGCGGCTTCGAGCGCGAGCTCGGCAAGCTTCGCCCGTGTCCCCTGCGCAAGCGCGCTCGAGCGCGCGGCGTCCTGGTCGCGGATGAGTTGATCGAGCTTGCGCTGCAACGCCCGAATGTGGCGCGCGGCCAGCCCAGCCTGGACGCCACAGGCGAACTCGTCCGACTCCAGCGTCTCAAACACCGCCCTGAGATCGTCGGTCAATTCCGCCTGCTGCCGTTCGAGCGAACGAAGCCGTGAGCGTCCGAGATCGCGCATCAGCGCCTGAAACCGGCCGATGCGGGTCAGCGCGTCGAGACGTTTCTTCATCGTCTATCCGGAAATGAGCCAGGCGCCGAACCCGCCCATGAAGGCGTCGATCGCCGGTTTGATGGTGAAATAGAGCAGGACGAGGCCGCCGGCAGCGACGAAGGGCATGGCGACAAAGAAAACCTGGACCTGCGGCGTCAGCCGGTTGACCAGCGCCAGCGCCAGATTGACGACCAGCGCGTAGATCACATAGGGCGAGGCGATCCTGAGCGAAAGGCGGAACGATTTGCCGAGCGCGTCGGCGATCTGCTTCAGCGCGAGGCGGGCGTTGAAGTCCGCCCCGACCGGAATGACGTCGTAGGAAGCGACAAGGCCGCGCAACAACTCCCAGTGAAGGTCGGCCGCGAACAGGAGCGCGATCGCGGCAAGCGAGATCAGGGTCGCTAACGGCGCCATCGCCTCGTCCCCCTCGACCTGGAATCCGAACGGGTTGGAGAAGCCGAGCATCGTCGCCGCGCCCACCGCCAGGGCTTCGAGCGCGAGACAGAAGACCCGGGCGAGGAACCCGATCATTCCGCCGACCAGCAATTCGACCGCGATCACTTTGAGGGTGAGGATCGGATCGCCGCCGAATACCGCGCCGGGCACGCGCTCGAGCAACAGCGGCGTCAGCGTCAGCGTCACCGCAAGCGCGACGAACAGGCGGACCTGCGTCGGAATTTGGGCGTTCGAGAACCCCGGCGCGAGCATTAGGCAGGCGCCGATGCGGCAGAACAGCACGAAGGCGCCGATCGCCGCCTTGGGCGCCAGCGCCTCGTGCGGCCCGGCAAGCGCCCCGGCGACGAGCGCCGTCACGCGATCGTCCCGAGCGACTTGACCTCGAAGCCGCGCGCGATCTCGAGCTGCGACAGGACAGCCAGGGTCGGGAACATCCGCTCGATGATCATTCGAACGTAAGGGCGCGTCTCGGCGGCGGTGACAATGGCGAACAGGCGCTGCTCGTCCATCCGCTTGCGGATCGCCGCCGAAGCCTCGGCGGCAAATTGCTCCATCTGCCGCGGATCGATGTCGAATTCGATCACCTCGCCCTTGGCGTCGCGCTTGAGGCTCTGATGAAAGACGAGATCCCAGCGATTGCCGAGCCTGAGGACCGAAAGCGCGCCGTTGTCGGCGAGATCGCCGCAGATCTGCTGGGAGAGGCGGATGCGGACGTGCTCGGCGATCTGCTCGGGGCGCCGCGCGTGGGGCGCGATTTCCGCCACCGCTTCGAGGATCAGGTTTAGGTTGCGGATCGAGACGCGCTCGGCGAGCAGGAGCTTCAGCGTCGCCAACAGCCCCGATTGCGAAATCTGCGAGGGTGACATGTCGTCGAGCAGCCGCTTGTACTCGGGCTCGAGCCGGTCGAGGAGCGCGCGCATGTCCTTGACGACAGCAACTGGGCGAGGTTGTTGTGGATGACTTCGCTCAGGTGCGTGAGCAAAACCGAGACCGGATCGATCGGCTTGAAGCCCTGGCGTTTGGCGTCCTTGACGAACGCCTCGGGAATCGCGATCGCCCGCATGCCGAAAGCGGGCTCGCGGACCTCGTCGCCGGGGAGATTGGGGCGGGGCCCGTCGCCGATGATGACTAGGCAGTCCTTGACCCTGAGCTCCTGGGTCGTGACGGCGGCGCCGTGAATCTTGATCTGATAGGTCTTCGGCGGCGCCTTGAGATCGTCGGAGAGGCGGATCTCGGGAACGACAAAGCCGTATTGCCGGGCGAACTTGCGCCGCATCTTGGCGATGCGGGAGCCGATCTCGTCGCGCGAGGCGAGAAGCGCGGCGTTGAGCTCCTTGCTCAAGACCAGCTCGACCTCGAACGACTTGAGTTGCTCCCTGATCGAGCCGCGCGCCTCGGCCTTCGCCCGCTCGTCCTTGGCCGCGACTCTCGCCGCCTCGGCGACGCGATCCTTCTCGATCTGCCTGGGAATGGCGACGCCGACGGAAGCCATCAGCCCGCCGAGCAGCGCGAAGGGCAGGAACGGCAGGCCAGGAACGACGCCGAGCACCGCCATCGTCATCGCGGCGAGAAAGAGCGCGTTCGGGTAGCCGCTCAGCTGGTCGATCACCGCCTTGTCGGCCGAGCCGCGGGTGCCTCCCTTGGCGACCAGCAGGCCGGCGGCGAGCGAGATGATGAGAGCCGGAATCTGGGTCACCAAGCCGTCGCCGACCGAGAGCTTGGTGAAGATGTCGGCCGCGGCGGAGAGCGACAACCCATGGCGGGTGACGCCGATGACGATGCCGCCGAAGATGTTGACGGCGAGAATGATGAGGCCGGCGATCGCGTCGCCGCGGACGAATTTCGATGCGCCGTCCATCGAGCCGAAAAAGGCGCTCTCCTCCTCGAGTTCGCGCCTGCGCGCCTGCGCCACCTTCTCGTCGATGAGGCCAGCCGACAGATCGGCGTCGATCGCCATCTGTTTTCCCGGAATGGCGTCGAGGGTGAAACGCGCGCCGACCTCGGCGATACGGGTCGCGCCTTTGGTGATGACCAGGAAGTTGATCGTCACCAGGATAAGGAAGACGATGATACCGATGACGAAATCGCCGCCCATCACGAGGCGGGCGAAGCCGCGGATGATATAGCCCGCCGAAGTCGGACCCTGCTCGCCGCGTGACAGGATGAGCCGGGTGGTCGAAATGTTGAGCGCGAGCCGGAGGATCGTCGCCACCAGGAGCACGGTCGGGAAGGCCGAGAACTCGAGCGGTTTGTGGATCCAGAGCGCCACCATCAGGATCAGGACGGCGAGCGCGATCGACAGCGGCAGGCCGAAGTCGATCATGAACGCCGGAACGGGGAGGAAGAACAGACACAGGATCAGGACGATGCCGACGGCGAAGGCGATATCCTTGCCGCCGCGGTTGGCCGCTGACCCGGCTCCCACAGCCGTCAATGACATTGCCGTCCTCGCTGATCGGCCGCCGCCGACTTACGGCGCCCGCGGGCGGGAGAGTGGGCGGTAAAGCTTGCGCGAGGATCGAAGGGTGGGAGATAAAGACCCGACGCCACGGAGTCCCGCATGACCTTCCCGGTCCTCGAGCATGTCGCCAGGAGCCCTCGGCACACGACGTTCTTTCTCTCCTGCGGCGCCGCGGGCGCGACGCCGATCGTCTTCCTGCACGGCTGGCCGGAGCTCTCGGTCTCCTGGCGCGAGCAGTTGCCGGCGTTCGCAGCGCTGGGGTTTCGCGCCATCGCCCCGGACATGCGCGGCTACGGACGCTCGAGCGTCTATCCCCGCCACGAGGATTATGCGCTCGAAGAGATCGTCGCCGACATGGTCGAGCTCCTGGGCGCGCTCGGGGCCAAGAAGGCGCTCTGGGTCGGCCACGATTGGGGGTCGCCGGTTGTCTGGTCGATCGCCCAGCACCATCCGGACCTCTGCCACGGCGTCGCCAATCTTTGCGTGCCCTACCAGCCCGAGGGCTTCGCGGTCGAGACCGTTGTCCCGTTGTCCGACCGCAGCGTCTATCCGGTGGGGAAGTTTCCGGCCGCGCAGTGGGACTATCAATTGTTCTACCGCGAGAATTTTGCGATCGCAGAGGCCGGCTTCGAGAGCGATGTCGGCGCCACGGTCCGAGCGCTCTTCCGCTCCGGCAACCCTACCAGCAAAGGCAAGCCGGCCCCGACCGCCTTCACCCGCGCCAACGGCGGCTGGTTTGGCCCGGGGAATACCGCCCCCAAAGTTCCGCGTGACGCGGCCTTGCTGAGCGAAGAGGACGAGCGCCGCTACGTCGCGGCGCTTGAACGCAACGGGTTCTTCGGCCCCGACAGCTGGTACATGAATTGGGAAGCCAATCTCGCCTACGCCGCGCGCGCGAAAGCCAATTGGCGGCTGAACATGCCGGTGCTCTTCATGCATGGCGCCTACGACTACGTATGCGAGACGCTCGTCTCGCGCCTCGCCGAGCCGATGCGCGCCCATTGCGACAACCTGACCGAAGCGACGATCGCCTCCGGCCACTGGATGGCGCAGGAGAAGCCCGTCGAGGTCAATGCGGCGCTGGCGAAATGGCTGGGCTCCCAATTTCCAGCGCTTTGGGCGGTCTAGCGCATTTTCCCATAACGCCGGAACGTCATTGCGAGGAGCGCAGCGACGAAGCAATCCACGGGAACGCAGGGCGCGCCATGTTCCCCTGGATTGCTTCGCTTCGCTCGCAATGACGTTCGGATGGGGACGGACCGCGCCTCACTCCCGCTCATTTGTAGCCCTGCTCGATCCGCCCGTAGACGCTTTCGGTGAAGATCGAGAACTTGCCGCCGACGAACGACGCCGTCAAGCTCGCGGCGACGAAGACCGCGATCATCTTCGGCACGAAGGTCAGCGTCATCTCCTGAATCTGGGTCAAGGCCTGCAGCAGCGCGATGACCACGCCGACCGCCATCGCCGCGCCGACGCACGGGCCGGCGCCGACCACCACCATCCAGATCGCCGACTGGACCAGATCGATCGCGTCGCCTTCGTTCACTGCACGCTCGCGCCATTGGCGAGCGAGACGGTCGCGCCGTTGGTCAGGGTGGCGACCGCGCCCGTGCTGGTGACGCTGACCGAGGCGACCTGGCCAGACGTCGTACCGTCGCCGGAGGTGATGGTCTGGCCAACCAGCTGCTCGGCCTGCGACAGCGAGGTCGCGGTCAAAAGCGAGTTGAGGGTCGTGTTGGTCTGCACCGCCTGCCCGACTTCGGAGACGGTGGCGAGCTGCGACACCATCTGCGACGGGTCCATCGGTTGGGTCGGGTCCTGGTTCTTCATCTCCGCCATCAGAAGGGTGAGGAAGTCGTTGTAGCTGAGGCTCTGGGTCGCCGCGGACGCCGACACGGGGGCGGACGAAGCCGATGCGGCGGGAGCGGCGACCGGGGAAGCTGCGCCGACAGTCATGGCGTTCTCCTTTCTAGGCGGCGCTCGGCGTCTGTCCGAGCGGCTGAAGCTCCTTGTCTTCGAGGGCGAACAAACCACGGAGCGCCTTCAGCGCCTCGAAATTGCGGCCGCGGACCAGCGACCCGGCGACGCTTTTCAGGCCTGCCGCCAATTCTGGCGCGCGATAGGCCCCGAGCGCCGATTCGACGAGCGAGCGGGCGAGCGGCGCGGCGCTGGCGGCGGCGGCCGGGTCCATGAGCATGATCTGGACCGCGAAATAGATCTGGCGAACGAGCGTCGTCGCCTCCTCGGTCTGCATGACATGGGTCTCGAGCAGGAACGTGACTTCGTTCAAAAGCTCGATCGACGCCTTGCGGTCGATGCGGATGACCGCGCCGTTGATGAACAATCGCTCTCCGGCCCTGAGCGTGATGTTCATCGGCGCGCCCCTCACTTCAACCCGTCGCGGATCAGTTCGTTGATTTCGATCATCGGCGTCAGATCGGTCGTCGTCCCCTCTCGCGCGCGATCGATCTCCTTCATCATCCAGATGCCGATCGAGATGATCCCGGCTCTGAGCTGCTCCGGCAGCTCGTTGGCTGGGGCGTTGAGATCGTTGAGAAAGATCATCCACAGGCGGCGCAGATAGAAGAGCGCCTCGACCCGCTCGCGCGATCCGGGCTCTCTCTCCCGAGCCGCCCGCAGCATCGCGATGACGCGGTCCATCGCCTGGCGCTCGCGCGCGCGCATGGTCTGGCGCGAGTCTTCGATCACCTCGTTGTAAGCGAATTCGTACATCGCGACCTTTCGCGGGTCAGGGGACAGGCAGATATTGCGCCAGATTGAGCCCTTGCAGGTGGCCTACGAGCTTACCTCGCGCCTCGGCGAATGCGACGTCGGGCGGACCAATATGTGTTCGGCGGGATCAATTCCGCTGTCGCGCCGATCAGCGACTGCAACGCCGACTGGCCCATGTTCTGGAGCGAAGCGCCCGAATCGGCGCCCGGCGTCCAGGTCGCAAGATCGTTCAGGGTCGTCTGGGCGCTGGAGCTGATCGCCGAAAGCGCGCTCTGCGCCGTCGACAGGCTGGTCGAGACGATGCTGTTGCCGCTGGTCAGCGTCTGGAGCTGGTCGACTTGCTCCTTGAGCGACAGCTCGTAGCCGGATTGCTCGCCGAGCTGCAGGCCGAGATCGGCGTACTGGCCGGTCAATTCCTCGGTCATCGCCGTGGTCAAAGACGATTGGGTCTGCATGACCGGCGCCACGAGGCTCTTGGACAGGAACTGGCTCGAAACGAAATTTGTCGCCATCGTGGTCATGCGGCCTGCAGAAGGGCTGAGAACATGCTGGTGACGGTCGTCAGGAGCTTCGCCGACGAGGCGTAGGAGTTTTCGAGGTTGAGCATGTTGGTCATCTCGGCGTCGAGATTGACGCCGGTCGCATTCGACAGCGCCGAGGTCGCTTGGGTCGCGAGCGCGCTCTGATAAGACGAGGAGTCGCTCGCCTGCTGGTTCTGGCCTTGCGGCCAGCTCACCGACGCGTTGGCGTAATCGGCGAGGCTCGACGAGGAGCCAAGCCCGGCGGACGGGTCGAAGCTCTGGTTCGCGCCGATGTCGCCGGCGAGTTCCTGGATGCGTCCGGTGTAGCTCGCCGAGCCGCTCGTGTTGTAGGTATAGGCCGGGTTTCCGGGGTCGGAGATTCCGCCGTCGCGCAGGAGATTCGGATTGCCGCCCTGCGACGGGTCGACGTTCGGATTGACCTCTATTGCTGCCGCGAGACCGGTCGTCGCCGACATCGAGGGCAGGCCGATTGCTCCCGGCGTGGTGAACAGGCCCGGCAGCGACGGCAGCGTGGGGGTCGCCGATTGATCGCTTTCCGCGAAGGCGTTGATGAGGCCGCCGGCGATCTGGTCGAGCTGGGCCTGATATTCGGGCGCCAGCGTGTCGCGCAACGCAGCGTAGCCGGCGAGCGCGCCCGATTGAATGGGCGTTGGCGAACTGGCGCCGGTGATCGGCACGCCATCGACGGTAACCGGCGCGCCGTTCGCGCCGTCGACGAGCGTCGCGGTTGGAGTGAAGGAGACGGCCCGCGGCGTAGTCTGGAACAGGGTGACGCCGCTGTCGGTGTAGATCGACTCCGAGCCGTTGGCGGCGGTGATGGTCGAGACCCCTATCTGCCGAGAAAGCTGGGTCACGATCAAATCGCGCGTATCCTCGGCGCTGGCGACGTCGGCGCCGGTCTGAAGTCCGGTCACGACGGCGTTGTTGGCGGCGGTGAACTGACTCAGAAGTGAATTAATCGTGCTGACCGATGTCGTCATGTTCTGGTCGGCCTGCTCGCGCACCTGCGCGATCGTCGCGCTGCTGCTGTTGAGCGAGGAGACAAGATCGGATGCGGCTGACACGACGGCCTCGGCGGCGGACGACGAGGTTGGCGAGTCTTCATAAGTGGACAGCGCGCCCTGGAGATTGGCGAGCATGGCCGAGGGCGAGGCGCCGTTCTGGTTTGCGCCCGAGGTCGACGAGGCCGACGAACTGTCGTCGACCGTCGCCGCGAGCGTCGTGAGCCCGTCGGATATCGCCTGCTGCGCCGCAGCCTGCGAGGCCGAGCTCGAGACCTGCTCCAGGAGCGCGGCGTTGGCCTCCCGGGTAATCGAAGCGACATCCGCCCCGCCGTAAGAATTGGTCGCGACATTCGCGATCTCGCGCGAATAGCCGGGGGTATTGGCGTTGGCGATGTTGTTCGAGACGACGGCGGTCTGCGCCGAATTGACAGCGAAAGAAGAGCTGATGACGTTGAACGCGGTCGACAGGCTCATCGAGGCTTCCTGGGCTCATTCGGCCTCACGGCTTCAGCCCGTTCAGGACGTCGAGAATGTCGGCCCCGGTCTGAAACACCTTGGAATTGGCCTCGTAGGCGCTCTGGGCCTGGATCATTTCGGTCAGTTCCGTGGCCAAATCGACCGTCGAGCTTTCGAGGGACGAGGATTCGATCGAGCCGAAGCCCGCGCCGCCGGCGGTCCCGAGATAAACCGGGCCCGACGCGGAAGTCGGCAGGAATGCGTCACCGTTGACGGACGTGAGATTGTCGGGGCTTGCCACATTGGCCAGCGGAATGTCGTAGGCGGCGCTGGAAGATCCATTGGCATAGTTGAAGGTTAGGGAGCCATTGGCGGCGACCGAGACACCGCTGATGCCGCTCGGCGCGTTCCCGTTCGCGGTCGCGGCGGTCACGTTGAAGGGCGCGGCGAGCTGCGTCATGGTACTGAGATCGAGGGACATCGTCTGGCCGTTCGGCACGGCGATCGAAAGCGGCGAACCGGAGGACAGCGCGCCGGTCGTCGGATCGAAGGTGAGGGTCTGGGTCGCGAGCGGACCAGAGGAATAGGGAAAGCCGCCGCTGGCGGACGCGTCCGACGCGTCGTAGGCGTCGACCTCCCAGGTGTTTGGTCCGGTACTGGTGAAATAGACGTTGATGGTGTGCGCACCGCCGAGATTGTCGTACACCACGAGCGACGTCGCCTCGGTATAGGTCGAGCTCGCGGTATTGGCCGATGGCAGATCGGCGGCGGCGACCGGCGTCGCCGTAGAGGGCAGATTTGCGGTGAGCGAGGCGGCGGTGGTCGCCGTCGCGGTCTGGCCGGCGTTGTTGACATTGACCTTCACCAGTCCGGTCAGCGAATTCGCCGCGAGCGGCGAAGCGCCGTTCTGAACGTCCTCGCCCATCAGGTAATAGCCGGCGCTGTTGACGAGGTTGCCCGAGGCGTCCGGCGTGAACGAGCCGTTGCGGGTGAGGAAAAGCTCGCCGCCAGAGTTGGACACGACAAAGAAGCCCGAGCCCTGAATCGCGAGATCGGTCGGCGTCGAGGTGGAGACGACGTTGCCCTGAAGCGAATTGAGCGCGATCTGGCTTGATGCGACGCCGCCGAAGTCCGGGTCGCCGTTGGAAATCTGGTCAACCAGCGACGAAAACTCGGTTTCGACGTTCTTGTAGCCGGTGGTGTTGGAGTTGGCGACATTCTGGGAGATCGACGACAGCCAGTTTGAATCGGCCAACATTCCCGACACGCTGGCGTTCAGAATGGTCATGGGGTCTCCTCGGCGGACTAAGCCCATTTGAGGCGCGTGGCCTTGCGCGAAGCTGGCGCCCGGCGATATTGCCGGAAGGCGCGCCGCGGCGCGGCGCCGAAAAGTCCGCCTCGCCCGCGATTCGCAGCCTTTTGCCGCGCGATTATCAGCTGGCGGAGCGCACGAGGCTGCCGATCAGCAGGTTCCAGCCGTCGATCAGGACGAAAAACAGGATCTTGACCGGCAGCGAGATGACCGAAGGCGGCAGCATCATCATGCCCATCGACATGGTCAGCGTCGCGACGATCATGTCGATGACGAGGAACGGCAAGACGATCAGGAACCCGATCTCGAAACCGCGACGGAGCTCCGAAATCATGAAGGCGGGTATGAGGAGCCTCAGGTCCGCCTTGGAGCGGTCGGCGGTCTCGAAGCGCCCTTTCGACAGGCTCTCGAACAGCGCCACGTCCTTTTCACGCACCTGGGAGAGCATGAATTCCCGGAACGGCTCGATGACCTGGACGAGCGCGTCCTCTTGACTGATCTTTTTGTCCATCATCGGCTGCAGTCCGTTTTGCCAGGCGCGGTCGAAAGTCGGCGCCATGACGAAGAATGTCATGAACAATGACAGACTGATGAGGACCAGATTCGCCGGCGCGCTCTGCAAACCGAGGCCGGAACGCAGGAACGAAAGCGCGACGATGAAGCGAGTGAAGCTCGTGACCATGATAAGAAGACCGGGCGCGACCGAAAGCACGGTCAGAATCGCGACGAGCTCGATGATCCGGCCGCTTGCCGTGGCGCCGCCGGCGGGGATGAGGGCGCCAAGATCGACCGTCTGCGCCGACGCCGGCCAGCATGCCGCCAGGAGCGCGACGGCCGCTCGGACTGCCCGTCTCATTGCACCACCAATGTTCGGATCACGAACGCGCGCACCTTCCCGTCGCTGCGGATCGCGGCCCGCTCGTTGAGATCTTGGCGGATGTTCTCAAGCCCGATCGGGCCTTCGAGCTGACGCAACGACACCGTACGCAGATAGGCGAGAATGTCGTCGCCGATCCGCCCCGCGACGGCGTCGGGATGCGGCAACGTCTTGGGGTCGAAAATGATCGAACCCTCCAGCCGTATCCAGGTGCCCTGCGACGCGCCGAGATTGGTCACGATCGGCGGCAGATCGACGATGGTCGAGGGTTGCGCCGGCTGAGCCGTGGCCGACGATTCGGCGGCCTTGTCCGGCCCCGGCGGCGCCCCGGCGCGCGACGCCTCGAACGCGGCCCCAGCGCAGGCGCTCATAACGACGACCACCGTTAATTCGATCAGCGACGCTCGCAGCGAGTTCCCGGTGGCGGCGCCTCGCGGCAAGGCGGAATCGGACATCGTCGCTCCGGCTAGAATGGCCTGACGGCGTCGTAAACCTGCTGCCCCCAAGGCGGCTGCTGAAAATCGTTCGACCGTCCGCGCCCCCCGTAGGCGATGCGGGCCTCGGCGATCCGGTCATAGGCGACGTTGTTGTTGAGGGAGATGTCGAGCGGGTTCACGATCCCCGCGACAGTGAGCTGGCGCATCTCGTAGTTGACACGCACTTCCTGCGATCCGGAGATGACGAGATTCCCGTTGGGAAGGACGCGGGTGACGATTGCCGCCACCGACACTTGAATCTGCTCCGACCGGTCGATGTTGCCCTGGCCCTGGGTGGACGACTGCGTGGACAGGTCGCCAAGAGCCTTGGAAGGTTGACTGGACGAGGACGACCACGACCCGCTGTTGTAGCCGAAGTCGATAACGACGCCGTCTTTGTTCGTCTGCGAGCGGCCCGAGGCGTTGTCGAGGCTCGCCCTGTCGTTGATCGAGATCAGCACCCGCACGATGTCGCCGACATGGGCGATGCGCGGCTGGCTGTACAACGAAGGCGGCGGTCCGGTCGAGGCGGGTTGCTGCACGGCAACGGCGTTGGCGCTCTGGATGCCGGCGGTCTCCTCCGGGGCGAGCCCGGCCCCGACCGGCGAGAAGAAGGGCTCGCGCATGAACTCGCTCGCGCTGTTCCAGCAGCCGCTCGCCGACAGTGCGATCGCGAGCCACATCGGCGGCAGAATGAGCCGCATCAGGATTTTTTCTCGCCGCCGCTCGCGCCTGACAGGATGGATGCGAGCTTGCTCGCCCGCTCCGCATCCATCTCGTTGAGAATGGCTCCGGCGGCGCTGGGCTTGAGTTTGCCCAGGATTGCCGCCGCCATCTGGTCGTCCATGGCGCTAAGTTGAATGGCCGCGTTCTCCGGTCGCATCCGGGTGTAGATCGCGACGAGGTCGTCGCTTGCGGCCTTGAGCATGGTGTCGCGCTTGGCGACCCATTCCTGCACCAATGCCTCGGCCTTCTCGAGATCGGCGAGCCGCTGCTTGACCTGCGCGTCGAGCTCGCCAAGGCGTTTCGTCTGCCAGGCGATCCGCGCCTCGGCGACCGATGGGGCGGCGTTGGCGCAGAAGCGGCTCGCTTCGGTCTCCGCCGCTCTGTCAGGGTTCGCCTTTGCCTTCTGACTTTCCGGCGTCCGCCCGTCCTGGGCGCTTGCCGGGGACGACAGGAAAGCAGCGGCGGCGAGCGCGGCGCTGAGGCCAAGTCTGCCGCGCGTTCGAGTTCGTCTTTCCTCGCGATAGGGTGGGAGTCGGCATGTGTCGACCTCGGAATTGGCCGGCATCCTCGATCATCCGCCTTGCGCTGGGCTGACCCGAACGAAATGGACGACCTCGGCCCCACGCGTCACTGAATGACCAGATCGGCCTGCAGCGCGCCGGCGGTTTTGATCGCCTGAAGGATCGCGATGATTCCGGGCGGCTTGACGCCGATCCGGTTCAGGCCAGTGACCAACGCCCTGAGGCTTGATCCGCCGACGATGGCGATCGGTCCGCCGCCCTGCTCGACATCGATCCTGGTGTTGGGTGTGACGATCGTCTTCCCCTGGGAGAACGGAGCGGGCTGCGAGACGCGGGGCTGCTCGGCGACCCGGACCGTCAGCGTCCCGTAGGTTACCGCGACGGTTGATATCTGGACGTCCTGACTGACGACGACAGTGCCGGTTCGCGCGTCGAGAACCACCCGCGCGGCCATGTCCGGCTCGACCTGAAGTTCGCCGACCTCGGCTATGAATCGCGCGAACGAGACATTGCGCGGGCGGAACAATTCGACGGTCCGGCTGTCGACTTCGTAGGCGGCATGGGCCCGGAATCGCTCGCGCGAATAGGCGTTGATCGCATCGACGATCCTGACTGCGGTCGCATAGTCGGGGTTCTTCAGTTCGAGCATCGAGCGCAGCTCGTCGGGGGATGCGGGCACTTCGTGCTCGACGATCGCGCCATTGGGGATACGGCCGGCGGTCGGGACGCCTTGCGACAGCGTCTCGCCCTGGCCCGCGGTTTCGAAACCGGTCACGGAGACGGCGCCCTGGGCGCTCGCGTGGACCACCCCGTCCGCTGACTGGAGCTGGGTCAGGAGCAGGGTTCCACCCATCAGCGACGGCGCGTCGCCGAGCGCGGATACGGTGACGTCGAGCCGGGCGCCCGCCTCCATTCCGGCGGCGAGATCCGTTGTGACGATCACCGAGGCGACGTTGCGGTTGCGCAGCGACGCGCCGTGCACGTCGAGGCCCAGGTGCTCGAGCATCGCCTGGATGGATTGCTCGGTGAACGGCGCGTTTCGCAAGGTGTCGCCTGAACCTTGAAGGCCGACCACGAGGCCATATCCGACCAGTTGGCTATCGCTAACGCCGCGCAAAACCGAGATATCCTTGATGCGAACCGCTACGGCGGGTGCGGCTGCGACGCAGAGCATGAGCGCGAGAAGCAGGAGAGCGACCTGTGGCGCTTCGGCTGCGACGTGATCGGCCGCGACGCGCTGGCGGGCGCGTCCCGGGAGGGGTTCGCGCCGGAAGGCTATACGCCTTCCACATGGCGGAGCGTGACCAGCGCGCCGCGCCGGTACGGGTTTCATGCGACGCTGAAGGCGCCGTTTCGCCTCCGCCTGGATCTCGATGTCGCCACTGTGATCGACACCCTCGCCGAGTTTTCGCGCAAGTTCGCCCCTTTCGATGCCGGTGAGCTCACGGTTCGCCCCGTCGCCATGGGACACGGGCCGGCGTTTGTGGCTCTCCAGCCTCATGGCGGCCTGAGGGAACTACGCTCGTTCGAGAGCAGCGTCGTTCGCTCTCTCGACTCCTTACGCGGGTTTCGCGACCGCGAACCCCGCGAGCCCGCGCGGCTGACCCCTCGCCAGGTGTATTATCTCGACGCCTGGAGGAAAGCGGGCCTGGCGGCGAGTTCATGATCGTGCGCCGCTTCCCGCTCGGACGCTCGAGGCGCGTCAGGCGCTCGCCGGCTCGCGTCTTCGCGCCGGCCTTTCTCGACTGACGGCGCAAGGCCGCGCAAGCGCCTTTCGACGGGCCAGTTTCGAGCGCGCGACGTTGCGCCCCGCGGTTCATCCGACAACCAAATGATTTCGCGCACGGCGAAACCCCAACGGCGGCGGGCCGAATCCGCACGCGCTTTACGCGTCCGCCTTCCGAGTGTTAGCGTTCGGCTAACATGTTACGAAAAGGCGAAAAGGGCCGGCTAAGAGGGAGGGCGATTGGACCGTCGGGGGCAGATGTCTGAACCCGGCGCGGAGGAGAGCGCCCACGTCCGCCCGGCGGCCCCCGTTCTCGAAGCGGTCGGGTTGTCGCGCTCGTTCGGGCCAATCGAGGTCTTGAGCGACGTCTCGATCAGCGTCAGCCCCGGAGAGGTCCACGCGATCATCGGCGAGAACGGCGCCGGAAAGTCGACCTTGATGAAGGTCCTCGCCGGCCATCTCACGCCCACCCGCGGCGCAATCAAGCTCGACGGCTCACCAGTCGAGTTGAAGGGCCCGGTCGATGCGGAGCGGCGCGGCGTTGTTCTGGTCCACCAGGAGATCATGCTCGCGCCCGACCTGTCGATCGCCGAAAACATGTTTCTCGGACGCGAGCTGCGCCGTGGGTTCACGGTCGACGACAGGGAGATGAACCGCCGCGCCGCCGTGGCTATGCGGGTGTTCGGAGTCGAAGCGCCAGTGACCGCGCCGGTACAGCAATTGTCGATCGCGCAGCGCCAGCTGGCTCAGATCGCGCGGGCGCTCGCGGTTCCCCATCGAATCGCGATTTTCGACGAGCCGACCGCGTCGCTGACCCCGGTCGAGACGTCCGCGCTCCTCAATCTGATTCGGGAGCTCAAGGCGAAAGGCGTCGCCGTCCTCTACATTTCCCACCGTCTCGAAGAGGTCAAAGCGGTCGCCGACGTGGTGACGGTGCTTCGTGACGGCAAGCAGGTAGCCACAAAACCGGCGGCCGAGCTCGAGCCCGTCGACATGGCGCGCCTGATGGTCGGACGCGACCTGCTCGCGCTTTATCCGCCCCGCCCGCCCGCGCCGACCGGGGAGCCGGCGTTGGAGGTCGGCCATTTTGGCGCCGCGGGCTTCGCCGAGGATGCGAGCTTCAGCCTGCGGCCGGGCGAAATCCTCGGATTCGCCGGACTGGTCGGGGCGGGGCGGACCGAGCTCTTCGAGGCCTTGTTCGGCCTTCGCAAGGGCGGCGGGGAAATCCGCCTGAACGGCGCCGAGCAGCAATGGCGCGACGCGCGCGCCGGCATGCGCGCCGGCGCCGTCTATCTGACCGAGGACCGCAAGAGCAAAGGCCTGTTGCTCGAGGAGACGATCGCCACCAACCTGACGCTCGCTTCGCTCGACAGGTTCCAGCGCGGGCCGCTGGTCGATCGCGCCAGGGAAGCCCGCGCGCTCGACGAAGCGATTCGGCGGTTCGACATCCGGATCGGCGACAAGAACCTCCTCGCCGGGCAGATGTCGGGCGGCAACCAGCAGAAACTTCTGCTGGCGAAGATGATGCAGCTTGACCCGCGCGTCGTCGTCATCGACGAACCCACGCGGGGCATCGACATCGGCGCCAAGCAGCAGATCTATCGATTCATCGCCGCACTGGCGGCTGAGGGCCGCTCGGTGATCGTCATCTCGTCGGAGATGGCGGAGCTCATCGGCATCTGCCACCGCATCATCGTCATGCGGAATGGCCGACTCGTCGGCGAAGTGGCGGGCGAGGCGATGAACGAGCATGAGATCGTGGTGCTGGCGACGGGCGTGGGCACGAATGGCGAGGGGGCCCCGGGATGACCCAGGCCGTGCATGAGGCTCCAGCCGCCGCGCCACGGCGCCGCGTGAGCGTGAGCGCGGTCGCCCCGTTTCTCGCGCTCGCGCTGATCTGCGCCCTCGGCGCCTTGGCCAATCCGCGTTTCCTGAGCTTCGACAATCTCACCAACGTGCTGGCGCGCAGCACGTTCATCGCCACGATCGCCGTCGGACAGACGCTCGTCATCACTGGAGGCGGACTGGACCTTTCAGTCGGCGCGATGGCGGCTTTTATTTCGGGCTTGACCATCCTGTTCCTCAACTCAGGGCTCATCGACAGCATCCCGCTCCTGATCGTCTCGGCGATGGTCCTCACGCTTGCGGTCGGTGCGTTATGCGGCCTGTTCAACGGCCTGACCACGACGATCGGCAAGATCGAGCCGTTCATCGTGACACTCGGCACGATGGGCATCTTCCGCTCGCTGCTCACCTGGCTGGCGCAGGGCGGGTCGATCACCATCAGGAACAACGATGTCCGGGCCGCCTATCGCCAAGTATATTTCGGCGACCTGTTCGGCGTACCCTATCCGGTGCTCCTGATCCTCGGCGTGGCGGTGGCCGGCGCTTTCATTCTCTACGCCACCGCCTATGGGCGCCATGTGCGCGCGGTCGGCTCGAACGAGGACGTGGCGCGCTATTCGGGCATCAATGTCGCCCGCGTGCGCACCATCACTTACGTGATCCAAGGCCTTTGCGTTGCGCTCGCGGTCATCGTCTACGTGCCGCGTCTCAGTTCGGCCAGCGCAGCGACCGGGCTCGGTTGGGAACTGACGGCGATCACCGCGGTCGTCGTCGGCGGCACGCGGCTCAAGGGCGGCGTCGGCCACATCTGGGGAACGATCGCGGGCGCGCTCATCCTCGAAGTCATCGGCAACATCATGCTGTTGTCCAATCTGGTCAGCGAATACCTCATCGGCGCAGTTCAGGGCGCGATCATCATCATCGCGATGCTGGCCCAGCGCGGCATGTCCGGGAGTCGGTGAGGAAAGACCGGGCGGCCCGGGCGTTCTGCCCGGAGCTTCTCAAAAAAATGGGAGATGAAAGTATGAAGCGTATTCTGGTGAGCCTCATGGTCCTCGGCCTGATGGCCGGCGCGGCGCAGGCGCAAGCGACCAAGACCATGGCGGTCTCCGTTCCGACGGCCGACCACGGCTGGACCGGCGGCGTGGTGTTCCACGCAACGGAGGAAGCGAAAGCCCTGGAAAAGAAATATCCGGGACTGAAAGTGATCGTGAAGACGTCGCCAGACCCCGCCGCCCAGGCGAATGCGCTCGAGGACCTGTCAACGCAGGGCATTGACGCGCTCGTCGTCCTCCCGCACGACCCGAATGTGCTGACCGACCCGATCCGCAAGGTGAAGAACAAAGGGACGTTTGTGACCGTCGTCGATCGTATCGCGGACGATCGTTCGATCTACGACCTTTACGTCGGCGGCGACAATCCGGGTCTCGGCGCGTCGGCGGCCCAATTCTTCAAGAAGGCGATGCCGAACGGCGGCGACATCGTCGTCATCCGCGGCCTGCCGATCCCGATCGACAAGATGCGCGTCGACGCCTTCAACGACGGAATCAAGGGGACCAAGATCAATGTGATCGACAGTCAGTTCGGCAACTGGAGCCGCGACGACGCCTTCAAGGTGATGCAGGACTTCCTGACCAAGCATCCCAAGATCGACGCCGTCTGGTGCCAGGACGACGACATGGCGATCGGCGTGTTCGAGGCGATCGCCCAGGCCAAGCGCACCGACATCAAGTTCGTCGTGGCGGGCGCCGGCGCAAAGGACGCGGTGAAACGGGTGATGGACGGCGATCCGATGATGCCGGTCGACGTCCTCTATTCGCCGAGCATGGTCGCGGTCGCGATGGACGTGACCGCGCTCGGCCTCGAGGAAGGAATTCCGGTCCGAGGCGACTACATCCTCAAGGCGTCGCTGATCACCAAGGACAACGCTAAGGACTTCTATTTCAAGGACTCGCCTTTCTGATAAGACAAGGAGACGGGGAAGCGCGTTGGCGCGCTTCCCTTTTTTTACGGGTGTGAGGCGCGCGAGTGGAACGCGCAAAGCAAGGGAGGGGATCATGGCTGGCATGGTCAAGGGACCGGCGATTTTTCTGGCCCAGTTCGCGGGCGACGCGGCGCCGTTCAATTCGTTCGGGGGCATGTGCAAGTGGGCCGCGTCGCTCGGCTATAAGGGCGTCCAGGTTCCCGCCTGGGACGGACGGTTGTTCGACCTCGGCAAAGCGGCGTCGTCGAAGACCTATTGCGATGAGGTCGCGGGAATCGCCAAGAGCCACGGGCTCGCGATCACCGAACTCGCCACCCATCTGCAAGGACAATTGGTCGCGGTGAACCCGGCCTACGACGAGGCGTTCGACGCCTTCGCGCCGAAAGAGGTCCACGGCAAACCGGCTGAGCGGCAGAAATGGGCGGTCGAACAGATGATGTTGGCCGCAAAGGCCTCGAAACGTCTCGGTCTCACTGCAAGCCCGAGCTTTTCAGGCGCGCTGGCGTGGCCTTATCTCTATCCATGGCCGCAACGCGCGCCCGGACTCATCGAAACGGCGTTCGCGGAACTCGCCAAACGCTGGAAGCCGATCCTCGACGCGTTCGACGACGCCGGCGTTGATGTCTGCTACGAGCTCCATCCCGGCGAGGACCTGTTCGACGGAACGACGTTCGAGCGCTTCCTCGACGCGGTCAAAGGCCACAAGCGTTGCGCGATCAACTACGACCCGTCGCATTTCATACTGCAGCAGCTCGACTACCTCGAATTCATCGACATCTACCATGAGCGGATCAAGGCGTTCCACGTCAAGGACGGCGAGTTCAACCCGACCGGCCGGCAGGGCGTCTATTCGGGCTACGCGTCGTGGATCGAGCGCGCGGGCCGTTTCCGCTCGCTCGGCGACGGGCAGGTCGATTTCGGCGGCGTGTTCTCCAAGATGGCCCAGTACGGTTATTCGTCCTGGGCCGTGCTCGAGTGGGAATGCGCGCTCAAGCACCCCGAGGACGGGGCGCGCGAGGGCGCCGACTTCATCAAGCATCACATCATCCGAGTCACCGAGAAGGCGTTCGACGACTTCGCCGGCGGAGCCGTCGACAAGAAGCAGATCAACCGTGCGCTCGGAATAAGGTGAGGGGAGGAGAACCATGGCCATCGAGGGACGCGGCGACGCCAGGACGGGCGGCAGGATCAGGCTCGGCATGGTGGGCGGCGGCGAGGGCGCCTTTATAGGCGCCGTTCACCGCATCGCCTCCCGCATCGACGACCAGTATGAACTCGTCGCCGGCGCCCTGTCGTCGACGCCGGAGAAGTCGCGCCGTTCCGGCGCGGCGCTCGATCTCGCGCCAGATCGCGTTTACGACGACTACGAGAGCATGGCGAAAGCCGAAGCCAAGCGCCCCGACGGGATCGAGGCGGTCGCCATCGTCACCCCTAACAATGTCCACGCCGGACCGGCCTATGCCTTCCTCAAGGCCGGCATCCATGTCATCTGCGACAAACCACTGACGGTGAGCCTCGCGGAAGCCAAGAAGATGCGCGCCGCGGTCGAGAAGTCCGGCCTCGTATTCGCGCTGACCCACAATTACACCGGCTATCCGCTGGTGCGCCGGATGCGCGAGATGGTCCGCGCCGGCGAACTCGGCGAGATCCGTCTCGTCCACGCCGAATATCCGCAGGACTGGCTCACCGGCGCGACCGAGACCACCGGCAACAAGCAGGCCGAATGGCGCGTCGACCCGAAACGCTCGGGCGCGGGCGGCGCGCTCGGCGACATCGGCACCCACGCCTATAACCTCGCCGATTACGTGACCGGGCTTGAGCTCACAGAGCTCGCCGCCGACCTGACGTCGTTTGGGCCCGGTCGCAAGCTCGACGACAACGTCCAGATCATGCTGCGCTACGCCAATGGCGCGCGCGGCGCGATCTGGGCAAGCCAGGTCGCCCCGGGCAACGAGAACAGGCTGATGCTGCGCATCTATGGGACCAAAGGCGGCTTCCATTGGCGGCAGGACAATCCGAATTATCTCTTCTGGTCGCCGTTCGAGAAATCGACCCGCATCGTAACCCGCGGAGGGCCGGACGCCGGGGAAGCGGCGGCGCGCGTGACCCGCGTCCCGCCGGGGCATCCCGAAGGTTATCTCGAGGGCTTCGCCAACATCTATTCGGAGGTCGCGCACGCCATCAGGGCCGCGCGGGTGGGCAAGAAGCCGCCAAGGACGGTGCATTTCCCGACCATCGACGACGGCGTCAAGGGCCTGGCCTTCATCGAAGCGGCGGTCAAGTCGTCGAAGGCCAACGGCAAGTGGGTGAAGCCGTAGCGCCTTGAGCCGGACGCCCTGCGGCCGAAAGGAGCGGGGCGCCTCGTTGGCCTCGGTTCACGGCTGACGAAAATCTCGTCTGGGGAAGTCGACATTTTCTTGCCAGACGGCCCAATCCGTGCTTCAGTTTTTCAGAAGGTCCATTCTGGATGGGCCGGACCGCCCGACGGAGCCAATCACCGCCAAGCCGGCCAGAATGGGCGGTAGGTTAGACTAGCCAATTGCCGGTTTCCACGCCCACGCCGTGCGAAATACGGCAATGCGGAAAGGGAAGAAATTTCTTATTTGGAATCGCCGTAACTCATTGAAAAGTTTGGATTGGGACGAACAAAACCAAGCAAATCCAAGCAACTTCCTTGGCCTTATTTGGCCTGGCTTGGAGCTATTTGGCTGCTCGGGAGGATGAGGTCGGCGTAAAACTCCACGATCGCATCGAGCGTCGCCTGCGGCCGATCGATCTGCGGGGAGTGACGGCAGGCCTCGAGGATGAGGCTCTTGACCGGCGCGGGCGATCGCGCCGCGATGGCGCGGATTTGCTTGAGCGTTCCATATTGATCATCGACGCCCTGGATCAGGAGCGCGGGGACACGCCAGCGGCCGACCGCGTTCTCGATGTTCCAGGCCTTGAAGCCGGGATCGAGCCAGGCGCCGTTCCAGCCGCGGAAGGCGACGTCGACATCGGCGTGGTATTTGGCCAGCCGGGGCTTGAGGTCGCCCGTCTCATAGGCGCGGCGCGCTTCCCCGATCGCGTTGAGGCCGGACGCCTCGGTGAACACATGCGGCGCCATGAGGGCGAGGCCTTTCACTCGGTCGTCCGAATGTTCGCCGGCATAGATGGCCGCGATCGACGCGCCGTCGCTGTGCCCGAGCAGGATTCCGCGCTGAAAGCCGATCGCCCCGAGGACCGCGGGCAGGCTGAAGCGCGCCTCGCGCGTCATGTAATCGAGCGGCCGCGGCAGCTCGACGGGATCCGACCGGCCGTAGCCGGCGCGCGAATAGGTGAAGACGCCCCAGCCGGTCGCAGCCGCAAGCTGCGCCGGAAAGTCGCGCCAAAGCGCAACGCAGCCGAGCCCCTCGTGCAGCATGACCATCGTCGGCGCCTCGTCGGGCGGCGGCCCATGCGCGAACGCCTCCAGCCGCTTGCCGTCGGCGACAATTTCGCCGCCCGCGCCGTCGATCCATCGAAAAGCCGTCATCGCGCGAGGCGGCTACGCAGCGATCTTGAGCGCGCGGATCGCGTTCTCTTTCAGGATGAGGTCGTGCACCTCCGGCTTGAAGCCGGCCTCGCGGAAATCCTTGAGCCAGCGGTCCGGGGCGATGAGGGGCCAATCGGAGCCGAACAGCATTTTCGTCTTCAGCTGGCTGTTGGCGTATTGCACGAGTTGCGGGGAAAAGTACTTGGGGCTCCAGCCTGACAGGTCGATGAAGACATTGGGCTTGTGCAGACAGACCGAGAGCGCCTCGTCCTGCCACGGCCAGGAGGGGTGGGCGATGATGATGGTCATGTCGGGGAAGTCGACGGCGACATCATCGATGTGAATCGGGTTCGAATATTTGAGGCGCAGGCCGCCGCCGCCGGGCATGCCCGTGCCAATGCCGGAGTGGCCGCTGTGAAAGATCGCCGGCAGCTTGTGCTCGGCGATGACCTCGTAAAGGCCATAGGCCATGCGGTCGTTGGGGAAGAACCCCTGCACGGTCGGATGAAACTTGAACCCCTTTATGACCCCCGCCGTGATCAGATCGCGCGCTTCGCGCACGCCCATCCTGCCCTTGTGCGGATCGATCGAGGCGAAGGCCATCATGATGTCGGAATTGGCGGCGGCGGCCTCGGCGACTTCGTCGTTCGAAATCCGCCTCGCGCCGATTTCGAATTCGCTGTCGACGGTGAACATGACGAGGCCGATCTTGCGCTCGCGATAATAGGCGACGGTCTCGCCGATCGTCGGGCGCTTGCCCGCCTTGAAGTATTTGTTCGCGGCGTCTTCGTATGGCTGCCAGAACGCGTCCGCCGGCTGTCGGCAGGAAACCTCCGCGTGTGTATGGACGTCGATCGCCACGAGGTCGTTGACGTTCATTGCCTCCGCTCCCTGGTTGGTGCAGCCGGGCGAGGCGCTCCCGGCTCCGCCGCCGCGCCCTCGCCCCGCCACGTCCGCTCGCCACTATAGCATCGGCGTCTCAAAATGGCCCGGCGGAGGCCGCCGCATTCTACAGCTCGCCCGGTATTGTTCTGCGTTCTGCCTCCACATAATTGTTGATTGCAGTGCGTTTGACGTGATAGACCAGCGACTGAGGGGTAATGCAATGTGGGAGGCGTGATTGTCTGCAGATTCAAAGACGCTGGACGCGCGACCAAGAACAACACAGGCAAGCGTCGAGCGCGACACGTCCGAGACCTTCGAGACCAGTACGTGATATCGATGGCGCCCGACTATGGCAAGTATCACGATCGAATCGGCTGCAATAAAACTCACCGACACGATACTTGGGTACAATGAACAGGATCTGGAGGAGACCCTAAAGGCAATCGCAGCCGATATCGGCGTCAATCACATCGCATATATGCGGTTTGCTCCGGACAAGAGTTCGGACGCCAGCCTGCTGACCGGCACCGTCACCTATTCCTTTCAGTGGCAAACCCGATACTTCCTCAAGCAATATGTACTTATAGATCCCGTCATCACGAACGGCAGCAAGGCGGTTTTGCCCTTCGACTGGGAGGAGTTGCCGCGCGACAATCCCGCCACTCAGGCATTTTTTGCCGATGCGTTGAGCCACGACGTTGGCCGCAATGGGATATCGGTCCCGGTGCGCAATCGGCGCGGCGTTTATTCCCTGGTTTCCTTCTCGAGCAACCATACGCGGCCCGAATGGGAACAATTCAAGAAAAACAATATGGTGAAGCTTCAATTGATTTCGGTCCTCATCAATTCCGCCGCCAGTGTCAATCTCAAACTGAGTAGTCCTCCCGTCAAACTGTCGAAGAGGGAAGAACAATGCCTGATTTGGGCTGCCAGGGGAAAAACATATCAAGATATCTCCGATATCTTGAATATATCTTTTGGAAGTGTGAAGAGTTATCTAGATACGGCACGGCATAAACTGAACTGTGCGAACTTAACTCACGCTGTCGGCGTTGCCGTTGCCACCGGTGTGATTCCAGCCAAGGCTCTCCAAGGCTCGTCTTTTAAGTGATTCCTGTGATGTCAACTCAGCTTCTTGGTGGAATTGTCACATTGTGACCTATGGTTAACATCCTGTTGTCTCGTAGCAAGGGAGATGCCACGATGTTGAAGTTTATTGAAGGTTCGCGTGCGTCGTTGTTTCCGACGGAAATGGATGCAATGTTCCGCAACCGGGCGCTCACGTTCTCGGAGCGGCTCGGTTGGGATGTGACGGTCAGAGACGGCTACGAGCGGGATGCGTTCGATGACGCGAATCCCCTGTATCTTGTGTCGGTTGATCCTCAAACTCATGAATACTGGGGATCTTTGCGAACTCTTGCCGACCACGGGTCCGAACATGTTGCGCGACGTTTTCCCCTATCTGCTCGACGATGCTGAATACATCGAAAGCGCGACAATCTGGGAGAGCTCACGCATTTGCGCCGTAGCCGTCGATGGCCAACCCCAGCGCAGCCGCAATGGCGTTAACTTCGTGCTCAGCGAGCTGATCGCGGGCATTGGCGAGGTCGCCATCCTCGCTGGCCTGACCCAGGTTGTCTCGGTGTTCGACGCCCGCATCTACCGGGTCCTCAAAGCGGTCGGCTGCAATCCGCAGCTCATTGGCACCCCGCGCCGGATCGGCGGCACAATGAGCTACGCTGGCCTGTTCGATACCGGCGAAGGCCTCATGCAAGCTCTCCAGGCGTTCCGAGAGGAGCTCGGCATCGAGGCCCCGGAGGCGAACGAACTCGCTTTCGCCTAAGCACGCTGCTTCGCCGCCGTCGCCCGCGGCGCGAGGCCACTCGCCTGATTTTGGCGCGCAGTCGGTCGCACGACTGCGCGAGGCGAAGTCTGTTGCTCGGTTTAATCGCGAGGAGACAACGGCTTCGCGCAGCGCGGGGCTTTCGGCGCCGGCAAAAGCCCGACGCGTGCGCAGGTCCCCCGCAGGCGCGCTCAGGCGCCCATCGCCATCCGGAGATTGTCAGCGTCGAACACATGAATATCCTCCGCCGGGGCTGACAAGGTCACCTGTTCGCCGGGCGCCGGCGTCCGCCGGCCGCGGATTTCGGCGACCGTCATCTTGTCGTCGGCGCGCCGGACATGGGCGTATGAGGCTTCGCCCAGACGTTCGACCAGCTCGACGACGCCGGTGGTGGCGAAATCGGCGCCGGCGGCCGGCGCGAGGTGCTCGGGGCGGACGCCAATGGTGAGACGCGCGCCGGGTTTCAACGGCCCGGCCGGCAAGGCGAAATCGGCGATCGAGCCGCCGGCGATCCGCGCCTTGCCTTCTTCCACGCCAACGACCTCAGCCGGAAAGAAATTCATCGCCGGCGAGCCGATAAAGCCGGCCACAAACAGATCCGCCGGCGAATAGTAAAGATCGAGCGGCTTGCCGACCTGCGCGATGCGGCCGTGGTTCATGACGACAATGCGGTCGGCAAGCGTCATCGCTTCGATCTGATCGTGAGTGACGTAGACCATCGTTGCGCCCAAAAGCCGGTGCAGTCGGGCAATCTCGACCCGGGTCGAGACGCGCAGCGCCGCGTCGAGGTTCGACAGCGGCTCGTCAAACAGGAACACGTCGGGCTCGCGCACGATCGCGCGGCCGATCGCCACGCGCTGACGCTGGCCGCCCGAGAGGTCGCGCGGGTAGCGCCCAAGCAGCTCCTCGAGGCGCAGCATCCGCGCCGCCTCGGCGACCCGCCGGTCGCGCTCGGCCGGCGCGACACCGGTGAACTTGAGGCCGAAGGTCATGTTCTTGCGCACGTCCATATGCGGGTAGAGGGCATAGGACTGAAACACCATCGCGATTCTCCGCTCCGCGGGAGCGAGCGCATTGACGAGCTTGCCGCCAATGAAAATGTCGCCCGAGGTCGGCGCGTCGAGCCCGGCGATCATCCGCAAGAGCGTGGATTTGCCGCAGCCCGAGGGGCCAACCAGGACAACGAATTCGCCATCGTCGATCGAAAGGTCGATGTCGCTCAGCACGCGCGCCGTCCCATAGCTCTTGTTGAGATGGTCGATGCGCAGATTCGCCATGCTGCGTTCTGTCCTATTTGACCGCGCCGGCGGTGAGGCCGCCGATCAGCTGGCGCGAGAAGACGACATAGATCGCCACAACCGGCAGGATCGCCATCGACAGCGCCGCGAGAACCGAGTTCCAGTCGGTGATGTACTGGCCGAGGAACTGCTGGACGCCGAGCGTGATCGTGTGCGTCGCGTCGGAGGAGGTGAGAATCAGCGGAAACCAAAGATCGTTCCAGATCGGAATGATGGTGAAGACCGCGACGGTCGCGATCGCCGGCCTAAGGAGCGGCGCTATCACCTCGAAGAAGATCCGGGTCTCCGGCACGCCGTCGCAGCGCGCCGCGTCGCGCAAGTCCCTCGGTATCTGCTGGACGAACTCGCTCAGGATAAAAATCGACAACGGCAGTCCCTGCGCGACATAGACGAGTATGAGAGCGGTCAGCGTGTCGTTCAGGCCGGACTTTCGCATTAGCGTCACGATGGCGACCGAGCCGAGACGGATCGGGACCATGATCCCGATCGACAGGAACAGCGCCACCGCGGTCGAGCCACGAAATCTGTATTCGGTCAGCGCCCAGGCGGCCATCGCGCCGAACAAGAGCACGAGGCCCATGCTGACCAGGGTGACGATGAGCGAGTTCGTGAAATAGGTCCAGACATGCGAGGCGCTGAAAACCTTGTGGTAGCCGACTAGCGAGAAGGTGTCGGCGTTCGGCGGCGCAAGCGGGGCGCCAAAGATGGCTTTGCGCGCCTTGAAGGAGTTCATCACGACGAGCAGGATCGGCGCGATCGCGAGCAGGCAATACGCGACCAGGATGAGATGGACGCCGGCCGAGCCTGCGCGCTGCCTGAGCATCAAACCCCCTTAGAACGCGTAGCGCCGCAAGCGGCGTTGGATGACAAACAGATAGAAGCAGACGCCGACGAGGATCATGAAGAACATCACCGTGGCCACCGCCGCGCCCATGGTCGGATTGCCGAGCTGCAACTGAAAGCCGAAGAACGTCCGATAGAAAAACGTGCCGAGAATGTCGCTGGCGAAGTTCGGCCCGGCGAGCGCGCCCTTGACCGAGTAGATGAGGTCGAAGGCGTTGAAATTGGCGACAAATGTCAGGATCGAAACGAGGCCGATGGTCGGCAGCACCAGCGGCAGCTTGATGTGCCAGAAGATGCGGAACTGGCCGAGGCCGTCGACGCGCGCGGCGTCGGTGAGCTCCTCGGGTATGTTGAGCAGCGCTGCGTAGATCAGCATCATCGGGATGCCGACGAACTGCCAGACCGAGATCAGCGCGAGCGTCGTCAGCGCGGTTGAGGGCAGGCCGAGCCAGGGCGCGAAGAGACTCCCCAAGCCCACAGCCTTAAATGCGCCTTCCGCGACGCCCCAGAGCGGCGACAGAATGAGGTTCCAGGAGAAGCCGACGATCACCACCGAGAGCATCGTCGGCAGAAAGATGATGGTGCGATAGAGCGACTTGAGCTTGAGCCCCGGCAGGCTCAGGAGCCCCGCGAGCGCAACGCCGATGGGGTTCTGAACCGCCATGTGGACGGCGAAGAAGATCAGGTTGTTCCAGGTCGCGTTCCAGAACGGCTTCGACCACACCGCATCGGTGAGCAGCGTGACGAAATTGGCGAGCCCGACGAACGAGTAGGCGCCCGCGCTGTCGGTCGAATAGGTCGAAAGACCCATGGTCGCGATCAGCGGGTAGATCGAGAACAAAGTATAGACGACGACCGCCGGCCCCAGGAACAGCGTTGTCAACGCAATAAATCTCGCCCGCGGCATCGACGCGACGGCTTGCGAGATCGGTTCGGCCATCAACGCCCCCCGCGTTCATCCGCCATCGGATGGGGCCTTTGGCCAACCTCGTCCTGAGGCGCCGCCTTCGGCGACGCTCCTTGTATCTCCCCTGCGTCGCGCCGGGCCGCTAAGGTAGGCGTCGCGGCGGCGGATGGGAGCCCTGGCGCTCCTTGGGTTCACAAGCCCGCTCCTGAGCATGGCGCCCCATCCGCCTATTCCACGATCCCGAACAGTCGCCGGGGCCGCGTTGCGAGCCCGCATGTGCAAGGACGGGAGATGGATTTGTTCATCGGAATCGACGTGTCGAAGGACCGGCTCGACGTCTGCGTCCGGCCGAGCGGGGAGACCTTCGTCGTCACGCGTGACGACGAAGGTCTTGAGCGTCTTGTCGAGCGTCTGCGCGCCCTGGCTCCGGTCCTGGTCGCGCTCGAGGCGACAGGCGGATACGAGACCGTGGTCGCAAGCGCCCTTGCTACTGCGCATCTGCCGCTGGCGGTGATCAATCCTCGTCAGATCCGCCTCGTCAGATCCGCGATTTCGCCCGGTCGACCGGCAAGCTCGCCAAGACCGATCGTCTCGACGCCGCGGCGATCGCCCACTTCGCCGAGGCCATCCGGCCGCCCGCGAGGCCCATCGCTGACGCCGAAGCCCAGGCGCTGGGCGAATTGACCGCGCGGCGACGACAGGTCATCGAGATGATCGTCGCCGAAAAAAACCGCCGCCGCCTCGCTGGCCAGCCTCGCGTGCTCAAGGCCATCGACCGGCATGTCGATCTCCTGCAGGCCGAACTTTCCGAGCTCGATCGAGACATCGATGGCGCGATCCGCAAAAGCCCCGCCTGGCAGGCCGACGCAGACCTTTTGGCCAGCGTGCCGGGAGTAGGCAAGGCGACCCTGCGCACCCTCATCGCCGAACTGCCCGAGCTCGGACGCCTCGATCGGCGAAAAATCGCCGCCCTTGTCGGCGTCGCTCCCGTCAATCGCGACAGCGGCGTCGCCCGCGGCCGAAAAACAATCGCCGGCGGCCGGGCCCCGGTGCGGACCGCCCTCTACATGGCCGCGCTGGCCGCCTCCCGCGCCAATCCCGTCATCGCACCCTACTATCAAAAGCTCAGAGCCTCCGGAAAACCCGCCAAACAGGCCCTGACCGCCTGCATCCGAAAACTCCTCGTCATCCTCAACGCCATCATGCGAGACCGAAAGCCATGGCTCCCAGCTTGACAAACAAGACAGTCGCTCAGGATGAGGCCGGCGGAACCAGCGGCCTTATTTGGCCGCCGGCTTGTACCACTTGTCGAGATCGGCCTGAAGCTGCTTGCCGGCCGCGTCGGGCGCGAGCGCGCCGTTGATGACCTGGGCGGACACGCCCCAGAGTTCGTTCTCGAGGTTTGGCGTGCCGCGGTTCAGGATCTGGTAGGAGTTGCGAATCGTCGACTTGCAGTCCTTGCGCCAGCCGACCATTTCCGCCGCGAGCGGATCCTTGATCGCGACAGGCGTCTTGCTGAGCGGGAAGAAGCCCGGCAGCGCGTTGGCGTAGAGTTCCGCAAACTCCGGCGTCGCCAGCCATTCGAGGAACTTCCGCGCGTGATCCTTGTTCTTCGATGCCGCGTTCAGACCCATGCCGATGTCGGTGTGGTCGGAGATGTAGCACTCCGTATCGCCGGCCGGCAGTGGCGGCGGAAACGCGCCTATCGGAAATTGAGCATCCTTGCGGAAGGTCGTTATGTCCCACGAGCCCGCCGGATAGATTGCGGCCTTGCCGAGCGAGAACAGGTTCTGGCTGTCCGGATACTTCTGCGCCTCGAAGCCGGAGCCCATGTACGGCGCCCAGGAGGCGAGCTCCTTGAACACTGCGACATATTGCGGATCGCTGTATTTCTCCTTGCCCGCGATGAGCGCCTGCCGCCCCGCCTCGCCCTTCCAATAGTCGGGGCCGATATTCTGGAAGCCCATGGTCGCGGCCTCCCACTGGTCGGCGGTCCCCAGGTCGATCGGCGTGTAGGTTCCGTCCTTCTTCAGCTTCTCGAGGATGTCGTGGAACTCGGCCATCGTCTTCGGAGGCTGCGCGCCGATCTTCTTGAAAGCGTCCTCGTTGTACATGAAGCCGTGAATGACCGAAGCCATCGGCACGCAGAAGGTCGTCTTGCCGTCGTCGGTCGACCAGGCGGCCTTGGCGACGTCGGGGAAGTTGTCGAGCCCCTTGAGGTCGGTGAGACCGTCAAGCTGATGCTTCTGAAAGAGTTGCAGCGACCCGTCGAACGGCCGGCAGGTGATGAGGTCTCCGGCAGTGCCCCCATCGAGCTTGGCGTTCAACGCCGCATTGTAGTCAGCCGGCTGAGTGGCCGAGAACTCAACCTTGATGTCGGGATAGTGCTTCTGGAAGGCGGGGATCAGCGTGCTGTTCCAGATGTCAGCGTCGTCGTTTCGCCAGCTCTCGATTTTGAGCGACCCGGCTTCAGCCGCCGCTAGTCCCGCGATCAGAGCAATCGCTGCGATCCCAGCCCGCTTCCAAATCATATCTGCTCTCATCCTACCCTCCTGATCCGCTAGGCTTCATGCCCGCGATTGCGTTGAACCTTATCCCGCCCCGATCATCGTCGCATCACGATCGCGATCGCCTGATCGAGAAATACCGGGCGCCTTCCCTTCGTGGGAACCACAAGCATACCACTTGCGGCCCTCTTGTGTTCGATTATGGACCAAGTGTATACCTCTTGTCTAGCGGTCTGCGCGGAATTGGAGGCGGGGATGCCGGAGCTGCGGCCAAGCAGAGCTGAACGAATGCCCCTGTCCGAGGCGGTCAGCGTGGCGTTGAAGCGGGAAATCGCCGCGGGGCGGTTCGCAGAAACCGATGTCCTGCCGGGCGAGCGCGAGCTGTCCGAAATGCTCGACGTGTCGCGCACGACGTTGCGGCGCGCCATCGCCGGGTTGGTCGATGAGGGGGTCCTCGCCCACCGTCACGGCGCCGGCACTTTCGTGCGGCGAAATCCGCCGCACGTCGAGCAACCGCTATCGCGCCTGACAAGCTTCACCGAGGACATGCAGCTGCGCGGCCTCGCTGCATCGTCGCGCGTGATCGAACAGGGAAAATACCTGCCCACGCCGGAGGAGGCGATGATGCTCGGCATCGGTCCGGGCGAGAGCGTCTATCGCCTGGCGCGGTTGCGGCTTGCGGATGGGGTGCCGATGGCGATCGATCACGCCACGGTACCGCTTCGTTTTCTCGACGGCCCTCTGGCGGCGGAAGAGTCGTTGTACGCCGCGCTGGAAAGCTCGGGCTTCCGTCCCGTCCGCGCGCTGCAGCGCCTGCGCGCGATCATCATCGACGCTGCGGAGGCCGCGCTGCTCGAAGTTGCGCAAGGCTCTCCCGCTCTCGACATCCAGCGCATCGCCTATCTCGCCGACGGGCGGTGCGTCGAGTTCACGCGTTCGTTCTATCGTTCCGATACGTTCGATTTCGTCGCCGAATTGACGCTGTCGCCAAATTCGCGGCAACGGACGGAAGGAACGGCCCGGTGAGCGGGACCTTCATGGCCGCCGAGATCGCCGAGACCGGCGCCGTCGTGCGGCGCCAATTGATCGCCAACGCTGCGCCGACGGCGGAGTTGGCGGCCGTCCTGCGGGCGCGCAAGCCGGCCTTCGCGGTGACCATCGCGCGGGGCAGCTCCGATCATGCCGCGCTCTATTTCAAGCATGTCGTCGAGATGAAGGCCGGGCTCGCCTGCGCTTCGCTCGGACCTTCGCTCGCTTCGCTCTATCAGGCGCCGCTACGGCTCTCGGGCGCGGTCGCGGTCGCCATTTCGCAGTCGGGGCGAAGCCCGGATATCGTCGCGATGCAGCGCGCGGCGAGAGACCAAGGGGCCGTCACGATCGCGCTGGTCAACGACGAGGATTCTCCGCTCGCCCACGACGCCGATGCCTTGCTGCCGCTGCGCGCGGGCGCCGAGCGCTCGGTAGCCGCGACCAAGTCGATGATCGCCTCGCTCGTGGCTGGCGCTTTTCTCGTTGCCCACTGGAACCAGGACAGCGAGCTTCTCGCCGCGCTCGCCGGGCTGCCTTCGATCCTGGACTTGTCGTCCGCTGCGCCGCCATCGGCGGCGGCGGCCGAAACGCTCGCCGAAGCCGGATCCCTGTTCGTCGTCGGTCGCGGCGCGACCCATGCCGTCGCCGCCGAGGCAGCGCTCAAGCTCAAGGAGACCTCGGCGATTCATGCCGAAGCGTTCTCTTCCGCCGAAGTGCTGCACGGGCCGGCGGGGATCATCGGGCCTGGATTTCCGGTTCTCGCCTTCGCGCCCGCGGACGCCGCCCGCGACGGGTTTTTCGCCGCCCTCGACCGTCTGGCCTCCTTTGGCGCCGCGCCGCTCATCGTCGATTGCGAACCGCACCCGCGCTGGCAGACATTGGTCGCGCTCGACGGCGGCCATCCGTTGCTCACGCCGATCGTCGCCCTCCATGCGTTCTACCGCGTCGCCGAAGCGACCGCGCGCCGACGCGGCCGCGATCCCGACCAACCGCCGCATCTCAGGAAGGTCACCGAGACCTTGTGACGATTCTTGCGCCATGAACCATCGCCGTCACGGCCGGGCTTGTCCCGGCCATCGAGGCCGCGGCGCTGGGATGACGAACCCCGCCTGGCATTACCGGCCGTAAAGGCGGACAATCGCGAACGTTGTTCGCGCGGTTTGGACTGGCTTGCCGACGTTCGACGCGCCCAAGCACGTGGATGGCCGGGACTAGGAGCCTGTCTGGATAATAGCGGATTGTGGTGGCGGCGTTTGCTCGAATTGGATTTTGTTTGCTTACGAGCAAGACCTTCCGGCCCTGGACGATCGATCAGCCGCTGTTGTTGCCGCCGAGCGTTCAGGACTTTGTCGGCGAGGACCATCTGGCTCGCTTCATTTTGGCGCTTGTGCTCGAGCCTCTCGACCTTGGTGAGATCGAAGCCGCGTATGCGAGCGAGCGCGGGCAGCCGCCGTTTGACCCGGCGATGATGACGGCGCTGTTGCTGTACGGCTATTGCAACGGCGTCTACTCGTCGCGCCGGATCGCCAAGGCGGCGCGCGAACGGGTCGACTTCCTGAGCATTGTCGGGCTCGATCCGCCGGATTTTCGCACCGTCTCTGACTTCCGCAAGCGGCACTTGAAGGTGCTTGCGGGACTGTTCGGGCAAGTTCTCAAGCTGTGCGAACAGGCGGGACTTGTGAAGCTCGGCCATGTCGCGCTCGACGGGACGAAGATCAAGGCGAACGCCTCCAAGCACAAGGCGATGAGCTACGAGCGCATGGAGAAGCGTGCGGCGGAGCTCGAGGCCGAGGTCGAGCGGTGGCTGAGCGCAGCCGAGGCTGCGGACGCCGAGGAAGACAGAGCCTTCGGCCGCGACAAGAGCGGCGAGGAGCTGCCCAAATGGGTCGCCGACAAGAAGAAGCGCGTCGAGAAGATCCGGGCGGCGAAGGCCGAATTGGAGGCCGAGGCGAAAGCGGCCGCGGCGGCCAAGGCCAAAGCGCAGGCCGAGGAGCGGCGACAAGCCGAGGGCCGCAAGAAACCGGGCAAGCCCGCCGCCCCGCCATCCGAAGAGCCTGACCCCAAAGCGCAGAAGAACTTCACCGATCCCGAAAGCCGCATCATGAAAACCAAGGACGGCTTCATCCAGGGCTACAATGCGCAGGCGGCGGTCGACGCGACGGCGCAGGTGATCGTCGCCCACGGCCTCGACGCGAAGCAGAGCGATCAACATCAATTGGCGCCGATGGCCGACGCCATCGAAGCCAATCTGGGCAAGAAGCCGACGCAACTGTCGGCGGACGCGGGCTATTGCTCCGACGCCAACCTTACAGCGATGGAGGAACGCGAGATCGACGCCTATATCGCGCCGGGGCGGGCCAAGCACGCCGGGGAAGGAGAAGGCGGCGGCGCCCGCGTCGCCGCCATGCGCGAAAAAATCAAGGCCGGCGGGCACTCCAGCCCCTACCGCTTAAGAAAGCAGCTGCCCGAGCCGGTGTTCGGACAGATCAAGCAGGCGCGCGGCTTCCGTCAGTTTCTCTTGCGCGGCGTCGAGAAGGTCGCCAACGAGTGGGGCCTCGTCTGCCTCGCCCACAATATCTTGAAGCTCGCCCAGGGGCGGACCCCGTCCCTGGCCGCACGCGCAACCGGCTGAGCTTCGCCACCTCGGAAACGGTGCAACGAACGATGGCCGCAAAGCTTCCACCCAACCTTACATCAAACCGGATGCGCGAATTTGCTGCATCCGGCTCTCCGACTGGCTTGAGCGGTTCAAATCCCATCTCGCCGAGGATTAAGCAGACAGGCTCCTAGCCCGGCCATGACGGCGTGGAGGGCCCGTCGGTGGGCTGGCTGCGCCCTCAAGGCAAAGCGGCTCGCTTACTTCGGGAAGGGAACCGGCGAGTCTGAAAGCGTCTGCAAATACGCCAGGATGTCGGCTCGTCGTTGCGGGTCTTTTTCACCCGGGAAGGCCATCTTGGTGCCCGACGCCTCCATTTTCGGATTGGAGACCATCACGTTGAGCGCTTCCCAGGTCCAGTTTCCGCCTACGGCTTTAAGCGAATCGGAATAGGAGAAGCCCGGGACCGAGGCGATCGGCCGCCCGGCCACGCCCCACAGCGGCGGGCCGATCTTGGGGCCCGCGCCCTTTTCGAAATTGTGACAAGTCTGGCAGACCTTGGCGTATTGTTGGCCCTTTGTCGCATCGGCCTTGGCGAGGAGTTCGGCGAGCGGGACCTGCGGCTCCGCCTTGGCCTCGGCGGGAGCGGCTGCCGGCGCGGACGTCGGCAGCGCGAAGCCGGGAACGGCCGGGTTTTTCGGTGAAATGACGAGATGGCTGAAAGCGACAAGCAGCATTGCGAACAATATCGATCCCAGCGCGGCAAGCGAGATCCGGTTGACATTCTCACTGTCCATCGGCGGCGGGGCTTTCGTCTGCTGGAGTTGGACTGAAAGGATCGGAACGCGGAGCGTTTCTTTCGCAGTTGATTAGCCGCTTTGCGCTCGCTTTGGCAACACGTATAAGCCCTCGCGCCCTGAATTTGGCTTACCCGAAAGCAATGACAAGCCCGATCGTCCTCATCCCCGCGCGCATGAACTCAACTCGATTGCCGGGAAAGCCGCTCGCCGACATTCACGGCGCGCCGATGATCGTCCATGTCTGGCGCCGGGCGATGGAGGCCGACGTCGGGCCGGTCTGGGTGGCGGCTGATGATCCGCGCATCATCGCCGCGGTCGCCGCCGCCGGCGGCAAGGCGGTCATGACCCGCTCCGATCACCCCTCCGGGTCCGACCGCATCTTCGAAGCGTTGGGCGCCGTTGACGCCGCCGGTGCCTACGACGTCGTGGTCAACGTTCAGGGCGATCTGCCGACGATCGAGCGTTCAGTCGTGTGGGCCTGTCTTGCGCCGCTCGCCGACGATGACGTCGACATCGCGACGCTGGCGACGCCGATCACGCGCGATGAGGAGAAGGACGATCCCAACGTCGTCAAGGCGGTGGCGACCGAACTTGATCCAACCCGCTTGAGGGCGCTCTACTTCACGCGCGCGCGGGCGCCATGGGGCGAGGGCCGCCTGTTGCACCACATTGGTCTTTACGCTTATCGCCGCGAGGCGCTGGGGCGATTTATCGCCGCGCCGCCATCGCCGCTGGAACGGCGCGAGAAACTCGAGCAATTGCGGGCTCTCGAGGCGGGGATGCGGGTCGATATCGCCCTGGTCGACACCGCCCCGCTTGGCGTCGATTCGCCCGATGATCTGGAACGCGCGCGGCTGATGCTCGCGCCGGGAAAACAGGCATGACCAAGACGCTTTCGATCGCCTATCAGGGTGAACCCGGGGCCAATTCGCATATTGCCTGCGTCGACAATTATCCCGGCCTCGACCCGCTGCCTTGCGCGACCTTCGAGGACGCTTTCGCGGCCGTGCAGGACGGGGCGGCCGAACTCGGCATGATCCCGATCGAAAACTCGATCGCGGGGCGGGTCGCCGACATCCATTCGCTCTTGCCCGCGTCTGGGCTGCATATCGTCGGCGAAACCTTTCTGCCGATCCACTTTCAACTGCTTGCGGTTCCGGGCGCCGAGATCGAGGACTTGAGAACCGTCCACAGCCACGTCCACGCCCTCGGCCAGTGTCGCAACATCATCCGCCGTCACAAGCTCATTCCAGTCGTTGGCGGCGACACGGCCGGCTCGGCGCGCGAGGTTGCCGAATGGGCAGACAAGTCCCGCGCCGCGCTGGCGACGCGGCTCGCCGGCCAGATCTACGGCCTGCAGACGCTCGCTTCCGATGTGGAGGACGAGACGCACAACACCACCCGCTTTATCGTGTTGTCGAGGGATGCGCGCTGGGCGGCGGCGGGCGAGGCGCCGCTCGTGACGACCTTCGTCTTTCGCGTGCGTAACGTGCCTGCCGCACTTTACAAGGCGCTTGGCGGCTTTGCCACCAACAGCGTCAATATGACCAAGCTCGAGAGCTATATGGAGGGCGGCGAGTTCACGGCCACCCAGTTCCTCGCCGACGTCGACGGCCACCCCGCCGACCTGCCGCTCGAACGCGCGCTCGAGGAGCTGAAATTTTTCTCCCGCGAGACGCGCATACTCGGCGTCTACCCCGCCCATCCCTATCGCATCGAGTCGCAAGGGGTCTCGCGTCAAAAGCGATAAGAGATGCCGGTCGCGAATGTCACCGGACGGGCGTTCGTCTTGAAGGCCCCGGCGAAGGTGACAATCCCCAAAGGCGCGCCTGCATTGATTCCGGTCGAGTTGCTGTTTCCCCCCACGAACCCCTGTTTCACATCGAAGAAAAGGCCCCAGTGCTTGTCGAACATATAGTCAAAGCCGCCCTGCAGAATTAGGGCGAGCGTGGATTGGTACGAAGTCCCGGTGGCATAACCGTCCTGGACCGCCCAGGCGAAAGTCGGCGAAATTCCGGCTCCCAAATAAGGCTGGAACTTGCCGAATTGGGTGAAGCGGTAAACGCCCGTGATCGGCACCCCCCCGGGCATCACCCTACCGAGGACCGTCCCCGAGGGAGGCCCATCCGGGCTGTATCCATTGATCCTCACCGTCGACCACACCGGAAATCCGGTCGCGACCTCGACGGACCAATTCGGGGTAAACGAATAGCCGCCCTCGAAAGCCGCCGACCAGAGGTTCGAGTAGGTCGCGCTCCGACCGGGTATCTGCAATTCCGGCCCCACACCCATGGGAACGAGTCCAACCCCGGGCACGCTCACCGTCGAGAGCGATTGCCCATATACATTCGACGAGCTCTCAGAGAACGAACCCAGCGCGCCGACCTTTACGTACCACCGGCTAAGGTCGGGAAGGATGGGCGCGGGCTCCGGAGCCGGCGCCGCGCTTAAAACGTCCGCCGCCCGCGCCGCGCCCAGGGAGAGGGCAAGAGCCGCGCAGGTTGAGACGCACGTCTTTATGGGTCTCGCGGGCCCTTTGGGGCCTGTCATACCGTTGTCTCCCACCCGAACAGGCATGGGCACTGCGCTCTCACCAACGCTAGCGGCGCAAACCAGATGCTGGTCCCTTAGGGCACAAAATGTTTCAAATTATGAACGAACCAAGGGCCTTTCTGTCACATTTCAACCGTCAGCGCGAATCTCATTCCCTTTCCACATTGTAATCATGCTCCATTTGCCGGTCAAACGCCAAAAAGGGGCGTGCGCTCAAGGAGCAAACCCGGCCTTGCTGGGCGCACCGGCCTTCAGTCGTCGACCCGTCTCGGGCGAGACGGGATCAGAAGATCCTCGATTCGATCGTCCATCACCCCCTGTTCGACGATCCGTTCCCCCGGCCGCCCGACCGGGGCGCCGTGTTGCACGGCGAGGACCGGGGGTTCGACGATCGGGGGGCCGAGTTCGTCGATCTTCTCCCCCAGGGTTTCTTCGGCGCCGAGCTCCAGTCTCGCCGCATGCCAGAACTCCTCGCTCCGGCCATCCGGCATGCCGGCATGCTCCCAAAGCTCATAGGCTCGTCTGCGGATAGCCTCTTCGATGTCGCTCATGAAACGAACTCCTCTCGAACAGCGCGGCGACTATAGCCCGCCGGAGAGGAGTTGGCTTTCACGTTTTCGCCGATTGGGGTTCTGAAACGGCGCGTGCTACCAGTTGCGCCTCTACGCCGGCGATAATGGAGGGCGAACCGGTCTCGCCTTCGACTGCACGGGCGCGTAACCGGAGGGGCCTCGGATTTCATGGCGCCGCTGCCCAGCGACGATCAGCCGCATCGAATCGTCGTCGTCGGCGGCGGCGCGGCGGGCCTTGAGCTTGTCACCCGTCTCGGCGACCGGCTCGGCAAGCGGGGCTTGGCCGACATCGCGCTTATCGAGCGCAGCCGCACGCATTTATGGAAGCCGCTCCTCCATTCGGTCGCCGCCGGCAGCATGGACCCCTCCGAGCACCAGCTCAATTATCTCGCGCAGGGCCATTGGCACCATTTCCGCTACCATTTCGGCGAGATGATCGGGCTCGATCGCGCGGCAAAACTGGTGCGGCTGGGAGCGACTTACGACGAGGAAGGCCGCGAGATCGCCGCTCCCCGCAGCATTCCTTATCACACGCTGGTCATAGCGATCGGCAGCGTGACCAATGACTTCGGCACGCCCGGAGCCGCCGAATTCGCCGTTCCGCTCGAGACCGCCGAACAGGCGGTGCGGTTTCATCATCGACTGGTCAACGCGGGCTTGAGGGCCCAGGCGCAGAGCGAGCCGATCCACCCTGGCCAATTGCATGTCGCGATCATCGGCGCCGGCGCGACCGGCACGGAGCTCGCCGCTGAGCTCTATCAGAGCGCCCGCGAGATGGTGGCCTACGGCCTCGACCAGGTCGATCCGGACAGGGACATTCGCATCATCCTGGTCGAGGGGGCGGACAGGATTTTGCCGGGGCTTCCAGAGCGGATCTCGGTCGCCACCCTCGCGATCCTGACAAAAATGGGCGTCGATGTGCGCGCCAAGGCGCGCGTTTCCGCGGTGCGCGCAGACGGCATCCAATTGGCGAGCGGCGAATTCATCCCCGCCGAGCTCACTGTCTGGGCGGCGGGCGTCAAGGGGCCGGACGTCCTCGCCAATCTCGACGGGCTCGAGGTCAACCGCGCCAATCAGCTCCTCACCGATGTGACGCTGAGAACGACGCGCGACCCCGACATTTTCGCCATCGGCGATTGCGCCGCGGTCCCCCGCGCGGGCTCCGACGCGCCCGTCCCGCCCCGCGCCCAGGCCGCCCATCAGGAAGCGTCGCATCTGGCGAAACAATTGAAGCGGCGGTTGCAGGGGCTGCCGCTGGAGCCATACGTCTATCACGACTTCGGCTCGCTGGTGTCGTTCGGCCGGATGGGCGCGATCGGCAATCTCATGAACCTGGCCCTCGGCGGCAACCTCTTCATCGAAGGCGTGTTGGCGCGATGGGCTTATCGGTCGCTCTACAAGATGCACGAGCGTGCGCTGCACGGCGTGACGAAGACCGCGCTCGGCACACTCGCTCGCGGACTCTCCCGGCGGGCGGAGCCGAAAGTCAAGCTTCATTAGAGCGCGTCACGCCGCCGCAGGCGCTTGCCGCCCCAGGTCTCCGCGGCCGCTATGGCGAATCGGCAATTGAGACAAACGGTGGAACCGCAACCACGTTTGGTTCCAACGCCTGGCCTCTTTAGGCGCCGACAGGCTGAGAGGCGCGGTCGCCGTGAGCGGACGCGGCGGCCCGTTCGGGAGTCCCGCTCCGCGCTGCGCGCAGATATTGCCGCGGCCATGGCGCGATCTGCCCGAGTTCTTGCGCGGCGTGCAATGGCCAATAGGGGTCGCGCAACATCTGGCGCGCCAGGAGCACGAGGTCGGCCTGATCGTTGCGGATGATCTGGTCGGCCTGGGCAGGCGCGGTGATCATGCCGAGCGCCGCGGTCGCGATATTCGCCTCCCGTCGGATCCGCTCGGCGAACGGAGTTTGATACCCTGGTCCGACCGGGATTTCCGCCTTCTCGACATTGCCGCCCGATGAGCAATCGATGACATCGACCCCGAGGGTAAGCAACTGGCGCGCGAGCTCGACGGATTGGTCTATGTCCCATCCGCCCTCTACCCAGTCGGTCGCCGAGATGCGCACGAACAGCGGGCAGCGCTCCGGCAGCGCCCGCCGCACCGCGGCGACGCATTCGCGCATGAATCGCGTGCGGTTGTCGAACGAGCCGCCATAGGCGTCGGAGCGGCGATTGCTGAGCGGCGACAGAAATTCGTGAACCAAATATCCGTGCGCACCATGAATCTCGACCACCCGGAAACCGGCGGCGAACGCGCGCTCCGCCGCAACGGCGAAGGCGCGATGCGCAGCGTGAATTTGGTCGACCGTCATTTCATCCGGCGTCGGGAAAGCGTCACTGAAAGCGACGGCGCTCGGCGCGAGCGGGCGCCATCCGCCCGACGCTTGCGGAACGGCGCCATTCCCCGCCCCCGGCCGATACGTACTGCCCTTCCGCCCGGCATGCGCGAGCTGGACGCCGGCGCGCGCGCCTTGACCGTCGATAAAACGTACGATTCGCTCGAGCGGCTCGAAATGCTTTTCGCTCCAGACGCCGAGGTCTTGTGGCGAAATCCGGCCCTCGGGAGTGACCGCCGCGGCCTCGGTGAACACGATCCCCGCCCCGCCGACGGCGCGGGCGGCAAGATGGGCGAAATGCCAGTCGTTGGCATAACCGTCGACCGAGGAATATTGGCACATCGGCGAAACGCCGATCCGGTTGGCGAAGTCGACGTCGCGCATGCGAAGTTTGCTGAACAGGTGCGGCATGGGTCAAATGTCTCGATTGGAACAAGGGGAGAGTTCGAGGAGCTCCGCCGTCAGCCGAGCGCCCTGCCTCCGCAGATGTCTCCCCCTTAAGGCGGCGACCTTATCGCTGGACGCCATTCGGTCAAGCCGCGCTGGCGTCGTTCACTCGAGCCCGCGCCACGCTAATCTGGTAAGTTACCTGACAACTCGCAAGGCTTGCGGGCTCGTCAGGGTGCGACCCGCACTAGCGACCGAGCGCCTGGCCGGTTTGCGCGTCGAAGAAGTGCAACGGCCCGTTTAGCGTCAGCGCGATGCTGTCGCCAGGACGATCTTTCAAGCGCTCGCGAAACACGCAGACGATGTCCTGCCCGGCGAACTTCGCGATCACCTGCGTTTCATAACCCGTCGGCTCAACGACCGTGATATGGGCGGGAATTGCGAGCGGCCCCCCGAGGGTCACGTGTTCGGGGCGGACGCCCATGACGATCTCCGACCCGGCGGCGGCGCGCGGCGCGCTGCTGAGCGGAATCCTGAACCCTGAAGCGGTCACGAGCGTCGGCCGCTCGCCGCCTTCGAGCCGCCCGCTGATGAGGTTCATCGCCGGCGAGCCGATGAACCCGGCGACGAACAGGTTGGCGGGCGAATCATAAAGATCGAGCGGCGTGCCCACCTGCTCCACCTTGCCGTCGTGCAGGACGACGATCTTGTCGGCCATCGTCATCGCTTCGATCTGGTCGTGGGTGACATAGATTGTCGTCGACGCCAGCCGTTGCTGCAGCGCCTTGATCTCGGCTCGCATCTGCACCCGAAGCTTGGCGTCGAGATTGGACAAAGGCTCGTCGAACAGGAACACCGCCGGATCGCGCACAATCGCCCGCCCCATGGCCACCCGCTGCCGCTGGCCGCCCGACAATTGGCGGGGGTAACGTTCGAGCAGCGGCTTTAAACCCAGGATGTCGGCCGCCTTGTTGACCTTGTCGGTAATCTCGTCTCTGGGTCGCTTCGCCAGTTCGAGCGAGAAGCTCATGTTCTTCGCCACGGTCATTTGCGGATAGAGCGCATAGTTCTGGAACACCATTGCGATGTCCCGCTCCTTGGGCGGCAGATCGTTGACGACGCGCCCGTCGATGCGCAGTTCGCCGCTGGTGATCGAACTCGAGGCCGGCGACCATTCTCAGCAGCGTCGACTTGCCGCATCCCGAAGGCCCGACAAGAATGACGAATTCGCCGTCCTCGACCCGGATCGACACGCCGTGAATCACTTCGAAACTGCCAAAGCTCTTGCGCACGTTGGAAACTTCGACCGAAGCCATGTTTCTTGGTCCTGTTGCGGTTTACGCGAGGCCTTGACGCGCGGGCCTCGCGCCTTTGTCGGCCGTCGGCGGCCAAAAGAGAACCCGAAGCGATCCGCGGTTGCGGCCCGCCATCACACCACTTGGTTTCGGAGCGCGGTTTAGCCGCGCAGGAGGCGCTCGATGTTGTCGACCAGGTTCGTTTCGTGGCGTCCGGTCTCGCCCTCGCGATCGATGCGCGACCACCAGCGTCGGTCAAGAGCCTCAGTCTCGAACGCTGCCGCCACTCGCCGCAGACCGAATCGCCGCAAGCGACGCTCGACGCAATCGTTGCGTTCTGCGCGGAGGCCGCCTCTGCCAAATAGCGCCAAGCAACTCCAAATAAATTGCTTGTTTTTATTTGGTTTTATTCGTCCGAATCGGGACTTTTCAATGGGTTACGGCGGATCCAAATAGAAATTTTCTCTCCTCTCCGTCTCCTTTCCGACCCCGCCCACGGCGGAGCCCGGTTACGGCCAGCGACTAAGGAAAAACGATAGCACGCATATCATATTCTGTAAAGAAGAAACTTGTCCGCATGGGTAGACCGTCCGTCGCGGGCGGATGCTCATGAGGCGCGACGGAACCCGCCATACCCTTTGCCGCGCCGCGCCGCCATTCGCCGCCGCCCGCGCCTTGGCCATGGCGCGGGCGGCGGCGAATGGCGGACGTAAAACTCTTTCTCTCCTGCGTGTCCGACGAGTTCGGCGACTATCGCGACGAGTTGCGCAAGGGCCTGACGCTGCCCAATGTCGCGGTCAAGATTTAGGAGGACTTCATGCGCAGGGCGGTGACACCCTGCGCATGCTGCAAGAGCATATCGAGCAGTGCGAGGCGGTCGTCCATTTCGCCGGCGACATGGATGGCTCGACCCCCAAGCCGAGCAGCGTGGTCGACCTTCTGACGCGCAGGCCCGATCTGGAAGCGCGGCGGCGACGGTTGCGGCGATCATGGGCAGGACCTCCTCGAGGGCTCGCGGGACATCCGGCGGGCTTCGCCCGCCACCTTCTCCGGCAAGGGGAGAAGGGCAGGCCGCCTTGACTTACAATGGCGCGAGCGGATGCTTGCGGTGCGACGGAACCCGCCATGACAACCGAGTCCGGAAAGCCGCTCATAGCCACGAACAAAGCCTCGCTCGAAGCGTGGATGGGCGGACAAAGCCGCGAGGTGGTTGTTGCCGTCGCTACGCGCGCGGCGCTGCGAGTTGCGCCCCTTGCTGTTCGTATCGCGCGAAATGGGCTCGATCCGACGCGACAGCAAGAATTGGCCTTACTAACCGGAAGGATTTTTCGCGCGCTAGCGATAGCTAGGGTGTCGGCAGAGGATCCGAATCGAACCCTTAGTTCGGCTGCTCGCGAGGCAGCAGGCGCCGCTGGCGACTCGTCCGTGCTTGCTATTGTCGCAGCCGAAGTGACCGGAGCTGCTATGTCTGCGGCGTCCGCGGCAGCCAACTCGGCTGCGTGCGCCGCCGCAGCAACTCCCCAAATCCGGACGACCGCAGGTGCCGCCGTGGATGCCTTCGTCAAAGCCGTCGAAGCGGCAGACGCCAATATTTCCGGTGCGGACGCAGCTGCTTGGAGTGAGGTTCGCTCCGATATTGAGGCGGCGCGAGGAGACGATATCGGAGCGCTCCTAAGCGCGCCTCTCTGGCGGCAACGCGAGCCAAGATGGGTCCGGCCTGCGGTGGAAAGTCTGCAAGCAGCTCTGCCAGCGAACGAAGATTGGGCTGTTTGGATCAACTGGTACATGGAGCACCTGAGCGGCGGCCCCCGAGAGGGCGCCTACGAGATCGTCTTTGCCAGCGTGCCGCAGGCGGAATGGGACAAAGGTCAGGCTGCGGCGAATGCATGGATACGCGAGCATTTGCCGCCGGATTTTGCTCTCAGCGAAAAGCGAGCAGAATTTGAAATAGAAGACCGAGCTTGGCGCCGCGAATGGCTTGCGCGTCGAGACTCGTCGGAGGTGATCGCTATCGCAGCGCGGGTGGCGCTACGCGTATTACCCATTGCGCTTCAATCACCACTGCGAAGCCAAACCAGCGCAAACGACCAAATGCACAAGGCTTTGAATGGAGCTATCTTTCGCGCGGCGGCGATCGCCTGGGTAAGAGCGAGGTATCCAGCTTCTCCTGGCGACTTTGATCCGAATGGCGCGATGACCGCTCTTTTCAACCTCATCGCGCGGCGCGACGTTCCCGGTGTGGCAGCCGCTAGTTCCGTCGTTAGCGCAGTTACGGCCACTTTCGCCGACAGCGCCACAAACGCCTTCAACGCGTCTGAGGCCGCGGGTGTGGTTGAACTCGACACGCTCCGGGACGGGGTGGACGAACATGCTGAGCCCACCTCCGTCACTTGGGCAGAAATTCGCGCCGATGGCACAACGCTTGATAGGTCTGGGGTGGGCGGACTCGTGGATGCGCCGCTCTGGTCCCGCGGCGCGCCACCTTGGGCGACTGACGGATGGGGCCGGGGCCGCAGCATTTTGCCAAGCGGCGAGGACTGGGACGTGTGGATCGACTGGTACGAGGACCGCCTACGCGGGGGCTCGCGCGGCGAGGGCCACGAACCTGTTTTCGCTCGCGTTCCGCAGGAGGAATGGGACAAGGGACCGGCGGCGGCGAACGCGTGAATCAAGGCGCAACTTCAAGCGAGCGAGACCGACCCTCCACGCGAGAGGATCGATTTCCACGACCGAAATTCATTCGAAAAATGGCTCGAAGGTCAGGAGCCGAATGTTCCGGTCCTGCTCGCGACGCGTGCAGCCTTGCGCGTCCTGCCGGCCTCCCTCCGTACTGGAGGCACGTCGGGCTATGAGGCGCTAGTCGAGAAGGTTTTGAGGGGAGAGGCCTTTCGCGCGATCGCGCTTGCCCGAGTAAGCGCCATGTGGCCGAGCAATTCTCCGGCGTTGCAGGTTTCGCTTGACGCCGCGGCTGCACCCGCCGTGAACCGCCCCCTGAGCCCAGCCGGAGTCGCAGCCGATGCGGCTGATGCGGCGCGTCTCCGTGTTACACGCTCAGCCGCGAGGGCCTCAGCTGCGCGAGCGGCCGAAAACGCGGCGCTGATTTTGGCGAGCGACGCCGGCCCAGAGGCGTCACAAGCCGCCTGGGAGGAATGTCGATTCGACGCGCGCCGGGTAACGCTGGGGGCTGCGGGTCTTTCGAACTGTCCGATCTGGTCGGCTGGGCGTGGCCAGTTTTGGGAGGAGGGCGCCTGGGTCAAACTTCGAACAACTCTTCCAAAAAACGAGGACTGGGACGTCTGGATCGAGTGGTACGACGGGCGCCTCCGCGGCGGCTCGCGAGGCGAGGCTTACGAACTCGTATTTGCCAGCGTCCCGCAAGCGGAGTGGAACAAGGGACCAGCTGCGGCGAATGCGTGGATCAAGGCGCATCTGCCGCAAATTGGCGGGCGTCGAGACCTTCCCTTGCCGCTCGAGAACGTTCCATCGGTCAACACCTACGCCATTAATGCCGCCGGGAGGATCGCGGTCGTCGCAGGGCCGCAGAACGTTCCTCTATTCCCGTTTTCAACTAGTACCTCGTCACAGAGGTTTTGACTCTTTGATTTTGGTCTGATTTGAGCGTGGGCTTCGGGTAAGTGCGCCCCATTTTGGCGCGGGCTTTTTGGGTTGTGAACATCCAGTTGATGCGGGAGCATTCGGCGTTGCGTCGCTTCTCCCAAGCGGCGGTCTCGGCGACAAGCCGGGTGTAGCTTTCGATGCGCCGATCGAGACATTGACTGGCCAGGACGCCGATCTCGATCTCGACCATGTTCAGCCAGCTGGCGTGCTTGGGGACGTAGTGGAACTCCAGCCGGCGCAGCACCCGTCGCGCTTCGTCGGCTGGGAAAGTCTGGTAGAGCGCGCCGGCGGAATGGGTCGACAGGTTGTCGAGCACCACGCGAATGCGCTGCGCCTCGGGATAATGGACATCGGTGAGGTCGCGCATGCAGACGGCGAAGTCTTCCGCGGCGCGCCGTTCGGTGACCTTCACCTTGCGCCAGGGGCGGTTCACATCCAAGAACACGAACAGGTTCGCGGTTCCGTTGCGTTTATATTCGCAGTCGTAGCGCTCGATTTGCCCCGGCTTGGGCGGGATCGGCCGGCGGACCTCGCCGATGAGCTGGATCGGGCTCTCGTCGAAGCAGACCACCGGGCGCTCGGGATCGGGCGCTTCGGAATAAAGATCGAGCACGTCCTCCATACGGGCGACGTAGTCGGCGTCGACCTGCGGAATGCACCACATGTCCTTGCGCCATGGCTTGAGGTCATTTTCGGCCAAGCGCCGACGCACCGTCTCGCGCGACACACTCTCGTGCGCAGTCAGCCTGACCAGTTCACCCGACAGCAGCTCCAGCGTCCAGCGAGCTCGGCCCGCGGGTGGACTCGAACAGGCCGTTGCCACCAGCAGGGCTTCCTCCTTGCCCGAGAGCTTGCGGTTTGCTCCGGGGCGCGGCTCTTCGCTGAGCGCCGCCTCCAGGTTGCCGAGGACGAAGCGGCGCTTAGTCCGATAGACGGTCGAGCTGCCCGCGCCGACATTGGTCGCGATCGCCTCGTCGCTGGCGCCGCCATCCGCCGCCAACAATATCTGCGCCCGCTTGAGCCTGCGTGCCGCATGCTTGCCGCCGCTCAGAAGCTCCGTCAGTTCGGTGCGTTCGGTTTGGCTGAGTTCGACCCGATAGCGTACATTCATCCGTGCCTCCTCGTGTTGAGGCACGCACGAACAGCTGAATCGGATGGCCGGAGTGAGTCGCCCTGCAAAAACCTTCACACCCAGGCAGGGCCAATATCTGGCGTTTATCCACCTCTACACGCGCCTGCACCGCCGGCCGCCGGCCGAAACTGAGATGCAGGACTATTTTCGCGTCAGCCCGCCTTCCGTGCACCAGATGGTACTACGCTCGAACAAGCTGGCTTCATTAGGCGGCAGCCAAGAACCGCCCGCAGCATCGAACTGCTCGTTGATCCGACACAGCTGCCAGAGTTACTTTGACCCCCGATTCAACCGGTCAAGATCACTGTGCCGAGGTACTAGCGCCGAAGACCATCGTCTTTGGCTGGCAGCCGCGCGCTCGCTCGCTCGCCGCCTGATCGAGGACATCGACGCGCAGAAGTTCGGCAATTTTCCGGTCGAGCGCTATCGCGAGTACGTCGAGCGGTACGAATTAGACCTCCCGCCCGAACCGGGCGAGGGCAACTTTGTGCTCGCGGATTTCGAGGCCCGGAGCATCCGCACGCTCTTCGCCGACGAAGCGGGCATTCTTCCGACAAGATTCGCGAGCCGATTGAAGTCGTTTCTTGAGGCCCATTTTGCGCTGCGTCCCTTCTACCCAACAATCGCTCGCATGTACGAGGCGATCAATACTGGGCGACTTCAGGAACCGCCGCCCTTTGAAGAGTTTGAACGCTTCAACAGAACGGTCGTTGAGAACAGCGAGCGCTTCGAGCTGGAGGTTCTGGAAGGGCTCGAACAAATCAGCCAGGCTGGAGCTGCCGCGCCAACGGAACCGGAACCTAGCGGAGCAACAGCGCAATTTATCGAGCCACCGCCCGATCCGCTTACCGAACCGGACCCTGTCAAGGAACGGGCGTTTTCCATGGCGGGAGCCGCCAACAATATCGTCGCCGCCGCCCGCAGGGGCGCAGAAATGGGCCGGACACTGGATGGATCGGACAAGTTCCTCCACACCATTCACGACGCAGCGGCAGTAGCGATTGAATGGCTACACCACTTCTCAAACACCCTATGACGTTTCCCCGGATTGTTTGCGCAGCACAGTCGGGGCCACTGTCATCGGCGCGCAACACCTTGGCGAGAATTCGCTGCGTTCAACATTTAAGAGCTGACTTCGGCCGCCAATTCGTGTAAATGCGGCGCTCTCGCGAGGATCATTGGTCCGCGAGATCGTCATTGGCGCGAACCTGAGGGAGCCGGAATGATTTCGATTCAACGACATCCGGACTCCGTCGGCTACCCGCTCCCGCTTCGCCTTCGAATGCCTCAAGCACTCGTGGGCCACCCGCTCCTTCTGGTGAGCGCCGCCTGACCTGACGCCGAGGCGCCCGCGGCTTTAGTCCGCGCCCCTAGTCGTAGCTTTTCTCGCGTTTCGTCGGCCGTTTCGCCGTTTTCGGCGGTGCGTCCGGCGTCGCTTCCGAATCCGGCTTTGGCCGCGATTCCGAATGGAAACCCGCCCATGTTCCGGTTCTTCGAGACCCGCATCGATCCGTTTCGCGATCACGACGACAGCATGCCGCCAGCGACCCTGTTCGGCTATTACGGGCGCTATTGCCTTCAGGTCTGGCCCTTTCTCGCCGCGTTGATGACGATCAGCCTGATCGTTTCGCTGATCGAAGTCACGATCCTGCGCTTCATCGGCGCGCTCGTCGATCTCTTGCGCGCGACCGACCCCGACCACGTGCTGCAGGACTACGGCGGCGAGTTCCTGGCGATGGCGCTGTTGATCCTGATCGGCCGGCCGCTGGTGAGCTTCACCCACGACCTCATCGTCCAGCAGGCGATCGCGCCCGGAATGACCAACCTCATCCGCTGGCAGACGCATCGCTATGTCTTGCGCCAGTCGGTGAGCTATTTCGCCAACGATTTCGCCGGCCGGATCGCCTCCAACATCGTGACCGCGGCGGCGTCGCTGCGCGACTTGGTGGTGCAGATCATCGATGCGCTGTGGTTCGTGGCAGTGTTCGCGTTCAGCGCGCTCTTCATCTTCGCTGAGACCGATTGGCGCCTCGCCGCTCCTTTGGGCTTGTGGATCGCCGTCTATATCTCGGCGCTGTCCTATTTCGTGCCGCGCATCCGGCGCCGGTCGGAAGCGCTCGCCCACATGCGCGCGACGGTGACGGGCCGCGTCGTCGACAGCTACACCAACATCCAGACGGTCAAGCTGTTCGCTCACCTCGAGCGCGAGGACGAGCAGGCCCGCGAGGCGCTCGCCGACCACACCGCGGCGTTTCATCGCCAGACCCGGCTGATCACGCTTCTGAACCTGACGGTTTCCATGAGCAACAGCGTTCTCCTGGTCAGCGTCGGGACGATCGCGGTCTGGCTCTGGGCGCATGGCGCCGTGTCGCTCGGCGACATCGCCGTCGCCACGGGGCTGGCGCTGCGGGTGGCGCTGATGTCGGGCTGGGTGATGTGGACCTCGATCGGCATCTTCGACAATGTCGGACAGGTGCAGGAGGGCATGCGGACGATCGCGCGCCCGCGGGCGCTCACCGACCGCGCCGACGCGCGGACGCTCGCCGTGCCGAAGGGCGGCATCCGGTTCGAGAACGTGCGATTCCACTACGGCAAGGCCGGCGGTGTGATCGACGACCTCTCGTTCACGATCGCGCCCGGCGAAAAGGTCGGGCTGGTCGGGCGGTCAGGCGCAGGCAAGTCGACGCTGGTCAACCTGCTCTTGCGTTTCTACGACGTCGAGGCTGGGCGCATCCTGATTGATGGCCAGGACATCGCCGCGGCGACGCAGGACAGCTTGCGCCAGCAAATCGGCATGGTGACGCAGGACACGTCCCTGCTGCACCGCTCGATCGGCGAGAACATCCTTTATGGCCGGCCCGACGCGACGACCGAGGCGATGGTCGCGGCGGCGCGACAGGCGCACGCGCACGAGTTCGTGATGGGTCTCACCGATCCTGACGGGCGGAAAGGATATGACACGCTGGTCGGCGAGCGCGGGGTCAAGCTGTCCGGAGGCCAGCGCCAGCGCATCGCCATCGCGCGCGTCCTGCTTAAGAACGCGCCGATTCTGGTGCTCGACGAGGCGACCTCGGCGCTCGATTCCGAGGTCGAGGCGGCGATCCAGGAGAATTTCCAGACACTGATGGAAGGCAAGACAGTCATCGCCGTCGCCCATCGCCTCTCGACCATTGCGGCGATGGACCGGCTGATCGTGCTCGAGGACGGCGATATCGTCGAGACCGGAACACATCAGGAGCTGCTGGCGCGCGGCGGGATCTACGCCGCGCTGTGGCGGCGCCAGTCCGGCGGCTTCCTGGACGCGCGCGCCGCGTGATGGGCGCCCCTCTCCCGCTTGCGGGAGAGGGCCGGCCGGGGTGAGGGGGCGACTACGACCGTCCCACCCCGACCAGGACTGGGTCCGGGCGGTAGAGCGCGGGGAAGAGCTGCTTCAGATTGGCGATCTTCGGCAGGTCGTTGAAGACGATGTAGGGATAGCCCGGATTATGGGCCAGGAAGTCCTGGTGATAGTCTTCGGCGCGATAGAAGGTCCGGCCCGGCTCGATCGTGGTGACGATCGGCGCGCTGAACGCATGGGCGCCGTCGAGCTGGGCGATATACGCCTTCGCCACCCGCGCCTGTTCGTCGTTCATCGGAAAGATCGCCGAGCGGTATTGCGTGCCCTCGTCGGGGCCCTGCCGGTTGAGCTCGGTTGGATCATGCGCGACCGAGAAATAGACCTGCAGGATGCGGCCGTAGGTTATCTTGCGCGGATCGAAGGTGATCTGAACCGACTCGGCATGGCCGGTCTGGCCGCTCGAGGTCATCTCGTAATGCGCGGTCGCTTTCTCGCCGCCGTCATAGCCCGAGACAGCGCTGGTCACGCCGTCGACATGCTGAAAGACGCCCTGGACGCCCCAGAAACATCCGCCCGCGACCACCGCGACCTCCGACCCGTTGGCGCTCGCCGGCTCATCGACCGCCGGCGGCGGAATGACGCGCGCCTCTTCCGCCGTCGATCGCGTGACGGCGAAGCCAGCCGCCGCCGCCAATCCGATGAGAATCAGCGCCGGCAAACCGTACCCGCTCCTGAACGATGAGATCATGGGGCTCAACTCCATTCCTGCTTGCCGGCCAATTGTCGACCGGGCGTTTCGATAGGCGGGGACTGTGACCCCGCCGCGGCGCGGGGCGTCGGCGTCACCAGGTCGTGTCATCACAGTCTGCGCGAGCCTGGCGACCTCAAGGGGGACATTCGTTCTGCGCCCGGAGTTGTTACGGCGGCGCCTCAGGCGGCCGCCGGCTTGAAGGTCAGCGCCAGGCCGTTCATGCAATAGCGAAGTCCGGTCGGCTTGGGTCCATCGTCGAAAACGTGGCCGAGATGGCCATCGCACCGCCGGCAGGTCACCGCGCTGCGGGTCATTCCGAAGGACCGGTCGTCATGGGTTTTCACCGCATTGTCGAGTGGGGCCCAGAAGCTCGGCCAGCCGGTCCCGCTGTCGAATTTGGTTTCCGAGGAGAAGAGATCGAGGTCGCAGCCGGCGCAGGCGAAAGTCCCCTTGCGCTCCTCATGCAGAAGCGGACTGGTGAACGGCCGCTCGGTGCCTTCCTTGCGCAGGACGGCATATTGCTCGGAGGTGAGCTTGCCGCGCCATTCCGCGTCCGTGCGGACGACATGGTCCTCCCCGGCGGCTCCCGCGGCGAGGATGGGCAGGAGATTTGCGCTCGCGATCGCGGCCAATCCGCCGCTCAGAGCCATTCGACGTGTCAGCATGCTGCGCCTCGCCGGTCTCATCGATATCGGGGACCTTCTCCCCTTCCGCAACGCCTATACGTCCGAAAAAGGGCGCGGTTACAGAGACAATCGAACTTTTTACATCGCGCCGGCGCCCTGACGGGAGCCGATCTCGGCGCGCCGTCGCCCGGGAGTTGACCCGGAGACGCCGCATGTTTCAAACATAGGCTCGTTTCAAACATAGACTCGGCGTCGGACCCTTCAAGCCGTTGCGCCACCCGCGCTCGTCCACGACGTCCGCTATGCCAATGCCAGAGGAAACACCCAATGGCCGCCATCAGTTCGGTTGCTGACCTCGCGATTGACGGCGAGGTTGCCGTGGTCACGATCGATTCCCCGCCGGTGAACGCGCTCTCCCAAGCGGTTCGCGACGGCCTCAAGCGCGGCGTCGAGGCGGCGGAGGCGAATGGCGCAGTCAAGGCGATTGTCATCGTCTGCGCCGGCCGGACCTTCATCGCCGGCGCTGACATTTCCGAATTCGGCAAGCCGCATGCCGCGCCCTACCTTCCCGGCGTGCTCGACGCAATCGAGAACGCATCGAAGCCGGTCGTCGCCGCGCTGCACGGCACGGCGCTTGGGGGCGGATTCGAAGTCGCGCTGACCGCGCACTACCGGATCGCCGTCCCGTCGGCCAAATGCGGCCTGCCGGAGATCAAGCTCGGACTTATTCCCGGCGCGGGCGGCACGCAGCGCTTGCCGAGGCTTATCGGCGTCGAGAAGGCCCTCGACGTCATCCTTTCCGGCACGCCGTTCGGCGCGCGCGAGGCCAGGGAATGGGGCGTCGTCGACGAACTCGCCGAGGAGGGGAGCTTACGCGAGTCGGCGGTCGCCTTCGCCCGGCGGCTGATCGCCGAGAAAGCGCCGCTGCCCAAAGTGCGCGACCGCTCCGACAAGCTTGCCCCCGCGCGCGGCCATCCCGAGATCTTTGAGGCCATCCGCAAGGCCAACGCGAGAAAATTCCGCGGCTTCGAGGCCTGGGAGAAGGCGATCGAGTCGGTGAGGAACGCCGTCGAGCTGCCGTTCGACGAGGGCATCGTCAAGGAGCGGCAGATGTTCATGGCGCTCCTGCAGACCACGCAATCCAAGGCGCAGCGGCACGTGTTCTTCGCCGAGCGGCGGGCGGCGAAGGTCGCCGACATCGGTCCGGACGTGCCGGCGAAGCCGATCCGCAGCGTCGGCGTCATCGGCGCCGGCACCATGGGCGGCGGCATCGCGATGAATTTTCTCTCCGCCGGTATTCCCGTCAGTATCGTCGAGACCTCGAAGGAGGCGCTCGACCGCGGCGTTTCGGTCATGCGCCGCAACTACGAGACGACGGCCAAGAAGGGCCGGTTGACGATGAAAGACGTCGACGAGCGGATGGGCAGGCTTAGCTCCACGCTCGACTTCGGCGCGCTGGCCGGAGCCGATTTGGTGATCGAAGCGGTGTTCGAGAACATGGACATCAAGAAGAAACTGTTCGAACGGCTCGATTCGATCGCAAAACCCGGCGCGATCCTCGCCTCGAACACTTCCTACCTCGACATCGACGAAATCGCAGGCGTGACCAAGCGGCCGGGGGACGTGCTCGGCATGCACTTCTTTTCGCCGGCCAACGTGATGCATTTGCTCGAAATCGTCCGCGGCGCCAAGACCTCGAAATCGGTCCTGGCGACCGTCGCAGCGCTTGCGCCGAAGATAGGCAAGGTCGGGGTCACGGTCGGCGTCACTTATGGCTTCGTCGGCAACCGAATGCTGGCCCAGCGCCAGCGCGAGGCGATGAAACTCATCCTGGAGGGCGCGACGCCATGGGCGGTCGACAAGGTGCTGACCGACTTCGGCATGCCGATGGGACCGTTCGCGATGAGCGATCTCGCCGGGCTCGACATCGGTTGGTCGGCCGAGACGTCGAAGCGCTCGACGATCCGAGAAATCCTGTGCGAAGAGGGCCGGCGCGGGCAGAAGACCGGCGCTGGCTTCTACGACTATGACGAAGCGCGCAACGCCAAGCCCTCGGCGCATGTCGAGAAGATCATCCGCGACTTCGCCGCCTCGAAGGGAATCGCCCAGCGCACGATCGGCGACGCCGAGATCCTCGAGCGCTGCATCTATCCGATGATCAACGAGGGGGCGAAAATCCTGGAAGAGGGCAAGGCCCAGCGCGCCTCCGACATCGACATCGTCTGGATCTATGGTTACGGCTGGCCGGTCTATCGCGGCGGCCCGATGTTCTATGCGGACACCGTCGGACTGAAGACGGTGCTCGCCAAGCTTAAGGAGTTCCAGGCCAGGTTTGGCGACGACTTCAAGCCAGCGGCGCTGCTGGAGAAACTGGCGGCGGAGGGCGGGGCGTTTACGAAATCGTGACCCAGCTGACGCGCCAACCCTCATCCGGCGCTTCGCGCCACCTTCTCCCTGAGGGAGAAGGTGCGCTGAACGGCGGCGCGGCAAGCCTTCCCCTTCAGGGGAAGGTGGCGCGCCCAAGGCGCGACGGATGAGGGGCGACGGATGAGGGCCATCAAATGAACGAGGAGATCCATCATGCGTGAAGCCGTCATCGTCTCCACCGCGCGCACGCCGATCGGCAAGGCCTATCGTGGCGCGTTCAACGACACCCAGGCCCAGACCCTGGGCGGCCACGCGATCGCGAGCGCCCTCAAGCGCGCCGGGATCGAGGGCGGCGAGGTGGACGACGTGGTCATGGGCGCGGCGCTCCAGCAGGGATCGGAGGGCGGCAATGTCGCCAGGCAATGCGCCATTCGCGCCGGGCTTCCGACCAGTGTCGCCGGAATGTCGGTCGACCGGCAATGCGCCTCCGGACTCATGGGAATCGCCATCGCCGCGAAGCAAATCGTCGACGACGGGATGAGCGTGACCGTCGGCGGCGGGCTCGAATCGATCTCGCTGGTCCAGAACGACAAGATGAACCGCTATCGGGCGACGGACCCCTGGCTCGTCGCGCATCGCGACGACATCTATATGTCGATGCTCGAGACGGCCGAAATCGTCGCTCAGCGCTACAAGATCTCGCGCGAGCGCCAGGACGAATACGGGGCGCAGTCGCAGGCGCGCGCCGCCGCCGGCGTCGCCGCCGGGCGGTTCGAGGCCGAGATTGCGCCCCTGCCGAGCGTGATGAAGGTCGTCGACAAGGCGACCGGCGCCGTCTCCGACAAGGCCGTCACCCTCAAGCACGACGAGGGCATCCGCGCGGACACCACGCTCGCCGGCCTCTCGGCGCTCAAGCCCGTGTTCACCGAAGGGCTGCACTTGAAGCAGCCGGGCCAAAACATCACCGCCGGCAACGCCTCGCAACTGTCGGACGGAGCGAGCGCCTGCGTGCTCATGGAAGCCACGCTCGCCAGCCAGCGCAATCTGACCCCGCTCGGGATCTATCGCGGCATCGCCGTCGCCGGTTGCGATCCGGACGAGATGGGCATCGGTCCGGTGTTCGCCGTGCCGAAGCTGCTCAAGGCGCATGGCCTCAAGATCGACGACATCGACCTGTGGGAATTGAACGAGGCGTTCGCGGTCCAGGTTCTCTATTGCCGCGACAAGCTTGGCATCGACAACGACAAGCTCAACGTCGACGGCGGCGCGATCGCGGTCGGCCACCCTTACGGCATGAGCGGCGCGCGCCTGACCGGCCACGCGCTGATCGAGGGCAAGCGGCGCGGCGCGCGCCATGTCGTGGTGACGATGTGCATCGGCGGCGGGATGGGCGCGGCCGGGTTGTTCGAGGTCGTCTAGACCACGCTCGTCATCGCGAGCCATAGCCGTCGAAGACGCCCGTCTCTCGACGGGCTGCAGCGAAGCGATCCAGCGGGAGGGCGCGCGCGGGTTTCGTCCAGTGGGGTCGGTCGACGGCGAGAATTGAAGTCGCGATGACGTGGAGAGGATGTCTTAGTGAACGACACGAACGTCATGGCGCCGCTTCAGGCCTTTCACGGGTTGGAGCCGCCGGCGCCGCTGTGGTTCGAGCGCGCAATCGCCGACGAGCCGGAGCGAACGTTCGTCATGGTCGAGGGCGCGCGGGTCGAGACGCTCGCCTGGGGCGAGCGCGGCAAGCCGGGGCTCGTGCTTCTGCACGGCGGCGCAGCGCACGCGGACTGGTGGAGTTTCGTCGCCCCGTTCTTCGCCCGCGAGCGGCGGGTGGTCGCGCCGACATTCACCGGTATGGGGCGGTCCGACTGGCGCGAGAAATATGCCTTCGAGCAATTCGTCCGCGAGGCGCGGGAAGCGGGACGGGCGGCGGGCGCTTATGAGGTAGGGCCGCCGGTCGTCGTCGGCCACTCGTTCGGCGGCCGCGTGGCGATGGGGCTCGCCCATTATTTCGGCGAGGAGCTGAAGGGTGCGGTGATGGTCGACCCGCCCTTCTTCGCCAAGGAGAATCTTCGTCCCAGGTCGCCTCCGCGGCCGTCCAGGGGACGCCGGATTCAGCATTCCCTCGCCGCGATCGTCGCCCGTTTCCGCCTCGCGCCGCCGCAAGTGTGCGAGAACCTGTTCGTTCTCGACTTCATCGCCCGGCGCTCGGCCGTCGAGGTCGCCGACGCCGAGGGCAAGCATGGCTGGGCTTTATGCTTCGATCCGCACTTCTGGGAGAAGTTCACCCGCATCGACCCGACCGTGCTGATCACCGCCCCGCGCTCGCCGCTGGCGCTCATCCGCGGCGCGAAGTCGCAGCTCTTCCACCCAGAGGACGCCGCCCATCTGCTCAGCCTGATCCCGCCCGGCTCTCCTTATGTCGAAATCCCGGAGGCCGAGCACCACGTGATGATCGACCAGCCGATCGCTTTTGTCGCCGCGCTGAGGACGCTGTTGGCGGCTTGGCCGTGAGGGCCTTGAACCGCACGTCACGAGGGGTGAACCATGCAATTCGCGCAGCGAAATGGAGTTAAGCTTTATTTCGAGGAGGCGCTCGGCGCGGGCGCTCCCGTCGTGCTCATCCACGGCTGGTGCTGCGATCATACTTATCTCGCGCCCCAGTTCGAACACTTTGCAAACAAGGGGCGCCGGGTCGTTGGGCTCGACCTGAGAGGACATGGCGCGAGCGACAAGCCGGTCGAGCGCTATACGATGCAAGGCTTTGCCGACGACGTCGCCTTCGTCTGCGATCATCTCGGCCTCAAGAAGGTCGTCGCCATCGGGCACAGCATGGGCGGCCTGGTCGGGTTCGACTTCGCCTCGCGCTATCCCGAGCGTCTCGCCGCATTCATCGCCCTCGATTCGGCGATCGTGCTGTCCGAAGAGGCCCACGCCGCCGTGCCCAGGCTCGTCGCCGATCTCAGCGGCCCGGACCATCGGAAGGTCATTCGCGATTTCGTGGCGAAGACGCTGCTCCTTCCGACTGACGATCCGGAGCGGAAGGAAAAGATCCTGTCCGTGATGACCTCCGCGCCGCAGTATGTCGCGGTCTCGGCCTATCTGGCTTTGGGCGAATATGACGCGGAGAAGTCGGCGCGCGTGACGGCGCCGAGCCTCTACATTGCCGCCGACGAACCGCACGCGCGCGCCGATATGAATCGCGTCCGCCAACTCTTGCCGGGGCTCGCATTCGGGCAGACGGTGGGTTCAGGCCATTTCTGCCAGCTCGAGGTCCCAGATCAGGTCAACGCGATGATCGACCGGTTTCTGGCGATTGCGGCGGCAGCGCAGGCCTAGACCAAGTTGCTTTTGGGTTGAACCAAGCCCGTCATTGCGAGCGAAAGCGAAGCAATCCATCTTACGCAGTTGGAGGGATTGCGGCATCGCCATGGGAGCGTCAAAAGACGGGCGTCTCTCGACGCCGATTCTACTGAATTGCAACTCGCTCTGGTTTCGGATGCATTCCACACGGGACCTCGAAACGCCCATGATTCGCTCCGCGACCTGCTGCGCCGCTATCCTGGCGATCATAACGCTGTCCCGTCCGGCCCTCTGCGGCGAGCCGGCGCCCGAGAGCGTCGCCGCGGTCAATGCCTGCACTGAGCTCGCTGCGAACAACGAGAAAACTGGTCCAGCTCCGCCGGACGAGCTCGAGGAGAAAGCGGGCGCGGAAGGGAGGCTTGCCGCCGCCGCAGAGGCGGCGCGGCGCTCTCCAATCAGCTGCATCGGGGTCTGGTCGACCGCCTGCATCCAGAAGGCAGGCAACATGTCAAACGGCGTCCTGAACGATTGCTACGACCAGGAGGCGGCGGCATGGGACAAGCGCCTCAACGTCGCCTACGTTGAGGCGTCGTCCCGGATGGAAAAGGACGCGCTCGACAATCTGCGCAAGGTTCAGCGCGCCTAGATCGCGTGGCGCGACGCCACCTGCGCGCAGCCTTACCTCGTGTTCCAGGGGACCATGGCGGGCCCCATGGAATCGTGGTGCTTGCTGGACATCACCGCCAGGCAGGCGATCTGGATGGAAGGCTGGCTCATGAAGTAGGGCCGGCTCACAGATTCAGAGGACGCGCTCCGTCATGCGTCAGCTCGCTTGCGATCTCGTTGAACAGCAGGACGTTCAGAACGAGCCCTGCGACTGCGAGCGCCGCGGCAAGGGGGAGCATTCGCCCGCTCCACCCGAGTATGAACGCAGGGACGACCAAAGCCAGGAAGATGAAACCGAAAGGGAAGATCGCCACGAACTCCATCCCGTCGCCCCATCGGATTGGCGTTCACCGCGATCAGCCGAAAGGTGTAAAGCCAATAGGCCGTTTGCCCGCCTGCGACGGCGATTGTGACGTAGCGAGTAACTTCGGCAAATCGTCCCATCGCGATCCTCCCCCAACCTGCTTCCGAGGCGACTCGCCCTTCGCATCCATGACCGACACCCGCGCGAAGCCCGCCCCGTCCGGCCGGAGCATTGTGAGTGCGATCGGCGCACATCTTATGTTATCATGCGTGCATGATCACCGCCCTGAAGAACATGCTTCCTCGAATCGAGAGTTGGCCCTTGGAGGATCAGGAGGCGCTGGTCGAAGCGGCGCGCAGCATCGAGGCGGAGCGCGACGGGGCCTATCACGCGTTGGAGGCAGAACTCGCCGTGATCGACCGCGGCCTCGACGACGCGCGGGCAGGCCGCTTCGCGTCGGATGACTCCACAGCGAAGGTTCGGGCGAAATTCCGCAGCGAATGATCCTTCGGTGGACCGCGGGCGCGCTCGCCGATCTGGAGTCGATTCATGCATATCAGAAGCTGCATTGGCCCGCGATGCGTGCGCCCTTCGAAGCGCGGCTGACGGCGATCGAGCGGCGCATTATTGAGTTTCCGTTGAGCGGGCACGAAGTCGGACAGCGGCCGGGCGTTCGCGTCGCCGCATTTCTCGACTTCCCCTATCGGCTCTTCTACCGCGTTGAAGCAAATGCAATCGAAATCCTCGCGGTCCGCCACACGTCGCGCCGTTCATTGTTTGAATAACCGGCCACACCCCGCCCGGCTCATTGGCTAAAATGCGGGACGAGTTCCTGCTGCTCAAAGGCAGCGACTTCGAGAAGACCGATGTCCAGGCGGCGGTCTGAATGTGCGCAAAATCGATCGGAGACGCCGCCCGAAGAGGCTGCCGGCGGACCCGGGCTTCGCGTCGAGTTACGTGACCGCGGGGGGCGCGGGTTTTCGACGCGAGCGCATTGCAGCGCCTAGGAGCCTGTCTGCTTAATCCTCGGCGAGATGGGATTTGAACCGCTCAAGCCAGTCGGAGAGCCGGATGCAGCAAATTCGCGCATCCGGTTTGATGTAAGGTTGGGTGGAAGCTTTGCGGCCATCGTTCGTTGCACCGTTTCCGAGGTGGCGAAGCTCAGCCGGTTGCGCGTGCGGCCAGGGACGGGGTCCGCCCCTGGGCGAGCTTCAAGATATTGTGGGCGAGGCAGACGAGGCCCCACTCGTTGGCGACCTTCTCGACGCCGCGCAAGAGAAACTGACGGAAGCCGCGCGCCTGCTTGATCTGTCCGAACACCGGCTCGGGCAGCTGCTTTCTTAAGCGGTAGGGGCTGGAGTGCCCGCCGGCCTTGATTCTTTCGCGCATGGCGGCGACGCGGGCGCCGCCGCCTTCTCCTTCCCCGGCGTGCTTGGCCCGCCCCGGCGCGATATAGGCGTCGATCTCGCGTTCCTCCATCGCTGTAAGGTTGGCGTCGGAGCAATAGCCCGCGTCCGCCGACAGTTGCGTCGGCTTCTTGCCCAGATTGGCTTCGATGGCGTCGGCGATCGGCGCCAATTGATGTTGATCGCTCTGCTTCGCGTCGAGGCCGTGGGCGACGATCACCTGCGCCGTCGCGTCGACCGCCGCCTGCGCATTGTAGCCCTGGATGAAGCCGTCCTTGGTTTTCATGATGCGGCTTTCGGGATCGGTGAAGTTCTTCTGCGCTTTGGGGTCAGGCTCTTCGGATGGGGGGGCGGCGGGCTTGCCCGGTTTCTTGCGGCCCTCGGCTTGTCGCCGCTCCTCGGCCTGCGCTTTGGCCTTGGCCGCCGCGGCCGCTTTCGCCTCGGCCTCCAATTCGGCCTTCGCCGCCCGGATCTTCTCGACGCGCTTCTTCTTGTCGGCGACCCATTTGGGCAGCTCCTCGCCGCTCTTGTCGCGGCCAAAGGCTCTGTCTTCCTCGGCGTCCGCAGCCTCGGCTGCGCTCAGCCACCGCTCGACCTCGGCCTCGAGCTCCGCCGCACGCTTCTCCATGCGCTCGTAGCTCATCGCCTTGTGCTTGGAGGCGTTCGCCTTGATCTTCGTCCCGTCGAGCGCGACATGGCCGAGCTTCACAAGTCCCGCCTGTTCGCACAGCTTGAGAACTTGCCCGAACAGTCCCGCAAGCACCTTCAAGTGCCGCTTGCGGAAGTCAGAGACGGTGCGAAAATCCGGCGGATCGAGCCCGACAATGCTCAGGAAGTCGACCCGTTCGCGCGCCGCCTTGGCGATCCGGCGCGACGAGTAGACGCCGTTGCAATAGCCGTACAGCAACAGCGCCGTCATCATCGCCGGGTCAAACGGCGGCTGCCCGCGCTCGCTCGCATACGCGGCTTCGATCTCACCAAGGTCGAGAGGCTCGAGCACAAGCGCCAAAATGAAGCGAGCCAGATGGTCCTCGCCGACAAAGTCCTGAACGCTCGGCGGCAACAACAGCGGCTGATCGATCGTCCAGGGCCGGAAGGTCTTGCTCATAAGCAAACAGAATCCGATTCGAGCAAACGCCGCCACCACAATCCGCTATTATCCAGACAGGCTCCTAGTCCGGCGAAGCCGATCAGCATCGTGACCCATGTGGCGGGCTCAGGGACCGCGTAGAGCGTCACATCCGCAATATTTACAATCGTGCCTGCGGGATTTATTGAGTTTGAAATAGGGCCAATCGGCGCATCGTATGAATTTGAAAAATAGAGCTCGTCAGGAATAAACGGCGGGTTGTCTATAGTGAATGTGAGCGTGATTCGCTCAAATTGATTCGAAACCGGCGCCAATATCTCTTCCGCGGTACCCAACTGGAATAGCGTATCGATAAAGGTGCCGCCGCCCTGTTGAGTTGCGAATACCAGCTCGACGGGCGATGATGACGGGTTTTCAACAAGAAACGAAAGGACGTAGGTCCCGTTTGCTAGCGAACTGAATTGTTGAAACAGATCGGCGCCAACCGGCAGACTTGCGTAGTCACCTGGTATTCCGGCGGGGGCGGGGGCACGAGTTATTCCGGCGTTCGTCCAATCTGACCACGGCGTCAGGTTCGATCCAGTACCGATGGGATCTTGAAAAGTCCCGTCGAGAATTACCGAAGTGGCCGCGCGACTACCCCCCCCCGTGAGCGAAACAGTGAGCGCAACGCTGAAAGCCAAGATTTCGCGTTTCATGACCCAGCCCTGCGAAATAATAAACTAACCCATAAAAAAATGCGCTGAACTCGGCCGCCTGTCAACATAGCGCGGATGGAGAAATCCGGGCCACGCGACACCAGGAACATCAATTATTCGTGATTTCTCGAAGGTGTGCCGGGAGGACGCTCACTCCAGCCGCACCATCACCGCATCCGACGCCCCCTTGGCGTCGGTCACCGACACGCGCGCGAATCCGGCGCCGTCCGGCTTCCAGGCCGACTGCCGCCGCAACTCCGCGTCGCCGACCGGTTGGCCGTTGACGAACCAGGCGAACGGCGGCGCGCCGCCGAGCGCCTTCAGCGCCAGCCGCGCATCATGGGCGCCCGCGTTGAGGCCGAGGTCGATGAGCGCGCCGTCGGGCGGGAAGGCGATCTTGAGTGGGGGCGTCTCGGCCGCCGCCATTGTCTTGGGCGCGTCCTGGCGGAGGTGGCGCAGCGGCGGGGGCAGATCGGCGGTGACGCTTGCCTTGAGCACGCCCGACGGCGGCCGGATCGGCTCGATGTCGCGGCCGAGCCGCTCGAAGGCGTCGAACAGGATCGGCGCCGCCGCCTCGCGGCCGATGAGGCCCGGCGTCGGGCCGTTGTCCGGGCGGCCGACCCAGACCGCAATCGTTGTCCCGCGGTCGAAGCCGACCGCCAGCGCATCGCGAAACCCGTAGGAGGTTCCGGTCTTGAAGGCGATCCGCCCTTTCAGCGCATTGGCCGGCGGCGGCGCGCCGCGCAATATGTCGTCGATGTACCAGGCCGCGACCGGATCGGTCACCCGGCGCGGCTCGATGACCGGCGGGCCGCCGAGCCGCTCGGTAAGCGCCGGCGCCTCGCCGCCGCGGGCGAAGCCGGCGTAGAGCCGCGCGAGGTCGGTCAGCGTGATCCCGAGCCCGCCAAGGCCGATGGCGAGGCCGATCGGCGTATCCTTCGGCAGCGCGATTTCCGCCCCGGCGCCGTGCAGCCGGGCGAGGAAGGTCGCCGGCCCGACGTCGGCCAGGAGCTCGATCGCCGGCAGGTTGAGCGACTGCTGCAGCGCCTTGCGCGCGGTCACATTGCCCTCGTAGCCGAGATTGAAATTCTGCGGCGCATAGCCGCCGTAGCGCATCGGCCGGTCGAACAGCACCGTCTCCGGATGGGCGAGGCCCTGCTCGAACGCCAGCGCATAGATGAAGGGCTTCAAGGCCGAGCCCGGCGACCGCGGCGAGCGCGACATGTCGATGGCGCCGCCGCGCGAGGCGTCGTCATAAGCCGCCGCGCCGATGCGGGCGCGGACCTCGCCGGTGGAATTGTCGATGACCACCATCGCCGCCGACAGTTTCGGTCCGAGCCGCGCGACGCTCTCCTTGATGAGCGCCTCGAGCTTCGCTTGCAGCCGTGCGTCGATTGTGAGCCGGACGATTTTCGCTTGGCCGTCGGCGGCGACCGCTTCTTCGGCGGCGTGGGCGGCGAGCGCCGGGAAGGCGAGGCGCGCTTCGGGGACCGGCTCGCGCTTTCCCGCTGCGGCGTCGTCGGCGCTGATGACGCCGCGCGCAGCGACGCGGTCGAGCACCCGGTCGCGGGCGGCGCGCGCCGCAGCGGGGAAACGATCCGGCCGCCGTGCCTCAGGCGACTGCGGCAGCGCCACCATGAGCGCCGCCTCGGCGATCGTGAGCCTCAGCGGCTCCTTGCCGAAATACGCGAGCGAGGCCGCCCGCACGCCTTCGAGATTGCCGCCGTAGGGAGCAAGCATGAGGTAGCGATCGAGGACGCCCGCCTTGCCGACCTCGCGCTCGATCTCGAGCGCGCGCGCGATCTGCCGGAGCTTCGCGGCGAGCGTCCGCTCGGGTCTTGGCTCGATCAGCCGCGCGACCTGCATGGTCAGGGTCGAGCCGCCACTCACCACATGGCCGTGCGCGAGCCATTGCGCGCCGGCGCGGATCAGCGCCCGAGCGTTGAGGCCGCGATGGTCGTAGAACCGTCCGTCCTCATACGCGACCAGCATCGCGAGATAGCGCGGATCGACGTCATGCGTGGTCGCCGGCAGGCGCCAGCGTCCGTCGGGCAGGGTGAACGGCCTGAGCAGCCGCCAGCTACGATCGACGACGATCGTTGACCCCTCACGCGAGGCGGCGAGGTCGAGCGGGCCGAGGCTTGCGGTGTAGCGCATCCAGGCGAAGGAGGCGCTGAGATCTGCCGCCACCAGAAGCGCGAGCGCCGCGGCGAGCGCGATGACGATGAACCTGGGATGACGCATGACCACCCTCACCCCAACCCTCTCCCCAAGGGAGAGGGGGCGCGCCAGCGCCTCGGAGGGAACCCCTTCTCCCTCGGGGAGAAGAGCCTGCCCCCGGGCGAAGACCCGGGGGTGGCCCCATAGGGCGTCCGCAAGGACGCGCGTCCTTTCGGATGGGCTATGGGCGCCGGAAGAGGGCGCGGCCTCACTTCGCCGTCACCTCGAGTTCCCCGAAGCCGGTGCGGCCGTAGCGGTCGGGGTCGTACATGTCTTCAGCGGTCGCAGGCGGATAGACGTATTTGCCCGGCGCAACGGCGCGGACGATATAAGCCATGGTGATGAACGCCGACTGGCCGTCGGCGCGGTCGAACGCCGCCACGAAGCGATCGTCGCGATATTCGGTGTGGGTTGGCTCGACGTCCTTGGAGAGCCAGGCGAAGGCCTCGACCGAGCCGCCGTCGACCAGCGCCGGATTGTCGATCTCAAGGCCGGCTGGCAGGCGGTCGACGACCAGGAGGCGCGCGTATCGCGCCTGCGCCTCGGTCACCTTGAGCGACACCACCACGCGCTCGTTCTGGGCGATGCTGTGCAGGTCGATCTTGGTTCCGTCGAGCTTGTAGAATGTGCGCTCGATCGCATAGCCGTTGGCGACGGCGGGTTCGGGCTCGATCGGCGCGCCGGAGACGGATACGACGAGTTGCGCCGGGTTCTGCCCGGCGTTGGCGACCGCGATCGATTTGTCCGCCAGCGTCGCGCCGCCGAAGCGGCGATAGAGCGCGCCCTTCACCGGCTGGCCGTCGATGCTGAACTGGCTCGCCGCCCCGTGCTCGGCCAGCGCCTCGGCGGCGAGCGCCATCCAGTTGTTTTCCTGGGTGCTGGTGAACGAGCGCCCGGCCCGCGCCTGATCGAGGACAGCGCCGGCGCGCGCGATCGCGTCGCCCTCGACGTCGCCGCCGAGGTTGGCCTCGGCAATGAGCGCGAGCACGGCGGCGGCGTCGCGCAGCCGCGAGCCGTAGTCGGCTCTCGACACGCCGCTGTCGCGCTCGGCGTCGAGGGCGGCGAGCGCGGCGCCGAACGCCTTGCTGGCGCGCGCCCGATCGCCGAGCATAGCCAGCGCCGCGGCGAGCTGGGCCTTGCCGAGCGGGGTGGCGAAGGCGTCGAGCTTGGCGTCGGTGAGATAGCGCAGATCGCCGATCACCGGACGCCCGTTGCGGGCGAGAACATAGAGCGCGTAAGCCAGCGCCGCGGCGTTGTCCTTGCTCGGCTCCGGCGCGTTCACCACCTCGTTGCGCAGCCGGTCGAGCGCCTGATCGAACGGCTGCTGCGGCACGGTGAAACTGCGCTCCCGGGCGCGGGTGAGGAAGTCGGTCACGAAGGCGTCGAGCCAGGAATCGTCATCGTTGCTGTCGGCGCTCCACATGCCGAACGCGCCGCTCGCGCTCTGTCGGCTGAGCTCGCGCTCGATCGCCTGCCGGATCCGGCCGTCGAGATCGGGATCGATATCGAGATGCTCGATCGAGGCCAGCCGGTTGACGTAGAGAAGCGGCATGGCGACGCTGACGGTCTGCTCCGAACAGCCATACGGGTAGCGTTGCAGCTGCGCCAGCAAAGCCGGCGCGTCGAGGGCGCCGAACGGCGAGGCGGAGATCGCGATCGAGCCGGTGCCCGGAATGAACTCGGCGATGAGATCGCCGGAAATGGTCGTAGTCGCGCCGGCAGGAAGCGGCTTCACCATACGCCGGTACACGTCCGGCGCGCCGGAGGCGAGGCCGAGCTTGAACTGTTGAGTCAGATCGGTCTTGGGCCCGGTCAGCCTGAGCGCGAGGTCAGCTGCGCCGACGCCGGCCGCGGTTATCGGCATCGACACCGACTGGCGCCGGCGAGCGTCGAGGCGCACCGTCTTTCTCAGCGAGCCCGCGTCGGCGGTGAGCGGCCCATGAATGTCGAGGTCGAGCGTGTAGTCGCCAGCCTCGCCCTCGACGTTGTCGATGTCGACATGCATCTCCGAGCGGTCGCCAACGTTGAGGAAGCGCGGCAGCGTCGCGGCGACGACGACGGCGTCGCGAACGGTCACGTCGGCTTGAGCGGACCCGACCTTGTTCTTCGACCACGCGACGGCGGTCAACCGCGCCGATCCATTGAACGCCGGCAGATCGAACGACACGTTGGCTTTGCCGTCGCCGTCGAGCTTGACGACGCCGGAGAAGAGGGCGAGCGGCTCCTGTGTCGGCAGATTGCCTTCGAGGCCGCCGCCCGCGTCGCCGCCGGCATGAATGGCGCCGGCCGCGCCCTGCATGCCGTCGATCAGCATCCCCCAGAGATCGCGAACCTCGACCGGCAGCTTGCGCTGACCAAAGAAATAGCTGCCCGGGTCGGGCGTCTTGAACCCGGTCAGATTGAGAATGCCGACATCGACCGCAGAGACGGTCACGAACGCCTCCTCGCCCGGCGCGAGGCCGGCGACCTTGACCGGAACCGTCATCGATTGGCGCGGCCGGGCCAGCTGCGGGGCGTCAAGGGCGATGTCGAGCGCATGCGCATCGCGGTCAATGGCGAACCAGGCGACGCCGATCGCGCGGCCCGGCATCCGCCTCGCGTTCACATCGAGCGGGCGGTGGGTCAGCGCCACGGCGTAGGCGCCCGGCCCCCAGTCCGGGCCGACCGAAAACGGCACGACGTTGTCGCCGGCGGCGAGATCGACGTCGATGAAGCGCTCGATCTTGTCGCCAACCAGCGCGACCGTCGCCTTGCCGGCGAAGGCGGAGGCGATGCGCAGCTTCGCCTCCTCGCCGGGCGCGTAACTGGTCTTGTCGAGCGTTACGACCACATTGTCAGGCGTATCGGCGCTCGCCGTCCCCGACCAGCCGACGGCGAAGGCGACGCTCGTCTCCTCGCCGTCGAGCGTCTTGATGTCGAGCCGATGCGCGCCCCAGCCGACTGCGCTCGAGAATTTGGCCGGCGCATCGGCGCCGATGTCGATGGTCCCGCTGGCGATCCGCTTCGACGACTTCACCGGTTCATAGCTCCAGCGGCCATCGGCGTTGAACCATTGATAGTCGTTCATCACCTGATAAACCGACCATTCCGCCCCTTTTCGCGCGACGCGCGAGCCGTCCGGCGCGACGGCGATCGCCTCGAACGTCGCGACGTCGCCCGCGCTCAACGTCGCGTCGAGGTTTTTCTTGACGCCGATGGCCACGGTCTTCGCCCGGACCGGCAGGGTGACGGTGCGCTCGACCGTGCGCCCGCCCGGTTCGCCGACATCGACGATCAGCTTGGCCTCGAGCGGGCGGGTGCTCGAGCCTTCGGGCAGGTCGACCGACAGGTCGGCGTGCCCCTTGTCGTCGGTCTGAACCTTGTCGGTGAACTGGGCTTCGACGGTGGTGAAATCGTCGTCGGCGAGGCCGGCGACATAACTGGGATAGCCGGCCAGCGCCGCGCCCTCGACCGCCTGCAGCCGAATGGCGCCCGTCACGTCGAGCCCACTCGCCGGCGCGCCATAGAGAAATCTCGCGTCGAGCGTCAGCTCGACCGGCTCGCCGGGATCGATGATCGTTTTGGCCGGCTTGAGAGTGAAGTCGAGCCGCTCGGGAATATAGTCCTCGAGCAGGAACTCGACCCGGCCGATGCTGTCGCCTTTCGGATCGGCATAGGCTTCGATCGACCATTTTCCCGCCGCAGAGCCGGAGAGCAGCGGAATGGCGTACGAGCGCCCGCCGAGCCCCTGGTCGGCCAGGGTCGCGCGCTTGTACTCGACCCCGTCCGGCCGCTTGACGATGAGCGTCAGCGGCAGGCCCGGTTTAGCCACGCCCTTCGAGTCGCGAAGCGTTACGGTCGCGAACACGGTTTCGCCGGAGCGGTAAACGCCGCGCTCAGTGTAGAGGAACGCATCGAGTCCGTCAGGCGGGTCGCGGCCGGCGACGCCTCGATCAGTGAGGTCGAAGGCGTTCTGCGCGAGGTTGAGAAAGCCGTAATCGTCGCCCAGCGTCGCGACCAGAAGGCCGGGCGCCGAGCCGCCCTGGCCGCGCGCGAAGCCCGGATCGAAATCGACCCTGCCGTCGGCGCCCGTCGTCTTGACCGCCAGCACTTCGTTGTTGCGCGCGACGAGCTTGAGCGACACGCCGGAGAGCGGCGCGGCGGAGCCCAGCGATTGCACGATCGCGTGCACGCCGTCGTCGCTCGAGATCGCGGTCAAGCCCAGGTCGGAGACCACCATCCATTGCGCGGCGAGCTGCACAGTCTCGCCCGAGTCCGCGTCGGCCGGATTGGATGCGCCCTTCCACGGCCGTGCGGTAACCACATAGACCCCGGGTTCGAGCTTGCCGACCGCGTCGAGGACCGGAAAATCGGTGACGACGTCCTGGTTGAGCGCGGCGGCGACGTCCATCGAGCCGCTCCAGATCTTCGCTCCATCCTCGGAGGCGATTTCCTCAGCCCGCGACGAATCGATCGGTTTGAGGAAATCGTCGCGGTTGACGGTCGCGAGCAGATTGCGGTCGCCGACGCGATAGACGTCGATCGACACTTTCGAGGTGTTGACGGTGACCAGCGGCGCGCCCTGTTGACCCTGGCGCGGCAGCACATAGGCCTTGCCGGCGAAATGCGCCTGCGGCGAGCGGTCGCGCACGTAGATCTCATAATCGGCCGACTGCAACAGGGATTCGCCGACCGCCGAGGGCAGGCCCTGGCGCAGCACGATCGCATAGCGCTCGCCGTGCTTCAGTCCCTCGACGCAGATCTGCTGGTCCTCGTTCGAGATCGCGGTGTTGGACGACCCGGAGACCGCGACATAGGGGGAGAAGTCCGTCTTTCGCGCCAGCTGTTCGGAGAAGCTGAAACAGACGCGCGGCGAGGTCAATTCGTTGTCGACCTTGTAATCGAGAACCCGGAAGCCATGCTCGGCGCGCATCGCCTCGTAGGCTTTGCGGACATCGATGGCGTCGCGCCGGTCGAGCGACGCTTTCAGCGCGTCCAGCGCCGGGCGCCAGTTCTCGTGGCGCGCCAGGAGGTCGGCGAGCACGGCAAGCACCTGCGCCTGGGCGTCGGGCGTCGTCGAGCGCAGATAGGCGGCGTAGGCCGCGGTCGCGCCACGGGTGACGAGCTCATAGCGGTTATCCGCCTTGGCGTCGTCGGCCTTGACCGCGACGTTAGCGTAGGCGAGCCAGTTGGCGGGGTCTTTGACAGCGGCGGTGATCGCCGCGCCGGCCAGTTTCTCCGCCGCCCCGAAGTCGCCCGCGGCCACGGCGGCGGCGGCGGCCTTGCGCAACTGATCGGGCGTCTTGTCCTTGACCTCAGCGCCGATCGAAGCGGTCGCGATGCGCAGGGTTTCGGCGAGCCTGACGGCGTCGCTCGCCATGTCCTCGGACGCGAACGGCTTGATCTCGGCCGCGCCGGATGCTGTCGCGACCAGGATGAGAAGGAGGGCGAGTGAACGCAGAGCGTGAAGCATGAGTCCGCCTCCCAAAGCAATGCACCGCCGTCGCCCGCAGCGCCCATGGCCTCGCCGCTGGACCTTGGCGACGGGTATTGATGCCGCGACGAAATGTTAGCATGGTTGACGCGCGCTCGACCACAACTGCCCTGAGCCGCCGCAGACGAAAAGGGCTGTTCTGCGTGTCCAACCCCTGACTCTCCGGGGCGCCCGCTGCTGGCCTGCCGCATTGCATCAATTCGGAGCCGCACGGTTTTGCCGCGCCGAACCTTCGAATGTATCATGAGTTCAGAGCCCGGTTCGAAGAAGGCCGCATATGACATCCTCGCGCATCGCCGCTGACCCTGCCGTCATGATGGGCAAGCCGTGCATCAAAGGCACGCGCCTCACCGTGGAGTTTATTCTGCGCAAGCTCGGTGCGGGGCGGTCCTTCGCCGATCTCCTCGACGCCCATCCGCAATTGACGCTTGAAGACCTTCTGGCGGCATTGGTGTTTGCGGCCGACTACTTGCAGGATGAGACCATCCTTGCCGTCGAATGATGCGATTTCTGGCGGACGAGAACATCTCGCGTCTCGTGGTCGAGCGGGTTCGTGCATCGGGGTTCGATGTGACGTCCGTCGCTGCGACAAGTCCGGGAGCTTCAGACAACGATGTGCTCGCGACGGCGAGCAGCGAGGATAGCATTCTGATCCCCGAGGATCGTGACTTCGGCGAACTGGTTGTTCGACAGCGGCTGAAGGTTCACGGCGTCGTCTTGCTGGAACTGGATCGCTTGTCGAATACAGCCGAAGCGAAGCTTGTGAAGGCTGTGCTCACGGCGAACACAGACAAATTGGCCGGAAACCTGGTGGTCATCGAGCCAGGGAGAGTTCGAATTCGCCCGCTGCCTCGTTGAGTCAGATTTATACGAATTGGACGCGCCAGCGACGACTGGCTAGCATGTGAGACGCTCCCGGATCAGCGAGTCAACCATGCTCCGCACGCCGACTGGCGCCATCCTCGCTTTGGCGCTTCTGGTCCTTGCCGGCCGAGCGACTGACGCCCAGACGCCTTCGGTTGCCGATGCGGCGCTGGCGACGCAGAACGCGGCGTTCCTGGCGCTGCCGGAAGCGACGCGCAAAGCGGCACAGGACGCGCTGGTGTGGCTCGGCTTCTACAATGGCGCGGTCGACGGCGACTTCGGCAAGCGGACGCGCGACGCGCTCCTCGCCTACCAGGCGAGCGTAAAGGCCCCCACCGACGGCGCGCTCTCCGCGCCCGAGCTCAAGGCCTTGCTCGCCGCCGCAGAGAAGGCGCGCGACGCGGTCGGCTTCAAAATTGTCGCCGACGCTAAGACCGGCGCGAAAGCCGGCATTCCGACCAAACTCATCGGCGGGCGCAACGGGGCGAAGCTCGACTTCTCTTCGAGCGCAGACGCCGATCTCGGCGCCCTCTACTCCCGCCTCTCCGCCCCGACGCCAAGCCGCCGGATCGCCTACAAGGCAATCAAGCCCGACAGTTTCTTCGTTGTCTCGGGGCAGGACGGGACGTCGACCTTCTATACTAGGTCCGACAAGAACGCGGCGGCGAGCCCGCCGATTCGCGGCTTCACCTTCGCCTATCCCGCGCCGCAGGCCGCCCAGCTCGACCGGATCGCGCTCGCGGTCGCCAATTCGTTCGAGCCGTTTCCGCAAGTCCTCCCGGCGCGCGCTGAGACTGCGGCGGCCGGCGGCGCCGTCGCGCCGGGATCCGGCTCGGCGCCCCCGAGCCCAATCCCTCGCCGACCTCAACCGCGCTCATCGTCGCGCCCGGCAAGGCGCTGACGGCGCTCAAGACGAGCGACTGCGCGAACCCGGCGGTCGGCGGCAAGCCGGTCCGAGTCGAGCGGACGGACGCGGCGACGAATCTGGCGATGATCGCCGGAGATTTCGGTCCGAAGGGCGAACCGCCGCGCTTCGGCGCGCCGGCGACGGATGTCGTCGTGCTCGGCTTCGCCGGACCGCGTCTCGCCGCGAGCCCGGCTTCGCTCTCCGCCGGCGAGGGACGGCCCGCGATCGTCGCCGCGGTCGAGACCAGCGCCAGCGGCGGACCGGTGTTCGACCGGCGCGGCGCGCTGGTCGGCCTCGTCGCGCCGATCGCGGACGAGCCCAGGCGCGTCGCTGGAGTTACGCTTGCCGCGCCGCACGCCGTCATTGCCCCCGACGCGATCCGCGCCTTTCTGGGCGCGGGTGAATCCGCGCCCGCCGGCGCACCCGACCTCAGCGCCGGTGACATCGCCGCACGCGAGAAGGAGGCGCTGGTCGCCGTCTTCTGCCAGAAGTAGCGGCGGGTCGCGCCCTTCTACCCGTCCATGTCCCACTTTTCGGCGCTCGCGCCGGCGAGCTCGCGCACTCGCTTCTCGTCCGCGCCGAACGCCCGCGCGTCGCCCTCGTAGACGATCCGGCCGTCGTCCAGGACGTAGGCGCGGTCGGCGATCTCGACCGCGGCGCGCACGTTCTGCTCGACCAGGAGGACCGAGACGCCTTCGCGCCGCGCCGCGGCGACAATTCTGAACACATCCTCGACGATCAGCGGCGCAAGGCCCTGCGAGGGCTCGTCCAGCATGAGCAGTTTCGGGTTCAACACGAGGGCGCGCGCGATCGACAGCATCTCCTGCTCGCCGCCCGAGAGCTGGGCGCCTTTGTTGCTTCTGCGCTCGGCGAGGCGCGGAAAGGCCTCGTACACGCGCTTGACCGTCCACGGGCCCGGCCGCTCGACCGGGACCAGGAGGTTCTCGTCCACGGTCAGATTGGCGAAGATGCGTCGCCCCTCCGGCACATAACCGACGCCGGCTTCGGCGATCCGGTAGGGCGGAAATCCGGTCACATCGGCCCCGAACAGCGTAATGGCGCCAGTGCGCGGGCGGGTGAGGCCGATCAGGCACCGTAAGGTCGTCGTCTTCCCAGCGCCGTTGCGGCCGAGGAGCGCGACGATTTCGCCCTCGCGCACTTCGAGGCTCACCCCGTGCAGGATATGGCTCTTGCCGTAGAACGCGTGGATGCCGTCGGCTTGAAGCGCGATCATGCCGCCGCCTTGCCGAGGTAGGCGGCCTGGACCTTGTCGCTATCGGCAATCTCTTGAGGCGAGCCTTCGGCCAGCACCCTCCCCTCCGCCAGCACCATGATGCGGTCGGCGAGGTTGAAGACGACCCGCATGTCATGCTCGATCAACATGATCGTCAGCCGCCCGTCGCGATGCAGGCGCCTGATGAGCCGCGCGATGTCGTAAGTTTCCTGATCGCCCATGCCCGCGGTCGGCTCGTCGAGCATGAGGAGGCGGGGGCGGAGCGCGAGCGACATCATGATTTCGGCCGCCCGCTGGTCGCCATGCGACAGCGCGCCGGCGCGTACGCCGCCCTTGTCCGCCAGTCCGCCCATAGCGAGCAGCTCAGTGACGCGCGCCGCGACCGCCGCCCGCGCCTCGGCGCCAAGCCAGGGCTTCAAGCGATAGCCGGCGGCGATTTCGACCGCGACGCGGATGTTGTCGGCGACCGAGAGCTCGGGAAAGATCTCGGTGATCTGGAAGGTGCGCGCCATGCCGCGCTGGACCCGTTCCTGCGGCGCGAGCGCTGTGATGTCCTGACCCTCGAACAGGATCGCGCCCGTCGTCGGCGCGAACAGGCCGCTGACCAGGTTGAAGAACGTCGTCTTGCCGGCGCCGTTCGGCCCGATGATCGCGCGCAGTTCGCCCGGCTCGATCGAAAGCGACACGTCGTCGATGGCGATGAGGCTGCCGAAGCGCTTCGAGGCGCCGTTGACCTGGAGCAGGGTCACGCCTTGGCTCCGCCGCCCAACATGCCGAGGACGCCGCGCGGAAAGAAGCGCACCACCAGCACGAACACCAGACCGATGACCGACATCCAGTTTTCGGTCCGGCTCGACACGTAATCCTGCAGCGCGACGAAGATCGCCGCGCCGATCAGCGGACCCCAGAACGAGCGCATGCCGCCCAGGACCGCCATGATGACGAAATTGCCGGAAAGGTCGAAGCGCAGCGCGCGGGGATCGGTGAAATTGTTAAGCAGCGCATAGAGCGCGCCGGCGACGCTGACAAACAGGCAGGAGATCACGAACGACAGCCAGATGTGGAACTCGATCGGCAAGCCGAGGAAGCGCGCGCGCCGCTCGTTCTCGCGGATGGCGGTCAGCGAGCGCCCGAACGGCGAATCGATCAGCACCGCCATCGCGGCGACGCAAACGGCGAACACCGCAAGCGCAAAATAATAGAACGCCTTGTCGTTGCCGAAAATGTCGAGCGTTGAGAGGCCGAAATTGATCGGCAGCCGATGCCAGCCGGTCAGCCCGTCATCGCCGCCGGTCACCGAATTCCAGCGGAAGGCGAGAAAGTAGAACACCTGGCCGAAGGCGATCGTCACCATGGCGAAATAAACGCCGCGGCGCCTGACGATCAGCGCCCCGATCGCCATCGCGGCCAAGGTCGCTGTGACAATGCCGAGCCCTATTGCGGGGATCGTGCCAAAGCCGAGGTATTTGATCCCCATCGCCGCGCCATAGGCGCCAAGGCCGAAATAGGCGGCGTGCCCGAACGACAAGACGCCGGTGTAGCCGAGCAGGAAGTTGAGCGACATCGCCGCCAGCCCCATGACGACGATGCGGGTCGCAAGCTCGGTGTAGCCGCCGATCGCGCCCATCCAGAACGGCATGAACAAGAGCAGCAGGCAGACGGCGGCGTCGAAGGCGCGGGCGCGGGCGCGCGCGGCCGTCAATGCACCCTCCCCTCTTCGCCGAGCAGGCCGCGGGGCCGGATGAGGAGCACCAGCCCCATCATCACATAGATCACCGCTTCGGTGGCGGAGGGAAAATAGACCGCCGCCAGCCCGGAGGCGACGCCGATCATCAAGCCGCCGAGCAGCGTTCCGAGCAGACTGCCGAGGCCGCCGACGATGATCGCAACGAAGCTTGGCATGATGAGGTTGGCCCCGATGGTCGGCGAGAGGCCGAGCAGGCCAGCCGCCAGCACCCCGGCGAGACCGGCCATGTAGATGCCGATGCCGAAGTTGAGGCTGCGCAGGACCCGGACATTGACGCCGAGCGTCGAAACCGTGTCGAGGTCGCGCGTGCCGGCGCGGATGCGCATGCCCAGGCGGGTGTAGTTGAGCACGGCGAACAAACCACCGACCGCCGCCACCACGATGACGATCATGAACACCCGATAGCCGGTGACGAAGAAGAACTGGCTCGAGAGCGACGTCGTGAGCCAGGCGGGCAATTGGAACGGCAGGCTCTGCGCCCCCCAGATGAAGCGCGTGGCGTCCTCGAAGATATAGGCGAGGCCGAAGGTGAGCAGCAGGCCGTAGAGCGGATCGCCGCCGTAGAGCGGGCGGATCAGGAGGCGCTCGATGACGAGTCCAAGCGCGGCGGTAAGGAGGGGCGCGACGATGAGCGCGCCCCAAAAGCCGATAAAGGGAATGAGCGTGAACGCCAGATAGGCGCCGAGCGCCAGGAATCCGCCGTGGGCGAAATTGATGACCCCGCTCAGGTTGAGGATCAGCGACAGGCCGAGCGCCATCAGGGCGTAGAAAGCCCCGACGATCAGGCCGTTGAAGATGTTGAACAGGACGACCTGAGTCATGCGGCGATCCTCGCCCGCTCGAACTGGGACAGCCGCGGCGGGCGCACGCGCGCGCTGCCGGTAGGGAAACCCGAGCTGTTTTGAGCGCCCTTCCGGACAGCGGGCCGGGCGCCGCCTGATTGATCGGCGCGACCCCGCTTCCCGACCCGCCGCCGGCAGGCGCGCATCGCTTCCGCGATTGCGTCGTCCTCATATAGCCAAAGCAGCCTGCGGCACACTGGTAGAAATACCTAGCTATGCCGTATGAGGTCAGCCAAACCGCGGCGCCGGCGCCGCACGGCTCGGCTCAGGTCGGCCATGTCATCTTGCAGCCGCTCGCCTCGACTGTCCCGGCGACGTCCGCGCCGTTGACGATGTTGGTGACCTTGAACAGGTCGTCCGGCGCGGAGCCGCCCGCCTGGGCCTGGCCGACGAACAGCGTCGCCAGAAGCTGATTCTGCCCCGCGCGGTAGAACGCCGGGTTCGGCCCGAGCGCGATCTCGGGCGGCAAATGGAAGTCCTGCAGGGCCTTCGCCATGTCGACCGCCTTCAGCGAATTGGCCTTGGCGGCGGCGAGCGCGCAGGTCCAGACCGAGACGTAGCCGAACCAGGTTCGCGCGGTCGGCACGCGTCCGGTGCGCTTCTTTGTCGCCTCGACGAACTCGGCGACGTGCGGCACGCCAGGCTGGTTCCAATACCATTCCATGACCCACACGCCGATCCGCGCTTCGGGCGGCAGACCTTCGAGCGGCTCCATCTCCTGCTGCGCGCCGGCCAGATGAACCTTGTTCTGAAGCCCGAACTGAACCGCCTGCTTCAAGGCGTTCAGCATATCGTCGCCCTGGACGAGGAAGATGATGACGTCGGGGTTCATCCCCTGCGCCTTGATGAGATAGGACGAGAAGTCGACACTGCCGAGCGGCGTCAAATCGCCGCCGACCCGCTCGCCGCCCAGCGCGCTGATCGCCCTGACCATCGCGCTTTCCAGCGTGTGGCCAAAGGCGTAGTCGGGCGTGATGTAATAGAACTTCTTGCCGTAATCCTTGACCAGGGCGGCGGCGACCGCGTTCGCCTCCATCTGCGTGGTGTTGCAGACGCGGAACACGTTCCAGTGGCAGCTTGCGCCGGTGACCGCGTCGGTGTGACCGCCGGGCACGACGTGGAGGATACCTTTTTCGTTGGAGACCTGCGCCATCGCGAGAGCGAGCGCCGAGTTGACGTTGCCGAGCAGGAAATCGACCTTGTCGCCTTCGATCAGCTTGCGCGCTTTCTGCACCGCCGTGCCAGCGTCGCCGCTGGACGAATCCTCAACGACGAGGTCGACCGGACGGCCGAGGATGCCGCCCTTGGCGTTGATCTCGTCGAGCGCCATCTGGCAGCCGATCAGTTCGTTCTTGCCGGGGGCGGCGTAGGTGCCGGTCAGAGGATTGTCGAGGCCGATGCGAACTGGGTCGGCGGCGCGGGCGCGGATGACGAATGGGCTGGCGAATTGGGCGGCGGCGAGCGCCGCGCCGGTTTTGATCAGTCTGCGCCGGTCGACGCCGGCGCGCCAAATGGGTCTGGGCATTGTTTTCTCCCTTGTTCGGGCGACTTCGTTCAATCGAGCAGCAGGCGGGTCAATCCCGACGATCCTGCTCATGGTCGGTCGTGCGGCACCTTGGTGTTTACGCCATCCGTCCGTCAAGCGGAGCGGCCCGATCGGCGAGGCAGCCGATAGTCTTATTTTACGTACCTAGGTGATTTTATAGTGACCTGGGGCGTCCCGGCGGTCACCCGCCAAAAATCACCTTGCGGAAGCGGACGCTGGCGACGGTGAAATAGACAACGCCGATCGCCAGCATCGCAGCCAGCGGACGCCACACAAGGGTGATGTCGGCGCCGCGGAACAGCACGGCTTGCGCGAATTGCACGAAATGCGGCGTCGGGCTGATGGTTTGAACGAGATATTGCAGCCAGACCGGCATGCTCTCCATCGGTGTAGCGCTGCCCGAGAGTAGTTGCGTGACGATCAGCACCGGCATGGCGAGGAGGCCAAACTGGCCCATGGTCGTCGCGAGCGTGCCGAGCAGGATGCCGAGCGCCGCCACGACGAGCGCATAGATCGCCGCCCCGAGCAGGAACAAGAGCAAAGACCCGTTGATCGGCGAGCCTATCCACCAATGGACCACGAACTGCAGCGACAGCATGGCCGCGATCAGTATGACGAGGCCGTTGGCGATCATCTTGGCAAGCATGATTTCCGTCGGCACGACCGGCATGACCAGGAGGTGCTCGACCGTGCCCTGCTCGCGCTCGCGGATCAGCGCCGCGCCGGTGAGGATGACTGTCAGCAATGTGATCTGGTTGATGACCTGAGTCATCGCCGAGAACCACGCCGTCTTGAGGTTCGGGTTGAAGGCGGCGCGCAACACAAGGTTGATCGGCACGCCGGTCGAGCCTTCCCGGCCGCCGATGAACCGCTCGATCTCGGTGGCGATCGCCGAATTGAGATAGCCGGCGCCGTTGCCGGCTTGCGCCACCGCGGTGGCGTCGACATTGATCTGGATGCCGGTCTTGCGTTGGGCGCGAATGTCGGCTTCGAAATTCGGCGGGATTTCAACGACGAACAAGAGCTTGCCCTGGTCCATCATCGGATCGATGTCGGAAGCGGTGATCTGCACCGGCGCCTGGAAGGTCGGCCGCGTCAGCAACTCTGCGATCTGGCGCGAGAGGTCCGACCCGTCCTCGTCCACAATGCCGACCGAGAGATTGGTCGCTTCCGTCACCGCGCCGGTCGCGACCGTGTTGACCGAAATGCTGAACGAATAGACGACCAGAATCAGCATCACCGGGTCCGCCCGGATGCTTCTCAGCTCTTTCACGACCAGATGGAAGATGTTGACCACATGGTCGACGAAGGTCAGGGGCTTCGCTTCGACGAGATGCGGCGCTTTGGGTGAGGGAGCCTCGGACATCTCACGCCTCCTGCTTGCGCAGCAAGGCCAGCGAAATGGCCAGGAAGACGAGAGCGATGAGCGCGATGGCGGCGATGTCGCGCCAGAGGTCGACGATGCCAAGCGCCTTGGCGAAAACGCCGACCGAAACTTGCTGGTACCAGGATGAGGGGAAGGAGAGGCCGATGATCCTGGCCCCGCCCGAGAGCGACGACACCGGCGCGAGCATTCCGGAGAAATTGACCGCCGGCACGATCGAGAGGATCGCGGTCGCAAACACCGCTGCGACCTGCGTTCGGGTGAAGGAGGAGATCAAAACGCCGAACCCCACGGTCGCAACAACGTAAACGATCGTTCCCAAAAGAAGGACGAGGAACGGCCCCTTCGGCGGCACGTGGAAGATGAAAATCGCGATCAGCAACAGGGCGAAGAAGGCGATCATCGCGACGGCGATATAGGGGAGCTGCTTGCCGATCAGGTACTCGAATCGGGTGATCGGCGTCGAGCGGAAGTTGGCGATCGAGCCGGTCTCCTTCTCGCGCACGACCGCGATCGCCGACATGATCGCCGGGATCAGGCACAAGAGCAGCATGAAGATGCTGGGCACCATTGCGTTGACGCTGAGAAAGGCCTGATTGTAGCGGAAGCGAGTCTGGATATCGTTTGAACTCCATGCGTTGGCGCTGCCGGCGCGATGCAGCGACCGCTGCAGTTCCTCGCCTACCGTTCGGATGACTCGCGTCACGTAGTTCTTCGCGGTTTCGCCACGAAACGTCATCGCGCCATCGACTGTCGCATCGACCTCGGGCGTGCGGTTGTTGAGAAGGTCGCGGCCGAAACCGGGCGGCACTTCGACCACGATCTGAGTGCCCCCGCTCTTGAGTCGCCGTTCCATCTCTTGCGCCGACGTAATCGGCGGCTGGACGGAGAAATAGCGCGACCCGTCGAAACCCTGAAGCAGGTCGCGGCTCTGGGGCGTGTCGTCCTGGTCGAAGGACGCCGTCTCAAGATTTTCGATATCGAAGGAGATGCCGAAGCCGAAGGCGAACATGAGAATGATCGGACCGACGAGCGCGAAAGCCAGCCGGATCGGATCGCGCAGCAGCTCGACGGTCTCGCGCCGCGCGTAAGCCCATAGCCGGCCGATCTTGAAGCGCCTCGGCCGTTCGGCCGCTTCGACTTGGGCGGCGGCCGGAGGCGGCGCCTCGGCCTTTTTCGACATGTCGATGCCCGCCGCTTCCGCAAGATAGCCGACGAAGCAATCCTCGAGCGACGCGCTGCCGCGCTCTTTGACCAGTTCCTGTGGCGCGCCGACGGCGAGAACCTTGCCGGCGTGCATGAGCGAGATGCGGTCGCAACGATCGGCCTCGTTCATGAAATGGGTGGTGACGAAAATCGTCACGCCGTCATCGCGCGAGAGGTCGATCAGCGTGTGCCAGAAGGCGTCGCGCGCGATCGGGTCGACGCCAGACGTCGGCTCGTCGAGAATGAGAATCGAGGGTTCGTGGAGCACGGCGACTGCGAGCTGGAGGCGCTGCTTCATGCCGAGCGGCAGGCTGTCCGGCCGCGCGTTGACGACGGACTTGAGGTCGTAGCGCTCGAGCAGCTCCTCGATGCGGCCTGGAACTTTGTCTGGCGGCAGGTGATAGAGCTGGGCGTGAAGCTCGAGATTCTGCGCGACCGACAATTCGCCATAGAGAGAGAACGCCTGCGTCATGTAGCCGACGTTGCGCCGGGCCTGCATGTCGTTCGATCCCATCGGCTCGCCAAACAGCTTGCACGTTCCGCTGCTCGCCGGCAGGAAGCCGACCAGCATTTTCATCGTCGTCGACTTGCCGCAGCCGTTCGAGCCGAGAAAGCCGAAGATTTCGCCGCGCGCAATTTTGAAGCTGACGTGATCGACGGCGACGAAATCGCCGAACTGGCGCGTGAGCCCCTCCGCCTCGATCGCCGGCGTCTCGTCCGGGGAGGTCACGCGAGGACGCACGACCACTTTCTTGTGACTTGCGCGCTTGGCCTCCGGCATCATGGCGATGAAGGCCTCGTCGAGATTGGGCTCGCCCGTCTTCGCCAGCAGCTCCTTCAGCGTGCCGGTGGCGATGATCTTGCCGTCGTCCATCGCCATCAGCCAATCGAAGCGCTCAGCCTCGTCCATATAGGCGGTGGCGACCATCACGCTCATCTGCGGGCGGCGGGCGCGGATGGTGTTGATGAGATCCCAGAACTGGCCGCGCGACAGTGGGTCGACGCCAGTGGTCGGCTCGTCGAGGATGAGCAGGTCCGGATCATTGATAAGGGCGCAGCAGAGGCTCAGCTTCTGCTTCATGCCGCCGGAAAGCTTGCCGGCAGGACGGGCCTCGAATTTCTCCAGGCTCGTCGCGGTGAGGAGCTCGTCGATCTTGGCGCGACGCTCCGTCGCCGACAGTCCGAACAATCGGCCGAAGAAGTCGATATTCTCGAACACGGAGAGCGTCGGGTAGAGGTTGCGGCCCAAGCCCTGCGGCATATAGGCGATGCGGCCGCGCATCTCGCGCAAGGTCTTCTGGTCGGCGATGTTCTTGTCGAAGACGACGACTTCGCCGGCCTGGATCTTCTTCACTCCCGCAATCAGCCCGAGCAGGGTCGACTTGCCCACGCCGTCTGGCCCGATCACGCCAACCATGATGCGCGAGGGAACGTCGATGCTCACATCGGCGAGCGAGACCGTCGCGCCGTATCGGTGCGATACGTTCTTAACCCGGGCGATGGGCTCGCCGGTCATTTTGCGTCGGGCGTCTTCGTATCAGGAGCTTTGGCGTCGGGTGCAGGCGCGGGGGCGTCAGGGGCGGCGGCTTGCGCCGGCGCGCCGTCGGGCGTCTTCGCCTCCGGCGGTTTAGGCAGTTTGACCTGAAGGTCGGCCGGCCAGTCCACGTCGGCTTTGGTGCGCACGAACCCCATGCCGCGAACGCCGGTCTTCACCCGGGTATAGAAAGCCTGAAGAATCTTGGGATCCACCTTAAGCTTGATGCGGAACATAAGCTTGGCGCGCTCGTCCGCGGTCTCGACAGTCTTCGGCGTGAACTGGGCGTCGGCGGCGACAAAACTGACAGTGGCCGGAACGACATAGTCGGGAATCGGATCAAGGATGATCCGAGCTTCGTCTCCCATCCCAATTCGGCCCGCGTCCGCCGCGGGCAGGAAGATCGTCATGTAGACGTCGGTGAGGTCGAGAATGGTGACGATCGGCGCGCCCGCGGCGACCACCTCGCCGGCCCGCGCCAGCTGATACTGAACCCGGCCGAGCCGCGGCGACACGAGGGTCAAATCATCGATGATCGACTGGATGCGGTCGACCTCAGCCTCGGCGTTGGCGATCTGAGACAGGGCCTGATCGCGCTGGGAGGTGAAGCTCGCAACGGCCGCCACCGCGAAGTCATAGTTGCGCTTGCGCTGTTCGAACACCTGCTTGGTGATGAACCCGGTCTTCATCAGCTCCTGACCGCGCTCGAAATCGGATTTGGCGAAATCGAGCGCGCTTTGACGGGCGGTAATCTCCGCTTCCGCCGCCGCGAGGGCGTCATTCGCCTTCTGCACATCGGCCTTGGCGGCACGCAGTTGGGCCTCTTGCTCGGGAGACGAAATGCGCGCGATGACCTGACCCTGCGTGACGCTCGAGCCTTCCTCGACCATCACCTCGGCGAGGCGCCCCGGATATTTCGATGAAACGTCGACCTGCGTCGCCTCGATGCGTCCGTTTGACTTGACGACGCCGTCCGGCAGCGTCTCCCCTCGCAGGCGTGCAATGAGATTCCGGATGAAGCCCTGAGCGTGCGCCGAAGGAACCAGGGAAACGCCGCCCTTTGGCTCGACGCTCACGGAGAGCGCACAAACCCCGACGCCCGTCAAAAGAGCCGATGTCACAACGCGCTGACGAAAGGTCATCCCGGGTCTCCTCCGCACGTCATCCGTACCTGGCCTTTCGCCAGCGGGACCCGAAATCTTGAGAGCGGGGCGACCGCTCCACTCGAATCGCAACGCGCCGACGAACGTGACGCCTTCGCGTCGCCGCTCCTGGTCCTACCCCTCAGCCACTTTACTAGGCAAGCGCGCTCATGATGTAAAGAATGAACCGGGAGGAGAATATGGGCCAGACAAAACGTCCGAAAAAGGCGAACACGGCCGAGAACGAGAAAGTTTCGGCAGGCCAGGAGGAGCTCAGCGGCAAGGAATACGAGCGCGAACTTGCCAAACTGCACGGCGAACTGGTCAAGCTGCAGCTCTGGGTCGTCGCGAAAGGCCTGAAGGTCGTCGTCGTGTTCGAGGGCCGCGACGGCGCCGGCAAGGGCGGGGTGATCAAGGCGATCACCGAGCGGGTAAGCCCGCGCGTCTATCGCGTCGTCGCGCTGCCCGCTCCCACCGAACGCGAAAAATCCCAGATGTACATTCAGCGCTACATGCGGCATCTGCCCGCGGCCGGCGAAATCGTTATCTTCGACCGCAGCTGGTACAACCGCGCCGGCGTCGAGCGGGTGATGGAATTCTGCTCGATGGAGCACGTGAAGCGCTTTCTGCAACTGACGCCAGGGGTCGAGAAAGCCTTTAAGGAGTCAGGGATCATCCTCGTCAAATATTGGCTGGAGGTGAGCGAGGAGGAGCAGACGCGTCGGCTCGAAGCGAGAATCGACGATCCGCGCAAGATCTGGAAACTGTCGCCGATGGACCGGAAGTCCTATAGCCGCTGGTACGACTATTCGCGTGCCCGCGACGACATGTTCAAGGCCACCGACACCCCGTGGGCGCCTTGGCATGTGGTGCGGTCGGACGACAAGCGGCGGGCTCGGCTCAGCATCATCTCGCATTTCCTGTCGCAAATCCCGTACAAGGAGTTGCCGCGCGAGAAGCCCGTGCTGCCGAAGCGGGGGAAGGCCCACGGCTACGTCGAGCCGGCCTACCCCTACAAGTTCGTGCCAGAGCTGGATTGGTGAGAGGGCCAAGACGGTTCGACGGATTCCGTCATTGCGAGCGCAGCGAAGCAATCCATCTCGCAGGCAGCGCGAGATGGATTGCTTCGTCGCTACGTTCCTCGCAATGACAGCCGCGGTGCGCGTCGTGGGTCCGGAACCGCCAGTCCGACTTCAGTAGTAGTGCACGCCCATGAAAGTATTGTGGATCGGGGTCGGCTGATCGAACCGGTGGCGGGTGTAGCTGTATGCCGGTTGGCGGCGCTTGGGCCGACCGTGAGGATAGAGAGTGAGCTGGTCATGTCTCATCGGCACGATGTGACCTTGCGCGCTTTTTGGTTTGACGGGCGTGCGCGACGCTGTCTGCGCGGCCGCAGGAAACCCTGAGGCGAAACACGCCATCCAGGCAACGCCCGTCAGGAGAATTGCGGCGCGTTTCATTCTGTCCAGCCTTCTCTCGCGACATCCCAATAGTCCATCAGCCGGCGGCGCAACGGCGACGCGTGCGTAAGTTTGCATCAGAACACCGGTTCGCCGAGCGCAATGTCAGCCAGCGGCGACAACAGGATCACGTCAGCTTGCGCGTTCTTGGCCCCGAGGATCAGCACTTCGGACAGAAAGCCGGCGATGTTGCGCGGCGGCATGTTGATGACGCAAGCGACCAGCCGGCCGATCAGCTCGGCTTCGGAGTAGCTGGTGATCTGGGCGCTCGAGTGCTTCTTTCCGAGCGGCCCGAAGTCGATTTCGACCTTGTAGGATGGGTTTCGCGCCCGTTCGAACGGCCGCACCGCGACAATGCGGCCGATCCGGATGTCGACCCTGGCGAAGTCCTCATAGACGATCGGCGGCTTTTCCATCGTGCAACCGCCTCAGCCCCGAACCGCTTCCTGATGCGCCCTGACCAGATCGGCCAGGCTGTCGAAGCGAAAATCATAGTGAGGCGCCTGGGCCGGGGTCATCGTCGCGCCAAATCCCTCCTGGCCGCGGCGGCGGTAAATCCAGCACGACGCGAGGCCATGCGCGTTGGCCGGCGCGTGGTCATGGAACAGGCTCTCTGCGGTGTGGAGGATCCGGCGCTTCCTGATCCCCAGCGTCTCGAGCTTGGCGAGCATATAGTCGAAATTCCGCCTGGACGGCTTGTATGAGCCGCAGTCCTCGGCGGTGTAGATTGCGTCGAACGCAACCTTGAGCTTCTCGTTGCTCGCCGCGAAGCTCTCGTTGTCGACGTTCGACAGGATGACCAGCTTGTAATGGCGCTTCAGGTACTCGAGGGCGGCGACGGTGTCGGCGAACGGCGGCCAGTTGCGGATCGACCGGCCATAGGCGACGCAATCGTTCCAGCTCACCGCAATGCCCCATTCCTCCGCGAGGCGCCGGTAGACCGTCGCCAGCAGCTCGCGATAGGGCTTGGCCGGCGTCTGCAGCTGTTGCGACGATTCATGGCGCGCGTGCGCCTCGAGAACGGCGTTGCGCTCGAGCGGCCGTGTCGCCTGGCTGGTGAGCGGCCTTAAGCCTTCGATCATCCCCGATTCCCAGTCGATGAGCGTGCCGTAGCAATCGAAGGTCAGGGCTTCGAAGTCGGTGAGCTTCGGCGAATCTGCGCTCAAGGCTGACAACGTGGATGATTGCGAAGGATTGGTGGTGGAGCCAGACGGAATCGAACCGACGACCTCTTCAATGCCATTGAAGCGCTCTCCCAACTGAGCTATGGCCCCGTTTTCCAAACCTCGCGGTCGCGGCTTCGATTGGGGCGAAGCGCGCCTTCTCAGGGGCGCGGGTATAGCCGCAAAGTAGCCCCCGCCACAAGGGCCGCGGAGCGAAAAAGCGGCCGGCCCCGGCCAGGGCGGTTCAGGTCTCCTCGTCGGGGGCAATATCGCCGTCGATGAGGTTCGAGACGTCGTCGTCGTCTTCCTCTTCCTCCTCCAGGAACGGATCGTCCGGCGCGTCGTCCGCCTCCTCGACGTCGATGTCGTCGACCACCGGCTCGGCGGCCTTCTCCTCGCTGGCTTCGACCTCGTCGAGGGACACGATTTCGACTCCGGCCGGCGTCGCAAGCTCGGTATCGTCTTCCTCGGGCTTGGCGGCCGGCCGGGCGCGCGCCGCCGCAGCGACGCCTTGAAAGATCGTGCCGCATTTCGGGCAGACGATCGGGTCTTTGTTGAGGTCGAAGAATTTCGCGCCGCAGTTCTGGCACTGGTGCTTGGTTCCGAGTTCGGCTTTGGCCACTGCGATCAATTCCCGGGGCTCGAGGGCAGTCTTCAGAACCGCCCCGTTAGTCGCCGCTCCCGGTCGTGTCAATGCGCTTTTGTCGCCGGTCGACAGGCGCAAATGGCGGTGATAGGAGCGCGGGCCGTTGGCCCCATGCGCGGCCCGTCGCCCCGGTGGGAAGGAAAGCGCTCACTTGTCCGCTCATTCGTCGCATTCCCTCCCGGCGTCGCAGCTCAGCGCGGTACGCGCGCGACCGTTTAAAGGCCGGGTCCGGCCGCCGGGCGACAAATCGATCTCGCATCGCGCCTTCCTGTTTGGTCTCCTCGCCTGCGGCGAAACGAAGGTCGAAGGATTGCTCGAGGGCGACGACGTGCTCAGGACCGGCAAGGCCTGCGAGGCGCTCGGCGCGGTTCTCGACCGAACCGGCCCCGGCCAGTGGCGGGTCCGTGGCCCGGGCTTAGGCGCGATCCTGCCGCCGCGCGAGACGCTCGATTTCGGCAACGCCGGCACCGGCGCGCGGCTGATGATGGGCGTCGTCGGCGGCCACGGAGTGACCGCGACCTTCGACGGCGACGCCAGCTTGCGCAAGCGGCCGATGCGCCGCATTCTCGATCCGCTGCGGCTGATGGGAGCGGAAGTGCTGTCCGAGGCCGAGGGCGGGCGCTGTCCGATCGTGCTCAAGGGCGCCCGCGATCCGGCGCCGATCGAATATCGCACCCCCGTCGCCTCGGCGCAGATCAAGTCGGCCGTTCTTCTCGCCGGCCTCAACGCGCCCGGCTCAACCACCGTGATCGAAGCGCAAGCCTCGCGCGACCATACCGAGAAGATGCTCGCCCTCTTCGGCGCCGAGGTCGCTGTGGTCCCCGAGGGCGAGGGGCGGCGGATCACTCTCGTCGGCCGGCCGGAATTGCGTCCGACGACCGTCGTCGTTCCCGCCGATCCCTCGTCGGCTGCGTTCCCGATCGTCGCCGCGTTGATCGTTCCGGGTTCCGACATCGTCGTCGAGGGGGTGATGATGAATCCGCTCAGGACCGGGCTTCTGACGACGCTCGCCGAGATGGGCGCCCATATCGAGACGCTCGACCGGCGCGTCGAAGGCGGGGAGGAGGTCGCCGATTTGCGCGTGCGTCAGGGCACGCTGCGCGGAGTCGATGTTCCGGCCGCCCGCGCGCCCTCGATGATCGACGAATATCCGATCCTGGCCGTCGCCGCCGCCTTCGCCTCCGGCACGACCCGTATGCGGGGTCTGAGCGAACTCAGGGTGAAGGAGAGCGACCGTCTCGCCGCCGTCGCCGCGGGCCTCAAGGCCGCTGGCGTCGACTGCGCAATCGAAGGCGACGATCTGATCGTCGACGGCGGGAGGCCGCGCGGCGGGGGAATGGTCTTAACCCACATGGATCACCGGATCGCGATGAGCTTCCTCGTCATGGGGCTCGCCAGCCTCGAGCCGATGGCGATCGACGACGCGGCGATGATCGCGACGAGCTTCCCCGAATTCCGCCCGACGATGGAGCGGCTCGGGGCGCAGTTCCGCTGACGAGCCACGGGCGCCTCGCCGCCTCTTAGCCCACTTGCGCAAGCGCGCCCTGGACGTCTACGATCGGGGCGCGAGCCAGCCGTTCAACGGCTATTTTTCCTTTGGGGGCCACTATGGCGAAACATGCGATCGCATGCATCGCGGCCTTGTCCGCGAGCGTTTTCCTCAGCACCGCAGCGATGGCAACTCATCACACAAAGGTGGAGGCGCGAAATCGGCCGCGCCTGCCCAATCGGGCCCACCGCCCGGACTTGCCCTTGGTTGGCCGACGAATGGCCGGCCCGTGACCGAAAAGGATCTCGCCGGCAAGAAGATCTGCTGGGACGACGGGAAATGGGCTGTGTTTTCCGCCAATGGTCGATTTTCCAACGAACGGACCGACCATGGACACTGGGTGGTCAGCGAGCCGGGGACCGTGACATTCGGGAATGACCGATCCATTCAATACTTAGTCCTCCCAGACGGGAGCTTTTACAAGCATTGGTACTCCGGGCACAAATCGATTACCGGGCACAAAGAACACTGGGGCAAGGTCTGCACCTAAGACCTACGCAGCGTATTCGTTCGTCGCCACCCACCGTCCCTCGCGGCTCGACTGCGCAATCGCGTGGATCGTCCGCTCGATGGCCAGTCCCGCCTCGAAGTCGATGGTCAGCGACGGCTTGCCGGCGACGCGGTTGAGCAGCTCATGGGCCTCGATGATCTTGAGGTCGTTGAAGCCCATCTGATGACCCGGCGCGACGACGAAGCGCTCATAGGGCGGGTGCGCCGGGCCCATCAGCACCTGCCGGAACCCCTGCAGTTCGGCCGGCCCGTCGGCGAGATAGACGCCGACCTCGTTGAAGCGCTCCTGGTCGAATGTGATCGCGCCGCGCGATCCGAACGCCTGCAATTGCAGCCGCCCCTTGCGCCCCCAAGCGCAGCGATTGACCTGGATCGTCCCCGACGCCCCGTCCTCCATCCGTAAGAGCGCGGTCGCGATGTCGAAGGTCTCGACCGCCCTTCGTCCGCCGCCATCCGGGCGATCGGCGTAAGGCTTGCTCATGTCGCCGAACACCGCGTTGGGCATGCCGATCAGGGTCGAGATCAGGCTCAACGGGTGGACGGCGAAGTCATCGAGGGCGCCATAGCCTGCGGTTCGCTCGCTGCGCCAGGAGAACGGCGCCTCGGCGTCGGCCATATAGTCCTCGTCCATTTCAATGCGGAAATGGTTGAGCCGGCCGATCGCGCCCTCGTTGATGAGCTTGCCGATGAAACGGACGGCCGGGCTCTGGATATAATTATAGCCGAGGATGGCGACCCGGCCGGAGGCGCGCGCCGCGGCCGCCATCCGCTCGGAATCGGCGAGCGCCGGCGCCATCGGTTTTTCGCACCAGACGTGCTTGCCGGCTTCGAGCGCTGCGATCGCCATCGGCGCATGGAGGGCGTTCGGCGTCGTGATCGAGACGACCTCGACCGCCGGGTCGGCGATCAGCGCCCGCCAGTCGGCGGTCGAGGCCTCGAAGCCGAACTCGTCGGCGCGCCGCCGCGCCAGTTCTTCCTCGACCTCGCACAGCATAACTCGCCGAACCACCGGCCCGTCGCCGAACACCGCGCGAACGCCGGTCCAGGCCAGCGCGTGGCACTTGCCCATATAGCCGGTGCCGATCAGTCCGACGCCGATCACGCGCATGCCCGCCGCCTCCCGTCACCGCAACGCCGTCCTCCCGGCGCGCTCGCCAATACAAATATTTCATCTGCTACACAAACTGGAATATCTGTTCTATTGATGTCGGTCATGGCGAGCGCGACGCGAGGGTAAAGCAATGTCCGACCACGCGATGTACGCGTCATCGCGAGCGCAGCGAACCAATCCAGAGGACCGTCGGGCGCTCCACGATGCCTGGATTGCTTCGTCGCTGACGCTCCTCGCAATGACGGCCGAGCTGGACTGGCCATTGCGCCGGCGATGAGCGCCAACTCGACGATTGAACCGCCGGAGAGCTTCGACGCCCTGCAGCGCCGCCTGATCGAGATCGAGCCGCATCTGCCCAAGCGCCTGCGCCAGGCGGCGGCCTACGCGCTCGACCACCCCGACGAATTCGCCCTCGGCACCGCCTCCGCCCTCGCTCGCAGCGCCGAGGTGCAGGCTTCCACTCTTGTGCGCTTCGCCCAGACGCTCGGCTTCGCCGGCTTCTCCGAACTTCAGGAGGTGTTTCGCGCCCGCCTGCGCAACCGCTGGCCGGACTATTCCGAGCGCCTCAAGGCGCTGCAGCAGAACGCCCGCGACAGCGGCGACCCCACCCATCTCCTGTTCGGATTCGCCAATTCCGCGGCGGCGTCGATCGCCCGCTTGCGCGAGGCGGTTCAGCGGCGCGAGCTTGACCGTGCGGTGAGCCTTCTGGCCGGCGCCCGCACGATCCACTGCCTTGGCCAGCGGCGGTCGTTCTGCGTCGCCCACTATCTCACTTATGCGCTCTCCCAGCTTGGCATACCGGCGTCGCTCATCGACAATGTCGGCGGCCTCGGGACCGAGCAACTGGCGCAGGCGGGGGCGGGCGACGCGCTGATCGCGATCAGCTTCTCGCCTTACGCGCCGTTCACCCTCGATCTCGCCAAACGGGCGCGCCGCGCCGGGGTCCCGATCGTCGTCGTCACCGACAGCGCGCTCTCGCCGCTCGCCGGCATCGCCGACGTCCGGTTCGAGATCGTGGAGAGCGATTTCGGCTCGTTCCGCTCGCTTGCGGCGACGTTCTGCCTGGCGATGACGCTGGCCGTCGCCGTCGGCGAAAAGCGGGCGGAAAGCGCAGCCTGATCCGACTATTCGGCGGGCGCGCGCCTCATGGCGAAGACAACCTTGGGCACCAGAAACGCCGTCGCGGCGACCATGAGCGCAATCGCGAACATCGAGACGAAGGTCGCGTGAAGCGACTGTTCGAGCGCCGCCCGCAGCCCCGCGTCGGCGGCGGCCGAACCCCGCTCCAACAGCTGCCGAAGCTCATCCGAGGTGACTGTGGCGCCGGAGCGCAGAAGGCCGAAATTGAGCACGGCGCCGAACAATGTCGCCCCGAAGGTGCTGCCGAGGCTGCGCGCGAACAGGAAGGACGCGGTCACGCTGCCGCGCTCGGACCAGTCGACGATTTCCTGGATCAGGATGATCGAGGCGCTCGACAGGAGGCCCATGCCGAGCCCGATGACGAGCGATCCAAGCCCGGCGACGATCGGCGACGTCTCAGCGGTCAGGACGACGAACGCGACCGCCCCGGCGGGGACGAGAAGGCCGCCTGTGCGCAGGACCGGACGGACGCCGAACCGCTTGAAGAAGCGCACGCCGAAGGTGGCGCCGACCGGCCATCCCAGCACCATCGCCGAGAGGGCGAAGCCGGCGATGAGCGGCAAATCCCCCATCACCCCCTGAACGAACATGGGCAGAAACGTCGTGAGCCCGATCATCACCATGCCGGAGAGCAGCGACGCGCCGTTGGCGGCGGCGATCGGCCTCCTGCCCCAAAGCTCGAGCGAGATCATCGGCTCCGGCGACCGGCGCTCCTGGATCACGAACAGGACGACTGCGACCGCCGCGACGGCGGTGATGAGAGAGATCTCGAACCGGCCCGAGGTCGAAAACGCGGTCAGATCGGCCATGATCGCGGCGATGGCGATGGTGAACACGGCGGCGCTCAAGTGATCGATCCGGCCAGCCCGGCGGGCGCGGTTCTCGTGCAGAAAGGCCAGGAATCCCGCCGCCGCGAGCGCCCCGATCGGCAGGTTCATCCAGAAGATCCAGGCCCAGGAGAAGTGCTGGATGATGAGGCCGCCGGCCAACGGTCCAAGCACCGCCGACAGCGCCCAGACGCTCGCCAGCCAGCCCTGGATCTTGGCCCGCTCATGGGCGGAATAGAGGTCGCCGACGATGGTCATCGCCACCGGCTGGACCGCGCCGGCGCCGACCCCCTGGGCCAGCCGGAAGGCGATCAGCGACGGCATCGACCACGCGAACCCGCACAGGATCGAGCCAAAGAGGAAGATCGCGATCCCGGCCAGCATCACCGTCTTGCGGCCGATGCTGTCGGCGAGCTTGCCGAACACCATGGTGGTCGCGGTCTGGGTCAGAAGGAAGGCCGAGAACACCCAGCTGTAAAGCGGCAAGCCCCCGAGCTGGCCGACGATCTGTGGCATCGCGGTCGAGACGATCGTCGCCTCGATCGCGATCATGAAATTCGCCGCCATGACGGCGGCGAGCACGAGCGGTCGGTGAGTGGCAAGGGGAGTCATCGGAAGGGATTCTTGGGAGGTTGGCGCCGTCTTTAGGGCAGAAGACGCGCCGGCGCCAGTCGCGTTCGCGTGATGAGGCCGAGCGGCGCGCGAGCAAGACCCTACCTAACGCCTCAAGGGAGCGTTTTTGCGTCGGTGGCCCGCAGGAGGCGATCCATCGTCAGGATCGGCGTATCAGCCGCCTTGGCGTAGGCGTAATGGAAGCAATCAAGATTGCTGAGCGCTCGTTTTCCAAGACCATGTTTCTCGGCGACGGCGACGGCGAGCGCCAGAACGTCGTTCGGACGTCCCGGCTCGCGCAGCGCGATGTTGCGGTCTTCGAGCCATTCGGCGACGACGCGCCCGGCTTTGCTGAACGGGCAATTGAACTGCCCGGGCCGGGAGAGGACGATCGCCGCCTCCCAGGCGGCGAGCGTCGACGTCCAAGGGTCCGCTGCCCTTGCAAGCGCTGTCGCATAGGCCGGCGCGCTGTCTTCGCGAGCGATGAGCGACACGATCGCGCAGGCGTCGATGTACATTTCAGTCGCCGCTCGTCAGATCGTGATCGAGGTCGTGATAGGCCTCCGGCGGAACGGATCTGCGATTTTTCGGAAAACTCAAGCCGTGACGCTTGAGGATCCTTTCGGCGGCGTCGCTCGGATCCTCCCGCGCCACACGTGTAGAGATCGCCTCCCGCAACGCCAGGATGACCGCCTCGGTTACGGTCGTGTCGTCGAGCTTGGCCAGCCGCCTGGCGAGAAGGTCGGCTTCCGGATTGCGGATGCTGAGGGTCATGTATGGCTCCACACGTATCGCAACTATAGGCAATACACCGAACTCTTGCAAGACCGCCGCCATGTCGACAGCGGACAAGATCCAATTCAACCAAACTTCCGCCGGTCGCTGTTCCGGCCCATCCAATTCTGCGCTAGCGTTCCCGCCTTGAGGAGCAGACGCCAATGCAGCTTCGCCAACTCGGCCGCACCGATCTTTCCATCGCGCCCCTCGTGCTCGGCGGCAATGTGTTCGGCTGGACGGCCGACAAGAAACGCTCGTTCGCTGTGCTCGACCGGTTTGACGCCGCCGGCCTCAACGCCATCGACACCGCCAACTCTTATTCCACCTGGGTCCCGGGCAACGAGGGCGGCGAATCCGAGACCATCATCGGCGAATGGATGAAGGCGCGTGGGAACCGCAGCCGCATCATTGTCGTCACCAAGGTCGGCTCGCCGATGGGGAAGGGCAAGGAGGGCCTCAAGGCCCGCTACATCGAGGAGGCGGCCGAAGCCTCGCTGAAGCGGCTTCAGACCGACGCGATCGACCTCTATCTCTCCCACTGGCCCGATATCGCGACGCCGTTCGAGGAGACGCTCGGGGCCTATCAGCGCCTGATCGAGAAGGGCAAGGTCCGCTGGTGCGGCGCCTCGAACCTCACCGTTCCGCTGCTCGCCGCGGCGCTCGCGGCGGCAAAAAAACGCGGCGGCCCGCGCTACGAAGTTCTGCAGCCGGAATACAATCTTGCCGACCGCAGGGAGTTCGAATCCGGGCTCGCCGACCTCTGCGTCCGCGAAGAGATCGGCGTCATCACCTATTTCAGCCTCGCCAAGGGGTTTCTGTCAGGCAAATACCGCGGCGAGGCCGATCTCGCCGCGAGCGCTCGCGCCGGCGGGGTCAAGCCCTATCTCAATCCGCGCGGGTTTCGCATCCTCGACGCGCTGGACCAGGTCGCCGCCGAGCGCAAGGCGAAGCCCGCCGAGGTCGCGCTCGCCTGGATCATGGCGCGGCCGGGCGTCACCGCGCCGATCGCCAGCGCCACCTCGGTCGAGCAGGTCGAAAGCCTCGTCCGCGCGACCGAGCTCAAGCTGACTCCCGCCGACATGACCGCGCTGGACAAGGCGAGCGCGTCCTAGCCAGGCGAGTTGGAAAGCGCGAGGCGAGTTGCGCCACAACCGAGCCATGCGCCCCGGACATGCGCGGGGGGCCCGGAGCGCGGGTCGGGGCAAGATTGTGTTATGACAACGAATGTTCCCTGTTCCTGTCAATAATTCTCCCTGTTCCGGTTCGAAAACTGCGCTGTTCCGAGGCAGGAATCGCGGCGGCGGCCGCGGGCGAAAATCCATGCACGCAGCGCATGGCGTCGCCTTTCCGACATCATCACGCCGCAATTCGACGCTCGCGCCCGGGCGGCTCGCCTCGGCGACTATCCCTTCGCCGAATGATCCTCGCGCAACTCCCGGCGCAGGATCTTGCCGACATTGGTCTTCGGCAGCGTGTCGCGAAATTCCACCTGATGGGGGATTTTGTACCCGGTCAGGTTTTTCCGCGCGTAGGCGATCAGGTCCGCGTCGGTCAGCGCCTTGTCCTTGCGCACCACCACGACCTTGACCGCCTCCCCGGTCTTCGGGTGGGGAATGCCGACTACGCCGACCTCCAGCACCCCCGGATGGGTCATCAACACCTCTTCGATCTCGTTCGGATAGACGTTGAAGCCGGAGACATTGATCATGTCCTTCTTGCGATCGACGATGAACACATAGCCGCGCTCGTCGACGCGGGCGATGTCGCCGGTGCGCAGGTAGCCGTCGGCGGTCATCACCTTGGCGGTCTCGTCAGGCATGTTCCAATAGCCCGTCATCACCTGCGGGCCATGAATGCACAATTCGCCGGGCTCGCCGGGATTGACGTCGCGCCCGTCGTCGTCGCGGACAGCGATGTCGGTCGAGGGCAGCGGCAGGCCGATCGCGCCGGTAAAGTCTTCGATGGTCAACGGATTGGCGATCGCGGCGGGCGAGGTCTCGGTCAGACCATAGGCTTCGATCAACGGCTTGCCGGTCAGCGATTTCCACCGCTCGGCGACCGCGCGCTGCACCGCCATGCCGCCGCCGATCGCCAGAGTGAGGCGCGAGAAGTCGAGGCGGACAAAATCCGGAGTGTTGAGGAGCGCATTGAACAGCGTGTTGACGCCGGTCATGACGGTGCAGGGCGTCCGCCGCAAATCCTTGATGAGGGCCGGGATGTCGCGCGGATTGGCGATGAGCAGGTTCGACGCGCCGATCATCACCGGGACGAAGCAGTTCGCCTGCAGCGCGAACACGTGATAGAGCGGCAGCGCCGCGAGGAACGTGTCGCCCGCCGGACTTATGGCGTTGGCGACCCAGGCGTGCACCTGCTGCAGATTGGCGATCATGTTGCGATGGGTCAGCATCGCCCCCTTGGGCACGCCGGTCGTCCCGCCGGTATATTGCAGGAATGCGATGTCGGCCGGCCCGACCTGGGCCTCCGTGAACGCCTGCGCCCTGCCGAGGTCGAGCGCGCGATTGAAGCGCTCCGCCTGATCGAGGCGAAAAGCGGGAACTGCGCGCCGGACATGGCGCAAGACGAGATTGACGATGTGCCCCCGCGCGCCGCCCAAGAGATCGCCGACGCCGGTGACGACGACGGCCTTGACCGCCGTGCCGCCGATCGCCTTCTCCAGCGTATTGGCGAAATTCTCCAAGACCACGATCGCTTCCGCCCCCAAATCGGCAAGCTGATGCTTAAGCTCGCGGGGCGAGTAGAGCGGGTTGCAGTTGACGACGATGCAGCCGGCGCGCAGCGCCCCGAACAAGGCGATTGGATATTGCAGCAGGTTCGGCAGCATCAATGCGACGCGAGCGCCGGGCTTCAGGCCAACGACCTTCTGCAGGTAAGCCCCGAACGCGCGCGACTTCTCATCCAGTTCGCCATACGAGACCGCCTTGCCCATGCTGATGAAGGCGGTCCGGGGGCGAAACTCAGCGACGCTCGCGGCAAAAAACTCGCCGAGCGAACGAAACGCATTCGGGTCGATCTCGGCCGGCACGCCCCCGGGATAGGACTTGAGCCAGATCCGTTCCATCTCGTCCTCGTCGTCAACCGGTCATCGCCCATCGGCCGGCGACGGCCGCCGGCGAACGAATCTGGCGATCGTAGTTGACCCGGAGGTTCCCGGCGAGGCCCGCTCTCACATCCTGTCATTCCCGCGAGCCGCGGGAATTGAGCGCGCCGCAGCGGCAAGTCTGCATACCCGCATTCGCGGGGATGACAATGTCGGCGGGAAGTCGCGCGGACGGCCGCCCGGGGCGGACTCCCTTCGAACTACAGCAGCGCCTTCTTGGGGTCGCCGACCATGAACTCGCGGGTGTCAGCGTCGACCGAATTCAGCAAATCGTGAATGAATTTGTCCTGAACCTTGAAGCTCACTTCCGGCGGGAGGCCAAGGGTCGATACCCGGAACAACGCGCCGTCGGGGATCCATCCCCTCAGGCCGTATTGCAGCTTCAGCCCCTGGCGGGCCCAATTGCTGTTCGAATTGTCGTAGCCGATCCGCATCCAATAGCTGATCGGCTCGACCCGGTCCTCGCGCGCGGCAACGAGCCGGGTGACTTTGAGCGGCGGGGCGGAGGGGGAGTAGGCGAGCCTGGCCGAGCTCGTGCCCGACACGCGGAACCCCTGGGCGGTGTAGCACACTTCCGGATGATGCAGCTGAAGGCGGTCGCTCTGGCTCTCGCCATAAGCCACCATCAGCATCACGATATGTCCCTCCGGGTCGACAAAGCCGCGCGACGCCTCCTGGTTGTAGACCTCGCGTTCGAGCGAGTCCGGGGGCGCAGGCGCGACGACGTTCAATCCTTCGACCGCCTTCCAGTCGCCGAACGCGGTCGGCAGGCGCTTGTCGATATCGAACACGTCGTGCGTGCGCGCCATCAGCTTGTGCGGCGTCATCGCGACTGCGAGCAGCATCGCCGCCAGCATCGCGACGCAGGCGAGGAGAATATTGGTCGAACGCGCCATATCGGGCTCCGGTTCGCGCCGAACTCGCGCGCGAGGTTGTGTAGATAGTCGCTGAAAGCGCCCGGCGCAACGCCGGCCACTTGGGCCTCATGGACGCGAAAAAGGGCGGTCGCGCGGATAAATCTGGCCGAAATCGTGGAGCGGTGGCCCTGGTCACGAGGTCGGGCTTGCCGGACGGCCCGAATTGGGGTCGAAGGGGAGGCTTCGCGGCCCCGCCCGCGATCCGGCAAGGGATGAGGCGAACGATGGCTAGCGACGACGTGCTCGAACGCGCGGGGCTCACCGCGGCGGATCTTCGCGGCGGCTCGCTCTCCGTCCGCTCGCCGATCGATGGGGCCGAAATCGCCCGCGTCCGCGAGACGCCGCCCGGCGACATGCCGGCGGTCATCGAGCGGGCGCGCAACGCCTTTCTCGCCTGGCGCGAGGTTCCGGCGCCCCGCCGGGGCGAGCTGGTGCGCCTCCTCGGCGAGGAACTGCGCGCATCGAAAGAGGCGCTGGGCGCCCTCGTCACCCTCGAGGTCGGCAAGATCGTGTCCGAGGGCCTGGGCGAAGTGCAGGAGATGATCGACATCTGCGATTTCGCCGTCGGCCTGTCGCGGCAATTGCACGGGCTCGTCATCGCTTCGGAGCGCCCCGGCCATCGGATGGCGGAGACCTGGCATCCGATGGGCCCCTGCGCGATCATTTCGGCGTTCAATTTCCCGGTCGCCGTCTGGTCCTGGAACGCCGCGCTCGCGCTGGTCTGCGGCGATCCGGTGATCTGGAAACCGTCGGAGAAAACGCCGCTCTCGGCGCTGGCGACGATGAAAATCCTCGACCGCGCGATTCTGCGCTTTGGCCCCGACGCGCCCGAAGGTCTCGCCCAGATCGTCATCGGCGGCCCAGAGATCGGCGAAGCGCTGGTCGCCTCGAAGCACGTGCCGATCGTCTCGGCCACCGGTTCGACCCGGATGGGTTCGGTCGTCGGCCCAAAGGTCGCCGCCCGGTTCGGCCGCCCGATCCTCGAGCTCGGCGGCAACAACGCCATGATCGTTGCCCCCTCCGCCGATCTCAACCTGGCGATGCGGGCGATCGTCTTCTCCGCCGTCGGCACGGCGGGGCAGCGCTGCACCTCGCTCCGAAGGCTCATCGTCCACCGCTCGATCCGCGCCGACCTCACCCATCGCCTGGTCAAGGCCTATTCGAGCCTCAAGGTCGGCGATCCGCGCACGGACGGCACGCTGGTCGGTCCCCTGATCGACCATGCCGCGCGCGACAAGATGCAGGCGGCGCTCAAGCGCGCCAAGGCCGAGGGGGGAATCATCCACGGCGGCGGAACGGTCGCCGCAGGGGCGCCGAACGGCGGCGCCTATGTCGAGCCGGCGATCGTCGAAATGCCGGGGCAGAGCGACGTCGTGCGCGAGGAGACCTTCGCTCCGATCCTTTATACACTGGGCTACGAGAACCTCGACGAGGCGCTGGCGATCCACAACGACGTGCCGCAGGGCCTGTCGTCGTCGATTTTCACCGTCAATATGCGCGAGGCGGAGACGTTCCTTTCCGCCACCGGCTCCGACTGCGGCATCGCCAATGTCAATATCGGCCCGTCGGGGGCCGAGATCGGCGGCGCGTTCGGCGGCGAAAAGGAGACCGGCGGCGGACGCGAGAGCGGCTCCGACGCCTGGAAATCCTACATGCGACGGCAGACGAGCACGGTGAACTATTCCCCGAAATTGCCGCTGGCGCAGGGCGTGAGGTTCGACTTCTAGCTGAAAGTTCAATGAGCCGTACCGGATTCGATACGGCTTCATCGACGGGCGAGGAAAGGAGCGGGATATGAAAGTCCTAATGGTTCTTACTTCCCACGATCAGCTCGGCAACACGGGTCGCAAGACCGGCTTCTGGCTGGAGGAGCTCGCCGCGCCTTACTATGTCTTCAAAGATTCTGGCGCTGAGATTACCCTTGCATCGCCGAAGGGCGGTCGCCCGCCGCTCGATCCCAAGAGCAACGAGCCGGACTTCCAGACCGACATCACCCGGCGGTTTGAAAAGGACGCCGCCGCAAACGCTCAGCTGGACAGGACGGTGCGCCTCGATAGCGTCAGGCAGGATGACTACGACACCGTCTTCTACCCTGGCGGCCATGGGCCGATGTGGGATCTGGCCGAGGATAAGAACTCGATCAAGTTGCTGGAATCTTTCGTGGCCGCCGGCAAGACGTTCGCTGTGGTCTGCCACTCGACTGGCGCGCTGCACCACGTCAAGACCCCGAATGGCAAGTTGCTTGTCGAGGGCAAGACCGTGACTGGCTTCACCAACGGCGAGGAAGAGGCAGTCGGATTGACGAAGGTGGTGCCTTTCCTTGTCGAGGACGAAATGATGAACCTCGGCGCTGCTTTCTCCAAGGTCAAGGACTGGGGAGTTCATACGGTCGCTGACGGCCAGTTGATCACCGGCCAGAATCCAGCGTCGTCGGGCCCCGCCGCGAGACTTCTCATCGACACGTTAAACAAGAAGAAGTAGCGACCGGAGACCGCTTTGACCCGGGAGGCGCCGACATGCGCGTCTCCGTTGCGCCCATTGTGACGGTGGCGACTTAATGGCGTCCGGCGTCAGCTCGGGAGCGAGGCGCGACGTCATCGTGGTCGGCGGCGGCCAGAACGGCCTCGTCGCCGCCGCCTATCTCGCCTCAGCCGGCCTCAAGGTCATGGTGCTCGAGCGCCGGGCGCAAGTCGGCGGGGCCGCGGCGACCGAGGAGTTCCATCCCGGCTTCCGCAATTCGGTCGCCGCCTACACGGTCTCGCTCCTGAACCCCAAGATCATCCGCGATCTCGATCTCGCGCGCCATGGCTTGCGCATTGTCGAACGCCCCTTATCGAATTTCCTGCCCCTGCCCGACGGGCGTTACCTCAAGGTCGGCCCGGGGCGCACAACAGCGGAAGTCGAAAAATTCTCCGCCCGCGACGCCGGGCGGCTCGCGTCTTATGAGGCGCGGCTTGAGCGCCTGACCGAGACCTTGCGCGCGCTTGCGCTTCGCGCGCCCCCCAATCTGGCGACCGGACACGGGATCGCGGCCAATCTCGGCGCCCTCCTCGATACGGCCAAAGTCGGAAACCGTCTGCGGTCGCTTGGGCTCGAAGGGCAGCGCGATCTCATGGAGCTCTTCACCCGCTCGGCCGGCGATGTCCTCGACCAATGGTTCGAGAGCGATCCGATCAAGGCGATCCTCGGCTTCGACGGTATCGTCGGAACCTACGCCAGCCCCTACGCCGCGGGCACGGGCTACGTGCTCCTGCATCATTGCTGGGGCGAGGTGAACGGCAAGCGCGGCGTCTGGGGCCACGCGATCGGCGGCATGGGCGCGATCACCCAGGCGATGGCCCGGGCCTGCGCCGAACGGGGGGTCGAAATCCGCACCAACGCGACAGTCAGCGAGATTCTCGTCGAGAAGGGCCGCGCCGCCGGCGTCGTAACGGGCGGGGGCGAGAGGATCGCCGCCCGCGCGGTGGTCTCGAACCTGCATCCGAAGCTGACCTTCGAACAGCTTCTCCGTTCCGACGCGCTGCCCGCCGACTTTCGCGCCCGCATCGCTTCCTATCGCAGCGGCTCGGGCTCGTTCCGCATGAACATCGCGCTTTCCGAGTTGCCCAGCTTTTCCGCCCTTCCGGGGCGGGCGCCGGCTGAGCATCATGGCTCAGGGATCGTGATCGCCCCGAGCCTCGCCTATATGGAGCGCGCCTTCTTCGACGCCCGGCTTTCAGGCTGGTCAGCGGCGCCGATCGTCGAAATGCTGATCCCTTCGACCCTCGACGATTCGCTCGCTCCCCCAGGAGCGCACGTCGCCTCGCTCTTCTGCCAGCATGTCGCGCCCATGCTGCCGGACGGTCGCTCTTGGGACGATGCGCGCGAGACGGTTGCAGATCTCATGATCGAGACAGTCGAGACTTACGCGCCCGGCTTCAAGACCTCGGTCATCGCCCGCCAAATCCTGACGCCCCTCGACCTCGAGCGCGACTTTGGCCTCGTCGGCGGCGACATCTTTCATGGGCAATTGAGCCTCGACCAGCTTTATTCAGCAAGGCCCGTGCTCGGCCACGCCGACTACCGCTCGCCGATCCCGGGTCTATACATGTGCGGCGCCTCGACCCACCCCGGCGGAGGCGTCACCGGCCTGCCGGGCATGAACGCCGCGCGCGAGATGATCCGGGATTTTCGCGCAAGGCGGTGGCGGCGATAATTCAGACGGCTGCGGCGGCCTTCACTGAGCGGCGATACCCGGCAAAGCCGAGACCCGCGAAGCCAAGGAGCATCAGACCCCACGTCGAAGGCTCCGGCACGGCGCTGATCGTCAGCGTGTAATCGAACTCGTCGTCGGTTATGTCGAACGAACCCGTCTTGAACGTCGGGGCGCTTTCCAGGCCAGTGTACAACTGGTCTCCGAAGTAAGGACTATTGAAGCCGATATGCAAATTCCCGTCGCCAAGCGTAGGGACGAAGAAAATCACGTCAAACCCGACCGGGCTTCCATCCTCGGTCCCGCTGACGTCATCAAACCCAAAAGATTGGTCGAGTGTGAAAGTATCCGGGGTCGGATTTTGAGGCAGGTCGAAAATAAGTGTATGGCCCGCGCCCGTGATCGTGAACGCGAGTTCCGTCGCCGCTTGCGCCACCCCTGACGCCAATGCGAGCGCAGAAGCGACCGCGAAAATTCCCAAAAGCCTGCCCATGAGACAACCCCCTCCAAGCGACACTCGCCAGGATCCGACTCGATATTCATCGGGGTCTTACGCGCCGTCAAGGCAGCCTATTTGGCGGGCCGCACCCATCCGAAGAAGGCGATTGGGCAAGAATCGTGAGTAGAATCACCTGAAGCGCGGTCGACCGAACGAATCGAATAAATACAACCGTTGCCATATACCGAGATCGGCTTACTCCCCCGATCGGCGCGTTGACTCGCATCTTCCCCGCGTCATGATGACTTCGGGGAAATTGCCGGGCGGCGATGAATAACCCAAATTTCTATTGGAGGGGGCGTCAAGATGACTCCGAGGTTTTTTCCACGCACAGCCTTTGCGCTCGGCTTCTGCGCGGCGGGCGCGCTTCTCAGCGTTCCGGCAGCCGCCTACGACGCCGAATATGTCTTCGGGGACAGCCTGTCGGACAACGGCAACCTCGCCGCATTGTTCGGGACAACCTTTCCGAATCCGCCGAGCTACAACAACAGTTTCACCAACGGCCCGGTCGCGGTTCAGCTCCTGGCGCAGAGCCTCGGGCTCAGCCTCAATCCTTCCCTCTGGACGACCTCGCCCACCGCGCCGGCAGGAACGAATTACGCTGTCGCCGGAGCGACCTCCGCGGAGGATCCGGCTGGCGGCTCGGCCGGGATCGACCTGCCCGACCAGGTCCTGGCGTATGACACTTACGCCTCCGGCGCGGCGGACCCGAAGGCGCTCTATGTCATTATGATCGGCGGCAACGACGTCCCCGATGCGGCGAAGGCAGGGACAGGCGACGCCGCCATCGACGATGGGGTTGCCGCCGAAGAAGCCGCGATCGAGGCGCTTTCAAGCGAGGGCGCCAAAAACTTCCTGATCGTCAATGTCCCAAACGTGGGGCTCATCCCGGAATTCGCGGAGGAAAACTCGTCGCAGGCCGCGGAGGCTACAACGCTGAGCCAGTACTACAACATGGAGCTCGCCAATGATTTGTCGGGCCTCGATGAGAGTCTGCCGGACGGCACAAACCTGCACGAATTCGATCTCTACGATTACAACGCGAGCTTGCTCGCTGACGCGACCGCTCTCGGCTTCACCAACACGACTGACCCCTGCTTTATCGCCGCGCCCGAAAGCGCGGCGACGAATCCCGGGTGCGGCGTGGACGGCGCGAATATCGCGAGCTACGTCTACTGGAACGACATTCATCCGACCGCGAGGGTGCAGGCTTTGTGGGCCGCGGGTTTCGAGTCGGTGGTCCCCGAGCCGTCGACCTGGGCGATGTTGCTGACCGGCTTCGCCGCCCTCGCCTTCGCCGCCCGTCGCAGAGCGCGGACCGCAAGCTGATCCGCGCGGGGCGCGCCGCGACAGTTGACTGCGCTTAGCGCGTAAAAGGCTCCCTCAATCGTTAGCGCGGTATGGGATAATGTCCGCCGCAAATGGCGAGAATCGATAAGTCGGGGCTTACCGCCGCCAAAATCCGCGACATGCCGGTCAACGGCAGGCTCCGCCGCGTGCTTCTCGCCGCGGCCGCTGACGCCGGCGTCGACGTCGTTTGCATCACCTCCGGCGGCCAGCCGGGGTCGAGGGGGCAGCGCACCGGCTCGAACCGTCACGATGGCGGCAACGCGGCCGATCTCGAGCTCATCGCCAACGGGCGGACGCTCAATTCCACCGCCGCAGGCGACCTCGCGGCCATCTGTCGCTTCGTCGCCGCCGCCGCGGCCCACGGCGCGACCGGCATCGGCGCCGGCGTCGACTATATGGGGCCGACAAGGCTCCACGTCGGCTTCGGCAACGGCCCTCGCGACACGGCGAAAGTTGTCTGGGGCGCTCAAGGAGCGCCTGCGAACGCGCCCGCCTGGCTCAGCGAGGCCGCGGCTTATGGCTGGGCCAATCCCGCCGGCGCCGCGACGCCCGGCGAGGCATGGCCGCAACAGCCGGCCGAGGGCGAAGTCGCGGCAAACGGTCCCGGCGGCGAGGCCGCCCAAGGCCTTCAGCGACTGCTCGCCGCATTCCTTCATTACTCGGGACGATCGGACGGCATATTCGGCTGGCTCTGGCGGGGTCCGATCGCGCTGTTTCAATTCTGCGTCCGACTGCCGGTAAGCGGCGTCGCCGATCAGGACACGTCGGCCGCGCTGATCAGATATGCCGCTTTCTTCCGCATCGCCGGCTGGCTCCTCGCTGCGCTCGGCGTCATCGGCATTGTCAAAGGCGTCGGCGGCGCGACGCCGGATGCATATCTCGAGGCCCTGGACAAATTTCGCGAGATGGTTCCAGCCTCGGCGGATTCGAATCTCAATCAGGCCTTCGACGCGCTGCGGCAGGCTCTCGAGGCGGCGAAGCCGGCAGTGGAGGGCGCCGCCCGCACCCCGCCCTGGGACGCCATTCTGGCGTTGCTCGGCCGCTTCCTCCTCGGTCCCACAGGCTCGCTGGCGACGCTCGGACTTGAAATCGTCCTCCACCAGTTTGGCGCGAAAATCATCCAGCGCCGCCTTTAGAGAGGGATGATTTCAAGTCGGCGCTCGGAAGGGCGCGCGAATGTTGCGGCTCGGATAATAGAGGAACGGCCCAGAGGCGCCTCACTCGCAATATCGCCGCTGCGCAAGCCCCAAAGGGGTGAGCTATGTAGACACGTCGATCTGCAGCCCGCTGCTGACCTGAACGGTTTGTTGCGCGGTTTGCAATTCGTCGTCGGTGCGCTGGGCAGTCCATTGAATGCTGCCGTTTCCGCTTCCGTCCTCCTGGACAGCGACCTGGAAGCTGTCATTCTCGTTTATGCGCTGATTTTGAAGGACGGTGGGAGATCCAGCCTGGTTCAGATCGACCACGCTGACGAACAGGTCGCCCAGGTCGGAATTATGCAATCCAATGACAATCGTCATTTCCTCCTCCATTTCTTGACTGTCGCAAGAGCGAGCGTTGGCCAATCGCGCGCGAGCGACGACGTTGAAACGACACTCGCGTCCAACTCACGGACTGGGAACGAAAGACTGCGCGAACAGAGTAATCCGGCAGGCGTCCGTGTCAGGCAAATTCGTGGGGTTCGACGGATTGAACTGTGCGGCGCAATCGTGGATCGCCTTCGCCCAGTCCGCGTGCTGCTGATCGAATTGCGCTTGCGGCGGGTCCCGCTCCATCCAGATTGGCGACGCCGCCGAAGTCGGGTTCTTGGAGTCCTCGTGATCGGATGTCGCGCGAATCGCGAAATCCATCGCGGTTCCCTTATCCATGCCCGCCCGCTCGGGAACGGGAATGTTGCTGACGCCAAGGCGATGGCAGGAATTGCATTCGTTCCCCACTTCAACCGAGTACGCTTTCCAGCTTTGGAATGCATCGCCCACGAACGCATAGGGGTCAGTGCCGTTGAAAGTGTCATCGTCCGAACCAGGCAGCATATTCGGGCCTGTCACCTGGTTCAGATAGGGCGAGCGAATGAACGGGCCATTGTCATGGCAGCCGCCGCAGCCAATCGCCGCCGCGGCGCTCGGCGCCATCCAAAGAGTGTTCGCTTGGCCGTTGGATGGCGCCTTGACCGGCATCTCGGACGACTCGGGGTCCGACTTCCCGCCCAGCATGTCTCCGTGATTTTCGTTGCCGAGCGCTTGATAGAAACAAGTCGCTCCGTTCTTCCGACTGTACTGAATGACCGCGATATCGCCATACATGTGGGCGTCGCCACCCTCCTTGCGGCAGTGGGCGACGATATAGGCGCTGTCGCTATTGACCAAGACCTGAAACTTGCTTCCCGGATCGCACATTCCGCGAAGTCGGTTCGGCTGATCGCATGTCACGCCTGACTGATCGCCGGAAAACACAGTCCCTTGCCCAGGAACCTCGGTCCCTGCGTCGCAATCGAAATCAGGAACAGTCGTTCCCACGGCGTCATCGCACTGAGCGGCGAAGTCCTGGAGCTCGTCTGCCCTTGCCGGGCCTGACGCTGGCGCCGCCATTCCCAGGAAAAGGACGGACCAGAAGGCGCAAGGCATGAGTCGCGCAGACAGGAAAGTCTTGGCGAAATCAAGCGCTGTAGCGGTCATGTCGCCTCCTTAGTTCGTCGCGCAACCTTCCGACTGTCGGATCTTTCCTAATCCCTCTCCGGCAAGTTAGCTGTGATTGAGCTCACAGGGTACTGGGCGCCTCTACCCATACCGGGCGATCCCGCCAGGCGGGCTGGAAGAAAAATACTGTCAGCTGGTGTCGATCCTTGATCCCCGATCCCCAGGAATTGCCTCTATCGGAAATGCGGCGGAGTCAAAGAAGGAGAAGGTCCGCTCCTCGCAACCCCAAATCTGTCCATAAGTCGTATCGTTATCAATGACTTACGGAGGCCACAGGACAAAATCCGCAACATTTTCTTCTGTTTTTCGAAAATCAGTGCTATCCTGCCTCTTTCGAATCCGAAGGCCGCCAGCACGCGGCCCGAAAGCGAGGCAATTCATGGCAAACGAACTCGGCGCCGCCCCGAAACGGCGGCTCAATGCGCATGCGCGCGAGGTGCGCTGTGCGCGCATTCTCGCCCGTCTCCGCGAGGGCTTCGCCTATGACGAGATCGCGCGCGACGAGCGGCTGACCGCCGAGCGGGTCCGCCAGATCGTGCGCGAGGCGCTCGAGCAGCGCTTGCCCGACGAGGACACCGACCACGCCAAGCTCCAGCTCGCGCGCATTCAACCGGCGATGCGGGTCGCGGCGGCGGCGGTCGAGGAGGGCGATGTGACGGCGATCGCCCCGCTGCTCAAAGTGCTCGACCGGCTCGACCGCTACCAGAAGACGGCCAGGGTCAACCAGGTCTATGACGACAGCGCGCGCGAGAAGCTGTTCGAGAAGCTCAACCGGGTCGCCGCCAATCTCGGCCTGCCCGTGATCGAGGACCCCCTGAAGGCCAAGCCGAAGCCGGCGCCCGAGGCCGCTCCGGCCCCGGAACTGGAGGCCCCGAAGCCGCCTGCCGACGAGAAAGAAAAAATGCCCTGGGGGGTGGGCGCAAGGGGTTGAAAAAGCTCGATCCCGCCAAGCCAATCCAAGCCTTTTCCTTTTCCGGGCTTGGCCGGGGCTTGGCTGGGTTTGGCCCGATTTGGCCGAATTTGGCTTGGGCCGGGAATTGCGCCCGAGGCGCGGAACGGCTCGTCAGCCGCGAGCGGCGGCATAATTGTTCTGCGGACGAAGTATAAAAGTTAGTTCCGAAAGCGCCGCCGTCATTGCGAGGAGCGCAGCGACGAAGCAATCCATGGAACTTAGAAGGCCTCACCTTCTCCTGGATTGCTTTGCTCCGCTCGCAATGACGGCACAGCTGAAGCAAAAGAAATAAGCAAAAGGATCTCACGAATCCATCTTCAACGCGGCGATGAACGCTTCCTGCGGGATGTCGACCTTGCCGAACTGGCGCATCTTCTTCTTGCCCGCCTTCTGCTTCTCCAAGAGCTTGCGCTTGCGGGTGGCGTCGCCGCCGTAGCACTTGGCGGTGACGTCCTTGCGCAAGGCCCGAATCGTCTCACGGGCGATGATCTTGCCGCCGATCGCCGCCTGGATCGGGATCTGGAACATGTGCGGCGGGATGAGGTCCTTGAGCTTCTCGACCATCGCCCGGCCCCTGGACTCGGCCCGGTCGCGGTGGACAAGCATCGAGAGCGCGTCGACCGGCTCGCCATTGACCAGGATTGACATCTTGACCAGATCGCCCACCCGATAATCAGCAAGCTGATAGTCGAACGAAGCATAGCCCTTGGAGATCGACTTGAGGCGATCATAGAAGTCGAACACGACCTCGTTGAGCGGCAACTGGTAGACCACCATCGCCCGTTTTCCCACATAGTTGAGGTCGACCTGGACGCCACGCCGGTCCTGACAGAGCTTTCAGGATCGAGCCCAGATAATCGTCAGGGGTCAGGATCGTCGCCTTGATCCACGGCTCCCTGATCTCGCTGATCTTGACCACGTCGGGCATGTCGGCCGGATTGTGGAGCTCGATCTCCGACTTGTCGGTCAGCGCGATCCGGTAGATGACCGAGGGCGCGGTCGCGATCAGGTCGAGGTTGAACTCGCGCTCGAGCCGCTCCTGGATGATCTCGAGATGCAGGAGCCCGAGAAAGCCGCAACGGAAGCCGAAGCCCAGCGCCGCCGAAGTCTCCATCTCGTAGGAGAAGCTGGCGTCATTGAGCCTGAGCCTGCCCATCGCCGCGCGTAACGCCTCGAAGTCGGCCGCGTCGGCGGGAAAGAGGCCGCAGAACACGACCGGCTGGGCCGGCTTGAAGCCCGGCAGCGCCTCGGGCGTCGGATGCTTGTCGTCGGTGATCGTATCGCCGACGCGGGTGTCCGCGACCTGCTTGATCTGCGCGGTGATGTAGCCGATCTCGCCCGGACCGAGCCTGTCGCTCTCGGTCATCTTCGGCCGGAAGACGCCGATGCGGTCAACCTCATAGGCCGCGTCCGACCCCATCATGCGGATGCGCATGCCGCGCCTGAAATGGCCGTCGATCAGCCGCACCAGAACGACGACGCCGAGGTAGGCGTCGTACCAGGAATCGACCAGGAGCGCCTTGAGCGGCGCGCTCTCGTCGCCCTTGGGCGGCGGCAGGCGGGTGACGATCGCCTCCAGCACCTGATCGACATTGAGGCCGGTCTTGGCCGAGATCTCGATCGCCTGCGAGGCGTCGAGGCCGATCACGTCCTCGATCTGCTCCTTGACCCGATCGGGTTCGGCGGCCGGCAAATCGACCTTGTTGAGCACCGGCACGATCTCATGGCCGGCGTCGAGCGCGTGATAGACGTTGGCGAGGGTCTGCGCCTCGACCCCCTGGCTGGCGTCGACGACCAGAAGCGAGCCCTCGCAGGCCGCGAGCGACCTCGACACCTCATAGGCGAAGTCGACGTGGCCGGGCGTGTCCATGAGGTTGAAGATATAGAGCTTCCCGTCATTGGCCCGGTATTCGAGCCTGACCGTCTGCGCTTTGATGGTGATGCCGCGCTCGCGCTCGATATCCATCGAGTTCCAGCACCTGCTCGACCATCTCTCGCTCGGCGATCGTCCCGGTCTGTTGGATGAGCCGGTCGGCGAGCGTCGACTTGCCGTGGTCAATGTGAGCGATGATCGCGAAGTTGCGGATGTTCTCAATTCGGTGGGCGGTCATGGGGCGCGGGATAGCAGGGCGCGCCCGGGAAGGGAACGGGATTTGAGGGGGCGGCGCCGGTGCATGGATCAAGCCGCCCGGTTGCGCCTCGAAAAGTCCTATGTTAGGCAACGCCCGCCTTTGGATTACGCCGGCCGGCGCGCTCATCTACGAGAAGCGGAATCAACAGGAATTCCTGAGGTTCGCGGGGCTTGTGGGAGAGCAGCGCGCGTGGCCTTGAGCGCGTAGTGGGGTGACCGGCATTGGCACAGGACGACACGATCGTTTCGGGAGTTGCGGGACGCTACGCGTCCGCCCTGTTCTCGCTCGCTCTTGACGAGCGCCAGACCGACGCCGTCGCCGACGCCTTGGCGAGATTCGATGCGCTGATCGCAGGGAGCCCGGATCTCGAACGGCTGGTGCGGAGCCCGGTGTTCTCCGCCGCCGATCAGCTCAAGGCGCTCGACGCGATTCTGGCCGACGCCAACATCGGCGGGATCGCCGCCAACTTCATCCGCCTGGTCACTTCGAAGCGCCGTCTGTTCATCATCCGCGAGATGATCGCCGACTACCGCAAGCTCAATGACGCGCATCGCGGCGTGATCCAGGCGGACGTGACCAGCGCGACCGCGCTCACCGACGCCCATATCGCCGCGCTCAAAGACTCGCTGCGCGCCGCCTCGGGCGGCCGTGAGGTGGATCTCAACGTCAAGCTCGACCCGTCGATCATCGGCGGCCTGATCGTCAAGCTCGGTTCGCGCATGGTCGACGGCTCGCTCAAGACCAAGCTCAACGCAATTCGACTAGCCATGAAAGAGGTCGGCTGATGGATATCCGCGCCGCAGAAATCTCCTCGATCCTGAAGAGTCAGATCGCCAACTTCGGCGCCGAAGCGCAGGTGACCGAGGTCGGTCAGGTGCTGAGCGTAGGCGATGGTATCGCGCGTGCTTACGGACTCGACAAGGTCGAGGCCGGCGAAATGGTCGAGTTCGAAAACGGCACGCGCGGTATGGCGCTGAATCTCGAGAGCGACAATGTCGGCATCGTCATTTTCGGCTCGGACCGCGAGATCAAGGAAGGCCAGACCGTCAAGCGCACCGGCGCGATCGTCGATGTGCCCATCGGCAAGGAGCTTCTCGGCCGCGTCGTCGACGCGCTCGGCAATCCGATCGACGGCAAGGGCCCGATCAACGCGGCAAAACGCACCCGCGTCGACATCAAGGCGCCCGGCATCATTCCCCGCAAGTCGGTAAGCGAGCCGATGGCGACCGGGCTCAAGGCGATCGACAGCATGATTCCGATCGGCCGCGGCCAGCGCGAACTCATCATCGGCGACCGGCAGACGGGCAAGACCGCGATCGCCCTCGACACCATTCTCAACCAGAAGTCGCTGAATCAGGGCGGCGACGAAACGAAGAAACTCTATTGCGTTTATGTCGCGATTGGGCAGAAGCGGTCGACGGTCGCCCAGTTCGCCAAGGTGCTCGAGGAGCATGGCGCGCTCGAATATACGATCATCGTCGCCGCCACCGCCTCCGATCCGGCGCCGATGCAATTCCTCGCCCCCTTCTCGGGCTGCGCGATCGGCGAGTTCTTCCGCGACAACGGCATGCACGCGGTCATCGTTTACGATGACCTCTCCAAGCAAGCGGTCGCCTATCGCCAGATGTCGCTCCTGCTGCGACGTCCGCCGGGCCGCGAAGCCTATCCTGGCGACGTGTTCTATCTCCATTCGCGCCTGCTCGAGCGCGCCGCCAAGTTCAACAAGGACAACGGATCGGGCTCGCTGACCGCTCTGCCGATCATCGAAACCCAGGCCAATGACGTTTCGGCCTATATCCCGACCAATGTGATTTCGATCACCGACGGGCAAATCTTTCTCGAGACGGATCTGTTCTACCAGGGCGTGCGCCCGGCGGTGAACGTTGGCCTTTCGGTGTCGAGGGTGGGGTCGGCCGCGCAGACCAAGGCGACCAAGAAGGTTGCCGGCAAGATCAAGGGCGAGCTCGCGCAATACCGCGAGATGGCGGCGTTCGCGCAGTTCGGCTCCGATCTCGACGCCGTCACCCAACGCCTGCTCAATCGCGGCGCGCGGTTGACCGAGCTTCTCAAGCAACCGCAGTTTTCGCCGCTCAAGATGGAAGAGCAGGTTTGCGTCATCTACGCCGGCGTCAACGGCTATCTCGACAAATTGCCGCTCGACAAGGTGCGGCCGTTTGAAGACGGGCTTCTCAGTTTTCTGCGGGCGAAGAACCCGGATATTCTGGATTCCATCCGCTCCTCGAACGATCTGCCGAATGACGTCGAAGCGAAGCTGAAAACTGCGGTCGAATCTTACGCAGGGACTTTTGCCTAAGATGGACCGATGTATCATTCAGTCGTTCGCTCGTCTTGAAGCGTCGCGTGCTCGGAGGCGCTGAGCGATGCCGTCGCTAAAAGAGCTTCGAAACCGGATCGCCTCGGTCAAGTCGACGCAGAAGATCACCAAGGCGATGCAGATGGTCGCGGTTTCGAAGCTGCGGCGGGCGCAAAGCGCGGTCGAAGCAGCCCGGCCTTATGCCGAGCAGCTCGAAGCGGTGCTGACAAATCTGGCCGGCGCGGCGACTGACGGCCAAGGCCCGCGCCTTCTCGTCGGCAGCGGCTCGGACCAGGTTCATCTTCTGGTCGTCTGCACGGGCGAGCGCGGATTGTGCGGCGCCTTCAATACCGCGATCGTGCGGCTCGCGCGCGATAAGGCCAACGCCCTTGCGAGCGAGGGCAAAACGGTCAAGATCCTCTGCGTCGGCAAGAAGGGCTACGACCAGCTTCGCCGTACCCACGAGAAGCAGATTCTGGAGCTCATCGACCTGCGAGCCGTGCGAACGATCTCGTACGGAACGGCGCAACCAATCGCCGCCAAGGTGATCGAGCTGTTCGACAACGGCGGGTTCGACGTCTGCACGCTCTTCTTCTCGCGTTTCAGGTCGGTGATCGCGCAGATCCCGACCGCCCAACAACTCATTCCGCCGGAGCTCGGGCCGAAGGACGAGAAGGCCCCGGTTTACGACTACGAACCGGACGAGGGCGAAATCCTCGCCGAACTGCTGCCGCGCGCAGTCGCGGTGCGCATCTACCGGGCGCTGCTTGAGAATGCGGCCTCGTTCTTCGGCGCCCAAATGAGCGCGATGGACAACGCCACCCGCAACGCCGGCGATATGGTGAAGAAGTACACGCTTCGCTACAATCGCACCCGCCAGGCGATGATCACCAAGGAATTGATCGAGATCATTTCGGGCGCTGAAGCGCTCTAACCCACTCGTCGTCTCCTGAGCATCGGAACAAGGACGTCAGAAATGGCCAATATCGCGAATGCCACCGGCCGCATCACCCAGGTGATCGGCGCTGTCGTCGACGTAAAGTTCGACAGCTACCTGCCGCCCATTCTCAACGCGATCGAGACCATGAACAATGGAAATCGCCTCGTGCTCGAAGTCGCTCAGCATCTGGGCGAGAACACCGTGCGCTGCATCGCCATGGACATTTCGGAAGGTCTGGTGCGGGGCCAGGAAGTCGTCGACACCGGGGCGCCGATCTCGGTCCCGGTCGGCGAGGGCACGCTCGGGCGGATCATGAATGTCGTCGGCGACCCGGTCGATGAAGCTGGCCCAATTCCGATGGAGGCTCGCCGCGCGATCCATCAGCCGACCCCCGCATATGTCGAGCAGTCGACGGAAGCACAGATTTCTCATCACCGGCATCAAGGTCGTCGACCTGCTCGCGCCTTACGCCAAGGGTGGCAAGATCGGCCTCTTCGGCGGCGCGGGCGTAGGCAAGACGGTGCTGATCCAGGAACTCATCAACAACGTCGCCAAGACCCATGGCGGCAATTCGGTGTTCGCGGGCGTCGGCGAGCGCACCCGCGAGGGCAACGACCTCTATCACGAGTTCATCGAGTTCGAAAGTCAACGCCGATCCGCATCATCCCGACTCGGGCGTAAAGTCGAAATGTGCGCTGGTGTTTGGCCAGATGAACGAGCCGCCCGGCGCACGTATGCGGGTCGGATTGGCCGGCGTCACCGTCGCCGAGCACTTCCGCGACCAGGGTCAAGATGTGCTCTTGTTCATCGACAACATCTTCCGCTTCACCCAGGCCGGCTCGGAAGTGTCGGCGCTGCTCGGCCGCATCCCTTCGGCGGTCGGTTATCAGCCGACGCTCGCGACCGACATGGGGGCGTTGCAGGAGCGGATCACCACTACGACAAAAGGTTCGATCACCTCGGTGCAGGCGATCTACGTCCCCGCCGACGACCTGACCGATCCCGCGCCTGCGACCTCTTTCGCCCATCTCGACGCGACGACCGTGCTGTCGCGCGCGATCTCGGAAAAGGGCATCTACCCGGCGGTCGACCCGCTTGATTCGACCTCGCGCATGCTGACCGCCGCAATCGTCGGCGAAGAGCATTACAACGTCGCCCGACAGGTGCAGCAGGTGCTGCAGCGCTACAAGGCGCTGCAGGACATCATCGCCATCCTCGGCATGGACGAACTGTCGGAAGAGGATAAACAGATCGTCGCCCGCGCGCGCAAGATCGAGCGGTTCCTGTCGCAGCCGTTCGACGTCGCTGCCGTGTTTACCGGAACGCCCGGCGTGCAGGTCAGGATCGAGGACACCGTCAAGGGCTTCAAGGGCATCGTCGAAGGCAAGTACGACAGCCTGCCGGAGGCGGCCTTCTACATGGTCGGGACGATCGATCAGGCGGTCGAAAAAGCCAAGAAGCTCGCCGCCGAGGCTTGACGCGCAGTTTGTCCAGGGATCGCCATGGCCACTTTCCACTTCGAACTGGTGTCACCGGAGAGAGTGCTGTTCAACGGCGCCGCTCAGTCGGTCCTCGTGCCTGGCAGTGAAGGCGACTTCCTGGTGCTGAGCGAACACGCGCCGGTCATGACGTCGATGCGTCCCGGCGTCGTCGGCATCGACGACGCGGAGGGCAAACACCGTCGCGTATTTGTCCGCGGCGGATTTGCCGACGCCAGCCAGAAAGGTCTCATCCTGCTGGCGGAGACCGCCATCCCGTTCGAGGACTTGAGCGCCGACAGGCTCGGCCAGGAGATCAAGAACGCGGAGGAGGATCTCGCTGACGCGAAGGAAGACCAGAAGCAGGACGCACAGGAAAAGCTCGACCGCCTGCGCGAACTCAAGGACGCGATCAAGCTTTGACAGGGCGGGGGCGCGTTTCGCCTTTCACTTCGGCCCCGAATCGGGTTCTTAAATGGCGGGGCGTTGAACGGCCCCGGGGCGGGCGGCGGACGTCAGTTTGGAATGGCGAGCCGAAAGTTGACAAAAATTTTGGCCGATGCGACCGTTTCGTTACTGGGAGGACGGTCATGCCGAAGACAGCAATTGCTCAGTTCATTGATAAGGTGAAAACGGATAAGGAGCTCCGGCAGAAAATCATTGCGGCGGAAAAGAAAGCTACGAAGCGCATCATAGACAGCCGGAAGGCGAATGTGGATGCGATTGGGAAGATCGCCAAGGAGGCGGGCTTCGAGATCGACCGGGACCTGGTCCGCCCGGTAGCCACCCTTTTTCCTCAGGAAAGCGAGATCGAGGCTTCCTGCGGCTGGATAAAAAATACCTGCTGCTATGTCGTAACTTCATGCTTGCACTTCACGGATAAGCCAGTTTTGTCATAGTCGAAAATGACGTCCGAACGCTCGCCGCAGCAGAAACGGGCGGGCGAGATCGACGCTGAGGCATTCGACGTCAGACGCGCCTGGCTGACCGCGCTGGGGACGAGCGACATTGACGTGCTGGCGCGCCGGCTGAGCTTCGACGGCGCGTCGCTGGAAACGGCGCCGTTTTACTTCACGTCCCTGCTGAGCCCCGAGCCGGGGGCGTCGCGCTCCAGACTGGAGCATTGGCTCAAGGGCGCGCCGGCGATCCAGGCCGGGCGACCGCCGGCCGTCGAGCCCCACCCGTTTGCGGACTTGTGGTCGGGCGTGGCGGATGCGGCGATGCGGGACCTGGCGGAACGTCTTCCGGGCGAGGCCGCCGCCTATTACCAGACCGATCAACACGGATGGGGGCGGTTCGAAGGCGTTAGCCGGGACATCCGCGCGCTGATCGTGTCGGCCCTCTCGGCTGTGGGCGAACCTGTCCTGTGGGCGGAGTTCAACCTGCGCCGGAGCACGGGGGATATCGTTCTTGCGCATCTTCGCGCGGAGGACAGCGAGACCGGCGCGCTCCCGCGCGATATCTACTGCGATTTCCTTGATGACTTGCGCCGTGACCAGTGTCGATGGCTCACCGTCAAATATCCGGCGCTCGCGCGGCGCATCTGCGCAACGGTCGACCGCTGTCTCGAATATTCCAGCGAAATGCTCGCTCGCGTGTTCGACGATCAGGCCGAGTTGAAGGCGCGTTTCCATCTGCCCCGCGATGCGGAGCTCACCTCGATTCTGGCCAATCTCAGCGACCCGCATCGCGGCGGCAAGACGGTGGCAAGACTGGAATTTCGGTCGGCCGCGGGCTCCGACGACGTCCATTGCCTGGGCTACAAACCCAAGGATCTTCGTCTCGATCAAGCGTTCCAGGAAATGATTGCGGAGCTTCCGTCGCTCGCGCCGGCGAGGGAGCCGCTTCCCAGCCTCGCCGTTCTGACCCGCTCCGGCTACGGATATATGGAATGGGTCACGCATCGGCCTTGCGCCGACGAAACGGAACTGGAAGCCTTCTATTGGAACGCCGGCCGTCTCACCGCAATTCTGCACCTGCTCGGCGCGTCCGACTGCCACCATGGGAATCTGATTGCGCACGGCCGGTCGCTTTTCCTGATCGACGCCGAGACTCTCTTCGAAGGCGCCCCCGATCGTTCCGAAGGTGAGGGCGATCCCGAGTCCCCGACGCCGCTGCAGCACAGAATGGCCTCGTCGGTCATCCGCACCGGCCTTCTTCCGCGATGGTCGTTTGTCGGTCGGCAACGGCTGCGCCTCGACAGCACCGCCCTCGGCGTCGAGGCGCCGCAAGCCCTGACTCGACGCGCGGAGGGATGGATCGGGCTGAACAGCGACGGCATGATCGCCGACGAGATCCTGGCGCCGGCCACCGTCCCGACCTCTCTCCCGGTCGATGCGGGAAGCCGCAACAGGCTCGGCGATTTCGCAGCCTCGTTCTGCGAAGGCTTCGAGGTCCAGCTGGCCGCAGTGGTCGACGACAAGACGCGCTGGCTCCACGACGGCGGGCCGCTGTCGCGGTTCAGGGGCTGCAAGCGGCGGTTCGTCCCGCGCGCCACCTGGATCTATTCCTGGCTGCGGACTGAGTTATTGACCCCCGCGGCGCTTTCCTCCGAGGCCGCCCAGCGCCTCGTTCTCGAGGAGCTTGCGCGGAGCTACCTCGTTTCGCGAACCCGACCCGGAAACTGGCCGTTGTTCGCCCAGGAGGTCGCTCAACTGGATGAGCTCGACATTCCTTTCTTCGATCATGGGGTCGAAGACCGCGACATCGAATTGCCGGAAGGCCGCCGGTTCGAGAGGGCCCTTGCGCTTAGCGGATATGAAGCCGCGCGCCGCAGGATCGAGACGCTCGACCGTGCGGAAATCGCTTTCCAGATCCAGATCGTGCAAGGCTCCATCGCAGCCAAGCACGGCCACGCGAGTCACCTTCCGCAAGCCCGATCTGGAGGTTCGAAGCCGCCGGAGGGCGCCTTCACGGACGATGAGCGACGCGACGAAGCCCGCGCGATCGGCGAGCACCTGGTCAGGTCGGCGATCAGCTATGACGACGGCGGCGTCGAATGGCTCGGGATCGAGCACGCCGAGGATGCCGACAGGACGCAGTATGGCCCGCTCGGACCCTCGCTCTATGACGGTCGAATCGGGATCGCCCTGTTCCTTGCGGCCCTGGCCGATCGGACGGCGGCGGGCCCCGGCGCCTTTCGCAGAACGGCGCTCGCGGCCTGTTCCGACCTTCTCGGCATCATGTCGTCCGCCACCCCGGACCGCCTCCGCAGGTGGTGGCGCGATCAGCCGCTGGGGCTGGCCGGGTCGGGCGGCGCCCTTCTGGCGCTGCGACACCTGGCGGAGCTGGCGCCGGAGATCCGCGCCGCGGCGGACGCCGGGATTTCCCGACTTCTCGACGCGCTCGACGAGGACGCGCTGAGCGCGGACGAGCGGTTCGACATCGTGTTGGGCTGCGCGGGCCTGATCGGCCCGCTCACCGCGATCGGGACGCCGCGGGCCTTGCGGTTGGCGGAAGCGGCCGGCGATCACCTGGTTTCCCGCCAGGATGTTGGCGGAGGATGGCTTCTCCCGGACGTCGGCCCGAGAGCCTTGACCGGTTTTTCGCACGGAGCGTCCGGCATCGCCGCGGCGCTTACGAGGCTGCACGCAATCTCCGGGAACTCTCGCCAGCTTGAGGCGGCGGCGAAAGCGCTTCGCTACGAGAGAGACACGTTCGACGAATTGACGGCGAACTGGCCTGATTTTCGGGCGCCGTACGATCCGGGGGCGCCCGCGATTCATGCTGAGCTGGTGCCATGGAGCGCCCGGGATCGCCATGTCCAGACTTTGCTTCGAAGGCACGCCGCTCTGGGACGCCGCCGCCGAAGACGAGTTGCGGATCGCCCTTAAGGCGACAGCGGACACGAACCAAGCTGGCGATTCGGTCTGCTGCGGCCGCTTCGGACGGGCCGCAATTCTGAGATTGTCTCAGCAACTCGGCTGGCGGGTCGAGGCCGGCGACGACGCCGGTCGCCTCGAACGACAGGCTCTGCTCGAAAGGCGCGCCGCGGGCGCCTTCAGCTTCTTTGACGTCATCGGCCTTTTCAATGGACTTTCCGGCGTCGGCCTCGCGCTGCTCGACAGCGTCGCAGCCCCGGAACGCCGCATCCTTCCGTCGGTCTTGTCTGCCGGACTCTATCCAAACTAAGCTCCAGTGCATGATGCAACTAGGTCGAACCGCAGTCGTCATTGCGAGAAGCCGTAGGGCGTCGAAGACGCCCGTCTGTCGACGGGCTATGGCGACGAAGCAATCCAGGGATCGTGAGGCGCTCGACGTTCTCATGGATTGCTTCGCTTACGCTCGCAATGACGGGCGCGAGTTGACCTCAAATCATCCCGCTCTGGTCGCCGACATGGTTTCGCCTGACGACATCCGCGCGCGCCCGGCTTTACCCGGCGACATTGGCGTCCTGCGGGCTGGCGATCGTGCGCTATGACTCCCGATGACTACGACGCTTTCTGCGCCAGCCTGCCTCACACGACGCATGTCGTCCAATGGGGCGAAGCGAGCGTGTGGAAGATCGGGGGCAAGGTGTTTGCGATCGGCGGGTGGTCAAGCGCGCCGGAGTTCGGCGTAAGCTTCAAATGTTCTCAGACGAGCTTTGCAATCCTGACCGAACTCCCGGGATTGCGCCCGGCGCCCTATCTCGCCTCCCGGGGACTATCCTGGGTTCAGCGCATTGACCGACGTTCGCTCGGCGATGATGATCTCAAGAGCTATGTGCGCCAGAGCTACGCGCTGGTCGTTGCAGGCCTTCCCAAGAGGACCCAGCGCGCGCTGGGGGCAGGCGCTGCGCGATGACCGTGGCGACATCGGCGACCGTAACGCCTTCCGACATCCGCTCCGCCCACGCGCGCATTCGCGGCTACATCCGCCGCACGCCGATCCTCGAGACGGCCTCGCCGATCGCCGGCGCGCCGCCGCTGTCGCTCAAGCTCGAATGTTTGCAGGTTACCGGTTCATTTAAGGCTCGCGGCGCCTTCCACAACCTCCTTACCCGGCCGGCGCCGGCGGCAGGCTGCGCGACGGCGTCGGGCGGCAACCATGGCGCGGCGGTCGCCTTCGCGGCGCAAAAGCTCGGAATTCTGGCCCACGTCTTCGTGCCCGAAATCGCAACGCCGGCCAAGATCGCGAAGATCAAGGCCTATGGCGCGGAGGCGATCATCGGCGGCGCCTCCTACGCCGAGGCGCAGCAGCGCTGCGACCGGTTTGTCGCCGAGAGCGGGGCGATGCCGATCCACCCTTACGATGCGGCCGAGACGATCGCCGGCCAGGGCACGCTGGCGCTGGAGTGGGAGGAGGATCTCGAACGGCTCGGGCAGAACAGGCTCGACACTGTCCTCATCGCGGTCGGCGGCGGCGGGCTCATCGCTGGGGCGGCCGCCTGGTTCGCCGGCCGCGTCAAGATGATCGGCGTCGAGCCGGAAGGTTCGCGCGCGCTTCACGCGGCGCTCGAGGCGCATGCGCCAGTCGATGTGCCGGTGAAGTCGATCGCCGCCGACTTGCTCGGCGCCAAGCGCGTGGGCGAACTCAATTTCAGGCTCGCCAGACAGTTCGTGAGCGACGTCGTGCTGGTCGGGGATAACGCGATCGTCGAAGCCCAGCGCTGTCTCTGGGCCGACGTGTCGGTCATCGCCGAGCCCGGCGGCGCGGCGGCCTTCGCCGCAATCGCCAGCGGCGCCTATCGGCCGGAACCGGAGGAGCGCGTCGGCATTCTCGTCTGCGGCGCCAACGCCGATCTGGCGGCGCTCGCTTAAAGCCGGAATTGGCCGCCGCGCCGCTCCATGATCCCCCTTGAGGCAAAATCGCCCTGTCGGCCATTGCGATGGGCATGGGCCCGAACTATTGTCCGGCCGCTTTCCCGCGGGGCCTAGCCAGCCTTGCAGCATGTTGGGGCGTCGCCAAGCGGTAAGGCAGCGGATTTTGATTCCGCCATACGGAGGTTCGAATCCTCCCGCCCCAGCCAAAATTGTCTCTCAACCTGGCCGTCAATGCGAGCGTGAGCCGAAGCAGAACGTCTGAACGCAGCTTGCTTTAACACATCGTACTCATGTTGAAGCAGGCGCCGGCGGCGATCGTGGCTTGGGCGCCTGGCGCCCGCATTGGTCGTCCAAAAGCCCCTGTTGGGCGCAAATAAGCTCCCTGTTATGCAGAAAAACTCCCTGTTATGCGAAAAAAACTCCCTGTTAATTGCCGATTTGCAACTCCTTGGATTGAGGGCATTTGCGCGAGGCAAGGGCCGCCGCCGTGCCGGCTCCCGATCCTCTCTTCCTCAAGGGGTCGCTGGATGACGCATAAATAATAATAATTTCAAAAGCTTATCAGTTTTGTCAGAATTGTCTTTTCCAGAAACATCACGCATGCTAGACTGTTTTTCTGACTTCCGGCGCCGCTCGTTAGCGCCACTTGCAAACTTCTCTGGCGGTTTTGGTCCGTCAGCGACTGGTCGATACGAGCGGGGCTGCCTCGGCTGCATTGTGACCTTGATCACAGGTTGATCGTCGCGATTCTGATAGGGCCGTATGTTAGGGAGTGTTCCGCGAGACGCAGTATTCTGGTCAATTCAAGTTGGCGGCTTTGTCCACAACGACTTCGTAATCCAAGGGAGGGCGACATGGCTCAGATAAATCGCAATTTTTTCTTCACCCAGGTGCGCCGAACTCTGTTCGCCAACAACCTGCGGCAACCGCAGGTCGACGGCATCAATGCAATTCTTGATGGCTGGGAGGCGAAATACGCTGCCGACGACGACCGCTGGCTCGCCTATGCTCTCGCGACCACCTACCATGAGACGGACCAGCACATGCAGCCGATCGAGGAATACGGCAAGGGACGTGGCCTGCCCTATGGCAAGCCCGATCCGACGAGCGGGCAGGTCTATTATGGTCGGGGATTCGTGCAACTGACCTGGGAGCGCAACTACAAGACCATGACGGATCTGTTGGGGGTCGACTTCGTCAATCACCCTGACCTGGCGCTCGAACTGGATAACGCCACGAACATCATGTTCATGGGCATGACAAAGGGCCTGTTCACCGGCAAATCGCTCGGTAATTATTTCAATCAGACGACCGAGGACTGGGTGAACGCGCGTAAAATCATCAACGGTCTGGACAAGGCCCAGGCGATCGCCATGTATGGCCACAACTTCTATGCCGCGATGAGCTATACAACTCAATGAGAATGTTCGCGAGAACTTCCGAGCAGCGCAGGACGGGCGCGAATCCGGGATCGCGTGGGCGTGTGGGACGCTGCGTCGCCCGCGTTGGGCTGAGTATTGTGTTCGTGTTGGTCGCATCACTTGATCTTGCGCTCGCGGAGGAACGCTGCGGCTGGCTGGAAAATCCGACCCCGGGCAATTGGTGGCTGAGGGACGCTCACGGTCTCTGGATCATTTCCGCTCAGGGAGACCCGGATACCGCGGGCGTCGAAAAACTGCCGGAACCTGCGCCTGACCGTTTCGTCGCGACCAACGGTCACTACGGATATTCCTGCGCCTGCGTGAGCGGAACTTTCGACGCTCGCGCGGAGAGGATGCGAGTAGACGCCGCGCGCGGATTGACTTTGTCGGTCTGTCGCGGCGACAAGGCTTTGCCCGCCCCCGGCGGCTCACCCTGATGCGGGCGCGATTTCTGGGTAACCGCCGTATTCCGCGGCGCCTATCAGACTATGTCCTTCAGCCGTCTGCGCACTGGCCAGTAATTGACCCATAGTAATTGTCGAGGAAGACCTGGTTCGGCGTCTGCAGGAAGTAGCGCTTGCCCCAGGTCCACACGGCGAGAAGGACGTTCTCCTGCTTCACATCGGGCATGATCTCGTTGAGAAGCACGATCCAGTGATCCGGGAACGAACTGAGCAGGAACGTATTGTCCGGCGCGACCGGATTGGCGGCAGGAGCGCCCGAATCGTCCGGGTTCCCCGTATTCGGGTTCCACAACGTGCTCTTCGCGATCAGGTTGGCGTGGATGAGGAGCGGAATATCCGTGCCCACGTCCATTTTGAGGTCGGAGGCGTTGACGATGCCCGGATTGCTCGCCCATTTGCCATGGTCGTCGACGCTCGACCAGATTCCGCTGTCGCGCATCCAGCCCGCCAATTCCTCCGGGCGCGTCATCGCAGCGACCATCTGATCGGGGTCTCCTTGCCAGGAGCCTTGCCAGAAGACGTCCGTCGAGTTGCGCAAGGCGCCAAACAGCATCCATTCCGCTGCAGTGAACGTGTTGCCTCCCTTCTGGAGCATCGCGCTGAAATCGGCCTGCAACAGATCCTGGCCGGGAGAAACCTTCAGGTTTCCAAGGGTCGCGGAGCCGTTATCGAACAGCTGCGTCGCAAACCGCATCACCGCGACCGGGTCTCGCCCCAGCGCCATCTGGAAAAAGGCGGTCGGGCCGCAAAGGTTGAGCGCGCCCTGCTGCAGGCTGCGGGGTCCGGAACTTGACGCCGGATCCTTGAGAGTAGGATCGGGAACGGTCACCATTTGTGTCAGGCGGTTCGCCACGTCGGCGCGCGAAAGCGTCGCCGACCACGCTCCGGGATTGGTTTCCGCGGCGAACGCGCTAACGATCGCCTGGGCGTCGTCAAAACTCGAGCGTTGTTTGGTGTCGGTGGCGCGCTTGTCGACCAGCATCGCGGTGAGCTGGTCGCCATCGGTGAAATAGGTCGAATCCAAAGAGCTGCCAGTTGCAGCCGCGGCGTTGTTCGGGTCTGTCACGGCTTCCTCCAACTGAGTTCGAGCCTCGAGTTGTCACCCCGGCGGCTTCCCGCCGCCATTTGCGGCATCGCTGGCGGAGGCGGCTGCTGTGTTGGACGCGGGCGAGGAGACTGCAGCAGCCGCTGGAGCGCCCGGAACGCTGCTCGCTCGGGCGCCGGTGCTCGCAGCCGGCGCGTTGACGGTGTTGCCGGCCGAACCGGCCGCGCCGTCCGAAGAGTTCGCGGCGCCAGCTGCAGCGTTGAGCGCGCCGCTCGCTTCGGCGCCCGCAGCCGGCGCATTGACCGCATTGCCGGCGGAACTGGCTGTCGCAGCGCCCGAGGCGCCGGCCGCTCCTGCGCCGGCGCTCGTAGCAGGCACATTGGCCGCGTTCCCCGCTACGCCGGCCGAGGAATTCGCAGCGCCTGTTGCCGCGCTCGACGCGCCGCTCGCTCCGGCGACGGCGCCGGTGGACGCCGCATTGGCCGCGTTCCCGGTCGCGCCGGCCGTCGAACTGGGCGAAGATGGAGGACTTGTGGCTGCCGTTGCGGCGCTCGACGCGCCGCTCGCCACGGCGTTCGCCTGCGCGAGGTCGGGCGCGTCCTGGGGCGGCAGGACTGGCAAATGACTGCACAAAAGAGCGACGACCTGCATTCCGGGCTGAGTGTAGTTCCAGGAACCGTCAGGCTGACTGGTCGGTGTAGCGCCCGCCAGCGAAAACGGACCAATGAATCCGCCCGAACCGCCAAGCGCCGCTTTGTCCTGGCCCGACCACTTCACAGAAATCGTCAAATCCTTCACGACGATCAGCGAAATCGGCAGCCCATAGGCGAGCGGGCCGTGGCCGTCTTGAAGCGAGGCGTCAGGGGCCGGCAACAGACCGCCTTTGGCCATGCCTGGCACGCACCAGTTCGCGTCAGCCAGCAGGACGCCGTTCCAGACAGGTATCCCAGCTGCCATGTAGCCGATGGTGACCGACATGTACTGGAAGTGAATGGACATGCTCGATGTCGGCGCCGGGGGCGGAGGGGGAGGAGGTGGCGGAGGCGAATGGACGACGACCGGCGGCCGATGGTCGATTTGATAGGGACGGCGCCAGATTCTCGCCGCTCCGGGCGCCGTGGCAACTGGACGAACCGTCGCGTCGGTCCGGATGATCGCGGCGCGGTCGACAGGCCTGAATGCGGTCGCCGCAACCGACGGCTGGGCAACCTTCACGCTTGACGCGGCGAACGAGGCGAGCGGAACGGGCGCGGCCGCGTGGGGCGCAGCCGCGGGGGATGGCGACGAAGCCGTCGCCGCGGGGGCTGCCGCCGCCGGAGCAGCGGTAAACGTCGCCGCCGGGCTCACGGCGTGAATGTAGTTGAGCGTCGGAGTCGGCGCCGCCTGGGCCGCCTGACCGGCGGCCTCCGGCTTGATCGTCCAGAGCGTCGGACTCGCCGCCCGGAACGACAGGGAATGCAGGTTTCCTCCGCCGCTGGTAGGCGCGAGCGTTGGATGTGTGGTTTCGCCTTGAACCTGCGTCGAGTTGAATGTCGACCAATAGCTCGCATTATCCGGCGAAACCCAGTCGTCCGGCACGCAGCTCATCGAGACCGCGATCCCGGTGGGATTGAGGACTGATTGCGCCATGGCGATTTCGGAGATGACCCGCTTCCAGGCCGGAGTGTCGGGCGCCGCCGTGGGCTGCGCCAGATTAACGGCGAGCGAATAGATCTGGCTCGCCGAGCCGTAATAGACGTCCTTCCCGTGGACCGTATATTGTGACGCCGACATCAGGAACGGAGCGTCGAAGTTCGGAACCAGAAAGGTCGTCATCCGGGTCGGGTTCACGATCCCGCCCTGAACGATGTCGTTCGGGGCGGGCACGGCAAACGGCAGGAAGACGAGCGACATGCTCGGATTGGAGCTCCCGAAAGCGGTCACGAAGACGTTCGTGATCTTCTCGCCAAGCGAAGCGAGCGTGTCACCCCCTGCCATCGGCATCAGGCTCCCGGACGCGCCGCGGCCCCGGCGCCCGCGCCTGGCCCCCCGGCGGCCATCGCCGCCGGCGTATTGGCGTTGTCCTTGTCCTTCGGCAAGGTCGGATCGTCCATGAGCGGCGCGGCCGCCTGGATCTGGCCGATCCAGCCAGCTATCTGCGAACCCAGGAGCTGCAAGGTGCCGCCGCGCTTGCCGTCGGAGGTGAAGGTGAATCCGGAGGACGTCTGCTGCGAACCGAACGCGCCCGACGATTGCTGATCCTGATGCTGGCCTGACGCCTTGAAGAAAAGATAACCTCCCGACACGGCGACCGAGTTGGAACTCGACTGTCCCGAGCCCTGGCTTGCCTGCATCGCCTGATTGAAAGAGCTGCCGAAGTCGCCCCAGTCGTCGCACTTGATCGTCACGTTGCGAATGATGAGGAAACCCTTCGGCAGCATCGGCAGAATGACCGGCGCCTTGTCGCCGATCTGATTCTCGATCGTCCCGTCGCTGATGGCCTTGGCCCGCTGGCCGACCATATACCACCCTTTGATGTTGAAGATATCGCCCAGGAACCAGGGCCGTTCGATCGTGGCCAGGAAGAATTCCAGCGTGACCGACGCGGAGCTCGAGTGGTCCTGATGTTGCGCCCAGTTAAACTGATTCGCCTGGTTGCCGAACGCGTTGGACGCATCGGCGTGGCTGCCGCTGGCGGAGGCGCTGTACAGTCCTACGTTGAAGCCGCCGCTGCCGCTGGTCGACTGTGATTGCTGCTTCTGCCAGTTGCTCGCGAACGACGCGGTCGCGGACCCGGTCCTCGCGTCATGCGCCTCGCTGGTCCCGGTTATCTTCTGAACGCCAATCGAGTCGTTCGTATAGTCCCACCACGAAATCGGGCTGATGTAAGACCAGGGAACGTTCGACGAAATGCCGCCCGTAAGCTGAACCTGGAAGGCCTGCCACATTTGTCGCGCCATCGCCGCGAGCGCGGTGACCGCCCCTTCGCCCTGGGTAGCGATTATGTCCAAGGCGTCCTGAACCTGACGGGCGCCCATGCTGTTGAAGTCATTCAGCGCCTGGGTGACCTTATTGGCGTAAGTCTGGGCGACGATCGGCCATTGCTGGCCGGCGATCGGATCGGCCATCGCCTGGGCGTAAGCCATGGCTTGCGCTGCGCGGGCGTCCGCGAGGGCTGTCTGGTTCCGGCGAAAATTCGCGTAGAGCGGGGTGTAGCCGGTGAAATTCCCGGCGGCGTCCTTGATGTAGAGAAGGTTCTGTGCTTTCGCGACCGCGTCCAATACCGCCTGGGCCGGCGGACTTTGGTCGATCGGCTGCATGCCTTCGATGATGGTGAAATATTCGACGCTGGCGTTTCGGTCCGGCCACGCCACGGCGACGCCGTTCTTGGTCACCATCAGCATCTGGTCGACGAGTTTTGAGGTGAAGAACGCCGCCTGAATCGATTCTTCAAGCTGCGGGTCCGGGTGGGCCGGCGGAGGATAAACCGAGCCGGGCGGGCCGGCAGGAGGAGTCGATGACGTCGGTTGCGCAGGGGCGCTGAAGGCCCCGTCGTTGCTGAAGCTGGACCCTGAACTTCCGCCGGCGGGCGTCCACGGGTTGGCGAACATCTTCGGGTCGACGGGATAGCCGATGGGCATGTGCATATAGATCGCAGTGCCCGATGGCTTTCCGTCCGGGCCAACCAGGCTAGCGGCGACTTGGTTTTCGATTCTGTCGAGAGCGTCGAGGAGGGCCTTGGTGATGCCCCCAACAGTCCCCAGTTGCGATACAGCGTCCGGCATCAGTCTTCTCCTCTTGAGATGTTGTAGGCGCGTCTTTAGGCTCGGACCGCCGCTAGGCCTTGACCGGCTGTTCCGCCGGATGGGACGTCTGAAAGGGGTTCGGGTTTTGCATCTGAGCCATGAGCCCCGCGCGATCAGAGCGCGTCGGAAGCCGCCAAGGACGGCGCGCTGGAGTTCCGGAAACGAAGTCCAGCAATTGGAATTATATCCTCCCAGATACACGGATTAAAATATTTTTGTCTTGGCGCGCTGTGATGTGTATCACACACAATGCGCCGAATTATTGGCCATTTCTCTAGGCAAGATTGCCTAGAAGTCGCGGCCACATATCAACGAATTCTGCGCGCAGTACAACACATTCGAGATATTTCCGGGTTGGTGTCCGAGAGTGGCTTATCCCGCTGTCCCAGGTGGCCCTAGATGTGGTATGCAGGCGTTGTTGAGTCGCCGTTCGAGGCGGCCGCGACGGGGCGCGCAATGGCCAAAGGCCGATCGCTTTCGCAGTTTCAAGAGACGTTTCCCGACGAGGGGAGTTGCGCCGCCTTTTTGTCGGATCGGCGTTGGCCGGAGGGTTTTGTTTGTCCCGGCTGTGGCGAGCAACGCGCGGCGGCGCTGAAGAGCCGGGCGTACACGTACGAATGCCTTGATTGTGGCCGACAGACTTCGGCCACGGCGGGAACGGTGATGCATCGGTCCAAGCTGCCGCTGACGACGTGGTTCTGGGCGGCGCATCTCATGGCGACACATTCCAACGGCATGTCGGCGCGGCAATTGGAGGATCAACTCGGCGTCACTTACAAGACCGCGTGGCTGCTGACGCAGAAACTGCGCCGGTCGATGGTCGACCCGGATCGCGATCCCTTGGAGGGTGTCGTCGAAGTCGATCAGGCGGAAATTCCCTTTCGCGAAGGCGACGCCTTCTTCGAGCCCGGCAATGCCGGCAAAATCCTCGTCGTCGGGGCCGTCGAGGTGATCGATCGCGACACCAATCAGCCCAAGCCGCGACGCAAGCACGCCAAATACCTCGATACGCGCTCCGGCCGAATACACCTCGCGATGATCGCCGACAATTCCGCGGCGTCGATCGAGGCCTTCGTGAGAGCCAACGTGAAGCGTGGAGCCACGCTCCTCACCGACGGCCACGCGTCCTATCCTGGATTGACCGACTACCGGCACGATCCGCGCACCGTCGGAAAAATGGCGGGACATGTTGCCCTGCCCTGGATCCACCGGGCCTTCTCATTGATGAAGCGATGGGGCCTGGGCACGTATCATGGCCTGCGGCGCACGCACGTCGACACCTATCTCAATGAATTCGTCTTTCGCTACAATCGCCGCTTCCACCGGGACGTTTCGTTCGAAGCCTTGCTCGGGCTGGCCGCACATCATGCGCCTGCCAGCTACTGGGACATCGTCAAACGAGACAACCCTCGGAAGGGCGTCCAAACGCTCAGGCGGGCGCCGCGCCGCCGAAAGACTGCCACTGGAATGCGACCGGATGGGCCGCGGCAAGCGCTTGGCGCCAGCCGAGATCAGCTCACCCAACCGACCCATCCCCTACATATAGACCAGCCTGGGACAACGGGATACGCCACGTCCGAGAAACCATTCTTAGGGTCCCTGTCCTTTGCCCGTTTCCGCGACATTTGTCCGCCCAGATCGGCTCTGGAACCCGGCGTCGTCAGCCAAGAGCCTATCCTTCCGCGGCGACCAACGGTCACTATGGGTGTTCTTGCGCCTGCGTCGGCGAAACTTCCGACGATCACGGGGAGAGGATGACGCGAACAGACGCGGCGCGGGTATCGCCTTTGTCGGTCTGTCGGGCCGACACGGCTTTGCCCGCCCCTGGCGGCTCGCCTTGATCTTAGAATCGGCTGATCTCCGTCGGCGCAGTAATATTCAGCCGCGGCAGCAAGACCCTCGTGATTCCCTGCCCAACTTGACGTGAGTGGCTCCGTGAACTGCCTCAGTTCACGCGCCAGCATGAACCGGGCAGCCTAGACGCGTCACCCTGGTGGCGTCCCTGTGCTCACCGTTGCGGCATTGGCCACGTTGCTACCAGCTGCCGCATTGGCCGCATTGCCGGTGGAACTGGCTGTCGCATTGGACGAGGACGCGGAGCCCGTGGGAGGGCTCGACGCGCTGCTTGTCCCCGCGCCGGCGCTTGCGGCCGGCGCATTGGCCGCATCGCCGGCCGTCGAACCAGGGGAGGGCGAGGAGCTCGCGGTGGCTGATACAGCGATTGGCGCGCCGCTCGCTCCGGCGCCGGCGCTCGTGGCCGACGCGTCGGCCGCATTGCCGACCGTCGCACTCGAGGAGGGCGAGGAGCTCCCGGCGGTAGTTGCGGCGCTCGGCGCGCCGCTCGCTCCGGCTCCGGCGCTCGTGGCTGTCGCATTGGCCGCATTGCCGACCGCGCCGGCGGTCGCGCTGGACGGAACCGAGGAGCTTGCCAATTTGGACTGCAATAGGACGAACACAGGATTCGTGGTGAAATCATTTTGCAGGGTGAGGGTCAACGGCGCCGCATTCGAATCCACGGAGTTTACTGTCAGATTGATCGTTCCCGGCAGTGTGAACACGGCGTTTTCGATCGGGATTTGAACCCGGTCGCTGTCGGCTTTCAGATTCGCAGTCAATGTTGTTCGCCACGGCGCGATGGATGGCAAGGTGGGAAGGGTGACAGTGCATGCGACGGAGACGACCTTGGCAAAGTCGACGCCCGAAGCGTCGAGCGCCACGACGTACTGGGTGTTCTGCACATCAACGGTTTGAAAATTAAGATACTTCGTGACCGCCGTCGCGTTCATCAAAGCAGGTAGCGCCAGCTCCGCCTCGCAAGCAAACGCCAGTCCCTCGGAGTTTGCCGGCAAGGGGAGAGAAATCGAGCCGCCAGCCGAAATCAATTTTGGCCCGGCCACCTCAGTCAGGTTCGCGCCCTGGATCAGGGCGTAGTTCTGCATCTCCAGGTCAAGAGGCGAAGCGTTGCTCACCTGGATGGTTTGCGAGCTTTGATTGATCTGGGCCAGAATCTCGTCGCTTCCGGCTGTGTGGGCAAAGTTGAGATCAATCGTGGCCAGCACCGGATCCGGGTAACCGTCATCCAGTTTAAGGCTCAGGGAGCCGATCAGATCGGTTCCCGATTGGGCGGAAAGCTGGAGGATGAACAAATTCGCGTTCGCCACGGCGGGCATATTCGCGCCGTCCTGAACAATAATCGTCAGGGCGAAAGTGTGTGGATTGGCTCCGGCCGCGAACTGGACGCTGCTAGCGAACGAAGTGAGCACGGTCGAGGGCGGCTTTGTCTGGAGAGAATCCGCGTATGTGATTTGATATCCGTTCAGATCCGGATGGGCGGAGACGTCTTCGGTCAGCTTCGCCAGATCGATGCTGCTCACTTCCGGGGCGATCATGAAGCTGAAATCGAAAGCGCACTGGCTGGCGGAGGACGACGAGGAATCAACCCGCGCGAGGCAGGTCGCCGCGCAGCCGGTCTTGCTGCGCACGATCGCGTAACGCTGCGGTATCAGGACGATCGTCTTGCTGAGGACGCCGAAATAGGCACGGCTGAGGGTTGGATATTTCTGGTTGAGATCGCCCAGTTCATTAAGTTCCGCAAATTGGGTCTGTCGCTGGCTGAAGCTGCTGAGGTCGTCAGCCCCGAGGATCACCTGGCTGGTCCCGGTCGTCGTCGTGAGCGTATAGCGCAGTTGATAGCCATTCCCGTTGTATTTGAGACCTAAGTGTCTGTCCGGGAACATATTGAATCGGCTGAGTCATTTGTGATTCAAGGGAGGCGGGCTGATTCTTTAGGGAGCCGCCGCCAATGTGGACGAAGGAAAACCGTGCTCGCTACGATCGCAGCCGTCTGCGCTATCCCTCTGACCTGACCGACGAGGAGTGGGCGCTGGTCGAGCCGCATATTCCGCCAGCCAAGCGCGGCGGCAACAAGCGAACGGTGAAGCTGCGCGAGGTCGTCAACGGCCTGATGTACATCCTGAGCGCCGGTTGCCAGTGGCGGGCGATCCCGAAAGACCTGCCGCCACGCTCGACGTTGTACGATTATTTTGATCTGTGGAGTTGGGACGGCACGCTCGATCGGATCCATGACGCCCTCTATGGCGAATGCCGCGAAAGAGCAGAGCGCGAGGCTTCTCCGACAGCAGCCATCATCGACAGCCAGAGCGTGAAAAGCGCTGAAAAAGGGGGGCTCACGACCCGCATGGCTACGATGCGGGCAAGAAGATCAAAGGCAAGAAGCGGCATATTCTTGTCGACACACAGGGCCTCCTGATGCACGCCATCGTGCATGGCGCCGATGTTCAGGACCGCGACGGCGGCGTGCTCCTGATGGCGACATTGTTCGGCCTCCATCCCTTCCTTCTGAAGCTGTACGCCGATGGCGGATATCAAGGGGCGCAGTTCCAGGATGCGCTGGGGGCCATTCTCAAGCGCGTGAACATCGAGATCGTCAAACGCTCCGATCAAGCCCAACGCTTCGTCGTCTTGCCCAAACGATGGATCGTCGAGCGAACCTTCGCCTGGCTCGGACGATGCCGAAGGCTCGCCAAGGATTGGGAGTGCCTCAATCGCAAGGCGCTCGCCTTCCTCAAGCTCGCTTCCATCCGCCTCATGACGCGAAAACTATGCAATTCAAGATGATGTTCCCGGACAGACTCTAAGGGCAGGCTCTCGTTGTAAGGGAGGTTGACTTCCACCCAGGCCGGCGGGGGCGGTGACGGCGGTGGAGTCGGGGTATGTACGGGCTGCGGAGCCGGATGCACGGGCAGCGGAGCCGGATGCGCAGGCAGCGTCGCCCGGCGCCCGGGCAGCGGAGCCCAACGCACGGGAGCTTGGCGCACAGGCTGGGGAGCCGCATGCGCAGGCGCCATCGCGGCCATCGCGAGCGGCCGTTGGAGAACCGCCGCCGAAAAGACCGGGTGTACGAGCGTGATCCCTGCGGCTTGGCCTTGAAAGAGCGGTCGGGGCGGCGGCGTTTGCGACCAGCATTGAAAATTTCCGTTCACGGCGATGGCCGCTTTGCCAAGCGTGCGCAGATCCCCGTAGACCGCCAAAACCGAATCGCCCAGGATCGGGCCATCGAAGACGAGCAGACAGGAACCGTCGCCCTGGTCTTGCCAGGATGACGAATGGAATGTGCGCTGCTGGGGATTGCCCTGTTGGTCAATATAGGCGCTGCTGAGCACCGCGGTCGGATTTTCGAGTGGAATCTCCCGCAGCACGGCGTGGGGGTTGCTCTTCGCAAACTGCGCGACCTGCCCGGGTTGAAGTTTCTTGAGCCTCAGTGATAGCCGTGCCACCAGGAAGGGCTGGCCATTGGCCTGCTGTCCGGTCTGTCTGACAGCGAACGCGAAGCCCGGATCGACGTCATCGACCAGCGCATAATCGGGCAGATACCAGTGGAGGTTGGAATCGAACCGGTCGGTGAACAGACTGCCGTTGCGCGAGGCCGCTACCGGAAGGCTGGGCGGAGACGCGGCAAATGAAATCGGACGCAGCAACATTCCGATCATGGGCCGCGTCATGACGGTTCCGGCAGCCGGGGCCGCCGTATCTCCGGCCGCCGGACTCATCCCCGCTTACTCCTGACGCCTGACCGAGTTCATTGCGGCGTGGCGGCCATCGCCTGCATGGTCTGGATGATGTACTGGCCAACCAGCGCGCTTTGCGTTGGGTCGGTCAACGGCGGAATTTGCAGGACGTACAATGGAATGTTCTTGACCCGCCCCAATCCGACCGGAACCGCTTGCACGCCGCTCCAGGTGACGGCCGATCCGCCAAAGTTGGTCGGCGGCGGCGCGACCTCGACGCTGATGTTCACCTGAGCGATGGCGGCGTCAAAGTACTTGTCCGAGAAGACCTGCCACAGCGCCGTCGGCTTTTGCATTGGTCCGGTGCTGGTCAGGGTGAGCGTGTCGGTGCGGCTGCCCTTCGATCCACTCAAGGTGATCGTCAATGTGACCGTGATATTCGACGCGATCGGGCGGTCGAGCGCAAATTTGACGCTGACATATCCGACATCTGCGGGACTGATCACTGGGGTGTGATCATTGCCGGTCGACTTGACGATGATTTCGGTAGTGCCGGTGGAAAGGTCGACACGGGGATCGTCGGGATCGTACTCCAGTTTCTTGGTGATGGTGACCTGATCGGGGTCCCAATTGGGCAAGCTCTTGAGCAGCCGCAGGAAGGAAATATTTATGATGTCGCTAGGGTTGTTTTTCGACCAGTTGGCAAGCGAGATAGGCGCCGCCTGGTTGATGTTGCCGGGCGTGTAATGGAACCCTTGCCCAAGGGTTCTCAGCGCCGGCGTCCCATTGCCATTCAGCGGCACGTTGCCGGTGTTGTCCGCTTGGGGGTAGCTTACCTCGATCGAGGCTGAAGTAATCGGATCTGCGACGGCCGTACCAGAGAAATCGACGTTCGCAGTTGCCGCAACCTGCAATTTTTGGAAGTATTCCCCGATATCGACGACAGCGAGATATTTATTCAGATTGGCTTTGACCGCAGGCTGGAGTTCATTCAAGTCTCCACTTGCAGCCTGCAAGCGGGTGATTGTGTCGTTGAGCGTCCATCCTTGTTTGAAGTGGACGGCGTGCATCTGATAGTTCATTTTGAGCGTGACCGCCGCGCCGCCGCAAGGCCCGGTGCTGGCGGTCGCCGGAGTGTCGGGCGTCGGCTGCCAATTGAAGATTTCGCTTTTTACCAAGTCCCATGCTTTGGTCTGCATGTCGCCGACCTGAGTGTCGATCATCTTCTTCATGTCGGGATCGACGGCGACCCCGTTCTCATTGATGATGGTGGTGATTCCACCATTTGTGATCGACGCCTGGTAGTTGGCCTGGAGATCCGCTTGCACGAACGCGTACTTGGCTTCCGCCGCGGCGGAGAGTTGGGTGAAGACTTTGTCGACGTCGACATCCATCTGAATTTGGCAGGCATTCATATAGAACATGAGGGTTAGATTGTAGTGAACGGTAAAGGGCGAGTTGCCCGCCTGCAAAGCGCCGGCGATCGCGCCCGCCGCGTCCTGGTTGCAGGTCACGAGAAAGGTGCTGATGCTGGACGCATCGATGCTGCCGTTCCCCATCCCCTGGGCGCTGATGAACCAGGGATTGCCATTGTTTGGGAGCGCCGGCGGCGGCGCAGCCGAGGCGGCGGCGCCGGCCGTCGAGGCGGGCGCCGCGGTGGCCGCGGTCGACCCTGGGGCGGCCGTCGGGCTTGAGGCACCGGCAGCTGTCGCGGCCCCGGCCGGCGGCGCGCTCGCCGGCGCAGGGGAACCGGGCAGTTGAGGAACCTCGATCGTCACCGAGTTGCTGGCGATCGGCACGCATCCAAGCAATGGAGCGGGATCGGTGGCGGTTACTCGACTGTGATCGGCGATGCGCGATGGCGCGCTGATCTGCCCTGCCTTGATCTGCGCCAATGCAGCGCTCAACACGCTGGACGGAACCGCCATGGTTGTCGAGAAAGTGACGAAGGCGCCCCCCGCATCGATTTCGCCGCCGACGCTCGCGACATTGCTGCTGTTCAGGGTATCTTCCGAGGTCATAAGACCTTTGAAGACCGTAACACTAAAGTCGAAATCGCTCGAGTTTGGCTTCTTCGCCAGGGAGAGATGCTGCGGCATGTAGTAGAACTGCATGGGCAGCCCATTCGCCTTCAGCTGGGGATTGTTGGCGTCGGGAAAGACCTCAAGATTGTAGGTGCCGACGGTCTTGTCAATGGTGATGAAATCCGGGCCGAAAAGAGCACCCAACGGGGCAACTGTCAGATCAGGCATGGTGGTTCTTCCTCCTGTCAGAGATATCGTGGAGAATCGCAACCGGCATGGCTAGGAGCTCGCCGGTTGCGGCGCCGGCGCCGCCTGAGAGGCGTTCGGGTTTTGCACCTGGGCCATCAGCCCGGCGTAGTCAGAGACAGTTGGGCTGGGCGGATTAGAGCAAAAGCGCGTATCCGTGGGCTGGAGAACGGCCCAGTAGTCGGCGCAGATCGAGGCCTGCTGCTCGATGTTGTAGTCCATGAAGTTGGTCGAGGTCGTAAGGTCGTAGGGATACGCCTTTCCGTAGCCGTCGGGATTGTTGACCACGTTGGCGATGAAGCCGAGCATCGGCGGCGTACCATAGATCGATTGCCACACGTGCCCGAATTCATGGATAAAGATCCAGTGGGCTTCGCCGTCGACGCTGAAATCGTAACACCAGAGCGACGTTGCGAAATGCGGGGTGCCGCTGTAGGTGATGCTGTTCTCGGCGCCGCCGACGTTCGAATCATTCGTCGTGATCTGCTGCGTGTCGTAGGGCAGCGTGTCGCCAAAGACGGTCTTCAGCAGTGCCTTTTCGCCATCGACAAGTCCTCGGGTCGGCACGGATTCCTCTCCTGCAAATTCGATGGGTTTTGAAAACCCCCTTCGACTTAAGTCTCGCGCTTTCGAGCGCGGTCTACAACCAGACGACGCGAACATCGGCGTCGCCGTCATTGCCGCTCGGACCCACGTCAGAAGCGGCCGCGCACCGCGCCGCTGCGGGGCTTCGATCGGCCTCCAACGCAGCCGCGTCGATCGTACGGTAACCTAGGAGCCTGTCTGCTTAATCCTCGGCGAGATGGGATTTGAACCGCTCAAGCCAGTCGGAGAGCCGGATGCAGCAAATTCGCGCATCCGGTTTGATGTAAGGTTGGGTGGAAGCTTTGCGGCCATCGTTCGTTGCACCGTTTCCGAGGTGGCGAAGCTCAGCCGGTTGCGCGTGCGGCCAGGGACGGGGTCCGCCCCTGGGCGAGCTTCAAGATATTGTGGGCGAGGCAGACGAGGCCCCACTCGTTGGCGACCTTCTCGACGCCGCGCAAGAGAAACTGACGGAAGCCGCGCGCCTGCTTGATCTGTCCGAACACCGGCTCGGGCAGCTGCTTTCTTAAGCGGTAGGGGCTGGAGTGCCCGCCGGCCTTGATTTTTCGCGCATGGCGGCGACGCGGGCGCCGCCGCCTTCTCCTTCCCCGGCGTGCTTGGCCCGCCCCGGCGCGATATAGGCGTCGATCTCGCGTTCCTCCATCGCTGTAAGGTTGGCGTCGGAGCAATAGCCCGCGTCCGCCGACAGTTGCGTCGGCTTCTTGCCCAGATTGGCTTCGATGGCGTCGGCGATCGGCGCCAATTGATGTTGATCGCTCTGCTTCGCGTCGAGGCCGTGGGCGACGATCACCTGCGCCGTCGCGTCGACCGCCGCCTGCGCATTGTAGCCCTGGATGAAGCCGTCCTTGGTTTTCATGATGCGGCTTTCGGGATCGGTGAAGTTCTTCTGCGCTTTGGGGTCAGGCTCTTCGGATGGCGGGGCGGCGGGCTTGCCCGGTTTCTTGCGGCCCTCGGCTTGTCGCCGCTCCTCGGCCTGCGCTTTGGCCTTGGCCGCCGCGGCCGCTTTCGCCTCGGCCTCCAATTCGGCCTTCGCCGCCCGGATCTTCTCGACGCGCTTCTTCTTGTCGGCGACCCATTTGGGCAGCTCCTCGCCGCTCTTGTCGCGGCCAAAGGCTCTGTCTTCCTCGGCGTCCGCAGCCTCGGCTGCGCTCAGCCACCGCTCGACCTCGGCCTCGAGCTCCGCCGCACGCTTCTCCATGCGCTCGTAGCTCATCGCCTTGTGCTTGGAGGCGTTCGCCTTGATCTTCGTCCCGTCGAGCGCGACATGGCCGAGCTTCACAAGTCCCGCCTGTTCGCACAGCTTGAGAACTTGCCCGAACAGTCCCGCAAGCGCCTTCAAGTGCCGCTTGCGGAAGTCGGAGACGGTGCGAAAATCCGGCGGATCGAGCCCGACAATGCTCAGGAAGTCGACCCGTTCGCGCGCCGCCTTGGCGATCCGGCGCGACGAGTAGACGCCGTTGCAATAGCCGTACAGCAACAGCGCCGTCATCATCGCCGGGTCAAACGGCGGCTGCCCGCGCTCGCTCGCATACGCGGCTTCGATCTCACCAAGGTCGAGAGGCTCGAGCACAAGCGCCAAAATGAAGCGAGCCAGATGGTCCTCGCCGACAAAGTCCTGAACGCTCGGCGGCAACAACAGCGGCTGATCGATCGTCCAGGGCCGGAAGGTCTTGCTCATAAGCAAACAGAATCCGATTCGAGCAAACGCCGCCACCACAATCCGCTATTATCCAGACAGGCTCCTAGCACGCTTTGTCTCGCGTGCTGTGACCTGGATCACATTAGAAGCGTCATTGCAGGAATATTTCGGTTACACGATTGGCTGATTTGCTGGCGCGGTTCCTGGGCGACGGAGTGGTATTGTGCGGAGAAGCGGCGATCAATTTCGAAATGAGAAGCCATCCACGAAACGGGTCGGTCGAGATCGGTTCTAGAGAAGCATCGTCAGCCAAGCGTGTTCATCCGACTCTCCAAAGAGGGGCCGCGAAGGGCCTGGATTTCGATTGGTTTGGCGGGTCACATTCCGTTGCCAAGCGCGCTTGGTTGCGCGAAAGTAGAGCAGCGGGGAGCCGCTTTCGTCGGCCGATCGTTTCGGGATCGGCACGTAGTAGCGCCGGCGGCGCGTGATTTCGCGTCGATCGTTCGCCTCGAAGGCGTCCAGTGGGTATTTCGGCGCTGCATGCTCTCCGATTGGACGTAACAACAGTTGACCCCCGCGGCATAAGTTCATATTGTATTATTTATTGGGGATCTCGGTCTGGTCAGCCGCTCGCAGGTCGGCTTTCGAGGCCGGGGCGCTCCAAATATCGATAGTTCAACACTCGAGCGCGCCAGGCTTCCCGCATGGCGTCTCCACGGGAGGAATAAGAATGAATCTGAAAACTTTCGCTGCCGCGATGGCAGTCGGGCTCTTGACCGGCGCGAGCGCCGCGCACGCGCAGGACAAGGGAACGATCGGCATCGCGATGCCCACCAAGACCTCTGCCCGCTGGATCGCCGACGGCGACAACATGGTCAAGGTCCTCCAGTCCAAAGGCTACAAGACCGATCTGCAATACGCCGACGACGACATTCCCAACCAGCTCGCGCAGGTCGAGAACATGATCACCAAGGGCGACAAAGTCCTGGTGATCGCGGCCATCGACGGCACGACGCTGTCGAACGCGCTGCAGAAAGCCGCCGACGCCGGCATCAAGGTCATCTCCTATGACCGTCTCATCGTCGGTTCGCCCAATGTCGACTATTACGCCACCTTCGACAACTTCAAGGTTGGCGTGCTGCAGGCGACCAGCATTGTCCACGGCTTGGGCCTCGACGCCGGCAAGAACGGCCCGTTCAACATCGAATTGTTCGGCGGGTCGCCGGACGACACCAACGCGTTCTATTTCTATAATGGCGCGATGTCGGTCCTGCAGCCTTACATCGACAGCGGCAAGCTCGTCGTCCAGTCGAAGCAGATGGGCATGGACAAGGTCGGAACCCTCCGCTGGAAGGCAGAGGTCGCCCAGGCGCGCATGGATAACCTCCTCAGCGCCTATTACACCCAGAAGCGCGTGGACGCCGTCCTCTCGCCCTACGACGGGCTCAGCATCGGCATCATCTCGGCATTGAAGGGCGTGGGCTATGGTACGGCGGGTCAGCCGATGCCGATCATCTCCGGCCAGGACGCCGAAGTCCCGTCGGTGAAGTCGATCATCAACCACGAGCAGTATTCGACAATCTTCAAGGACACCCGCGACCTTGCTAAAGTCGCGGCCGGGATGGTGGACGCGGTCGAGTTGGGCGGCAAGCCCGAGATCAACGACACGAAAACCTACAACAACAAGGTCAAGATCGTGCCGTCCTATCTGTTGACGCCGGTCACGGTCGACGCAACCAATTGGAAGCCGGCCCTGGTCGACACGGGTTACTACAAGCTTGACCAGCTCCAGTAATCCGGCCAAGTGACGAGAGAGGGCCTTCGCGCCGATTGTGTAGCGCGCTGAAGGCCCTTTTTTCGTTGCCGACATGCGTTCATATTGCATGGTCTGGCAGACTCATCGCCCTTCGTAGCCCGCGAGCTTTGCGTCATGACTCCCATCCTGGAAATGAGGGGGATCACAAAGGCCTTTCCCGGCGTCATTGCGCTTCGCGACGTCAATCTATCTGTGCGTGAAGGCGAGATCCACGCGATCTGCGGCGAGAACGGCGCCGGCAAGTCGACGTTGATGAAAGTGCTGAGCGGCGTCTACCCGCACGGTTCTTATGAGGGGCAGATCGTCTTTCAGGGGCAGGAGCGCCGGTTTTCGCGCATCGCCGACAGCGAGCATCTCGGCATCATCATCATCCATCAGGAATTGGCGCTCGTGCCGCTCCTGTCGATCGCCGAGAACATCTTCCTCGGCAACGAGCCGGCCAAGATGGGAGTCATCGACTGGAGCGTGGCGTTCAATCGGACGCGGGAGCTTCTGAGCAAGGTCGGGCTGAGAGAATCGCCGAATGCGTTGATCACCAATCTGGGAATTGGCAAGCAGCAGCTGGTCGAGATCGCCAAGGCGCTCGCCAAGAAGGTGAAGCTCTTGATCCTCGATGAGCCGACCGCCAGCCTCAACGAAACCGACAGTGACGCCTTGCTGAAATTGCTTGTCGAGTTCAAGGCTCAGGGCATCACTTCGATCATCATTTCGCACAAGCTGAACGAGCTGGCCAAGGTTGCCGACCAGATCACCGTGTTGCGCGACGGCGCGACGGTCGAGACCATCGACTGCCATCGGGAGAAGATCAGCGAAGGCCGCATCATCAAGAGTATGGTCGGTCGCGAGATGTCGGATCGTTATCCGCCGCGCGTGCCCAAGATCGCCGAGCGCCTGTTCGCGGTCGAGAACTGGCGCGCCGAACATCCCCTCCACGCCGGACGCGAAGTGATCAAGGGTGTCGATTTGCACGTCGAGCGCGGGGAAGTGGTCGGCATCGCCGGATTGATGGGCTCCGGACGCACCGAGCTCGCCATGAGCATTTTCGGCCGCGCATATGGGCGAAACATCAGGGGCCGCGCCCTGATGGAGGGCCGGGAGGTCGACGTCTCGACGGTGCAGAAGGCCATCGCCAATGGCATCGCTTATGTCACTGAGGACCGCAAGGGCCTGGGACTGGTTTTGAGCGAGGACATCAAGAACAACGTCACGCTCGCCAATCTGCCGGGCATCGCCTGGCGCGGAGTGATCGACAAACACCAAGAAAACCGGATCGCGCAGCAATATCGCGGCCTGCTCAAGATACGCTCCTCGGGCATCTTTCAAAAGACACTCAATCTGTCGGGCGGCAATCAGCAGAAGGTTGTCCTGAGCAAATGGCTGTTCGCGCAGCCCAAGGTGCTTATTCTCGACGAGCCGACGCGCGGAATCGACGTCGGGGCCAAATATGAGATCTACTCGATCATCAACGATCTGGCGGGGGCCGGAAAAGGCGTCATCGTCATCTCATCGGAAATGCCAGAACTGCTGGGCATCTGCGACCGCATTTACGTAATGAACGAGGGCAGATTCGTCGACGAGATGCCGGCGAAGGGCGCGACGCAGGAGAAGATCATGGCCTCGATCATGAAGCAGTACGGGGTTGCCGCGGCATGAGCACCGAAACGATCATCACTGGCGCGCCGGCCGCCGAGCCGTCGGCGGCGGATGCGAGCTTCTGGAAAAATAATCTTCGCGACTACGGCCTGCTTGTGTCGCTGCTTCTGATCATGGCGTTCTTCGAGGTCGTCACCGGCGGCGTGCTGTTCCGCGGCGTCAATGTGACCAACCTCATCCTCCAGAACAGCTACATCGTCATCATGGCGCTCGGCATGCTGCTGGTAATCGTCGGGGGCAATATCGATCTTTCGGTCGGCTCCATCGTCGGATTTGTCGGCGGTTGCGCCGCGATCCTGATGGTTGGGTTTCATCTTCCTTGGGTGGACATCGACATCAAGCTTCCCTGGCAGCTGGTTATCCCGCTGGCGCTCATTCTCGGCGGCGCGATCGGCGTTTTCCAAGGGTACTTCATCGCCTACAGCAAGATCCCCTCATTCATCGTAACGCTGGCCGGCATGCTGATCTTCCGCGGATTGACGGGGAACATGCTGCAGGGCCAGTTCGTCGGACCTTTCGCAAAGGGTTTCCAGGCGATCAGCGCCGGCTTCATCCCGGACTTCAGCGACTTCGGGATCCTCAAGGCTCCGCCGGGAGAACCACAGTTCTTCTGGCTGTCGATGCTGATCGGAGTGATTGGGGCTCTCCTGCTGATCTACACGAGCACGCGCCGATGGATGCGCGACAACGCGCAGGCGATGGAGACGGAGCCGTTCGCGCTGTTCGTCGGCAAGAACGCCATTTTCGCGATCCTGATCGTCGGCTTCAGTTACCTCCTTGCTTCGAACAAGGGATTGCCCAACGTCCTCATCATTATGGGCGTGCTGATTCTGCTCTATACTTTCGCAACCACCCGCATGACGATCGGACGGCGCATCTACGCGATGGGCGGCAACCGGCTGGCAGCGCAGCTTTCGGGCGTCCGCACCGAGCGACTGACTCTGCTAACCTTCGTCAACATGGGCGTGCTCGCCGGATTGGCGGGCCTAATCGTCGCCGCCCGGCTCAATTCGGCGACGCCTAGCGCCGGCAATTCGTTCGAACTCGATGTGATCGCTGCATGCTTCATCGGAGGCGTCTCGGCCTCGGGCGGGGTCGGCAAGGTGATGGGCGTTGTCATCGGCGCGTTCTTCATGGGCGTGATGAACAACGGCATGTCAATTCTGGGCATCGGCATCTTCTGGCAGCAGGTTGTGAAAGGCGTCGTGCTGCTCGCGGCCGTCTATGTCGACGTGTACCAGAAGAGCAAGGAATAATGGTGGACGGGTGTAGCAGCGCGGCAATCCTCCGCCCCCAAGCTGCTTTGGCCGGTCCGCGAAACGTCGAGTCCGGGAGGACGAATGTTTGCCCTAGGCGTCGATTTCGGAACCAACTCGGTGCGTGCGCTGGTCGTCCGTTGTTCGGACGGCGCCGAATTCGGCAGCCGGGTGATCGGCTATCCTTCGGGCGCTCAGGGCGTTCTGCTCGATCCGAAAAACGGCTTGCTCGCCCGTCAGCACCCTGGCGATTATCTCTACGGTCTGGAGGAAAGCATCCGGGGCGCGCTCGCCGAAGCCGGGCGCAAGCCTGATTTCGCCCCGTCGCAGGTCGTGGGGATCGGCCTCGACTTCGACCGGGTCGAGCCCGATTCCCGTCGACGCCCAGAACCGCCCGCTGGCGCTGAGCAATCGGTGGAAAGGCAATCTCGACGCTATGTGCTGGCTGTGGAAAGATCACACCAGCTGGCGCGAGGCGGCCAAGATCACTGATCTGTGCGCCGAGATCAGGCCGCAGTACATCGCCAAATGCGGCGGGGTCTACTCCTCCGAATGGTTCTGGGCCAAGCTCTGGCATTGCCTCAATGTCGCACCGGAAACGTTCGACGCCGCCTATTCCTGGGTCGAGCTCGCCGACTGGGCGCCGTCCGTGCTCGCCGGCGTCGCCGACCCGCGGCTGGTCAAGCGGGGAGTGTGCGCCGCCGGCCACAAGGCGCTCTACTCCGACGATTGGGGCGGCCTTCCTGACAAGGAGTTCCTGAAGGCGCTCGACCCTCGTTTCGCCGAAATCAGGGACCGGCTTTACCAAAGGGCCTACGACGCCAGCGAGCCGGCCGGGTCGCTTTGCTCCGAGTGGGCGGCCAAGCTCGGGCTCGCGGCGGGGATTCCAATCGCCATAGGAGAATTCGACGTTCATTACGGCGCGATCGGCTGCGGCGTGCGAGAGGGCACGCTGGTTAAGGTGATCGGCACGTCGACCTGCGACTGCGCCGTCGTTTCCGCTGAGAAAGAAGTCGCCGATATTCCGGGCATCTGCGGCATCGTCAAAGGCGCCATCCTGCCCGGTTTCTTCGGCATCGAAGCCGGGCAGTCAGCCGTCGGCGACATTTTCAAATGGTGGGTCGAGGTGGTCCTGGGCGGCGACGCCGACCTGCACGCCCAACTCTCCGCCGAGGCGGCGAAGCAGCGCCCCGGGCAAGCCGGCGTTCTGGCCCTCGACTGGAACAACGGCAACCGGACCATTCTCGTCGACCAGCGCCTCACCGGCCTCATTCTCGGCCAGGACCTTTATACAACGCGGGCTGACATCTATCGCGCCTTGATCGAGGCGACCGCATTCGGGGCGCGCGCGATCATCGAGCGCGTCAAGGAATACGGCGTGCGCATCGACCAGGTCGTGTGCACCGGCGGCATCGCCGAGAAGAATCCGCTGCTCATGCAAATTTACGCCGACGTCACCGGCTGCGACATGCAGGTCGCGGGCTCGAGCCAGACCTGCGCTCTCGGCTCGGCGATCGCCGCGGCCGTGCTCGCAGGCGCGCATCCGGACTTTGCGAGCGCAGAGGCGGCGATGACCTCCCTGAAGCCCGAGTCCTATCGACCGATCGCCGGGAATCGCGCCGTCTACGACAAACTCTACGCTCTCTACCGCGAGCTGCACGACGCCTTCGGCGGACTGTCCAAATCCGCCGATCTGTCCGGAGTCATGAAGACATTGCTGGATATCAAGGATGCGCAGCGCGCGTGATCAACGTGGGAAACCGAGGCGGCAATGATCAATCTCGCCACTCCTGAAGTCTGGCTCGTTTGCGGGTCTCAGCATCTTTACGGTCCCGGCCCGCTTGAGCAGGTCGCGGCCCACGCACGAGAGATCGCGGGTGTGTTCGCTCGGTCGCCGAAACTCCCTTTGAGGACGTCCTTCAAAGCCCTGCTGACGACGCCGGACGAAATCGCGAAGCTTTGCCTCGACGCAAATTCCGATCCGGACTGCGCCGGCCTGATCCTTTGGATGCATACATTTTCGCCATCGAAAATGTGGGTGCGCGGGCTGAACACGCTGAAGAAGCCGTTCGTCCATCTCCACACCCAGTTCAATCGCGATCTCCCATGGGACGCGATCGACATGGATTTCATGAACCTGAACCAGTCGGCTCACGGCGACCGGGAGGCGGGCTTCATCCACACGCGCATGCGTCTGCCGCGCAAAGTCGTCGTCGGCCATTGGACCGATCCGGAGGTGCAAGACCGTGTCGGCGCCTGGATGCGCGCGGCGCGCGCCTGGCACGATTGGCAGGGGGCGAAATTCTGCCGCTTCGGCGACAACATGCGCCAGGTGGCGGTGACCGAGGGCGACAAGGTGGCGACCGAAATGAAATTCGGCTTCGCGACCAACGGTTACGGCGTGGGCGATCTGGTCGCCGACGTGAACGCCGTCTCCGACGCCAAGGTCAAGGCTTTGGCTGGCGAATACGAGAAAAAATATGCCGTCGCTCCGGAACTGCGCAAGGCCGGCGCCCGGCACGAATCGCTGCTCTATGGCGCACGGCTCGAACTGGGCTTGCGCGCTTTTCTCGAGCAGGGCGACTTCAAGGGCTTTACGACGACGTTCGAGGACTTGCACGGACTGCGGCAACTTCCGGGCCTCGCGCCGCAGCGTCTGATGGCCGAGGGCTATGGATTCGCCGGCGAGGGCGACTGGAAGACCGCCGCTCTGGTGCGCGCAATGAAAGTCATGGGCGAGGGACTGCCGGGTGGGACCTCGTTCATGGAGGATTACACCTATCATCTCGCGCCCGGCAAACATCAGGTGCTCGGCGCCCACATGCTCGAGATCTGCGAGTCGATCGCCGCAGGCAAGCCCAAACTTGAGATTCATCCGCTCTCCATCGGTGGGAAAGAGGATCCGGTTCGCCTGGTGTTCGACGCGGCGAAGGGCCCGGCGCTTAACGCGAGCCTGATCGACCTTGGCGCCCGCTTCCGTCTCCTGGTCAACGAAGTGACCGCGGTCGATCATCCCGCCCTGCCGAAATTGCCGGTCGCTCGCGCGGTGTGGGAGTGCAAGCCCGACTTCAAGACTGCCTGCGCAGCCTGGATCCTCGCTGGCGGCGCGCACCACACGGGCTACAGCTACAGCGTGACCCGGGAGATGCTCGAGGACTTCGCCACTATCGCCGGCATCGAGATGGCGGTGATCGGACCGGAAACCAGTCTGGCGAGCTTCAAGCAGGACCTGCGCAGCAACGACGTCTATTATTACCTCGCGCAGGGGTTCCGCGCCTGACGTCGCGCCGCGCGCGGCCGAAAGACCCCTATCACCGTGGACGAGGCCATGTTCAAGGAACTGAAGCGTGAAGCCTACGAAGCCAATGTCGCCCTGCCGCGGCATGGCCTCATCAATCTCACCTTTGGCAATGCGAGCGCGATTGACCGCGCGCAGGGCGCCTTCGCAATCAAGCCGAGCGGGATCGACTATTCAGCGCTGAACCCGGACGACATGGTCGTCGTCGACCTCGAGGGGTGCAAAGTCGAGGGGCAGCTCAACCCGTCGTCGGACACGCCGACCCACCGCCGGCTCTTCCTGGCCTTTCCGGACATCGGCGGCGTCGTGCATACCCATTCATCGCACGCGACCGCCTTCGCCCAGGCGGGGCGGCCGATTCCGATCTTCGGCACCACCCACGCCGACTATTTCAACGGCGAGGTGCCCGTCACCCGCAAGATGACCGCGGCCGAGATCGCCTCGGACTATGAATGGGAGACCGGCAAAGTCATCGTCGAAAAAATGCAGGCGTTCGATCCGGCGGAATTACCCGGCGTTCTCGTCAATCGGCACGCGCCGTTCACCTGGGGGCCGACCGCCGCCAAGGCGTTGGAAGCGGCGGTCGCGGTCGAGTGTATCGCCCACATGGCGCTGATGTCGCTGCAACTGGCGCCCGAGCTCGAGCCAATCGAGCAGGAGCTGCTCGACAAGCACTTCACGCGCAAGCACGGCGCCGGCGCCTATTACGGACAGAGTCCCGGTCGATAGGCGCTCGCCGGATTTCCGTGCGAGCGCGGCCCCAATCACCCTTGCAGCGAGATCACCATGCCGCTGAGGTCGAGCGAGAACATGAAGCCGACCTGTCTGCCACGGAGGCGGAGCACGACCCCGTTCGCGTTCGAAAGCTGAGCCGCCGACCGGCCGCCAGCGACCGAGAGGCCAGCGCCGACGGCCGAGTAAACGCCGCTGATGTCAGCGGGCGTGCGCAGATGCGAAGCGGTGCCGACCAGGTCTGTGCCGGAGGCGCCGATCGTCGCTCCGGCGCTGATGCCGCCGATCGATAGCTGGTATTGCCGGCCCTGGAAAGTCAACACGCCGCTCCCGCCGGAAGCGCCGAAAATAAAGCCCGCGCTCAAGATCCTGAGCGAGATCTGCCCGGTCGCGGCTTCGGCAGGCAGCAGCATCGAGCCTGTCGCCACGGCGGCCCCGGATATGATGAGGCTACGACGCGTTAGATTGTTCATTTTTGTTCTCCCCGACCCGATTGTCATCACGCGAACGTCTCTCGTGTCGCGCCTGCAAACGATGCACAATTAGACCGCTCCGGCGCAGGTTGACAAGTCCGGGCTCAAACCGCCCCAGAAGCTCACCGACCGGCGGCCATCGCCGGTTTGCTCGCGTCCAGGCGCTGTTTCAGGTAGTCGGCGGCCAGTATCGGCGGATAGCGGACGGGTTCGCCTTGCGGCGCGCAGGATGGAATCGTCTCGACGATGGCGTCCGGATTCGGGTCGTAGAAAAAGGCGATCGAATATCGCTCCCTCGCGCTCCGGTTGACGACCCGATGCGGGGTCGAGACGTAAATGTCATTGGTCCATCGCATCAGGCAGTCGCCGATATTGACGATGAAAGCGCCGGGGACGACCGGCGCTTCGATCCATTCCCCGTTCCGCGCGCGCACCTCGAGGCCGCCGACGTCGTCGGTCGCGAGCAGCGTCAGGTTGCCGTAGTCGGTGTGTGCGCCCGCCCCCGTCTGCGGCGCCGAGCCCGCGGGCGGCGCCGGATAGTGCAGGAGCCGGAGCGTCGCCATCGGGCGATCAAATTTGCCGTCGAAGAAGTCCGGCTCAAGACCGAGGTCGCAGGCAAATGCACGGTGCAGCCGGGCGCCGAGCGCGGCGCAGGCGTCGTAATAGGCGAGCAGCGTTTCGCGGAAGCTTGGCAGGCTCGGCCAGGCGTTGAGGGAACGGAAGGGCTGACCGGAGAGAAGGTCAGGATCGTCTGGGGCAATCTCGAGACCGACGTTGAAGGCTTCCTTCATGTCGGGGCCCCGTCCAGGATCGAGCGCTTCGTGCAGCATCCCGGAATAGCCGCGGTTCCCGCCGATTGTCTCGATCGCCAGCGCCTGTCTTTCGGCCAGCGGCAGGGCGAAGAAGCGACGGGATTGCGCGAACGCCACCGCGATCAGGTCAGCGTCGACGTCATGGTTGACGACATAGAAAAATCCGACGTCCCGGCAAGCAGCGCCAGCTTCAGCCGCGATTCCCGCCAGCGATGTGGGATCGCGTTCACGCCATGACGAGAGATCGACGATTGGCAGCGTACGCGGCATGATCCGCCCTTGGGTAACCATCGGTCAGCAACAGCCGATGCCGTCGCGATAATTTGCGGCGACCGCAGGCTCGAGGTCGCCCCAGGCGGCGAGAAACGCCGCTCGCGAGCGCATATTTGCCCGATACTGGCGGCGCAGTGCGCTTTCCGCGGCATCGAGATCGACCCGGACAAGCCGCCCGTCACGCGCGATCTCTTCGCCCGCGACGACCAAGCGCGCGACATGGGCCGCGCTCGCACGCGCGAAGACAAGGTCGATCGGCTCGACGGCCATGACCGCATCGCGGTCGAGCGCGTCGAGATCGAGCACGAGAATGTCGGCCGGCGCGCCGACCATAAGCGCTCCGATACCCGGCGCGCCATTGGCGAACCGCCCGTTGGCGACGATCGCCGCGAGCCATGCTCCCCGTTCGATCACGCTGTCGAAGCCCCAGCCGCCGTGGAGGAAATGTCCGAGCCGCATTTCGCGCACGATGTCGTCGTCCTCGTCGAAGGCCGACGCGTCGATCCCGAGCGCCACCCGGCACCCACGCCTCAGCGCCTCGGAAATTGGCGCAATGCCGCTCTTGAGGTGAAGATTCGAGCTCGGGTTGGTGGCGATGACGGCGCCCGCGGCCGCGATCGCGTCCAGCTCCTCGGGTCGCGCGTGGACGCAATGGGCGAGCGTCAGGCGCGGCGTGAGCAGCCCGAGCGTCTTCAGGCGTTCGACGACGCCTTCCGGATAGGCGCGGTCGGCGAAGGCGCGCTGATATCGGGTCTCGAGCAGATGCATATGCACGCGCCGTCCGGTCTGGCGCGATGCCTCGCCGATTCCGGCGATCAGCGTGTCGGAACACCATTGCGGGCCGCTGGGCCCAAACTGGACGGAAAAGAGCGCGCTCTCGGTCTCGGCCGCGATCGCCTCGACGTTAGCGATCTGTTCCACGGCGCCCGGCATCGAAGAGAAAAATTGAGCCTCGATCACCGCGCGGACGTCGTCCGACAACTTCATCAACACGCTGTCTTCGCTCTCGTAGACCAGTGGGTTGCGGTCGCGCATGAACACGGCGAGCGTGACCCGAACCCCGACATCCCGCGCGGCGCGGGCGACTTCCTTGATCTCCTCGACCGGCGCCATTGGCCCTTGAAATCGGTAGTGCGCCATCACCGATCCCACGGCGGCGCGCGCTGCACGTCCGAACGCGGCGAGCGCGCCGAGATAGGGGTCGATCGCGGGCATTGAGCCTAGGCGCAAGAGCCATGTCTCGAGCGGCTTGCCCGCCGCGCCGAAGGACGTCGGCGAGAGCGGGCGGGCGTGATCATGCGCATTGACCAGCGCGGGCATGGCCAGCAGACGGCGCGGGGGCCGTTCAGCGGTCGGGTTGATCTCAGCGATGAGGCCGTCCTTCAGCGACAGATCGACCGGCGGACCCGCCGGATTGCCGTCGGTCGGCAACAGCATGACGCCGGAAAGGCGGTCGATCATGGCCCAACGTCACCTCTGACAAGCTCAGCCATTTTCGCCTCGGTACGAGAATCCGGCGACCGGCGCGCGAGCGACGCCGGCCTGCTCCAGCGCCCAGGCGACTCGGAGTGCGAGATCCTCGCGCCATGGGGCGGCGATGATCTGAACTCCGATCGGCAGCCCTTCACCTTCGGTCCACACCGGCGCCGCGACCACCGGGAGACCGATGAAGGAAATCGGCTGGGCGAACAATCCGAGGTTCGGACGCACGAGCATTTCCCGGCCATCCAGCACGAAAGTCTTCTGCCCGAGCTTCGGCGCCCGGCATGGGGTTGCCGGCGCAAGCAGGATATCCACGTCGCGAAAAAGCGCCAGCGCCTCGGCCCTGAACCGGCGGCGGAATTTTTGCGCCTGCGCGGCCCAGGCGCCCGGAAGCATCGCCCCGGCGACCAGCCGGTCGCCAACATCGGGATCGAAATCCGGAAGGCGCGTACGCAACCGCTCGAGATGGAGCGCGGCGCCCTCGATCATGGAGATCAGATAGGCGCCCGAACGCGCCTGTTCCGCATGGACGAGTTCGACCTCGCGGTCCGCGTTCAGCGCGCGCGCGACCGTCTCGACGGCGGCGATTGCGCTCGGGTCGGCGGAGTGGGCGAAATAACCGCCGAGTTTCGCGACCCGCAGCCCTTTCACGCCTTCTTTGAGCGCTGATGAAACCGGCGTCGCGGGCATGTCGGCTTGCGCCGGGTCTGCCTCGTCCCGCCCGAGCATCGCGTCGTAGGCCAGCGCCAGGTCGCCAACCGATCGCGCCAACGGCCCGACGTGATCGAGACTGGCTACGAACGGGAACGCGCCGGCGCGCGACAGCCGGCCATAGGTGGGCTTGAGGCCGAACAATCCGCAGAGCGAGCTCGGAACGCGAATGGATCCGTTGGTGTCCGACCCCAGCGCGATCGGAACCAGGCCGCCGGCCACCGCCGCGGCCGAGCCGCCCGACGATCCGCCGGACATGTGTTTGAGATCGTGCGGATTGCGGGACGGGCCGTCGTGGGAATTCTCTCCGGTGAAATCGTAGGCGTATTCGCCCATGTTGAGCGAGCCGATCAGGACGGCCCCGGCTGCTTCAAGGCGAGCAATCACCGTCGCGTCGGCCCTGGCCGGCGGCCGATCGCGGTTGATCCTGGAGCCGGCGCGCGTCGCCAATCCTTCGATGTCGAACAGGTTCTTGACCGCGAACGGCGCCCCCGCGAGCGGGCCCAGACTTACCCCTTGGGCCCTCGCCGAGTCGATCGCATCGGCCTTGGCGAGCGCGCGCGCTGTGGTCACGTCGGTGAAGGCGCCAAGCGCATTATTCCGGGTTTTGACGCGGTTGAGGGCTTCCTGCGCGATCTCGCGCGCGCTCGCGGCGCCGGTTCGGACTGCCTCGACGATGGCTTGAGCGGAACCATCCAGGAGCACCGCCGTCACGGCGTGAACACCGGCGCGGGCTCCTCCTCGTCGTCGAGCGGGATCGAAAAAAGCTTCTTCGCCTGCTCGGCCGCGATGCGCAAATGAACGATCGTCTGAGCGCGCGATTCCGGCGTCTGGGTCAGCCCGAGCAGCGGGGCCATCGCGTCCGCCAAAGCTTCGGGATCGAAAGAGTCTGGCGTCACGCGACCGCCTGTCGCGAGGCGGCAAGGCGAGGCGCCGCGCGCGGCTGACGATGGCGAGGAGAGAGAGATTTGAGCGCCGAACCTCCGTTGGCTGTCGCCGCGTCCAGTCTTCGGAAATTGTTCGTCATCGTGCGCCCCCGATCATCGGGCGCTCTTACCGACGATCGGCGCTGTTGTCGAGCGCAAGCGGTCGTCTGCGAGCGAAGTCGATGACAACGGGGCAAATCTTGCGCGGCCTAAACCTTCAATGCCCCGCCATATAGCGGCCGATCGTGGTTCGGTCGGCGCCCGCTCCCGGGGTCAAATAGGCGACCTTGCCGCCCGACATGACGGCGATGCGATCGGAGAGCTCGAGAATCTCGTCGAGATCCTCCGACACCAGCAGCACCGCCGCCCCCCGATTTCTCTGCTCCATGATCTGAGCGCGAATGTCGGCCACCGACGCGAAGTCAAGGCCGAAACAAGGGTTGGCGACGATCAGGACGTCGACGTCTTCGGAGAGCTCGCGCGCCAGCACCGCGCGCTGCACGTTGCCGCCCGACAGGTCGCGGATTTGCGTTTCCGTCGAAGGCGTTTTGACGTTGTAGCGATCGATGAGATCGCGCGCCTTGGCTCGCATCGGCTCACGCGAAAGCCAGAATCCGAGCCGCGACATCGGCGCCTTGTCGAAGCGCCGAAACGCCATGTTCTCGGCGACCGACATGGTCGGCACGGTCGCATTCTTCAGCGGCTCCTCCGGCAGCCCGAATATCTTGAACTTGTCGAAATGGTCGCGGACTGGCTCGAAATCCTGGTCGCGGACCAGGATTTGCCCAAGCTTGATCGGCCGCTGCCCGGACAAAGCCTCCACCAGCTCGCTCTGGCCGTTCCCCGACACGCCGGCGATGCCGACGATTTCGCCCGCCTGAACCTTGAGATCGAATCCGCTGACCGCGTCGCGTCCTTCGTCGTTCTCGGCGAAGAGACCGGCGATCTCGAGCGTCGTCCCGCTCTTCGGCGCGGCCATGCGCGCCGCCGATGGCCGCACGACGGCGTCGCCGATCATCATCGCCGCCATCTCGCGCGTCGAAACCGCGCCGACTTTCCCGCCGCCGACCCGGGCGCCGCGCCGGAGCACGGTGAAGTCGTCGCAGAAAGCCTCGACCTCGCGGAATTTGTGGCTGATCATCGCGACAGTGATTTCGCCGCGGTGCGCCATGTCGCGTAGGAGGCCGAGGATTTCGTCCGCCTCGCCCGGCGTCAAGACCGAGGTCGGCTCATCGAGAATGAGGAAGCGCTGGTCGAGATAGAGCAGCTTTAAGATTTCGAGCTTCTGCTTCTCTCCCGCCGCCATGCCGGAGACGGGTCGGTCGAGAGGGACCCGGAACGGCATCCGGTCGAGGAAGCTTTCCAGACCCTTCCGCTCCTTGCGCCAGTCGATGAACGATGGGGCGTCAGCGCGGCTGACGACAAGATTTTCCGCCGCCGTCAGCGCCGGGACCAGCGTGAAATGCTGATAGACCATGCCGACGCCGAGCGCCTGCGCATCCTTGGGATTGCGGACGGCGACCTCCGCCCCATTGAGCTTGAGTGCGCCCCTGTCGGGAATGTAGAAGCCCATGATGCATTTAACGAGCGTCGACTTTCCGGCTCCGTTTTCGCCGAGGAGCGCGTGAAACGAACCGGCCGGAACGTGGATCGACACGTCCTGCAGGGCGCGCAACGCGCCGAAGGATTTGCTCATGCCGATCGTTTCGAGCGAGGGCGCGCGGATCGGCGCGGTTGCGGCTGGAGCAGTCATGGCATCGCCTCGATGAAGGCGGTCGAGCGGCCGACCGCGCCGAACACGCCGCCCTGCATCTTGACCATCTTGAGCGCGGCGAGGTGATTGCCGTAGTCGGTCGCGGCGCAGCAGTCCTCGAGCAGCACGCATTCGAACCCGCGATCATTGGCCTCGCGCATCGTCGTGTGAACGCAGACGTCGGTGGTGATCCCGGTGAGCGCGATGTTGTCGATGCCACGCGTGCGCAGCATCAGCTCGAGATCGGTGGCGCAGAACGATCCCTTGCCCGGCTTGTCGATCACCGGCTCGCCGAGGAGTGGCCGAAGCTCGTCGATGATTTCCCAGCCTCGCTCGCCGCGAACCAGCACTTTGCCGCAAGGTCCTGGGTCGCCGATGCCGGCGCCGATCCGCTGCGAGCGCCAGCGCTTGTTGGCGGGTAGATCCGCAAGATCGGGACGGTGCCCCTCACGGGTGTGGATGACGAGGTACCCTTTCGACCGCGCCGCTTCGAGCAGCGCCCGAATCGGCTCGATCGGGGCCCGCGTCAGCGAAATGTCGTAACCCATCGCATCGACATACCCGCCCTTGCCGCAGAAGTCGGTCTGCATGTCGATGACGATGATTGCTGTGTTCTGCGGCCGCCAGTCGCCGTTGTAGGGCCAGGGATACGGATCAGCATCGAAGGTCGGCAAAGGCTCGTCCTCACTTGGCCATCGACAACTCGCCCGGCATGTCGCGCGCCGAATGCTTGGCGCTCGAGGTCGCAATCATGATGCCGAGGGTGAGGATGTAGGGCGCGGCGTTGAAAAAATAATAGCCCTGCGTAATGCCGACCGACTGCAGCGACGGCCCGATTGCTCCGGCCGCTCCGAAGAGCAACGCGGCCGCAATGCAGCGCAGCGGGTCCCAACGGGCGAAAATGACCAGCGCCACGGCCATGAGGCCTTGTCCGGAGCTGAGGCCCTGGTTCCAGGAGCCCGGATAGGAGAGCGACAGGAACGCGCCGCCGACGCCGGCGAGAAAGCCGCCGACCGTCGTCGTCATGAGGCGGACGAAGTTGACGGAAATGCCCATGGCGCGGGCGGCGGCCGCGCTGTCGCCCACCGTTCTGACGACGAGCCCCCAACGGGTGTTGCGCAGCGACCAGGCGAGCAGAATCGCCAGCGCGATGCCGATGAAAAACAGCGGATTGACCTGCAGCGCGCTTTTCAGATTGGCGTCGTCGGTCCAGAACCCCAACGGGATCGAGCCGAGCCGGGGCGCGGTCGGCTGGATATAGGGCTTGCCGAAGAAGAACGCGACGCCGACGCCGAACAGCATCATGGCGATGCCGACGGCGACATCGTTGACGCGCGGCAGCCCGCAGATCGAGCCATGCATGGCGCCGAGACACGAACCGGCGATCCCCGCGGCGACAACGCCGATCCAGGGCGAACCGGTGTGATAGGACGCGGCGTAGCCGACCATCGCGCCGAGCACCAGCGTGCCCTCGAGGCCAAGATTCACCCGCCCGGATTTCTCGGTGAGACATTCGCCCAGGGCGACGAACATGAACGGCGTCGACACCCGGATCGCCCCGCCGAGCATCGCTATGAGAACTGTGACGACGGCGTCGTTCATTTGCGGTCCTGTCCGCTTCCAGGCCGGAAGATGGCGAAACGCCCGTAGAGAGTTTCCGAGGTCAAAAGGACGACGAAAATCAATCCCTGCAATACCAGCACCGTTGCGTCGGGCAGATCCATGCGCCGCTGAATGAGGCCGCCTGAGGCGACGAGCCCACCCAGCAAAATAGCGACCGCGGGGATGACGAGCGGATTGTGGCGGGCCAGGAACGAAACCAGGATGCCGGTAAAGCCATAGCCGGCCGCCAGCGAGGCGTTGGCGCGGCCCTGGATCGCCGCGACTTCGAAGAAGCCCGCAAGTCCCGCGCAGGCGCCGGCGATGGCCGTGCAAGCGACGATGAGTCGCCCAACGGGCAGCCCCTGCGCGAGCGCAGCGCGATAATTGCCCCCGGTCACTCGCGCGGCAAACCCGAAGGTCGTGCGCACCATGAGAAAATAGAGCGCGACGCACAGGATGATGCCATAGGCAAATCCCCAGTGCACCTGGGTGCCGGGAATCTTGCCGATCATATAGGCGTCGCCGATCGGCATCGTCGACGGTTTGTTGGGATTCGAAAGGTCGCGCAGCGTTCCCTCGACGAAGAAGTTCATGATCGCGATGCCGATATAGGTCATGAGAAGCGATGAAATCGTCTCGTTGACTCCGCGGGCATAGCGCAGGAATCCGCTGATCCCGACCCAGAAGGCGCCGACGACCATCGCAAAGACCGCCATGAGGACGAGCGCGACGATCGGGGGCGCGTGGCCGACCAGCGGAATGGCGAGCGCGCCGGCCGCGAACCCGCCGAGCACCAGCGCGCCCTCGCCGCCGATCATGATGAGGCCGATGCGGGCGGGAATGGCGACCGCGAGCGCAGTCAGGATCAAGGGCGCCGAGCGCTGTAGCGTATTCTGGAACGAGAACGCCGTGCCGAACCCGCCGCGCCAGACGTAAGCGACGAAATCGGCCGGCGACTTGCCGATCGCCAACAGAAAGACGGCGAAAAGCGCCGCCGCGACAAGAAGCGCGAAAAGCGGAATGACAACATATTCCGAATTGGCGCGCAATCGATCGGCGAAGTCCGACCCGGCCGCGCGCGACGCGACCGGGTCGACCATGCCGCGCGGCGCGCCAGTTGCGACGGGCGGATTCGACACCAGTTCGTTCCCTTCGGCCTCAGGTCGTCGAGCCGACGACTCCCTCAAGCAGGTAGTCCATCTTGTCGAGGAACGGATCGAGGTTGCCGTAGGTCTTGTCGATCACGACCTTGCCTTTGTTGTCCTTGAGCGGCCCCACGTAGATCGGCTTCTTGGCCTTGAGGCCCTCGATGGCGGCGAGCGCAGCCTTCTGCGCCTCTGGCGTCGAGCCGGCGCCGAATGGCGTGTTCTGCACGAAATCCACCTCGTAGCCGCCGGCGGTGAAGTTCGGCAGCGTCTTGCCCTCGGCGAGATCCGTCGCATAGCCTTTGTAGATGGTGATCCACTTGTATTCGGCGCCGGTGATGAAGCCCTTCGGCGCCAGCGGCGCCTGGCTCGCATTGTGGCCGCAGGTCTTCACCCCGCGTTTTTCACCCGTCTCGATCACGACCTTCGGTCCATCGACGTGGCAGGTGATGACGTCGCAGCCCGCGTCGACGAGGGCGTTCGCCGCCTCGGCTTCGCGGACCGGCAGCGACCAGTCGCCGGTGAAGATCACCTGCACCGTCGCGTTGGGATTGACCGATCGCGCGCCGAGCAGGACTGAATTGATGTTGCTGAGAACACTTGCGATCGGCTTCGCCGCGACGAACCCGATCTTGTTGGACTTGGTCGAAAGGCCGGCGGCGACGCCGTTCACGTAGTGCGCCTGATTGAGATAGCCGAAATAGGAGCCCGCGTTCTTCGGGTCCGTGTCCTTGTTCCAGAGCGGCGCAGCGTGACGGAACTGCACGTCCGGATATTTCTTCGCGAGGTCGACGACGAACGGAGTATAGTAGCCGAACGACGTCGCCAGAATGAGGCCGGCGCCGTCGAGGTTGATCATCGACTCCATCGATTTCGACACCGCGTCGGTTTCGGGGACGTTCTCTTCCTCGACGACCTTGACCCCCGGCACTTCCTTCAAGGACTTGATCGCGACCGCGTGGGCCTGGTTCCAACCGAAATCGTCGCGCGCGCCGACATAGACGATGCCGACCGTCAGGTCGGCGGCGGCCAAGGCGCGACGGAGCGCGCCCAGATCGAGCGTTGCTCCCGCGACGCCCACGGCGGCGGACTTGAGAAGATTGCGGCGGGTAAATTCCGTTGCTGACATTACTGACCTCATGCTCGGACGGCTCACGCGGGGTCGCGCCAAACCCAGTTTGGCTTTTTGCAAAGTCCATGCCGTGCGGTCCCGCTTGATCTGATTGGGGATTGCCGCCTCATCTTTCGGCGCCGCGCCCGAATGTTGTGCGCGACGCCTAGCTTTTCCCCCCGGTCCTGAGCTCGGCGCAGGCAAACGCTGCAAGGTGCGAATTTGCCCGGCTCTTGCTTTCGTTGGATGCTGACCGCCACGACGCTGCCGGCAGGGGACTTGAACGTTATGGCTGCCACGATCGCAACGCTTCTCGCCGCTCACGCCGCGGGCAAGTCGCTCAAGGCGACGATCGAAGAGACCTACGATCGCATCGCTGCCCATGCCGATCCGGCGCTTTTCATCGCCGTCCGCCCGAAAGCGGAGGCTCTCGCAATCGCGGCGCGCCTTGAGGCGTCAGGATCCGCGGGCAAGCCCCTCTTCGGCGTCCCGTTCGTCGTCAAGGACAATATCGATGTCGCCGGTCTGCCGACGACGGCGGCCTGTCCGGCTTTCGCCTATCGTCCCGAGAGTTCGGCCTTCGTCGTCGAGCGGCTCGAGCGCGCCGGCGCAATCGTCATCGGCAAGACCAACCTCGATCAGTTCGCGACCGGGCTTGTTGGCGTGCGCTCGCCTTATGGGGTTCCGCGCAACGCGCTGCGCTCGGATCTCATTCCTGGCGGGTCGAGCTCCGGTTCGGCGACCGCGGTCGGCGCGGGCCTCGTTCCGTTCTCGCTTGGCACCGACACGGCGGGATCGGGGCGCGTGCCGGCGGCGCTCAACGGCATTGTCGGCTTGAAGCCTTCGCTTGGCGCGCTCTCCACTTCCGGCGTCGTTCCCGCCTGCCGCACACTCGACACGGTCTCGATCTTCGCTCGCGATGTCGCCGACGCCTTCAGGGTCTTCGAGCTGGCGATCGCTTTCGACGAAGGCGACGCTTACAGCCGCTCCTTCCGCGAGCCGTCTCTTTCGGCGTTCCCGAGCGGGATTCGGCTCGGCGTCCCGCGCCCGGATCAGCTTCAGTTCTTCGACGACAACGACGCCGCGGCCGCCTTCTCGCAAGACGTTCGGCTCGCGCAGTCGCTCGGCGCCCGCATCGTCGAGTTCGACTTCGAGCCCTTCGCCGAGGTCGCCCGCATGCTCTACGACGGACCGTGGGTGGCCGAGCGCTATGCCGCGACCAAGCCGCTGATCGAGACCAATCCTGAAGCCCTTCATCCCGTCACCCGCGCGATCATCGAGAGCGCGCGGAAGTTTGACGCCGTTGCGGCCTTCGAGGCGTTGTATCGGCTCGCCGAGCGGAAGCGGCGAACGAGCCGCGCCTGGTCGGAATTCGACGCGATGATCGTTCCGACGATGCCGCGCTTCTATACCGTCGCCGAGGTCGAAGCCGATCCCGTGCGGCTCAATTCCCGGCTCGGGACCTACACCAACTTCGTCAACCTGCTCGATCTTTGCGCAATCGCGGTTCCCGGCGGCGGCCGCGGCGATGGGCTGCCGTCGAGCGTGACGCTCATCGCCCGTTCCGGCGCCGACGGCCTCCTCGCCGGCATCGCCTCCGCGATTGCGGCGCGTTCCGGGGCCCCGGAGAAGGCTGCGCTCCCGACCGCGCCGCGGGCGACCACGAACGCCTCGGGCGAGCGCGTCGAGATCGCGGTCGTGGGCGCCCATCTTTCGGGGCTGCCGCTCAATCGCGAGCTGGTCGAGCTTGGCGCGTCGTTTTCGCGCGAAGTCGAAACGTCGCCTGACTATTGCCTGTTCGCGCTGCCCGGCTCCGCTCCGGCCAAACCGGGCCTACTCAGGGTGGCCGACGGCGCAGGCTCGGCGATCGCGGCCGAGATCTGGACCCTCGACCGCGCCGGCTTCGGCGACTTTGTCGCCAGAATCCCCGCCCCGCTCGGGATCGGGACGATCCGGCTCAACGACGGCGGTTCGGTGAAAGGATTTCTGGTCGAAGCCGAAGCGGTCAAGGCGGCGGAGGATGTTTCGCGCTTCGGCGGCTGGCGCGCTTATCTCGCCTCCCGTTAACACCATCCGCGCCCCGCGGCCGGCATGTTGACATGTGCATCACATGCTTCCATGTTCTCAGCATGAGCGGCATGATTCAGATCCGCAATGTCCCTGACGCGCTGCATCGCCAACTCAAATCGCGCGCGGCGTTGGCCGGAATGTCGCTATCCGACTATCTGCTCGGCGAGATTCGGCAGGTTGCGGAACGCCCGACCCTCGACGAGCTACGCGCTCGGTTGCGGAGCCGCTCCGAAACCAACCCTTCTCTGTCGCCCGCCGAAGCGGTTCGCGCCGAGCGCGACAGCAGGTGATTGTCGTCGATGCTTCGGCCCTGATCGAGGTCCTTCTCCGAACGCCCGCCGCGAAGGCCGTGGAGGACCGCCTGTTCGCGCCGCAACAAACGCTACACGCGCCACATCTGATTGATTTGGAAGTGGCTCAGGTGATCAGACGCCTGGCGATGCACCGCGAAATCGCCGCAAAGCGCGGGCGTGACGCCCTTTCCGACCTGGCGGATTTCCCCCTTTGGCGATATCCGCACGACTTCTTTGTTGGCGCGGATATGGGACTTGCGCGGCAATCTGACCGCCTATGACGCGGCTTACGTCGCTCTTGCCGAGGCGCTCGACGCGCCGCTGCTGACGCGCGACAAACGCCTGGCTTCTGCCGCGGGCCATCGCGCACGGATCGAACTGGCGTGACGATGACCGCGCGACGCCCGATCAGGGCTTGCCGGACTTGAGCGGCCCTGCCCGCAGTCGCGTGAGGTCGAACGCGAGCACGTCGCGCAGCAGATCCAGAAACTCGTCCGCCGCGTTGTCGGCGCAGGCTTCGCCCTTGGCCGCGGTGGCGTTCGCGGCGTCGCCTGCCGCGCCGAGCTCGTGCAGGTCGCTCGACATCCAGCCGAAGCCGATCGGCTGTGTCACCCGAAGCTGGCGGAACTCCTTTTCGATCGCGATCGCTGAGCTGACGAAGTTCTGTGCGTTCTGCATCCGCACGGTATCCGGCCGGAAGGCGAGCATCAGCGAGGTCTCGGCGTCGCCGCCGTGAATGCCGTGGGCGCGCTCGACTGCCGAAAACATATCCTCGGGATAGCCAAGACGATGCCAAGCCGCATGGACGGCGAGCATTCGATGGCGGACGCGCAACTCCCTCACGACGGCGTCGATGACCGGAACGTTCCCGCCGTGCGAATTCATGAAGATAAGCTTGCGGCATCCGGCGCGGGCGACGCTGTCGCCGATCTCGGTCCAGGCGCGGGTGACTGTCTCCACCGAGAAGGTAAGCGTGCCGGGATATTCAATGTGCTCGTTCGACTTGCCGATCGCCTGGATGGGCAGGATCAGGACCGGCATGTCGTCCGGTATGCGCTTTACCGCCCTGGCGAAATAGCCCTCGTTGATGAACGTATCGACCCCGACTGGCAGGTGGGGCCCGTGCTGCTCGATCGCCGCCACCGGCAGGACCGCAACGACCTTGCTCATGTCGGCGGCGGCGAAGTCGCGCCAGCTCATCTCGGCCCAGAATTTGGTTGGCAGCATGGGGACTCTCCAGAGCGCTCACGGTGCACGCGCGGCTACGGCCTCGATCTCGACCTTGAATTCCGGGCGGGCGAAACCCTGAACGACGATCAAGGTTGACGCCGGGGGCGGCTTGCCCACAAATTCGTCACGCACTTTCATGTACCCGCCCAAATATTGGGCCGAGGCGACATAGGCATTGAGGCGGACGAGGTCGTCGAGCGACATCGAGGCTTCGGCAAGGATCGCGGCGATGGCGCGAAAGCAAAGCCTCGCCTGACTCTCGACGTCGTCAGGGACGACGCCGTCGCGGCCAATCCCCAGTTGGCCGGAGCAGAAGACGATCCGCGCACCAGGTTCGACTTCGACTCCATGAGCATATTTCGCGAATGGGGGATGGATCGCGTCGGGGTTCAGTCTGCGCATTTGGCGAAGGCCTCCGGCCGGCCGTCCAATGGGGGATCTTGCGCCCTTGTCTTGACCCGGCGTCGGCCTCATCATGGCGCCCAAGTTGCAAAGCGTCGATTGTTGGAAATGTCGATTAAGGCAACTCGAGACCGGAGTGAACTATGAAATCTCTTGCCGCTCGCCTGCTGGTTGGGCTTTCCCTCATCGCTTCCCCCGCTCTGGCCGCTGACAAGGTCTCGTTCGGCACCAACTGGCTCGCCGAGGCCGAACACGGCGGATATTACCAGGCGGTCGCCGACGGCACCTACGCCAAATACGGCCTCGACGTCACGATCGTTCAGGGCGGTCCGCAGGCCAATAACGAGCTCCTGTTGGCGGCAGGGAGGCTCGACTTCTACATGGGCGGCAATCTTCTGCTCGCCTTCGACGCGGTCGCCCGCCACGTGCCGATCGTCGTCGTCGCCGCCCACTTCCAGAAGGATCCCCAGATATTCATGTCGCATCCGGGGGAGGGCCTCGACAAGTGGACCGACCTGCCGAACGCGTCACAAACGATCATCGGCAAGGAAGGGCTGGTCACGTTCTATCAGTGGATGAAGGACGCCTATGGCTTCAAGGAAGAGAACGTCAGGCCCTACACATTCAATCCCGGGCCGTTCATCGCCGACCCGCACGCGATCCAGCAGGGCTACGTGACCTCGGAGCCGTTCGCAGTCGAACGCGAGGGCCATTTCAAGCCAAACATCTTCCTGTTCGCCGACAATGGCTACAAGACCTACGCGACGACGGTCGAAACGCGCGCCGACCTGATCGCGAGCAAGCCGGACGTCGTGCAGCGGTTCATCGACGCGTCGACGATCGGCTGGTACAATTATCTCTACGGCGACAATGCAAAGGCCAATGCGCTGATCAAGAAAGACAATCCGGAAATGACGGACGAGCAGATCGCATTCTCGATCGCCAAGATCAAGGAATATGGCCTGGTCGACTCCGGGCGACACGCTGAAGCTCGGCGTCGGGGCGATGACCGACGAGCGGATCAAGGATTTCTTCGATTCGATGGTCAAGGCGGGCGTGGTCAAGCCGGACGTCGATTACAAGAAGGCCTACACGCTGCAATTCGTCGACAAGGGCGTCGGCCTCGACCTCAGGCCGAAGTGAGGGTTATAGAATCCTCGGCATGAGCGCCGGTGGCAGAGGCTTGCCGGCGCTCATGCGCGCCCGAGCGAAAGCCAACCAATGATGACCGCCCCCTTCGCCCTCCCCGGCGCCAAACGCTATGCGCTCAAAGAGGCGCGCGTGCTTGGCCGCTCGCTCGCTTCGCCACCGGGGCCGCTCAATTTCGAGGGCTTCGCGACCGTCGACATTCTCGTCGATGAGGGCGCCATCGCAGGGATCGCTCCGGCCGGCGCCGTCGACTTCGGCGATGCGCCGCGCGTCGCCATGTCCGGGCGGATCGTGCTGCCGCTATTCGTCGACGCTCACACTCATATCGACAAGGGACACATCTGGCGGCGGAAACGCAATCCGACCGGGGATTTCCCCAGCGCGCTCGCCGCAGCCATCGAGGATCGCTCGGCCAACTGGACCGCGGCCGATGTTGCCGCGCGGATGGAGTTCAGCCTCCGCTCTGCCTATGCCTATGGGACGACCGCGCTGCGCACCCACATCGACAGCGTCGGCGCCCAGACGCGCATCAGTTGGCCGGTTTTCGCCGAGGCGCGGGAGCGCTGGCGGGACAGGATTACGCTTCAGGCGACGCCGATCTTCAGCATCGATTTTGCGCACGACCGCGCGCATATGGCCGACGTTGAAGCCATGCTTGACGCTCACGGGACAGGAATCCTCGGCGCGGTCACTTATATGGTGCCGCGGCTTCGCGAAGGGCTCGCCGCCCTGTTCGAGCTGGCGGAGCGCAAAGGCTGGGAGCTCGACTTCCATGTCGACGAAAGCGCCGATCCGGCGGCGCGCTCGCTCAAGATCGTGGCCGACATGGCGATCGAGCGCCGCTTTGCCCGCCCCATCCTGGTCGGCCACTGCTGCTCGCTGGTGCTGCAGGAGGACGACGAGCGGCGAAAGACGATCGACGCCGTCGCGCGCGCGGGGATCAGCGTCGTCTCCCTGCCGATGTGCAATCTTTTCCTGCAGGACCGCCATGCGGGCCGCACGCCGCGCTGGCGCGGCGTCACCGCGCTGCACGAGCTGAAGAGCGCCGGCGTCAACGTGATGATCGCCAGCGACAATACCCGCGATCCGTTCTACCCCTATGGCGATCTCGATATGATGGAGACCTGGCGTGAAGGCGTGCGTATCCTGCACCTCGACTATCCGTTCGCCGACTGGGCGCCGGCGGTCGCGGCAGGGCCGGCCCGGGCGATGGGATTGGACCTCGGCATGCTGCGTGAAGGCGGGCGCGCCGACATGATCCTGACCAGAGCGCGCGACTTTCCCGAGCTCCTCGCCCGCCCGCAGGCGGATCGCGTCGTGGTCAGGAACGGCGAAGCCTCGACCGTCAAGCCTCCCGACTATGCCGAGCTCGACGGCCTCAAGGGGCTCGCGCCATGAAGGCGGCTTACGACATCGCGGCGCTCAAGGCGCTCGTCGGTCCGATCAAGTGGGAGGACAATCCCATTCTGGTCAAGCAGAAGAGCCGCGACTTCTACTGGTATTCGCCGGTGCTGAAGCGCGAACTCGAGGCGGTGACCGCCGACGTCGTTGTTTCGCCGGTGAGCGAAGAGGAAGTGCGCGCGGTCCTCGCCGCCGCCCATCGGCTTGGAATTCCGGTGACCCCGCGAGGCGCCGGCACCGGCAACTACGGTCAGGCGATGCCGCTCATGGGCGGCGTGCTGCTCAACCTTGCAGAGATGAACAAGGTGAAATCGATCGAGCGCGGCCGGGTCGTCTGCGAGCCTGGCGCACTCCTCATCAATATCGACAAGGCGGCGGAGCCATCCGGGCAGGAACTGCGGATGTTCCCCTCGACGCGCGGCACCGCCTCGCTCGGCGGCTTCGTCGCCGGCGGCTCGGGCGGGGTTGGGTCGATCACCTGGGGGGGCTTGCGCGATTTCGGCAATGTGCTGCGGCTTCGGGTCATGACGCTCGAGGCCGAACCGCGCACGCTCGAACTCACCGGCGAGGACCTGCACAAGGCCGTGCACGCCTATGGCACCAACGGCGTCATCGTCGAAGTCGAGGCGCCGCTCGCCCCCCGCTACGACTGGGCCGACGTCATCGTCGGCTTCGACGGTTTCGATGCCGCGGCGACTTATGCGCTCGCGCTCGGCGAGCAGGACGGAATCCTGAAGAAGCTCATTACCGTCGTCGCTGCGCCGGCGCCGCACGCCTATTTCCTGCGCCATCGCGCCTTCATTCCGGAAGGCGCAAGCGTCGTCATCCTGATGATCGCGCCGCATGCGCTCGACGCGTTCCGCGCGTTCACCCGGCCTTTCCACGACGCGCAAATCCTGCTCGATTCAAGCGCGCGCAAGCCCGAGACGCTGGCCGGCCTGCCGCCCAACTACGAACTGACCTGGAACCATACGACGCTTCGCGCGCTTAGCGCGTCGATCCGAAGATCACCTATCTCCAGGCGCGCTATCCGAGCGACGGCGGCCTCAAGGCCATCAAGCGCATCCATGACCGCTTCGGGGACGAGGTGATGGGCCATCTCGAGCTGATCCGCTTCAACGGCCGGATCGCTTTCGCCGGGCTGCCGCTCGTGAGGTTCACCACCGAAGCGCGGCTCCAGGAGATCATCGCCGAGCACGAAGCGATGGGCGCGATGATCTTCAATCCCCACCGCTACACCCTCGAGGAGGGCGGCATGAAGCAGACCGACGCGATCCAGCTCGCCTTCAAGCGCGAGACCGATCCCGAAGGGCCTGCTCAATCCGGGCAAGATGATCGCCTGGGAGAACCCGGAGTTCGATTTCGCCGCCGGCAAGAACTTCCTCTTTCCCGGCCTCGAGGCGCGGGCGCGCGCGGCGCAGGGCTGAGCGACGTTGCGCATTCTGGTCCTGTTCGCTCACCCGGTCGAGACGAGCTTCGGCGCGGCGGCGCATGCGAAGCTGGTCGAGGTCCTGCGCGCCGAGCGGACACAAGGTCGACGATTGCGATCTCAACGCCGAGGGCTTCGACCCGGTGATGTCGCGCCAGGACCGGATCGACTATCACAATGTGGCGGTCAATCGAGCCCATGTCGCCCCTTATGTCGACCGGCTGCTTGCCGCCGAAGCGCTCGTGTTCTCGTTCCCGGTCTGGAACATGGGCTTCCCCGCCATCCTCAAGGGATTCGTCGACAAGGTCTTCCTGCCCGGCGTCAGCTTCACCCTCGGCGAGGACGGCTCCTACAATCCGTGCCTTCACAACATCAAGCGCCTCGGGGTCGTGTGCACCTACGGCGGCTCGCGGATGCTGACCTTCTTCATGGGCGACCCGCCGCGCCGTTTCCTGACCCGCTCCATGCGCCGCATCTGCGCGCCGGGCGCGCGGTGCGACTATGTCGCTCTCTACGACATGAATCACACCACGGCCGGAGCGCGCGCGGCGTTCTTCAACAAGGTCGAGGCGAAGTTTTCGGCCTGGTGACCGGCAACGCGCTCAGCGGGTTCAGTCTGTCCCGGGGGGGTCCTCGCCCTCGATCTCCCGGCGGTGCTTTGTCAGTTCGGCGGCGGCGAAATCCATGAACGCGCGCACCCGCGCCGCCCGGCGAAGATCGGCGTGGGTCAGCGTCCAAAGTCCCGCGTCAAGTTCCGGCAGCAGATAACCGACACGGACAAGGTTCGGGTTTCGATCGCCGAGGAAACACGGCAGCAACGCCGCGCCGACCCCTTGAAGCGCCAGCTCGAGCATGCAGTGGGCCGAATTCGCCCTGGCGACGATTCCTCCCGGCCCGACATTGGCCTCGATCCAGCGGCGGCCCGACTCCGGTCCGAGCGAGTCGCCATAGCCGATGAATCGCGATCGACCCTGCCGCCTCGGAGCCGGCTTCCGCCGCCGTGTCGCACCGACGGTAGAGGCAAAATCGGGCCGTGCAAATTCTTCTGCCGACTAGGGTTTCCGGCGGGTCGTTGGTGAAGCGAACTGCGACGTCGGCGTCGCGGCGGGAGAGGTCGAGCGCCTCGTTGGACAGGATCAATTCGACGACGACGCCCGGATTTGCGGCCTGAAACTGGGCAACGATCGCCGGCATGAAATGCAGGCCGAGGCCTAACGGAACGGTGACGCAAAGTTCGCCCGTCGGCTTGACGTCGCGTCCCGCGACCCGGCGCTCGAACTCTACGATCGAAGCGGCCATCGTCGCCGCCAGCGCGATCATGTCCTCGCCGGGGGCGGTCGGTTCGTATCCGGCGCGGGAGCGGTCGAACAGCCGGGCGCCGACCACCGCCTCGACCGCCGCCAGCCGCCGATAGACCGTCGAGGGATTGACGCCCAGACGTTCGGCAGCCCCGACCAGCGACCGCGCATCGGCAATCGACTTGACCAGGCGAAATTCGTCCCAGCTGAAATCCGAGTTCATGGCTCCTTCGATCGGTCGCGCTCTCCCGCTCACCCCATGCGGCAGCCAGCTTACCCGTTGGCGGCATAAACTCCACGCCGGAAATGCAGAAAACGACTCCGATCCCGCCGCCGTTCAGTCTGTCCGCGGCGCGGCCGCCCGCCGGAGCCGATCATTGATCGCCGCCCCGAGCCCATGAGCAGGGATCGGCGCGACCGCGATCCGCGCCGCGCCGCCGGCGTCGAGCGCCCGCAAATAGGCGAACAGATGCGACGCCGCCTCGACAAGGTCTCCCCCCGGCGACAGATCGAGCCGCGCGCCTGCCGCGCTCTCCTTGAGCACGCCGCCGAAATCGAGCGCCGCCTCGTCGGCATGGGCGTCGGCGGCGCCGAGGCGAAGATCGGCGCTGGGCGCGTAGTGCGACGTGAAGCTGCCCGGGCGCGCTCGGCGCCGTTTGCGACCCGCCGGTCGACTCGATCGGCGAACCGAGCGCGGATTCGATCGCCTCGCGCGCGATCGCGCCCGGGCGCAGCAATCGGGGCCCGGCCAGCGACAATTTCGACGATCGTCAATTCGAGGCCATGGCGGCACGGGCCGCCGTCGAGGATCCAGTCGACCCTGCCGTCGAGATCGGCGACGACATGGGCGGCGGTTGTCGGGCTCACCCGGCCCGATCGATTGGCGGAGGGCGCCGCGAGCGGGACGCCCGCCGCTTCGATCAGCGCCCGCGCCGTCTCGTGCGCCGGCGAGCGGAGCGCCACAGTGTCGAGACCGGCGCGCGCCAGCAGGCTGACCCTGCAGGTCGCAGCGATCGGCAAGACCAGGGTGAGCGGCCCGGGCCAGAAGGCGCGCCGGCCAGCCGTTCGGCCTCCGGGCCGAAGACGGCGTGCTCCCGCGCCGCCTCGAGGTCGAGGACATGGGCGATGAGCGGATTGATCGCCGGCCGCTCCTTGGCGGCGTAGATCGCCGCGACCGCCGCATCCGAAGTTGCGTCGGCCGCAAGGCCGTACACTGTCTCGGTCGGCATGGCGACAAGACCGCCCCCGCGCAGGCATGCGGCGGCGGCGGCGATCGAGCCGGGGCTCGCCGCCGCGAGGCGGGTCATTTTGCCATTCCGCGCCATAAGTCCTCGTGTTTCGCGGCCCGCGTTGCGCGCCAAGACGAGTGTCCATAAGCTTGCATTTTCCGTCGCGGCAAGAGGGCGGCGGGCGGTCGCGACCCAAGCGGTCGACGTGGAGGAGCGAGAGATGCCCTATCGTTCGCCGGTCGGCGATATCCTTTTTTCGCTGAATGCGGTCGCCGACCTGCCGGGCATGATCCAGCAGGGGCTCGCGGGCGATCTCGATTGGGACGCCGTATCGTCGATCGTCGCCGAGGCCGGGCGCTTCGCCACCGAGGAGATCGCGCCGCTCAACCGCCCGGGCGATCTTGCCGGCGCGCGCTACGAGAATGGCGTGGTGACGTCGCCGCCGGGCTTCGCCGACGTCTACCGGCGGTGGGCGGAGGCGGGCTGGAACGGCGTCTCCGCGCCGGCCGAGTTCGGCGGCATGGGCCTGCCCCATCTCGTCAACGTCGCCTGCACCGAAATCTGGAACGGCGCCTCGATGGCCTTCGCGCTCTGCCCGCTGCTGACCGAGGGCGCGGTCCATGCGCTGCAGAGCTTCGGGTCGCGCGAGTTGCTCGACCGCTATCTCGCTCCGATGGTCAGCGGCCGGTGGACCGGGACGATGAACCTCACCGAGCCGCAGGCGGGCTCCGACCTCAACGCGGTCCGCACCCGGGCGGAACGCGCCGACGACGGAAGCTATCGCCTGTTCGGCCAGAAGATCTTCATCACCTACGGCGAGCACGACATGGCGGAGAATATCGTCCACCTCGTCCTTGCCCGGCTGCCCGGCGCGCCGCCCGGAACGCGCGGCCTGACGCTGTTTCTGGCGCCGAAATTCCTCGTCAATCCCGACGGCTCGCTCGGCGCCGCGCAACGATCTGCGCTGCGCCGGCATCGAGCACAAGCTCGGCATCCACGCTTCTCCGACCTGCGTCATGGCCTACGGCGACAGCGAGCGGCGCGACGGCGTGGCGGGTCGGCGAGGAAAATCGCGGCCTCGCCGCGATGTTCGTGATGATGAACGCGGCGCGGCTCGCGGTCGGGACCCAGGGGGTGGCGATCGGCGAGCGCGCCTATCAGCAGGCGCTCGCTTACGCCCGCGAGCGCCGCCAGGGCCGGGGCCCGAAGGGCGGCGACGGCATGAGCCCGATCATCGAGCACGCCGACGTCCAGCGGATGCTGATGACGATGAAGGCCAACGTCCACGCCGCGCGCGGGATCTGCCACCTGACGGGCGTCTCGCTCGATCTCGCGGAGCACGCGAAAACCGAGGGCGAGCGCGCGGCCGCTGCCAATCGCGCCGCGCTGCTTACGCCGATCGCCAAGGCGTTCTCAACCGACATCGGCGACGAGGCGACGTCGATCGGCGTTCAGGTCCACGGCGGCATGGGTTTCATCGAGGAGACCGGCGCCGCCCAGCACATGCGCGATTCGCGCATCGCCGCGATCTACGAAGGCGCGAACGGCATCCATGGCATCGACCTCGTGCAGCGCAAGCTGCCGCTTGCCGGCGGCGAGACGGTGCGCGAGGAGATCGCCGGGATCCGCCGGGCATCAAGCGACGTCGCCGGGCGCGGAGGTCCGGGCTTCGGCGCGACGGCGGATCGGCTCGCGGAGGCCGCCGACGCGCTCGAGGAATCGACGCGTCTGATGCTGGATTGGGCCGCAGCCGATCAATATTCCGCCCTTGCGGGCGCGTCCCCCTATCTTCGCCTGTTCGGGCTCACGCTCGGCGGCGCGTGCCTGGCGAAAGCCGGCCTCGCAGCGCAAGCCCTTGCCGAGGGGGGCGACAAGTCCGAGCTTGGGCGCGTCGGCCTCGCCCGCTTCTTCGCTGAGAAACTGGCGGTCGCCGCGCCGGGACAGGCGCGCGCGATTGCGTCGGGCGGCGGGCCGCTCCAATCCTACGAGGCGATCCTCGCGGAGAGCGCATGACTGAGGATATCGAAGTCGGCCGCGACGGCGCGGTGATGACGGCGGCCTTCGCCCGGCCGCAAAAGAAGAACGCGATCACCGGGGCGATGTACGAAGCGCTGATCGAAGCCTTCGAGGCGGCCGAGCGCGACGCGGGAGTCGGCGCGTTCGTATTGAGCGGCAAGGGCGGGGTGTTCACCGCCGGCAACGACCTCGGCGATTTTGTCGCGTTGGCGACCGGCGCGGTGGCCAAGAACGACGGAAAGGATTTTCCGGCCGGGCGCTTCACCCGCAAGCTCGCCGAATTCGAAAAGCCGCTGATCGCCGCGGTCGACGGCCTCGCGGTCGGCATCGGGACGACGCTGCTCTTTCATTGCGATCTCGTCTACGCGACGCCCGAGGCGCGCTTCCAGACGCCGTTCGTCAACCTTGGCCTCGTGCCGGAGGCAGGCTCGTCGCTGCTTGCGCCGCAACGCTTCGGGCGGGCGAAGGCGGCGGAATTGCTCATGCTCGCCGAGCCGTTCGAGGCCGCCGAGGCGCACGCGCTCGGCCTCGTCAACGCCATCGTGCCGCAGGCGGAGCTCATGGCGCACGCGATGGGGAAGGCCGCGGCGCTCGCGGCCAAGCCTCGCGCGGCTCTGCTCGCGACGCGGCGCCTCATGCGCGGCGACGCCGAGGCGCTGAAGGCCCGCATGGCCGACGAAACGCACGCCTTCTCCGCCGCGCTCGCCTCGCCCGAGGCGCATGCGGCCTTCCGGGCGTTCCTGTCGGGCGGGCGGAAGTAGCCGCAGATTCGGCGCTCTGGTGTGGGTCGCGTCAAATGTGACCACCTACCGCCCCGAGTGAACGGTCAACGCCATACCGGATAGGCCCACACGAACGTCGCAGTCACTTCGGCTCCCAACCAAATCGAGCCAACCGCTCGCGCGCGATTGCTAGCAACTCAGGCGTAAACTCCGATGGAAATCTGAGCATACGCGCTTCGTCGGTGTATTCATACAAATCCAAATCGACGAGTTTCTTAAAGCCATCGCTGGGGTCTTTCCGTTCCACGCAAACAATCATTATTTCTTTGACGGCAGTTTCCTCCGGTAGTCCACTTCCAACTCGACGATCGTACATCTGCCGGATGCGGCTATGCCGAAAGCCGGGCGTAAATTCTCGTTGGGCTGTTTCAGAAGCGATGAGCGTGCGCCACCAATCTCGCACTAGCGGCGGCTTGCCAACGGGCGCACCAAGTTCCGCAAGCCGAGCGATACATGCGGCTTCAAGCTTCTTTGCTTTCCTCTGGCGCGCGTTCGCCAGGATCCCCTCAACCTCGGGCTTTGACAACGCGGCGACCTTCTGACTCATTAGGCGTTCGCGTTCCTCGAACGTCATTTCAAATGTGATCCTTCTAAAAACAGTTACATCACAGACGCGGAATACATCGAAGTGAGACTCACGGTCCTTTCGTTAACGAGGGCTCCGAAATTTCCGCTAGCCATTCTACAGCATTGAGCAACGGGGTTAATCGACAACGGCCGCTCGCGCTCGCCCTTTGTGGGACGAGACAGGTCGGGTATCGTCACAGTCTGTTGCCCCCTTCGTCCCCGAAGCGATTCGCAGCCAGCACGCCCGGTGTGCTATAAGGGGCACAACCCACGCGTTGAGTTGGAGTTCCCATGGCCCCGCCGCGCCCGTATTGGAAGGGCTACCTCAAGCTTTCCCTCGTTTCCTGTCCGATCGCGCTCTACACGGCCACATCGTCGGGCGAACGCGTCGCCTTCCGCCAGATCAACAAGAAAACCGGCAACCGCCTGCGTCAGCAACTGGTCGATGACGAGACCGGCGACCCGATCGATCCGGACGACAAGGGGCGCGGGTACGAAGTCGACAAGGGCGTCTATCTCCGTGTCGAGGACGAGGAAATCGAGGCGATCGCGATCGAGAGCAGCCACACGATCGAAATCGATTCCTTCGTCCCCAAGTCGGAGATCGACGAGCGCTACGTCGACAGTCCGTATTACCTAATCCCGGAGAACAAGGTCGCGCTTGAGGCGTTTGCGGTCATTCGCGACGCCATGAGCGACAAGAGCATGGTCGCGCTGGGGCGGGTCGTGCTGTCGAAGCGCGAACGCGTCATCATGCTCCAGCCGCGGGGCAAGGGGCTGCTCGGCACGACGCTCCGATACCCTTACGAGGTTCGCGACGAGGAGATCTATTTCGGCGACATCGGCGAGGTTAAGATTCCGAAGGACATGCTTGCGCTGGCGGAGCACATCCTCGAGACCAAGGCGGCGAAATTCGACCCCTCGCAATTTCACGACCGCTACGAAGAGGCGATCGTGGCGATGCTCAACGAGAAGAAGGCAGGGATGCCCGTTTCGAAGCAGCGCGAGCTGCCGAGGATCGTCGCCGGCACCGATCTGATGGCCGCGCTTCGTCAGAGCATCGAGCGGGCGAAGGAAGCTCAGCCGAAGCCCGCCGGGGCAAGCAAGCCCGCGCCGGCCAGAGAGCCGGTTCAAGCGGCGAAGCCTGCCGCGGTGGCCAAGGGCAAGAAGGCGGCGAACCGCAACCTCGATCAACGCGAGATGCTGTTGCCGATTGCCGGCGGCGCGCCTGCGAAGGCGGCGACGGAGAAGGCGTCGGTGAAGACCGGCGCAACGAAAAAGGCGGGATAGACGGCGCCTTCGCTCCTGGCGCTCAGCCCAGCGGCTTCGACGGGCGCCCACGTCTGGGCGTTCCGGCCTTCAGCGGCTTCTGTCCAAGGCCCATCGCTTTGGCCAGCGCCGACCGCGCCGCCGCGTAATTGGGAGCGACCATCGGATAGTCTGACGGAAGCTTCCATTTCGCCCGATATTGATCCGGGGTCAGGCCATGGCCCGAAACGTGCCGTTTCAGCGCCTTGAAATGTTTGCCGTCCTCCAGACAAATCAAATAGTCCGGCTTGATCGACGCCCGGATCGACACCGCCGGCTCCCTCGTCGGCGCTGCGGGCGCCGGAGTTTCCACTCCATCCTTCAGCCTCGCCAAAACGGTGTGGACGATTTCGAACAGACCCGGCAGTTCGCCCGTCGGCACAGAGTTGTTGGCGACGAACGCGGCGACCACCTCGGCGGCCAAGTCAAGTGTGTCTGATGTGATCACGGGTATTTCCTCGCAAATCGGCTCGCTGTGCCACGCCTACGCTCGCGTCGAAGGTTCGTCTACAGAATATATCCTTGCGGCGCTTGAGGTGGACCGAAGGAGAAATTTCGCCCTAGCAATTTGGCCGAACGCGCCTCATAATTTCGTCATGGTGGATTCCAAGCCCAAGATCGCCTTCGAACCGGTCCGTTCCAAGAACGGAAAGGGTTGGTGCGTACGTCTCATGCTCCCGCACGGAAACCGGCCTCAGATCGACGGGTTCAACCGAAAGGCGGAGGCTATCGCCTGGATCGAACACGAGTCGGGCGAGTGGCTAAAGCAGTATGAACACGGCAAATATGCCTGACAAAGCCCGCGCAATTCAAACCGCCGGGCTCCGCCGGGGGTAGACCTCTTCGCAATCGGATCGACGCGGCTTTGTGGGCGCGATCGCTGATCGCGCCGGCCGCGGTCAGCGACCGCAGCTACGACCACCGCCGCATCCGCCGACCCAGATGCAACCCGCTCGGCCTCCAGCGGTCAGTCGTCATCCTCGTCGGGAACGTCGAGGTGGCCATCGGCCGCGCGCCGTTCCCAGCTAGGATTTCCCAGCGCCGAGTCCACCGGCATATCGTTACGGCGTTTTGCCTCGGCGATCTTGGTCTTCAAATCTTCGGCTGCCTGCCGCAAGTCGGCCGGCGATCCGCTTCCCGAGTCGAACGGCTCGGTGTCGGACTGGGTTTGCGCCTGGACAGTCTTCCCATCCCCGTCGTTGGCGGGCCGCTTATTGTTGGCGGGCATGTTCTTGTCCGGCTGCATCGCGCACTCCTCGTTCGGGCTGAAAGAAAAAGGCCGCCTGTGGGCGGCCTCCTCCTTCGTGAAGCTCAGCGTCTGGCCTGTTGGGCGGCCTTTCGAGCCGCGTCCTTGGCGTCGCCGAGCGCTTCACGCCCCGCGCCCTTGGCGTTGTCCATCTTTCCTTCGACCTGCATCTGCTTGTCGTCGGTCATTTTGCCGAATGCTTCCTTCACGGCGCCCTTCGCCTTGTCGGCTGCGCCCTTGATGTGTTCCTTGTCCATGGATCCTCTCCTGTGCTTGTGGGACCGCAAGAAAAACGGCTCGGAGCGAGGAAAGTTCCCTTTTGGGCGGCTCTCATGAAGAAGCACGGCGCCGGCGTTCGTTACGCCGCCTTCAGGTTGAGCTTTGCTTCCGCGAGCTTGGTCAGCAGCTGATCGGTGCTGCGTTCCTCCAACAGGGTTTGCTCCAGCAGCTTCGCGGCGTCTTTCATTCCGAGCTCTTCGGCCCAGGTCCTGAGCGCTCCATATCGGGCCATTTCATAGTGCTCGACAGCCTGCGCCGCTGCGATCATACCGGCGTCAAGCGCGGTACTGTCGCCGAATTCCTCAACGACCTCGTCGCCCTCTTTGAGAATGCCGGTGATGGCTTCGCATTTCACCGCCTTCGGGGGCTTTGAGAGGAGCTGGAAGACCTGATCGAGCCGCTTCACGTGGCCCTCGGTTTGGGTCAGATGAGTTTCAAAGGCCTTCTTCAGCTCGGGCGATTTGGCCTTTTGCGCCATTTTCGGCAAGGCCTTGAGAATATGGTTCTCGGCGTAATAGACGTCCATTAGAGTGTGTTCGAACAGCTTTCCAAGTTCTTTCATAACGGTTCCTTTGAGTTTCAGTGAAGAAGTGCGAGGTCGGTGAGGCAGTTGCGCCGCGCCTACACAACGCTTTGACTTTATTTCTGTTCCTCCGCTCCGCTCAATTCTTGCGAGGATCCACCCGATGGTCGTTTCGAGCGAGCTCCACGACCGCCGGCAGCGGAGGGCGGGATTACGGGGATTACGGTGTTACGGGGATTACGATGACACGGGATTACGGTGACACGGATTACGGTGACACGGGCATATTTCCCCATATCTCTCCGTCCTGCGCCCACCGCCAAAGGCCGAAACTCGAACTCGACATCCGCCTGTGGTCGACCGTAGCGCGGATGCGCCTGCGAGTTTAAAGGAGGTATTTATGCATGTGTCACTGTAATCCGCCCTATGGTTGTGGGATCGCAGGACAAACGGTTCGGCGCGAGGAAGGTTCCGCGGGCGAGAGCGGTCTTCGGCTGAAGTCGCTGCTCAGACGGTGGCCGCAAAACGGGCGTGGAGAGGCCAGCTAGAGCGCGCGGCGAAAAGTGGGAACCGGTTTTTTGGCGAAAAGCGCGCAAATCAGTCAGCGAAGCGGTCGTCGTTGGCGATTGCGCCGTAACTTTCGGCCTGCCCGTCCTCAGCGATTTCGCGCACGGCGTAGATCAACTCCGTATCATACACGACCCGGCCTCCTCCGCGTTTCCAGGCGCTCAAGACCTTCTCGTAGACCGAGACGGCACGAGGCCGGCAAACGTAGATGACGTCATAGCGCCGGGCGGAGAGCTCCTGTTCGAGAAGCTCGGGGTCAGGTCCATAGGCGAGGTTCAAATAGTCAAAATCAGCGGGGATGCCGTGCTCCTGACTGGGGTAGTGGGCGAAAATGTCGACGTCCGCCACCTTGAGCAGCGCGCGGACCATAATCTCCGATCGTCCGTATCCCATGCCACGCGCAAGCGCAGGCACACGCAGTTCGATGAACAAGACCCGCAGCCGAACATCGCGGTGTCGAACAGGATAGCCGGCGTTAGGCTTGTACTCTGGTCGCTCCTCGAGCAAAACCTTGTTCCGCTCCACGAACAACGATTTGGTTTTTTCGATGGCCTCCGGGGAAGATTGCCCAGCCTTCGACGAAGGAGCGGGATTTTCAACGTGATAGAGGCGAATGTCCGGATAGATGCGCGATCGTCTGCCGACGCTCCATAGTCTTAGCGACAGGTCTGCTTGATCGTAGGGAGTCGACAGGAAACTTTCGTTGAAGCCGCCGGAGGAGCGAAAATCTGCTGTTGATACGCAAGAGAAACCCCGAGCGACCGTGTCAACGTCGCGCGGATAAGCCAAGGCATATTGAGTCGGCGGCTCGTCGCGGAAATAGTGCTGGATCTCTCCGTCGCGCCAAATCGCAGATGAGAGATCCTGGATAGAGCCGTCGAATCGCAGGATTGTCGCGCCAAAACAGGCGACTTCCCCCTTGTCCCGCACGATTGCATCGTGCAGCCGCACAAAAATTTCCGGTTCGAATTCGACCTCGCTGTCGAGGAAGACAAGGTAAGCGCCGCTGGCAAGCGTCGCGCCAAAATTGCGCCAGCCGGCGAATCCCATGTTCCGGGCATCGTCCCAAACACGACGCCCGCTGCATACTCTTCCCATCGAATTGTCGCGTCGGTCGAGCTACAGTCGACAAGAATGACCTCGATACCCGCCCCCGTTTTTGCATTCGCACAGCTCTCCGCGTGCTCGAGCAATTCGAGAACTCGGACGGTGCGGCTTTGATCGTCTGAAGTGGAGACCACGACCGAGAAAAAACGGTTCAGCTCGGGGCGAAAAAGAAATCGGACCCTCGGTGCGGACCCTGAAAAGCGAAAGCTGGCAGCGTTTCCGATAGAGCGCCTCGCCACTGGCCAAGTTCCCCGCAGCCGTTTCAGCCGGGGCCGCAGTTTGCGTGACTTCCGCTTCGCCCGGAACTTCCGTTGGGCGCATTTTGGGCGCAACAACGCGCCGGCCTTCTTCGCGGCCGACGCTTTCGTAATGCTCGAGCGCGCTCAAAGGCGTGGCGGCGACATCGGGCGAGAGGGCTCGGTATTGGGCCTCCGAAAACACCGGCCCCGGATTGCGACCCTCGCGACCGCCAAATTGCAGATAATGAACCACCGGATCGATCTTCGCCGCCGCGACGTCCGGATTCGAGGCCAGGTAGTAGGTCTTGTCGAAGAACACGGGATTGCGAATGAGGTTGTATCGGGACGATTGAACGCGCGATCGCGAAAACCTCATCCTCAAAGCGTATCGAAGCCGGCTGAAGAGGTTCCTTTTCCTTGCTCCCGAATATTTCGCTGAAATGTGCCGGATGATCTCTTCGGCCAGATCAACAGCGCCATAGAGCCTTTGTGCCTCCGACGAAACTTTGGCGAGCCTGTCAGATTGATCAGCGAAGCCCACATCGTTTTCGGCCAGTTGTGCGTTCGGCCCCTCGGGCAGAGTCTTCGATTGGTGGTGCTCCGTGGTCGTCAAATCGCAATATCCCTCTCGACAACGGCGGACCCCATTATCGCTAACCTGGCACAAGCTCTGCGTTTCAAACTTCGCGTATGCTTGACGATCCGATAGGCTCGACGTCCAATCGGATCAAGCGGCCGCCTTCGATTGCAGAAGGCCCGCCTGTCTGCGGAAGCGCAAAGCAAACCGCGTTCGAGACGCACGACCTTCGACCTCAGGAAATCCCCCTTGTTGGTGAACTCCTGAGCAGTGGCGGAGGCCTGCGCAAGACGGGACTGCTGGAGGAGTGATCGGCAGCCACGAGAGGCCCTCTCCCCTCTAGGTTCGCGTCCCGCCGATCGAGGTATTCTCTTGGGGGGTCGGTCAGGGTCCGGCTCGCGTACTCCCGTTTGGCAGCTCGCCGGGAAGCTGCTCCGACGCCGCGAATGTCTGCTGCCTGAGGGCCGTTTTGGATTTTGTCCGTCATCCGCCGAATTGGACATCGCGGCTCGGGCGTTCTCACTCATTTTTTGACTGTGACCGCCTCGTTTTCGATCCGGACCGCTCCGCCGAGGACCTGAGCCAGCCCCGGCGTCGTCGGCGTCGGCGGGCTCGCGGCCGGATCGACCCACTCCACGCGATCGACTTCGTCGCTTGTCCGCGGCTCGCCGCTGATCCAGCGGGCGACGAACGAGGCGATGACGAAATGGGTCCTCACCCGGCCGCCCACGCGGGCGATCGCCTCGACGTGCCGGTTGAAGCCGATGATTTCGGCGCTGACGCCGACCTCCTCCTGAAGTTCGCGCGCGACCGCTTGGGCGAGCGTCTCGCCGACCTCGACCACGCCGCCAGGCAGGCTGAAATGTCCGATCAGCGGCGCCCGCGCGCGCCGCACGATCAGGACCTGCCTTTCCCGGAACACCGCCGCCGAGACCGCGAGGATCGGGCGGGCAGGGAACAGTCTGTCGTCCATTGGGATGCCCCATCTTGATGCTTGCCGCGGCGTGATAGCGAATCCCCAAGTCCGGCGCCGCTCAAGCCGGCGGCGAGCGCCAGGCTTTCGACTGCGGGCTGGAGGGATCGCGGCGGATGCAAGCGTGTTCGCCTCAATTCGATAAACCGGGAGATCACGCGGGAATGATGGGTTGCAGCGGCTATTGCACCGTTCGCTTGCTCAAAAGGGAGCTTAGCCGGACACAGACTTTTTTGCCCACGGATCCGCGATAACCCATTGAAAAAGATCATTTCGGCGAAGCCAATCAGAGTGTTTTCTTGGATAAATTTGGCTCGGGCTTGGGCTGACTTTGCTCAATTTTGATTGATTTGGCCGCGGCTTGGAACGCAATGGTAAGGGGGAATATGTCAGACGCACTACGGATAAAGCAGCCGCCTTTCCCATTGCGATCGAGGGTTATGACGCTTGAACTGAAGCCGCTCGTGCAATCGCGACGGGCGGTCGCGCCAGAACTCGATCTCGACCGGCTCCAGTCGATAGCCCCGCCAGGAGTCGGGCCGCGGGACCGCGCCGGTTCCAAACCGCCGTTCGTAAATCTCGACCGCCGCCTCCAGAGCAGCGCGCGACTCGAGCGGCCGCGACTGCTGGCTCGCCCAGGCGCCGATCTGGCTCCCCCTCGGCCGGGCGGCGAAATAGGCGTCGCTCTCGGGCCCCGTCAATTGGGCCACCGCGCCGCGGAACCGGGCCTGGCGGCGCAGCGACTTCCAGTGGAACAGCGCCGCCGCCTTCGGCTGCCCATCCAGTTCACGCCCCTTGGCGCTCTCGACATTGGAATAGAAGACGAGACCGCGCGCGTCCGCCCCCTTGCACAGCACCATCCGCGCGTCGGGCAACCCCTCGGCGTCGACAGTGGCGAGCGTCATCGCCTCCGGGTCGTTGATCTCCGAGGCCGCCGCTTCGCCAAGCCAAAGCCCGAACAGCGCGAAGGGATCCGCAATTTCGGTAAAGTCGACCAAACTCAATTCGTTCAAGGCGACGCGGCTCCAGGGAATGGGCGGAGGCGAATGATATCCCGCCCAGCGCCTTGTGGCCAACGAACGCTTACGCCCTTGCGTGGCGCCGGACGAAGGGCCAAATGTGCGCGGGAGACATGGGCTCCCGCGCTTGAATTGAGGCGGGGCCGAGGGATGGGCTCATAATGCGTGATCCTTACGACGTTCTTGGCGTGGCGAAATCCGCGAGCGCGGTCGAAATAAAGTCCGCCTATCGCAAGCTGGCCAAGAAATATCACCCCGACCAAAGCAAGGAGCCCAGAGCCAAGGAACGCTTCGCCGAAGTCGGCTCGGCTTACGAAATCCTCGGCGATGAGAAGAAGCGGAAAGCCTTCGACCACGGCGAGATCGACGCCGAAGGCAAGCCGAGAGCGCCGCAGTTCGAGGGGTTCGGTTTTGGCCGCCAACCAGGTGCAGGCGGCCGCAGCAATTTCGGTTTCGACTTCGACGGCGGCAGGTTTTCGGCCGAAAGCGGTTCGATCGATCCCGACATCTTGTCGGAATTGTTTGGCGCCGGCCGGACGCGCGCGCGTAGCCAGTCAACTCGCGGCGAGGACATGGGCGTCTCGGTCATGGTTCCTCTGGCGACGATAGCGCATGGCGGCTCGGTTCGCGTCGCCCTGCCGACCGGAAAGATACTGGACGTCGCCGTGCCCGCCGGAATCGAAGAGGGAAAGTCGATCCGGCTGCGGGGTCAAGGGAACGCCGGCCATCGTGGCGCGCCGCCGGGCGACGTTATCGTGACCGTTCGCTACGCCCCCCATCCACTGTTCAAGGTGGAGGGTCGCGACCTGCGACTGGATCTTCCGGTTACCCTCTACGAGGCGGTTTTAGGGGCGCGCGTGAGGGCGCCGACGCTAAGCGGCGAGGTCGAAGTGTCGATTGCGCCTGGCGCAAGCGGCGGGCGGGTGCTGCGTCTGCGCGGCAAGGGCCTGCCCGCAAGCGCGGACCAATCCGCCGGCGATTTGCTGGCTACGGTCAGGATAGTGCTGCCGAACGAGGTCGATGCGGAACTGAGCGCGTTGATGCGCAAGCTACGGGATCAAAGGCCTTACGACCCGCGCTCGGGCGCCGTTTGAACAGCCTCGCCCCGCGATTCGAACAACTCGTTCGCGACCTTCAGCAATGATGGCGCGTCAAGGTCGCCGACCAGCGCAAATCCTTGCCCGCGCCACGTCCATATTACCGCGTTGCGGCCGTCTGCAGCGAGGAGTTCGGGCGCCTCCGTCATCGGCGCGTCAAGTGACTGGACGAGCAAGCCGACCAATCTCTCCTGCGAATTGTAAATGAGAAAGGCGGCCGGCGCGCCAGGATAAGGAGCGGTCCTGGCGCCGAGCAGGTTGACGGCTGAAGGGGTCGCCGGGAGGTAAACGGGATGCGCGAGACGCGTTGTCAGCCACTCCTGCGATTCTCCCCTGTCGCCGGTCGCGAACTCGATCGGGGCGACGCCCGGACGCACGAATGCGCGGAAAGCCGCAACGGCAGCCTCTCCAAGTCCCTTTGCCGGAACAACAGAGGCGGCCGGAGACCAGACACAGACCATGCAGACGAACGCAGCCGCGATGCCAAGCCGCCAGAATGGAAGGGGTCGAAAATCCTCCGCCGCGCCGACCTTCGCTCCGATCCGCGAGGCGTCATCGAGACCCGGCGCCGACAACCGCGATGGCTGCTCGCGACCAGGTCCGGCGGCAATCCATGTAGGCCGTCGGCCCTTGCCCGGAGCTTCGTTCTGATGACGAACGGCGCTGATCGAGAAGGCTCTCGGCCCCTCAACATCGAACGCCGAACGAATGGCGCTGTTCTGCGCTCGCCACATCCTCGCTCGACGGGCGAGCGCCGGATCCTCCGTCATCCGCTTCTCGAACTCCAGGCGGTCGTAGGGTTCGAGGCAATCGTCCACATAGGCGTGCAGATCCGCGAGGCGCCAGGCTTCCATCACTTGACAACTCGCAGATGCGGGACCGACGGCGCCGGGGCGCCAGCCGTCTCAGCCGCACTCGGGGCGCGGGTCAGGGCGGAAATGCGCTCGCGCGCCTTCGTCAGCCGCGCAACGAGCGTGGCCAGCGAGATATCGAGCGCCAGCGCAGCCTCGCGGTGGGTCAGGCTCGCCAGAACGACGATCAACAGCGCCTCTCTGAGCTCGAGAGGCAGCGCGCGAATGGCAGTGGCCATGTCGATCCCGACGGCCGTGCCCCGGCCGCGAACGCTTTCTGAGCTCTCGTCCCATCCTGCTTCCCCTTCGTCGCAGGCCAAGCGACGAACATGTCGGCGATAAAGTCGGACAAACTGGCCAAACGCACGCACGCGCCCATCTTCGCGAGCATGCCCTCGGGCGTCGCAGCCGACGCTAGCATCTACCGCCTCGAAAGAAGCCTGCCTGAACAAGCGATCGACAAGCGCACTCGCAGCCGCGTGATCGAGCACAAACCGATCGTCTCGCGTCAGGGCCAGCCCAAATCGGCGCAAATCAGAGAGGTCGGCCAAACTGTCGCTTAACGGCGGCACTACTGACACCGGGAGTTTGTGTGAGCCTCGACAAGCGTTAACGCTTGTTGATGATCCTAGTCAAAAGACGCCCCGGTTCAAGCGCGTGTATGAGCAAAGTCACATATTTTGTGACGGTTCACCGAAACCCTCGTCCTTCCCATGCGTGTCGGGCGAGGTTAAGGGATATCCCGGCGCCTGGACGGCGTATGTTCACCTCCCAGACGAATGGTAGAGAGGCCCTTGATGGAGCGAACCCTTTCAGTCGGCGCAGCCGCGGGCGTCATGCGCGGGATGCGCGGGGTCGTCTTCGGGGTGGCGAACAATCGCTCGATCGCATGGGGCATCGCTAAGGCGGCGCACTCCGCGGGCGCCGAATTGGCGTTCACTTTTCAGGGCGAAGCGCTGGAGAAGCGCGTCAGGCCGCTAGCGCAAGAATTGGGAGCGCACGTTCTGGGCCATTGCGACGTGACAGACGGCGGTTCGATCGATTTTGTGTTCGCGGAAGCGGAAAAGCTGTGGGGAGCCATCGACTTCATTGTCCACTGCATCGCATTCGCCGACAAAGACCAGCTCACCGGCCGATATATCGATACGACGGAGGACAATTTCACCAAGTCGCTCGCCATCTCCTGCTATTCCTTTACCGCCGTGGCTCAACGAGCCGAAAAGCTGATGACCAACGGCGGCGCCATGCTGACCCTGACCTATTATGGGGCCGAGAAGTGGATGCCCCACTATAATGTCATGGGCGTCGCCAAGGCCGCGTTGGAGGCGAGCGTCCGATATCTCGCGGCCGACCTCGGCGAAAAGGCGATTCGCGTCAATGCGATTTCGGCTGGGCCGATCAAAACGCTTGCTGCTTCCGGCATTGGCGATTTCCGCTATATTCTCCGGTGGAATGAGTACAACTCGCCCCTGCGCCGCGTGGTGACCATTGAGGAGGTCGGCGACAGCGCGGTCTACCTTCTGTCGCCCATGTCGCGCGGCGTCACCGGCGAAATTGTCCACGTGGACGCCGGATACCATGTCGTTGGAATGAAGAACCCGGCCGCCCCCGACCTGACGGTGGTCAAAGACTGAGTTCAAGCCGTATCAGGCGGCGGGTCGCGTTCGGTTTTGCGCCCTCGGGGAAACGATGAGCCGCCATAGTGCGAGCGCTGCGATTGCCAAATGCACATAGGCGTTCTGAACGAACAGCATTTGCGGACCAAAGTCTTTCATCAGGACTGAGGCGACTGCCGGAGAGGCTATCGCGGCGACGCAGTAGATGAACAAAAGCCCGACCGAAATGAACACCAGGTCGTGCGGAGCGCCGCGATCATTGGCGAGGGACACCGCGAGCGTATAGAGCGAGTAGGTCGTCAGGCCGACAAGAAAACCCAGCACGATAAGCGACGCCCCGGGAGCCGCTGCGCGGCTCAAAGCGACTTCGCACGCCGCGCCCGCGATCATGACCGCGGCGATGACCAGCCGACGGTCGACGCGGTCGGAGACCAGGGCTATCGGCAAAACGCCCAGCGCCGACCCGAGCACGACCGAAGAGGTGAACAGGGGCACGCTGCTCGCCGTCATGCCGATTTCAACGGCGAAGACCGGGCCGAGCGCAAACAGGGCGCCGTTGGCGGCGCCGGCGGCGAACACCGCGCAGCACGAAAGCGGCGCCAGGCGCGCGAGCCAGATGAGGCGCGGGCGCACGCTTCGCGGCTGGGCGGGTGGATCGACGCTGGTCATCGCCATCGGCACTATGGCGAGCGCGAGCAGCGCCCCGGCAACCGCGAAGGACGAGAAGCCGTCCGGCCCGAGGGGCTTCAAGGCCAGTTGTCCGCTGGCGGAAGCGGCAAAATTGGCGATTTGGTAGAGGGCGTAGAGCGCGCCGCGATTCGAGTTGGTCGCCTTGGCGTTGATCCAGGCCTCGATGACGGCGTAGAGCCCGGCGAAGACGAAGCCGATGAGCGCCCGACAGGCGAGCCACGTCCAAGGCGCGAGCAGGACAGGCATGAGGATCACGGAAACGATCGCGAGCGCGACAAAGGCCGTATAGGCCCTGATGTGGCCGCCGCGACGAATGATCGCCGGCGCAGCGAGCGTCCCGGCAAGCATTCCGGCGAAATAGACGGATCCGAGCAGGCCGACCGTGAGTTCGGGGAAACCCTCGATACGAGCCCGCAGCGGCGTCACAATACCGATCAGGCTGTTGCCGCCGATCAGGAGCAGCACAGAAAAGAGGAGCGCGGCGATGGAGGGAAGGATGCTCAAAACGGGCAAATCGGGATTGGGTTGACGTGGGTTCGGGCATGGTCTCACACGATAGCCCGGCGCGCGACGCCGTCTCGCGCTGGAGGCGCTCGATAAAATGCGGGTCCGCCTCGAAAATCGGCATATCGGCTGGAAGCGTCGGACTGTATATAGACCGCCGGGCGATCGGGAAGCGGCGCCGCGCCGCTTGTTGAGGCAAGGATGAGAGCGAACCAACGTTGGACCCCGGAGACCTGGCGGACGAAGCCGATCGCGCAGTCGCCGGTTTACCGGGACCGAGCGGCGCTCGCCGACGCCGAGCGCCAGCTTGCCGGCTATCCGCCGCTGGTGTTCGCCGGCGAAGCGCGCAAGCTCAAACGGGCGCTCGGCAAGGCGGCCGTAGGCGAGGCGTTCCTGCTGCAGGGGGGGGATTGCGCTGAGAGCTTCGGCGAGCATTCAGCCGACAATATCCGCGATTTCTTCCGGGTGTTCCTGCAGATGGCGGTGGTCATGACCTTCGCCGCCGCTTCGCCGATCGTCAAGGTCGGGCGCGTCGCCGGTCAATTCGCCAAACCGCGCTCGGAGGACTCCGAGACCATCGACGGCGTCACCCTGCCGGCCTATCGCGGCGACGTCGTCAACGACATCGAGTTCACGCCGCAAGGGCGCGAGCCCGATCCGCGCCGGCAATTGGAGGCCTATCGCCAGTCGGCGGCGACCCTCAACCTGCTCCGGGCGTTCGCCACCGGCGGCTACGCCAACCTCGAGAATGTTCATCGGTGGATGCTCGGGTTCGTGAATGATAGCCCGCAGTCCGAACGCTATCAGGAGGTCGCCGACCGGATCACCGAGACACTGGGCTTCATGCGTGCGATCGGCCTCGACGCCGAAGCGCATCCGGAACTCCGGGCGACGGATTTCTACACCTCGCACGAGGCGCTGCTGCTCGGTTACGAACAGGCGATGACGCGGCTCAACTCGACCTCCGGCGACTATTACGCCACCTCGGGCCACATGATCTGGATCGGCGACCGGACGCGCCAGCTCGGCGGCGCCCATGTCGAATATTGCCGGGGCTTGAAGAACCCGATCGGCCTCAAATGCGGCCCGTCGCTGAGCCCTGATGAGCTCCTGCGCCTCATCGAAGTGCTCGATCCCGAGCGCGAACCTGGGCGACTCACGCTGATCTGCCGTTTCGGCGCCGACAGGGTCGACGCCGCGCTGCCGCCCCTCCTGCGCGCCGCCAAGCGCGAGGGGCTGACGTTGCTCTGGGCCTCGGACCCGATGCACGGGAATACGATCAAGACCTCGACCGGCTTCAAGACGAGGCCGACCGAACGCATCGCCCAGGAGGTGCGTAACTTCTTCGCCATCTGCAGCGCGGAAGGCGCCTACGCCGGCGGCATCCATCTCGAGATGACCGGCAAGAACGTCACCGAATGCACCGGGGGCGCACGCGCGATCTCGGAGGCCGACCTGCACGACCGCTATCACACCTATTGCGATCCGCGCCTCAATGCGGAGCAGGCGATCGAAATGGCGTTCATGGTCGCCGATCTCCTGAAGGCGCAGCGGCTCGCCCAACCCGAACGGCCGGTGCGGGCGGCGGAATGACGGCCGGACGCCGGCCGGTCGGACCGTCGACCCGCCGTCAAGGCCCGCGGCGAGACTGTCCGAATACGCCGTCGGCCGGGACAACAATTTCAATCTCATCCGCCTCGCTGCGGCGCTCGCGGTCATATTCAGCCACAGCGTCGCGGTGCTCGGACTGCCGTCGTCGCGGGAATTCTTCTTCGACCATCTCGGCCTGTCGCTGGCCGAAAGGGCGGTCGACGTGTTCTTCGTCACCAGCGGCTTTCTGGTCGCCGGCAGCCTCGTCAATCGCGGCGACGTGATCGCCTTCCGGTGGGCGCGGGCGTTGCGCATCTATCCGGCGATCTGGGCGATGCTCGTCCTCACCGTCTTCGCTCTCGCCCCGGCGGCGGCCCGCAGAAATAACGCCTCCGCACTGTTTTTCGAGCAAAGCACGCCACAAACAGCATCCGAGTTTCCAAAATCCTGCAAACCCCCAGCCAAAGAGCCAGCCGAATCTTCCCAATAGGAGCCCTCGACTTCCCATGGATTTCCGCGGATTTCCATTTCCTTCCCCGAAATGAGCCTTTTCAGTGGGTTATCGCGGCTCCTTGGGCAGGAAGTCTTCTCTTGGTCAGCTCGCTCCCAAGGCTGCAGCCGCCCGTGTGATTAGGGCCGGCCGACCGCTGCGAAGGGCCGCGCAGGCGTTGGCGAGGTCCCCGCTGTCAAACTCAAAGTCCATCATGTCGGCGATCGTAGCGCGGCTTTCGTATTTTCCAAAGCAATTGTCGAAAAATCTGAATTTCTTGAGTTTCGACCGTGGCTTAAGGCATGCCGCGTTCGGACGGAATCAGAGGCCGTCATTCGCCGTCCGGCGCGACCAGCGTAGGTTCGCTAGGGAACGGGAAACGGTGACACTTGCATATTTGCGGGGACAAAATAAGGCAAATATGCCAGCGCGTCCGTATACTCACGTATACTGAAGTGTCACAGTATACTGATCGGCCGCCAGGCGGGGCGGCGGGCGGTTGCGCAGCGGGAGTAGGCGACGCGCGCCTACAAGTGCGAAAACAGAAAGGCGAGTTGCGCCGAGAGCATCAATGCCGCGATTGCGACCGTTAGCCATCCGATTGCGTCTACCATTAATGCGGCCCCTGAACTCGCGGGATCAGGAGTCTAGACACCCTGTGGTTAAGGGTTCCCTTCAGGGACGTTGGCGGAAGGGCGCCCGAGCGCGGTCGTCCAGCGGCAGTCAAGGCCCCTTCGGATCGAGCGCCCGAACGGGAAAACGTATGAAAACGTGAAAACGGTGACACTTGCATATTTGCATTTCCCGCTATCCGCCCAAGGATCTGGTGCTGAGGCCCACGTTCCAGGAGGCGTGCCGCGCGAATTTGGCTGGAGCCCTCTCGGCCTATTCGCCGTCCGGCGCGAGCAGCGTCAATTCAGGAAAATACGCCCGATAGCGTCGCGCATCGCGGGTGAGCAGGGGTGCGCCGGCGACGCTCGCGTGCGCGCCGATGAAGAAGTCCGGCAGCGCGGCGCTCCGCGCTCCACCGGCGCGCCGATACAGTCTGAAAGCTTGCGCCGCGCGAAACGCGGCGGATTTGGGTATTTCAGCCAGCGTCAAATCGAACGTCTCGATCTCCGCGTCACAATCCGACTGCGCTTCGAACCCAATCGCAAACTCCGCGTAGACGATCGCGTTGATCAGCAATGGGCCGCGAGCGCGGGCGGAGGCAAGCGCTTGATCCGACCAGTCCGCCCAAGCGGGATTGCCGGTCGCGATATCGATCAAAATGTTCGTGTCGACGAAGGTCAATCCTCGCCCCGGGTCATCCGCATGATCTCTTCGGTTGAAAAGCCGCGGAACGGTCGGCGGCGGCCCATGTCTTTCAATCCATTCATGTAAGCCTCGGCCCTTTTCAGCGCCGCCACGGCCTCAATGATCACGCCGCCTTCCGGCCGCACGCGCACGTTCACCCGGTCGCCCGGCCGAATTCCCGCGGCCTCGCGCACCGCCTTCGGCAAAGTGACCTGTCCTTTTACCGTCACATTGGTCGCCAACTCACTCTCCGTAATACCGTGTTTGGTGAAAGTAATACTCGCGGATGCTTCCGTCAACGATTCGATTTGCGCACTTCGACGTTCGTTTGCCCCCGTCCAGCGCCCCGCGCTAAGCATCCCGCATGCCCGCTCCCTCCAACCGCCTCGTCATCGCGCTGGCGCAGATCCCTTCGATCGTCGGCGACATCGCGGGGAACCGCGACCGGTTGCGCAAGGCGCGCGAGGAGGCCGCGGCGTTCGGGGCGGACATCGTGATGGCGCCGGAACTCTATCTCTCCGGCTACCCGCCCGAAGACCTGGTGCTGAAACCTGCGTTTCAGGAGGCGTGCCGCGCCGCCTGCGACGAACTTGCGCGCGACACCGCCGACGGCGGCCCGGCGATGCTGGTCGGTCTGCCCTGGGTCGAGGACGGCAAGCTTTACAACGCCATGGCGCTTCTCGACGGCGGGCGAAACGAGGCGGTCAGGTTCAAGGTCGATCTTCCGAACTATGGCGTGTTCGACGAGAAGCGGGTGTTCGCGCCCGGGCCGTCGCCGGGGCCGATCGTGTTTCGCGGCGTGCGAGTCGGCGTGCCCATCTGCGAGGATATCTGGGGACCCGATCCGGTCGAATGCATCCTCGAAACCGGCGGCGAAATCCTGCTTGTCCCCAACGCCTCGCCTTACGAGCGCGACAAGCTCGCCATTCGCCACAATGTCGCGGCAGCGCGCGTGGTCGAGAGCGGCTTGCCGCTCATTTACCTCAACATGGTCGGCGGGCAGGACGAACTCGTATTCGACGGCGGCTCGTTCGCGCTCAACGCCGACCGAACTTTAGGCGCGCAATTGCCCGCGTTCCGCCCGATGGTGGCGAAGACCGTGTGGGAACGAGCAGGCCAGGCATGGCGCTGCGTCCAGGGTCCGCGCGTGGGGGTCGAGGAGGGAGACGAAGCGGACTATGCCGCGTGCGTGATGGGCTTGCGCGACTATGTCGACAACAACCGCTTTCCCGGCGTCGTGCTCGGCCTGTCGGGCGGCGTCGATTCGGCTTTGTGCGCCGCGATGGCGGTCGATGCGCTTGGGGCTGGGCGGGTGCACGCGGTGATGCTGCCTTATCGCTTTACTTCGAACAAGTCGCTCTCCGACGCCGCCGCTTGCGCGAAAGCGCTCGCAATCCGCTACGATATCATTCCGATCGCCGAGCCGGTCGAGGGCGTCGAACATGCGCTCGCGCGAATGTTTGCTGGCAAGAAGCGCGACATCACCGAAGAGAATATCCAGAGCCGGGCGCGCGGCCTGATCCTGATGGCGATCTCCAACAAGACCGGGGCGATGGTGGTGACGACCGGCAACAAGTCGGAAATGTCGGTCGGCTACGCGACGCTTTATGGCGACATGAACGGCGGCTTCAATCCGATCAAGGACCTCTACAAGATGGAGGTCTTTCGCCTCTCGGGCTTACGCAACCGCTGGAAGCCCAATGGCGCCCTCGGGCCGGACGGCGAGGTGATCCCCGAAAACATCATCGTCAAGCCGCCGAGCGCGGAACTGCGCGAGAACCAGAAGGACGAGGATTCGCTGCCGCCCTATCCGGTGCTGGACGGCATCCTGCACGGGCTGGTCGAAAAGGAGATGCGGATCGCCGACATCGTCGCCGAAGGGTACGATCCGGAGACCGTGCACCGGGTCGAGCGTCTGCTCTATCTCGCCGAATACAAGCGCCGGCAGTCGGCGCCGGGAGTGAAGGTCGGGCCAAAGAACTTCGGGCGCGACCGGCGCTACCCGATCGTCAACCGCTTCCGCGACCCGGGCTTCCCAGCGCAAAAGCCCGACCCGGCGATCGCGCCGCCGAAATCGGTCGGCACGAGCGAGCGGTTCGAGGAGTAGAGACAGGAATCCCACCCACCTCGTCCTGAGGTGCCCCGAAGGGGCCTCGAAGGACGATCCAGTGCGTGTTAGGCGCCCGTCCCCTCCGGAGCATGCTTCGAGACGCGCCTTCGGCGCTCCTCAGCATGAGGGCGAAGCCCGGCTTCAGCTAAAACTCGAGCTTGACGCCGATCCGCCCGCCGGCCGAGTTCTTAGCGGCCTTGATCGCGTTCAGAACTGATATAACCGCCGGCGCCGGATTCGAAGCGGCAGGGAGTCACGCATGCGAAACGTCTCGTTCAAGGCCGGAGACACGATCATCGCCGAAGGCGACGAGGGCGACACGGCGTTTTTCATCGTCAGCGGCTCGGTCGAAGTCACCGTTGGCCAGGGCGCCAAGGCGAAGGCGGTCGGTACGCTGGAGACGGGCGAGGTGTTCGGCGAAATGTGCCTGATCGAGCCCGGGCCCCGATCGGCGACAGTGAGAGCGGCGACCGACACGGAATGCCTGGCTGCTTCTTATGAAGAGTTCATCGCCGCGATCGAGGAGAACCCGGCCCGTGCGGTAGGGTTCATGAAGACGCTGGTCAGGCGGCTCCGGCTGATGAACGATTTGATCGAGCGGGCGAATCCGAGCCGGGGCGGGTTTCGCGCCCTGTTTCTCGACTGGCAGCAATCGGCAGGCCAAGACAAACTCCCCCCGGAGGCGGCCGCCTTGTCCTGGACCATGCTGTGGTGAGGCGGCGGCGAATGCTGCCTGCGGCTCGGGTAGTAGAGGTGGTAGCCGGGGTAGGGCGGGAGCCAATCCTCGAGCACCGGAATGAAGGTCAGGAAACATGGAGATCAAACGAAGCGGCTCGCAGCCTTCGGGCAAGGGACCGGCGGAATGGTTCACCGGCGCGGTCCGCATCGATCCGCTGATGAGCCCGCCCGATCCGGCGCGCGTTGCCGGCGCGCTCGTCACGTTCGAGCCCGGCGCGCGCACGGCGTGGCACACTCATCCGCTCGGCCAGACGCTGATCGTGATGACCGGCTGCGGCCGGGTCCAGCGCCAGGGCGGCCCGATCGAGGAGATCCGGCCCGGCGACGTGGTTTGGTTTTCTCCCGGGGAGAAGCATTGGCATGGGGCCGCCCCGACCATCGCCATGAGCCATATGGCCATCCAGGAAAAGCTCGACGGCAAGGCGGTCGAGTGGATGGAGAAGGTCCGCGACGATGAGTACCGCTGACGATAAAATGACGTGGCGGCAGGACGAACTCGGCAAGATCGCCGAAGCTGACGACTGGCATGTCGCGCCGTTCCGGGCAGACGGCGTCCTCTACGCGCGGGCCAACAAAAAGGACGGGCCATGAGCGAGCGCATTAAGGACAAAGTCGTCGTCATCACCGGAGCGAGTAGCGGGCTCGGCGAAGCCGCCGCCCGGCGGCTGGCGCAAAACGGGGCGAAACTGGTGCTGGGCGCGCGCCGCCTCGACCGGCTTCAGGCGCTGGCCAAAGAGCTCAAGCTCGGCGCTGACGCGGTCGTGCAGACCGACGTGGCGCAGCGCGCCGAGGTCAAGCGCCTCGTCGACCGCGCCGTGCAGTCGCACGGCCGCATCGACGTCATGATCAACAACGCCGGACTGATGCCGCTTTCGCCGCTCGAACGGCTGAAGATCGACGACTGGGACCGGATGATCGACGTCAACATCAAGGGCGTGCTCTATGGCGTCGCCGCCGCGCTGCCGCACATGAAGGCGCAAATGAGCGGCCACATCATCAATGTCTCGTCGGTCGCCGGCCACAAGGTGCGGCCGGGCAGCACCGTCTATTCGGCGACCAAGAGCGCGGTGCGGGTCATTTCGGAAGGCCTGCGGCAGGAGGTCAAGCCCTACAACATCCGCACCACGATCATCTCGCCGGGCGCGGTCGCTTCCGAGCTGCCCGAGAGCGTCACCGAGCCGGACATCGCGGAAAACGTCCGCAAGGTCTACGAGTACGCGATCCCCGCCGATTCTTTCGCCAACATGGTGGTCTTCGCCATGAGCCAGCCGGAGGACGTCGATGTGAACGAGATCCTGTTCCGGCCGACGAAGCAGGAATACTGAACCGCGCGACCGCCAATCGGTCTAAGTGTCGTCTAACGTTCATAGAGCGGCGCTAATCGAGGATGGGCAGGGAGCACCCATGGCGGATATTTCAGCCGACCTTCAGCAGGAACTGGACGAATTGCAGGCGGCCTACAGGGCCGCGGTCGACGAATGGGTCAACGCGATCCGCGACGAGGAGGCGCTTGCCTCCGGCAACCATAACGTCGCTGAGCTGGACAAGTGGGAAGCAGCCTGGTTCCACGAGAACAAGAAGCAGCGGGAAGTGATTCACAAGAAGAAGCTTTACGAAGACGCGCTGCGGCGCGAATTCTTCGGCTTTTGATCTCGCGGCAGACCCGCCTGCGAGCCGCAGGCGCGTCCGCGCCCGCTCCATTCCGCCGGTAATGGCGCCGGTCAAAGCCTGAATGGCGCCATGGCGAGCGGGCGCACGCTTCATGAACGGGCCTGTTTGCCGATCGGCCGCCCCCGCGCGAACCGAGATTCAACCGATCTTGACAGGGCGTCGAAGTTGACGCCAAAACGCCAGTCGATGGACGCGGGGGGCCGAGACCCGGCGTCGGCGCTGGCGGGCCGTCCCCCGTTAGGTGTGTGGAGCGGCCGACTGTCGGATGAATAAAAACGCCGCCGATCCCGCTCAAGCCTATCGGGGTCTGATCGCCGGATACACCGACGCGATCCGGGCCAGCGATTTCAAGGCCAACATAGCTATCCTGTTCGTCGCCTTCATGATGGGGCCGGTGCTGGGAAATTATACCCACTTTCCCAAATATCTGCCCATCCCGTTCGTCATGCTGCCGTTCCTGATCGTGTACCTGTGCCTGTTTGCGGTGCTCATCCCTCGCTATCCCAAGCGCGGCGCCAAGCATTTCATCGTCTCCCGCAACGCCACGCTCAGCGATTTCGCCAACGTAGTCGAGGCGGAGGACGAACTCGAGCAGCTGAAACTGCGGTGCTCGGTGCTGTCGGAACTGCTATGGTGGAAGACGCTATACATCAGAATCAGTTTCCTCGTCTCGATGGTGAGCATCGTCTTGACGATATTCATTCTGATGTACGTATGGTATGCTTGAACGAAGGCGCCATGCCATGATCCATTTGCTGCTCTCCAGGAGCCGCTGATGGCCAGGGACCGCGAGGCCCAGCTGCGCAACCTGATCGCCGGTTATGGCGATTCCATTCGCCTCAGTGATCTCAAGGCGAACATCGCCGTGCTCTTTGTCGCAATCATGATGGGCACGGTCCTCGGATTCCGCGACAACTACCCCTGGTACCTGAACGTGCCGGTGTTGCTGGCGCCGTTCGTCGTCATCTTTTTCTTTCTGCTCGCCTCCGTCTACCCGCGGTATCCCCGCGCGGGACGCAGGCGGTTTCCGATCTGGCGCAACTCGACGCCGGAGGATTTTGAATTCATCACCGATCCGGTGCTTGAAGTGGAGGACCTGCCGGGTCGCTGCGCGCTCCTGTCCAGGCTGCTCTATTGGAAGACCGTCACCCTCCAGGCCGCCTACCTCCTTTCCATGGCGACGCTCGTCGCAGCGGGGGTGCTGATGTTTGTGGCCTGGCAATGACCTCGCGGTTGCTGGGCGACCGCGAGGGGATGGCGCTCGGGGCTTGAGACAGCCGCGCCCCCGGCGATGAATCGCGACGCCTGAAGCGGCCCGGGCGTCATCACTCCACAACGCGGCGAGCTCCCCGAAGGGGGGCGCAAGCGGGCGTCCGCGATAGTCACGAGCCTGCCGCGAACGCGGCTTACCTCATTTGCGGGAAGGGCCCGCTCATGCTCTCCATTGAAGGTCTCTCGCGCCGGTTCGGCGCGAAAACCGTGGTCGACAACGTGTCGCTGACGATCGGGCCCGGGCGGTTCGTTGGCGTCATCGGCCGTTCCGACGCCGGCAAATCGACGCTTGCGTCGAGGCGCTCCTCGAGAAATACGGAGGGTGAGCGATGGAGTTCCTCGACGGCGCGGCGACATGGTTCCGGAACGCTCGCATCGTCACCGCCGATCGCGTGTTCACTGGCTGCCTCAGGGTCGAGGGCGGTCGCATCGAGGAGATCGGCGAGGACGGCTCATCCGGTGCGGGCCTCGATTTTCAGGGCGACTACCTCTTGCCCGGCCTCATCGAACTCCACACCGACCATCTCGAATCGCATTACGTTCCCCGGCCGGCGGTGACGTGGCACGCCGGCAGCGCGGTGCTGGCCTACGACGCGCAGATCGCCGCCGCGGGAATCACGACGGTGTTCAATTCGTTTCGGGTCGGGGTCGACGAATATGACGCAGGCGGCCAGCTTGGCGACGAGGTCGCCCCGCTCGCCGAGGCAGCGCGCCGGGCGGCGGAGGCCGGTCTGTTGCGCGCCGACCATCTCACCCACTTGCGCTGTGAGGTCCCGGCGCCGAATGTCGTCGGTTCCCTGAACGCGCTGCTCGCCTCGCATTCCGCCGAGCTCATCTCGCTCATGGACCACACCCCCGGGCAGCGTCAGTTCCGCGATCTTGAGAAATATTTCATCTATTATTCCGGCAAGTCGGGACGGTCCCAGGCCGATCTCGAGCAGGTGGCGCGGGAGCGCCAGAAGGTCGGCAGGGCGCGAGCGCTCGAAAACCGGCCGCGCATTGTCGAAGTCGCCAGAACGCGCGGCATTGCGCTCGCGAGCCACGACGACACGACGGCGGAAGAGGTCGCGCTGGCCCATCGCGACGGCGTGACGATCGCCGAGTTCCCGACCACGCTTGAAGCGGCTGCGGCGTCGCGCGCCGCCGGGATGGCGACGGTGATGGGCGCGCCGAACGTCGTCCGCGGCGGCTCGCATTCCGGCAACGCCTCGGCGCGGCAGCTTGCCGAAGCGGGCCAGCTCGACATCCTCCCCTCCGACTATGTGCCCGCGGCGCTGTTGATGGCCGCGTTCCGGCTCGCCGACGCCCCCGCTGTCGGCGGCCTCGCTGGAGCAATGCGGCTGGTGAGCAAGGCGCCCGCCGAGGCGACCGGGCTCAAGGATCGAGGCGAGATCGCGGTCGGCCGCCGCGCCGACCTCCTGCGCGTGGCGAGGCACGACGGAGAACCGGTCGTACGCGCGGTCTGGCGGGAGGGACGGCGGGTCGCGTGAGCGGAAATTCAGGTCTTCGAGCCGAGTCGCGTCCAGCTCATGCTCTGACACATCATGCCGCCCAATATGCATCCGTCGGTGGTCATGCGCCGGCCGGCGACATGGACTCGCATGGTGTAATGTCGATCACGTCTCCGGTCGAAAGCCGAGCCTGACCAACGCTCGGCCCCGGCTGGCTTCAGATTTGCGACAAGCGTGTCGCCAACCTTCTCTCCGGAATCGCCGTGCTTGACCCAGGTGTTGACGCCGCAAAATTCCGCGCCGCACGGTTCGACCCGGATATGGGTCTTGCCGTCGCCGCGCGCCCAATTGCCGAGAAAAGCCGGACCGGCGAGGGCCGCGCCCCCCGACGCAAGCACAACCAGCACTCCGGCAAAAACACCAGCCCTATGTATCATGCGCGCTGCCTCGCGGATCGCTCTTCATGGGCGCGGGGCCCGAGCAGGCTCGACGCAATATAGACGGCCAATGTGAACGTCAAATTTCAGCGCGCCCAGCCGAGACGGGTCCAGCTCATGTGCTTGCACACAAGGCCGCCCAGTATGCGGCCGTCGCTGGTCATATGGTCATTGGCGACATTGATGGTCATCGAGTAGCGCAGATTGCGCTGCGGATCGGAGGCCGTGCCTGACCACTTCCCAACTCCGGCCGGCTTGACCTGCATGGTCAGCTTGTCGCCGGTCTTTTCGTCCGGCGTCCCGGGCCTGATCCAGGTGTTGGTTACGCAGGTCGCCACGCCGCACGGCGCAATCCTGACCCTGGCGTTGCCGTCGCCGCGCGCCCAATGGCCGTAAAACGAGGGATCGTCCGCGGCCGCTGCGCTTGCAACGCCGGCCGAGAGCAACGCCCCCGCCAGCGACCGAGCGCGAAAGATCATGCGCTAAGCCTGTTCGGATCGCTGTTCAGGGGCCGGCCGCACAGGTTCGTGGGCGTGCTCGACGCAGTAAAGGCCGACATCGCTCACCCCCTCCAGAAAGCCTGCGGCGCTGTAGCTCAAATAATAGTCCCACAACCGGCGAAAGCGATCGTCGAATCCGAGCGCGGCGATGTCGGGCCAGCGGGCGTGGAATCGGCGCCGCCATTCCGCGAGCGTGCGGGCGTAGGAAAGACCGAACAATTCGTGGCTCACGAGCCGCAGTCCCGCCCGTTCGAATTGCTGCTCTAGAACGGCCTTCGACGGCAGGCAGCCGCCGGGAAAGATATAGCGCTGGATGAAGTCGACGGTGCGGCGATAGTGGTCGAAATGCTCGTCGGCGACGGTGATCACCTGAACGACCGCGCGGCCGCCCGGTTCGAGGCAGCGCGCGATTTTGCCGAAGTAGGCCGGCCACCAGGCTTCGCCGACCGCTTCCGCCATTTCGATCGACACGATGCGATCGAAACGGCCGTCGACGTCGCGGTAGTCCTGCAGTCGAAAATCGACCTGCGAGCCTGAGCCGCGAGCAGCGGCGAGGCGGCGGGCGAAATCGAGCTGGGCGGGCGAGAGCGTCAAAGCGGTGACGTGGGCGACCCCGGCTTCCGCCAGGGCCACGGCCAAGGCCCCCCAGCCGCAGCCGATCTCGAGCACCCGCTCGCCGCCCCTGACATCGATGAGGTCGAGGATGCGCTCGATCTTGCGCAATTGGGCGGCTTCGAGGGTCGGCGTCGAGCCGTCCCAGCGAGCGGAAGAATAGACCATCGCCTCGTCGAGCCAGAGCCGGAAAAAGTCGTTGCCGAGATCGTAGTGGGCGACGATGTTGCGGGCGCTTCCGCGCCTGGTGTTGTCGTTCAAGAGATGCTGAAGGCGAAACGCCAGGCGGGAGAAAATCGACCCTTTGGCGGCGCCGCCCAGCCCATGGAGGTTGCGCGCCGCAAGCCTGATCAGCGCGGTCAAGTCCTGGCTCGAGCAATCGCCGTCGATCCAGGCCTGGGCAAAGCCGATGTCGCCGCCAGTGAACAGGCGCTGGAGCGCCCGCCAGCGGTGCAGGACGACGGTCACTTCGGGGCCAGGTTCGCTGCCGGACCGCACGAACTTTTGCCCGGACGGCAGGATCACGCTGAGCGAACCGTAGCGCAGGCCATCGAGCAGGCGCGCCAATATCCGCACCCGCGGGTCCCACCCCCGGCTCAGCATCGGTGCTCTTTCACCGGCGCCGGCCAGGGGCGAATTCTCGACCTGAGTCATGACCGCCTGACCATAATGCTTCGCCTCTACCCGATAAAGTGCGAGCGTCGAGCTCGTCTGGCCTATACGACGCCGCGATCGTTTTGGTTCTGCTCCCGGCGTCGCCGGCCCGCCGGCTCGGTCAATCCGCGAGCGGCGCCCGGTCGTATGTCTTCGGCGGAGACAATGTGTCCCGCGGTGGGAGAACGCGCGATGAGGTCGCCAGCCCAAATCATCGGCCCCGCCGAACGTTCGGCGGGCGGCCGTGCGCCGGCGTGACGACAGGGATCGACCCCATGGGGCGCTCGCCTGCGCCGCGGCCCGACCCGCTCGCCTCCGCCGGCGCTGCGGTCGCCTGGGTGATTCTGGCCAACAAGCCGTTATATCCCGTAACCATCGGGTGGTTTGTCGGCGGCGGATTTGAGGCTTCGCTGGCCACTCTCATCGCCGCCCCGCTCTATGCCGCCGTGCCTGTCCTCGCCCGGCGCGCGCCGCTCGCCGCGCGCGTGGCGACGCCGGCGGTCGGATTGGCCGACACGCTCCTCGCGACCAAGGTGTTCGGACCGGGTTCGGGAACGGAGCTCTTTCTGTTCGCCTGCGGCCTGCTGGCCGCGCTCTCCTTCCGGCCGCACGAGGCGTGGTGGAGCCGGGGCCTTATCGGGCTGATTTTTGCCGCCTTCGTCGCCATGCGCCTCGGCGGCGGCGCGCCTCTCGATGCGCTGCCGCCCGATCAGCTCGGGCGGTTGCTTGGCCTCAACATCTTTTCGGCCGCGTCGCTGTTCGCCTTCATCGGCCTGCGTTTCGCCGGCGCGGATCGAGAGTGACGGATGCGGCCTTCAACCCGGCGGGGCCCTGCCGAAGCGCCGGCTCAGCGCTCGCCGAATGGCGGTCGATGGCCTTCCCGTCGTTGGCCGGCCCAGCGCGATAGCGCGCTCCTTTCAGCCACAGCCGGAGCGCCTCCCAATGGATCGCCGCCGTCACTTTCCCCGTTTCGAACGGCGCGCGGGCGAATGCGGCGAGCAACGCCCGATCGGTCAGCGGGTGATGAACCGCAGTCATCGCCGCCGACATCAGGAGCCCGTCGCGGTCATGATCGGCGATGCCGATGGTCAACCTGTCGCCGCGGCAAGCGACGCGGAAACGATATTCGATCTCCATGCCGATGAACGGCGAAACATGCAGCTCTTTCCGGCAGCGCTGGCGCAGCACCATCGCCTCGGGATCATCGACGCCGATCACATACGAATGGCGCCCGCCGAACGTATTCGACACCTCCCACACGATCGCCGTCAGGCGATCGCGCGCGTCGTGACAGAAATAGACGCTGATCGGGTTGAACACATAGCCCAAGATCCGCGGCATCGTCAGAAGCAGCATCGGCCCGTCGGCGGCGAAGCCGGCCGCTGTCGCCAGCGACGCGATCTTGTCGCGCAACGACCCGTCGCGGCCGTCGGCGTGGTCGCGGGCGTAGAAGCTGAGGAGGTTGAAGCGTTCGAGCGACATGAGCTTGAGCGTGCTTGCCGTCTCGCGGAGCCGATCGAGATCGAGGATGAGCCAGAAGACGCGATACTCGAACCGGCGCCGCACCGGCCGGGAGCGGCGATGCATCACCGAGCCGACGTAAAGTCCCGGCTCGATCATGGCGCGATCCGCCAGTTGCACGGCGGCGCGGCGCGGCGGCGCCGAACTGAAGACGGTCGTTCTCGCCTTCGACCGACCAAGGGCGGCGCACGCCGCCGATCTCCTCGGCGACCGCAAGGCCAGCCTGCAGCCCGTCTTCATGGAAGCCGAAGCCGAAATAGGCGCCGCAAAACCAGACGTCGCCGACGCCCTGAAGCGACCACAGCCGCTTCTGGGCCGCGAGCGTCGCTTCGGTGAACATCGGATGTTCGAACCGCATCCGGCGAAGCGACCTGCGGATCGGGAATCTCGAACAACGGATTGAGCGAGAGGAATACAGGCGGCCGGCCCGGCAGGCTTTGCAGGCGGTTCATCCAATAGGTGACCGACAATGACCGTCCATTCGCCTGTCCCCTGGCGATGTAGTTCCAGCTTGACCAGGCCGCGCGCCGGCGCGGCATCGCGCGCCAATCGGTGTGAAGCGTCGCGTCGTTGCGGATATACCGGAACGCGCCCAAAAGTTCGCGTTCCGCGCGGGTCGGGCGCGTCGATCAGCCGCAACGCCTCGTCGGCATGGGTCGCCAGGACAAGCCGGTCATAACGCCGCGTCTCGCCGGCGACATCGGTGACGTCGACGCCATCCTGGGTCCGCTTCACCCCGACGGCGGCGCGCCCGGTGAGCGCGCGTCCCAGCGGTTCCGCGAGCGCCGAAACATAGACACGGCTGCCGCCGATCACGGTTCGCCAGGTCGGGCGGTCGATCAGATCGAGCAGGCCGTGATTGAGGCTGAAGCGGATGAACGCCTCGGCCGGATATTCGCCGACCCGCATCGCCGGAGTGGACCAGACCGCCGCCGCCATCGGATAGAGATAGTGATCGCGAAAGGGCGCGCCGTAGCCGCGCTGGTCGAGATAGGTCTCGAGCGGACCGAGATCCTCGCGGCCGACGTCTTTGCGCGCCTCGCGGAAGAATCGCACGATGTCGCTCAGCATCGACCAATAGCGCGGCCGCAACAGGTTGGCGCGCTGCGCGACCAGGCCGCGCAAGCCGGCGCCCGAATATTCGATCGCGCCATCGTCGATCGAAGCCGCGAACGACATGTCGCTTTCGCGCGTCTTGACGCCAAGGCGGGCGAACAGGGCGGTGAGGTTCGGATATGTGCGCTCGTTATAGACAATGAAGCCGCAATCGACCGGCGCGCCGTCCCAGTCGAACGTATCGGAATGGCCGCCGAGGCGCGGCTCGGCCTCATAAAGGGTCACATCGCAGGTCTTGGCGAGAAGCCACGCGGCGCTGAGCCCCGAAATGCCGCCGCCAACGACGGCGACCCGGAGACGGGCCTGATCGATGGGAACTCAAAATTACCCCTCCAGTCTCGGAGGGATACGTCACGCCGCGGCGTTCGGATCAACAGTGATCCATTTCAAACGGTCGCGCGTAGGATGCGGGTCAACCGAAGGATGTGTGCGTGACTTGCGCCCTTGCGCGCCCTCGACCTTTGCGGAATAGGTCGGACGCTATGTCTGCGCCCGCGCCGTCCGCCGATGACATGAAACAGTGGCTGAAGGCCGTCGCCGAGCATCAGGACCGCGGGGCCTTTGGCCGGCTGTTCCAATATTTTGCCCCCCGGATCGCTTCGTTCATGGAACGAAGCGGCCTGAACGCAGCGGAAGCTGAGGAGATCTCGCAGGAAACCATGGTTGTCGTCTGGAGAAAAGCCGCCCTCTACGATCCCGCCCAGGCGGGGGTCGAGCACCTGGGTGTTCACCATTGCCCGCAATCTGCGCGTTGATCTGGCGCGGAAGGCGTCGCGGGCAAGCGCCGGGGTCGCCGCGATGAGGGAATTGCCGACGCGGCTGGAGGCTTCCGTCGAGGATATGGCGCTCGCCAGCGAGCGGGACGCGCGCGTGCGCAGCGCCATGGCGACGCTTTCGCCGGAGCAGGCGACCGTGCTGAGGCTGTCGTTCTTCGCCGAGAAGCCGCATGCCGAAATCGCCAGGGAGCTTTCCCTTCCGCTCGGGACGGTCAAGTCGCGCACCCGCCTCGCCATGGCGAAGATCCGCGCCATCCTGGAGCGGGAGCCGTGATCACCCACCATCCCTCCGACTTGACTCTGGCGCGCCTCGTCGCCGGGACGCTTGGCGCAGGACCGCAGCTTGTCGTCGCCACCCATGTATCCGGATGCCCGCAGTGCCGCGGCGGGCTGCGTTCGTTCGAGGCGGTCGGCGGGGCGATGCTGGATGGGGCGCCGCCGACGCTTTTGCGCCCGGACGCATTTGCGCGGGCGCTCGAGCGGCTCGATGAGACCGATCCGCCGGCCGAGCCGGCGCCGCGCGTGCTTCACCCGGACCTGCCGCCTCCCCTCAACGCCTACGAGATCGGTCCGTGGCGCTTCGTCGCGTCCGGGGTTCCGGTGGCGAGGTTGACGCTGCCGGAATCGCCCGACGCCAATGTCATCATGCTGAAGGTCGGGGCCGGAAAGCCGGTCCCCCACCACGGCCATTCCGGGACCGAATATACCCAGGTGCTGACCGGTTCGTTCAGCGACTCGCTGGGGCAGTATCGCGCCGGCGATTGCATCGAGATGGACGAAGAGGTCAATCACCAGCCGGTCGTCGATCAGGACGGCGAATGCATATGCCTGGCTGCAGTCGAGGGGAGGCTCAGGCTCAGCGGCTGGGTTGGCCGCCTGATTCAGCCGCTGATCGGCATCTGAGCCACGATGCTGTGGCTCGCGGTTGTCGTCGCGCTCATGCTTTCCGGGGCCATGGCGCTGGCGTGGCGGGTCGCTCTGGCGACCGGACAATCCGGGCGCATCGACGCCATCTGGGCGATCGCTACGGGATTGGCCGCGGTCGTGGCCGCCGCCGCCTCCCCGGGCGATCCCCTGCGGCGAACCCTGGTTTGCGTGATCGCCGCGACTTGGTCGCTTCGCCTCGCGCTCTACCTCTGGCGGCGCGCGATCAGCGGCCCCGATGACCCCCGCTACGCGGCTTTGAAGCAATCCTGGGGCGAGGCGGCGCCCCGGCGGCTGTTCCTCTTTCTGCAAATTCAGGCGGCGGCGTCCTGGCCCCTCGCGTTGACGGCCTATTTCGCGGCGGCCGCGCCGCGGCCCGGGCTGGACGGGCGCGACGGACTTGCGATCGTCCTCTTCGCCCTTGCTTTCGCCGGCGAGACAATCGCCGACCAGCAAATGGCGAGCTTCAAGCGGGCGCGGGCCAATCGCGGACGGATTTGCGATCAGGGCCTATGGGCGTGGTCGCGCCATCCAAATTATTTCTTCGAGTGGTTGGGCTGGCTCGCCTATCCGATCATGGCGATCGAGGCAGGGTATCCGGCCGGATGGCTCACGCTTTCCGGGCCGCTAATCATCTATTGGCTGCTGGTTCACGTTTCGGGCGTGCCGCCGCTCGAAGCCCATCTGAGCCGCTCGCGGCCGGCGGAATTCGCCGCCTACGCCGAAAACGTCAGTGCGTTTTGGCCGCGCCCGCCGCGCCGGTCACGCTCGTTGGCGAAGCCCTGACGTAGGCGATGTAGCCGCAGGCCGCGGCGACCGCGGACAGCGCCGTCCCCCACGCCATATCCACCAGAGAGAGCGTCAGCGGCCAATGCCGCAACGTCGCCTGATTGGTGAGGTCGTAAGTCGCGTAGGCGCAGAAACCATAAACCGCGCCCCGGCTCATCGCCTGAGCCAAACTCGCCGCTGGGCGGACCGCCAGAACAACTACGCCGCCGACATAAATGAGATAGAACGCGACCGCCGCCAGAGGATCAAAATCGGCGCGCAAGAGCTCGCCGATCGCCGCGCGATAGATCGTATTGCTCGCAAAGCTCAGCCACACGAAGTCGAGTCCGCAGAAGACGGCGAAGGCGGCCAGATAGCTAGCGGTGAGGGTTCGCAATCCAGGTGTCCTTCTGTCGCGCGCGTTCCTTCTTACGCGGCGAAGGCGGGTGGGGATCACACGTTATCGGAAAGCAAGCCGTCGCGATTCGACTTAATTCTCCTGCGAATCCGCGGAGCCGACGTTTGACGCCACGCGCCTTCCAACTTACAAAGAGCAACGCCCCGGCGACGAGGGCATCAAACAGCAAACATCCGAACAGGATTCGCGGGGCCGACGGTGAAACCGCCGCGTTGCGCACATGGGAGAGAAACGATGCTTACGATCAAAGCGGCCCTTGCCGGGACTCTGGCCTGCGCGCTGGCGACGACAGCGGCGCTGGCCGAACCCAAGACCAATATGCTGCATCAATGGTCCGAGGGGGGCGACGCGAAGGCGATCGCCAAGCTCGGCGAGATGTTCACCGCGGCCGGCGGAAAATGGGAGCAAACCTCGATCGCGGGCCATACCGCCAATACGCTCGCCAAGCTTCGCGCCGACGTGGTCGCCGGCAACGCGCCGCCGGCCGTTCAGCTCAAGGGCCCGGAAATTGCCGAGTGGAACTCGACCGGCATGACGGCCAACCTCGACGAGCTCGCCAACAAGGAAGGCTGGGACAAGGTCGTCGCGCCCGAATTGCTGCCGGTCATGAAGCCGACTGGCAACTGGGTCGCCGCGCCGATGAACATCCACCGCATCAACTGGCTCTGGGCCTCGACCAAGGCGATGGAACAGGCGGGCATCAAAGGGCTGCCGAAGACCTGGGCCGAATTCAACGCCGACTGCGACAAGGCGGTCGCCGCCCATCTCATCTGCATCGCCCACAACAGCGCCGACTGGACAGACGCGACGACGTTTGAAGTGATCGTTTACGGACAGGACATCGACCTCTTCCGCAAAGCGTTCGTCCAGGGCGACACCGAGGCGATGCGATCCGACGGCATGGTCAAGGCGTTCGAGCAATTCCGCACCATGGTGTCGAAATACATGGACCCGGCGATCGCCGCCCGCGACTACCAGGGATCGCTCGATCTGCTCACCAAGAACCAAGCGGTCTTCATGATCATGGGCGATTGGAATATCGGCAACCTCAACGCCGCCGGACTCAAGGCGGGCGTGGACTATGCGTGCGCCCAGGCGCCGACGGATTGGGGCAAACCCGGCTTCATCCTCAATTCCGACTCGGTCGTCTTCTTCAAGCAGAAGGATCCGGACTACGTCGAGGGGCAGAAGCTGCTCGCGCATCTCATCCTATCGCCTGAGTTCCAGACCGTGTTCAACCAGGCGAAAGGCTCGATTCCCGCGCGTCTCGACGTCGATCTCAGCCAGGGCTTCAACGCTTGCCAGCAGCAGTCGCAAAAAGACCTGCAGGCGTCCATCGCGGACGGCACGCTCGTACGCTCGATGGCCCACAACATGACCATCCTGCAAAAGTATCGCGGCGCGATCATGGACACGATCACCGCCTTCGCAAACGATCCGAAAATGAGCGCGAAGGACGCGGCCAACGCCATGGCTGACGCCGTCGACGCCCAGAAATAGACTTCGGACGGCTGCGCGAGCGAAAGGCGCTCGTGCGGCTGTCGGTCTTCATTGGAACGCGAGCGCAATGGCGAACGCTCTGAGCGGAATTGAAGCGCTCCGGAAACCGAGCCCCGGACGCGACAAGCTGAGCGCATGGACTCCGCGGCTGATCATCCTGCCGTCGGCAGTGGCGAGCTTCATCTATGTCTTTGTCTTCACGCTGTGGACGCTCTATCTCTCGCTGTCCAACAGCGCGATGCTGCCGACCTACCAATTTGTCGGCCTCAAGCCGTATTTCGACCTGTGGTCTAACCGGCGCTGGGCGATCGCCTATGAGAATCTTTTCCTATTCAGCGTCTTCTACGTCGTTCTCGCCCTCGTCATCGGCCTCGCGCTCGCCATCGCCATCGACCAGCGGGTGAAGGGCGAGGCGTTGTGGCGGACGATTTTTCTCTATCCGCTGGCGGTCTCGTTCGTGGTCACCGGCTCGGTCTGGAACTGGCTGTACGGCCCCGACGCCGGGATCGAATTCCTGGTGCGCAGTTGGGGGTGGCACGATTTCACCTTCCGCCCCACCACCGACAAGGACTTGGCTATCTACACCATCATCGCCACCGGCATCTGGCAGTCATCGGGCTTCGCGATGGCTCTGTTTCTCGCCGGATTGCGCTCGGTCGATTCCGACATCGTCAAGGCGGCGCAAATCGACGGCGCCGGCCCCGCGCGCATCTACCGCAAGGTGATTCTCCCCTCGATCGCGCCGATCTTCATCGCGGTCGCAGTCGTCCTCCTGCAATTCGCCATCAAGACGTTCGATTTGGTCGTCGCGCTGACCCATGGGGGGCCGGGAATCGCGACGACATTTCCGGCGCTATTCGTCTATGACGTCATGTTTCAGCGCGGGCAGATCGCCATCGGCGCTGCGGGGTCAATGATGATGCTGGCGGCGCTCGCGGTGGTGCTCGTCCCCTACGCGTTGTGGACGGTCTGGCGATCGCAGCGGACCGCCCATGGTTGACGCGACCTTCGATCTCGCGCTCGATCCGCACGCTCGCGCCGCCAACCTTCGCTATGTGGCCGGCCGGATAGCGGTTTACGGCTTCCTTGGGTTTTTTGCTGTCATCTATCTCCTGCCGCTGTTCGTGATCGTGGCGAATTCGTTCCGGGACTTGCCGGAGATCGCGCGCAATGGCCTCATCGCGCTGCCGCAAACCTTCACCCTCGACGCGTGGTCGCAGGCGTGGGCGCACTATTGCGTCGCCGGCACCTGCGAGGGCATCCAGCGCAATTTCTACAATTCCCTGATCATGACGATTCCGGCGACAATCGTCTCGACCCTGCTCGGCGCGCTCAACGGCTACGTGCTGTCGAAGTGGCGCTTTCCCGGATCGGACGCATTGTTCACCTGCATGACCCTCGGCGTGTTCATGCCCGGCCAGATCGCGCTTCTGCCCTGGGCCTTCATCCTCGGTTCGTTGCACCTCTCGAACACGATCTACGGACTCATTCTTGTCCATGTGATCCAGGGTCTTTCGTTCGCGACGCTGTTCTGTCGCAACTACTACGTCAACATCCCGGACGACCTGATCAAGGCCGCGCGCATCGACGGCGCGGGCTTTTGGCGCATTTTCTACAAAATCGTCCTCCCCCTCTCGCCGCCAATCCTCATCGTCACCGTCATCTGGCAGTTCACCGGGATCTGGAACGAGTATCTGTTCGGCGTCGTTTTCACCGGCGGACGCCAGCAGCCGATAACGGCGGCGCTTGTCGCCCTGCAGACCGGCCAGATGAACGCCCATCCCTACAATATCGCAAGCTGCGCGGTGCTGATCGGCGCCGTGCCGCCGCTCCTGATCTATTTCTTCGGCGGCAAATATTTTGTTCGCGGCCTGACCCAGGGCGCCGTCAAGTGAGCGACTCATGGCGACGCTGAGCATCTCGCAACTCTACAAACGCTTCGGCTCGGTTGAGGTCCTCAAGGGCATCGATCTCGAAGCGCGCACCGGCGAGTTCATCGCCCTCGTCGGCCCTTCCGGCTGCGGCAAGTCGACGCTGCTCGCGATGATCGCCGGACTGGAAACCGTAAGCGAGGGCGAGATTCGCATCGACGGAACGCTGGTGAACTCGGTCGCGCCGAAGGATCGCGACATCGCGATGGTGTTTCAATCCTATGCGCTTTACCCGACGATGACCGCGCGCCAGAACATGACGTTCGGCATGGAAAGCAGGCGAGTGCCGAAAGCCGAGCAGGACGCGGCGATCAAGCGCGTCGCCTCGCTGTTGCAGATCGAGCCGCTCCTCAACCGCAAGCCCGGCCAATTGTCCGGCGGCCAGCGGCAACGGGTCGCCATGGGACGCGCGCTGGTGCGCGATCCGAAGCTGTTCCTGTTCGACGAACCGTTGTCCAATCTCGACGCCAAGCTGCGCGTCGACATGCGCACCGAGATCAAGAAGCTGCACCTGAGGGTCGGCAAGACCACCATCTACGTGACCCATGACCAGATCGAGGCGATGACGCTCGCCTCCCGTATCGCCGTCATGCACCAGGGCTCGATCCAGCAATTCGACGAGCCGCAGGTCGTCTACGATACTCCGGCCAACATGTTCGTCGCCGGCTTCATGGGCTCGCCGTCGATGAATTTTATTCCCGGCGAACTCACCAAGGTCGACGGCCGTCCGGCGGTCACGATTGCGCTCGCCGGCAGCGAGACCGCAACCTTGCCGCTTGCGCAAATGCCCCAGTCCCGTCCGGCGAGCGGCAAGGTGGTCTTAGGCGTGCGGCCGGAGCATCTTTTCCGTTACGATCCCAGCCTGAAGGCGCAGAAGGCAGGGCTCGCGGTGCTGACGGCGCCGGTCGAGGTCGTCGAGCCGACGGGCGCAGAGACCCACGCCGTCCTGAAGGTCGGCGAGCGCGAGATTGTCGGCCGATTCGACCCCGATGGGGCTCCCCGCCTCGGGGAACTGCTGCCGCTCGGGATCGACATGGCGCATGCGTGCCTGTTCGATCCCGATACCCAGGCCCTCATCCGGCAGGGCGCGGCTTGACCTTTGCGACCTATCCCAGTCTCAAGGCGCGCGCGGTGTTCGTCAGCGGCGGCGCGACCGGCATCGGCGCCGACATCGTACGCGCCTTCGCCAAAAATCACGCGCGCGTCGCGTTCGTCGACCTGCAGCGCGATGAGGGCGAAGCATTGGCCGCGGGGCTGAAGGAGGCGGGCGAGACGGCGCTCTTTCTTCGCTGCGACGTCACTGACATCCCGGCGCTCAAGGCGTCGATCGCGGAAGCGGGCGCGAAGCTCGGTCCGATAGCGATATTGGTCAATAACGCCGCCAATGACGAGCGCCACGCGGTCGCCGACGTGACCGCCGACTACTGGGACCATGCGCAGAATGTGAATTTGCGGCATCACTTTTTCGCCGCCCAGGCTGTCCACCCGCAGATGCGCGAGCTGGGCTTTGGCTCGATCGTCAATCTCTCCTCGATCGCCTGGCGCGGCGCGGCGGAAATGCCGGCCTATTCCGCCGCCAAGGCCGGGATCATCGGCCTCACCCATGCGCTGGCGCGCGCTTTCGGCTCGGACAATATCCGCGTCAACGCGATCGAGCCCGGGGCGGTGATGACCGATCGACAGCGACGCCTGTGGTACAAGACGCCGGAATTGGTGGACGCGATGGTCCGGCGGCAGTCGATCAAAGAGACCTTGCTCGGCGACGACATCGCCCGCATGGCGTTGTTTCTCGGCGCCGATGACAGCCGCCTGGTCACCAAGCAGTCGATCACCGTCGATGCGGGGTTGAGATGAACGAAAACGTGAAGGCGCCTCGGCCGGAAACGCTCGGAACTGCATTCGCCCTCGGCCTCAACCCCTATGGTCTGGCCTATCATCTCGGGCTGCAGGGCGCCGGGGGGCCGCGCGCCAATCCAAAGGGCGCCGGCCTTGAAGGTTTCATCGCTATCGCGACCGAGCTTGGCGCGAAGGTGCTCGAAATCCATGACCCGTGGCTCCGGGCGCTGAGCGACGACGAGCTCAGCGCGCTCAAGGATCGGCTCCTGGCGCTCGGCATGACGCCGGTCGTCAGCTCGGGGCTGACGATGGGTCCGTTCGAGAGCGCTTTGCGGTCGGCCCGCGCGCTCGACGCCAAGATCATTCGCCACGCTCTGACGACGGTGCTGTGCGGGGACCGCCACGCGCTCGGGGAGAAATGGAAGGAGCTGGTGGCGCAAGTTGGCGCCGCGCTCGCCGATCGGGGGCCGCGCGCGTTCGACGATGGCCGGACTCTGGCGATCGAAAACCACCAGGATTTCGGCAGCGAGGAGCTTGCGGGCTTTTGCGAGGGCGCGCGGGGGGTCGGAATTTGTCTGGACACCGGCAACACCTTCCCAGTCGCTGAGGCGCCGCTCGACTTCACCCGCCGCGTCGCCTCGCATGTGCGGCACGTCCACCTGAAGGACTACCGGGTGCAGTTCACTGACGAAGGCTATCGCCTCGTGCGCTGCGCCATTGGCGACGGCGCCGTCCCGATCGCGGCGATGCTCGATATCCTGGCGGCGCGCGGCGAGAAGCTGTCGGCGATGCTCGAGCCGGGGGCGCTCGAGGCGCGGCACGTGCGGTTCCTGCGGCCGGAATGGTGGAATTCCTACCCGGCGAAGGCGGCGTTCGCTTTCGCCGGCTGCCTGGCGGCTGCTCGTGTCAATCGCCTCGCCGACGATGCCGATTACCGCACCCCCTGGGAGCGCGGTGACGCCGCCGCGATCGCCGATTACGAACTGGCCATGATCCGCCGAAGCGCCAGAAACATGCGCGCGATCGGCCTTGGACACGAGAAGGATACTGAGGAATGACGAAGGAGCTTGCGGGCAAGGTCGCGTTCGTCACCGGTTCGGGCCGCGGGCTGGGCCGGGCGATGGCGGAGAGGCTGGCGGAACTCGGCGCCGACGTCGCCATCCATGACATATCCTGGACAGCGCCGGCCAAATTCGGCGAGGCGCCCGATCTCGGTGCGGTCGCCAAGGCGATCGCCGGCCACGGTGGCAGGACCGCTGCGGTGACCGGCAACATCAGCGACAAGGCGGCCGTGGCGAAGATGAAGGAGGAGATCGAGGCCAAGCTCGGGCCGGTTGATATCCTGGTCAATTGCGCCGGCGGCGACATCGGCGCGTCGGGCGGCAAACCGCAGCCGAACGATGCGCTCGGCATTCCGCTCGAGGACATCAAAGCGCTGACTGAGAACAACCTCTATGGCACGGTCCTCGTCTGCCAGGCGTTCGTTCCGCCGATGGTGAAGGCGGGCAGCGGATCGGTGATCAACATCGGCTCAGGCGCGGCGCAGTTCGGGGTGGCCAACGGGGTCATCTATGCGGCGGTCAAGGCCGCCGTTATCCACTATACCCGCTGCCTCGCCAAGGCGTTGCGCACCGAAGGCGTTCGCGTCAACGCTGTGAACCCGGGCGACACCAAGACCGCGCGTTTCCAAGCGACCCGCGTTGTTGACCCGGAGAAAATGGATTCGTCGACAAAATCGCTCGTGCGCTACGCGGAGCTGGCCGAGATCGCGGATGCGGTCGCGTTTCTCGCTGGGCCGCGCAGCAGGTTCATCCATGGCCAGGTCCTTCGGGTCGACGGCGGCGAATCGCTGTTTGCCGGATGAGGAAAAACTGAGAACAGCAGGAGGGTTGAGAGTGTCGGACGCCAAGCGTTTTGAGGGAATGACTGCGGTGGTGACGGGCGGGGCGTCGGGTATCGGCCTGACCTTCGCTCGCCGATTCATCGCCGAGGGCGGACGGGTGACGCTATGGGACGTCGATCCGGAGCGGCTGAAGTCGGCGGTCGCGGAACTCGGCGACAAGAGCCGGGCCGAGCGGGTCGACGTCGTCAACCCGGCCGACGTCGAGCGCGCGACCGAGGCGAGCCACGCAGCGATGGGCCAGATCGACGCCCTTGTCTGCTCGGCCGGAGTGGCGGGGCTCAACGCGCCGGTGATCGACTATCCGATCGACGAATGGAAGCGTGTGTTCGACATCGATGTGCACGGCCTCTTCTACTGCAACCGCTTCGTCGCCCGGCTGATGAAGGCGCGCGGGTACGGCCGCATCGTCAATATTTCCTCGATCGCCGGCAAGGAGGGCAACCCCAACGCGTCCGCCTACAGCGCCGCCAAGGCGGCGGTTATCGGGCTCACCAAATCGCTCGGCAAGGAGCTGGTCAAGGACGGCGTCACTGTCAATGCGGTCACCCCCGCAACCATCGACACGCCGATCCTCGTGCAGGCGTCGGCCGCGCATATCGCCTATATGCGCTCGAAGATCCCGATGGAGCGCTTCGGCACCGTCGAGGAAGCGGCCGCGCTCATATGCTGGCTCACGAGCCGCGAGTGTTCGTTCTCAACCGCCGCAGTGTTCGACCTCTCGGGCGGCCGCGCCACCTATTGAGGCTCATGGGGACGCCGTTGAGGTGAGCGAGCAAGGCCATGCGTTCGTGTCCGCCGGCGATCTCATCGAGCCTTTGCGCCGCATGGGCCTCCTGAAAGCTGATGAGAGCGCTCGCTTCACGCCACTGACCGGCGGCGTCTCGTCCGACATTCATCTCGTCGAGGCGCGAGGTCGGCGTTTTTGCGTCAAGCGGGCGTTGCCGCGGCTCAAGGTCGCGGCCCTTTGGGAAGCGCCGGTCGAGCGCAACGCGGCGGAGGCCGCCTGGATGCGCGTCGTCGCCCGCTGGCTGCCGCGCGCCGTTCCCCACATCCTGGGCGAAGACGCGGCGGCCGGCCTGTTCGCGATGGACTATCTCGCGCCCGAGGACTTTTCGCTATGGAAGACAGAGCTTCTCGCCGGCTCTGTCGACCTGGAGTTTGCAAGCGCGGTCGGGCGCGACCTCGCTGTCATCCACGCGCGGAGCGCGGCCGACCCCGGCGTTCGGGACAAGTTCGCCAACGACGACACGTTCGAGGCGATCCGCATCGAGCCCTACCTCCGCGCGACCGGCCGCGCCCATGCCGCACTCGCGCCGCGCTTCGAGACGCTTGCGCGCACGACACTTGCGACCAAGCGTGCGCTTGTTCACGGCGACGTCAGCCCGAAGAACATCCTTATGGGCCCGCTTGGGCCGGTTTTCCTCGACGCCGAATGCGCATGGTTCGGCGATCCGGCCTTCGATCTTGCGTTCTGTCTCAACCATCTCCTGCTCAAGGGCGCCCGCAACGGCGCCGACCGGACGCGCTATGGCGTCGCGTTTTCGGCGCTGATGCGGGCCTATCTCGCGACCGTCGATTGGGAGAACGCCGACGGCCTGGAGGCGCGCGCGGCTGCGCTTCTGCCTGCCCTGTTCCTGGCCAGGGTCGACGGCAAGTCGCCGGTCGAGTACCTCACCCTCGAAAGCGAGCGCGAAGCCGTGCGCCGCTTCGCCGCTCCGCTGATCGCCGATCCGCCGCGTCGCCTGGCGGACGTGGCCTACGCATGGACCCGTGCGCGATGAGCGGCAATCCTCGAGCGATCGACCGCCGCGGCGCCAACTGCGACCTCATCCTCAGGAGCGAGGCGAAGCCTCCCCCCGGATCACAGTCCGGGGGCTCGAAGGATCGTCCAGCAAGACGCCTCCGCTTGGCATCCGCTGGAGCGTCCTTCGAGGCCCCTTCGGGGCGCCTCAGGACGAGGGGATGCGAGCCGCGATGAGCGAACCCGTTATCCGATCGCTTCTCGCGCGGCGCATCTGGGACTCGCGGGGGCGGCCGACGGTCGAAGCGGAAGTGCGCTTAAGCGACGGCGCGGCGGGACGGGGAATAGCGCCGGCCGGCGCGTCGCGCGGGGCCCACGAGGCGATCGACAAGCGCGATGGCGGAACGCGTCTCGGCGGCCTCGACGTACAGGATGCGCTCCAAGGGATGCGGACGGAAATCGCTCCGGCTCTCGCCGGCCTCGACCCGTTCGATCAGGCGCGCGTCGACGCCCGGCTCATCGGTCTCGATGGCGCGCCGAACAAGGCAAGGCTCGGCGGAAACGCGCTGACTGCGGTCTCGCTCGCGGTGCTGCATGCGGCGGCGGCGAGCCGCGGTGTGCCGCTCTGGCGCTATTGCCTGGGCGACGCGCCGGCGATCATCCCATTGCCGGAGATCCAGATTTTCGGCGGCGGCGTCCATGCCGGCCGGCGCACCGACGTCCAGGATTTCATGGTCGTCGCCCCGCGAGCGAAAACCTTCGCCGAGGCGCTGGAGGTCACGGCGGACGTCTACCGGGCCGCTGGCGCGATCATGGCCGAGCGCGGCCTCCTGCAAGGCGTCGCCGACGAGGGCGGCTGGTGGCCGGCCTTCTCGACCAACGAGGAGGCGCTCGAAACGCTGATGCGGGCGATCGAGCGCGCAGGGCTCGCTCCCCGAACGGACGTCGCGATATCCCTCGACGTCGCAGCGTCGGAATTCGGCCACGGCGGCCGCTATCGTCTCGGCCTCGAAAAACGCGAGCTCGACCGCGACGCAATGGCCGAGATGCTCCTCGCCTGGTGCGCGCGCTATCCGATCGTCTCGATCGAGGACCCGTTCGGCGAAGACGATGATCGCGGGTTCGAGCAATTCACCGCCGCGGCCGGCGACCGCATCCAGGTGATCGGCGACGATTATCTCGTCACCAATGCCGATCGCGTGCGGGGGGCGGCGCGCCGGAGAAGCGTCAATGCGGCTCTCATCAAGGTCAATCAGGCGGGCACGGTCACCGAAGCCAAGCTCGCGTGCGACGAAGCGCGCCGCTCAGGCTTTGGCACGATCGTCTCGGCCCGTTCGGGCGAGACCGAGGATACATCGATCGTTCATCTGGCGATCGGTTGGGGCGCCGGCCAACTGAAGGTCGGCTCGTTCGCGCGCTCCGAGCGGATGGCGAAGTGGAACGAGGCGCTGCGGATCGAGGAAGCGCTCGGTCCGGCGGCGCGCTTTGCCGGGCTCGACGAAATGCCGATGCGGCGACAGGCGCTGCTACGGGCCGAACCCGCCCCAGGTGGCGGCGAATGACGGCGAAAAGTCTTTCGATCGAAGGCGGCGCGCTCGCTATTCCCGAGCCGGGCGCCGGCGGCGTTCGCGTTTACAAGGGTATACCCTATGCCGCGCCGCCGCTCGGCGCCTTGCGTTGGCGCCAGCCTCAGCCGGTTCCCGCATGGACGGGCGTCAGGCCCTCGAACGCCTTCGGGCCGAACTCGCTGCAGGGCGTCGTCTGGGGCGACATCGACCCTTATGCCGTCGGCGTCTCCGAGGATTGCCTCTATCTGAATGTGTGGACGCCGGCTGCGCCCGGCGACGCCGCCCGATTGTCGACGATGGTGTGGATCCACGGCGGCGGGTTCGTCGCCGGCTCCGGAGCGGAGCCGCGCTATGACGGCGCGCGTCTCGCGGCGCGCGGCATTGTCGTCGTGACCCTCAACCATCGGCTGAACGCGCTTGGCTTTCTCGCCCATCCCGAGCTTACCGCCGAATCGGACCATCGCGCCTCCGGCAATTACGGCTTCCTCGATCTCGTCGCCGCGCTCGGATGGGTCAGGCGCAACATTGCCGCTTTCGGCGGCGATCCGGCGGAGGTGACGATCGCAGGCGAAGTCCGCCGGCTCTATCGCCGCGAGCGCGCTCATGGCCTCGCCTCTCGCCAAGGGGCTGTTCACGCGCGTCATCGGCGAGAGCGGAGCGTTGTTCGCCTCGCCTACGCGTGCGCCGCGTTCGCTCGCGCAAGCGGAGGTCGCCGGACTCGCGTTCATGCGCAGGGCAGGGGCGAAGTCGCTAGCCGAGCTGCGTGCGCTGCCTGCCGATGCGATTCTCGCCGCCGCGCCAGGGGAGGGCTTTGGGCCGATCGTCGACGGATGGTTTCTTCCGCGCAAACCGGCCGAGATCTTCGCCGCCGGCGAGCAGAGCGATGTCCCGCTGATGGCGGGATGGAACAAGGACGAGGGCTTCAACTTCACTCTCATGCAGGGGCCAGGCGCGAAGCGCCCGTTTGCTGATCTGGTGCGGGGGGCGCTTGGCGCGCGCGCGGATGAAGCGCTGCGGCACTATCCCGGCGGATCACCGGAAGCTGACGCGGCGTCGGCGGCCGCGCTTGGCGGCGACCTCGCAATCATCCACCCGACCTGGGCCTGGATCGAAGCGCAGAAGAGAAACGGCCGGGCCGACATTTTCCGCTTCCGCTTCGACCGTGCGCCACTCACTCCGCAAGGCTGGTTTGGCGACCGCTCAAGCCATGACGCCGGCGCCTTCCATGCCGGCGAAATCCTTTACGTGTTCGACAATCTGGACGCGTTTCCGTGGCTGATCGACGACGCCGACCGCGCGCTTGCGAGGCTGGCGTCCAGCTACTGGATCAACTTCGTCGGAAGCGGGGACCCGAATGGCCCCGGCCTGCCGCACTGGCCGTCCTACCGCGGCGCCGGCTCGCCGGTTATGGCGCTGGACGCGCCAGCGAAGGCGGGGACGGAGGAATGGCGGGACCGGCACGAGTTCCTGAAAGCGGCGGTCGGTAGAAGCAAGAACGCAGGGTGAGCGGGAGGCCGACCCGCCCCCGATAGGACGGTTCCCATCCGAAATGGGTGCGTTCCGGACGCCGCCCGGGTGAGCGCGAAAAACGCGGAAAAAACTCCCTGTTCGCGCGCAAAATTCTCCCTGTTAGGGCGCAAAATCTCCCTGTTCCGGCGAAAATCATCGCTGATCAGAATCCACTGTAAGTGTTTCACGTCAAACACTTTTTGCTTTGTCATGACGACGCCCGGGGGCGTCCAAGCCCGCCTTGAGCGGATTGCACTGAGACCGGCGCGACGGTTTTTTTGGCCGCGCCCGCCGAGCGCGCAACGACTGCGTCCACAACGGTCGATTCGACCGAACTGCAATCTGCGCTAGTCTCGCGGCGGGAGGAAACGCGATGGCGAAGGGACACGCTGAGAAGCCGGAGGCGCCGCGGCCGCTGGAACTCGATCCCGGGCGCGCCACGCGAGCCGACCGGCCGCCCTATGCGATCGTCGACATCGGCTCGAACTCGGTCCGGCTCGTGGTCTATGACCAGCTCGGCCGGGCGCCGATGCCTCGCTTCAACGAAAAATCCCTGCTCCGTCTCGCTGACGGACTGGCCGAGACGGGTGCCATTGCGCCGGATGGCTTCCACCGCGCGGTCCAGGCCGTCGGGCGATTTCGCGCCATCGCCGAGGCGATGGGCGTTGCCCGAATCGACGCCGTGGCGACCGAGGCCATGCGCCGGGCAGCCAATGGGCCGAAGCTCGCCGCGGCGATCGAGGCGGAGTGCGGTCTCAAGGTTCGAATCCTCAGCGGGGCCGAAGAAGCGCGGTTCGCAACCCTCGGCGTGATATCGGGGTTCTTCCGGCCGGTCGGGACGGTCGGCGACATGGGTGGCGGCAGCCTGGAAGTCGCGGAAGCGATCGACGACCATGTAGGAAAGCGCTGGGTCAGTCTGCCGCTCGGCGCCCTGCCGGTCGAGGCCATGCTGCGGGCCGGTCTTTCGGCGGCAAAGCGAGAGATCGACGAGATTCTGCAGCGGAGCCTGCCGCCCGAACTGGCAGGTTCGGTGTTCTATCCGGTCGGCGGCGGCTGGCGCACGCTGGCCAAAGCGCACATGGAAGCGGTCGGGGCGCCGGTCAGGGTCGTCCACGGCTATACAATCGGAGCGGTTGAGGCGCGCGAATTCGCCCGCGCAATCTCACGGCTCTCGCCGGCGAAGCTGGCGGCGACCCCGGGGGTGACGGAACGGCGGGCGCGGACATTGCCCGCCGCGGCATTGGCGCTCGACCGCGTGCTGAAACATCTGGCCCCCGACCGCGTCGTCTTTTCCGCTCTCGGCTTGCGCGAGGGATTTCTCTATTCTCAACTCAGCCGCGACGAACAATATCTCGACCCGCTGGTCGAGGGCGCGCAGCTTATCGGTCTGCCGCTGGCGCGGGCGCCCGGTTTCGCGCCGGAACTGGTGTCGTGGACCGCCAGGCTCGTGACCGGCGAAACCGCAGCGGAGAAGCGGCTCCGCGTCGCGATCTGCGCCCTCTCCGACATCGCCTGGCGGGACGCGCCCGATCTCCGGGCGGAAGAGAGTTTTCGCCGGCTGGTGCAGTTTCCGTTCATCGGCGTCACCCATCCCGAGAGAGTGTTCATCGCCGCCGCCATTCATGCCCGCTACGCCGGTCGGCCCGATGCGCCTTGGCTCAACCCGGCCATCCGCCTGCTCGCGACGGCCGAGCGCCGCCGGGCGCAAATCCTCGGCCGCGCCATTCTCCTCGCCTACCGCTTTTCCGGCGGCGTGCCGGCGGTGCTGCAAGGCGCGCGATTGCGCATCGACCCGAATAGCGTCCGGCTGGAAGTCACCGCCGTCGCGCGCGCGCCCGACAGCGACGTGGTGAGCGATCGGCTGAAACTGCTCGCCAGCGCCATCGGCGTCAAGCGCAGCGAGGTCGTCGATATCGACGGGGCGCCGTAATCACTCGCTGTCTTGCGCGGGCGGAGAGCCGGACCGTCAACCCGCCGGCGCGGATTGCGGAATCGAGTTCGCTCGGGCTTGAGGTTGCATGCGCGTCAGCCGCACCGCCGCCATCACGTCCGAATTGGCCCGCGCATCCTGCGCATAGTCCTGGAGACGCAACAGCGAGAGGCGGCCGCCGCTGCCGGCGTCGGTCGAACTCAAGTCGTCGAACATGAGGAACTTGAGATCTTTTACCCCCGCGGCTTCCTTCACCCACAGGGCCGAGGCGATCTCGACGGCGTCGCCGAACGACATTGTCCTCGGCTTTTCGTCGGGGTCGCGGACCTCGGCGGGCCTTTGCCATTTTGCGTCGCGCAGCCGAGCCACCCGCAGCATGACGTTCGGATCGGGCGTGACCAGCGTCGCGAGCGAGCGGATATAGCGCGTCAAGTCACGCAGAGTGTCGAAGCGTCCGGGAACGAACATCGACGGCCTGAGCTGCGCAAACAGGATGGTGCTGACCCATACGCGGCGCCTCGCCACCGCGGCCTGGGTCAGAATCGTCTCGACATAGTGTTCGGCTTCGCCTGAACTCCCGCTCGCGTGACGCAGAAAGACGTTGGTATGGAGGAAATGATTGTCGCGATCGGGTTGGCCCGTGCGCGCCTCCATCTGGGCAAACGGAAGTGGATACATCTTGGCTTCTCACTTGCGCCCGGCGCCCGCCGGCGAGCGGACCTCAACACGCCGTGGGCGGCGACTGTCCAAATAGCCGCCAACTTCCTGCCTTTTCCTAGCAATTTCAGGTCGAACGGCGATTTATTTGGATGAGGATGAATTGGAGATGAATTCGAATTGGAGTTGACGTCGCGTCAGCGGATGGCGGACAGACGCAGCTCGCACTCATTGCTCGATTGTCGCAGGAACGCGCTCAATCGCGGCGTCGTCGGGCATCAGCTTGCTATGCCTCTGGGCGCGTCGCACGATGCCCCGCCGATGAGGCGCAAAAGGGGGTGTGGACTGACTATGGGCGCGACACAGCAGGCGCTGCCGACGGTGACCGGGTTCGCGGTCAAGTGCGCGATTGCCGCCTTGCGCCAGCGCAGCACGGACCCGGGGCCGCTGCTGCATCGCGCCGGTCTCGCCGAAGGCGATCTGGGCGCTCCCCAGCGCCGCGTGTCCGCGGTGGCGCAGGGCGAGTTTCTCGAACATGCGGCCCTGGCGCTGAACGACCCGATGTTCGGGCTGCATCTCGCTCAGCAGTCGAACCCGCGTGAGGTGGGCCTTTTGTTCTACGCCATGTCCGCGGCTGAAAGCGTCAGCGAGGCGCTCACGCTGCTGATGCACTATTGTCGGATCGTCAATGAGAGCGTGCGCCTGAGATTGGCCCCGCAGCCGGACGGGATATTCGTCGAGGCAAGCTTTTCCGGCGTCGCGCGGCATCGGATCAGGCAGAATGCGGAGTTTGAATTCGCGGTCGTGGTCAAGGCGATCCGCGAGATGACCGGCCTCAACGTTTGTCCGACCCGCGTCGCCTGCGTGCATGGGCGAACGACCGACGTCAAGGAGTTCGAACGCTTCTTCGGCTGTCCGGTTGAATTCGCGGCGCCTTCCGATCAGATCGAGTTCTCGAATGAAACCCTCGCGCTCCCGCTCATCACCGAAGATCCGCATCTCCTGGAGACACTGCGGCCGTTTTGCGAGGAGGCGGCGCGGGCGCGCAACACGGCGCAAGGGACCGTGCGGGCCGCGGTCGAGAACGAGATTCAGCGATTGCTGCCGCATGGCCGCGCCCGGGCGGAAATCATCGCCAAGGCGCTTGCGGTGAGTCCCAGAACGCTCGCGCGCAGGCTCGCCGAGGAAGGGACGAATTTCGCCGAGGTCGTCGATAACCTGCGGCGCAGCCTCGCCGCCGAATATCTCCACAGAGTTGGGATTCACGCTGGCCCAGATCGGATGGCTTCTCGGCTATGAAGGTCCGACCTCGTTCCATCACGCCTTCAAGCGCTGGACCGGCCGTTCGCCGTCCTTCGCCCGAAGCGAGACCCGGCTTCTCGCGCCGGGATAGAGGCGAGGCTTCGCCGGAGGACCGCACGCAAGTGGCGCGAAAAAGCAGAAACTTGGCCGCGCCTAGCAGGACGCGCGCGCCGCGAGCGGCTATCGACGCCGGCCAGCCGCGCCTGCCTGAAAGTAAGCGCTTGGGGGGCAGCGCGATAATGCTGCCGCATAACAATGCTGGCGTCCCCTAAGCCCCGCTCAGAGCAACCCCCCTCTGACGGGGCTTTTCTTTGGCAAGAACGAGGGCGCCGGTTGGGGTCCGGCGACCCGCCTTATCCCGAATGGGTCTGAAGCTCTTTGCGCGCGGCGCGATTTCCAGCCGCTCGCGCGTTGGCCTCGCACATGAACGCGCCCCGCTTGGTGTGCCCGTAATAGTGGGTTCCCGCATAGTGATAGACGCGCGACGGGGTGTTGACCCACACAACGGTGTCGGATGGGCAGCTGGCGCGGGCCGCCAATTCGGTCGTGTATTCGCCCGCGCGGGGGGCCGAGGGCGTACTGGCGTTCGATGCCGGCGCGGGGGCCGGCGACTGCTGCCACCAGGGGAACAGGGAGCCTGACTGCGTGGCCGGCGCGGGCGCTGGGGCCGGCGCCGGCGCGGGTGCGAACCCCGAGGACGGCGCGGCGGCGCTGCTTTCGCCCTTGCGACATTGCGCCAGAAACTGCGGCCAGGTTTCGCCGCCGGTCGTTCCCGCCGCCTGGGCCTGCTTCCACTGGCCCGCGCATGCAGCCATCACGCTTTCGGCCTTCGCCGCGGTCGAACCGACGCAGGCAAATCCAAAGGCGATCGCCGCCGCGGTCAGCAAGGGAACAAGTGAATGGCGCATTGGTATCCCCACCAATTCGAAGCCCGTAAAGGGCCGGGTCATTAGACTATCGCGATCAGGTGCATTCCGCCAAGTCGCGTCCCCGTCTCGAGGCCGACGTCCGGAAAGAATGGTAAATCCGGGACGGGATCGAGGCTAGAAGTACCCGTGCATTTCGTATTTATTGGCGCCTCATTCGCGGAAATCGCTTATCGATCGACCTCTTTCCAGTTGCGGGCATCATATCCGTCGCGGTCGACGGCGACGAGTTTCTTCCCGGCGACCGCGCGTCGGCCGACGCAACGCCACGCGTAGATGGTGTCGTGACCGGTCGCGGCCATCGGGATGTTGACCGCGTCCGGGTTAACGCGACAATATTCTCGTGCGCCTGGCAGCGAACGGCTTGCGTCCGCCTTGCCGCAGTTCAGGTTGGCGCCAACGGCGCAAGCCAGAAGCCGGGTTCCGGCGCAGCGCACGAACGCGCCGTCACGCACCATCTCGACGGGAATGTTGAACGTCTTCGCGACGTCGGCCTCAAGGTCCTGCGGAACTGGAATGGGGACGTCGGGCGCCGCGACGGAGGAGCAAAAGGCGCTCGCGCTGGCGGCCGAGGCCGGGCCGGCGAGCTGCAGCGCCCCGAACGCGAGCGCGGCCAAAATCGCGATTTGCGACCGCCTCTTGATTGCAGACATTCTTCCTCCTGCCATCACGGGCGCGCGAGACTGACTTTCCTCGGGCGCGTTCGTCAACTCGGCCGCCGGCGACAAGACATGATCATGGCCAGGCCGCGAACGATGTCGCCTCGCGCGGCGGGTCGATGCGCGACGCCTTGCGATAGGCGCCGGGCGGCAGACCGGACAATCGGCGAAAAAAGCGATTGAAATACGAGGCGTCGCGAAACCCCAGACCGTAGCCGATCTGCTCGACCGGTTGGGCGGTTTCCTGCAGCCTTAGCCGTGCCTCGGCCATCAGCCGCGCGTGCACGAGCTTGAGGGGCGCGAGGCGGAGCGCGCGCACGCAAGAGGCATGAAGCTGGGCGCGGGTGACGCCGAGGTCGTGGGCGTAATCGTCGATGCTCAGATTGTCACGATAGTGCAATTCGACCAGCTGGCGGAAGCGCTCGGCGATCGGCGCGCCGGCGACGATGGAGTTGGCGCTGCCGGAGAGGCCGCAGGCCCGCCAGAGATGGGCGAGGATCAAGCCGAGATAAAGCACGTTCATCGCCCCCGCGCCTGGCCCGGGATCGCGCGACTTCGCGCCCGAGCGCCGCGAAGATCGCCTCGATTTCCCCGATGTGCGGGCCGATGCGGGCGGCCGGCGCAATCAGTTCGCGGTCGATCAACGGCCTTAAGCGGGCCGCGAGCGAGCTCTCGTTCACCGCCCGGCGAATGATCTCCTCACGGGCGGTCAGTGTCGCGCCGTCGCCGCCCGCGAGCAGCCGAAAGGCGCCGCTCGCCGTCGCCGGCAGCCACAAGATCTGCGGGCCTGCGAGTTCGATCGGAGCGCTGTCGGGCGCGGCGAAGGCGGCCCGTCCCCGCCGCAGCAAGAACGCGCGATAGACCGGGCCGGCGCGCCTGGAGACCGACCAGGTCTGGTCGGCGAGGGAGGACTCGACGCGGGCAGCGACGATCTGGCCCTGATGGTGCGCCACGTCCGGCCGCAACGACGGGGAGTGAGGCTGGCGCATCGCGGCTCCCGGCGCTCGAAAGCCGAGGAAAGTACAATCAAAGCCGAGATTCGTCCATTGCTCAACATCACTGCGTGGGAATTAATGGGCCGCGAACGCCGACAGCGCCGGGTCGATCGACGGTCCAAGGCGCGTCATTCGCGGGCGAACGAGGGAGGGCCGGTGTACGAAGTCGCGCTGCTGACGCATGGCGGCGATGCGCCGGCCGCTGACGGCCGCGTATTCGAGCGCGTCAATCCGATCACCGGCGAGATCGCGACCCGCGCCTCGGCAGCGACGATCGAGGACGCCGAAGCGGCGGCGGCTTCGGCTGCAGCCGCGTTCCCGCGCTGGTCGGCCTTGAGCCCCAACGAACGGCGCCGGCGACTCGCGGCGGCTGCGGACGAAATCGAGCGCCGCGGGGCCGAGTTTCAGGCCGCAATGGCCGACGAGACCGGCGCCGCCGAGTCTTGGGCGCGTTTCAACGTTACGCTCGCCGCCGCCATGCTGCGGGAGGCGGCGGCGATGACCACCGCAGTCGTCGGCGACATCATCCCGTCGGACAAACCTGGCCAGACGGCATTCGCGTTTCGCCAGCCGGTCGGCGTGGTGCTGGGGCTCGCGCCCTGGAACGCCCCGATCGTTCTCGGGGTGAGGGCGCTCGCGATGCCGCTCGCCTGCGGCAATACGACGGTGCTGAAGGGCTCGGAAGTTTGTCCGAGGACCCATCGGCTGGTTGGCGAGTCCTTTCAAGCCGCCGGCTGCGGCGACGGGGTTGTCAACGTGGTCAACAACGCTCCCGCCGACGCTTCGCGGATCGTCGAGGCGCTGATCGCCCATCCGGCGGTGCGGCGGGTCAATTTCACCGGCTCGACCCGGGTCGGACGCCACGTTGCTGAGCTGGCGGCCCGTCACCTGAAGCCGGCGCTGCTCGAACTCGGCGGAAAGGCGCCGCTCCTGGTGCTCGACGACGCCGACCTCGACGAAGCGGTCGCAGCCGCGGCCTTCGGCGCGTTCATGAACCAGGGCCAGATCTGCATGTCGACCGAGCGGCTGATCGTCGATCAGGCGGTCGCCGATGCGTTCGCCCGCCGCCTCGCGGCCAAGGCGGCGTCGCTTGTCGCCGGCGATCCGCGCGAGGCGAAGGCGCCGCTCGGCTCGATGATCGGTTTCGAAGCGGTGGAGCGCGTCGTTCGCCTCGTCACCGACGCGGTGTCGAAGGGCGCGCGGCTCGTCGCGGGTGGTCGCGCCAACGGCGTGCTGATGGACGCGACCGTGCTCGACCATGTGACCCCGGCAATGCGCATCTATGGCGAAGAATCGTTTGGCCCGGTCGCCGCGATCATCCGCGTCGAGGGCGTCGAGGAGGCGGTCCGGGTCGCCAACGACACCCAATATGGTCTTGCCGCAGCCGTCTTCGGCCGTGATCTGACGCGCGCGCTCAGCGTCGCCAAACGGATCGAGTCCGGCATCTGCCACATCAACGGGCCGACCGTTCATGACGAGGCGCAAATGCCGTTCGGCGGCGTCAAGGCGTCGGGCTATGGTCGTTTTGGCGGCGCGGCGGCGATCCACGAGTTCACCGAGCTGCGCTGGGTTACGATCAACGCCGGGCGCGGGCGATACCCGATCTAGGCGGAAGCCAAAGCAAAGCGCCTGTCTCGCTTTGGAGGCGGCGTCACTTGGGAGGAAAGGCATGAAGACCAATTTCAACATCGAAGGCCTCAGCGGCACGAGGATATCGCGGCGCGGGCTGATCTTGTCGGCTGGCGTCGCCGGCCTCGGGGCGGCGTCCCGCCCATACGGCGCCTTCGCCGCCGGCCCGGAGGCGACGCTTAAGGTCGGTTTCATCAGTCCGCGCACCGGCGCGCTCGGCGGGTTCGGCGAGACCGACGGCTATATCCTCGAGCTCGCCCGCAAGGCGCTGGCTTCGGGGCTCAAGGTCGGCGACAAGACCTATGGCGTCGAAATTCTCGACCGCGACACCCAGTCCGATCCGTCGCGCGCCGGGCAGCTCGCCAAGACGCTGATCAATTCCGACAAGATCGACATGATGCTGGTCGTCTCGACCCCCGAGACGATCAATCCGGTCGCCGACGCCTGCGAGGCGGCCGGCGTGCCTTGCATGTCGACGGTCATGCCGTGGCAAGCCTGGTACTTCGGGCGCGGCGCGAAGCCCGGCCAGCCTTCGCCGTTCAAATGGACCTATCATTTCGGCTTTGGCGGCGGCGAGTTCTACAAGGCCTATGTCTCGCAGTGGAATCTGATCGAGACCAATAAGAAGGTCGGCGTGCTCTATCCCAACGACGCCGACGGCAACGCGATTCGCGAAAACCTCGCGCCCGCGCTCGCCAAGGCCGGGTTCACCATCATCGATCCCGGCGCCTACGAGGACGGGACGACAGATTTTTCGGCCCAGATCGCCAAGTTCAAGGCGGAGAAATGCGAGATCTTCAACACTTTCCCGATCCCGCCCGACTTCGCCGCCTTCTGGCGTCAGGCCGCCCAGCAGGGCTACACCAAGATGGTCAAGATCGCCCAGATCGCCAAGACCGGCCTCTTCCCCTCGCAGGTGACGGCGCTTGGCGCGCTCGGCTTCAACCTCGCCAGCGCCGCCTACTGGCACAAGGCTTTCCCATACAAGTCCTCGCTCGCGGGCGTCAGCGGCCAGGAGCTCGCCGACGGCTATGAGAAGGAATCGGGCAAGCAGTGGACGCAACAGCTCGGCGCGACGCTGTCGCTGTTCGACGCCGGCGCCGCAGCGCTCAGCGCCAGCAGTAATCCGATGGACAAGGCCGTCGTCGCCAAGGCGATGTCGACGCTGAAGACGGTCACGATCGCAGGCCCTGTTGACTTCAACACCGGGCCAGTGCCCAATGTCTCGCCCGGGCCGATCATCGGCACCCAGTGGGTCAAGGCGCCGGCGGGCTCGAAGTTTCCGCTCGACTATCCGACGACCGAGAACGCCAACGACCCGAACGTTCCGATCCTGGCCAAGCTCAAGCCGTTTAACGGCTGAGGCGTCCGGCGGGATTAGGCGTGCGCGTGACCAGCACCCCATCGCCTTGTCCTGAGGCGCCGCGCAGCGGCCTCGAAGGACGGTCCAGCACGCGCCGAGCCAGCGCAGAACTCTGGACCATCCTTCGAGACGCGCCTTCGGCGCTCCTCAGGATGAGGGGGTGTTTTGCCGTTGCGATCGACCCGTTAGAGGAGTCGCCTTAGTTGTCCGGCGCGCGTGTGGACGGCCCTCTGCTTCACGCGAAAGGCCTGACGAAGAGCTTCGGCGCTCTCGTGGTGCTCGACGGGGTCGACTTTTCCGTCGGCGCCCGCGAGGCGGTCGGCGTCGTTGGCCCGAACGGCGCCGGCAAGACCACCCTGCTCAGCGTCCTCGTCGGCGCCCACGCGCCGACAGAAGGGCGGGTCAGCTTTCTCGACAAGGACGTGACCGAAATTCCGACCGCGGAACGCTGCCGGCGGGGGCTGGCGCGCACCCACCAGATCCCCCGTCCGTTCCAGGGCATGACGGTGTTCGAGAACGTCTTCACCGCCGCCGCTCATGGCGCCGGTCTTCAGCACGACGCTGCCTACGGGAAGGCGATAGAGTCGCTCGAACTGACCGGCATGACGGCGATCGCCAACCGGCGGGCGGAGACGCTCGGCCTCATCGACCGCAAGCGTCTCGAACTCGCCCGCGCGCTCGCCACCGACCCCGCGGTGCTGCTCCTGGACGAAATCGGCGGCGGACTGACCGACGCCGAGGCGAACGAGCTCGTTGACATCATCCTCGAGCTCAAGGTCCGCGGGATCGCGCTCGTCTGGATCGAGCACATCGTCCACATTCTGCTGCGCGTCGCCGATCGTCTGGTGTGCATGGATGCAGGACGGGTGATCGCCGACGGGCCGCCGCAAAGCGTCATGGCCGATCCTCGGGTGATCGAGGCCTATCTTGGCGGAGGCGTGGTGTGACGCTGCTCGCGGTCGAAGGGCTCGAAGCGCGTCACGGCCAGCTCCAGGCGGTGCGCGGCGTCACGCTTGCGATCGAGCCAGGCGAGACGGTCGCGCTGGTCGGCGCGAACGGGGCCGGCAAGACCACGCTGCTCCGAACGATCGCCGGCGCGCATCGCCACACCGCCGGCCGCATCGTCTTCAAGGGCGAGGATATCGGCTCAAGAAGCGCCCACGCGCGCGCCGCCCTCGGGCTCGCGCTGGTGCCGGAGGGACGGCGTTTGTTCGCGCGCCTGACGGTGGAAGAGAATCTCATGCTTGCGCGCTCGGCCGGCCGCGCGGGCGCGTGGACGCTCGACGCGGTGATGGAGGCCTTTCCCAACCTCAGAGACCGCCGCCGCAGCCTCGCCGGCACATTGTCGGGCGGCGAGCAACAGGCGACCGCGATCGGGCGGGCGTTGATGATGAACCCGGAGCTCCTGCTGCTCGACGAGGTGTCGCTCGGCTTGTCGCCGCTCGTCGTCGATCGCGTTTACGTTCGGCTCGAGGCGTTGAAATCGTCCGGCGTCGCGATGCTCCTGGTCGAGCAGGACCTCAAGCGCGCGATGGCGACCGCAAGCCGCACCATCTGCATGCTCGAGGGCGCGATCGCCATCGAGGGACCGACCCATGCGCTTACCCGGGAGGAAGTCACCGAGGCTTATTTCGGCCTCAAGAGGTCGTCGCGCGGAGAGGCGGCGCGGTCGTGATTCTGGTCAATCAAATCCTGCAGGGCGTCCTGCTTGGCGGCTACTACGCCCTGATCGCCTGCGGGCTGTCGTTCATGTTCGGCGTCATGGGGGTCATCAATCTCGCGCATGGCAGCCTCGCCGTGCTCTCCGCTTACGCGCTCTATGTGCTTGCCGACCGCTTCGGCGTCGAGCCGTTTCTCGGCCTCCTGATCGTTGCGCCGCTGATGGCGCTGGTCGGCTGGGCGCTGCAGCGCCTGGTGCTCGAACGCAGCGCCCGCGGCGGGCTCCTGGTGCCGGTGCTCTCGACCTTCGGCCTGTCGATCATTCTCGACAACCTCATGTTCCAGGGCTTCGGCGCCGACACCCGCTCGCTCGCGCCCTATATCGGCGATCTTTCCTACGACAGCTGGTCGCTCACCGACGACATCGCCATCGGCAAGCTTGCGGCGCTGACCATGGCGGTCGCGATCGCGCTCCTCGGCGGCATTGAGGCCTTTCTCAACCGCACGATGACCGGGCGGGCGATCCGGGCGACCGCCGAAGACCCCGATACCGTCGGCCTCGTCGGCGTCAACGCCCGCCGCGTCAATGCGATCGCCGCTGCGATTGCGCTGGCGACGGTCGCGGTCGCCGGCGCGTTCCTCGGCATGCGGGCGACGTTCGATCCTTACGCCGGCGCGGCCCAGCTCATCTTCGCCTTCGAGGCCTCGGTTATCGGCGGGGCAGGGTCGCTGTGGGGCACGCTGATCGGCGGAATCGTGCTCGGCGTCGCCCAGAGCCTCGGCGCGCTCGTCAGCCCGCAGGGCTTCTTCATCGCCGGCCACCTCGCTTTTCTCGCCGTCCTGTTCGCAAGGCTGTTCTTCGGCGACCTCGGCCATCGCGTCCGGGCCGCGCTCGCCGGCGGAGGGCGAAAATGAGCGCGACCAACACCGCCGTGGTCGAGCGCTGGACGCCGGAGTCGCGGATCGCGATCGCGGCCGCGGCGGTCATTGTCGCCGCGCTCGCGATCGGCCCGGTGATCTTCAGCGCCAACGCGGTCGACAAGCTCACGACTTTGTTCATCTACGTCATCCTGGCGCTAATGTGGAACGCGCTGGTCGGATTCTGCGGCCTGGTGTCGATCGGCCAGCAGGCGTTCTTTGGCCTCGGCGCCTATGCCGCGATCCGGCTCGCGGACCTCGGGGTCAGCGTCTATCCGTCGCTGTTCCTCGGCGCGCTCATTGTCGGCGCGCTGTCCTGGCCGCTGTCGATCGTGATGCTGAGGCTTAAGGGCGGCGAATTCGCGATCGGCATGTGGGTGGTCTCGGAGCTCGCGCACCTGCTGGTCAATCTCGACACGCTGGTTCGCGGCGAGACCGGCACCTCGCTGATCGAGCTCAACGTCTATTCGAGCGGCAGCCGCCGCGCGCTCACCTACTGGTGCGCGCTTGTCGCGATGACGGGCTTACTCGCGATCGTCTTTTGGCTCTTGCGCAGCCCGCTCGGCGCGGCGATTCAGGCGATCCGCGACAACGAGGAGGCGGCGGAATCAATCGGCGTGCGGGTCGCGCGCGCCAAGCGGCTGGTGTTCACGCTCGCCGCCTTCGGCGCGGCGCTCGCCGGCGCGCTTTGGGTCGCGACTGCGCTCACCTTCCAGCCCAAGGCCTATTTCAGCCCCTTATGGACCGCCTACATGATCTTCATGGCGCTGGTCGGCGGCTTCGGCACCTTCGAGGGCGCGATTCTCGGCGCGGTCGTTTTCTTCGCCATCGAAACCTGGTTCGGCGACATGGGCGTCTGGTATCTGGTCGGGCTCGGCGCGACGGCGCTCATTTTCGCCCTGCTTTTCCCGCGCGGCTTGTGGGGCTGGGTCGAGGATTCGACGTCGTTGCGGCTGCTGCCGATCGGATACCGCCTGCGGTTGGCGAAGGACGTCAGCGGCGCGGAAGGCAAGGCTCCGGCGCCGAAACCCGATGCGGGCGAGGGCGGGGCGGGAGGCTCATGATGCTGCTGGGCAAGACGATCGTCATCACCGGGATTTCCTCCGGCATCGGCGCGCGAATCGGCGAGCTCGCCGTGGCGCTGGGCGCCGATATTGTCGGCGTCGACATCAATCCGCCCGCACGCCCATTGGACGCCTTCGTCAAGGCCGACATCGGCTCGGCTCAGGGCGTCGCCGAGATCGTTGAGACTCTGCCGAGGCGTTTCGACGCGCTTGTGCAATGTCGCCGGCGTTTCGGGCACGATTGGGGCGGCGAAAACGCTGGCGATCAACTTCTATGGCCTGAGGGAATTGACCGAGGCGCTTGCGCCGCGGCTGCGCGAGGGCGGCGCCGTCGTCAATGTCGCCTCGATTGCCGGCTATGGCTGGCGCGCCAATCTCGACCGCGCCAAGGCGTTCGTGAGCGCGCCCGGCTTTCCCGATCTTGGTCCGCTCATATCCGAGCACAAAGTTCCGGATGGCGAGGCCTATCCGCTGTCGAAGGAACTCCTGCTGCTGTGGACGATCCGGGCCGCGCATCAGCCGTTGTTCAAGGACCGCGGATTGCGGGTCAACGCCGTCAGCCCCGGCCCGGTGACGACCCCGATCTTGAAGGAATTTCGCCAGATCTTCGGCGATCCGCGCGTCGACGACGACATCGCGCGCGTCGGCCGCGCCGGCTCGGCGCCGGATTTCGCGCCCGCAGTCCTGTTCCTGTGCTCGGACGGCGCGCGCTGGATCAACGGCGCCAACTTGCCGGTCGACGGGGGCCTGGAAGCCTCGATCAACGCCACCGTTCTTGGATTTTAACGAATCGCCGGGCATGGCGCCCGGCGATCGAAAGGTAGGGAGGTCTCAATGAAGGTTGATTTCATCATCGACGGCGCAGCGGCTCCGGCTGCCTCCGGCGCGACATATTCCCGTCTCGATCCGGTCACCGGGGCAGTCGCGAGCGAAGCGGCGGCGGCGAGCGAAGCCGACGCCGTCAAGGTCGTCGAGGCTGCGGCGCGGGCTTTTCCCGCCTGGTCGCAGACCGGTCCGGGTGAACGTCGGGCGCTTCTGCTCAAGGCCGCCGATCTTCTCGAAGCCCGAGCGGGCGAATTCACCCAGCCGATGATCGAGGAGATCGGCGCGACCGCGCCTTGGGCCGGTTTCAATGTCCACTTCGCCGCCAGCATGCTGCGCGAAGCCGCGGGGCTCACGACGCAGATCCTCGGCGAGATCATTCCCGCCGACAAGCCGGGCGTGATCTCGCTCGCGGTCCGGCAGCCGGCCGGCGTCGTCCTCGGCATGGCCCCGTGGAACGCTCCCGTGATCCTCGGCGTGCGCGCGATCGCCGCCCCGCTCGCCTGCGGCAACACCGTGATCCTGAAGTCGTCGGAAGTCTGCCCCGCGACCCATCGTCTGATCGGCCAGATCATGAACGACGCCGGCTTTCCCAAAGGAGTCGTCAATGTGATCTCCAACGCCCCCGCCGAGGCTCCGAAGGTGGTGGCGGCGCTGATCGCTCACCCTGCGGTCAAGCGGGTGAACTTCACCGGCTCGTCCAAGGTCGGAAAGATGATTGCCAAGCTCGCGGCGGAGCATTTGAAGCCGGTCCTGCTCGAACTCGGCGGCAAGGCGCCGCTCATCGTGCTCGACGACGCCGATATCGATGAGGCGGTCAACGCCGCGGTGTTCGGCGCCTTCGCCAACGCGGGGCAGATCTGCATGTCGACCGAGCGGCTCATCGTCGACGCAAAGGTCGCCGACGCCTTCGTCGACAAGCTCGCCAAGCGCGCCGCGGCGCTGCCGAGCGGCGATCCGCGCGGCCACGTCGTTCTCGGTTCCCTGGTCAATATCGGCGCCGCCGAGCGGATGGACGAACTCATCGCCGACGCCGTCGGCAAGGGCGCCAAGGTCGTCGCCGGGGGAAAACGCAACGGCGCGATCGTCGACGCGACCATCATCGACCGGGTGACGCCTGCAATGCGCATCTATCGCGAGGAGTCGTTCGGGCCGGTGAAGCCGGTGGTGCGGGTTGATGGCGAAGAGGAGGCGATCCGGGTCGCCAATGACACCGAATATGGCCTCTCGTCCGCGGTGTTCAGCCGCGACATCCAGCGCGCGCTCAATGTCGCCAAACGGATCGAATCCGGCATCTGCCACATCAACGGCCCGACCGTGCATGACGAGGCGCAAATGCCGTTTGGCGGCATGAAGTCGTCCGGCTATGGCCGCTTCGGCAGCAAGGCGGTGATCGCCGAGTTCACCGACCTGCGCTGGATCACCATCGAAGGGCCCCAGCACTATCCGTTCTGAGGCGCGAGCATAACGGCGCCGACCGTCATCAACTCAGTTGAAGGGCGTTTGTTGTTTTGAGTTTGGCGTTTGCGATGACGACGAGTTTTCGCATGATTGCGGTGATGGCGACGAGGGGCTTTTTGCCTGCGCTGAGGAGACGTTTGTAGAAGGCGCTGAGGGTGGGGTTATGTCTTGCGGCGGAGATTGCGGCCATGAAGAGGACTCGTTTGACTTCGGGTCTTCCGCCGCGGGTTCGGCGATAGGCGTCGGTCTGACCGCTTTGGTTGGGATGGGGCGCAAGGCCGGCGAGGGCGGCAGCCTGGCGTCGGGGGAGCGAGCCGAGCTCGGGCATGAGGGCGATGAGGGCTGCCGCGGTTTTTTGACCGACGCCTTGTATCGCGACCAGGGTTTTGACGGCCTTGGCGATCGGCTCGCACCCGGCGCACAGCGCGTCGATATCGGCTTCGATCGCCTTGATTTGCGCGTCGAAACTTTCGACGAGCGCCTCGAGATAAGCATGGACAGGCTGGGCGGCGGGGGCGGCGCGACGATTGGCGTAGGCGAGGCGGTCCTTGACGAGGTCGCGTCTGGCCAGGACGAGCGCCTGCAAGCGCAGCCGCTCGGGTTCGCGGGCGCTCCAAAGCGGGAGTTCGGCGAATCGGTCCCTGCCGTATCGGCTGAGCGCGCTTGCGTCGATGGCGTCGGATTTGCCGAGCGTCCCAAACGAGCGGATGAAGGCCTTGACCTTGCGGGCGTCGGCCCGGTGGGCCGGAACGCCGGCCGCGAGCAGGGCCGCCAGCAGATCGCGTTCATAGCCGCCCGTGGCCTCGCAGATGACGAAGCAGGTCGGGTCGAGCGAGGCGGCGAAGTCGGACAGGGCCTGCGGCTCGTTGGCGATCGTGCAGGTACGGCCGCTGGCGGTGTCGAAGGCGACGATTGCGCTCTTGCCCACATCGCATCCGATGAAGCGCGAGGGCGTGGCGGGGTGAGACATTTGCGGCTATCCTCCGTGAGCTTGGGATTGTCTGCGGGCGTGCATCGGGCGATGGCGGCCCATTCAACTCATCAAGCGTTCAAGGGAAGCGGGAAGACGGCCCAGATGACGGCGGGCTTCGCGCCCCATTGCGAGACGGCCAATCTCCCCGCGCGCCGATTCGGGCGGCCGCCCGAATCGGCGCATCCCATCTTCAGGGACAACCCTCTCTACCCAAACTCCAAGAGACAATTGCGAGGAGCGATGAGCGAAGCAACGAAGCAATCCGGTGATCGCAGCGCGCCGGCGGTCGCCTGGATTGCTTCGCTTTGCTCGCAATGACGGGCGGGCCCGATGTGCAAGGGCCGCAGCGGTTCCTGGTCGGTCGTTTGGATATCCGCAATCACTTCATAAGTTAGGCGCTTTCCTTTGACGCCTTGCAGGGCGCACTCAACTGGGTTGGCCGCCTACGCGAGAGCGAGGCGGATCATCTGGTACGAGTGGCTGGGCAGCCTCGCGGTCAGGCGGCCGTCCTTGACCTTCGCGCCCGAGCCCGCTTTCGGCGCAACGGTCATCGGCTTCTTCAGCGTGTTGACGGCCTCGAGGTCGGCGCTCGTCATCACCGGGTGCTCCATGATTTTGGTGGGGGCGAAGCCTTGCAGATCGACTTCGAGATCGAGCGCTTCGGTTCCGTGCCGATTGACGGCGAAGAAGGTCAGCGCCTTGCCCGCCTCGTCGTGGACGCCGGAGATATCGAGATAGGGCACGTTGTCGGCGACCTCCGAATCGTAGCCGGGCGACTTGACGCTGAGCCGAAGCGCTTCGCCGCGCCCATACACTGAGGCGAAGAAATAGGGATAGAAGATGGTCTGCCGCCACGCCGCGCCGCCGGGCTCGGTCATGATCGGGGCGATCACGTTCACCAGTTGCGCGATACAGGCGATCTTCACCACGTCGGAGCGGCGGATGAAGGTGTTGAGGATGAGGCCGACCTGGAGCGCGTCCTCGAAATTGTAGATGTCTTCGAGCAGGCGGGGCGCATGCGGCCAGCCCTTGGCGCCGCCGAGGATCTCGCGGTCCTGGGCGTTCGAATGATACCAGACGTTCCATTCGTCGAACGAGATCGTCACCCGCTTCTTGCTGCGTTTCCGCGCCCGGACGAATTCGATCGTCGACGCGACCGCGCCGATATAGGCGTCGAGCTTGGCGTTCAGGGCGAGGTACTCAGCGGTGTTTTTGCCGCGATTGGCAAAATACATGTGCAGCGAGATGTGGTCGACCGCGTCGTAGGTGTGCTCGAGAACGATGCGCTCCCATTCGGGATAGGTCTTCATGCCGGAATTCGACGACCCGCACACGATGAGTTCGAGCGACTTGTCGAAGGCGCGCAGCGTCTTCGCCACCTCGTTGGCGAGGCGGCCGTATTCGTCGGCGGTCTTGTGACCGACCTGCCACGGCCCGTCCATCTCGTTGCCGAGGCACCAGTGCTTGACCGCGAACGGCGCGGCTCGGCCGTGCTTCTTGCGCAAATCGCCCCACGCGCTGCCCGTCGGGCCGTTGACGTATTCGACGAAATTGCGGGCGTGGTCGAGCCCGCGCGAACCGAGATTGATCGCCAGCATCATCTCGGTATCGGCGGCATCGCACCACTTGGCGAACTCGTGGACGCCGACCGCATTCGACTCCGACGTATGCCAGGCGAGGTCGAGCCGCGTCGGCCGGTCCTGGCGCGGGCCGACCCCGTCCTCCCAATTGTAGGCCGAAACGAAATTGCCCCCGGGATAGCGCACGATCGGGACTTTCAATTCCCGGACCAGCTCGATGACGTCCCGTCGCATGCCGTTGGCGTCGGCGCTTTTGTGATCGGGCTCGTAGATGCCGGTGTAGATCGCCCGCCCGAGGTGCTCGAGAAACGCGCCGTACAGGCGGTCGTCGATTTTCGCGATCCCGTAGTCCCGATTGGCGGTGACCGAAGCGCGCATCTTCCCTCCACTCAATATCAAGAAGTTCGATATATAGGAGCCGCTTCCAAGCGCTGCGTCAAGCCGCGCCCGGGGCCGCCCCGGAGCGTCCTTTGCCATGAAAATGCTGGAAGACTGGCTGGCTCGACGGTCGCTCCGGGCTGCGGCGCGAGCCCAACGTCCGAGCTTCAATATCACATTCGTTGATTGAAAGCGCTTGGCGCCCCGCTCTTTCCTCGCTACCATTCCCCGGCGAGGCTTCCGTAAGGCGCAATTCCGGAGCCGGGAAGCCGCCAGGTCATTTTTGGGAGGAAGTCGAGATGATCCGAAGAATCCTGTACGCCGCGGCGACGGCCGTCGCGCTGATGTCGGGCGCGGCCCGGGCCGAGGAAACCGTCGTCTGGTGGGACTTCCTTGGCGGCGGCGACGGCGTCCGCATGAAGAAGCTCATCGACGATTTCAATACCGAGCATGCGGGCAAGATCAAGATTCAGGGGACGACGCTCGACTGGGGCACGCCCTTCTATTCGAAGGTGCAGACGTCGACGGCCATCGGCCAGGGTCCTGACATCATGACCTATCACGCGTCGCGGCTTCCGCTGGGCGTGAGCCAGGGCGTGCTTTCCGAGATCACCGACGCGGATATGAAGACGATGGGCCTGTCCGCCGATTCGTTCAACAAGACAACCTGGGACGCGTCGCATGTCGACGGCAAGCAATATGCCGTGCCCTTCGACACCCATCCGATCGTCCTCTACTACAACAAGGACAAGCTCGCGGCCGCTGGACTGATCGGCGCCGATGGGCTTCCCACCGGTCTCAACGGCGCAGACAATTTCCTGGAGGCGCTCAAGAAACTGAAGGCGGGCGGCAGCAAATGGGGCATCTCCACCGTCACGGCCGACGGCAGCTTCGCCTACCGGACGATCTATTCGCTGCTCTGCCAGCAGGACGGCCAGACCGGGCACGACGGCGACTGGTTCCCGGGAGACAACCAGGCCAAGTTGGCTAAGGCGGTCGACACGATCGCGAGCTGGGTCAAGGCGGGCGTCAATCCGCCCAACACCGACTATCCGACCACGGTCGCCCTGTTCACGTCCGGCGACGCTCCCCTGATGATCAACGGCGTCTGGGAAGTGACCACGATGTCAGACCTGGCGGCGCAGCACAAACTGTTCAACTGGGGCGCGATCGAGCTGCCGGTGTTATTCAATCACCCCTGCACTTATGAGGATTCGCACACCCTGGCGATCCCTAACAATGTCGGCAAGCCACAGTCGCCGGAAAAGCACGCCGCGGTGCTCGAAGTCATGAAATGGCTCGAAAGCCACGCCCTGTACTGGGCGACGGCCGGCCACATCCCCGCCAACAAGGCGGTGACCGACAGCCCCGAATACAAGGCGATGCAGCCGCAGGCGACCTATGCGAAGGTGACCCTCAACGGCATCTTCGACCCGCGCTCGAAACTCGCCGGGGTTGGCTCGCCTATGTTTGAAGCGGCGGGCAACGCCTTCACGCCCGCGCTCAACGGCGAGACGTCGGCGAAGGACGCCGCTGCGGAAATGGTGTCGACGATGAACGCCGCCAAATAGCCCTCGCGGACCAGAGGCGCGGCCGCCGCACGGCGGCCGCGCGCGGCAGCGGCCCCGATGCTCAGGAACAAAACCACCGAAGCGCTGACCGCGGCCGCGCTGGTTGCCCCGTTCGTGATCATCTATTGCTGGATGTTCGTCTATCCCACCGTGCGGATGGCGCAGCTCAGCTTCACCGACGCGCCGCTCATCGGCGCCGGCCATTGGGTCGGCCTCGACAATTACCGGCGCATGTTCTCCGACCGGGTGTTCTGGACGGCAGTTTGGAACACGAGCTACTTCGTGCTCTTGACCGTCGTTCCCGGCACAGCCGCGGCCCTGGCGATAGCGCTTATGGTCAGCCGGCTCAGCGGCCGGCTGCAGAGCCTCATTCTGATGATGTTCTTCCTGCCTTACGTGCTGCCCGTGACGGTCGTCTATCTGATCTGGAGCTGGCTCGGGAATGTGCAGTTTGGCGTGTTGCAACTCGTCATTGCTCCGCTGGCCGGACGTCCGGTCAACGTATGGCGCACGATCCCATGGTTCATGCCATGGGTCGCGCTGATCACGGTCTGGTGGACCAACGGATTCTCGATCCTGCTGTTTTTGGCCGGACTGCGCAACATACCGCAGGAGCTCTACGAGGCGGCGGTGCTCGACGGCGCCACTCGGTGGCAGATTTTCGCGCGCATCACCTGGCCTCTGATCTGGCCGGTGACCGTACTCTGCCTTACCATTCAGCTGATCCTGCAGCTCAAGATTTTCGATCAGGTCTATCTGTTCGCGCTTGGCGGGCGCACCGCGGCGACGATGGTCCTGGTGCAGTACATCTATGAGCAGGCGTTCCAGCACAATTCGGGTGGCTACGCCGCGACCGTCGCGGTCGCGCTGTTCGTCATCGTGGTCGGCTTTTCCGTGCTTCAGTATCAGCTGCTGCGCGTCCGGGGCGCCCGATGACTGAAGCCGCAGGCGCGTCGCGACAAGATCGTCGAAGACGAATTCGATCCTGGCGGCGCGCTGCTGACGGCGCTGACGATCATTTGCGCCTGCATCTGGTTCTTTCCGATCTACTGGGCGCTTGTGACGAGTTTCAGGACCGACGACGAGGCGATCAAGAGCTTCGCTTTGTTGCCGGAGCGGCCCACCCTCAACAGCTATCTCTACATCATCGCCCACTCGAAGCTGCCGATATTCTATCTCAACTCGACCATCGTTTCTCTCGCCGTCACGGCGCTCACTTTGGCCATGTCGATTTGCGCCGGCTACGCGATTTCCCAGCTGCAGTTTCCCGGTCGGCGATTGCTGTGGTGGACCATTCTGGCAAGCTTCATGATCCCGGTGCCGGCGCTGATCGTGAATCACTTCATCATCATCGCGTCCGTGAATCTCATCAACACCTACGCGGGCATCGTTCTGCCGCTCCTGATCGCGCCGGTCACGGTGATCGTCTACAAGCAGTTTTTCGACTCCGTGCCGAGAGACTTCCGAGAGGCTGCGGTGATCGATGGCGCGAGCGAATTTCAGCTGCTGTTTCGTGTGTTCCTGCCGATGAATTGGGGGGTCACCACAGCCCTCGGCATCATCACCTTCATCGGCGCCTGGAACAATTTTCTCTGGCCGTTTCTGGCCGCGCAGGACGAGACGATGATGACGGTCACGGTCGGCATTCGGGCTGTGCAGGATACGTTTGGAGTGGCTTATGCGCGCTTGATCGCTGGAGCGGTATTGGCGGGCCTGCCGGTGGCGGCGGCCTATCTCCTCTTCCAGCGGCGCGTCACTCAGGCCATCACGCTGTCGGCGGGGATCAAGGGATGAACGCTGACGCGGCGACAAACGACCCCCCGCATGTCGAGCTGAGGCGGGTGACCAAGCGATACGGCGCGGTCACGGCAATCAGCGAACTGAGCCTTGCCGTCGAGAAAGGGTCGTTCACCGCTCTGCTCGGTCCGTCGGGCTGCGGCAAGTCGACGCTGCTCAGGATGATCGCCGGCCTGGAGCGGATTTCGTCCGGGCAATGCTTCATCGGTGGCGTCGATGTGAGCGACATGCCGCCGGCCAAGCGGCGCATCGCGATGGTGTTCCAGTCCTACGCGCTCTACCCGCACCTGACCGTCAGGCAGAATATCGCATTCTCGCTTTCCGTCGCCGGCGAATCGAAGCAGGTGCAGAACGACAGGGCTCTCGAAGTCGCTCGCCTCCTGCAGCTCGAGCCTTATCTCGATCGCCGACCGGCGCAGCTTTCCGGCGGCCAGCGCCAGCGAGTTGCGATCGGCCGGGCGCTGGTGCGCAAGCCCGAGGTCTTCCTTTTCGATGAGCCTTTGTCGAACCTCGACGCCAAGCTGCGCGTACAGATGCGCCTCGAGCTGGCCAAGCTCCACGCCGATCTCGGCACGACAATGATCTACGTGACCCACGACCAGACGGAGGCGATGACTCTCGCCGACAAGATCGTCGTGCTCGATAAGGGGGTCATTTCGCAGGTCGGCTCCCCGCTCGAGCTTTACAACGCGCCGGCGAACAAGTTCGTCGCCGCCTTCATCGGTTCCCCGAGCATGAATTTCTTTCCCGTCGACATCGCCGCGATCAACGGCCGAACGGCGAGCGTGGTCCTGCCTGGAGGGCGAACGGCCGAGATCGCGGTCGCAAACGGCGCCGGCGCGCAATCAGCCGAGCTCGGCGCGCGGCCGGAGCATCTGACGATCGTCGATCCGAACGACGCTGCCGCGGCCTTCGCCGGCGCCGTCGCGATCATTGAGCATCTCGGCAATTCGACCATCCTCTATGTCGATACGCCGGCTGGGCAATTGATCGTCGAAGGCGAAGGCGACCTCGTCGTGAAGTCGGGTCAGACGGTCGGCCTCAGGCTCAACCAGAGCCACGCGCGTCTCTTCGGGATGTCGGGGGCGACGCTCTGACCTCCGCGATCGCGACGGCTTTGCCCGGTCGCTCAGGGCTCGGTCGTGAGCCTGAGCACGATGTCCTGATCGTAGTTGCCGAACCCGCGGCCGAAGATGTTGACGCCGCCCGGATGGCGCGCGTCCGGCTTGACCTCGATTCTGAGCCGAATCGAGTGGTGGGCGGAAATGTCGAGGTCCTTGGGCGTCAGCGACGAGATCCGGATGCCGTCGACGTACGCGCCGTCGGGCGTCACCCGCCAACTCTTCAGCATGCCGTACTGGCTGCCTTTAAGCTTCCACCAGTCTGGAGTGTATAAACCTCGCTGATCGCCGAAATCGCCGGGGCTCGTCCACAAGCCGAGTTCGCGGCCATTGATCGCGACCGTAATGTCGGATGGCCAGTTGTGCGGGGCGCCCGGCGCCTCGGACGAAAGCTCGAGCGAAAATTCAAGCGCAGTGACCGCTCTGCCCACCAGCCGGGCGTTGTTGGGAAACTGATATTCGACGAAGCCGCGGGTGAACCACATCAGGCCCGCGTTCATCCGGTCCGGATCGAGGAAGGTTCCCGGCACGTCGAGGAGGCCTATGATTCCCTGCGGCGAGCAGAGGCCGCAGGGGGCGCTCACTTCGCAGCTGGTATAAAGCCCGATCGGCATCGCGACCTCGATGGCGTTGGCGTCGACGGCGCTCAGGTCGTCGCGGAACATCACCAGCACCTCGTCGAAGGCGGAGAAGCAGAGCTTCTGATTGCCTTTCCGCCCCTTTTGGGTCTCCGTGCGAATGAGGCCGGCGTTCTCGAGGATCTGAAGGTTGGACGAGACGGTCGATTGCGGCAGGCTCAGCGCCTCGGCGATTTCGTTGACGTTGACGCCCGGGCGCCGGTGCAGCAGGCGCAACATTCGCGCTCGCGCGAGCGACGCCAGTCCGCGCAGGACATCGGGCCGCTCCGCCGGATCGATCACCAGGAAATTGCGCGACATTCTCCGTCCTGCTCAGCCTTGCGGTCTTTGTATCAGCTTTTCGGATATTTGGATAACCCGCGTCGCGGTAACGGGAGTCTTCAAGCCCGGGTTGGAGCCTCTGATCCATACTGACGCCACGGGGTCGGCGCGCAACCCGGAGGGCCTTGCCGGTCACCCAAGCGCGCGCTACAAAGATTGGGAAAAGCTTTTCTCACCGGCGCCGGGGGCCAGGCTTTGTCAAAACAAACAAAGCATCGATGACTGCAGGGAGGAACGTCATGAGCATAGGGAAGACGTGCGGCGCGCTCGCCGCGATGCTGACCGCCTCGGCGGTGGCCACGGCGGCCTTCGCCGACCAGACCTTTGGCGTCGACAACGGCGCCCATCTCACGATGTGGTCGCGGTCGGCGACGCAGGCGCGCGCGGACGCGCTCATTCAAGCCTATAACGCGTCGCATAAGAACCACATCGACGTCACTTTCGTCCCGACCGACGACTATCAGACCAAGGTCGGCGCCGCGGCAGCCGCCAACTCGCTGCCGGATCTGTTCTCGGCCGATGTCGTATTCATGCCCAACTGGACCTCAGCGGGGCTGTTCCAGGACCTCAGCGCGCGCATTGCCGCCCTTCCGTACGCGGGAAACATCGCCCAGGGCGCGATCACCGTCTCGACCTGGGACAGCAAGAAATACGGCCTGCCGTTCGTCGTCGATCTTTCGGTCTGGATGTACAACAAGAAGCTCTTCAAACAGGCGGGCCTCGACCCGGAGAAACCGCCGGCGTCGCTCGCCGAGTTCGCCGCGGACGCCCGTGCGGTGGCGAAACTGGGCGGCGACGTCCACGGAACTTTCTTCGGCGGCGACTGCCCCGGCTGCAACGTGTTCACCTGGTGGCCGATCGCCTGGGCGGACGGCGAAACGGTCATGAACCCCGAGGGCACAGAATCGCACCTGAACAGCGCGGAGAACAAGGCCGTCTACGCGGCCTTCCGCGGCATGGTCGACGACGGCTCGGCTCTGATGCCCGACTCCAAGACAGAGAGCGGACCGACCTGGACCGCCTATTTCCCCAAGGGAAAGATCGGCATCATGCCGATGCCGGCGAGCCTGCAAGGCATGGCCAACGCCGCGCTCGCGGACGCGGATATCGGCGTTGCTGCGATCGCGGGCGTCAAGGGCGGGACATCGACATTCATCGGCGGCGATGCGATCGGCATCTCCCGCGACAGCAAACTCGCCGACGCCGCATGGAACTTCCTGGCCTGGGTCGAAAGCGACGACGCCCAGATCGAAGTCGTCGCCAAAGGCGGCAACGTGGTTTCGCGGCCCGACCTCGCCAACAACAAGTACAGCGCCAAGGACCCTCGCCTGGTGCTGTTCAACTCGGTGACGAAGAACGGCCAGACGCCCTTCGCCAAGAACTTCGGCTCGACGTTCAACGACCCGCAGGGGCCTTGGCTCGTGTTGATGCGCGACGCGGTGTTCGGCGACGCCAGCAGGATCGACGCGGACAACAAAGCCATCAACAGCTCGCTCAATCCGTAAGGGCGGCGCGCCCCGGCTTGGCGGGACGCGTGCGCTCCCGTCGCGCCCGGGCTTGTCCTCGCATTCAACCGTTGCGGCTTAATCCATGACTTCCATCACACCCGCGAGAGTTTTCTCGCTCGGGGCAGGCTGGCGGCGGCGGCATCAGCTGTGGGGCTTCATCTACGCGATTCCTACCCTCGCCTTCGTCGCCGTGTTCTTCCTGACCCCGCTGGGCCTGGTGGCGCGAATGTCGCTGAGTTCATGGACGCTGCTCACCGGTTACCGGGCGCTGAACTTTCCGAAGAATTTCGTCGATGTCTGGAACAGTCCGCTGCTTTGGCCGGCGGTCGTCTTTACCATCGAATACACCGTTCTCGTCACCGTCCTGTTGATCGGGCTAGGGCTTGGTATGGCGCTTGTCGCCCAGGAGGCCGGCCGATGGGTCGGCGCTCTGCGCACGATCTTTCTCTTGCCGGTCGCGCTCGGTCTGGCGTCGGCCTCGCTGCTCTTCTGGGGCTTCTATTCGCCCTCGATCGGGCCGATCAGTCCGATGCTCGAGGCGGCCGGCGTCATCCATCAGCCGATCTCGTTCCTGGAAACGCCGACGAAAGCGCTGCTGTCGACGACTTTTCTCGTCGTGTGGAAGTTCGCCGGACTCTATATGCTGATCCTGCTCGTCGGACTGCAGAGCATTCCCCACGACCTCTACGAAGCGAGCGCGCTCGATGGAGCCAGCCGGGGCCAGATCTTCCGCCACATCACCCTGCCCCTGCTCCGCCCGTCGCTCGCGCTTGCGCTCATCCTGTGCGTGACGGGCTCGCTGCTGGCCTTCGATCAGTTCTATATATTGACCAAGGGCGGCCCCGATAACGCCACGGTGACCGTGGTCCAACTGATCTATCGGGAAGCGTTCCAGCGCCAGAACCTCGGCGCCTCCGCCGCCATCTCCATCGTCGTGCTGTTCGCCTTGCTGGCTCTCAACGCCGTTCAGTTCCGGCTGCTTCGCGATCCGGAGAGGAGCTGAGGCAATGGGCGTGACCGACGCCAACATGATTGGCCGCACCCCCTATTACGTGTTGACGGGCGGCCTTGCGGTCATCTTCCTGTTTCCGATCCTGTGGGCGGCGGTGGCGTCGGTCAGCCCGCAAGCCGGGACCGGCCAGACGGTCGGGATCGGATTGGGCAATTACACGACCCTTTTCAATTTCGGCGCGGGCCTGCCGCGCTTTCTGTTCAATAGCCTGTTGGTCGCCTTCCTCGTTGTCGCGATCACGCTCGTGGTGTCCGCCCTCGGCGGCTACGCGTTCGCCCGTTTCAGTTTTCCCGGGCGCGACGCCCTGTTCCTGCTGACGCTGGCGATTCTCATGGTGCCTTACGCGACCGTCCTGATCCCGCTCTACGTGATGCTGCACGGCGTCGGTCTGCAAAACTCGCTCGTTGGCGTGAGCCTCGTCTTGGTCGTGTTCCAGCTTCCCTTCGCCACCTACATGATGCGCATCTCGTTCGAAGCCGTGCCCCGCGAGCTCGACGAGTTGGCCATGATGGACGGCTGCGGCCCCTTCAGTGTGCTCTGGCGCATTCTGCTTCCCTCCGTTCGCCCCGGCCTCATCACCGTCAGCCTGTTCGCTTTCCTTGCGGCGTGGAACGATTTCTTCGCCCCCCTCATCATGCTCAACGACCCGACGCGGCAGACCCTTCCACTCGCCATCGCCAACCTCCGCCAACAGACGATGGGAGTGATCGACTATGGCGCGACGGAAGCCGGCGTCGTCGTGATGGCGCTTCCGTGCCTGATCCTGTTTCTGTTTCTCCAGCGCCATTTCGTTGCCGGCTTCATGTCTGGCGCCGTCAAGGGATGACGATCGCCGCATGAGCACGCGCGAAAAGCGTACCCGGACGCCCGGCGCCGAAGCGAGCGATGAAGGCCGTGGCGGCCGGCGTGAACAGCGCACCATTCACGACGTCGCGCGTCGGGCGAAGGTCAGCGTCGGCACCGTGTCCAAGGCGCTCAACGACAAGGGCAGGCTGCGCCAGGAAACCCGGGATCGCGTCATTGCCGCGGCCAACGCTCTCGACTTTCGCCCCAACAGCCTCGCGCAGAGTTTGCACTGGGCGCGCTCGATGACTGTCGGCATTTTGTCGACCGACAGTTTTGGCCGCTTCACGTTTCCCATCCTCGAAGCCCTCGAGCGTCGCTTGTTCGATCACGGGATCGCGGTCTTCATGTGCAACGCCACTGACGATCCCACGCGTGAGCGCCGCCATATCGAGCAGTTGCTTGGCAAGCGCGTCGACGGCCTCGTCGTCACCGCCCGGCGGGCCGATCGTCGCGAGCCGATCAGCCCCGCGGCGCGCGGTCTGCCGGTCATTTACGCGATGTCGCGGGTCGAGAGCCCTGAAGCGCTTTGCCTGCTGCCGGACGACGAGGGCGGCGCCAGGCTCGCGGTGAGCCATCTCGCCGCGCTCGGCCGGCGAAGAATCGCGCATATCACCGGTCCTGACCGGTTCGAGGCGGTTCGCTTGCGCGAAGCAGGTTGGCGCACGGGGCTGGCCGAGGCTCGACTGAATGCCGCCGCGGGCGACTATCGTCCCGGTCGCTGGTCCGAGGCCTGGGGACGCGAGGCCGTCCATGAGCTCTTCTCCCGCCGCGCCGGCGCGCCGGACGCGCTGTTCTGCGGCAACGACCAGATCGCGCGCGGCGCCGTCGATGCGCTGCGGGAGATGGGGTTCGCCGTTCCGGCGGATGTCGCCGTCGTCGGTTTCGACAACTGGGAGATCATGGCGGAGGCCACCCGTCCGCCGCTCACCAGCGTCGACATGAATCTCGGCGCGCTGGGCCGCGAGGCCGGCGCAGCCCTCCTCGACATGATCGCAGGGCACAAGGTCGCGGGAGTCCGGCGCCTGCCCTGTTCGCTCGTCGTCCGGGAGTCCTGCGGCGCCGCAAAGGGGCATGAACTGGAAGGGTTATGAAATGACAGGGCGCGCCTATTCTCCGGTTCCCTTCTCCGATGTCCGCATCACCGGCCCGTTCTGGCGGGAGCGGCTCGAGGTCGTGCTCGAGCGCACCATCCCCAGCCAGCACGCGAAGCTCGACGAGGTCGGCATCCTCGAATCGGCCAGGCTGCCGCAGCCGCCTCCGCCGCTGAGGATCCCGAGGAACAGCCACGGCGTCACTATGCAGATGTTCTGGGATTCGGACTTCGGCAAATGGATCGAGGCGGCGTCCTACGCCCTTGCGCACCGCCGCGACGCCGACATCGAAGCGAAAATCGAGGCCATCGTCGACGATCTTGAGCGCGTCCAGTCGCCCGACGGTTATCTCAATTGCTGGTACAACGGTCGCGAGCCTGAGAAGCGCTGGACGAACCTGCGCGACAATCACGAGCTTTACTGCGCCGGGCATATGCTCGAAGGCGCGATCGCCTATTATCGCGCCACCGGCCGGCGGCGGTTCCTCGACATCATGGAGCGCTACGTCGATCACATCGCTGCCGTATTCGGCCGCGGTCCGGGACAGAAGCGCGGCTATCCCGGGCATCAGGAGATCGAGCTCGCGCTGGTGAAGCTCTACCGTCTCACCGGCGACCGCCGGCGGCTCGATCTCGCAGCCTATTTCATCGACCAGCGTGGACGCGAGCCGCACTATTTCACTGAGGAAGCGCTAAGGCGCGGCGACGACCCGGCGAACTACTGGGCCGGCACTTACGAATATAACCAGGCGCATATCCCCGTACGCGAGCAGACACGGGTGGTGGGGCACGCCGTCCGCGCCATGTACATGGCCTCGGGCATGGCCGATCTCGCGTTCGAGCTTCGCGACGAGGGGCTGAAACGCGCCTGCGAGGCGCTGTGGCGCGACGTCACAACAGCACAGATGTATGTCACCGCCGGCCTCGGGCCGAAGGAGAGCAACGAAGGCTTCACTGAGCCCTACGACCTGCCGAACGAAACCGCCTACGCCGAAACCTGTGCGTCGGTCGCGCTGATCTTCTGGGCTCAGAGGATGCTGCATCTCGATCTCGACGGCCGTTACGCCGACGTGATGGAGCTCGCGCTGTTCAATGGCGCGCTGACCGGACTCGCTCGCGACGGGACGCACTACTTCTATTCGAATCCGCTCGAAAGCCGCGGCCAGCACCAGCGGTGGGCCTGGCACGCCTGTCCCTGCTGCACGATGAATGTGTCGCGCCTGGTGGCGTCGGTCGCCGGCTATGCGCTCTCGACGAGCGAGGACGGCGTCGCCTTCCACCTCTATGGCGGTTTCGAGACGACAGTCACATTAGCCGGGGTGAAAGTCGTGCTTGGCGAGTCGAGCGGCTATCCGTGGTCCGGCGAGGTCAGGATCGCCATCGATCCCGAGGCGCCGGCGGAATTCGATCTCAAACTGCGCATTCCCGGCTGGGCGAAGGGCGCGACAGCGGCAGTCAACGGCGAGGCGCTCGCGCTCGCGCCGGTCAACGGCTACGCGACCATCCACCGGCGCTGGCGCAGGGGCGACGCGGTGACGCTCGACCTCAAGATGCAGCCCGAGCGGCTCTACGCCCATCCGAACGTGCGTATGGATGTGGGGCGGGCGGCGCTGAGGCGCGGTCCGTTGATCTATTGCGTCGAGGAGGCCGACAATCTCGGCGGACCAGTCCAGGCCTTGGCGCTGCCGCGCTCGGCGCCGCTCGACGCCGGATGGCGGCCGGATCTGCTCGGCGGCGTCATGACGGTCACGGCGAGTGCGAAACGGCTCGTTCCCGGAAAGGGCGCTCCTGCGCTTTACTCGACCGACCCGCCCACAGCCGAGGACGCCGCCCTCGTCGCGCTGCCCTATTACCTCTGGGCCAATCGCGCGCCTGGCTCGATGCAGGTCTGGGTCGCGGAGACCGACGGCTGAGCGTTACGCCCCGCCCTCGTCCTTCGGACAGTCCCCTCCCCCGTGTTGCTGGCTACGGGATTCACACAAGCGATTTGCCGTGGGCGATTGCATAACCGTCGAGCATGGCGGCGAGGCGACGCCAACCATCGGCCATGGTTTTGGGTCCGGGGGGCTTGTAATAGGCGTTCCAGCCGCCGAGGCGGGCGGTGATCCATGCGAGCCAAGAGAGGGAGCCGCGCGGGTGTGGGTTCTTCTGCCGCATTGTTTTTCCTTCCAAGGCGCCGCCGATGGCGGCGGCGGCTTCGACCGCGCTTTCGTCGATCACGTCGGTTGCGGGGCGGGAGCCCGCGTCCCGGGCGTCGGTGAGTTGAAGGATTCGCGCCGCTGCGACCACGGCGAGGGCAGCGAGGTTGAACAGGCGCCGCGCGCTCTCGACCTGCGTCTCTTCCAGAGCCAAGCCGTCGCGTTTAAGCACGCGGAAGACCTCTTCGATGCGCCAGCGCAGACGATAGAGGCGAATGATTTCCCGAGCGTCCTCGGCGGTCTCAACCGGCAAGGTCGTCAAAAGCCGCCACATCAGCGGCGTGGTCCCCAAAGGAACGTCCCTTTCGCGCGCCACAACGACGTTGATCTCGCAGGCTTCGGGATCGCCGGCGGCCTGTCCGGTCTTGGGTCTGGCGATTGTCGCCTTGCCGAACGAAACGGCCACGCGGGCCGTTCGAACGCGCGCATCCGGCGCGCGCGGCTGGCGTGGGGCGGCCGCCACATCGATCTCGAGCGCCGTCGGAAAACCGTCGGCTGTGGCAAACAGGAGGCCGCCTCCGGCCAACTTGCGGTCGCCGCGCGCCCGCGTGATGAGATCGACGTCGCCCGGCTTTCGGATGAAGGCCTGGTAGATGTCATTCTCGCGGTCGCCGACAACAACGATGCTGGCGGCGTCGGCGAGCCGTTGAGCCGCGCTCTGCGCCGCATCGACCCAGCGCACGGATTCCTTGTCCTTGAGGCTCCGCTTGTGGCGATGCGTCTTCACTTCGCCGAGCGCGCGGGTCCAAATCTTCGCCCCCACTACGCCCAGAAGCGCTTCATCGTCGGCGTCGACGGCGACAAGCAAATGAATGAAGAAGCCGAGACTTGTCCCGTCGCCGCCCAGCCCCAGCTTCCGCCCCTTGTCGCGCCCGGCGAAATTGATCTCGGTCGTGTCCTGCGCCACGACAACGCGCCGACCCCGGCAAGCCTGCGCCGTGCGTTGGGCGGCCTCCTCCGTGATCGCTTGCGGGGTCGCCTGCTCCGATCCGAGAAAGCGATGGGCCGCTATCTCCCCCGCGCGATCCCGGCCAAACTTGCGAACCACCAGCGCGCCAGAACCGGCGATGTCCTCGAGGATCCGTTCAAATCGGCGAGAAACTCGAATATCGCCGCAGAAACCATCGCCCATCAACGCCTCCCGAAAACCGAAGAGGCGTTAAATCAGAAGCCCAAACCATATGCCAGTCGAAAACGAACTCGATTGTGTGAACGCCGTAGGTGTTGCTGGGGAGGACAAGCCGGACCGGCCGCGGTGCAAGAAGCTCTCGATCCCGGCGGCGGACCCTTGGCTCGCGCCGCCGCCAGCTCGTATGTCGCGTGTCATCTTGCAGCGTGCACGCGAGACGGGTAGGGAGCAGCGGCCCTTTCAACCGGAACCGTTCATCCCATGAGAAAAGTGTACGCCAACGCGGACGAAGCGCTCGCCGGCCAGATCAAGGATGGAATGATCCTGATGGCGGGCGGCTTCGGCCTTTGCGGGGTGCCCGAGGTCCTGATCGACGCGGTGCGCAAATCGGGGGCGAAGGACCTGACCTTTGTTTCGAATAACGCCGGCGTCGACGGGATCGGCCTCGGCGTCCTGCTCGAGACCGGCCAGATCAAGAAGATGATCTCGAGCTACGTCGGCGAGAACAAGATCTTTGCCAGCCTTTATCTCGCGGGCAAGCTCGAGCTCGAATTCAATCCACAGGGCACGATGGCCGAGCGCATCCGCGCCGGGGGCGCCGGCATCCCCGCCTTCTTCACCAAGACCGGCGTTGGCACGATCGTCGCCGAGGGCAAGGAGATCCGCGACTTCAACAACGAGGCCTATGTGATGGAATCGGGGCTCGTCGCCGACATCGCCCTCGTCCATGCCTGGAAGGGCGACACCGAGGGCAATCTCGTCTACCGGAAGACGGCGCGCAACTTCAATCCGATGATGGCGACGGCGGGCCGGTTGACCGTCGCCGAGGTCGAGCATCTGGTCGAGCCCGGCGAGATCGACGGCGACCATATCGTCACACCCGGCATTTTCGTTCACCGCATCGTCCATGTGCCCAACGCGCTGAAGCGGATCGAGCAACGCACGACCCGCAAGCGCGACGCGGCCTGAATTTTTGGAGACATTCCCAATGGCCTGGACCCGCGACCAGATGGCGGCCCGCGCCGCCAAGGAGCTGAAGGACGGCTTCTACGTCAATCTCGGCATCGGCATTCCAACGCTGGTGTCGAACTATATCCCCGCTGGGATGAGCGTGCAGCTGCAAAGCGAGAACGGTATGCTGGGGATGGGGCCGTTCCCGTTCGAGGGCGAGGAGGACCCGGACCTCATCAACGCCGGCAAGCAGACCGTGACCCAATTGCCAACGACGAGCTTCTTCTCGAGCGCCAACTCGTTCGCCATGATTCGCGGCGGCCACATCGACCTCGCGATCCTCGGCGCGATGCAGGTCGCCGAGAACGGCGACCTCGCCAACTGGATGATTCCCGGCAAGATGGTCAAGGGCATGGGCGGCGCGATGGACCTGGTCGCGGGCGTGAAGCGCATCGTCGTCGTCATGGAGCATGCGGCCAAAGACGGGCCGAAGCTCATGCATCATTGCAACCTGCCCCTGACCGGGGCCAAGGTCGTCGACCTCGTCATCACCGATCTCGGCGTGTTCACGATCGACAAGCATGGGCTTCGCGGCATGGCGTTGATCGAGCTCGCGCCCGGTGCGACCCTGGACGAAATCGCCGCCAAGACCGAGGCGACCTACCGGGTGGCGCTCGCCAAGGCAGGCGCGGCGGCGGCCGCAGGCTAGGGCATGTCGCGATTTGTCGGAATCAGATCCGTCATTGCGAGCCGTAGGGCGTCGAAAGACGCCCGTGCTTCCAGACGGGCTATGGCGAAGCAATCCATCCTGCGTCGTTGGATGGATTGCTTCGTCGCTTCGCTCCTCGCAATGACTATTCCACGAAATCGCAACTGGCTCTGGAGCCGGCGCTGCCCAAGCCCTCTTACTTCTTGACGAGCGGGCAGGCCGAGTCGGCGAGCTTACCGAACGCCTCCTCGCCCTTCATCGTCTTGAGGATCTTGTAGAAGTCCCAGTCGCCCTTCGATTCGGCGGGGGTCTTCACCTGGACGACGTACATGTCGTGCTCGAGCAGGCCGTCGGCGCGGATCGGGGCGTTCTTCACGAACATGTCGTTGACCGTGGTCTTGTGCAGTTGCTCCATCACCTTGTCGGAATCGGTCGTGCCGGCCGCCTTGACGGCGTTGAGATAGGTCATGGTCGCGGAATAGTAGGCCGCCTGGGAAAATGTCGGCATCTTCTTGGTTTTTTCGAAGAAACGGTTGGCGAAGGCCCGTGTCTCGTCGTTCATGTTCCAGTACCATGCGGTCGTCAGCACCAGCCCCTGCGCGATGTCGAGACCGACCGAGTGAACGTCGGTGAGGAACACCAGCAGCGCCGCAGGCCTCATCGTCTTGGTAAGTCCGAATTCCGATGCCGCCTTAAGCGAATTCGACGTGTCGGCGCCAGCGTTGGCGAGCGCGAGCACCTGCGCGCCGGAGCCCTGCGCCTGCAGGAGATAGGACGAGAAGTCCGAGGTCCCGAGGGGCACGCGAACGTCACCGACAACGGTTCCGCCGTTGGCCTTGACGACATCGGTGGCGGCCGCCTCCAATTGTTTCCCGAAGGCATAGTCGGCGGTGAGGAAGAACCAGCTCTTGCCGCCATCGTCGACGATGGTCTTGGCGGTGCCGTTTGCGAGCGCGGTCGTGTCGTAGCCGTAGTGAATTGTGTAGGGCGTGCAGTCCTTGCCGGTCAGCGAGGCGCCGGCCGCGCCGATGGCGATGAAGGGGATCTTCTTCTCCTTGGACGCGGCGGCCATGGCGAGGCTGACCCCGGTGTTGGAGCCGCCGAGCTGCAGCGTCAGACCATTGGTGTCGGCCCATTCGCGCAGTTTCTGCGCGGCGATGTCGGGCTTGTTCTGATGGTCGAAGGTCAGGATCTGGATCGGCTGGCCAAGCACGGAGCCGCCAAAATCGTCGATCGCCATTTTGAGCGCCGTGACGCCGCCGGCGCCGATGACGTCGGCATAGGGCCCGGACATGTCGTCGATGTCGCCGATGACCACCTTGTTGTCCGCGGCTGAAGCCGCGCCGGCGGCAATTGAGGCGCAAAGCGCGCCCACGAGCATCAATGTCCGTCTGAGTGATTTCATGTCCATTCCTCCCGATTTCGCGGTTCATCAGGCGGCGCGCCGCCAAAGGCCAAGCCCAAGCGGGCATAATGCGTGGCGCTGAGGCGCATGGCAACATGCGCTTTAGTCGGACTCGCGCTTGGCGAGCCGGGCGGGGGCGCCTATAAAACGCTCATGGCGCGAAAAAGTCACGGGCTGCTAGGGCTGCGAGGGCCGGGGCGATCTTCGAGCTCTTGGCCGCCGCCAATCCGGCGCCGAAGGGCGAGCTGGAGTACGTCAATCCGTTCACGCTTCTGGTGGCGGTCGTGCTTTCGGCGCAAACGACCGACGCCGGCGTCAACAAGGTCACGCCGGGACTGTTCGCCATCGCCGACACGCCGCGGAAGATGGCGGCGCTCGGAGTCGAGAAGCTCGCCGAACGGATCAAGACGATCGGGCTTTATCGCACCAAGGCCAGAAACGTTATCGCTCTTTCGCGGGCGCTGGTCGAAAGCCACGGCGGCCAAACGCCGCGAGATCGCGAGGCCCTGGAGGCGCTGCCCGGCGTCGGGCGCAAGACTGCCAATGTCGTGCTCAACACCGCCTTCGGCGAGCCGACGCTCGCGGTCGACACCCATGTCTTTCGTCTCGCCAATCGGCTGGGCATTGCGCCCGGCAAGACGCCGCGTGAGGTCGAAGATGAATTGATGCGCGTCGTCCCGAACCGGTTTCTCCCGCACGCGCATCATTGGCTGATCCTGCACGGAAGATACGTGTGCAAGGCGCGCCGGCCGCTGTGCGGCGTCTGCGTGCTGGCCGATCTGTGCCCGTACGAACCGAAAAACCTGGCCAAGGCCGACGCGGGTCAAGGCCGGCAAGCGTGATAGGCCGGGCTCGCCACGGCGTGGAATGGCGGGCATAATCCGCCGGTTTGCCCGCGGCGCGTAGGCCGCATCGGATCTCGGACCCTATGCTCGATGTCGTCGTAGTTCTAACCGTTCTTGCCACCTTGCTGGTGGTCGTGTCCGTTTCTCAGCCGGTCGCGGTCCGCCTTCACCTCGCTCCGGTCGTGCTGCTGGCGGTCATCGGCGTGGCGATCGGCGCCATCTCGATCGTTCTCTTGCACACGTCGCTCTCCGACCGGTTCGACAATATCGCAGCGGTGTTCGCCAACCTGCCGGTGAGCTCGGAAACCTTCGTCTATGTCTTCCTGCCGCTCCTGGTCTTCGACGGGGCGATCACCAGCGATGTTCGCCGGATGCTCGAGGACGCCGCCCCGATCCTGATGCTCGCCGTGGTCGCGACCGTGGTTGCGACCGCCGTGGTTGGCTTGGCGCTATGGCCGGTCTCCGGCCTGCCGCTGGTGGTCTGCCTGCTGCTCGGCTCGGTCGTGGCGACGACGGACCCGGCCGCCGTAGTCGCGGTCTTTCGCGACGTCGGCGCTCCGGCGCGTTTGACCCGTCTCGTCGAGGGTGAGTCGCTCTTGAACGACGCGGCGGCGATCGTGATGTTCGTGGTGCTGCTCGGCATGATCGTCTCAGGACGCCAGCCCGACATCGTCGGCGGCGAGGTGCAATTCGCCGTCGCCTTTCTCGGCGGGGCCGCGCTGGGGATAGCGGCCGGGCGTGTTTTCCTGCAGGTCATCCCCTGGACGCGCGACGATCGGCTGGCCGAGGCGACGCTGACGGTTGCGTTGCCCTATCTGGTTTTCATCGGCGCCGAGCGTCTCTTCCACGTTTCGGGAGTGGTCGCGGTGCTCACCGCAGGGCTGACCGTCAGCGCCTTCGGGCAGGCGCGCATCACGCCCTACAACTGGTCGTTCATCACCGATCTCTGGGCGCAGATCGCCTTCTGGGCGCATTCTCTGGTGTTCGTGCTCGCTTCGATCCTGGTGCCGAAGCTCCTGCTCGACATGCAATTCCACGACCTCGTGCTGATCGCGGTGCTGATTGTCGCCGCCTTCTGCGCGCGGCTTCTGGTGCTGTTCCTGCTCCTGCCGCTCCTGAGCCTGGCCAGGCTCACCCAGCCCATCAGCACCGCCTACAAGCTTGCCATCGCCTGGGGCGGACTGCGGGGCGCCCTAACTCTGGTGCTGGCGCTCGCGGTGACCGAGAATCAGGCGCTGACGCCCGAGGTGCAGCGTTTCGTCGCGGTGCTTGCGACCGGCATGGTGCTGTTCACGCTATTGGTCAATGGGACGACGCTCAGATTTGTCATCCATCTTCTGGGCCTCGATCGCCTGTCGCCGGTCGACCAGGCGTTGCGCGACCGGGTGCTGGAGCTTTCTTATGCGGAGATCGCCGAGACCATGCGAGCCGCCGGGCGCGACCACGAAATCTCGCCTTCGGCCTTGAGCAGCGCGCTCGCGCCTTACGAGGCCGGGATCGCGGCGGCGAAGTCGCGCGAGGCGGATGAGGCGAGCCTCACCGATCGCGAGCGCCTGGCGATCGGACTCGTGGCGCTCGGCAACCAGGAGCGCATGCTGGCGCTCGAAATCATGACCGAGCGCGCCGCTTCGCCTGTCACCGTGCAGGCGTTGCTCAGAAACGCCGAAGCCCTGGGCGAAGGCGCGAGGAGCGGCGGACGTGTGGGCTACAAGCGCGGCGCCGAGGACGCGCTTGCCTTTCCGCTCGCCTTCAAGGCGGCGTATTTTTGTTATCGCCGCTTCGGCGTCGTGCGCTTTCTCGCCGATCGGCTGGGCGACCGGTTCGAAATGCTGCTCGTGACTCGTCTTATGATCCAGGAACTCGCCGGCCCCCACGCAGGGCGCTCGCGCTCGATCTTCGGCGAGCGGGTCGTCGAACTCATCGACTCCATTCTCAAGGAGCGTCTCAAGCGCACCACCGCCGCCCTGGACGCGCTGCGCCGGCAATATCCTCAATACGCCGCGGCGCTCGAAGCGCGCTTCCTGCGCCAATCGGCCCTGCGGCGCGAGATGGGCCGCTACGACGCCCTGTTCAAGGAAGGCCTGATCGCGGCCGAGGTCTACGAAGATCTCAAGGGCAGCGTCGAGGATACTCAGGCGAGAGAAACCCGGCCCCGCTTCGACCTCGGCCTCGACACCGGCCAGCTCATCGGCCGTCTCGAACTGTTCGCCGATCTCAATGACCAGCAGCGCGAGCGGGTGCAAAAGTTGCTCAGGCCCCGTTTCGCCGTGCCGCGCGAGCGGATCGTACGCGAGGGCGATCGCGGCGACGCGTGCTATTTCATTGCCTCCGGCGCGGCCGAGGTGGTCTTTCCCGGTCGCCACATCCCTCTCGGCACCGGCGATGTGTTCGGCGAGATGGCGCTCCTCACCGGCATGACGCGCCAGGCCGATGTCGTCGCCATGACCTATTGCCGGCTCCTGGTGTTGCGGAAAGTCGATTTCGACCGCTTCATGCAGGACAACCGCGATATCCGCCTCGTCATCCAGAAGATCGCCGCCTCGCGAACAACGATGAACCGCTCGGACGAGGCGGCCGCCGCGGCCTCCTGATTTTGCGGGCGATCGCCGATCAGAAGGCGACGCGGTCGCCCCCCTTAAGTTCGAGCATCTCGCGCGCTTCGTCCGGCGTCGCGACCTCAAGCCCGAGGCCCTCGATGATCTTGCGCACCTGGGTGACCTGGCTCGCGTTCGAAGGCGCAAGTTTGCCGGCGCCGACCCAAAGGCTGTCCTCGAGGCCGACACGCACATTGCCGCCCATCGCCGCCGCCATGGCCGCCACCGGCATCTGGTTGCGGCCGGCGCCCAGAACCGACCAGCGATAGTTGTCGCCGAACAGCCGATCCGCCGTGCGCTTCATATGCATCACGTCCTCCGGATGCGCGCCGATGCCGCCAAGCAGGCCGAAGACCGTCTGGATGAACAGCGGAGGCTTCACGAGCCCTTCGGTGAGAAAGTAATGGAGATTGTAGAGATGGCTCGTGTCGTAGCACTCGAACTCGTAGCGGGCGCCGGTCGAGTTGAGCGTTTCGAGCGCATAGCGAATGTCCTTGAAGCTGTTGCGAAACACGAGGTCGTGGGAGGCTGCGAGGACTTTCGGCTCCCAGTCGTATTTGAACTCCTTGTAGCGCTTGAGCATCGGGAAGAGGCCGAAGTTCATCGAGCCCATGTTGAGCGAGGCGATCTCGGGCCTCCACTTCTCGGCCGGCCGGACGCGCTCCTCGACGGTCATGTAAGGCGCCCCGCCGGTGGTGATATTGACCACGACATTCGACGATTGCTTGATGCTGCGCAGGAAGGGCTCGAATGCTTCGGGGCTCTGGTCCGGCCGTCCATCCGCCGGATTGCGCGCGTGCAGGTGCACGATCGCCGCGCCCGCTTCCGCCGCGCCGAGCGCGCTCTCGGCGATCTCCTCGGCCGTCACCGGCAGATGCGGCGACATGGAAGGCGTGTGGATCGATCCCGTGATCGCGCAGCTGACAATGACTTTCCGGGTGGCCATGAAGCGTTCCTCTGTTGTCGCACTGTCGAAATCTTTGCGCCGACGATCGGGCGCGCCGGCGAACGCGGGAACCGCCACGGCAGACATCTAGCGCGCGGCGGTCCACGAGCCGATCCGGTTCGCGTTTGCGCTCGCGGCGGCGCGGGTCAAACGGGAGAGTGCATCCTGCTTGCAGGTTTCGGCAAGGGATGCGACGCCGCTTCTCCTGGAGAGGACCGCCGATAGCCTCGGGCCGGGGCGTAGCCTATGAAGGAAGGAACGGAGGGCGCGCTTGGGCGGAAGATATTTCGAGGAATTCGCCGTCGGTCGGAGAAAGCCCAAGTGAGGCTGCGCTCGCTGCTCTTCGTACCCGGCAATTCCGAACGCAAGTTCGCCAAGGCGCAAGCGTCCGGCGCCGACGCGTTGATCCTCGATCTCGAGGATTCGGTTGCGCCGGGACAAAAGGAGGAAGCCCGCGCCCATGTCGCGAAGCTTCTTGACAAGCCCGGGTCGCGCGCATGGTCGTTCTTTGTCCGGATCAACGCGCTCGACACGGGCTTGACCCTCGACGACCTCGCCGCCGTCGTGAAGCCAGGGCTCGATGGCATCCTCGTCCCCAAGGCAAACGGGGCGGACGACATCGCCCGCTTCGGCCACTATCTCGAGGCCTTCGAGACCAGGGCGGCGATGCCGGTCGGCTCGCTGAAAATGCTCGTTGTCGCCACCGAGACGGCCAAGGCGATGTTCGCTCTTCACACTTATGCGCCCGCGCATCCGCGACTCGCCGCGCTCACCTGGGGCGGCGAGGACCTCGCCGCGGCTCTCGGCGCAACCGAGAACCGCGAGGACGGCGGCTGGACCTTCCCATACCAGGTTGCGCGTACGCACTGCCTGTTCGCGGCCGGCGCCGCCGGCGTCACGGCCATCGACACGATCTACGCCGACCTCCGCGACACGGAAGGGCTTGAGCGCGACTGCCGCCGTTCGCGGCGCGACGGCTTCCTGGGCCGCCTGGCGATCCATCCGGACCAGGTGGAAACGATCAACCGCTGCTATACGCCGTCGGAAGCGGAAATCGCGCATGCGCGCCGCATCGTCGACGCCTTTGCCGCCAATCCCGGGGCCGGCGCGCTGGGGCTCGACGGCAAGATGATCGACATCCCGCATCTCAAGGCAGCGCAAAAGACGCTGGCGTCAATCTGAAGGAGCGACGACGAATGCAGCGCGATCCGCGTCGCTGCGTCACTGACCAGCGATATGGGCGACCCGTCCCACGCGGTGTCGTTCTCCGACTTCGCTTGATCTCGACTTTGGGGCGTGACGCAAACAAGATCGGTGGGCCGCGCCGCGCGCCAGACGAAACCGCTCCGGCACGTGTTGGGGCCGTAGGCTCCGCTGCCGGCGCGGGTCGATCCGGCGTTGGCGTTCTCGCCCTGGACCTGAGTCTGCCGGGCGGGCGTCACGCACACGGTATCGCCATCGAAAGCGTTCCGCCAGACGAAACCCTGCCGGCAGGAAGCCGGCCCGTAAGCAGGCGCGGGGAGCCGAATGCTGCAGTCGCAGCTGCCAACCGAGTCGGGAAATGAGCCGATCCTCGCGAGGAAAGTCATCGGCAGCACATTCGTGCAGAGGTTGTGGTACTGGAGGGGGAGGAGATTGAGCGTCGCCTTTCCATCCAGGGGAATGTTCAGGGGCGCGCCGGCGCCCACGCAGCCCCCGGCGTAAACTACCCTTGTATAGACCCAGTATTTCGGCGGGTTCTTGTAGCCGGTGCCGGAACTGTTGACGAGCGAGACCGTCGCCACGCCGTTGGCGTAGGTGCCTTGCAAAAAGAGCCCGCAGGCTGAGGGCGGCAGAATTGGGGCGACATAGGTCCCAGGCTGGCCGCCGGCGGGGGCGGGGTTGGCGCTGCTCCCGCCACAGATCGAGCCGCCTGCGCAGGTCTGGTTCGTGCCAGCCCTCACGCAGGTCGTGGTTCCGTTGTTCAGCGGAACGCAGCCCGACTGACAGCAGACGTCGGCTTTCGCGCTCTGGATCGCCCCGAGCCCCAACGCGATCAGGAGAACCGCGCGCACGGTGTTTATCGTTCGCCTCGTCATGGCGCTCGGACCCCCAGATTGAGCTATCTTATCGCCAGAGACATTGGGCGGCCCTGCTTTTGCAATGGCGGGAACTACCTAGACGCCGGACGCGTCATGCCGCGGTCAGGCCTGCGGGACGAATGAGCCCGCGCTTGAGCGGACGCACCGCAACCGATGGCCGGTCTTGTCCGACGGCCCGATTCCGTCCCTGTTCGGAGCAAGAACCTCCCTGTTATCCGCGAAATGCTCCCTGTTATCTGCAATAAATCTCCCTGTTCCGCAGGCCGGGAAAAGGGGGCCTTCCGCTTCGCCTTCGGCGCGCCAGGAGACGCTAAGGAGCCTTTCCGGCTCGACCGGGAGCTAGGAGCCTGTCTGCTTAATCCTCGGCGAGATGGGATTTGAACCGCTCAAGCCAGTCGGAGAGCCGGATGCAGCAAATTCGCGCATCCGGTTTGATGTAAGGTTGGGTGGAAGCTTTGCGGCCATCGTTCGTTGCACCGTTTCCGAGGTGGCGAAGCTCAGCCGGTTGCGCGTGCGGCCAGGGACGGGGTCCGCCCCTGGGCGAGCTTCAAGATATTGTGGGCGAGGCAGACGAGGCCCCACTCGTTGGCGACCTTCTCGACGCCGCGCAAGAGAAACTGACGGAAGCCGCGCGCCTGCTTGATCTGTCCGAACACCGGCTCGGGCAGCTGCTTTCTTAAGCGGTAGGGGCTGGAGTGCCCGCCGGCCTTGATTCTTTCGCGCATGGCGGCGACGCGGGCGCCGCCGCCTTCTCCTTCCCCGGCGTGCTTGGCCCGCCCCGGCGCGATATAGGCGTCGATCTCGCGTTCCTCCATCGCTGTAAGGTTGGCGTCGGAGCAATAGCCCGCGTCCGCCGACAGTTGCGTCGGCTTCTTGCCCAGATTGGCTTCGATGGCGTCGGCCATCGGCGCCAATTGATGTTGATCGCTCTGCTTCGCGTCGAGGCCGTGGGCGACGATCACCTGCGCCGTCGCGTCGACCGCCGCCTGCGCATTGTAGCCCTGGATGAAGCCGTCCTTGGTTTTCATGATGCGGCTTTCGGGATCGGTGAAGTTCTTCTGCGCTTTGGGGTCAGGCTCTTCGGATGGGGGGGCGGCGGGCTTGCCCGGTTTCTTGCGGCCCTCGGCTTGTCGCCGCTCCTCGGCCTGCGCTTTGGCCTTGGCCGCCGCGGCCGCTTTCGCCTCGGCCTCCAATTCGGCCTTCGCCGCCCGGATCTTCTCGACGCGCTTCTTCTTGTCGGCGACCCATTTGGGCAGCTCCTCGCCGCTCTTGTCGCGGCCGAAGGCTCTGTCTTCCTCGGCGTCCGCAGCCTCGGCTGCGCTCAGCCACCGCTCGACCTCGGCCTCGAGCTCCGCCGCACGCTTCTCCATGCGCTCGTAGCTCATCGCCTTGTGCTTGGAGGCGTTCGCCTTGATCTTCGTCCCGTCGAGCGCGACATGGCCGAGCTTCACAAGTCCCGCCTGTTCGCACAGCTTGAGAACTTGCCCGAACAGTCCCGCAAGCACCTTCAAGTGCCGCTTGCGGAAGTCAGAGACGGTGCGAAAATCCGGCGGATCGAGCCCGACAATGCTCAGGAAGTCGACCCGTTCGCGCGCCGCCTTGGCGATCCGGCGCGACGAGTAGACGCCGTTGCAATAGCCGTACAGCAACAGCGCCGTCATCATCGCCGGGTCAAACGGCGGCTGCCCGCGCTCGCTCGCATACGCGGCTTCGATCTCACCAAGGTCGAGAGGCTCGAGCACAAGCGCCAAAATGAAGCGAGCCAGATGGTCCTCGCCGACAAAGTCCTGAACGCTCGGCGGCAACAACAGCGGCTGATCGATCGTCCAGGGCCGGAAGGTCTTGCTCATAAGCAAACAGAATCCAATTCGAGCAAACGCCGCCACCACAATCCGCTATTATCCAGACAGGCTCCTAGGGGGCGGATAAAATGCTGTTGTTTTCCAGCCGCTTGCTTTTTCTCTTTTCCTGACGGCACATTCGTGATATTCTGTTTTTCTTGATACGCGAGTGGAGTTCGAACCGGGAGAAATTGGCGGTGGCCAGAATTTTTGCTTCATCTGGGAGTTTCGAACATGACCCGAGAGACGCGATCGGGCCTTTCGGAGTTCGGGTCGAATCGCGGTTTCTCGCAATGACCCCTTCGACTTGAACGCGACCTGGTCTGGGCGGCCGAAGGCTGCGCTGCGCAGAGCGATGAGTGCTGCAGGAACGGGTCGTGCAGGTCCCTCGACCTGTCTCCGAGCTTATTGATTTTGATGGTACCGCCACCCCGGCTCGAACGGGGGACCTCTAGATCCACAATCTAGCGCTCTAACCAACTGAGCTATGGCGGCCCGATGGCGGGCCGGGAAACTAGTGTCAAAGCGGAAGGCGCGCAAGGCGGTTGGCGATAAAAGGACGCCGCCCGCGACTGGCGGACGGCGTCCATTGACGGCGCGAGGGAGGAGCGCGCCGCCAATGGCGTAAAAATCCGGATCAGACGGCAATCTTGAAGGTTTTCGCCACCTGTTCCTTGATCGGCTCGACGGCGTCAGCCATTGCCTTTTGGGTCAGCGCGCCGATGTCCTTGCCCTGGCTGGTCATCGTTTCGACCTGCTTGCGGGCGAACTCGGACTGGAGCGCGATGACGTCGGTCAGCGATTTGGCGGCGAACACCGACTTGAGGAAGTCGAAGTGGGCGTCCGCGTTGGCGCGCAATGCGTCGAGCGCCTTGGCGTTGATGGCGAGCGCGCCGTCCTTGGCGGCGGCGAAGCTAACCTCGATCGCGCTCGCCGTTTCATCGGCCTGGGTCTTGGCCTTGCCGAACGCGGCGCGCGATTCGACGACGCTCTTTTCGAGCGCGGTGCGGAAGCTTTTTTGAATCTCCTCGACCGGCGCGGCGACTTGCGGCGCCGTCGGCAGGACGGCGTTGATCGCGGCGACGGCGGCCTCTACCGGGGCCGGGGCGGAAACCTTCTGCGCCGCGGCGCTTTTCTTCGGTGCGGCGGCGGCTCTTTTCTTCAGTACGGTGGGCATCACGAAACCTCTACGTTTGATCTAATGCGACTGGGTGGGTTGGCGATCGAACTCTTGGCGAACCGGCGCCGGCGCTCAGTTTGAGCCGGGCGTCACGCTCTTCTGGATGATGGCGCTGAGCTCCTTGGCCTGGTTCTGCAACACCGCGAGCTGGGCCCGCATGTATTCACTCTGCAGGGTCAGAGCCTCTTGCGGATCCTTGGCCTTGACCAGCTTGTGAGCCAGATCGAACGCGGCGTTCACATTCTGCTCGGTATAGGCCAGGACATGCGCGCCGACCGATTTCGCGCCGCTCTGCGACGTGTTGGTCGCATCGCCCGCGGCGCCCGACGCGCGCTGGGCGACGGTGAGGAAGCCCTCGAACGCCTTTCGCGCCTGCTCGACGCTGCGCTCAGCGAAGTCGCGCAACTCATTGGGAATTTCAAACGGCTTTGGCATCTCGAACGGCGAATTGGACATTTTCTTCCCTTTCGGCTCCGATAACGAATCGGCGCCCGCTGTTTGAGCACCCTATAGCGGGCTCTTTGTTGCAGTGCAACATAAATTTGCGCCGCAACCAAAAATTTTAACCCTGCTTCCAATCGGCGGCGCCGGCGCCGTGGTGAAATCGTGTCAACGGCGTTAAGCTTTCGCTAACGATAAAGCCCGAGTCGTCGGCCCCATCAGCCGCCGACCGCGCCGGTCGTATTGTCCTTTGCGAGCGCCGACTTTGGCCTTCCCGCCGCCGCCGTCTGCCCCTGAACCCGCGCTCCAGCCGCACGGGGAAGCCGCGGCTTTCGACCCGCGGCTGGCGCCGACGGACTGGGTCGGTGACAACGCCCGGCTGGCGCTCCTGTCCCCGCCGGCGCGGATCGTCGTTGCGAGTCCGGCCATACTCGCTTTCTTCGGGGTCGACGGCGCGGACGCGCTCGAAGCGCGGCTCATGCGGGGCGAGGGACCGAGCGCGCGGCGCCTGCGCCATCTCGCGGCGACGCTTCCCCTCGGCGGGCCGCCGCGGCTCGAGGGCATGCGTTTCGTCGCCGGGCGGCGGGCAATCAACGTCAATTTTCGCTGCGCCCGTGTCCCCGCGCCGGGGGGCGCGACATGGCTTTTGGCGTCGATTCCGGCCTTGGGCGCGGCGAGCGCCGAACCGCCTCCGCCCGCCGATGGCCGCGACGCTCCGTCGCCTAAGGAGCCCCCGGCGGCGGTTGCGGGCGCACCCCGGCCGCTGATTTCGCGCTTTCTGTGGACGCTTGACGGAGAGGGCGGTTTCGGCCCCGCCCATCCCGCGCTCGCGGCTGCGGCCGGCGCCAACGCGCCGCAACGCGGCGAGTCCGTCGAGGCTCTGCTCCGCCGCGTCGAACTCGAAGGCGGCGGCGAGTTCGTCCGCGCCCTTGCCGGTCGGCAGACTTTCTCCGGGATCGTTGTCGGTTGGCCGCTCCCGGGCTCGGATCGGCGCCGACGGGTCACGCTTTCGGCTGCGCCCTTGTTCGGCCGCCATCGGGAATTCTTGGGCTACCGCGGTTTTGGCGTCCTGGGCGAGGAGATCGTCGCGCGGGAAGGCGGTCAACTCCCTGAAGAGGCGGCGGCCGAAACAGCCGCAGGCGAGCTTCGCGCCGATCCGCCGGCGCCCGAAAGCGCCGCCGAACCATCGGAAATGGATTTCGCTTCTCCAGCCGCAAATGCTCACGAAGCTCAGTCCTCTCCCGAGGCCGTCCTCGATGCGGATGGAAGCGAGTTGGCCGCGGCGCTGCCCGAGGCGGGCGAGGTCGAGACCTCGCCGGCCGAGCGCACGGCGGAAATCTATGTCCTCCGCCAGCCCGCGGTTCCGCCGGCGTCCAACATCGTTCCGATTCGCCCCGGCGCGCTCGACGCTGTGGGCTCCCGGGAGCCGCAGCACGGATTCCCGGCCGAGAGCGTTGAACTCACCCGGAGCGAGCGCGAGGCGTTTCGCGAGATCGCGCGCGCTCTGGTCGGCCGGACGCCGGCTGCAGGCGACGAGAGCCCCGGCGAACGGACCGAATTGGCGATCGTCGCGCCGGCCGAGCCGGCCGGAAGCCGCGAGGGCGAGCCAGCCGCGGCCGGCGGCGCCGGCGACGACGAGGTTCGGCGCAACGCCGGCGCCGTGCTCGGCCGTCTGCCGATCGGAGTTCTGGTCGCTCGCGACGCGCGCCCGCTCTACGCCAACCGGACTCTGCTCGACCTCATCGGCTATCGCGACTTCGCGGAATTCGAGGCGGCGAACGGGCTCGCCGCGATGTTCCGTGACCGCGATCCGCAGCGGATGGCGAGCGACGATGCGGGCTCGGTCGAGATCGTCCGGGCGGACGGTCAGATCCTCCTGGTCGACGGGCGCGCCCAGGCGATCGGGTGGGACGGCGCGCCGGCGACGCTGATCGCGCTGCGGCGCTCGTCGGAGGCGGAACTGCAAGCCAGGTCGGGCGCGGTCGAGCGCGAGGCGCCGATGCGCAACGGTTCGGCGAGCGACCTTCAGGCGATGCTCGACCGGGCGACCGACGGCGCGGTCACGCTCGATGCCGCTGGCCGCATCCTGTCCTTGAACGAGCCAGCCGAGCGGCTGTTCGGCTACCACCAGAATGAGATCGCCGGCGAGAGCGTCCTGATGCTGCTCGCGCCGCAGAGCCACCCCGAGACAATCGCGAGGCTCGAAGCCTTAAGCCGCGCCGGCGAGGCCGAAGCGGCCCTTCGCCCGCTGCAGGCGACCGGGCGCGACCGCGGCGGCGGTTCGATTCCGCTGGAGCTCACCCTGGCCAGGATCGGCGCGAGCGAGGCCCCGCACTTCTGCGCTCTCATGCGCGATCTCACCCGCGAGCGAGAGGCCGAGCGGCGCCTCATGGCTGCGCGCGCCGCGGCCGAGGTCGCGAGCGCCGCCAAGACCGACTTTCTCGCCCAGGTCAGCCACGAAATCCGCACGCCCCTGCAAGCCATCCTCGGCTTCGCGGAAGTGATGATGGAGGAGCGTTTCGGCCCGATCGGCAACGAGCGCTACAAGGACTATCTCAAGGACATCCACGCCTCCGGCAGCCACGTGACCAGTCTTGCCGACGATCTGCTCGATCTGAGCAAGATCGAGGCGGGCAAGCTCGAACTCGCCTTCGCCGCTGTCGACGCCAACAGCGTCATTCGCGAGTGCGTGTCGCTGATGCAGCCGCAGGCGGCGCGCGAGCGGGTCATCATGCGCGTCTCGCTGCACGACCGCCTGCCCCGGGTGATGGTCGACGAGCGCTCGCTCAGGCAGATCATGCTCAACCTGATGTCGAACGCGGTGAAGTTCAATGAGCCGGGCGGTCAGGTGATCGTCTCGACCGCCCTCGACGCCGCCGGACAGGCGGTGATCCGGGTGCGCGACACCGGCGTCGGCATGAGCGAAAATGAAGTCGGCCTCGCGCTCGCGCCGTTCGGCCAGGTCGGCAAGGGCGGGGCCAAGGGCGGGGCCGGTCTCGGCCTGCCGCTGACCAAGGCGCTGGTCGAAGCCAATAAGGCCGAGTTCTCGATCAAGAGCCGCCGCGAGCAGGGCACCCTGATCGAGATCGCGTTCCCCAACGTTCAGGCGGCTCAATAGAGCGCGGTTTGGGTTTTCTTGGCTCGTGGCCGCTGCTCAGCCGGCGCAATGGCCAGCTAGCGTCGAGAGCGGACGCCACGACTTGTCTAGGCGAGCCGGGCTCGCAGTCTGGGCGCGGCGAAATCCAAGAGCATTCGCGCCCTGAGCGGCATCAATCCCCGACCGGAGTGGATGAGACTGACCGGCGCGGGCTCGGGCTCGCGATCGGCGAGGACGATCTCAATTCTGCCGCCCACGACCGCTTCCGCCACCTGATAGGACAGGACGCGGGTTACCCCGACTCCGGCGGCCGCCGCGTCGATCGCCGCCTCGGCGGTGTTGACCGACAGGCGAGGGCGGACGGACACGCGGAGTTCGCGCTTCGACTTCGGATCGGGGAAGAGCCAATCTTCCGAAAAGGAAAGCGGGTCAAACGTGACCGCGGACAATGCCGACAGGTCTTCAGGCCGCTTCGGGACGCCGTGCGCGGCGAAGTAGGCGGGACTGCCGCAGACGACCCGGCGCACCGAACCGACTTTCGTCGCAGCCAGGGCGCTCTCGGCAAGCGCCCCGATGCGGACCGCGATGTCGATGTGATCGTCGATCAGGTGCAGATTGCGATCAGCAAGGACAAGCCGGACGTTGATCTCGGGCCATCGGGCGAGAAACTCCGCGATGACCGGGAGAACATGCAGGCGGCCAAAAACGACTGGCGCGGTGATGACGAGGTCGCCCCGCGGCGCGGCATAGGCGCCCGACGCCGCACGCTCGACTTCGCCGACCTCGTCAAGGATGCGCTTGCTGGCGGCGACATAGGCTGCGCCGGCGTCGGTGAGAACGAGGCTGCGCGTCGAGCGGGTAAGGAGCCGTGCGTTGAGGTGCGCCTCAAGTTCGGAAATTTTGCGGCTGACCGTGGGCAGCGGGATGCCGAGCTTGCGGCCAGCGGCGGACAAGCTGCCCGAACTCGACGACGCTGACCAGAAGGGACATGGCTTCGAGGCGATCCACGGTGCTTCCATTTTTTGGAATAATCTATTCAGAAAATATCATATTATTGATCCCTTTGGAATGAACTACATTCAGTCCAGACATTCATGGAGGGACGACATGGGCTACGGCTTTCTCGACATCGCGGCCACCCCTGGGGTTCGCGCCGCGCAGGAAGCGAACGGGAGCGGCGAATATTGGGGCAGTTTCAAAGGCGACCGGGCGTCTGACCGCTTTACCGAAGCAGAACAAGCGTTCATCGCCGAGCGCGACAGCTTCTACATGGCGACCGTATCGGAGAGCGGCTGGCCCTACGTCCAGCACCGTGGCGGGCCGCCCGGCTTCATCCGCATTCTCGACGACCGGACGCTGGCGATTGCCGACTTTCGCGGCAACCGTCAATATATCAGCACCGGCAACCTCGCATCCAACGATCGCGCTGCGCTCATCCTGATGGACTATCCCCACCGGCGGCGTCTCAAGATCTACGCGCATGTCGAGGCGAAGGATCTGGCTGCCGATCCCGAGTTGGCCGCGAAGTTGACGATGCCGGACTACAGGGCCAGGGTCGAGCGCGCATTGGTGCTGCATCTTGCCGCGTTCGACTGGAACTGTCCGCAACACATCACGCCGCGATTCAGCGAAGCCGAACTCGCCCCGGCGCTTGCGCCGATACGTTCGCGCCTCGAAGCCCTCGAGTTCAGAAAACGCCGCGCTGCGCGCTCGGTTGGCTGCGACAGGAGATTGACAGTGGATACGACCGACCGTCCGCCGCTGCCGCCGTTCACGCCGGAGACGGCGGCGCAAAAAGTCCGTCTCGCGGAGGACGCCTGGAACAGCCGCGATCCGGCGCGCGTCTCGCTGGCCTATACGGCCGACTGCAAATGGCGCAATCGCGTCGAGTTCATCGACGGCCGGGAGGCCATTCGCGCGTTCCTCACCCGCAAATGGAACCGGGAGCTCGACTACCGCCTCATCAAGGAGCTTTGGGGCTTTCGCGAGAACCGGATGGCGGTGCGCTTCGCCTACGAATGGCATGACGACAGCGGCCACTGGTTTCGCTCCTATGGCAATGAGCTTTGGGAGTTTGACGAGCATGGCCTGATGCGCAGGCGCGTCGCCAGCATCAACGATCTGCCGATTGCCGAGACGGACAGAAAGTATTTCTGGCCCGCGGGCCGCCGGCCCGACGACCATCCCGGGCTGACCGATTTGGGACTTTGACGGCGCCAAAGCCTGGCTTGGGGACAAAGCCGACGTTGGATCCCGCCAGCATCAGACCCATGCGGGCAGAAAAGTCAGTTCCGCGAATTCTCGAAATCCGCCAGAACGCCCATGGCTTCCGCAATTCGCCGCATGTCTTCTTCTTCAAGCTTGCGCTTCGGCCCGCGCATCACGATGCCCCAGTTGGAGACGTGATCGCGGGTCAGTTGGAGGTCATTCAGAAGCGGTTTGATCGGAGCAGGCTTGGCGTCCGTCAGGTAGTCCACATCGACGCGATACGGATTGAAGTCCATCGCTTGCTCGGCCCGGTAAGGCGCATCTGACGTCACCCGCCCGATTGTCGTGAACGCCTGCACCGTCTCGCCTTCCCCCATGCCTTCGCGCGGGGAATAGTAGACGATCCAGTCGCCCTTCCTGAGCGACTTCACCGCCATAGGCTTGCCGTGGCCGAGCTGTGCAAAGCCGCCATCGCGTCCGCCGCGGGCGTGTTCCGCCGATGCGACACCCATCCAGAACGCCATGGCTCAGGCCGTGTCTTGCACATTATGCGCGGTGATCGTGTCGCCCATCTCGGACCGTCTGAAATTGGGTTTTCACCCTGGCTAGAGCGGGATTTTGTTAGGCTGACGCATATCCGGCGTTGGTGAAGTAGTTGGCGCATTCGGCTGCGGTGAATCGATCGAGTAGCGCGCCGATCTGCCGCCATGTGTCGTCGATGGTGCGTGCGTCGGCTTTGCGCAACAAGGTCTTCATCTTGGCGAACGCCTGCTCGATTGGGTTGAGGTCCGGCGAGTAAGGGGGCAGGAAGAAGAACTTGGCGCCGGCGGCTCGGATGGCTTTGCGCACGCCCTGGCCTTTGTGACTGCCGAGATTGTCCATCACCACCAGATCGCCAGGTTTGAGGGTCGGAACGAGAACCTCATCGACGTAGGCGCGGAAGATGACGCCATTGATCGGCCCGTCGATGACGCAGGGCGCGGTGAGCCGGTCGCAGCGCAGCGCCGCCAGGAAGGTGAGGGTCCGCCATTTGCCGAACGGCGCTTTGGCGACCAGACGCTGGCCTTTGGCGCACCGCCCGTGCGTGCGCGTCATGTTCGTCTTCGCCCAAGTCTCGTCGATGAAGACCAGCCGGGCCGGATCGATGGTCGCTTGACGCGCCTTCCACTGCCTACGCCGGCGGGCGACGTCCGGCCGATCCTGTTCGGATGCGTGAAGGCTTTTTTTTGAACGTCACGCCTTCATGCTGAAGAAAATGCCAAAGGGCGTAATAGCTCACCACCAGGCCGCGCTCGGCCAGCTCGGCGAGTAAGGCGCGCAGCGTCAGGTCCGGCTTTTCAGCGATCCGGGCGATGAGCCAATCCTTCTCCCGCGCCACAACGTAGGGCCGATGCCCGCCCATTTTCAGCGCCGCCGGACTTCCAACCGCACGACGGCGCTGCGACCATTTCACCACGCTCGACACGCTGACCATGAAGGTCTTGGCTACCGACCGGCAGGACTGGCCCGCCTCAACGGCCGCAACGACCCGCTCCCGAAGATCCAAAGAATAGGCTCGCGCCATGCCTGCTGGCCTCCGCCCAGCCGGCACGTTGAATCTGACTCGCCATCCTTTGGGAATCCCCCGCCGATTCAGCCTATCAAGATCGCGCTCTAGTGCGTCAGGATCTCCGTTCCGACTGCGCCGTTCAGAAGCCGCTTGAGGTGATATTGCGCCAGCGGATCGGTCGGGTTCAGGCCGACCAGCGCGGCGAAGGCGGCGACTGCAGCCGGGTCACGCGCTTCGAGCTTGGCGAAGGCGTCCCCATAGGCCTTGGCCGCCGGGCTTCCCGCGTCTTCGGCGCATAGCGGCTCATAGGCGCGCAGGGGCTCGCTCCGGCCGCGCAGCCTCAGATCGCCGACCGGGCGGCCGACGAACCCTGGCGCACGCTCGGCGGCGGCCGCGCTCACGCAAATCCGGGTGCCGAGCTGCTTGTTGACCGCCTCGAGCCGCGCCGCGGCGTTGATGGTGTCGCCGTAGGCCGTGTAGTCGAATAGCCGACCGCCGCCGAAATTGCCAACGATCGCCGGTCCGGCATGAACGCCGATTTGCGTGACGCCGAGCGGCACGCCGCGCCCGTTCCATGTCAGCCGGTATGCTTCCGCCCACGCGTCGAGCGCGAGCGCGCAGGCGATCGTCCTTTTCGCCGCATCGCTCTGCTCGGCGGGGGCGCTGAACAGGACGTGGATCGCATCGCCAATGATCTTGGCGACCGTGCCTTCGTGAGCGAACACGATTTCCGTCATCCCCTCGAGATAGCCGCTGAGAAGCTTCGCAAGCTCACTGGGATCGAGCGACTCGACCAACGGCGTGAACTCGGCGATGTCCGTGAACAGAGTCGCGATCTCGCGCCGCTCGCCGCCGGGCGCAAGCGCGTTGGCGTCGGCGGCGAGGCTCCGGGCGAGATTGGGCGAGAAATAGCGCGACAGCGACGCGTGCGCCCGCTCCGCCGCCGCCTGGCGGGTCCGTGCATCCTTGAGGTCGGCGACATGGGCGATCGTCTTGCGCATTGTGGTTTCGAAGTCGGCGAAGTCGATCGGCTTGGTCAGGAAGTCGAAAGCGCCGCGATTTATCGCGGTGCGGATGTTGGCCATATCTCCATAGGCCGAGACGATCACGGTCGAGAATCGAGTTGCTTCGTCCTGCAGCCTGGCGAGCAGGGTGAGGCCATCCATTCGCGGCATGTTGATGTCGCATACGACCATGTCGAAGTCGCCGTTCTCGGCGAGGAAAGCCAGCGCCTCGACGCCGTCGCGGGCGAAGCCGAAAGCGATCGACCCGTCCTTGATCTGGCGGCGGAACTTCTGCCGGACCAGGTCTTCGAGATCGGGCTCATCGTCGACGACGAGGATTTTCGCCGTCATTGCGCGCCCATCGCCGCGTCAAGCCGGCGCCCGATCTCGCCGCGCAGTTCCGGAAAGTCGATCGGCTTGGTGAACAGACCCGCCGCCCCGGCCTCGATCGCCTTCCGCCGCGTTTCCGTATCGCCGTAGGCGGTGATCATGATGACCGGCACGTCGGGACGTGCTTTGCGCGCGCGGGGCAGAAATTCGATTCCGCTCATGTCCGGCATGTTCACGTCGGAGAGAATGAGAATGAGCCGCGCGCTCTCCGCCGAGGTGACGACTTCCAGCGCCTGCGGCGCGCTTTGCGCGAACTCCATGACAAACCGCGCCGCGCGCAGTTCTTTGCGGAATTGCTGGCGGAAGAGTTCAGCGACGTCGGGCTCGTCATCGACCACGAGGATCAGCGCGCTCATGATCCCTCCTCCCCAGGCGGGAGAGGGGTTGGGGGTAAGAGGTTGGCGCGCGGCAGCACGATGGTGAACTGCGTGTATGAGCCCGGCTCGGTCAAAACTTCGAGCGTTCCTCCATGCTGCTTGACGACGATGTCGTGGCTCAACGACAGTCCGAGTCCGGTGCCTTCCCCGGCCGGCTTGGTGGTGAAGAAGGGATTGAACATCCTTGCCTTCACGGCGTCGGAGATCCCGGTTCCGTTGTCGCGAATGGCGATTTCGACGCTGTTTCCGAGATCGCGGGTCGAGGCGGTCAGCGTCGGCTCGTAGCTTCCGTTCCCCTCGGCCTGCTTGCGCTTCGTGGCTGCGTAGAAGCCGTTCGAAATCAGATTCAGGAGCACCCGGGAAATCTCCTGCGCGTAGACCTCGGCGGCGCCGGCGTTGGGGTCCAGGGATTTCGCCATCGTCACGTTGAAACCCGGCTTCTCGGCGCGCGCGCCGTGATAGGCCAGATTGAGCGCTTCTTCCACCATCGCGTTGATATTCGTCGTCGACCGCTCGCCCGAGCCCTCGCGCGAATGCAGGAGCATGTTCTTGACGATCGAATCGGCGCGCTTGCCGTGCTGGACGACCTTGTCGAGATTGCCGTCGATGGTCCCGATCAGCTCTTCCGCCTCATCGCGAAGGGCGCCGTCGAGCGGCGCGGTCCTGATCACGCCAGCCAGTTCACCGATCAGCTCGCGCGACAGCGCCGAGAAATTGTTGATGAAATTCAGCGGGTTCTTGATCTCGTGGGCGATCCCGGCGGTGAGCTGGCCGAGCGAAGCGAGTTTCTCCGACTGGATCAGCCGGTCCTGCGCCTTTTGCAGATCGTCGAGCGAAGCGGCCAGTTCCTTGGTGCGCGCCTGCACCTCCCCGAACAGACGCGCATTCTCGATCGCTATCACCGCCTGGTCGGCGAAGGTCTGCAGAATTTCGATCTGCCGGGGCGAGTAGGGGCCCGGCTCGAGGCGGGTCAGCGTGAAGACCCCTTCGAGCCGCGTCTTGCCGAGCATTGGGACGCCAACGACGGCCCGCCAGGGTTTGTCGAGCGTCGACAAGGGAACGTTATACTCGGCGTCCTCGAGAAGGTCCGGGATCTGCTCGACCTGCCCGGAGAGAATTGTTCGGCCGGCGATCGAGCCGCGGTTGGCCTCGACGGGGCCGCGCCGCAGATAGGCCTCGACTTGGCGCGTGTCGCGAGCGGAGTGGAATGCGCGATAGCGAAAAACGTCGCCGTCGCGCACGCAGACAGTCCCGGAATGGGCCTCGTTGAGCTCGACCGCGGTGGTGATCAGCGTTTCCAGGACCGTCTGAAGATCGAACGCCGAACGGCTGATGACCTTCAAGACATCGGCGGTCGCGGTCTGCTGTTTGAGCGCTTCCTGGGTCTCGTTGAACAGCCCCACATTGCTGATGGCGATAACAGCCTGATCGGCAAACGTTGTCACAAGCTCGATCTGCCTCTCGGTGAAGGTCTCCACCCGGCGGCGGGCCAGAACGATGACGCCGATCACTTCTCCATCGCGAATCAGCGGCACTCCGAGAGAAGTGCGCTGTCCGGTGAGACTGGTGGTTTGCGTAAGGGTGTATTCGGGATCGGTGGTGACATCGGCGATCTGGACAACCCGCCCCTCGAGCGCGACGCGGCCGGTCACGGACCCGCGGTTGATTCCGAGGGGGTGGGATTGCAGATACGCCATGTATTCGGGCGCATAACCGACCGCCGCGCCCGCTCGAAACACCTCGCCGTCGCGGCGCAGGATGAACGCCATTTCTGTATCGCACAGACGCGCTGCGCTTTCGACCAGCGTGTCCAGAACCGGTTGAAGGTCAAAAGTCGACCGGCTGATGACCTTCAACACGTCGGCAGTCGCGGTTTGCTGCTGCAGCGCCTCTTCGATGTCGCGGGTCCGCGCCTGCACCTCGTCCAACAGACGCGCATTCTCTATGGCGATGACCGCCTGATCCGCGAACGTTCGCACCAGCTCCATCTGGCGCGGCGTGAATCCCCCGGGCTTGGGATGCATGAGCCCGAACACACCTTCCACTTTGCCATCGCGAATCAGCGGCGCGCCCAACAGCGCCCGGTAGTTATTGAGTTGCGGCGCGTCGCCGTATTTGTAGTCCGGATCCGCAAGCGCGTCGGGGATGGAAACCGCCTCTCCCCGCAAAAAAACGCGCCCGGTGAGGGTTTCTTTGCCGGCGCGGGTGGGGTGCGCGGCCATATAGGCAAGAAATTGGGGATCACACCCAGATTCGGCGCGGAGGCGCAATACATCGCCGTCACGCAGCATCACGACCGCGCTTACGGCGTTGCTGAGAGAACGTGCGGAATTGGACAGGGTCTTCAGCACTGCGTCGAGATCGAACGCGGACCGGCTGATGACCTTGAGGACATTCGCCGTCGCGGTCTGCTGTTGTAGCGATTCTTCAAGGTCCTTCGTCCGCGCCTGCACCTCGTCGAACAGCCGCACATTCTCGATCGCGATCACCGCCTGATCCGCGAAGGTCTGAACAAGCTCGATCTGGCGTCGGGTGAAAGGACCAGGCTGCGCGCGGCCGAGCGTGAACGAGCCTTCGACCTTGCCGTCCCGGAACATCGGCACCCCGAGCAGGGCGCGGAAATTTGCCAGTCGCGGCGCTTCGCCATAGTCGTACTCGGGATCCTCCCGCACGTCGGGAACATTCTGCACTTCGCCAGTCTGGAAGACACGACCCGCGATCGTTTTCCGGCCTGGGCTTTGCGGGTGCTCGTTCATGAAGCGCACCATCCCGGGCGAGGCGCCGAAAGTCGCATCGGCGCGAATCACGTCCCCCCGCTTGAGGTACATGGCGGCGAAATTTGCCCCGAGAAGCCCCGCCGCTGATGCGGCGAGCGTGTCGAGCACCGTCTGCAGATCGAACGCTGATCGGCTGATGACTTTTAGCACGTCCGCAGTCGCGGTCTGTTGCGCCAGCGCTTCCTCGACCTGGCGGGTGCGGGCCTGCACCTCGTCGAACAGGCGGACGTTGTTGATGGCAATCACCGCCTGTTCGGCGAAGGTTTGAAGCAGCGCGACCTGCCGAGCGGTGAAGGGGCGCGGCTCCAGCCTGACGAGGGCGATCGCGCCGATCGGCTCGCCGTCGCGGAGCATCGGCACAGCGAGCACTGACCGGAAGCCGACGCCAACGACCGCCGTCGCGGTGTATTCCGGGTCAAGCGAAATGTCCGGAATGTGGACGACGGATCGAGTCAAAATCGCCCTGGCCGAAGCAAAGCCGCGGCCGGGCGTCGCCGGATAGATCTGCCGCATCGCGGCGAGGGCCTCCGGCGTCCAGTTACAGTGCGCGGCGAGATGGATGAACTCGCCGTCGAAGCGGTCGACTCCGCCGCTCGTCGCGTCGCACAATTCGGTCGCGCTGCGCGCGATCGCGTCGAAGACCGGCTGAACTTCTGTGGGGGAGCGGCTGATCGCGGACAGCACCTCGCTGGTCGCCGTCTGATGCTCGAGCGCCTCCTCGAGATCGTGCGTCTTGGCCTGCACCTCGTCGAACAGGCGCACGTTTTCGATCGCGATCACTGCCTGGTCGGCGAAGGTCGTGACCAGATCCACCTGTCGTTTGGTGAAGGGGACGGGAGCGGCGCGCGCGAGCGCGAAGGCGCCCACCAACTCTCCGTTTCGCATTAGCGGCACGCCAAGCATCGCCCTCACATTGCCGACGCGAGCCTGGTCTTTCTCGGTATATTCCGGGTCGTTCCAGGCGTCCGCGATTTCGATCGCCCGTTCCTCCAGCGCAACCCGCCCGATCAGCGTTCCTCGGCCGGCCCGGATCTCCGCTGACTGCTCATATTCGCGATAGGCCGGAGCGACATCCATCTGGCTTGTGGCATAGCGAAAGACGTCGCCGTGGCGGCGGAAGATCTGGCTATGACTGGCGCCGCACAGCCGCCCGGCTGTCGAAACCAGCGTCTCGAGCACGACGTCGAGATCGAAGGCGGACCGGCTGATCGCCTTCAGCACGTCCGCCGTCGCGGTCTGCTGCTGCAGCGCTTCCTGGAGGTCCTTCGTGCGCGCCTGCACCTCGTCGAACAGGCGCGCGTTCTCGATCGCAATGAGCGCCTGGTCGCGGAACGCTTCGGCCTGGGCGATTTCGCCCGGACCGAAAGCATTCGCCTGTTTTCCGATGAACACGAGCACTGCGATCGATGCATCGCCGCGCAACAGCGGCAGGTACAATGCCGAGTTGACGCCAAACATGTCGCGGACATGGCGCTCATGTTCGGGCAGGTCGATCAGGGACCAGTCCGGCAGGTGCACCATCGCGTTGGAGAGGAACGCTCGCGAGGGAAAGTTGGCGCTCGCGTCGATGGGAACTCTGATCGGCGCGAGGTTTGGCATCGGGCCTTCCGGCGTCGCCCCGGCGGTGTGGACATAGGCGTCGCCGTCGCGAAGCAGCACCGCCGCCATGTCGCAGCCGAGCAGACGTGCGGCGGCGGCGACGATGCTTTCGAACACCGGTCGCGGGTCGGTCGGCGACTGGCTGATGACCCGCAGTATCTCGGACGTTGCGGTCTGCCGCTCCAGCGCCTCCTGGGTTTCCCGGAACAGGCGCGCATTCTCGATCGCGATCGCCGCCTGGTCGGCGAAGGTCTGCAACAGCGCCTGCTCCCGGTCGGAGAACGGCCGCGGCGGCGAGCGGGCGACGAGGATCGAGCCCAGTCCGCGCTCCTCCCACAGCATCGGCGCATAAAGGAGCGATGCGCTGCCAAGGCGCTCGGCCCGCTCGCGGACGATTGGGGAAAGACCAGGCTCGGCTCGCAGATCGGGGATGTGGTGGGTCCGCCGTTCCCGGATGATGCGGCCGGTCACGCTGTCGGCGAGCGGGGTGACGTCGCGCCGTACCTCGTCGGCTCGCGGACCGCGCCAGGCAGCGACCCGCACCATGCCGTCATCGCCAATTGTATAGACGCCAATCTCGTCCGACCCGAACAGCCGCTGGCAGGCGTCGAGGATCGTCTCGAACACCGGTGCGGCGTCCGACACCGACTTGCCGATCACGCTCAACACGTCCGCTGAGGCTTTCTGCTGCTCGAGCGCCTCCTGCGTCTCGTTGAAAAGCCGCGCGTTCTCGATCGCGACGACGGCCTGGTGCGAGAAAGTCTTGAGCAACTCGATCTGACCTTCCGAGAATGGCGCTGGCTCGGCGCGGCGAAGTCCGATCGTCCCGACGGCTTCGCCCTCGCGCATGAGCGGCACGACGACGTTGGCCCGCCAAAGCATGCCTCCGGCGGCCGCGCCGCGAGAGGCGAGAGCCGCCGCGACTGGATATTCGTCGGCATGTTTCGCGATGTCGTCGATGTGGATCGCCCGGCGCTCGATGACGGCGCGGCCGGCGAGCAAGCCGCGACTGATTGCCTGTGAAGCGAAGGTGACCGGAATAGGCCCATAGTGGCCTGCTGCTCGCAATTGATCGCCCTCGCGCAGCAGCACCAGGGCGTCATAGGCCTTGCATAGGCGGCAGGCCGTTTCGGAAATCTTGTCCAAAACCGGTTGCAAATCGCCGGGCGACGAGGCGATGACCTGAAGGATCTCGCTGGTGGCGGTCCGTTCGCGACGCGCCTGCGCCAGTTCCGCCTCGCGCTCCGCCAGCGCCTTGGCCAGATCCTGGCGAGGCGGCTTCGTCGGCTTCTTCGCCAGGGATGACGCCTTGCGCGTCAGAGACATTGCCCTCGCCTCGTCAGGTCGGCGGGAGGCTATTCGACTTGCAGGCAAAGGGAAAGTTTGGGCTTTGGCGCTTATCCCGCGCTCTCAGCCGCTCGGCAGGCCCGGAAGGTTCATGCCGAAGGTTTGCAGCAGCAGGATTGCGTTCAGGGTCAGGATCAGGATGGCGCCGACGACCGCGGCGACATTCGTCAGGCGGCTGTTGGCGAACGCCCCCATGATGTCCTTGCGGCGGGTGAAGATGAGGAGCGCGATGACCGGCGCGGGCAGGGCGATGGAGAGCACGACCTGGCTCATCACCAGGGCGTTGGTCGAGTTGACGCCGAGCCAGACGACGACGAACGCCGGAATCATCGTCACCAGGCGCCGCACGATGATCGGAATGCGGAAGCCGACAAAGCCAGCCATGATCATCTGCCCAGCCATCGTGCCGACCGCCGAGCTCGAGACGCCCGAGGCCAGGAGCGCGGTCAGGAACGCGCCCGCGGCAGCCGGGCCGAGTAGCGGCGTCAGCGTCGAATAGGCGGTCCCGATCTCGGCGACGTCGCTGTGGCCGGCGTGGAAGGCGCTCGCCGCCATGATCACCATCGCCATGTTGACGAGGCCGGCGACGCCGAGCGCGACGAGAACCTCGACGTTCGAGAACCGAAGCAAGCGGCGCCGCTCGTCGTCGTTGCGGGCCGGCGCCCGGTTCTGGGTGAGCCCGGAATGGAGGAAGATCGCGTGCGGCATGATCGTGGCGCCGACGATGCCGACCGCGATCGTCAGCGCGCCCGCGTCGGGAAGCCGCGGAACCACGCTGCCTATTCCGGCCGCGGCCCAGTCGATCGGGGCGATGAACATCTCGATGAGATAGCAAAGGGCGATTGCGGCGACGAGCGCGCCGATGATGAGCTCGATCGGACGGAACCCGCGGCCCTCAAACATGAGGATGCCGTAGGTAAGGACCGCCGTGACGCCCATGCCAGCGAGGAGCGGGATATGCAGGATGAGCGAAAGCCCGATCGCGCCGCCGAGGAATTCGGCGAGATCGGTCGCCATCGCCGCGACTTCGCTTACCCCCCACAAACCCCAGACCACGGGCTTGGGGAAATGATCGCGACACATCTCGGCCAGGTTATGCCCGGTGACGATGCCGAGTTTGGCCGACAGCGCCTGATAGAGCATGGCGGTGACATTGGCGATCAGCACGACCCACAAGAGCGCATAGCCGTATTTGGCGCCGGCCTGGATGTTGGTGGCGAAATTGCCGGGGTCCATATAGGCGATCGAGGCGATCACCGCCGGGCCGGCGAACAGAAGCGGGCTGTGCCAGCGCATCTTGCCGGCCAGAACCTCGCGAATGTCCTCGACGGTCCGATCGGTCATCGTCATGCGCACGCGCATCGCCGCGTCGCTCATCGCGCCATCTCCGGCCTCTCTTGCCTTGCCTCCAGAATGTATCCATTGCTACGTCATAGTCAATAGGCTGCAAATGAGCGCAAAGGCTGGATGCGCCGCCGCGCCGCGCCGGGTTGCAAGTTGCAGCCAAGGCTGCATAATGAAACCGGCAGCGATATTGGCTTTCGGCGGGCGAGCGAGGGCGTGTTGACCACCAGGGAGCGCGGCAAGCGGCCGCCGTCCGGAACTGCTGCGCTTGCCGCCGAGCCGGCGCAGGCCGACCGCTTCAGCAAGGCGCGCTCGGCCCGCTCGGCCTCGATGCTCGAGGATTACACCGAATTGATTGCCGATCTGATCGCGGCCAATGGCGAGGCGCGCACGACCGACATCGCGCGCCGGCTTGGCGTCGCTCATCCGACCGCCAGCAAGACCATCGCCCGTCTGAAGCGCGCGGGTCTGGCGCGGGCGCAGCCTTACCGCGGCATATTTCTTACCGAGGCGGGCGCGGCGATGGCCAAAGCCGTGCGTCTGCGCCACCGGCTGGTGGTCGACCTTCTCGTCGCCGTCGGCGCGCCGCGGGAGGCGGCGGAGGCCGACGCCGAGGGCATCGAGCACTATGTCTCCGCCGCGACGCTGCGCGCTTTCGAGGCGTTCCTGCATGGGCGCGGCGATCGCTAGGGGCTCGCGGGAACCCCGAGCTTTGAAGCGGATCGGGCGCCGCCGTCTCAGCGGGCGCCGCCGACCGCGCCCTGACCCTGGCCCATCTGCGCCAACACTTGCTGCAGAGGCGCGGGGGAAGCCCGAAACAGTCCCGAATAGGGCGAGCTCAGATCGAGGATGAGATACATGGCGCTGGCCACCGCAAGGGCGCCGAAGACGAGCGCGACCACGCTCATCGCATTGCCTTTCGACATCAGGCCAAAGCCGCAAAAGAGCGCCACCCCCCAGCCGACGACAACATAGACAAGCGGATAGGAGATGGCGCCAGAAAGCGCAAACGACATTTGCAGCCGGGACTGGCCAATCGAATCGATGGTCTGCCTGGCGGCGGCAAGCGCCTGGGTCTGCCGGTCGGTCGAGGGATCGAGGGATTTGAGCAGCCCGTCCTGACGGCGCAAATTTCCGATCGCTCCAGCCAAATTGTCGGCGGCGAACTGGCTGTCGCTTAGATTTGCGTTCCAGACCGCGTCGAGGGTCTTGGCGAGTTCCTGCCGCAGAAGCGCGCGCCCTCCGCTCGCTTCAGGCCCATAGTCGGTGAGCGCAAAATCAAGCTGCAACACTTTGACGGCAAGGGTCTGGATCGCGAGATTCTGGGCGGAATAAACGCCGAAGGCGGTCCAGATCAAAAGGCCGAGAACCAGGGCCGAGAGCAGGGTCAAAAGCCCGACCACTGCGCCGATCATGTCGCGCGGACCGCCGGTGGTGAAATGGTCGGGCAGCAGGCGCTCGAGGACGAGGCCTACCGCGCCGCCGGCGAACACCGCCAACGCGACCAGGGACGCAAACTTCTCCGCCGCCCCCATTTCCAGCCTCCGCCCGCCCCTTGCGGGCGCGCTTTCCGCCATCGGCGGAGGCTTGTCAACGCGGGAGCCGCGCGCGGCCCTTTCGTCGTCCTTCGCTAGCTCGTCGCCCGGCGCGGCGGGCCGGCAGGCGGGACAGTCCTGACGAAACTCGGTCGCGTCGCGTGCCGTTCGTAATAGGCGGCAAGGTTGGTCGCTTGGTTCAGCGCCTCGGCGCCTTCGGGAACGAGCCGCATGTAGTAGAGGATCGGCATCAGATTGATGTCGGCGAAGGTGTATTGATCATCGACGAGATAGCCGGTCCCGGCGACGGCCTTGTCGAGAACCGCGATCTGTTCGCGCAGAGCCGGGGTCACCGCCTCGATCGCCTGCCGGTCGGGCTTGCCATCCATGGTCTTCGGCGCGGCATAGGCGAGGAGATAAGTGCGGATGAGGGTGCGATCCACCAGCGTGTTGACCAGCGACACCCATTGCTCGACCAGCGCGGCGGGGAGGGGTTCAGACGGAAACAGAGGCGGGCCGGGAAAGCGGCGGTCGAGATAGGTGGCGATCGCCTTCGATTCGAACAGCTCGACATCGCCGTGGCGCATGACCGGCATCTTGCCGAATGGGTGAATGGCGAAGATCTCCGGCGCGCCCAGCTCCGCCTCGGTGAGCACGTAGTCGATCCCCTTCTCCTCGCAGACCATCCGCACGGCCCGCGTGTAGGTCGAACGCGTCGACCCGATGACCTCCGGCTTCAACATCGCCTCTCCTCCTGCGGCGCAAGCCCGCGATCTCGGCTGGACCCCATTGCATTTGGGTCGAACCACGACCGTCATTGCGAGCGACCCCCGGATCAAGTCCAGGATCAAGTCCGGGGGGAAGCAATCAGCATCGAGGGGCTCCGGGGCGTCTGGATGGCTTCGTCGCCATAGCCCGTCAAAAGACGGGCGTTCTTCCGAACGCCCTATCGCTCCTCGCAATGACGATTCCCCTGAATTGCAATTTGCGCCAGGCAGCCGCGCTCACCTCACCCGCGACCAGCCGAAGGACTTGCAGATGAGGCCGCCGAAGACGCAGCCGGCGGTGGTCAGATGGTCGCCGGACAGCGTGATCTTGCCGCTGTAGCGCTTGCCATCCTCGGGATTGTACGCGGTTCCCGCCCACGCGTTTGCGCCGTTCGGCTTCATGTCGAAAAACACCTGCTCGCCGATCTTGGCCGGACCGCTCGGGTCCTTCTTCCAGGCGATGAAGCCGCACAGCGCGTCGCCCCCGCAAGCCGAGAAGCGCACTTTGGCCGAGCCGTCGTCGCGCAACCATTCGCCAGTCGCGTCGGCGGCCGTCGCCGCCGCTGACGCCAACGTCATGAGAATCGCCAGTCCGGCGACGAGAGCGCGAAGTCATCCACTTCTCCATCTTGATTATCAGGGCCGGCGCATGTGCCGCATGCGCGGACCGCCGTCAAGGCTGTGCCCCAAGCGCCTCTGGCCACAACGGACGGTAGCCGGCCGTGAGCGCCGCGACGGTCGAGGGCGGGGTTAGTACGTCGGCGATCGCGTGAGTCTCGAGCAGCGCGGGCGCGCCATAGCCGGCGAAGCCCCAAGGCAGGAGCGAACCCCCGCGAACCGCATGCGCGCGCCCGCCGCGCGCGATCATCGCCCCCTCCGGCAGGTCGCCGAGCCGCGCATGCCACACTCGTTTTGCCCGATTCTCGATCCGCTCGCGGTGGAGCGTTTCGTCCATCGCGTCGGCGCCGCCCGGACGGCCGGGAAAAGCGGCAATGAACGATTTCGCCGCCGCGCGCCGGCACTCGAAGCAGGGCCGGTGCCCGGCGGCGAGCGCGGTCGGCTCGTCGAGGAAAAAAAGCTCGGTGTAGCCATTGCCCCATACTTCGCGTCGGCGGCCCTTGAACGCGCAGACGCAGGCGATCCAGCGCCGCGACGTCCACCGCCGGCCGCTCAGCCTGCGATCGTCGCGATGCAGCCGCCCGCCGCGATTCCCCATCAGCCCGCCGCGCTCGGCGACGGCGTGAAAATCGCCGAACGGATCGACACGGTTCTGCAGCGGCCGGTTTGACTCTGACATCTCTTGGAACGCCGTTGCCTTTCGCGCCTGCTCAGTTCAGGCTTCGGACGCGGGCTGTGGAATTTGGGGAGGCGGACGTGGCGCTCGAACTGCGGCCGAATTGCGAATATTGCGATCGGGGCCTGCCCCCCGATTCGCGCGACGCGCGGATCTGCTCCTACGAGTGCACCTTCTGCGCCGATTGCGTCGCGGCGCCGCTCCAGAACGTTTGCCCCAATTGCGGCGGCGGCTTCGCGCCTCGACCGATCAGGCCGGCGCGGGAGTGGCGCCCGGGATTGTCTCTGGCGAAGCGTCCGGCTTCGGAGAAGCGCGTCGGGCTGTCCTATTCCCCGGAGGACATTGCGGACTTCGTTCGCGACCTCGCCCTTATCGCGCCCAACAAGCGCTAGACCACGATCGCCTGTCGTCGAATCGCCGTTGTGAGGACGTCAGCGACGGGTCCCTCCGGACCTGGCGCCTTGGGGAACCCATGACGGGATCATTCAGCGCGGCGCTTGCGAGGCGCCCCGCGCCGAGCCGCCGCCATGCGATCTCAACATGGGCGCCCGAGCCGGAGCGGGGATCGGGGCAAGATTGTGTTATGACGGAAATGCTGCCTGTTCCGGCAATTTATTCCCTGTTCCGATCAATAATCCTCCCTGTTCCGGTTCGAAACCCCGCTGTTCCGCGGCATGAATTGTGGCGGCGGGCTGGGGGAAAATCCCATGCAAGGAGCGCATGGCGGCGCCTTTCCGACATGATCACGCCGCAACTCGCCGCTCGCGCCGAGCCGCAATGACGCCCGTGGCTCCATCATGACTTAAGGGACGCGCCTCGCGTTCATCGCACCGGGGCGGCCTGGACGCTCGCCTGCGCCTGCCCGACGCTGTCGACGCCATAGACGTCATCGCGGAATTCGGCCGGCCCATCGCCGTTCGACCAGCCGGTGAGGTAGACCCAGATCACGGGCACCGCCTTCACGAGGTTGATGTTATAGGGCGCGCCTTCCTTGATCTTCGCTTCCAGCGCCGCCTTGTCCCACCCGCCGCCGGGCCCGCCGCCCGTTCCTTCGAGCAGCCACGCGGCGTAGTCGTAGACCCCCTGCACCCTCACGCAGCCGTGGCTGAGAAACCGGTAGTCGGCGCCAAACAGGCCCTTGGACGGCGTGTCGTGCATATAGACCGCGAGCTTATTGGGCATGCCGATGCGGATCGAGCCGAGCGAATTGCCGGCGCCGGAATCCTGCCTGAGCGTGTAATTGGCCGCCCGCTCCGTGCTCCAGTTGACCGACTTCGGATTGATCTCCTGGCCTGAACCGTCGAGAATCCGGATCTTCGCGCGCGTGAGATAGCCCGGATCGCGCTGCATCCGCGGGATGATTTCCTTCTTGATGATCGAGGTCGGCACCGTCCAGGTCGGATTGAGGTTGATGACCTGGATCTGCGCGGAAATCTCCGGCGAAGGATGCTCGGGGTCGCCGACGATCGCCACGTAGCGGTGAACGACGCGGCCGTTCTCGACCGCTTCGACCGAGGTCGATGGCAGATTGACCACGACATAACGCTGATCGAAGGAAAAATTTTGCCCCGCCAGGCGATTGGCGCTTGAGGCGAGCTGGTTGAAGCGCACCGCCGCAGGAACGTTCATTGCCTTCAGGGTCGCTCCGGAGACGACGCCAGTCTGACGCAGGCCGTGATACGACTGGAAGCGTTTGACCGCGCCCGTGAGGCCGGCGTCCCAGGCGAGACCGCTCGCCTGTGCGGCGTCGAGGTAGCCTTCGATCATCAGCCGTTTGCGCAGCTTCACCACCGCCGGGCCTTTGGTTCCCGGGCCAATGGCGGCGATGTCGGTCGGCCAGCCGCCGGCGTCGGCGATCGCCGAGTAGCGTTCGGACGCCTTGGCGGTGGCGAAGAAGGTATCGGGGCGAAGGGTGGGCTCGGGATCGTCGCTGAGCGCGGTCTCGCGCGGCGGCGCGGGCGGCGCCACTTTCTTCGGTTTCGGCGCGACGGGCGTCTCGGCCGGAATCGGCGCCGCCGCGGGCGGCGGGCCGCTCGGGGTTGCCTCTGCCCCGATCGCCGGCGGCGTGGCGACGTTCGGCGCCGGCATGAACGGGCTGGCCAGGCCCTCGGGCGCTGATGGCGCGCTCGCCGGATTGGCTGGCGCGGCCGGTGACGGGGTCGAAGCGGCTGGAGCAGGCGGGGTCTGCGCCAGCGCGCCGGAAACCAGGAGAGGCAGCCCGACCAGCGCCCCCGCGACCAGAACTCGCAGCATCATGAACAATCCGACCGCGCATGAGGCGCGCGTCCCGCCCGCCTGGCGCGCCGCCTGCCTATCCAGATAGGGTTACTAATTCGGCGCCGCGGCTTTCTTGCGGCCGAGGCTCGGCGCAATCTCGCCAATTACGCCGCCTGCGGCGAAAAAGCAAAAGGCCTGCGAAGTCGCGGTTGAGGTCGGACGGGAGCGATTCCCCCGCCTACTCGATCCCGGGCGAAAGCCTGTTGCTGCGGGAGCGACGGTAACCGGCAAAACCGAGCCCGCAGACGCATAAAGCCATCAGCGCCCACGCAGACGATTCGGCCGATGATGTATAAGCGACCGCCCCATAGGGCAGCCCGACGGCAAGCGCGCCGTAACCTGCCGCGATCGCAAGGCGACGCGGGTTCGCAGAGTTCGTGGACATGTTACCCCCAAGTCCAGACACCGTGCGGTTTATCTAACCGCGAAGCGTGACAAGACTATGGCGAATTGCTGCGGATGCGAAGATAAATTTCGCGCTGCGGTACAACCGCGGAGTTGCCGCCGGCTTCAGCCGACGACGACGATATGCAGCCGACGGGGCCCGTGGGCGCCGAGCAGGAGCGTTTGCTCGATGTCGGCCGAGCGCGACGGGCCGGTGATGAAATTGAGAGTCCGCGGCGCGCCGCCCTTGCCGTACTCGCCGCGCAGCTTGGCGAACACGCTCTCATAGTCGGCGAGGACCATCTCGCGCAACAGCACGACAATGTGATTGTCGGGGAGGAAATTGAGCGTCGTCGGGTTGTCCGCGCCCGAGACGAGGGCCAGCGTGCCGGTCTCGGCGATCCCGGCGAACGCGGCCGACACTGCGTTGAGGTCGCGGCCGTCGGATGCCCCATGCAATATCTCGAGCGCCGTTTCGCTCCACGGCATTGCCGCAAGGCGCGGGTCGGCGCCCATCCGCAGCGTCGCCGGGCAATTGTTTTCGCGCAGGAAACGGGCGATTTCGGCCGGCGCGTCCGCCCATCCCGCCACCTCGGCGAGGCTTGCCTGGGCGCGCTCCGCCTCGGCCTTGAAGGTCGCCAAACGCGCCGGGAGGTCCCCTTGTCCGCGCTTGGGGACGACGCTGGGCGGGGCTTGCTGGAGGCGCGTTTCGACCTCGAGCCGGCGCGGCGCCTCGTCGCCGTGAACCCCGAGCGAGCGGCGAATGCTGGCGAAGACCGCCTCGCGCGAGTTCATCGCACCGCTCCGCTCCGGCTCCGCCACTGGCTCTGGAACGTCGCGCCCTCGGGCGCCGCGAGGTCGCGATAGCGGGTCCAGCCGCCGGCGAACGGCAGCCAGGAGAAGCGGCCCTTGCCACCGCCCATGAGGTGCATGGCGCGCGCAGCGATGTCCGCGCCGAGGCGATAGAGCGCCGGACGGCTGGCGAAGAACGCCCAGAATCCGAGACCATAACGCAGCGGCGCAGGCGAAAGGCGGCGCTCGAATTCGCGCTCCCGCCAATGCCGCATCATGCCGGGAAGCGGAATGCGAACCGGGCACACCGCTTCGCAGCGGCCGCAGAAGGTCGAGGCGTTCGGCAATTGCCCACCTTCGGCGACGCCGATCAGGGACGGCGTCAGCACCGCGCCCATCGGTCCCGGATAGACCCAGCCGTACGCGTGCCCACCGACAGCCTGGTAGACCGGGCAGTGGTTCATGCACGCGCCGCATCGGATGCAGCGCAGCATGTCCTCGAATTCGCCGCCGAGCATGGTCGAGCGGCCGTTGTCGAGGATGACGACGTGATAGGCCCGCGGACCGTCCGGGTCGCCCGGCCGGCGCGGCCCGGTGGAGAGCGTGGTGTAGACCGATGCGTCCTGCCCGGTCGCCGAGCGCGCCAGCACCCGCAGCAGTTGCGCCGCGTCCTCGAGCGTCGGGACGATCTTTTCGACCGAAGCGATGACGATGTGGGCCTGCGGCAGGATTTGGGTCAGATCGCCGTTGCCTTCGTTGGTGACGATGATCGAGGCGCCGGTTTCGGCGATGAGGAAGTTCGCGCCGGTGATGCCGGCGTCGGCGGCAAGAAATTTCGCCCGCAGCACCTGGCGCGCTTCGGCCAGCAACTGCTCGGGCTCGGCGAGACTGCGATCGGGAGCGAGATCGCGATGCGCCTTGCGGAATTCCTGCTCGACGTCTTTCGCCGTGAGGTGGATCGCCGGCGCGATGATGTGGGACGGCGTCTCGCCGCGCAATTGGATGATGTATTCGCCGAGGTCGGTCTCGACCGGCTCGATCCCGGCCGCTTCGAGGGCGTGGTTGAGGCCAATCTCCTCGGCGATCATCGACTTGCCCTTGGTGACGCTCTTTGCGCCCATCGACCGGCAGAGGTCGATGACGATCTCGCGCGCCTCCTCGGCGTCCTGGGCGTAATGCACTTCGCCGCCGCTTTCGCGGACCTTGCGCTCGTAGGCCTCGAGATAGAGGTCGAGATGGGCGAGCGTGTGATCCTTGATCGCCCGGGCGCTGTCGCGCAGCGCCTCGAACTCGGGCAGCCGGGCGACCGCGTCTGCTCGGCGCCCGACGAAATTGCGCGAAAACGCCATCGCGCCCTGCAGGCGCGCGTCCGTCAGCGCCTCGTGCACGTTCTCCTTGAAATGCGCTGAAGTCCCGACCCCGCTCATTGGCGCGGTTCCTTTTGGCTCTCGCCGATCGCTGGCCCGTCGGCCATTCCGGCGAGAATTTCGGCGACATGGCGAGCCTTGACGGCGGAGCCTTCGCGCTGAAGCTTGCCAGCCATGTTCAGGAGGCAGCCGAGATCGCCGGCAAGCACCGTGTCGGCTTTGGCGGAGCGAATCTCGTCGGCCTTGCGGGAGACGATCGCGTTCGAGAGCTCGCCATACTTGGCCGCGAACAGGCCGCCGAAGCCGCAGCAGATCTCCGCCTCGTCGAGCTCGACCAGCGTCAGCCCCTCGACGCCGGCCAGGAGCCGTCGCGGCTGCGCCTTGACGCCGAGCTCGCGCAATCCGGCGCAGGAATCGTGATAGGCGACGGTTCCGTCGTAGCGCGCCGCGACCTTTTGCACGCCGAGCACGTCGACCAGGAAGCTGACCAGCTCGTGCGACTTCTCGGCGAAGCGTTCGGCCCGCACGGCGAGTTCAGGCTCGCCGGCGAACAGGTCGGGATAATGCTTGATCAGCATGCCGCCGCACGAGCCGCTCGGCGCGACGACATAGTCGCAGTCCTCGAAGGCCTCGATCGCCTGCCGGGCCAGCGCCTTGGCGGTAGTGCGGTCGCCGGAATTATACGCCGGCTGGCCGCAGCAGGTTTGACTCGGAACGATCACCCTGCAGCCGGCGTCCTCGAGCAGCTTCACCGCCGCGAAGCCGACGCTCGGCCGGATGATGTCGACCAGGCAGGTGACGAAGAGCCCGACGCGGGGCTGAGGGGTCCGGGCCGGGCCCGCCGAGGCCGCCGTCGTGTTCATCTCGATTTGCATCCTCGGGCGCGTCGGGGCGCGGCGCTCTTGTCGCTCAGCCTTCGCCTCCGTAAGGTCGCATAATGGCCACGGATATCGCAACCCGCGTCTATAATCACACGTTTCACATCGACCCGGCGATCCGCACGCTGCTCGATACCGATTTCTATAAGCTCCTGATGCTCCAGATGATCTGGAAGATGCATCCGAAGCGCCAGGTGACCTTCCAGCTTATCAATCGGACGACTTCGGTGCGGCTCGCCGATTTCGTCGATGAGAGCGAACTCACCGACCAGCTCGACCACGCGCGCACGCTGCGGCTGGCCAAGAACGAGCTGATCTGGCTCGCGGGCAACACGTTTTACGGCACGCAGCACATATTTGAGCCGGGCTTCATGGAGTGGCTCGCCACATTTCAGCTCCCGGACTACGAGCTCACTCGGCGCGATGGGCAGTACGAGTTGCGCTTCGCCGGTCCGTGGACCGGGACGACGATGTGGGAAATCCCGGCGCTTGCGATCATCAATGAACTGAGAGCCCGCGCGGCGATGCGCTCCATGAGCCGCTTCGATCTCGACGTGCTCTACGCCCGGGCGAAAGCCAAGCTATGGTCGAAGGTCGAGCGGCTGCGGATTCTCGCGCACGAAGGGCCAGTCAGGGTGTCGGACTTCGGCACCCGCAGGCGTCACAGCTTTCTCTGGCACCGATGGTGCGTCGAGGCGATGCAGGAGGGGCTGGGCGACAGTTTCATCGGCACCTCCAACGTCAAGCACGCCATGGACACCGGCCTCGAGGCGATCGGCACCAACGCGCATGAGCTGCCGATGGTCTATGCCGCGGTCGCCGACGACGACCAGGAGTTGCGCGAGGCGCCGTACAAGGTGCTGAAGGACTGGGCGAAGATGTATGGCGGCAATCTTCTGGTCGTGCTGCCGGACTGCTTCGGCACCACCGCCTTCCTCCGCAACGCCCCGGACTGGGTGGCGGACTGGAAGGGCGCGCGGCCGGATTCGAAACTGCCGGTCGCCGGCGCGCGCGAGCTCGTCGACTGGTGGAAGAGCCGTGGCCGCGATCCGAGAGAGAAGCTGGTCGTGCTCTCCGATGCGATGGATGTCGATTCGATCGAAGAGTCGGTGCGCGCGCTGCGCGGGCAGGTCAACCTGTCGTTCGGCTGGGGCACCAACCTGACCAACGACTTCGTCGGCTGCGCGCCCGCCGGCGTCGATGGCCAGCTCAAGGCGATCTCGCTCGTCTGCAAAGTCGTGGAGGTGGACGGGCGCCCCGCGGTCAAGCTCTCCGACAACCCGAACAAGGTCATGGGGCCGGCGGACGAGGTCGAGCGCTACCGGCGGGTGTTCGGCCTCGCCGGCATGGCGAAACAGCCGGTGGTGGTCTAGGAGCCTGTCTGGATAATAGCGGATTGTGGTGGCGGCGTTTGCTCGAATTGGATTTTGTTTGCTTATGAGCAAGACCTTCCGGCCCTGGACGATCGATCAGCCGCTGTTGTTGCCGCCGAGCGTTCAGGACTTTGTCGGCGAGGACCATCTGGCTCGCTTCATTTTGGCGCTTGTGCTCGAGCCTCTCGACCTTGGTGAGATCGAAGCCGCGTATGCGAGCGAGCGCGGGCAGCCGCCGTTTGACCCGGCGATGATGACGGCGCTGTTGCTGTACGGCTATTGCAACGGCGTCTACTCGTCGCGCCGGATCGCCAAGGCGGCGCGCGAACGGGTCGACTTCCTGAGCATTGTCGGGCTCGATCCGCCGGATTTTCGCACCGTCTCTGACTTCCGCAAGCGGCACTTGAAGGTGCTTGCGGGACTGTTCGGGCAAGTTCTCAAGCTGTGCGAACAGGCGGGACTTGTGAAGCTCGGCCATGTCGCGCTCGACGGGACGAAGATCAAGGCGAACGCCTCCAAGCACAAGGCGATGAGCTACGAGCGCATGGAGAAGCGTGCGGCGGAGCTCGAGGCCGAGGTCGAGCGGTGGCTGAGCGCAGCCGAGGCTGCGGACGCCGAGGAAGACAGAGCCTTCGGCCGCGACAAGAGCGGCGAGGAGCTGCCCAAATGGGTCGCCGACAAGAAGAAGCGCGTCGAGAAGATCCGGGCGGCGAAGGCCGAATTGGAGGCCGAGGCGAAAGCGGCCGCGGCGGCCAAGGCCAAAGCGCAGGCCGAGGAGCGGCGACAAGCCGAGGGCCGCAAGAAACCGGGCAAGCCCGCCGCCCCCCCATCCGAAGAGCCTGACCCCAAAGCGCAGAAGAACTTCACCGATCCCGAAAGCCGCATCATGAAAACCAAGGACGGCTTCATCCAGGGCTACAATGCGCAGGCGGCGGTCGACGCGACGGCGCAGGTGATCGTCGCCCACGGCCTCGACGCGAAGCAGAGCGATCAACATCAATTGGCGCCGATGGCCGACGCCATCGAAGCCAATCTGGGCAAGAAGCCGACGCAACTGTCGGCGGACGCGGGCTATTGCTCCGACGCCAACCTTACAGCGATGGAGGAACGCGAGATCGACGCCTATATCGCGCCGGGGCGGGCCAAGCACGCCGGGGAAGGAGAAGGCGGCGGCGCCCGCGTCGCCGCCATGCGCGAAAGAATCAAGGCCGGCGGGCACTCCAGCCCCTACCGCTTAAGAAAGCAGCTGCCCGAGCCGGTGTTCGGACAGATCAAGCAGGCGCGCGGCTTCCGTCAGTTTCTCTTGCGCGGCGTCGAGAAGGTCGCCAACGAGTGGGGCCTCGTCTGCCTCGCCCACAATATCTTGAAGCTCGCCCAGGGGCGGACCCCGTCCCTGGCCGCACGCGCAACCGGCTGAGCTTCGCCACCTCGGAAACGGTGCAACGAACGATGGCCGCAAAGCTTCCACCCAACCTTACATCAAACCGGATGCGCGAATTTGCTGCATCCGGCTCTCCGACTGGCTTGAGCGGTTCAAATCCCATCTCGCCGAGGATTAAGCAGACAGGCTCCTAGCATTTGTCATACCCGCGAAAGCGGGTATCCAGACACGGCGCTCATGATCAGGGCGAAAACCGACCTATATTGGGGAGGACATGTCCCACATCGCCTTTCCGCGCCTCGACCAGACGATCCTCGCCCGCCGCGGCGCGATCGTCGATCGCCTGGCGGCGATCCTGCCGCTCGAATGCCTGATCGCGGATGAATCCGGCCGCCGGGCGTTTGAGACCGATGCGCTCACCGCCTATCGCCGCCTGCCGCTCGCGGTCGCGCTGCCGCGCTCGACCGAGGAGGTCGCAGCGGTGCTGAAGCTCTGCCGCGACGAAAAGGTCTATGTCGTGCCGCGCGGCGCCGGGACCTCGCTCTCCGGCGGGGCGATCCCGCAGGAGGACGCCGTCGTCATCGCGCTCACCAAGATGAGCCGCATTCTCGAGGTCAACCTCGCCGACCGCTATGCGCGGGTCGAGGCGGGCGTGACCAATCTCGCGATCTCGGAGGCGGTCGGGCCTGAAGGCTTCTTTTACGCGCCCGATCCGTCTTCCCAGCTCGCCTGCACCATCGGCGGCAACATCGCGATGAACTCGGGCGGCGCCCATTGCCTCAAATACGGCGTCACCACCAACAACCTCCTCGGCGTCCGGCTCGTCACGCCTGACGGCGACGTCCTCGACATCGGCGGCGAGGCGATGGACGCGCCCGGCTACGACCTGCTGGGTCTCGTCTGCGGCTCCGAGGGCCAGCTCGGGATCGTGACCGAGGCGACCGTGCGCCTCATCCCGCTGCCGGAAGGGGCGCGGCCCGTCCTGTTCGGCTTCGATACGGTCGAGGACGCGAGCCAGTGCGTCGCGGCGATCATCGGCGCCGGCATCGTTCCGGTGGCGATGGAGTACATGGACAAGCCCGCGATCCACATCTGCGAGAATTTCGCCCACGCCGGCTATCCGCTCGACGTCGAGGCGATGCTGATCATCGAGGTTGAGGGCTCGGACGCCGAGATTGGCGCAATGCTGACCAGGATCGGCGCCATCGCCAAGGCGCATAACGTGCGCACCGTGCGGGAATCGATGTCGGCAATGGAAAGCGCCCAGATCTGGAAGGGGCGCAAATCCGCCTTCGGGGCGACCGGCCGGGTCGCGGATTATATCTGCATGGACGGCACGGTGCCGACCAGCAAGCTGCCGGAGGCGCTTCAGCGCACCGGGGAGATTTGCGCCTCGTTCGGGCTTCGGGTCGCCAATGTCTTTCACGCCGGCGATGGCAACATGCATCCGCTGATCCTCTACAACATCAATGACGAGCAGGAGCGCAATAAGGCCGAGGAAGCGGGCGCGGCGGTGCTCGAAATGTGCGTCGAGCTTGGCGGTTGCCTGACCGGCGAGCACGGCGTCGGCATCGAGAAGCGCGAGCTGATGGGGCGCCAGTTCGACGAGGTGGAACTTGCCCAGCAGAAGCGGGTGCGCGCGGCGTTCGATCCGGACGGACGGCTCAATCCGGCCAAGGTGTTTCCGCTCGGCGAGCGGGCCGCATGACCGAGACGCTCCGGCCCGAGCGCGAGACCGATGTGGTCGAAGCGGTGCTCGCGGCGCGACTTACGGGAACGAAGCTCGACATCGTCGGAGGCGGCACGAAGGCGGGGCTCGGGCGGCCGCGCCCGGACGGGCGGCGGCTGTCGAGCGCCGCGCTCACCGGCATCGTCTTCTATGCGCCGGCGGAAATGACGCTCTGCGCCAGGGCCGGCGCCACGATCGCGGCGATTGAAGCGGCGATCGCCGAACACGGGCAGATGTTGCCGTTCGAGCCGGTGCGTCCGCGGGCGCTCTGGGGTGCGGGCGCCGAGCCGACCCTGGGCGGCGTGGTCGCGACCAACCTGTCAGGTCCGCGCCGGCCGAGCGCCGGCGCCGTGCGCGACGGCGTCCTCGGCCTCAAGCTGGTCAATGGCCGGGCCGAGACCATCGGCTGCGGCGGGCGGGTGATGAAGAACGTCACCGGCCTCGATCTCACCAAGCTCAATTGCGGCGCCCACGGCACGCTCGGCATCATTACCGAAGCGACGATCAAGCTCGCCCCGAGGCCTGAGGCCGAAACGACGCTTGTCGTGCCGGAGCTTGGCGAACAGAAAGCGGTCGAGGCCATGACCCGCGCGCTTGGCTCGCCCTACGGCGTCAGCGGCGCGGCTTGGCTCGCCCCGGGCATGGGGCGGGAGTTTTCCCGTGCTGCCCTGCGCCTCGAAGGCTTCGCCGATGCGGTCGAGGATCGCGGTCGCGCGCTCGCCGCACTGATCGGCGGCTTCGGCCGCGTCGACAGGGTGGCGGGGGAGGAATTGGCGGCGTTCTGGCGCTCTGTTCGCGACGCCGAATTCATCGCTGAGCCGCGCGATCGCGCGGTCTGGCGAGTGAGCCTCGCTCCCTCGCGGGCGGCGCCGTTCACCGCCGCCCTTGGCGGAACGGCGCTCGCCCATTTTTTTGACTGGGGCGGCGGCCTCGTCTGGGTCGCGACAGCGGCCAGCGAAGCAGCGGCGGCGACGATTCGCCGCGCGGTTGCGTCGGCCAAAGGCCATGCGACGCTGATGCGCGCGCCCGACGCCCTCCGCGCCGCGGTCGAGGTGTTCGAGCCGCCGTCCGCCCTGGCCTTGAGGCTGAGCCGGGGCTTGAAGCAAAGCTTCGATCCGGACGGCGTCTTGAATTTCGGCCGCATGTACGACGGAATATGAGGGCTACCGCGCCCCCTCCACCGCGCTGACGCGCGGTCCCCCTCCCCCGCGTTGCGGGGGAGGATTCCATACCGCGACCGTCGCGGCTTGCTTATGCTCCGCTGCGCAGCGGGGGAGGGGGACCATGCGAAGCATGGTGGTGGGGGAGCGGGGCGCGACACAAAATCGAGGCTGATACGCCAGTTCGGAGCCCCGCTTGCAGACCCAGTTCGCCCCCGAAGCGCTCGCCGATCCGCGCATCCGCGAACTCGAAGGCATTTTGCGCTCGTGCGTGCATTGCGGCTTCTGCACCGCGACCTGCCCGACCTATGTGACGCTCGGCGACGAGCGCGACAGCCCGCGCGGCCGAATATATCTCATGAAGGATCTGCTTGAGACCGGGCGCAAGATCGAGGCGGACGACGTATGGCCGATCGACCATTGCTTGAGCTGCCTCTCCTGCATGACGACCTGCCCCTCAGGCGTCGATTACCGGCGGCTCGTCGATCACACGCGAGTGAAGATCGAGGAGACCTATCGCCGTCCGCTCGCCGACCGGCTCCTGCGCTCTCTCCTCGTTAGGCTCATCCCCTCGAGAGCGGCGTTCCGCGCTGCGCTCAGGCTCGCGGCCGCCGGACGCCTGCTCAAGCCCGCGATGAGCCGCCTGCCCGGGATCGGGCCCAAACTTGACGCGATGCTGGGGCTCGCCCCGGCCTCGCTTCCCCCGTCGGGGCCGGCCGAGAAGCCCGGCGTCTACCCAGCGGCCGCCGGCGCCGCCGGCCCGCGCCGCCGCATCGCGCTGCTTGGCGGTTGCGCGGAGGCCGTCCTCGCCCCGCAGATCCACGAAGCGACGATCCGGCTCCTGAACCGCGCCGGAATCGATGTCGTGATCGCGAGCGGCGAAGGCTGCTGCGGTTCGCTCGCCCATCACATGGGCGTCGAGGAGCGCGCGCTGGCGCAGGCGCGCGCAGACGTCGACGCCTGGACGCGCGAGATCGACGGCGAGGGCCTGGAGGCGATCGTCGTCACCGCTTCCGGCTGCGGCGCGACCATCAAGGACTACGGCCACATGCTGCGCGACGATGCGGCCTACGCCAAAAAGGCCGCCCGCGTCGCCGGGCTCGCCCGCGACGTTTCCGAGGTCGCGGAGACGCTCGACCTCGAATTCGCCGCCCCGCGCCGCCTTGCCGTCGCCTATCACGCCGCCTGCTCGCTGCAGCACGCCCAGAAGATCGTCGATCAGCCGAAGGCGCTCCTCAAGCGCGCCGGCTTCGACGTGCGCGCGATTCCCGAACCGCATCTGTGCTGCGGCTCGGCCGGCACTTACAACATCCTGCAGCCCGCGATCGCCAGCGCCTTGCGCGACCGCAAGGTCGCCAACATCGCCCGCGTCAGGCCCGACGTCATCGCCGCTGGCAACATCGGCTGCCTGACCCAGATCGGCTCAGCGACCGCAACCCCGGTCGTGCACACCGTCGAGCTTTTGGATTGGGCGAGCGGCGGCCCGGCGCCGGCGGGGTTGGCTTGACGCCTAATCGTCATTGCGAGAAGCCGTAGGGCGTTCGGAAGAACGCCCGTCTCTCGACGGGCTATGGCGACGAAGCAATCCATCCCACCCCTCCGCCTACGAGGTGGATTGCTTCGCTTCGCTCGCAATGACGATGGCCGAGAATATCGCAATGACTTTCCAAGGCTTCGGCTCCGAGGCGCTGCCGTTCTTCAAGGCGCTCAAATTCCATCAGAGCCGGGAGTGGTTCGAGGCCAACCGCGCCACTTACGAGAGCGCGGTCAAAGGGCCGATGGGAGACCTGGTCGAGGATGTCTCCGCGCGGCTCGCCAAGGCGAAAATCCCGATCAAGGGCGACCGCAAATCGTCAGTGTTCCGCATCCATCGCGACGTGCGCTTTTCCGCCAACAAGGACCCTTACAAAACCAATGCGGGCGTTGCGCTGACCCGGTCGGGCGGAAAGAATGATCCCGGCGTCCTCTATTTCCACCTTTCGCCGGAGGAGTGCTTCTTCGCCGCCGGCTTCCATCTGCCGGAGCCCGGTCAACTCGCCCGGCTTAGGGGCTCGGCCGCCCGCGCGCCCAAGGCGTTCAAGGCGATGACCGCGAAGCTGAGGAAAGTCGACCTCGCCTTCTCGGAAGAGGGTTCTCTCAAGCGCGCCCCGCGCGGCTTCGAGGCCATCGACGATGCCGAGATTGCCGCCGCGATCCGGCTGAAAAGCCTGATCTGCCTTAGGCCGGTCGCCACCCGCGCCATCAAGTCGCCGGAGCTGGCCGGCGATTTCTGCGCCTTTGCGCGCGACGCGCTGCCGCTTCTTGCGTGGGGCTGGGACGCGCTCGCGGATTCGCGCTAGCTAGGTGCTTCCCCCCGGACTTGATCCAGGACTTGATCCGGGGGTCGCTCGCAATGACGGCCACGGTTCGACCCAAACGCAACCGGCTCTGGGTCGCGCGCGACGTGAAGCTACTGCCCGCTTGTCACCTTGTAGCTCTTCACGAGGATTGGCGTTGTTCCGTCCACGCCCTTGTCGATCTGGGCGTATATGCCGAAACGCAAACTCCCATCCGGGGCTTGGGCTCGGATCGCTTTCTCTGGCCGTTCAGGTAGATGCTGATCTTGCCCGCGATCGTCGTCACGCGCAGCACGTTGACGGCGTCGGGTTCGGGTTTGAACGGCGGCGCGGTGGGAACCGTCGATATCGTTTGCCAGACATTGTTCGCCTTCGAAAACAATGTGAGCGTACCGTCCGAAGAGAGCGTGACCATCCAGAGATTGGCGTAATCAGTAGCCCAGAAGACGATTGCCAGGTTATATTTGTCGTCGGGCGCGATCGTCTTTGGCAAAATGAATTCGGCGCAATAGTCGCCATCCTTGGGGGCGTGGAAAGTCAAGACCTGACTATTTAGATTTGAATACTTCGAGTCGAGGTTTATCACAAAGTTGGGCGGCTTCACCGTCGCTGCGTTTGGCGTGAAATCCCAGCCTCCACTGTCGTCCGTGAAAGTGTCTTCATAGATAACCTGCCCAACCTGTCCATCGCACGCGAACGCCGCGGTGGAGATTAGCGCGTGAAGCACGATGGCGGAATAGACGGCGCCACGTAGCATATCGTCCTCCCAGATAGCCGTACGATCCAGTGAAATCTGCGATGGATCGAAGTTGCTTGCAAGCCTGAATCGCTCGCGGCTGAGCGGACGACTTCGCCAGCCCGAGGCGGAGGGTTTGAACTCGCCGCGCCGAGTCTCGACGCGAGCCATCGCGACTTCATCGGCAAGCAGCGCATCTTCTTCGCCGCCTCGGCGAAGCGCTGCGCCGCGGCTCCCGCGCCTATGCCGAATTGCTCGAAAGCGCCTTCCGCGGGGTCGAGCCGGTGGGGCGCCAGATCGTCCGCCTTCATGTCGATACGGTGAAGAGGTCATGCGGCTATGGAACGCCGCTGTTCGCCTATCGCGGCGAGCGCCCCTCGCTCGACAACTGGGCGTGCTCCAAGGGCGAGGAGGGCCTCGAGGCCTACCGGCGGGAGGAGAACCTCGTCAGCATCGACGGCCTGCGGACCGGCCTGCTCGACGAAGTCTGATGATCGGCGGCGCCGGCCGTCTACGGTCTCAAGGCTTGAGATTCCAGGATTTGGGATTCAAGGCAGGATGTAGCTGCCCTGACCCTCACAGGCGCTGGTGTAGCCGGAGTATGGCCCGCTCTCTTCGCATGAGACGACGTAGCTGGCTTCGATCCCCGCGTATTTGGAGCTATGGAGGAAACTGGGTGACGGTGTGAAGAAGGCGGCGTAACGGGGTTGGTGATCAAGCCACCCGAACCTCCAAGCAGGAGCGTTACGCCATGACTGAGAATAGAGTTGTTGCCCTTCGACAGAAAGGGGCAATCGACGATCCGCTCACTGAAATACTGCGAACCGGCGCGCGTCGACTGATCGCCCAGGCGGTGACGGCGGAGTTCGAGACATTTCTGGCCTCGACCGCGGAGCTCGTGCTTCCGGATGGCCGCCAACGGGTGGTTCGCCACGGGCATGATCCGGTTCGCGCGATCCAGACGGGAATCGGCCCGGTCGAAGTGCAAAAGCCGAAGGCCCGCGATCGCGCCGCCGCTTCGGGGGAGCGCCTTCGCTTCTCGTCGAACATCCTGCCCAAATGGGCGCGGCGCACCAAGAGCCTCGACGCCCTGTTGCCGGTTCTCTATCTGCGCGGGATTTCCGCCGGCGATTTCCAGGAGGCCCTCGCCGCCTTGCTCGGCAGGGACGCGCCCAACCTCTCCGCTGCGGTGATCGGGCGCCTCAAGAGCGAGTGGGAGGACGAATATCGGCGATGGCAGAAGCGCGATTTGTCGGCGCGCCATTACGTCTACGTCTGGGCGGACGGCGTCTATTTGCAGGCGCGCCTGGAGCCGCAGGCCGAATGCATGCTGGTGCTGATGGGCGCGACGGCGGAAGGCAAGAAGGAGCTGATCGGCTTTCAGACGGGCATGCGGGAGAGCGGTCAAAGCTGGAAGGAACTACTCGTCGATTTGAAGGCGCGCGGCTTGGTCGTCGCGCCGCAAGTCGCCATTGGCGATGGCGCGCTCGGGTTTTGGAAGGCCCTCGACGAGGCGTTCCCGACGACGCGTCATCAGCGATGCTGGCTGCACAAGACATTGAACGTGCTCGACAAGCTCCCGAAGTCGATGCAACCCAACGCGCACAAGGATCTGCGCGAGATCTGGCTGTCGCCGAGCCGGGGTGCGGCGGAAGCGGCGATGACGACCTTCGCCGAGAAATACGCGCCCAAATACGACAAGGCCGTCGAATCCCTGATCAAGGATCAGCAGACACTGCTGACATTCTTCGACCTTCCCGCCGATCATTGGGACCACTTGCGAACCTCGAACCCGATCGAGAGCGTGTTCGCGACGGTGAGGCATCGCACCGTCCGCATGAAAGGCGCGCTGTCGCAGGACACCGCGCGTCTCATGGTGTTCAAACTGGTGATGGCCGCGTCCAGGACCTGGCGGCGTTTGAAAGGTCAAAACCAGTTGCCGAAAGTCGTCAACGGTATAAGGTTCAAGGACGGAATCGAAGCTGTCGCCGAAATCAAATCCGCCGCTTAATTCACGCCGTCACCGACTTTCCCGCGTAGCTCGCGTATTTGCCCGTCCCGAGCATGGCGTCGCCAGAACCTCGCACGCTCGATTTGTCCTCGGAGCGCTTCTCGGTCTTCGTTCTGTATATCACCTGGTCGCCGTCGGCGTCGCGGTCGACGCAATAGCCCCGCGTTTCCCGGATATTGTTTATGGTTTCCCCCGTGCCGAAGCATCGCGTGGTCATGTTGCTCAACAGACCGTCGCCTTGCACTTTCCCGACCTCTTCGCGAATTTCGAGATAATTCTCTCCATTGCCGACCGGGACGAGCCGATAGGAGCCTGTGGTCATTCTCTTCATGCTGAACGCGCCGATCTTGGGTCGATCATCCCCCGCGACTGCGGTCGCGGAGATGAGAGAGGCGACCCCGAAGACAGCGGCAAGGCTGTGAAAGGACATCGGGCCAATCCTCCCGCGACATGCGCGCAGCCTTGGCGAAAATAGCAGATGGCCATGAACGGCGCTAACTCGTTCCGTCGCGGCGCGTCTTGCGGACCCCGGCCGTCGTCGTTTTCGGGTGGCGCGCCCCGACTGAGCGGATAAGGGTGACATGCTGGCCGCATGCGAGTCTCTGCCGGCTCCGAGAATATTTCAGGACCGGGTCATGCTCGATACGCCAAACTTCCCGACCGCCGGCGCGGATTACGCCACCGTCAAGCGCGCGATCGAGTTCATCTCCACCCGCTACCGCGACCAGCCCTCGATCGAGGCGATCGCCCGGCATGTCGGCCTTTCGGCCTCCCACTTCCAGCACCTGTTCAAGCGTTGGGCCGGGCTCACGCCGAAGACGTTCCTGCAGGCGGTCACCATCGAGCGGGCGCGCGAGCTTCTGCGCGATTCGGCGACCGTGCTCGACGCGGCTTACGATGTTGGCCTCTCCGGCCCGAGCCGGCTGCACGACCTGTTCGTCGCCCACGAGGCGCTGTCGCCGGGCGACTACCGGCGGGACGATCTGGTTCTTCGCTATGGCTTTCATATCTCTCCGTTCGGCGAGGCGATCGTCGTCGCGGCGCCGCGCGGGATGGCCGGCTTAGGGTTTGTCGACGACGGGAATCGGGAGCGCGCGCTCGCTGACATGGCGCGCCGCTGGCCGCGCGCGCAGCTCATCGAGGATGAGGGCGCGATCGCCCCTTACGCACGCCGCGCCTTCGATCCCGCCCTATGGCGCCCCGAGGCGCCCCTGCGCGTCGTCCTGATCGGCACGGATTTCGAGCTTCGGGTGTGGGAGACGCTGCTCAGCGTGCCGATGGGGCGGGCGACCACCTATTCGGACGTCGCCCGCAAGATCGGCCGGCCGAAGGCGGCGCGCGCCGTTGGGGCCGCGGTCGGAAAAAATCCGATCTCGTTCGTCGTCCCCTGTCATCGCGTGCTCGGCCGCTCGGGCGCGCTCACCGGCTATCATTGGGGCCTGGCGCGCAAGCAGGCGATCATCGGCTGGGAGGCAGGCCGAACAGCGGCGGACTGAGAGCCTTTTTCCCGGACAGAGTGAACGCGGAGTTGGCGCCGCGCCTTCACTTCGCCGCCGGGTCTGTCGGCGGCAACGCCGGGTAGGGGATCCGCAAGCCGGCCTCCCGCATCCGGCGCAGGACGTCGAAATTGATATCGCTGCGGGTTCGCTCGCCGAACTCGATGTCGTCGACGAAGCAGATGAGATTGAACTTGAGCGCCCAGTCGCCGTATTCGGCGAACAGCACCGTCGGCGCGGGAATCTTGAGCACGGGATCCTGCGCCTTTGCGGCGGCGATCAGCATGTCGCGCACCTGTTCGACATCGCTCTCATAGGCGACGTTGACCGAGACGATTATCCGTCCGACCCGGTCGTTGTGGACCCAGTTCTTGACCACGCCGGTGACGAGATTGGCGTTCGGCACGATGAGCGCGCCGTGATCGAAGGTCTCGATCTCGGTCGAGCGGGCGTTGATCGCGCGCACGAATCCCTGCTCGGCTCCCACCACCACCCAGTCTCCGACGCGGATGGTGCGCTCCCACAACAGGATCAGACCGGAGACGAAATTGTTGGCGATCGTCTGGAGGCCGAAACCGATGCCGACCGACAGGCCGCCGGCGATGAGCGCGAGCTTCTGGACGTCGAGGCCGATTTGCGCGCCCGCCAGCAGCACGGCGACGATTACGCCGAGATAGCCGAAAATCGTCCTGACCGAGTTTCTGACCCCGGCGTCGAGGCGTGTCTGGGGCAGGAGCCGGGAGCCCAGCCAATCCTGGAGTAGCCGGGTGAGAAACAAAACGACAGCGAACACCGCCGCCGCGCCGATCATCGACGACAGCGAAAGGGTGACGCCGCCGACCGAGAAGCCGAAATAGGCCGCCCGCAGCGCCCCGAACATGTCCTGCGATTGCACGCCCCACGGTTCGAGCACCGCGGCGATGGCGATCAGGGCAACCGCCAGCCGGGCGACGCCTTGCAGGATGACGACGATCTGGGCGAGCGTGTTTCGGCGCAGGCCGACCATCGCCAGTAACCTCGCCCCGAGCGGCGCCTCCGGCTTGAGCAGCGCCTCGGTCCCGTCCTGGATGATGCAGTCGATGAGATAGAGCAGGCTGCCGAGGACGGCGAGATAGATCGTCTGGTTGATGAGGAAGGTGGCGAAAGCGATGTAGCCGGTCAGCGCGGCGGCGAGGATAACCAACCCGAGCGTCCAGCCGAGCGTTCTCAGCGGCGCCCACGGGTCGGTTTGCGGCGCTCCGGCGGCGCCCGCCCGCCGCGCCCCGAACTGGCGCAGCGCAAAAGCCATCACCAGCGAAACGAGGATTGCGCCCACACCCCGCCCGGCGACCGCGATATTGAGCGAGGCGACGGCGTCGGCCGCGGGCTCGATCAGCCGCTCGGCGGCCCAGATCGCCGCGATCGCCATCGCGACGCGATAGACGATCGCCGCCGGGCGGTCGCCCATTGGCGCAAGGCGCCAGGCGGCAAGGCCGGGGGCGAGCATGCCGCGCGCAAGCGCGTTGACGACGATCAACACCCGGGCGGCGTCGAGCGCGGCGTCAATGATGCCCTGGACGCTCGGATCGGAAAGGTCGAAGGCGTCGAGCGCGCTCGCCAGCAAGCCGAGGCCGGCGAGCGGCAGCGCCGCCAGGACGAAGAAGATCCATGCGGCGGCAAGCGCGCGGCGGAGCCGGCTCGGGGCGCTTGCCTCCGGGTCGCGATGAATGACCCGGCGGGTGAGCCACCCAAGCGGCGCGATGGCGAGCGCGAGCGCCAGCGCGACCGCCGCAATACCGATCTTGATCGTTAGCGCCAGCCGCTCGCCGATGGCGTCGAGCCAGTTGCCGATCAGGCCCCGCATCACTTCGGCGTCGATCGGAACTTCCCGCCAGACGGCGGCCCAGAGCTCGGGATTGAGAATGCTCGACGAGCGGGCGAAGGTCTGGCGCGCGAACAATTGGCGCCGCGCCGCGCTGATGCGGGTCGAGATGTCGTCCGCCTGCAGCAGCATGGCGCGAGCGGCGCGCAGGTTGGCGTCGAGGGCGTCGCGCCGCTTTTTCTCGCTCTCGAGCTCCTTGGCGGCGACGTCGGTCGTGGGCGCGGCTTCGCCCGCTTTGGGCGTCAGCTCCGCGAGCCGCTTGGCGGCGGCGGCAAGCCGTGGCGTGAGATCGGCGATCGCGCCTTGAAGCGCGAGGCCGAGCGCGTCGTTCTCGCTCTTGATTGTCAACAGGTCGGCGTCGGTGAGGTTCTTGTCCTTGAGCGCCGATTCGGTGGAGCTGAGCGCCGCGCGCGTCTGGTCGAGATCGAGCGGGTGCGCGTCCTGCGCCCAGGCCCGGCCGAGCGCCATGAGGACGAAGGCGAGAACGGCCCCGTGAACGGCCCAACGCAACAGGCGCAATGCGGACGCTGGCTTCATCGCAGGCAAGATGGCCCCGGGGCTGATTCGGCGGCGCGCTCCCTCTTCCATCCGACCATGGCCCGGGCGCGACGGCAACTTGCCCTTCGACGCCAACAGTGCGTTCACTCTTCCCAAAGAAAAGGGCTGCGCGCCTGAAGCGGCTTTGTTAAAGGGGGCGCTCGAGACTTCTTGAGGGCTGTCCGGTGACCCCGAGTGTTGAAGCGCCGACCTTCGCCGATCCCGTGAGTCAGGCGCCACGCAGCGCCGGCGAGCGCGCGCTCGATCATTTCCTCGCCGCCGGCTTCGAGCGGACCGAGCCGCCGGTCCTGCACCCCGCGGCGATCTTTCTCGACATGTCGGGCGAGGAGGTCCGCCGCCGCCTGTTCCTCACCACCGACGCCTCAGGCGAAGAGCTGTGCCTGCGGCCGGAATACACAATCCCCGTCTGCCGCGCCTATCTTGCTTCGGAGAGGGCTGGCGGCGTCGCCGAATATTCCTATCTCGGCCCGGTGTTCCGGGCGCGAGCGGGGCAGGGCGGCGAGCAGACCCAGACCGGGCTCGAAAGCTTCGGCCGTAACGACGCCGAAGCGGCCGACGCCGAAGTGTTCGCGCTGAGCCTCGAGGCGGCGACGGCCGCGGGGGGCGGCGCGCTCGCCGCGCGACTCGGCGACGCCGGCCTGTTCGACGGCGTGCTGGCTTCGCTGGAAATCCCGGAAGTCTGGCGCCGCCGTCTGCGCCGCGGGGTCGCCCGCGGGCGCAACCTTGACGCGATCTTCGACCGGCCGAGCCAGGGGGCGCTCGCGCAGCCCGGCGTGCTGGCGGCGCTGGAAAGCGCCGACCACGCCGGCGCCAAGGCGCTGGTCGAGGACCTGCTCGCGATCGCCGGCATCGAGGCGGTCGGCGGGCGCAGCGCGGGCGAGATCGCCGACCGGTTCCTCGAACAGGCGTCGCTCCGGTCGGGCGAGCCGATCGAGCCTGAGAAACGGGCGGTGCTCGACGCCTTCCTCGCCATTTCCGGCGATCCCGACGCCGCCGCGATCGAGCTTCGCCGCCTCGCCGATTCCGCCGGACTCGATCTCGGCGCGGCGCTCGACGCGTTCGAGATGCGCAACGGCTTCATTGCCGCCCGGGGGGCGAAAATCGAGGGTATCCGCTTCAGCGCCGCCTTCGTGCGCGACTTCGACTATTACACCGGCTTCGTGTTCGAGGCGCACGATCCCGTGACCCCGGGCGCGAAGACCGCGCTCGCCGGCGGACGCTACGACGGGCTCGCGCGGCGGCTCGGCGCAGTTTCGGACATTCCCGCCGTCGGGGCCGCGATCACCCTCGACCGGCTCGCGAACGGGGAGACGCGCTGATGGGGGCCTGTCCCGGCAACGGCGCTGAAGCGCCGTTCGTCCTCGCCATCCCCTCCAAGGGACGACTGCAGGAGGGCGCCGCGGCGTTCTTCGCCCGCGCCGGCCTCGAACTCACCCAAGGGCGGGGCGCACGCGACTATCGTGGCGCGATCGCAGGGTTGCCCGGAATCGAGGTCGCCTATGTCTCGTCGGCCGAGATCGTCGGCCAGCTTGCTGCGGGCGGTGCGCATTTCGGAGTCGCGGGCGAGGATCTGGTGCGCGAGAAGGTCCCCGACGCTGAGACCCGTCTGGCGCTGTTGACCCCGCTCGGCTTCGGTCACGCCAATGTGGTGGTCGCCGCGCCGAGGGCCTGGATCGACGTGCGCTCGATGGCCGATCTCGATGACGTCGCCTCGGCCTATCGCGCCAAGCGCGGCGAGCGGATGCGGGTGGCGACCAAATACGTCAACCTCACCCGCCGCTTCTTCGCCGAGCACGGCGTCGCCGACTATCGCATCGTCGAGAGCCTCGGCGCGACCGAGGGCGCGCCGGCCTCCGGCGCAGCCGAGCTGATCGTCGACATCACCACCACCGGCGCGACGCTCGCGGCAAACGCGCTCAAAACCCTCGACGATGGAGTGATCCTCCGCTCGCAGGCGACGCTGGTCGCGTCGCTGACCGCGCCGTGGGGCGCCAAGGCGAGACAAGCCGCGCGCGACATCCTCGGCCGCATCGCCGCCAGCGAGGAGGCGCTCAATTCGCGCGAGGTCCGCGCCCGCCTGCCGAGCCCGGCCCATCTCGCCGTCGAGGCGGCGGCCGAGCGTTTCGGCGCGGTGCCGGCGAGCGGCGAGGACGTCGACCCGCACGGGTTCGTCGCCCTCCACTGCGCGCGGGGCAAGGTCGCCGAGCTTGCCGGGTGGCTGCTGGAGCAGGGCGCCGAGCGGGTCAGCGTCGCCGCGCTCGAGCAGGCGTTCAGCGCCCACAACGCGCTCTATGAGGCGCTGGAGAAAAGGATCGGGGGATTGTAGGGCGGGGTCGCCGACCCGGCCCTACAGCCGCCGGCCGGGGTGAGGCGCCTCGCCCTTCTCCCTTTGGGAGAAGGTGGCGCCATAGGGCGTTCGGAAGAACGCCCGTTCATCCGAACGGGCTATGGGCGCCGGATGAGGGGACCCGCCCGGCCGGGTCAGCGACCCGGCCCTCCAAGTCACCCGAGCTTGACGATCCGCATTCCCTCCACTTCCTTCACCACCGGATGGCCCTTCCAGCGTTCGATGTCGTGCAGGATGACGAGCTTGTCGAAATCGCCGCCCATCTCGTCGTTCATCCGGTCGATCGTCTTGAGCTGCTCCCAGACGCTGCCGACCGCGTTGTTGAGCGGCGCGTACACGCCGTCGTTGTTGTGTCCGGTGAACTGGCGCCTGGAATAGACGCAGTCGCCGGAGATGACCCGGCGGCCCGCCGCCGTCTCGACCACCACAAACTGCTGTCCGATCGTGTGCCCGCTGCCGAGGCGGACATGGACGCCCGGCAAGAGATTGTCCCTGTCGCCGTCGACCAGCGTCACCCGATGCTCGAACGAGGCGTCGAGCGCCGTGCGGATGTTGTCGGGGTCGACGATCATGGTGAGATGAGCGAAGCGCTTCGGCAGCGCGAACATCTCGTACCAGGAGAGAAGCTCGCTCTTCTGGATATAGATATGGGCCTTTGCGAACTCGGCGATCGAGCCCATGTGGTCGAAATGCGCATGGGTGAGGACGATGTCGGTAATGTCGTCGGCGCGAAGGTTCATTTCGGCCAGCAGCCTGAGCGGCGAGATCCAGGTCGGGATGCCGAACTTGCGCGAAAAGCCGGTGGGCTCGCTCTCCTGCATGAAGCCGGTGTCGATGAGGAGGTTGCGCGTTCCCTGCTGGGCGAGAATGAACGAGAAGGGCAGGTCCATGACGCCCTCCTTGTACATTCCGCTGATCAGATCGACCCACGGCTGATTCTTCGAGCGCGCATACTCCATCACATAGAGGTCCCAGTTCGGCGCTTCCGTCATGCCTCGATTCCTCAGGTTTCCGCCAGCACGCGGCCGAGGCTGGAGAGCCCGACCGCGACGATCAGAATCGCGCCCTGGAAGACATATTGCGAGAAGGTCGGCGCGCCGAAGATATTGAGGCCGTTGAAGCCGAAGGCGATGATCAGCGCGCCGACGAATGTCCCGAGCACATGGAATTCGCCATCCCGCAGGGTCGCCGAGCCGAGAAAGACCGCGGCGAAGGCGCTGAGAAGATAGGAATCAGCCGCGCTGGTGGTGCCGCTGCCGAGCCGCGAGGCGAGCAGGATTCCGGTCAGCGCCGCGCAGACGCCGGAGATGACGAAACCGATGATCTTGATCCGGTCGACATTGATGCCGGCGAGCCGCGCCGCGGACGGATTGCCCCCGACCGCCTGGATCTCCTGGCCGATCGCGGTGCGCTCGACCAGCGCCCAGAGCGCGCCGAGCACCAGCGCCATTGCGATGATCGGGTTCGGGATGCCGAACAGCCACCGCCCGAGCGCAAGGTCGAGGAACAGGTCCGGCACCCCGGCAGCGATCGGGACGCCGGCCGAATAGGCGAAGGAGAGCCCCACGATAATGGTGCCGACGCCGAGCGTCGCGATCACCGAATTGACGCGCAATTTGGTGACGATGACGCCGTTGACGACGCCGATGACCGCGCCGAGCAGCAGCACGACCGCGATCGCAACCACGACCGGCAGTTTCGACTGGACGATGAGCCCGGTCACCAGCACGCCATGCAGGCTCGCCGCATAGCCGATCGAGAGGTCGAGCTCGCCGACGATCACCGCCAGCGTGAGGCCCCCGGCGATGATCATCGCCAGCGACGTCTGGTTGAGGACATTGACGAAATTGTTGACGGTCGGAAACGCCTCCGGCGAGAGGACGGAGAAGGCCGCGATCATCGCCGCGAGCCCGATCACCGTGCCGTAGCGGGCGAAGACCCCGAGAGCCGCCTTCGCCGAAGGCGAGAGCCGGCGCGCGGACAAGGCGATGTCGCTCATGCGCGGACCCGTTCCTCGGCTTCGGCGTAGCTCGCCGCGATGATCCCGTGGCGGGTGATCGCCTCTCCTCTCAGGTCGCGCACGATGCGGCCCTGCGCCATGACCAAAACGCGGTCGCAGAGATCGGGCAATTCCTCCGGCTCCGAGGAGATGACGATGACCGCCATTCCGCCCTGGGCGAGGTTGCGGACCAGGCGGTGAATCTCCGCCCGCGCGCCGATGTCGACTCCGCGCGTCGGCTCGTCGAGGATCATCACCTTCGGCTTCACGCCGAGCCAGCGGCCGATCAGGACTTTCTGCTGGTTCCCGCCGCTCAGCTTGCCGACCGGGGTTTCGATGTCCGGGGTCTTGACGGCGAGGTCGCGGACCATCGCCTGCGCGAGCGACCGGCGCCGGCCTTGGGCGATGAACGGCAGCCAGGGACTGAACACCAGCGAACCCAGATTGGCGAGGCCGATGTTAAACGCGACGCTCTTGGTCAGGACCAGCCCGTCGGCGCGCCGCTCTTCCGGGACGAAGCCGATCCCCGCCCTGACCGCGTCCGACGGGTCGCGCGGCCGAAAGGCCGCGCCTTCGAGGATCATGGTCCCGCTCTCCGGCCGGTCGGCGCCGAAGAGGAGCCGCGCCAGCTCGCTGCGGCCCGCGCCGACGAGACCGCCGAGGCCGAGCACTTCGCCGCGGCGAAGATCGAAACTGACCTCAGCGACCTTTGGCGCGCGGGTGAGGCCGCGAACCGAGAGTACGGTCTCGCCCGGCCTGGCCGATGCGTCGCCGGCCGCGCGCTCGGGCGCCTGCTCGCGGCCGATGATCGCCTCGACCAGGGCGCGCCGGTTCAGGGCGCCGCCTGCGAGCTCGGCGACCGAGCGGCCGTCGCGGAACACCGAGACGCGCTGGCAGAGGGTCAGCACTTCGTCGAGCCGGTGCGAGACATAAAGCGCCGCCACACCCGAGGCGCGCAGGCCGCGAATGATCTCGAACAGCCGGTCGCTCTCCGCGACCGACAGCGCTGCCGTCGGCTCGTCCATCACGATCAGCCGCGACTTGCGGATAAGCGCGCGGGCGATGCTGATGAGCCAGTTCTCGGCAGTCGAAAGCCCCTTCACTTTCGCATCGAGCGGGGCCTTGACGCCGACGCGGCGGGCCACGGGGACCGCCTCGCGCGACGTCGCCGCCCAGTCGACGAAGCCGAACCGCGTCGTCTTCGGCAGGCCGAGCATGATGTTTTCGATCACCGTCATGTCGGGAACGAGCGCCAGCTCCTGATGGATGAAGCTCAGGCCCGCCTCGGCTGCGTGATGCGCGGAGGCGGCGACGAACGGCCGCCCGTCGATCAGGATCTCGCCAGCGTCGGGCTGGATCAGGCCCGCGAGGATGCGGATGAAGGTCGATTTGCCTGCGCCATTGGCGCCGACGAGCCCATGAATCTCGCCCGGCAGGATGGAGAGCGAGGCGTCTTTCAGCGCCTGCGCGCCCCCGAAGGACTTTCGCAACCCCCTGGCCGCGATGAGCGGGGACGCCTCCGGCGTCCCCATGTCCTTCGAGAGAGCGTTCATCGCGCCTTTCGCGTTACTTGAGCGCCGCCGGATGATCGGCGAGGAACTTGTCGATGTTCTCCGACGACACCAGCACGGCCGGCACCTCGACCGCCTTCGGCGCCCAGCCAGCGCCCGCCTTCACGATCTCGGGCAGGAGCTTAATCATGTTTGAGCCCTCGGTGTAACTGTCCTGCCAGGCGGTCGCGGTCATCAGGCCCTTCTTGATGTCTTCGAGCGCCTGCGCGTTGCCGTTGACGCCGTAGACCTTCACATCGGTGCGGCCCTGGCTGCGCAGCGCGCCGATGGCGCCGATCGAGGGGTCGTCCCAGCAACCCCAGATGGCGAGGCTCTCCTTGCCGGCCGGATGCGAGGCGAGCCAGGCGTTGGCGTATTGCGCGCCATCCTCGAAATAGCCGGGAATGCGGACCTCGTTCTTGGTCGCCTTGATGTCGGGATGGGCTTTGAGCGCATTGTCGAGCTCGATCTCGCGGTTCCGGCAGACTTCGCCGGTGTGGTAGGTCAATTCGAGCAGCGAGCCCTTGCCGTCCATGTTCTTGATCATGAGCTCGTTGACCGGAACGGTCATCGGGCCGCCCGAGCCGTTGGTCGCGGCGACCGAGCCGCCGAGCCCGCCGCCCCAGGTGACGACCGGGATGTTGGCCGCCTTGGCCGCGGCGAGGCCCGCTCCGATCGAAGTGTAAGGGAAAACCATATCGACGATCGCGGCGGCGCCGCGCTGGGCGAAGTTCTGGATCGCGGCGTTGGCCTGGTCGGCGTTGCCGGCGGCGTCAACCACCGAGACCTGCCAGCCGGTCTCCTTCGCCGCGGCCTGAGCGCCGGCGATGAAACGGGCGTTGTTGGCTTCGGTCGCGGAGATGGAGACGATGCCGACGAGCGGCTGATCGGCGAGAGCGGGAACCGCGGCCACGAGCGAGAGCGCCGCGGCGCCGAGGACGCAAGACAGGTTCATGTTTACCTCCCTGATTCTGTCTGCTAACCGTTTCGCTACTCCGGCGCCAGGACCGGCCCCGGAGTAAGCGAAGGGTGGCGCCACGTTAAGCCTCCTCTCGCTCGGAATCAAAGGGTATTCAGGGAATGGAAGCAGCGCCTGTGGAATCCCGTGGCTGGCGAAACGATTAGCTGACGGCGATGGCGACGATCAGGGATGTCGCCAGGGCGGCGGAGGTATCGGTGGCGACCGTCTCGGCGGTGGTCAACGATTCCGCCTATGTGAGCCCCGCCCTGCGGGCCCGGGTGCTCGACGCGATACGGGAACTGGGCTTCGCCCCCTCGCAGGTGGCGCGCAACCTGCGCCGCGGCCGCAGCGACCTCATCGCCATCGTCGTCGCCGACCTCGCCAATCCGTTCTACGGCCGCGTCGTCTGTGCGGCGGAGGCGGCGGTCGCCGGATGGGGCTATTCGCTCGTCGTCGGCAACAGCGACGAGAACCCGGACGCGGAGAAGCGCATCCTTGCCCGCCTCCGGATGCTTCACTGCGAGGGCCTGATCCTGGTGCCGGTCAGCAACGCGCTGCCGGCCGCGGCGCGCGAGACCGAGGGCCGCCGCACGCCGATGGTGCTGTTCGGCCGCGCCTTCGACGACAGCCGCTTCGACGCGGTGACGATCGACAATTTCGCCGCCGCGCAGCAGGCGACCAATTATCTGATCGACCTCGGGCACAGCCGCATCGGCGCGCTCAATGGGCCGCTCCACGTCAGCACCGGACGCGCGCGGATGGAGGGTATGCGCGCGGCGCTTGCCGCCAAGGGGCTCGAACTCGACAGCCGCTTCGTCCGTCCGGGCGAGTTTCGCGAGGACGTCGCCTATTCCGCCGCCCGCAGCCTGCTCGGCCAGCCGGACCGGCCGAGCGCGCTCTATGTCGCCAACGGCCTGATGGCGCTCGGGGTCATGCGGGCGGTCTCCGATCTCGGGCTCAGGTGCCCGGAGGATCTATCGGTCGCCTCGACCGACAACATCCCCGGCGTTCGCGGACTGAAGCCGGTGCTGACCCGGACCGAGCATCCGATCGTCGACATGGTCAACGAGGCGGTGAGATTGCTCGTCGACCGGATCAAGAATCCGCGCGACGAGGAAGGCCGCACTGTGGTCTTTCCCTCCTCCCTGGTCGTCGGCGACAGCTGCGCGCCGTGGAAGGCGGGGTGAGGACACCGCCGCTCGACCGGACGCACGCCGCATCAATGGCTGATCCAGGAGCGGGCTCTCAGCGCAAAGAACCTGGTCGAGCATTCGGACCGGCCGCTGGCCGAGATTTCTGCGGCGTGCGGCTACGCCAATCCAAGCCACCTCTGCCGCGCTTTCCAACAGTGTTTTGGCCATAGCCCGTCGACCGCGAGGCGGCAGGCGAAGGCAAGCGCGGCGAGCGGCTGAACAATCTCTTGCCAAAATCAGAAATGAGGGGTACAGTTTTCTGACTGTGGCAAAGAAGCCAGAGCGGTCGTCGCCGGCGCGAAGGAGGGAAGAATTTTTTTGACCGATAGCGGCGCAACCCCTTGAAAAGGCTCAAAATGGCGAAGCCAATCCAAGGAAATCAAAGCTCTTTCCTTTGACTAATTTTGCTGGGCTTTGGCCGGGCTTGGCCCTGGCTTGGCTGGATTTGGAGACGGCTTGGCTCGGGCGCGGGCCGCGCCGTCGCTCAGGGGATCGTCACCACCAGCCGGCCCCTGGTCTCGCCCTTCACGATCCGCGCCCCGGCGTCGAACACCCGATCGAGCGGAATGGTCTCGGTCATTGCCGCGAGCTTGGCGCGGTCGAGGTCGGCCGCGAGCCGCAGCCATGCTTCGAGCCGGCGCGGATGCGGGCAGTGGACGCTCTCGATCCCGAGGAGGGCGACCCCGCGGAGAATGAATGGCGCGACCGTCGCCGGCAGGTCCATGCCGCCCGCAAGGCCGCAAGCCGCGACCGCGCCGCCATAGTTCGTCTGCGCCAGCACATTGGCGAGCGTCGTGGAGCCGACGCTGTCGACCGCCGCCGCCCAGCGCTCCTTGCCGAGCGGTTTGCCTGGCGCGCTCAGCGTCGCCCGGTCGATCACCTCGGCCGCGCCGAGCGACTTGAGATATTCGGCCTCGGCGAGCCGCCCCGTCGAGGCGATGACCGACCAGCCCTTGCCGGCGAGGAGCGAGATCGCCATCGAGCCGACGCCGCCGGCCGCTCCGGTGACCAGCGCCGGCCCGGCGGACGGCTTGAGACCCGCCCGCTCGATCGCCATCACCGCCAGCATGGCGGTAAAGCCGGCGGTGCCGATCGCCATCGCCTCGGCTCGGGTCAGTCCGGCGGGTAATTTGGCCAGCCAGTCGCCGTTCACCCGCGCTCTTTCGGCGTAGCCGCCGAAGTGAGTTTCGCTCAAGCCATGGCCGGTCAGCACGACTTCGTCGCCGGGCGCGAAGTCCGGCCGGCCCGACGCCTCGACGACGCCGGCGAGATCGACGCCGAGCACCATCGGGAAGCTGCGGATGATCGGCGACTTGCCGCTGAGCGCGAGCCCGTCCTTGTAGTTGACGGTCGAGTGGCTGACGCGGATCGTCACGTCGCCGTGCATGAGGTCCGCGTCCTCCATCTCGAGGAAGCGGACCGTGTGCCCGGCATCGGTCTTGTCGGCTCGAACGGCGCGGAACGTCATGGCTTATGCCCTTGAGTTGGCGAGCGGAGGAGCGAAGTCTATGGGTGGGACTCCGGGCCGGTCAAATGGGCGAGCGCAAGAAGTCTTGAGGAGGGAGGCCGCTAATGGCCGATAAAGAGAAGCCCCTGCTGCTTGAAAAGGAGAAGCCGCCGCGCGTCATGACCGCAGCGCGCGGCGCCGACGGCCTCCTGCGATGTCCGTGGCCCGGCGTCGATCCGCTCTACGTCGCCTATCACGACGAGGAATGGGGCGTGCCGGAATACGACGATCGGGCGATGTTCGAGAAGCTGGTGCTCGACGGCTTCCAGGCGGGCCTCTCCTGGATCACCATCCTGCGCAAGCGCCCGGCTTTCCGCAAGGCGTTCGACGGCTTCGATCCGAACAAGATCGCGCGCTGGAGCGAAAGGAAGAAGGACGCGCTGATGCAGGACGCCGGCATCGTGCGCAACCGGGCCAAGATCGAGGCGACGCGTTGCGCTCGCGCGCATCACTCTCGACCTTGAGGACAAAGGCGGACTCGCCCGTCACTTGTGGAGCTTCGTCGATGGTCGTCCGATCCAGAACGCGCGGCGCAGCATGACCGAAATGCAGGCCGAGAGCGACGTTTCGCGCGCCATCGCCAAGGACCTGCGCGGCCGCGGCGGCAATTTTGTCGGCCCGACGATCGTCTACGCCTTCATGCAGGCGACCGGCATGGTCAACGACCATCTCGTCGATTGCTGCCGTCACGAGGCCTGCCGGGCGCTGGCGCGCGAGTTCAAGCCATGAGCGAGGGCGCGACCGCGCCGCGCCTGGCAGCGGATGCTGTCGGGGCGGCGGCTCGACCTCATCGACCCGTCGCCGCTCGACGTCGAGATCGGCGACATCGCTCACGGACTCGCGCGCGTGGCCCGCTGGAACGGCCAGACCAAGGGACCGGAGATCTTCTCCGTCGCCCAGCATTCGCTGTTGGTGGAGGCGCTGTTTGCGGCCGGCCGAGCCCGCTCCTTCCGGCAAGGCGCGGCTCACGGCGTTGCTGCACGACGCGCCCGAATATGTGATCGGCGACATGATCTCGCCGTTCAAGGCGGCGATCGGCGGCGACTACAAGCTGATCGAGGAGCGCCTAAAGCGGGCGATCCACATTCGGTTCGGCCTCCCCGCCGAGCCGCCCGAAGACCTCAACCGCCTGATCAAGATTGCCGACCGGGCCTCGGCCTATCTCGAGGCGACCGCGCTCGCCGGCTTCTCGATCTGCGGAAGGGCGCAAGCTCTTTGGCGCGCCCGACCTGCCGCTCAGCGATTTCGCCGCCTACCTCGAGCCGATGCGTCCCGCCGCCGTCGAAGCCCGCTTCCTCGCCCGGTTCGCCGAACTCGACGCCGCGGCCGCCAGGACCTATATAGCCGGCTTCCGCCGCAGGAAATCGCCGCATGCCTCGCCTTCACGTCTGTTCGCTCGCGCTCATCGGCGAAACCGTGGCGAAAACCGGCGCCCGCTCGCTGGTCACCCTGTTGAGCCCTGGCACAGAGGTCGAGCGCCCGATCGGGATCAGGCCCGAGCGCCATCTTTATCTCGCCCTCTCCGACATCGTCGAGCCGATGCCCGGCCAGGTCTTGCCGGACGCCGCCCACCTCGAACGTCTGCTCGGCTTCGTCCGCGCCTGGAACCGGGCCGAGCCGATGGTGATCCATTGTTTCGCCGGCGTCAGCCGTTCGACCGCGGCCGCCTATATCGCCGCCTGCGCGCTTGAGCCCGGCCGCGACGAATTCGCCATTGCAAAGGCGATCCGCGCCGCCTCTCCGACCGCCTCGCCCAATTCGCGCCTCGTCGCCCTCGCCGACGAAGCGCTCGGGCGGCGCGGCCGGATGAAAGAGGCGATCGCGACCATCGGCCGCGGCGAGGCGTGCTTCGAAGGGACGCCGTTCACGCTCGAGCTCGCCTGAGAAGGACGCTGCCCGGCTGATCCAGGCGGCCGCGCTTCGGCTCATTCGCTCGAGCGCAGATTGGCCAGATTTGCATCGCGCAGATCGAGTTCGCGCTCGATATGGCGACGCTGCTCATCCTTCAGCTCGCCGTCGCGATAAAGGTTGTTGATGAAATCGCGCTCGGCGTCGATCAGCAAAAGCTCGATCTCGTCGCCGAGATCGACGAGCTTCTTGTGACGGGCGTCGCCGTCGTTGCGATGGTCCACGAGTTTGAGCCGATCGCTCTGCGCGACGCGAATCGGGCGGACAACCGATTCCGGCGCCTGGCGTTCGGTCGTCAGCCGGTCGAGCTCATGGATCGCGGCCTCGAGCGCGCGTTTCCGCGCCTGGAACTCCTCGTTTCTCTCTTCTTGCCGCTCCCGCCGTCCGGCATGGGCGAGACCAAGGGCGCGGGTGACCCAGGGCAGCGTCAGGCCTTCGCCGACCAGGGTCACGAAGATCACGCAAAAGGTCAGAAACAGGATCAGGTCGCGGTCCGGAAACGGGCTTCCGTCCGCTTTGATGTAGGGAATTGCAAGCGCCGCCGCCAGCGAGACGACGCCGCGGATTCCGGTGAATCCGAGAGCAAACAGCCACTGCCAGGACGGCAGGGGATCGCGGCGCCGGACTGCGGGAATCAGCCGCGGAAATGTAGGCTGAGGGATAGACCCAGCCGAATCGGGCGGCGATCACCACGACGCTGACCACGGCGGCCGCCATGCCGAGGCTGGAAATCGAATAGGCGGCGATGGCCGAGATGACCGCGCGCGATCTGAAGTCCGGTGATGAGGAACACCAAGCCCTCGATGAGGTAGACGAGGAAGTCCCAGAAGAAAACGCCCTGAAGCCGCGTCGCGGCGCTGATCAGCCGCAGGCCGTTCCAGCTGATGTAGAGACCGGCGGCGACGGTCGCGAGCACGCCGGAGCCGCCGAGCTGCTCGGGCGGCCAATAGGCCGCGTACGGGGTCAGCAACGAGAGCATGATCTCGACTTTGGGATCGCGCACCCAGCGCCGCAGGCGAAGCATCAGCCAGCCGACGCCAATTCCCCAGATGATCTCGCCGACGAGAATCGCGACCAGGCTTCCGGCGGCCTGGGGGAACGAAAATGTTCCTAGGCTGACCGCGACCACCGCAAAGCGGTAGAGAACGAGGGCGGTGGCGTCGTTCGCCAAGCCCTCGCCTTCGAGAACGATCATGAGTCGCCTGGGAATCTGCATTCGGCGCGCGACCGACAGCGGGGCGACCGCGTCGGGCGGAGAGACGATGGCGCCGAGCACGAAGCCGACCGCCCACGGAAATCCCAGCAGCCAATGGGTCGCAGCCGCGACGGCGATCGTGGTGAAGACCACGCAACCGATAGCAAGGAGGGCGATCGGGCGCAGGTTGAACCGGAACTCGCGCCAGCTCATCGCCACGGCGGACGAGTAGACCAGCGGCGGCAGCACCAGCACCAGTACGAGGTCGGGCGCGAGCTGGAGCGTCGGCAGTCCCGGAATGAGAGCGAGCAGGACGCCGGTAATCACCAGGAGGATGGATGGCGGTACCTCCAGGCGGCGCGCCAGCACCGCGACCGCGGAAATGACGACCAGGAGCAGGATCAGGATCTGAAACGTCTGGGTCATGGGCGGGCGTCCCCCGTCAGCTCGTTTCCACCGAGCGAGCCGAGCTCAACGACCATAGGCGAATCGCGCGCCGGGAGGCAGTTCAAACGCCGCCGACTGCGATTGGCGCGATTCGACCTTTCTACCCCTTCACCTCCTTCGCCAACGCGTCCTGCTCGGGCTGCGAAGGGCCGCCGAAGAAGGCCGGATCATTGTCCTTGCCGCCGAGCGCGCCATACGCGTGCGCCCCGTTGGCGTCGAACAGGACGACGAACTTGTGCGCCGCGCAGTCCGTCGGCTTGCAGACGAACGAGATCTCATAAGGCTTGCCGTCGATGGTGAGGCTCGTGATCTGGCTCGCGACGCCGTCGAAGTTCCGATTGAACTCGACGAGCCAGTCGGGCGTCGGCTGCACGAGCTTCATCAGTTTGTCCCACGAGGCCCGATAGGGCGTCTTGCCGTGCAGCGCGTCGAACAGAAATGCGGAATCTGCCGCTTGCGCGCCACACGCGAGAACGAGAGCGAGAGCGGGGCTGAGGGCGAGAGCGGGAGAGAGTCTTGAGCGCATTTTGGAAACGGCCGCCTGCTGTTTGATGGTGTAGGGCCGGAACCGGGCCGGCGAGGGATCGAACGCTCGGCGCTTAGAACGCCTTGAACGTGATCATGGTGCGGGTGTCGACGATTCCGGGAATCACCTGCACTTTGTGGCCGACAAAATGGCCGATGTCGACATTCAACTCGACATAGAATTTGGCCAGAATGTCGTAGTCGCCGGCGATCGAGTAGATCTCGGAGGCGATTTCCGCTTCCGCGAGCGCGCTCGCGACCTCGTAGGTCCGCCCCAGCGCGCATTTGATTTGAACGAAGAAGGTCTGCATCCGGTCACGGCCCCTGTTTGCCGCTCTCTTCTGCAACAACTTCGACGTCGTGGTCCATCCCCGTCTGAACCTGGAAGGTCGACTGGAAGATCTTGGAATCGTGCCGCGCGATGACCACGTACTCGCCCTCGGCGAGCACCAGCGAGGGAAAGGCCCCGACGAGTTCGCGGATGACGTCGCCGCCCGGGGTGAGCACGGTGAATGTGGTGTTGGCGAGGGCCTCGGCGCCGGGCTTGTTGACGAGCTTGAGGGTCAGCGTGGCGCAGCGGTGCTTGATCGTGACGTCGATGCGCTTGCCGGAGCTGACCCTGATGTCGGCGTTGACGATCGAGTTGGACGGGAGCGCCGTCGGCGGCGCGACCTCCGCCGATTTGCCCGAATTGGCCGTATTCACGCCCGAATGGGCGCCGACAGTGTCGAGATAGGTCGAGACGATATGATATGACCCTTCCGGCAGCCCGATGATATCGCCTGCCTTGCCTTTGGCATAGACGAGCTTGCCGAGAGGGTTGCGGTTCTGAGGCACATAAATCGCCAGCGACAGCTTGGCCGGGTCGATCGGCGCGTCGGCGAGCGTCCCTTCGATCTTCAGCGCCCCCGCCGACAAGGTGAGCCGCTCGGAGCGCACCTCGGCGGTGAGCGTAACCCGTTTGGCCGCGCTGGCGAGGCCGAAGCCGACGTGGACGACATAGTCGCCGGCCGGAATCGTCAGCGTCGGCTGGGGGAGGCTGGATTCGACGATCAGCGCGCGCGAGCCGTCCGGATCGGCTTGCGCGGCGAAGACCCGCCAGCGCAGACCTGCGGTGAGCGGCGCGCCCCCGCCGTTCAGGATCGCGGAGAGGCTCAGCGTCGCCTGATCGGCTTGGCTCGGCGGAGCTGGAGCCGGTTCGGCTGGCGGCGCTTGGACCGATTCGCTCGCCGGCGGCTGGGGAGTGTCGCTCGCGGGCGATTGGGCGCTTGCGGGCGCGACCAACGCCGTGAGCGCGACCAAAGCCGCCAGAATGGGCCTCGTAGGTCTCAATCCGCCTCGCTTTGCCGAAAACGGGCGCCGCCGGTCGATGGCGCTCGAAGGTCCCGGGCGGCTCGTGACGCCACATTGAGGCGGATCGAGGGCAGTTTACAGCGGTCGGGAATTCGGCCAACAGGCAACTTTCAGGCAGGAAGAAACAACGATGAACGATACCATCTCGCTCCTCAAACGCCGCAGATCCGTTCCGCCGCCGATGATGACCGGACCGGCTCCGACCGCTGACGAGCTCGCGACGATCCTCACCGTCGCCGCGCGGGTGCCTGATCACGGCAAGCTCGCGCCTTGGCGGTTCGTGGTTTTCGAGGGCCGGGCGCGCGAGCGCGCAGGGGCCGTTGCGCTTGCGATCGCCGTTGAAGACAGGCCTGACCTGGACGAGGCCGCCCGGGCGAAGGAACAGCAGCGCTTCGTGGCTGCGCCGCTCGTCGTCGCCGTCGTCTCGCGCGCCGCGCCGCACCCGAAGATCCCGGAGTGGGAGCAGGTCCTGTCCGCCGGCGCGGTGTGTATGAACATGATTGTCGCCGCCCGCGCGCTCGGATTCTCCGCCACCTGGCTCACCGGATGGATGGCCTATGACGACCGGTTTCGCGCCGCGATCGGCCTTGCCGACCACGAGCGCATCGCCGGTTTCATTCACATCGGCAGGGCGACGGCGGCGATCGAGGATCGCCCGCGCCCGCCGTTGACGGAGATCATGACAACCTTTCCCGAGTGAGGGACTACCCCGATGTTCTATGCGACCGCGGAGCGGGACCGGGCAAAGTTGCCGCGCGATCCCTTCAAGGCGATCGTCGCCCCGCGTCCGATCGGCTGGATCTCGACCCGCGCCCTCGATGGGCGCATCAATCTTGCCCCCTATAGTTTCTTCAACGGGTTCTGCAGCGTGCCGCCGATCGTCGGCTTCTCGAGCGAAGGCTGGAAGGATTCAGCGTCCTTCGCCAGGGAAAGCGGCGAGTTCGTCGCCAACCTGGCGACGTTTGATCTGCGGGAGCGCATGAACGAAACCTCGGCCCCGTTCGCCCGCGGCGACAACGAATTCGCCCGCGTAGGGCTGACGATGGCCGAATGCCGCCTGATCTCGGCGCCGCGGGTCGCCGAGAGCCCGGCCGCATTGGAATGCAAAGTGGTCGAAGTGATCGAGATCAGGGCGGTGAGCGGCGCGTGGAGCGGCGCCGTGCTGACGCTCGGCGAGGTGGTCGCCTTTCACATCGACGATGAGTTCCTCGCCGACGGCCGTTTCGACACCGCCCGCGCCCACGCGCTCGCCCGCTGCGGCTATCAGGATTACGCCGCGGTCGAGAAGGTGTTCGGGATGCCGCGGCCAAAGGGCGGTGGCGACATTTGAGATAGGGCCTGTAAGAACTGAACGCGGGATGTTGAGCCCCGGGTGGGTTGCCGATAGGCTCGGTTGGACTCGAAGCGGCGAACGCGAGAGGAGACGGACGCCGGCCGCATCGGGCGAACTGCCGCGGCAAGCTTGGCGCCGTGCCGGCCAAGACCTGAGCAGAGAGGATCACGCCAATGAGCGAGACTTGGATCGACGCCGGCGCCGCTGACCGCATATCGCCCGAGGACGTTGCGCCGTTCGAGCATCAGGGGCGCCAGTTCGCGCTCTATCGGTCCGCGGACGACCGCTATTTCGCCACCGACGGTCTGTGCACACACGAGCAGGTCGAGCTTGCCGACGGATTTGTGTCGGGGACGATCATCGAATGCCCGATGCACAACGGCCGGTTCGACTTCACCACCGGCGAGGCGAAGGGCGCGCCGGCCTGCGTCAATCTCGCGACCTATCCGGTGAAGGTCGAGGGCGGCAGGCTGTTCGTGAAATTGAGCTAAGGAACATTGGCGCGCACTGGAGGCGCGGTCGCTGACCGCGTCGGCCACGCCCGGCCAGCACGGTCACAGCGCCGAAGGAGGAGACGCGATGAAACTTTCCGGGGTTGCGGCGATCGTGACCGGCGGCGGCTCCGGGCTCGGCCGGGCGACGGCGGAGGCGCTCGCCGCCAAAGGCGCGAAAGTCACGGTGTTCGATCTCAACACCGCCGCGGCGGAAGAGGCGGCCAAGGCGGTTCGAGGCCTCGCGGTCGTCGGCGACGTCGCCGACGAAGCCTCCGCCAGCGCGGCGATCGCCAAAGCCGCCGCGGCGCATGGGCCGGCGCGGGTGCTCGTCAATTGCGCCGGCATCGGCACGGCCAAACGCGTCGTCGGCCGCGACGGGCCTCACCCGCTGCAAGACTTCGAGCGGGTGATCCGGGTCAACCTGATCGGCAGCTTCAACATGATCCGCCTGGCGGCGGCCGCGATGGGCAAGCTCGAACCGATCGACGGCGAGCGCGGCGTCATCATCTCGACGGCCTCGGTCGCCGCCTATGACGGTCAGATCGGCCAGGCGGCCTATTCAGCCTCGAAGGGCGGCGTGGTGGCGATGACGCTGCCGATCGCGCGCGAACTGGCGCAAATCGGCGTCCGGGTGAACGCTATCGCGCCGGGCATCTTCATGACGCCGATGCTGTTCGGGCTGCCGCAGGCGGCGCAGGATTCGCTCGGCGCCTCGGTGCCGTTTCCCGCGCGGCTCGGCCAGCCGGCCGAATACGCCGCGCTCGCCGCGCACATCGTCGAGAACGGCTATATCAACGGCGAGACGATCCGCATCGACGGCGCGCTGCGCATGGCGCCGAAGTAGCGCGCCCGGACAAGGAGTTGGCCTTAACGGGAACAGGGGACCTGCTCGCGTTAACAGGGCGCTTTTTCGCATTAACAGGGAACATTTGTCGGGTTAACAGGGAATAAATTCGCGCTTTTTGTGCATGAGGCGCGCTCGATCTCGACGAACGGAGGCAATCATGGACGGAGCACGGGCGGGGCGCCTCGCCGGCAGGGTCGCGCTCATCACTGGCGCGGCGTCCGGCATCGGCCGGGCAACGGCGGCGGCGTTTCACGCCGAGGGCGCGAAAGTGATCGCGACCGATCGCAACGAAGCCGGCCTCAGGACTCTCGGCCAGGACGCCGATCTGATCCTCGCCCAGGATGTGACCGACGAAGCGCGCTGGCGCGAGGTGGTGGATACCGTTCTCGGCAAGTTCGGCCGCCTCGACATACTGGTCAACAGCGCTGGGATCGGCACGCTCGGCAATGTCGAAACAACGACGCTCGCCGACTTTCGCAGGGTCAACGCGGTCAATGCCGAGGGCGTGTTCCTCGGCTGCCGCGAAGCGGTGCGGGCGATGAAGGAATCGGGCGGGGGCTCGATCGTCAATCTCTCCTCGGTCGCCGGGATCATCGGCGACGCCTCGTCGCTGGCCTATTGCGCGAGCAAGGGGGCGGTGAGGCTTTTGACCAAATCCGCCGCGCTCCATTGCGCCCGCGCCGGCTACGGGATTCGAGTGAACTCGGTGCATCCTTCGTTCGCCGAGACGCCGATGGTGCTCGAAGGCATTGCGCGCGCAAAAGACCCCGAGCGGGTCCGCGCGGGCCTCTCCCGAGCCGCGCCGATGGGCCGCATGGGCAAGGCCGAGGAGGTTGCGAACACAATCCTGTTTCTCGCCAGCGACGAATCCTCATTCACCACCGGCGGAGAATTCATGGTCGACGGGGGACTGACCGCGCAGTGACGGCGCGCTCCCTCAGACGTTTCGCGACAAGCATCGTGCCCGGCATCGCCGCGCCGCCGGGCCCGGCGTTCGCCTGAACCGCCTCCGCCCTGATCGGTTCGCCGCACTGAGAGCATGACACTTGCGGACGAAATTGGTGTCCGCAAGTCTTGTGGACGAAGAGGATCGGACGGCCTTCCGTTGGCCGCGCCCAGCGGTCGCCCCACGCGGTCAGCGCCAAAATGGCCGGCACCAGATCCAGCCCGGCTTCGGTCAATCGATATTCGTATCGCTTTGGCCTCTCGCTATAAGCGGTTCGTCCGACAATGCCATTCTTGACCAGAGACTTGAGGCGCCTCGTCAACAGGTTGCGGGATATTCCGAGGTCCTCGACCAGTTCGTCGAAGCGCGCAATATCGAGGAAAAGATCTCGTATGATGAGGGGCGACCACCAATCGCCAATCATGTCGATCCCGCGCGCCAGGCAGCAGCGCATCTCGGCGAAACTGGTTCTCTCCATGTCTGAACCTAGTCAGTTGCATCATTGAACTCAAGGGATTAGGTTCAATGATTGAACCTTGAGAGCTCGCATGTATCACGCGCTTGTTCGCCGCCGTGTGCGTGGCCTATTTGATGCTGTCAGTCACGGAAACGCGGAGCCGGTCCTCAAAGGCTTCGCGCGTAACTTTGAGCATTACTTTCTCGGCGACACCGCCCTTGGCGGCTCGAGACGGACGCTCTCCGCGACCCGGCGCTGGTACGAGCGTCTCTACAGGCTCCTGCCTGATATTCGGTTCGAGGTCCGAAGGATCTCGGTGAGCGGCGGCCCATGGAACACCCTCGTTCTCATTGAATGGGACGAGGCCAATTCCGGGACCGACGGCGTTCGCACGACCAACCGCGGCGTGCATGTGGCGCGCCTCGAATGGGGGCGCATGACCCAGCTCGTCATCTGCCCGGACACTGTTGGATTGAAGGCGACGCTTGACCGGTTGGCGGTGGCCGGCGTCGCCGAAGCGCGGGCCGCGCCGATCACAGACTAACCCTCTATCGATTGTCGGGGCATTGCGCTGGCGCGGATTTGGACCCTTCGGAGTGTTGTGCGGCAGGGCGACGAGCCGGGCAGTTCGCCGGCGGCGCGGCCAAAATTGGGCCAGGCTCGGCCGATCCGCCGCCGTTCCCGCCGCTCGGGCAACTCGCGCCGCAATTCATTCCGTTCTGGGGACGGGTCCCGCCACCCATCGCCGCCAGCGCGACGCCTTTGCGTCCGGAGCCGTCGAGCGCCGGCGCCTCCGGGGACATTCCTTGGAGCCACGCTGCGGCGGTCGGCGCAGCGGCCACAGGATGTAAGGTCGCGCTCAGCGCAATGATAGCGAACAGCCGGCGGATTGGAGAGCCGCGGTGGCGCTTAACCGCCGGCGGCCTCAGAGCCGCCGCTCGACCATCATCGATTTGATCTCGATGATCGCCTTGGCGGGGTTCAGCCCCTTGGGGCAGGTCTTGGCGCAGTTCATGATCGTGTGGCAGCGGTAAAGGCGGAACGGGTCTTCGAGATTGTCGAGCCGCTCACCCTGCGCCTCGTCGCGTGAGTCGACGAGCCAGCGATAGGCCTGGAGGAGAACCGCCGGACCCAGGTAGCGGTCGCCCTGCCACCAATAGCTCGGACAGGACGTCGAGCAGCAGGCGCAGAGAATGCATTCGTAGAGGCCATCGAGTTTGGCTCGCTCCTCGGGCGATTGCAGCCATTCCTTTTCCGGCGCCGGCGAAACGGTTTTGAGCCACGGCTCGATCGAAGCATGCTGGGCGAAGAAGACGGAGAGGTCGGGAACAAGGTCCTTGATAACCTCCTGGTGCGGCAGCGGATAGATCGTCACCGGCGCCGCGACCTCGTCGATGCCGCGGGTGCAGGCAAGCGTATTGAGCCCGTCGATGTTCATCGCGCACGAGCCGCACACGCCCTCGCGGCAGGAGCGGCGGAAGGTGAGAGTCGAATCGATCTTGGATTTGATCCAGATCAGCGCGTCGAGGATCATCGGGCCGCAGTCGTCGCGGTCGACGAAATAGACGTCGATATGCGGATTTAAGCCGTCGTCTGGGTTCCAGCGATAGATGCGGAATTCCGTCAGCCGCGCAGCGTTGGCCGGCCTAGGCCAGGTCTTGCCCGGCTTGATCCGCGAGTTTGCGGGCAGGGTCAGTTGGACCATCGCGGCTCATCCATTCCGGGACCATCTTCCAACGCGCGCATCAGCGGAACGTCAATACACCCGCGCCTTCGGCTCGATGTAGCCGATGTCGTTGCTCATCGTATAGGCGTGCACCGGCCGGTAGTCGATCGCCACCGTCTGTTTCATGGGATCGACCCAGGCGAGCGTGTGCTTCATCCAGTTGACGTCGTCGCGCTTGGGATAGTCCTCGCGCGCATGTGCGCCGCGGCTTTCGAGACGGTTGGCCGCGCCCTCCATCGTCACTACCGCCTGCGCGATCAGATTGTCGTATTCCAGCGTCTCGACGAGGTCGGAATTCCAGATAAGCGAGCGGTCGGTCACCGAGACATCCGCGCCCGAGCGCCACGCGGCGTGAATTTTATCCTTGCCCTCGGCGAGCACGTCGCCGGTGCGGAACACCGCGCAATTGTTCTGCATGACCATTTGCATGTTGAGACGCAGCGCCGCCGTCGGCGTCTTGCCCTTGGCGTTGCGGAACCGGTCGAGCCGGGTCAGCGCGAACTCGGCGCTGTCCTTGGGCAGCTCGGGCTGTCGGTCGCCGGGCTTCAGCGTCTCGGCCGCGCGCAGTCCCGCCGCCCGGCCGAAGACGACAAGGTCGATCAGCGAATTCGAGCCGAGCCTGTTGGCGCCGTGCACCGACACGCATGCCGCTTCGCCCAGCGCCATCAACCCCGGCACGATCGAGTCAGGATCGCCATTGACCTTGGTCAGGACCTCGCCGTGATAGTTGGTCGGGATGCCGCCCATGTTGTAGTGGACCGTCGGCAAAACCGGAATCGGCTCCTTGGTCAGATCGACGCCGGCGAAGATCCGGGCGCTCTCGGAAATGCCGGGCAGCCGCTCGTGCAGCACCTTGGGATCGAGATGATCGAGGTGCAGGTAAATGTGGTCCTTGTCCTTGCCGACGCCACGGCCCTCGCGGATCTCCATCGTCATCGCCCGGCTGACGACGTCGCGCGAGGCAAGGTCCTTGGCGGACGGGGCATGGCGCTCCATGAAGCGCTCGCCCTCCGAATTGACGAGATAGCCGCCTTCGCCGCGCGCTCCCTCGGTGATGAGGCAGCCGGCGCCGTAGATGCCGGTCGGGTGGAACTGGACGAATTCCATGTCCTGTAGGGGCAGGCCGGCGCGCAAAGCCATCGCGTTGCCGTCGCCGGTGCAAGTGTGGGCGGAAGTCGCCGAGAAATAGGCGCGGCCGTAGCCGCCGGTGGCGAGGACGGTCGTCTGGGCGCGGAAACGGTGAAGGGTCCCGTCGTCGAGCTTGAGGCAGACCAGGCCGCGGACCGCGCCCTCGGGGTCACGGATGAGGTCGATGGCGAAATATTCGATGAAGAACTGGCACTTCGCCTTGAGCGCCTGCCCGTATAGCGTGTGCAGGATGGCGTGCCCGGTGCGGTCGGCGGCGGCGCAGGTCCGCTGCGCAATGCCCTTGCCATATTCGGTCGTCATGCCGCCGAACGGGCGCTGGTAGATTTTGCCCGCTTCGGTGCGGGAGAATGGCACGCCCCAATGGTCGAGTTCGTAGACCGCAGCCGGCGCCTGGCGGCACATGTATTCGATCGCGTCCTGGTCGCCGAGCCAATCCGAGCCCTTGACAGTGTCGTACATATGCCAGCGCCAGTCGTCCGCACCCATATTGCCGAGGGAAGCGGATATGCCGCCTTGCGCGGCGACCGTGTGCGAGCGGGTCGGGAACACTTTCGTGACGCACGCCGTGCGCAGGCCGGCTTGGGCGCAGCCGACGCTCGCCCGCAATCCGGCGCCGCCGGCGCCGACGACGACGACATCGAACGTGTGGTCGGTGATCGGATAGGCCTTGCCCCCGAGCGCCGGCGCGCTCTGCGCGGAGGAGCCATTGGTCGCCATCGGTCGTTCGTCTTTCCAGGAGTTGCTCAGGTGAAGGCGACGCGCAGCGTCGCGTAGACGCAGGCGAGCGCCAGAAGCGCGGTAATAAGGGTGTTGGCGGCCAGCGCCCACGCGCGCGGCGGGCCGTCAATATAGTCGACGATGACGGAGCGCATGCCAAGCTCCATGTGGACCACGCCGGCGAGGATGAACGCCAGCAGCAGGATTGCGGGAACCGGACGCGCGAGCTCGAGGCGGACGCCGTTATAATCCTTGCGCAACAGGTCGAGCATGAGCCAGACGAATCCGACAGTGAGCGGGATCAGCGCGACCGCGGTCAGATGAACGAGCCACGCGTCCGTCGTTCCCATCCGCGCCGAGCCGAGAAATCGGACCCGGGCAAGGGGGGTGCGCAGATCGCTCGGACTGTCGGCCATCGCGGTGCTCCGTTAGCGGACGGCGTAGCCTACGCCCCAGACGACGATGGTCAAAACAAAACCGCCGATCAGGGTCGCCCACGCCGTCTGGTCACGCAACGGCGCGTCGAGGCCATACCCGGAATCCCAGGCGATATGGCGAATGCCGCCGATGAGGTGATGAAAAAGCGCCCAGGTAAAGCCGAACAGGACGAGGCGGCCGATGAACGATTCGATGAATCCCGAAAAGACCGCGAATGTCGCGGCGTCTGCCGAGGCGGCGATGAGAAACCAGGCGAGCAGCAGGATGCCGACGTAGAGGGCGGCGCCGCTGATCCGGTGGGCGATGGACATCGCCATCGTCATTGTGAAGCGGTAGATGCCCAGATGCGGCGACAACGGCCGCGGCCGGCGCGGACCAGGCAGAGCGTCGCTCGAGGCCATGGCGATGATTCCCACAAGTGTTCGGCTGGAGTTCTAGACCGCCCGTTCGACGCCCGCAACGTTCGCCGATTTCGGCCTGGGTTCCAGGTTCGGTTTCGGATCACCCTGCGAGAAGGGCCTCGACTTCAGGCCGTGTCGGCGGATCCGAGCCCTTGCGCGTGCAGGTTATCGCCGATGCGGTCGCCGCGAACCGCAGCCAGCGCTCGAGTTCGCCGCGATTGGGCTGAGGAGCTTCGGCGCCGAGCGAATGGTCGCGATCCATCGTCGACAATAGCGCGGACATGAAACTATCGCCGGCGCCCACGGTGTCCACGACCTCGACGCGCGGGGCTGCGACTTCCACCTTGTCCTTGCCGAGAATCGCCAGGGCGCCGCGGTCTCCGAGCGTCGCGACGCAAAATCGCGGACCCGACTTGGCCCAGGCGGCGAGAGTGTCGGCGATCGAGCGGCTGGGGTAGAGCCACTCGAGGTCCTCCTCGCTCGCCTTGACGATGCTGGCGAGAGTCACCTGCCTCTCGACCAGGCCCGTGACCAATTCACGATCCGGGGTCACGAACGGGCGGATGTTGGGATCAAAGCTCACCGTCGCATTCGGCCCCGCAGCGCGCATCGCCTCGACCACGGCCCCTCCGTGGCGTTCGACGGCGGAGAAGGAGCCGACATGCAGATGCTGCGCGCCTTTCGGCCATTGCTTCGGGAAAGGCCAGGGACCGTCATAAGCGGTGCCGTCGAGGTAAAACGAATAGCGCGATCCCGTCTTGGCGGTGCCGCGCATGACGAAAGCGAGCGTCGTCGGGCGCATGTCGCGGGCGACAAAGCCAAGATCGACGCCGCCCTGGGCGAGCGCGGCGGCGAGCGCTTCGCCGTTGCCATCGGCCGAAATGCGCGAGACGAAAGCGGTTTGCGAGCCCAACCGGGCGAGGCCGATCGCGACATTATAGGGCGACCCCCCCAAAACCGCGTCGTAAGCGTTCGCCCTGATCGGATCGGGGATGAGGTCGATCAGCGCCTCGCCGGAAATCAGGATCATGGTTTCGGTCGCCCCCAGGCTCGACTCGCGGCGCGCGGCCGGATCATGCGAGCGTATAGGCCGTTTTCACCGTCGTGTAGAATTCGACCGCATAGCGTCCCTGCTCGCGCGGCCCGAGGTTGGAGCCTTTGCGGCCGCCGAACGGCGCGTGATAATCGACGCCCGCGGTAGGCAGATTGACCATCGCCATGCCAACTTCGGCGTTGCGCTTGAAGTGCGAGGCGTGCTTGAGGCTCGTCGTGCAGATGCCGGCGCACAAGCCAAATTCGGTATCGTTAGCGATCGCCAGAGCATGATCGTAGTCGCGAGCCGGGATCATCGCCGAGACGGGGCCGAAGACTTCCTCGCGCGAGATGCGCATCGAATTGTCGGCGTCGAGGAACAGGGCCGGGGCCATGTAGAATCCGGGGGTGGCGCGGTTGAGCCGCTCGCCGCCGAGCGCGAGCTTCGCCCCCTCATTCTGGCCGATCTCGACATAGGAGAGATCCTGCTCGAGCTGGGTCTCATCCACGACCGGGCCGATATGCGTACCCGGCTTCACGGCGTCGTCCACGACCAGTCCGCGCATCCGCTCCATCAGCTTGTCGGCGAAAGCCCGGTAGATCTTCTCCTCGACGATGAGCCGCGACGACGCCGTGCAGCGCTGGCCGGTCGAGAAATAGGCGCCGTTGACCGCGCATTCCACCGCAGTCGGCAGATCGGCGTCGGCGAGCACGACGAGCGGATTCTTGCCGCCCATCTCGAGCTGAAACCGGCGCATCGCGCCGGCGCAGGCGGCAGCGACGCGGCGGCCGGTCGCGACCGATCCGGTGAAGGTGACCGCGTCAACCCGCTTGTGGTCCAGCATCGCCTGGCCGACCACCGAGCCCCGCCCGACGACCAGATTGAACACGCCCTTGGGCACTCCTGCGCGGACGATGATTTCGGCCAGCGCATGCGCGGATCCGGGGACGAGATCGGCGGGCTTGAACACCACAGCGTTTCCATAGGCGAGGGCGGGCGCAATTTTCCAGGCCGGAATCGCGATCGGGAAATTCCATGGCGCGATGATCCCGACGACCCCGATCGGCTCTCGCGTGACTTCGATGTCGACGTTCGGCCGTGTGCTGGCGAACTTCTCGCCCGGAATTCTCACCGCTTCTCCGGCGAAGAAGTCGAAGATCTGGCCGGCGCGGGTCGCTTCGCCCACCCCTTCGGACAGCGTCTTGCCCTCTTCGCGCGCGAGCAGGCGCCCGAGCTCGTCGCGCCGCGCCAAGATCTCGGTCGAGACGCGGAGCAGGATGTCATGGCGCTCCTGCGGCGTCGTTCGCGACCAGGCGGGAAACGCCGCGTGCGCAGCATCGATCGCCGCGCCCGTCTGCGCGGCGTCGGCTTGCGCGTACTCGCCGACGACGTCGCCGGTGTCCGACGGATTGATGTCGCGAGTGACGGTCGCGCCGTCGACCCATTCGCCGGCGATAAAGTTCTTGTAATGGGCGCCCATGCTTCTTTCCTGATTTTTCGACCAACCCTCTACGGCCTAGGCGGTCAAATCAACCCTCGCCGGGCGAGGTTGCGCATGAGCGCGCCCGCGCCGAACGTCCAGCGCTCGCATTCTTCGCACGGCCGCATCCAATTCACGAGCCGGCCGAGCTTTTCCGTTGCGATGACGACAATATCGCCCGTCTTATGGGTGAAACCCATGCCCGGAGCGCCACGATCGGCGACCGGGGCAAACATCGTCCCGAGCAGAAGAACGAACCCGTCCGGGTAGGCATGGCTCGGCCCGATCGTCTGGGCGGCGATATCGGTGGGGTCGCGGCTGATCTTGGCCATCGATGAGCCGCCTTCGAGCCGGAATCCGTCCTCGCCATCGACGGTAAGCGCGATTGTTGCGGAGCGCACGTCGTCGAGGGAGAATGTCGCGTCGAAGAAGCGCAGGAAGGGCCCCAGGGCGCAACTCGCATTCTGGTCCTTCGCCTTGCCGAGGAGGAGCGCCGACCGGCCCTCGAAATCGCGCAGATTGACGTCGTTGGCGAGGGTCGCGCCCACGATCGCCCCGCTCGAAGCGACGGCGAGCGCCACTTCCGGCTCGGGGTTGCTCCAGAGCGAAGCGCTGTGGAAACCGGCGTCGTCCCCCGATCCGACGGCTGACATCGGCTGGCTCTTGGTGAACACCTCGGCGTCCGGTCCGATCCCGACTTCCAGATATTGCGACCAGGCGCCCGCCTCGACCAGCGCCGTTTTGAGCCGCAGGGCGGCCGCCGAACCTGGCCGCAGACTGCTGAGGTCGTCGCCAAGGGCCTGAACGATCTCCTCGCGCGCTTTCGCCGCGCCTTCGCGGCTGCCGCGGGCGCGTTCCTCTATGACGCGCTCGAGCAGCGATTGGGCGAATGTGACGCCGGCCGCCTTGATCGCCTGCAGATCGATCGGCGCGAGAAGGCGTGGGCCGCCGGGCGAGCGCCTGTCGCGCGGGGTGAGGGCGAGAATATCCTTAAGCGCGCCGATGCGTGGCCCCTCCGCTGCGCGCAGCGCCTCGGCAGGCGAGGGCGCCTCGCAAAGGTCGCGCATGGTGGGAAACATGGCGCTGAGGTCGAAGACACCGTCTTCCCGGACCGCCGCCACCGAAGGGCCGTCGACGTCGGGCCGCCAGAGGCGCGCCGCAAGGGCCCCGGCGTAGCGGTCCGCGGGCAGGGTGGTTTCTTCGCTTAGGTTGAGGGTCGCCATGGGCCTCCCAGGGCCGCGTTTGCCAATTGACGGAACCGCGCCGCCTCTCTAGCCTCTAACATGTTAGCAGGAACAGGCGAAGCGTTTCGCTTCGCCCTGAATAAGCAGGTAGGGACTTGGCGAAAGGCGCCCATTCCAAGGCGGACGCCGTGTACGGCGAACTGAAGGAAGCGATTCTCTCTGGAACGCTTGAGCCGGGCTGTCTGATCGACAAGGCGGGCTTGTGCGAGAAACTCGGCGTTTCGCGCTTTCCGGTTTCCGCGGCGGTCAGCCGCCTGTCCTACGACCGTCTGGTTGACGTTGCGCCGCAACATGGCTCCTTCGTCGCCCGAATTTCGCTGAACGACGTGCGCGAGCGTTTCTTCATCCGTAGCGCGCTCGAAGGCGAGATCGCGGCCGAGGCCGCCCGGCGGATGACCCGCGCCGACAAGGACGCGCTGGCGGCGAATCTCAAGCAGGGAGCCGCCGCGGTCGAAGCCGAGGACCGAGCAGCCTTTTACGCGCTCGACGTGGCGTTCCATCAGATCATGACGGCTCGTCTCGGCATGGCGCGCGCCCACGATGTTCTTGAAGCCCTGCGCGTCCATCTGGAAAGGGCGCGCCGGCTTGCCATGTCTCCGGGCGGACGCCTGCGCACGGCGCTGAACGAACACGCCGTGATCGCCGCCGCGGTTGAGGCGGGCGACCCGCCCGCGGCGCGCGAGGCGATGAGGGTCCACCTCGATGCGACCAGCGCGCTGCTGGAATCCCTGGCGCGGAAGCAGCCCGGACTTTTCTCGTCCTAGACGGACCAATCCAGATCGGTAAACGACACCATGACAACGCCTCGCGCTCTGCGCCTCGACCCCTCGGATAATGTCGTCATCGCGATCGACGAGATCGCGGCCGGCGCCGCCCCGGCGGGAGGCGTCAGCGCTCGCGAGCGCATCCCGAAAGGCCACAAGATGGCCGTCGCCGCCGTCGAAGCTGGCGCGCCGATCCGCAAGTTCGGGCAAATCATCGGCTTCGCCTCGCAACCGGTTTCGACGGGCGAGTGGGTGCACGAGCACAATTGCGCGGTCAAGGAGTTCGCGCGCGACTATCATTTTGGCGAGGACGCACGCCTCGAAAACATCTTGCCCGTTGAGGAGCAGCCGACCTTTCAGGGCTTTCGACGGGCGAACGGGAAAGTCGGGACGCGCAATTATCTCGCAATCCTGACGTCCGTGAATTGCTCTGCGACAGTCGCGCGGCTGATCGCGCGGGAGGTCGAACGGTCCGAAATTCTTGCCGACTATCCGCATGTCGACGGCGTCATCGCGCTCGTGCACGGCACCGGCTGCGGCATCGCCGCCAGGGGCGAAGGCTTCGACGCCTTGATGCGTACGCAATGGGGCTACGCCGGCAATCCCAATATCGGCGCGACCGTGATGGTCGGGCTGGGTTGCGAGGTGTTCCAGATCGGTCGGATGAAGGAGGAATACGGGGTCGTCGAGAGCGAGGCGTTCAGCAGCCTGACCATCCAGGCGACCGGAGGCACGCGCAAGACGGTCGCCGCCGGCCTCGAGCGCGTCCACGCCATGCTGCCGGCGCTCGACCGCGCCGAGCGCACGACCGCGCCGGCGAGCGATCTCAAGCTTGCGCTTCAATGCGGCGGCTCGGACGGCTACTCCGGGATCACCGCCAATCCGGCGCTTGGCGCGGCCGTCGATATCCTGGTGCGCAACGGCGGCACGGCGATCCTGTCGGAGACGCCGGAGATCTACGGCGCCGAACATCTGCTGACGCGCCGCGCGGCGACGCCGGAGATCGGGCGGAAGCTCGTGGACCGAATCCATTGGTGGGAGGATTATTGCGCGCGCAGCGGCGGCGAAATGAACAACAATCCGTCGCCCGGCAACAAGGCCGGAGGCTTGACGACCATTCTCGAGAAATCGCTCGGCGCCGCGGCGAAGGGCGGCACGACTGCGCTCAACGAGGTCTACAAATACGCCGAACCCGTCACGGCAAAGGGCTTCGTGTTCATGGATACCCCCGGCTACGATCCAGTGTCGGCGACTGGACAGGTCGCGGGCGGCGCCAACGTGCTCTGCTTCACCACCGGACGTGGCTCGGCCTACGGCTGCAAGCCGACGCCGTCGATCAAGCTCGCCACCAACAATGACACCTACCGCAGAATGATCGAGGACATGGACATCAATTGCGGCGACGTCGTCGACGGCGTGTCGATCGCCGACAAGGGCAGGGAAATCTTCGACAAGATTTTAGCCGTCGCTTCGGGCGAACGGACGAAGTCCGAGGTTCTCGGCTATGGCGATGCGGAATTTACCCCCTGGCAAATCGGAGCGACGATGTGACCGGCGGCGATCTTCTCGTCCGGATGTCATGAAAACAGCGCTGCTGTTCGATCTCGACGGCACGCTTGTGGATAGCGACCCCGAGCATCTGGCTGCTTTCCAGCGGGTGTTCGCGCCGCACGGAATCAAACTCGACCATTCCGAATACGCCGCGAACATCATGGGCGCGTCTAACGAACTCATTGCGAGTCGTTATCTTTCGCACTTGTCGCTCGTTGAGCAGGCAGCGGCGCTGGACGCGAAAGAGGCCGCCTATCGCGACGGTTTGGTCGCGCTTGAGCCCATTCTGGGCGCTCTCGCGCTGCTGGACTATGCCGACCGGCGCGGAATTAAGCGTGCGGTGGTTACGAACGCGCCGCGCGCCAATGCGGAAAAGGTTCTGGCGGCTCTGGGGATCGAGGGGCGTTTGCCGATCGTGGTGATCGGCGCGGAACTTGCCCGCTCAAAGCCTGATCCTTTGCCTTATCTGACGGCGCTTGAGCGCACCGGCGCGCTGGCGGCCAATTCGCTCGCTTTCGAGGATTCGCTATCGGGCGTTCGCGCGGCTGCGGCCGCAGGGCTTGCTGTGGTAGGCATGACGACGACGCTCGATACGCGAACGCTGATCGAGGCGGGCGCGACATTCGCCGCCCGCAATTTCACCGACCCACGAATCTTCGAGCTGATTGAAGCGCGCATCAATTCCGGCGCCGATGAGAGGGCAACCGCGTGAGACTGGCGCAATTCATCGACGAGAATGGCAAGCGGGCGCTCGCTGTAACCGCACGCGGCGAGAGCCGGTTGGTCAAAGGCGCGCGGACGACGCTGGACCTTGTGCGCCAGGCGATCGCAGAAGCCGTTTCGCTTCGCAAGCTCATCTCGGACCGCGGTGTCGGCAAACCGGTCGATCTCGCGCGGGCGTTGAAACAGCGACGCGTGCTCGCTCCCATCGATCATAAGGATCCCGCGCACGTGATCGTTACCGGAACGGGCCTGACGCATTTGGGTTCAGCGGAGGGGCGGGACAAAATGCACAAGGACCTCGCCGATCCTTCCAAGCTCACCGAACTCGATGCGGATGTTCAAGCTCGGGCTTGAGGGCGGCAAGCCGGGGAAGAGTGAAACCGGCGCTCAGCCCGAGTGGTTCTACAAGGGCGACGGTTCAATTCTCGCGGCGCCCGAAGGCGACCTGCCGAGTCCGGCCTTCGCGCTCGACGGCGGCGAAGAGCCTGAGATCGTCGGGATCTATCTAATCGACGTCGCCGGCGCTCCGGTTCGCATCGGGTTTGCGCTCGGCAACGAGTTCTCCGATCACGTCACCGAACGGCAGAACTATCTTTTCCTGGCGCATTCGAAGCTGCGGCCGGCGAGCCTCGGGCCGGAATTGCTGATCGGGGATCTGCCAGCCGACGTCCATGGTGTCTCGCGCATCCGGCGGGGGAGGGAAGTGATCTGGGAAAAGGCGTTCCTGTCCGGCGAACAGAACATGGCCCATTCGATCGCCAATCTCGAGTCGCATCATTTCAAATATGCCTTGTTTCGAAGGCCCGGCGACGTCCACATCCATTTCTTCGGGACCGCGACGCTGTCGTTCAGCGACGGTGTCCAGACGCGGAAAGGCGACATATTCGAAATCGAGTCGGAGGCGTTCGGCTTGCCGCTTCGCAATCGGCTCGCCACCGAAAGAGTCGCCAAACCGAGGGTGCGCGCGCTCTAGCGCGAATATGCCGACGCCCTGTCCGGCGGCGGCCCGCTTTTCGGGATCGGCAGGCCGGGAGGGGAAGTCCGGGGCGAGCGCTCCCGGCGCCGCGCGCCGACTTACGGCTGGAATCGGCGGGCGATGCGTGCGACGATCAGCGCCGGGGAGGCGAAGCCATGGTAGGGGCGGCCGCATGTCCCTGCTTTACCGCGATGACGCAGAAAACGCAGTTCAAGGAGGCCTCGATGGCGAAGATGAGATCGGCGAAGGAGACCCACGTCCGCGAGCGCCTCGGCACGCCGACCGACCTCAAGCCGGAGGCGACGCGGGATATCTCGGCTGCGCTCGCCGGATTGCTGGCGGACGTTTTCGCGCTCTATTTGAAGACCAAGAACTTCCACTGGCACATGAGCGGCCCGAATTTCCGCGACTACCATCTGCTGCTCGATGAACAAAGCGACCAGATTTTCGCCATGACCGACCCCATCGCCGAGCGGGCGCGCAAGATCGGCGGCGCGACCCTGCGCTCGATCGGGGATATCGCCCGGCGCCAGCGTATTCTCGACAACGACGCCGACTATGTCGATCCGAAGGACATGCTTGCGGAGCTGCGTGACGACAACAAGAGCCTGACGTCTTCCATGCGCCAGGTCCACAACGTGTGCGACGAGTACGGCGACGTCGCGACCGCAAGCCTGCTCGAGGTCTGGATCGACGAGACCGAGCGGCGCACGTGGTTCCTGTTCGAGGCGACCCGCGGCGGCCCGGGGGCGAACGACTGAGCCCGGCCGCCAACTGGCTCAACGACCACGATGCGCAAGGATCGCCGCGCAAAGCGCGGTCCAACCGGTTTGGTGTGACGCGCCAAGTCCCTCGCCGGTGTCGCCGTTGAAATATTCGTAGAACAGGGGCCGGTCTCCCCACGCGGAGTCGGGCTTGAAGAGCGGGTTCGCGCCGTGCGCGGGCCGGCGCCCCTGCGCGTCGGGCAGGAAGAGGCGCAACAGCCGGCGCTCGATCTCGTCCGCCACCGCGCCAAGATGGACGTTCCGGCCAGAGCCGGTCGGCAGCTCGACGGTGAAATCGTCGCCGAGGCCATGATGGAGGGCCCGCAGCGACTGAATCGCGAGGAAGTTGAAAGGGAACCATACCGGGCCGCGCCAGTTCGAATTGCCGCCGAACTGTGGCGTCGTCGATTCCGCCGGTTCGTAGTCGAGACGCGCCTGCGATCCATGCAAATCGAGGATGAGCGGATGTTCCAGGTGAAAGCGAGAGAGGGAGCGCAGCCCGAACGGAGACAGGAACTCCTGCTCGTCAAGCATCCGGGCCAACAAGCGTTTGAACTGCGGCTTGTCGACCATGGAGACGAGTTGGCCGGACTCGCTGTGCGTGAACAGTTTCGTGAAGGCGCCGCGCTGAGGAGCGTTCTCCATGAACCACCGGGCTCGTACGCGAAAATTGGGCAGCGCTTCCCACAGCGACGATGGGAACCGGACGGATGCGAAAACGGGCAGAAGCCCGACCATGGAGCGCGCGCGGACGACCATCATCGTCCCATCCGGTCTCTTCAACCGATCATAGAAAAAGCCATCCTCCTCGTCCCAAAGCTCGTCCATCGCCGAGGCGATCGCCCCGAAGTGCTCGAAGAATTTGAGCGCGATGTCCTCATATGCGGAATCGTGATTGGCGAGGACCAGCGCGATCTCAAGCATGTTGAGGCAATATTTCGCCATCCAGGCTGTCGCGTCGGATTGCTCGAGAATCTCGCCGGCCGGCAGCATTTTCGATCGATCGAATGGTCCGATATTGTCTAGGCCAAGGAATCCGCCTTCGAATATGTTGTCGCCTGCGGCGTCGTTCCGATTGACCCACCAGGTAAAATTGATCAGGAGCTTCTGGAATACGCGCGCCAGAAAGTTGAAGTCGGCGCGGCCGTCGATTTCAAAAATCGTCAACGCCGCCCAGGCGTGAATCGGCGGATTGACGTCGCTGAAATTCCACTCATACGCGGGCAGCATTCCTTCCGCGTGCATGTACCACTCGCGAAAAAACATGAGTAGCTGATGCTTCGCCGCCGACGGGTCGACATACGCCAGAACGATGCAATGAAAGGCGCAGTCCCATGCGGCAAACCACGGGTACTCCCACTTGTCGGGCATCACGATGATGTCGCGGCTGTCCAGATGTTTCCATTCGACGTTGCGGCCGCTCCGTCGGGCGGCGGGCGGAGCTGGCTGCGCTGGATCGCCGTCGAGCCACCGCTTGACGTCGAAGTGATAGAATTGCTGGCTCCAGATCATGCTCGCGAACGCCTGGCGCATGATCGCCGCTTCCTCCTCGGTTGAGACCGAGGGTCGCAGAGCCGAATAGAATTCGTCAGCCTCCTTGATGCGCGTGGCGAAGATGGCCTCATGCCCCTTGCCGAGGTCCATCGTGGCCGGCGCCCCGTCGCGCGTGAGCCTCAGCCTGAGTTCGACCTCCTGGCCCGGTCCGGCTTCGAGCGTGTAATGGCAGGCCATCTTCGTTCCCCGCCGATCCGGATTGACGGTGGCGGCGCCGGAAACGACATGGTCGTTGACGGCGTCTTTCGGGTACGGAGACTGCGGCTCGCCGCCGAACAAGCGCGCGACATTCGTTTCGTTCTCGCAGAAGAGCAGCTCGGGCAAAGCGCCATGCGGACCGGGCCCCGCCGCAAGCCGCCAGCGCTCTCCGCTTTCGTCGACGGCGGTCGCACAAGCGACATCGGCGGCGCCCGATTTCTCCGCCGCGATCACCGGCCGCTTGGCGCCGATATCCCAGGACCAGGTGTTGCGATACCAGAGCGTCGGGAGAACGACGAGTTTCGCCGCCTCGGGCCCGACGTTGCGGACGCGGATGCGAATGCAAAGATCGAATGGAGCAGCTTTTGCGTATTCGACCCAGATTTTCCAATAGCGGCCGTCGTCGAAGATCCCGGTGTCGCAAAGCTCGAATTCGCGCTCTTTGCGGCTGCGTTTGGCATTTTCTTCCCGCAGTCTCGCATAGGGGAAGGCGGCCTGCGGATAGTGGTAGAGCCAACTGAGCCAGGAGGCCGTCGGGGTGGCGTCGGCATACCAGTAGTATTCCTTGACGTCTTCGCCGTGGTTGCCCTCGCCATTGGTGAGCCCGAACATCCGCTCCTTTATGAACGGGTCCTGTCCGTTCCAAACCGCAAGCGCGAAGCAAAGCTTCTGGTTGCGGTCGCAGATGCCGGCGAGCCCGTCCTCGCTCCAGCGATAGGCGCGCGAGCGGGCTTGCTCGTAGGTGAAATACTCCCAGGCGTTCCCCTCTGCGCTGTAGTCCTCGCGCACCGTGCCCCACGCGCGCTCGCTCACATAGGCGCCGATCGCTTTCCAGTCGTTTGCGTGGTCGAGGCTTCCTGCCGCGAGGCGCTCCCGCTCCGCCCCGTCGGGCAGGCGGTCTGAGTCGGATGCGACGGTCATGCAAGATCCTCCCCGAGCCGGGGATTGCCCGGCGCTGTCATTCCCAAGGGAATGGGGTATGTATCGCCCAGGTCAACACCTTAAGCGATTTTTCGACCATGCAGCTCGCTGACTCCATCCGCACGATCCCTGACTATCCGAAAAAGGGGATCCTGTTTCGCGACATCACCACCCTGCTCGGCGACGCGAGGGCGTTTCGTCGCGCGGTCGACGAACTGGTGCAGCCTTGGGCGGGAACCAAAATCGATAAAGTGGCGGGCGTCGAGGCGCGCGGCTTCATTCTCGGCGGCGCGGTCGCGCATCAATTGTCGGCCGGCTTCGTGCCGATCCGCAAGAAAGGCAAGCTGCCCCATTCCACCGTTTCGATCCCCTATTCGCTCGAATATGGCCTGGACCAGATGGAGATGCATGACGATGCGGTCTCGAGGGCCGAGCGGGTAATTCTGGTCGACGACCTGATCGCGACCGGCGGGACGGCCGAAGCGGCGATCAAGCTCCTGCGGCAGATGGGCGCGGAAGTGGTTGCGGCGTGCTTTGTCATCGACCTCCCCGACCTCGGCGGCGCCGCCAAACTCGGAGCGATGGACGTCCCCGTGCGCAGTCTGGTGTCGTTCGCGGGGCACTGACCCCGGGGGCCGGTTCAGGCGCTATTCCGCCACCCCTCAGCCACCGCGCGCCAGTGGGCGTCGAACAGGGCGGCGCCGAAATCGAGCGCATCGCCAGAGGCTTCGCGGATCAGCGACAATGCGGTCGGCCGACGCGCGGTCAGGCGGCCGGTCAGCGCGTTCTCCTCGAACGTGAACTCGGTCTTGAACTTCTTCGCCAGGTTCTGCATCCCGATATTGTCGGGCAGGCAGACGATCTCGATCGTCTCGACGCCGTGATTGGTAGCGGCGCGCCGGATGCGCTTGAACAGTTTTTCGCCGATGCCGCGGCGCCGGCAGCCGTCTTCGACCGAAAACGCCGCCTCGGCGTGAATGTTGCGCCCGAACGGCGCCTGCTCGCTCCAGATCGCCCGGTTCGAGCGCAATTCGGCCGCGCCGACCATCCTGCCGCCGACAAAGGCCCCGTAGATGAGATCGCCCTTGCCGAAGCAGTTTTCTGCGTAGTGTCTGAGAAAATCGTCCGACATGCCGCCGCCGAAGCGCTGGTGGCGGCTGCGCGCGTCGAGCCTCAGCAAATGATCGCGGAATGATTCCTTGTCCGCCGGCCAAAGCCGCCGGATCTCAACCTGGGATGAATCTGCTTCGTCCATTCTCGACCTCGCCGATTTTGTCCGCGGCGCTTCATCCCCGCCTGACATTGTGCATCGCAATAGAAATTCAACCCGTTGGATTAATCCGCGCCGGCGGCGGCGAAGCGAAACAGGGTCTTGCCGAGCGTCTGGCGCTTGGCGATCGCCTCGAACGCCTTCCGGTAGTCTTCGAGCGGATATTTGGCGTAGATGTGAACGCTGAGCGTCCCGGCCTTGGCCCAATCCATCAGTTGCGCCATGTTCTCGCGGTGCGCTTCCGGCTCCCGGGCGGTGAATTCGCCCCAATAGACGCCGCGGATGTCGCAGCCCTTGAGCAGGGGGATATTGAGCGGGGGCCTTGGAATCTCGCCCGAGGCGAAGCCGATCACCAGCAGGCGCCCCTTCCAGGCGAGCGATCGCAGCGCCGCTTCGGTCAGCGCTCCGCCGACCGGATCGTAGACCACGTCGACGCCCTTTGGGGCGAGGTCCTTGAGGCGGGCGCGCAAATCGTCCGCTGCCGTGTTGATCGTCTCAGCCGCGCCGTAGCGGCGGGCGAAGGCGAGCTTTTCGGCCGATGACGCGCCGGCGATCACCCGGGCGCCCATGGCCTTGCCGATCTCGACCGCGGCGAGCCCGACGCCGCCCGACGCGCCGAGCACCAGCAGGGTTTCGCCGGGCTTCATCTCGGCGCGCTGCCTGAGCGCGTGCAGGCTCGTGCCATAGGCGACCGAAAGTCCGGCCGCCTTGTCGAGCGCGAGCCCGTCGGGGATCGCGGCCAGCCGATTGACCGGGATCGCGATCCGTTGCGCCGCCGCCCCATAGGCGCAAAAGCCCATGACCCGGTCGCCGGCGGCAAATCCGCCCGCTCCCGGCCCCAGCCCGAGGACGCGGCCGGAGAACTCACCGCCGGGCGAAAACGGCGGGGCGGCCTTGACTTGATACTTGCCCTCGATGATCAGCGTGTCGAAGAAATTGAGCCCGGCATAGGCGACCTCGACCAGGGCCTCGCCCGCGCCGGCTACCGGTTCGTCGACCTCCTTGACCCTCAGATTTTCGGCCGGTCCGAGCGACGGGCAGATCAAGGCTTGCATCACGGGCTCCCAATTTTACTCATTTTTCAGTAACCAAAGGCAGGATTGCAGCCCCCGCCCGCGCCGGCAAGGCGAAAGGCCGGAATTTCGCCCCGATCGGGCGGCAGGGAAGCCCCAGCCGGGCTTGGGCCCGGTTCAAAGGATTGTTGTTGATGACGCGCTTCGTCCTTTCGTCCCTTCGCGCCATTGCGCTCGTGGGCGCCGCCGCCTGGGTGGCCAGCGCGCTTGCGCCGCCCGTAACCGCCGCGACCAAGCCCGCCAAAGCCGCAGCGAAAACGGAAAAGAAGGATGACGCTTCAAAGCCCGCCCTGGTCGCGAGTTTCGGCGACTGGAACGTGTTCGTCGGCGAAGCCGGCAAGGGGCGCATCTGTTACACGCTCGCCCAGCCGAAGTCGCGTCAACCCGCTAGCCTGACCCGTGACCCCGGCTATGCTTTCATCTCGGACCGCCCGGCGGAAGGCGTGCGCAACGAAGTGTCGTTCATTATGGGTTTCGATGTTGCAGGCGGCGCGGACGCCACAGAAGCGAAGCTCGACCCGAAGCCGGGCGAGAAGCCGGCGTCGAAGTCCGACGCCAAATCGAAGACGCCTGCCGGCCCGGCCCCGGTCGCGCTGGTCGACGAGACCTCGTTCGAGATGCTGCCCAAGGGCGGCAACCTGTGGGTCAAGAATGCAGCCAAGGAAGGCGCGCTGATCACCGAGATGCGCAAAGGCGCAAAGCTGGTCATCAAGGCCGCTTCGCTCAGAGGCCACCAGTCGATCGACACCTATTCGCTGACCGGCTTCGCCCAGGCGCTGGACCGGGTGCAGAAGGAATGCCCGGGGAAGTGAGCGGGTCGGCTTAACAGCCCGTTGACGAAGTCGAGTTCCGCTGATTCTGTGTTGTGGTCGAGGCATGGCGGGAATCAGCGATGGCGATGGGGCGATCGGACGCGGTTCAGGACGACCTGATGGCGACGTGGGCGGAGATGCCGCGCTCGCCGGGACACGCGTTCTACGATCGCTTGCAGGACCTGCTTGGGGAAGCCGGGTTCGACGCGTTTGTTGAAGGGGTGTGCAAGCCGTATTACGCGCCGCGGATGGGCGCGCCGTCGCTTCCGCCAGGGCGGTATTTCCGGATGCACATGATCGGCTACTTCGAGGGGATCGACAGCGAGCGCGGCATTGCGTGGCGTTGCGCGGATTCGTTCTCGCTCCGCGATTTCCTGCGGCTGTCGAACCGGGAGAAAGTTCCCGACCATTCCTGGCTGTCGCGCACGCGCTCGCGTCTGCCGCACGAGGCGCACGAGACGGTGTTCGGCTGGGTGCTGAAGCGCGTGGCCGAGCGCGGCCTTGTGAAGGGCGAGCGGATCGGCGTCGACGCCTCGACGATGGAGGCCAACGCGGCGTTGCGCACGATCGTGCGGCGCGACAGCGGCGAGAGCTATCGCGCGATGCTGACGCGGATGGCGCAAGAGAGCGGGATTGAGACGCCGACGGCCGAGGACCTGGCGCGCTTCGACCGCAAGCGCAAGGGCAAGACGCTGGCGAACGCCGACTGGAAGAGCCGGACCGACCCTGATGCCAGGATCGCCAAGATGAAGGACGGAACGACGCATCTGGCCTACAAGCCGGAGCACGCGGTCGATCTCGACACCGGCGTCGTGGTGGCGGCGCCGATCCATCCGGCCGACGAAGGCGATACGACGACGCTTTCGCCGACGCTGGACGCCGCCGCGCGCAACCTCGATGCGGTCGGGCTGGCGCCGAGCGAGGATGCGCCCTGCGTCGTGGTCGCCGACAAGGGGTATCACGCGCGCGAACAATTGAAGGCTCTGGAAGGCGGCGTGTGGAAGACGCGCATCGCCGAACCTGAGCCGGCCAAGGGCTACTTGCGTTGGCATGGCGACGAGGCGGCGCGCCAAGCGGTCTACGCCAATCGCGTGCGGCTGAGATCGGACATCGGGCGCGAGACGATGCGCCGGCGCGGAGAAATGGTCGAGCGCTCCTTCGCCCATATCCTCGATCGCCGCGGCATGCGTCGAGCCTGGCTGCGCGGACGGGAGAACCTCCACAAGCGCTACCTGATCCATGTCGCAGGGTTCAATCTCGGCGTCCTGATGCGCGCCCTTTACGGTCAGGGAACGCCGAGGGAGGCCGCAGAAACCCTATACGCCCTGATAATCGTTCTCAGAACCGAAGCGGCGCTGGCCTTCGCCCTGATCGCCACCGTCGACGGCGAACTCGCCGCAATCGCCATCGTCGCCCGACGCGAAACTGAAAAACCGGGATTTCGTCAACGGGCTGTTAAGGCCCAGGCTTTCTGGCCGAAAACAGGTAATTCACGCCAGTGTCACCCGACAGTCGCCACCCCGCGCTGAACGGATCGTAGGCCATCCCACGGATGCTAACCCGCCTCAAGCCCGCGGCGCGTGCGAAGCCGCTGAGTTCGATCGGGGTCACGAACTGCTCCCAGCGGTGCGTTCCCGGTTCGAGCCAGCGCAGGACATATTCGGCTCCGACGATGGCGAGCGCGAAGCTCCTAAGCGTGCGGTTCAAGGTCGAGGCAAGGAAAAGCCCGCCGGGCCGGACGAGCGAGGCGGCGGAGGCAACGAAGGCTTTCGGGTCGGCGGCGTGCTCGACCACCTCCATCGCGCTCACCACGTCGAAGCGCCGCGGCTCTGCGGCCAGCTCCTCGACGGACGCGGCGCGATAGGCGAGCCTCGCGCCGGTCTCCTCGGCATGGCGCCGCGCCGCCTCGATCGCCGCGGGCGCCGGATCGACGCCCACGACATCCGCGCCGAGGCGGGCCAACGGCTCGGCGAAGAGTCCAGCGCCGCAACCGACATCGAGAAGACTGACCCCGGAGAGCGGCGCCCCCGCCCGCGCCTCATGCTTGAAATGGCGCGCGATCAGGTCGCGGGCCCAGCCGATCCGGACCGGGTTCAGCCGATGCAGCGGCGCCATCGGCCCATCGGCGTCCCACCAGGCGTCGCCCAGCGCGTCGAAGCGGGCGACCTCCTCGGACATGACGCTCGGCGACGGCCCGGCCGACATCTCAACCCCTTCGTCTGGCGGCGGGACGCGCGTTGACCCACCCGGCGCAAAAGCCTTATACGGCGCCCCCACACATTGCGCGAGAGAGCGCGTTTTCCCCAAGGTTTCAAGCATCCATGCCGCGTCTGGTGATGAAGTTCGGCGGCACGTCGGTCGCCGACGTTCAACGCATCCGCAACGTCGCCGCGCACGTCAAACGCGAGATTGACGCGGGCGCGGAGGTTGCGGTCGTCGTCTCGGCGATGGCCGGCAAGACCAATGAGCTGGTCGCCTGGTGCAAGGAGGCGGGATCGCAATTCGACACCGCCGAATACGACGCCGTCGTCGCCTCGGGCGAACTGGTGACAGCGGGGCTATTGGCGCTGGTGCTCAAGGACATCGGGCTCAAGGCGCGCTCATGGGCCGGATGGCAGGTTCCGCTTTTGACCGACGACGTCCATGGCTCGGCCCGCATCGCCGCCATCGACGGACAGCGGCTCATCCAGGGCTTCAAGGCGGGCGAGGTCGCGGTCATTGCCGGCTTTCAGGGCCTGCATAAAGCCACCAACCGGGTGACGACGCTGGGGCGCGGCGGCTCCGACACTTCGGCGGTCGCGCTCGCCGCGGCGATTTCGGCCGATCGTTGCGACATCTACACCGACGTCGACGGCGTCTATACCTCCGATCCGCGGATCGTGCCGAAGGCGCGCCGGCTCGACAAGGTGTCGTTCGAGGAAATGCTGGAAATGGCCTCGCTCGGCGCCAAGGTCTTGCAGGTGCGCTCGGTCGAGGTGGCGATGGTCAACAAGGTCAGGCTCCGTGTGCGCTCGTCGTTCGACGATCCGGCGCGTCCCGAGGCCCGGCACGCTCATTTGCGACGAGGAGGAGATCATGGAGCAGGAGGTCGTCACCGGCATCGCCTTCTCGCGCGACGAGGCGCAGATCACGTTGCGCGAGGTCGCCGACAAGCCGGGAGTGGCGGCGGCGATCTTCATGCCGCTGGCCGAAGCCAACATCAACGTCGACATGATCATCCAGGTCGTCTCCGACGACACGACGACGACCGACATCACCTTCACCGTGCCCGCGGCCGAATTCGCCCGCGCCATGGCCATTCTCGAAGAGCGGCGGACGAAGATCGGCTACGCCAAGCTCAACGGCGCCGAGGACGTGGTGAAGATCTCGGCCATCGGCGTCGGCATGCGTTCCCACTCCGGCGTCGCCGCGCGCGCCTTCAGGGCGCTGGCCGAGAAGGGCATCAACATCCGCGCGATCACCACCTCGGAAATCAAGTTCTCGATGCTGATCGACGAAGTCTATACCGAACTCGCCGTACGCACCCTGCACACGCTCTATGGGCTCGACGCCAAGGGGTGAGGGGCGATCGCCGTTCAGTGCCCGTTCAGGCGACTTCCCCAGATTCGCAACGAAGCCAGCGTTTTGCTTCCCGCGTCTGGCAGCAGTTGGGGTCTCGCTCATGTCTAGAAATCTCGCTCTCGGCCTGGCGCTGGCGCTCGGCGCCGCATCGTCTCTCGCCGGCTCGGCTCAGGCGGGACTATTGGACGGCGCATTCGCCGTGCGCCCTTCGCAGTTGCTGCCGCTCGAGAAGGCCCAGTTCGTTCTCAACGGCCGAAACTACTGCTGGTATGACGACGGCTGGCAGGGCCCCGGCTGGTATTGGTGCGGATACGCCTACCGCACTGGCCTGGGTTATGGCGGCGGCTACGGCTGGAACGGCTGGCGCCATGCCGGCTACCACGGCGGCGCGTACTACCACGGCGGCGCACATTATCATGGCGGCGGCCACTATCACGGTGGCGGCGGCCATTACCACGGAGGCGGCGGCCATCACCACGGGGGTGGCGGCGGCCATCACCACGGAGGCGGCGGTCATCATCACGGCGGGGGTGGCGGCCACCATCATGGAGGCGGGGGAGGCCACCATCACGGAGGGGGCGGTCATCACCACGGTGGAGGGGGCCATCACGGAGGAGGCGGCCACCATCGCCGTTAGCCAGCGGTCGCCCGATCGCTCCGTTGCGATCGCCTGCCGCCTCCAACAACGACGTCAAGGGCCGCGACCGCCCCGCCCGGTGTGCGGGCGCTTGCCCGGAAGGGCGCACGATCCGCGGAGCTCTCCGGCCCGACGATGGCTCTTTTGAACAACGTGGCCGGAGGGAAGCGACGAGCGACCGTCCCCCGCGGTGCAGGCAAAGGAGCTGGCGCATGAGTCAAAAACTTGCTCTCGGCATGGCGTTGGCTCTCGGCGCCGTATCGCCTTTCGCAGGCGCGGCTCACGCGGCGTTGTCGAATAGCGCGTTCGTCGCGCCCCTGTCCGATCAACTCCAGCCGTTCGAGAACGCCGACTTCGTCTACAACGGCCGGCAATATTGCTGGTACGAGGACGGCTGGCGGGGCCCCGGTTGGTATTGGTGCGGGTATGCCCATTGGGAAGGCGCCGGCTGGGGCGGGGCTTACGGGTGGAACGGCTGGCGCACCATGCACAGCGGCGGCTACCACCGCGTCGCTCCTCGCCGCGGCGCCGGCAATCAAGACGGCGCCCACTAGCGCGACGGCGCCGGTCCGCCGGCCCCGCCCTCACGAAAGCAACTCGGCCTTCCCGCTTAGAGCGGAGCAATGCGCAGCGCCGCCTCGCCGGGATGGATCTTGTCCGGATGGACCAACAGGCGTTCTTCGCTGACGGCGAAGAAAGCGCTCAGGCGCTCTTCATGTTGTTCATCACCATGCCGACGATCGCCGAGACGATCGCGCCGGACACGCCACCGCCGACAAGTTGGCCAACAATGGCGCCGATGTCCATGCCGCCCGCGGCGCCCGAGAGCATCGGAATGAGCGAGGTCAGAAGCGATCCACCCGCGATGCCGCCGACCGCGCCGGCGACCGTGTTGCCGGTGGTTCCGAGGCTGACGTTCTTCGCCGCCGCGCCGACCGCATTGCCGCCGATAGCGCCGGCGATCAATTGGATGATGAGGTTGATGATTGTCCCCGACATTGTTCCCTCCAGCCCCGGTCCTTGGTTTCGAATCGCCGGGTCCGATTCTTTTCGCGGTGAATCTTCTCGCGCGGCGGAATGAAGTCAATCGCTGGTTTCACTTTACGCACCGTCGTGGAAAGCAAACAGACCGCATTCCGCCGTCTCTCGTCTGGCGTGGTGCGTCTGGAGGCGACGCCGGTTATTCTGTTAGACTTCATCCAAAGCACTCCGACTTCCGGATCAGCCTATGCGAGACCCCTATGAAACCCTCGGCGTCGCCAAGACCGCGACCGCCGACCAGATTCGCACCGCCTACCGAAAGCTGGCCAAGAAGCTTCACCCCGACCTCAACCCCGGCGACAAGCGGGCCGAAGAGCAGTTCAAGGAGGTCGCTGCCGCCAACGATCTGCTTTCGGATCCCGACAAGCGGCGCCGCTTCGACGCCGGCGAGATCGATGCCTCGGGGGCGGAGAAGGCGCCTCCGAACGCTCGATACTATCGCGACTATGCGGGCGAGGGCGGGCACCCTTATGAGGGACATGGGGCTTACGGGGACTTCGCGCAGGGCGACGACATGTTCGCCGAGCTGTTGCGGCGCGCCGCCGAGCAGGCGCGGCGCCGGCCGGGCGCGGACATGCATTACGAGCTTCAGGTCGAATTTCTCGACGCCGTGAACGGCGCGACCAGGACCATCACCCTCCCGGCCGGCGGAACCCTGCAGGTCACGATCCCGCCCGGCGTCGAGGACGGGCAGATCCTGCGCCTGCGCGGCAAGGGCGCGCCAAGTCCCGGCGAGGGTGCGCCCGGCGACGCGCTGGTCCAGATCGTCGTCAGGCCGCATCGCTTCTTCACCCGCGACGGCGACAACATCCTCCTCGACCTGCCGGTCACGGTGAAGGAGGCCGCGCTCGGCGCCGAAGTCCGCGCGCCGACCACCACCGGGAGCGTCATGCTCAAGATCCCGAAACGGTCGAGCACCGGGGACATGCTCCGCCTCCGCGGCAAGGGCGTGAAGAAGCGCGACGTCGCGGGCGACGAACTGGTCAGGCTCAAGGTGATGATGCCGACCGAGGCCGAGCCCGAGCTCGAGGCCTTTCTCGCCAGCTGGACGCCGGCGTCGAATTATGATCCGCGCAAGGAGATGTGAGCCATGATCACCGAGCGGGAGTTTCTTGAACGCGCGCGCCTCGATCGGGCCACCCTTACGGTCTGGATCGAAGAGGAATGGCTGATCCCCGCCCGCACAGCGCGTGAGCTTGCCTTCACCGACATGGATCTCGCGCGCGCCAACCTGATCCACGACCTCAGGGACAATATGGGCGTGAACGACGAGGGACTCGGCGTGATCCTGCACCTCATCGATCAGATGCATGCGCTCAGACGCGCGCTCGCGGACACGCTTCGTTCCGCGCGCGAGCGACGGGCCCCCCCCTCAGGCGGTTGATCGCGGTTCGACCGGCCGGTGGGCGCCGCTCGGCTTGTCCGCCGGAGATGAAGCAGGCAGGATGGAGGCTGGCCTTCAAAATTCTGCCGAGGGGGGAGAGCCATGCTTCTGCCGACGACGCTGGTCGGGTCATACGCGCAACCTGAATGGCTCATCGATCGAGCCAAGCTCGCCGGCCGCTTTCCGCCGCGCGTTCGGGCGAAAGAGCTGTGGCGGATTCCCGAGCCGTATCTCGCCGAGGCCCAGGACGATGCGACCGTGCTTGCGATCCGGGCGCAGGAAGACGCGGGGCTCGACATCATCACCGATGGCGAAATCCGTCGCGAGAGCTATTCGAACCGGTTCGCGACCGCGCTTGAGGGCGTCGACATCGACAATCCCGGCGTCGCGCTCGACCGATCTGGCCACCCGAACCCGGTCCCGCGCATCGCCGGCAAGATCCGGCGCAAACATGCGGTCGAAGTCGATGACCTCAAATTCCTGCGCGCCCACACCACGCGCAAGGTCAAAATGACCGTGCCGGGTCCCTTCACCATGAGCCAGCAGGCGCAGAACGACTTCTACCCCTCGCTTGCGGAAGCAGCACTTGCCTACGCCGAGGCGGTCAACGCGGAGATCAAGGACCTGTTCGCCGCCGGCGCCGACATTGTCCAGATCGACGAGCCCTACATGCAGGCCCGGCCTGGCCCGGCGGCGGAATATGGCCTTGCGGCGCTCAACCGGGCGCTCGAGGGCGTCAACGGCGTGACCGCCGTGCATATCTGCTTCGGCTACGCGGCGATCATCCATCAGCGGCCGAGCGCCTACTCGTTCCTGCCGCAGCTCAAGGGCTGCCGCTGCCGTCAGATCTCGATCGAGACCGCGCAGTCAAATCTCGATTGCGCGGTGCTCGAGGAATTGCCGGACCAGACGATCATCGTCGGCGTGCTCGATCTCTCGACGCCCGAGGTCGAAACGCCGGAGACTGTCGCGGCCAGGATCCGCCGCGCCCTGCGCCACCGCAAGGCCGAGGACATCATCGTCGCTCCGGACTGCGGGCTCAAATATCTGCCGCGCGACGCGGCTTATGGGAAAATGAAGGCGATGGTCGAAGGAGCGCGGATCGTGAGGGCCGAATTGGCGAACGCGTGAGCGCCGGGGGGAGGGGGCGTTCGAACAACCCGCGGGAAATCACATCTGCGGGCCCATGATCCACTTCGAATTTTCGGCGCAGAACACGTGGTTGTGAAGGTTAGCGATCCACTGGCGCCCCGAGGCGGTGAGCGCCAGATATTTCATCCCGTCATCGATATATTTCGATACGGTGTTCCAGTAGAAGCCCGGGTACTTTTCGACGAGGTCGGCCGGCGAGTTGTAGCCGAGCTGCCGGTTGCTGCCGATTTCCTCGAGTTCGTAAAACAGCGCGTTGGCCTTTTTCGGATAGAGCGGATCGCCGAGCTGGCCGATGAGATCGGCGGCCTGGACCAGCCTCGGTTCCAGACTCGCCTTCTCCGCGTCTCCGTTGGGCCGGGGCGGAAAGCGGGTGAGCTCGATCGCGTCGGCAATCCGCTCGGGATCGACGAACGCCGCATCGCCGAGTCGCTCATAGACGAAGAGTTTCGACCGGTCGACATGATAAGCCGCAAGCGAAGCGTCGGAGGCGCCGCGCGGGAGCTTCACGGTCTTGCCGCTGTCATCGATGACGAACTCGGTCTTGGTGTCGCCGCTCAAAACGCCGCGAACGAACCCGATGTCGTGCAGAAGGCAGGCCACAATGAGGTGGCTGTAGTCCTCGGGCTCGATCCGCTCCGACATCGTACGTCCGAGCAAAATATCGCGGCCAACCGTGGTCACCAGAACGGTATGCTCGAAGTTGTGGTAGAGAGCGTCGCTCCTGCCGAGACACTCGATTGTAATTCGCGCCAGGCCGCCGACGCGCTCGGCCAGATCGTCGTGGGAAGAACCGAAGATTTCGCGGAAGTCCTCGGCGACAACCTTGCTGAGCTTCTTGGCCGCCACCGCCGCCATCGTGTCCATTGTCATTCGCCGCACTCCTGAACTCAGGGCCAGCACTGGGCATCGTGACGGTCGCGGCCAATCAGTAGATTAGTGCAGGTTCCGGTTTCGCGCTAGAGCCGCCCTTCGAGGCGGTCAGGACGCCATTTTCCCGATCTGTGACGACCCAATAATATTCTAGGCCTTTGCGCCAGACCGGCGTTCCGCCAACCTGGTTGTTGGATGCAAAAGCGACTAAACGCAGGCAGCCAGGGGATCGGCGAGCCCGACGAGCTGGAAGCTCAGCGCGCGCAGCTTCTTGCGCGCGCCAGCGTCATAGGCTTGCGGATCGGCGCGGGATTCGTGCATGCCGCTATAGTAGAGCCCGCTCCTGCCTTCGAGCGAAGGCGAGATGACAAGTTGCAGAATGGCGGCGCCGCCCTCCGCGACCGTGCTGATCGGCTGGGCGCCGCTCAAACGGACCATGGTCGTATCCATGAAGGTCGCCGGATGCAGGCAATTGACGGCGACGTTTCGTCCCGCGAGCTCGTGCGCAAGATCGATGGTGAACATGATTTGGGCCAGCTTGCTTTGCCGATAGGCGCGGGCGCCGCTGTAGCCGCTGGTCAGCATCACGTCGTTAAAGTCGATGGGCTGTTGTCCCGCCGAGGCGACGTTGACAACGCGCGACGAGGCTCGGCTCTCGAGCAGCGGCAACAAGAGGCGCGTCAAAAGAAAGCCGGCAAGATAGTTGACTGCGAACCGCAGTTCGAAGCCGTCGGCGCTGAGCTCGCGTCGCGCCCCGCTCGTGCCGATCCCGGCGTTGTTGACCAGCGCGTCGAGACCATCGCCGTCGCGCCGCACCGCTTCGGCGAGCGAGCGAACCTCGGCGAGCGACGACAGGTCGGCGATGAAAAGCCGCGCGTCGCCGCCCTGGCGCGTGATGCGCTCAACGACCGCTTCGCCGCGGGCCCGGTCGCGACCGTGAACGATGACGCGGGCGCCCTCCGCCGCCAGGCGCTCGGCGACGTACCTCCCAACGCCATCCGTCGAGCCGGTGATGAGCACTGTCTTGCCGTTCATGGTCATGACCGTCCGTCGCCGTCACCTGGCGCACTTGGCTGGGACAGGAGCGCGGCGCCCGTCAATCGAGAAAAGTGACGACGCCGGTTTCGAGGTCGTAGATCGCCGCGACGGCCTTGACCTTGCCGGCCTTCGCGAGATCGGCCATCAGCGGGCTCACCGCCGTCACCAGTTTTGCGGTCCGCCTTGCGCTCTCCTTGGCGGCGTTGTCGGCGAAGTCCCCGGGCTGGTCGCGCACCGCGAGGGCGGCAGGCACGATCGGCGCGATCATCCGTCCGATCACGCCGGGATAGGTTGCGTTCTTGGTCACAACGTCGCAGGCCGCCTTCACCGCGCCGCAGGCTGTATGGGCAAGAATGACGACGAGCGGCGAGCCAAGCACCGCAGCGCCATATTCGAGAGTGCCAAGGGAGTCGACATTTATGAGATTGCCGGCGTCGCGCGAGATGAACAATTCGCCAACGCCATGGCCGCCGAAAACAAGTTCGGGGGGAACCCGGCTATCGGCGCAAGAGACGATCGTCGCCCAAGGCGCCTGATGTCCGGCGACGGCGCTGCGGCTCTGCGCGAGATCGACCGAGCAGAGCTCCGGATGGCTGACGAAACGCTCATTGCCCGCCTTGAGCTGGGCAAGCGCTTCGTCGGGAGGGAGCGCGGTCGGGGCGGCTTCCGCCGCGCGCGCTGGCCGCATCGCGGCCCCGAGCCCAAACGCGACCGCGCCAGCGGCGCCCAGCCGCATCAGATCCCTGCGGCCGATTCCCTCATTTTTGCAGTTACCGCACATCACCCGATCCTCCCATACGCGCGAGCCCGCGCACGGACCGGCGTCATTTTTAAGAACACCCACGTGGCCAGCTGGCGCAAAGCGCCACGTGGACAAAAGTCTCCGAGCCGAAAACGGTTGCTGCCGTTTGGCGCCGCTACTGGACGAGCTTGGCTCTCAGGCGACCGTATTCGTCCGCCGAAATCGATCCCGCCGCCTTCAGTTTGTCGAGCTTCACGATCTCGTCCGCTGCGCTGTAGCCGACGATATGGCGCAGCTCTTCTCGCGCCTCGTTGGCCTGGGCCTTATTTCGCTCCGCCATGCCACGTCCCTGCGTGAGGAGATAGGCGAAGACGCCGAAATAGGAAAACAGGATGAACGCAATCACCCAAAGCACCTTGGCGAACCCGGACACGTCATGGCGACGGAACAGGTCGCCCGACACGACGATCAGCAGCCAGAACCACAGTATGAACATGAATATTGTGAAGGCGTCGGTGATGAAATTGCCAAACGTAAATCCGCCATCGAACAGCATTGTCGTTCCTCCCGCCCCGCCAGTCGTGCTCGAATCATTCTAGATCAACAGGGGCGGGATTCACAGCGCTCAAGCCGCGACACCGTCACCCCTCGCGCGTGATCTCCACCTTGTCGGGATAAAATGCGAGGTGCGACGCGATTTCGGCGACATCCGCCTTTGGCGTCTCGTAGGTCCATACCGCGTTCTCGTCGCGGACCTCGCCGTCGGCAATCGAGAAATAGTTCGCTTCCCCCTTGTACGGACAGGTGGTGACGCGCGCCGTGCGCTGGAGCGCGCTCATGTCCATGTCCGCGCGGGGCACATAGATGACCGGCGGATAGTTCGCTTCGCGCAGTTCGAGCGCGTGTTTGCTGGCGCCGATCGTGCGCCCGCGCCAGACGACGCGCACCCGCTCGGCGATCAGCCCGATGGTGATGGGATGGTCCTTGGTTCCCGCGATGGTCAAGTTCGTCATTTCCGCCTCCTTGGCTGACATCTTCATACGTGCCCCGCCACCGCCTTGCTACTATAGGGTTCCTCAAGCTTGGCGATTGTGCGGGCGTCGAGCTTGAGCTCGGTCGCCGCGACGGCGTCGGCGAGATGATGGGGCTTCGAGGCGCCGACGATCGGGGAAGTGACGAACGGCTTCGACAGCACCCAGGCGAGCGCGACTACCGCGGGCTTCGTGTTCAGCTTTTCCGCCGTCTCGCTCACCCGCTTGCGGATCGCTTCGTCCTGCCGCGAACCGAGGCCCAGCGTGACGCTGAACGGGTCGGTGCGGCCGCGCACGGTCGACGCTCCCGCGCCGATTCCGGAACCGGCGAGATAGCCGCGCGCCATCGGCGACCACGGGATGACGGCGATCCCATCGTTGGCGCAAAGCGGCATCATCTCGCGCTCCTCCTCGCGATAGACGAGGTTATAATAGTTCTGCATCGACACGAACTCGGCCTGGCCTTTGGCGCGGGCGATGTCGAGCATGCGCGCGAACTGCCAAGCGTACATCGACGACGCGCCGATATAGAGCGCCTTGCCGGCGCGCACCACGTCGTTCAGCGCCTCGAGCGTCTCCTCCATCGGCGTCAGCGGATCGAAGCGGTGGATCTGGTAGAGATCGACGTAGTCCGTGCCAAGGCGCCTCAGCGAAGCGTCGATCGCCTCGATGATATGCTTGCGGGACAGGCCCTTGGCGTTGGCGCCCGGGCCCATCGCCCCATGGACCTTGGTCGCGATCACCACCTCCGGCCGCTTGGCGTATTCCTTGAGCGCCCGGCCGACGATTTCCTCGCTGGCGCCCTGCGAATAGACGTCCGCGGTGTCGAAGAAGTTGATTCCCTTCTCCAGCGCTTCGCGGATGAAAGGGCGCGAGGCTTCTTCCTCGAGCACCCATTCGCGCCATTTGGTCGAGCCGTAGGTCATGCAGCCGAGACAGATCTTCGACACCTGCATGCCGGTCTTGCCGAACTTCACGGTTTCCATGCCGCAGATCCTCTCACTTCAGGTTTCCTCAATGATAAGACCATTCGTAGGGTAGCGGCAAAGCAGCCTGTTGGAGCGGGAGATCAATCAAACGTGAACACGAAGCGTCCGTTACCGATGAGGGCTCCCGCCGGGGCGTGGGACTTCTGGATCGATCGCGGCGGGACCTTCACCGACGTGATCGGGCGCGATCCGCGTGGGCGGCTGCATCCGACGAAGCTTCTATCGGAAAGTCCCGCCTATTCCGATGCGGCGGTCGAGGCGATCCGCCGCCTGCTCGGTCTTGCCTCGGGCGACGCCATCCCGGCGGGCGCGATCCGGGCCGTCAAGATGGGAACGACGGTGGCGACCAATGCGCTGCTCGAACGTCGCGGCGAGCGCACGCTCCTGGTGACCACCCGCGGCTTCCGGGACGCGCTCGAGATCGGCTACCAGGCGCGGCCGAAGATCTTCGCCCGAAACATTCAGAAGCCCGAGCAACTCTATACGGAAGTCCTCGAGGTCGAGGAGCGCGTGCTCGCGGACGGAACCGTCGAAGCCGCGCCCGATCCTGAAAACGTGCGCGCCCGGCTCGCCGACGCCAAGCGCCGAGGCTTCGACGCGGTCGCGATCGTATTCATGCACGCCTGGCGTTTTCCGGCGCACGAGCGCCTCATCGGCGCGATCGCGCGCGGGCTCGGGTTTACGCAAGTGTCGGAAAGCCATGTCGCTTCCGCCCTGATCAAGCTCGTCGGGCGCGGCGATACGACGGTGGTCGACGCCTATCTGTCGCCGATCCTCGCCCGTTACGTCGGCCAGGTCTCGCGCGATCTCGAAGTCGAGCGGACCGGCGCGCAGGTGATGTTCATGATGTCGTCGGGCGGGCTCACCTCGGCAAAGCTCTTCGCCGGCAAGGACGCGATCCTGTCCGGGCCCGCCGGGGGCGTGGTGGCGATGGCGCGGACCGGCGTCAGCGCCGGGTTCAGACGCGTCATCGGCTTCGACATGGGCGGCACATCGACCGACGTCGCTCATTTCGACGGAGAGTTCGAGCGCGCCTTCGAGACCGAGGTTGCGGGCGTCAGGATGCGCGCGCCGATGATGAGGATCCATACCGTCGCCGCCGGCGGCGGCTCGATCCTCACATTCGATGGCGCTCGCTTTCGCGTCGGCCCGGCGTCCGCCGGCGCCGATCCCGGCCCCGCCGCCTATCGCCGCGGCGGCCCGCTGACCGTCACAGACGCCAACCTGATGGCCGGCAAGCTCATCCCCGAGTTCTTCCCCAGGGTCTTCGGCCCTCGCGGCGACGAGCCGCTCGACGGTAGAATCGTGCGCGAGCGTTTCGCGGTGCTTGCGCGCGCGATCGGCGGCGGGCGGAGCGAGGAGGCGGTCGCCGACGGGTATCTCGCGATCGCGGTCGCCAAAATGGCCGAGGCGATCAAGACCATCTCGGTCGCGCGTGGCTACGACGTGACTCGCTACGTGCTCAACTGCTTCGGCGGCGCCGGCGGCCAGCATGCCTGCGACGTCGCCGACGCGCTGGCGATCACGACCGTGCTCATCCATCCCTTTTCGTCGCTGCTTTCGGCCTATGGCATGGGGCTCGCCGACATCGCCGCCCAGCGCGGGCAGGGGGTCGACGAGCCGCTCGACGAAGGCGGCCTCGCACGGGTTGGCGCCGTTGCCGGCAGGCTCGCCGACGCCGCGATCGCCGAGGTCGTCAGCCAGGGCGTCGCGCGGCAGGCGATCAAAGTCCACGCCCGCGGGCAATTGCGCTACGCCGGGTCCGATACGACGATCGAGGTCAAGCTCGCGACGCCTGCCGCCATGCGGCGGGCGTTCGAGCGCGCGCACAGGGGCCGCTTCGGCTTCATCGATCGCGCCAAGGCGATCGTGATCGAGGCGGTGTCGGCCGAAGCCGTAGGCGGCGCCGCGCTGCTCGCCGAACGTGCCCGTCCGGGGCCGCGTCTGGACGGCCGCGCTCCGGAGCCGGTCGAAAGACGGGCGTCCTCGGGAGCGGGGCCGCAACCGGCCCAAACGACGCGTTTCTTCTCCCATGGCGCCTGGCGCGAGGCGAATGTCTATCTGCGCGAGGCGCTGCCCGCCGGCGCCGGCGTCGATGGGCCGGCGCTGGTCATCGAGCCGCATCAGACGATCGTCGTCGAACAGGGCTGGCGCGCCGCGGTCACGGCGAAGAACCATGTCCTCCTGACCCGCGTCGAGCCGATCGCCCGGCGCGACGCGATCGGCGCCAGGGCCGATCCGGTCATGCTCGAGATCTTCAATCATCTCTTCATGTCGATCGCCGAGCAGATGGGGGTGACGCTGCAGAACACTGCCTATTCGGTCAACATCAAGGAGCGGCTCGACTTCTCCTGCGCGGTGTTCGACCGAGAGGGGCGCCTCGTCGCCAACGCGCCGCATATGCCGGTGCATCTGGGCTCGATGGACCGCTCGGTCGAGACGATCATCCGCGACAACAAAGGCCGCATCCGCCCGGGCGACGTGTTCGCCCTCAACGCGCCCTATAACGGGGGCACCCATCTGCCCGACATCACCGTCTGCACGCCGGTGTTCGGGCAGGGTGGCCGGAGGATCCTGTTCTGGACTGCTTCGCGCGGTCATCACGCCGATATCGGTGGCGTCGCGCCGGGGTCGATGAGCCCGCTCGCAACTTCGATTCTCCAAGAGGGCGTCTATATCGACAATTTCCTGCTCGTCAGCCAAGGCCGCTTCCGCGAGCGTGAACTCTACCAGCTCCTGGCCAGTGGCCCGTATCCGGCGCGCAACCCGCTGCAGAACGTCAACGACCTCAAGGCCCAGATCGCCGCCAACGAGAAGGGCGCGCGCGAGCTCAAGCGCATGGTCGAGATGTTCTCGCTCAAGACAGTCGAGGCCTATATGGGCCACGTGCAGGACAATGCCGACGAGAGCGTTCGGCGCGTCGTCGACCGGCTCGCCGACGGCGAGGCGACCAGCGTCTCCGATCAGGGCGCGATCATCAAGGTCAGGATCAGCGTCGACAAGGCCAGGCGCGAAGCCACGGTCGATTTCACCGGCACGTCGCCGCAGCAGCCGTCGAACTTCAACGCGCCCGAGCCGGTGACGCGCGCCGCCGTCCTCTATGTGTTCCGGGTCATGGTCGACGACGACATTCCGATGAACGCGGGGTGTCTACGGCCGATCCGGGTGATTCTGCCGGAAGGTTCGATGCTCTCGCCCCGCTATCCGGCGGCCGTGGTGGCGGGCAATGTCGAAGTGTCGCAGGCGGTGACCGACACTTTGTTCGCCGCGCTCGGCGCGTTGGGGTCGGCGCAGGGCACCATGAACAACCTCACCTTCGGCGACGAAACTTACCAGTATTACGAGACGATCTGCTCGGGGGCGTCCGCCGGCCCCGGCTTCGATGGCGCAAGCGGGGTCCACACGCATATGACCAATTCGCGCCTGACCGATCCGGAAGTGCTCGAGAGCCGGTTTCCGGTCGTGCTCGAGGATTTCCACATCCGCCGCGGCTCCGGCGGCAAGGGCCACTGGCGGGCGGGCGACGGTACGCTGCGGCGCATCCGCTTTCTGCGCCCAATGCAGGCGGCGATTCTCAGCGGCCACCGCGCCGTCGCCAATCCGGGCATGATGGGCGGCGAACCGGGCGAGCTTGGCCGAAATTCGGTCCGCCGCAACGACGGGCGCATCGAAATCCTGCCGGGCTGCGCCGAGACGCATGTCGAAGCCGGCGAGGCGATCGAGATTGTGACGCCGACGGGCGGGGGATGGGGGAAGGCGGTTTGACGCGGCCTGTCACAACCGCGAAAGCGGGTATCCAGCCTTGCGCCGGATCGCGACAGTGGCCCTGGATTCCCGCTTTCGCGGGAGAAGGTGGCGCGAAGCGCCGGATCAGGGGGGCGTCGCCGCTCACTTCGCCTTCGTCGTCCAGCTCACATCGTAATTGAGCGTGAACAGAAAGAGCTGGGCATTGTTGCCCGGTGCGTCGGTGACGCTCCACGTTCCCGTCCCGGCGACGTCCTTGTACTTCCCGCTTCCGCCGATGAGCGCGATCGTCCCGCTCTCCGGCCCTTCGTAGGTCATGAAAAGCTTGTCGCCGTCGGCGTCGGTCTGGATGCAGGTGCCGGTGAAGGCGTAGCCTTCGGGGCGCGCTTTGGCGTCCTCCTGGCAGCGGATCGAGAGATTGTCCAGAAGCTTCGACCCGTCGCGGGTCTTCACGATGCCGATGCATTCGGCCGACGAGTTGGAGCCCACCGGACCCATGTCGACGATCACGGCCGAGCGGCAGACCGAATAGGCCGCAAGCTTCGCCGCGCCGCTCGCCGGAAACGGATCGGCGGCGAAAGCCGGCGCGCCCCAGGCGATCGCCGCCAAAATCAAGAATGCGCCCAATGTTCGCAAGACCGCCTCCCTCGCCGACAATAGGGCGCCATCCTATCACATCATGTCCCTCGGAGCGCGCCGTCCACGCGCCGACGACTGCGACCGGACGAAGACGCCGCTCGCCCCGTTCTCCTGTGCCAAGCGCCCTGGCGTTTTGCCGGCGCGAACAATGGCGATACGATCGCTTCGACGGGAGGTCCAAACCCACATGATCGACAACCTCGAAGCGCAGTCGGCCGCGGAAATCGGGCGGCTCATCGCCGCAGGCAGGCTTGATCCGGTCGAGGTCGCGGAATTCTTCCTCGATCGCATCGAGCGCGACCGCGAGAATCCATCGTTCATTCTCGTCACCCGCGAGCGGGCCCTCAAGGAAGCGGCGGCTAGCCGGAAGCGTCACCGTGAGCGACGCCCGGCGGGGCCGCTCGACGGCGTGCCCGTTGCATGGAAGGACCTCGTCGACATGGAGGGCGAGCGCACGACCGCCGGCTCGGCGCTGTTCGCCGCTTCGCCGCCGAAGCAGAACGATGCGCCGATCGTCGCAAACCTGTGCGCGTCCGGCCTTGTGGCGCTGGGCAAAACCAATCTCTCGGAATTCGCTTTCTCGGCGCTTGGGCTCAATCCGCATTTCGGCACGCCGAGAAACCCGCGCGACGCCGTTACGCCGCGCATCGCCGGCGGCTCCTCGTCAGGGGCGGCGGTCGCGGTCGCCGGCGGTCTTTCGCCTTGCGCGATCGGCAGCGACACCGGCGCTTCGATCCGCGCGCCGGCCAGCTTCTGCGGCATCGTCGGGTTCAAGACGAGCGAGGGGCGGATCGACAAGCGCGGCGTGTTTCCGCTTTCACGCACGCTCGACACCATTGGCCCAATGGCCCACACGGTCCAGGATTGCGTCCTGATCGACATGGCGCTGCGCCGCCAGTCTCACACGTCTGTGCGCCCCCTCGATCTCGGCGGCGTCGAGTTTGTCGTGCCGGACAAGAGCGGGATCGACGACGCCGAAGCTGCGGTCGCCGCTAATCTCGAGACCGTGATGAAACGGCTTGGGGCGGCGGGCGCCAAGGTCACATCGAGGTCGGTCCCCTCGATCGGCGCCTTGCGCGCACTCTCCGCGCAATACGGCTCCCTCATAGAGATGGAAGCGTATGCCGAACATCGCGCTGTCTTTGATTCCGATGACGCTCGGCGCATGGATCGCCGCGTGGTCAGGCGAGCCGTGGGAGGCCGCGGGGCGACCGCGCATGACGTGATCAATCTGCAGCGCGGCCGTGAGGACCTCATCGCGGCGTTGACCGACGATCTGAAGGGAGCGCTGTTGGTGTTGCCGAGCACGCCTATGACCGCGCCGCCCATTGATCCGCTCGAACGCGACGACGAGCTCTTCCGGGTCACCAACCGGCGCGCCATCCACTATACGCTTCTCGGCAACCTGTTTCGAATGTGCGGCCTCGCCATCCCGTCGGGCGCGGACGCCGACGGCCTCCCGACAGGGGTTCAATTCCTCGCGCCAGGAGGGGGTGACGATCGCCTCCTCTCGATCGGGCTAAGCGTGGAGACCGCGCTCGCGAACTGAAGCCCCTTCTGCAGCTCAAGCCTTCCGTTCCCGCCCCATCACATAGAATTCATCGTTGGGCCGGATCGAGAAAGCGTTGGCGAGCCGGTTGGACATCGCGAACATGGCGGCGATCGCGGCAATGTCCCAGGCGTCGTCGTCCGAGAAGCCGTGGCTCTTGAGTTCCTCGTAGTCTTTTTCGTCGATCGCGTGCGAACGCTCGGCGACCTTGACGGCGAAATCGAGCATCGCCTTCTGTCTCGGCTCGAGGTCGGCCTTGCGATGATTGATCGCGACCTGATCGGCGATGAGTGGATTCTTGGCCCGGATGCGCAGGATCGCGCCGTGGGCGACGACGCAATATTGGCACTGGTTGACGCCGGAGGTCGCGACCACGATCATCTCGCGCTCGGCCTTGCTCAAGCCGCCCGGCTTCTCCATCAGCGCGTCATGATAGGCGAAGAAGGCGCGAAACTCGTCCGGCCGGCGGGCGAGCGCCAGAAAGACGTTGGGAACGAAGCCCGACTTTTCTTGCACCGCTTCGATCCGCTCGCGGATGTCCTGCGGCAAGCCCGCGAGCTCGGGCGGCGCAAATCGGCTGATCGGCTGGTCCATCACGAGTGTCTCCTTTGGATTGGCATCATGCGCCGACTCCGCAATTCGACAAGATTCTACAATCCACGCCACCCACTTTCGGTCCGCGAAACGCATCTCAGTCGACGCCGCAAGTGCCCAAGGTTCGATCCGCTCACACAGGGACGCCGACATCAAATAGGCCGATACGGTATCTCGGAAACCCAAATCTTCGGAGCGAAACTGGGTTTATCGAGGCGCTCCAGCATTCGCTTCGCGGACCGAATAGCGAGAGCCGATGCGTGAGTGGGTCCAAGAACTATCCGATCCAGAATGCTGTCGAACGTCCATGTCTGGCGCGGCTCAAGCTCTAACGGCTTAATCGGAAAACGGAGCTTGGGCTCTATCGTGTTGTCACGTCGAAAATACCCGAGACGGTCTTTCATCAGACCTTTTGTATCTCGATCTGGAAAGTAAATGATCCTCCATTCTTCTTCCTCAGCGAATCCAGGATGCTTTGACAAAAGCGAGTGATACAGCGCCACCTGAAACATAGTCTGTCCAATAAACTCTAAATTCTGATCTGTAATAGCCATGAGGGTAGCCAAGTCAATGCATCTTTTAAATAAATATTCGATCCGCTGCGCTCTCTCAGGTGCCGTACCATATTTGACTTTGCCAAAAAATAGTGGCGAGTCCGGCAAGATTGTTAGAAAGCTCGTGTTGAAAACGAGCGCTGCGCCGTGACCATTCGCACCATACCCTCGCCACATAGAGAGCTTGCCGTCCGGATAACGCTCAAAATCATATTTCGAGCTCATGAATCCCCTCATTTTTGTGGGACTCGAAAAAGCCTGAGTTTGGGAGTCCTCAGGCGCCCGAATGGAGAATCAGTGGGCCGGGGGATCGATGCGAGCGCCTAAGGAGCGATTTGATTTCGTTCATCAATTCTTGAAACGGGTGTTCATCGACGACTTGCACGCCAAGCGCGTGCTGTCTTTGGCCAACGGAGCGCTCGGGGTGATGACCGGGGCGGCGCTCGCGGTGTCCTTGATCGGGCAGGCGCTCGCGCAGGCACGCGGATTGTTCGCCAAGTCCGCGATCAAACAGGTCGACCGCTTGCTGAGCAACGCGGGCGTGGTCCCCTGGGACTTGTTCGCCTCGTGGGTTCGCGAGTTGGTGGGCGAGCGGCGCGAGATCGTCGTGGCGATGGATTGGACCGACTTCGACGCCGACAACCAGTCCACGCTCGCGCTGCACCTCGTCACCCGCCACGGAAGGGCCATGCCCCTCCTCTGGCTCACCGTCGACAAGGACGAACTGAAAAACCAGCGCAACGATTTCGAGGACCTGTGCCTGTCCCGGCTGAAGGCGCTCCTGCCTGATGGCGTCGCAGTGACGATCCTAGCCGACCGCGGCTTCGGCGACGTCAAGCTGTTCGAATTCCTGGAGAGCCTGAGATTCCGATACGTCATCCGGTTTCGCGGCGACATCCATGTCAGCGCCGCCGACGGCGAAACGCGGTTGGCCGCCGACTGGGTCGGCAAAGGCGGGCGGGCGCGCATGTTGCGCGACGCCGAAGTCACCGCCACTCGCCAGAAGGTCGGCGCGGTCGTTTGCGTGAAGGCTGTGGGCATGAAGGAGGCTTGGCATCTGGCCGCCAGCGACGGCGCCCTTTCCGCGCCCCAGATCATCACGCTCTATTCCAAAAGGTGGACCATCGAGCCCAGCTTCCGCGACAGCAAGGATCTGCGCTTCGGGATGGGCATGAGCGTGCTGAGGATCAATGATCCGCAACGCCGCGACCGCCTCCTGCTCCTCAACGCCTTCGCCATCCTGCTGCTGACCATCTTGGGCGCCGCCGGCGAAAGCCTCGGCATGGATCGCCAACTGCGGACCAGCACCGCCAAACGCCGCGTCCATTCCCTGTTCCGGCAAGGATGCCTGCTCTACGACCTCATCCCCAACATGCCAGACCAACGCCTGCGACCGCTCATCGAACGCTATCAGGAACTTCTAAGTCAAAATCGAACCTTCTCTGCGGCCTTCGGCATCGCCTGAAAATGAGGGGATACATGAGTATTTCGAGAGGCAAAAAACATAGACATCAAACAAATGATTAATGTCAAAACTCTGCAGGGCGTTGGAGAATGCTTGCATCGTTTTCTCAACATTATCTTGTTCCTTTAATATGTGTAATACATCTTGATTATTCTTCAATTGTCCCACAATTCTGATTCCCTCGGATAACCCAAAGCGCACTTCCTGATGATCATTCATTAGAAGAGGATTTGAAAACCAAATCTCTTCGTTAGTCATTACCTTTTCTAACACTTCCAGCGACGTATAATGCGCTAGATGCAGTGGTCGCTCGGGGGCTGTCAGAGCCGCTAAATTCGTGAATTCGTCGAATATATGAGCAAGTTCTTGCTGTAAGTTTTGGTCGATCATCGAGGCCTCCAAATCATCCAGCGGCTGACGTTATAACTGCGTGCGATCTAACCGATTGTTCCTTTGCAGCCGCACGCTGCTTGTCGCCGGCGGCGTAAGCTCGCTTCCTTAATCGGCGTCCCCTGATTAGAAATCCATACATCTTGGCGCCTGCTGTGCTGCGATGGCGCTCCATGAGGCCCCCCATGCAATTTGGCGCTTACACTTTTGTCGAGACCCGGCGCGATCCGCTGACTGGCGAGCCGGTCGATGTGGACAAGAGCTTCGCCGACGTCGTCGAGCAGATCGAGCTCGCCGACAAAGTCGGCCTCGACGTGTTCGGCCTGGGCGAGCATCACCGGCCGGACTATGCGGTCTCGGCGCCAGCGGTCGCGCTCGCCGCGGCCGCCGCGCGCACCCGGCGCATCCGCCTGACCAGCGCGGTGACGGTGCTGTCGTCGGACGATCCGGTCCGCGTCTACCAGCAATTCGCCACCCTCGATCTTTTGTCGGGCGGCCGGGCGGAGATCATGGCCGGGCGCGGCTCGTTCATCGAATCCTTTCCGCTGTTCGGCTATAACCTCGACGACTACGACGAACTGTTCGCCGAGAAGCTCGATCTTCTGCTCGCGATCCGCGCCAAGCCCAAGGTGGTCTGGAAAGGCCGGCATCGCCCGCCGCTCGACGGCCAAAGCGTCTACCCGCGCGCGCTGCAAGACCCGCTGCCGGTCTGGATCGCCTCCGGCGGCACGCCGCAATCGGTCGCTCGCGCCGGCATGCTCGGCCTGCCGCTGGCGATCGCGATCATCGGCGGCGAGCCGGCGCGTTTTGGCCCGCTGGCCGAGCTCTATCGCGAGGCCGGCCGTCGCGCCGGCGTCGCGCCGGATGCGCTCGCCGTCGGCATCAACGGCCACGGTTTTCTCGCCGACACGAAAGAGGCCGCAATCGATGCATTCTTCCCGCCCTACGCCGAGGTGATGAGCCGGGTCGGCCGCGAGCGCGGCTGGCCGCCGCTCACCCGGGCGCAATTCGATCAGGGTCTCGGGCCGCGCGGTCATCTGATGATCGGGACGCCCGATGAGGCGATCGCCAAAATCCTCGCCCAGCACCAAGTCTTCGGCCATCAGCGCTATTTGATGCAGATGCAGGTCGGCGCCCAGCCGCAAGCTGCGATCCTGCGCTCGATCGAGCTCCTCGGCACGGTCGTCGCGCCGGCGGTCCGGGCGGAACTGGCGAAGCGGAAGGCGCTCGCTTGACGCGGGAGACGAGCGGATCCGAATAGGGGCTCGCAGAAAGACCGAACATTATCTTTACGAAAATCAGAATACGTGCTATATCTTTCCGAGCTCCCCGGTCCGCAGCCGCTCATCCCGGGCGTCGGCCGGCGGGGAAACAAGAAGGGACGATTTTTCTCTTAACCAGTTGAAAACAAACGATTATAGATTTTGATTTCGTTGCGGTGGATTTGGAAATCGTTGCGCCCGGCTTTGATTTTGTTGCGGCAGGCTTGGATTTTGTTGCGGCCGGCTTGGTTTTCGTTGTGGGCCCTCACGGCGTCTCCCACGATCCGCTCTTTGCCGAGCGGAACAGGGCGTCGATGACGCGCATGTTCAGAATCGCGTCCTCGATCGGGAATTCGAGCGGCGTTGAGTTGAGGATGGCGCGCGAGAACGCGTCGCCCTGCAGCGTGTACTGATCGCAGACAGGGAAATGCTCGACCCGGCGCCCGCCGCCGACGAGATCGGCGCCGGTGTCGATGGCGATTTCGGTCGGGCGGTCGGGCGGAGCGTTGAACGGGATCATGATCTCGATCCGTCCCGCTTCGCCGACAATCGTCACCCGCTGGTGGGCCGACTTTTGCGTGCCGATGGTGAAGGTCGAATGACGCCCGCCGGGGAATTCGAGGATCGCGCCGGCTGCCCGGTCGGTACGGAAGTTCGGGTCATGGTCGATCGTCGCGATCACCTTCGTCGGCTCGGCGCCGAAAATGTAACGCGCCGAAAGGATGGCGTAACAGCCGATGTCGTAGAGCCCGCCGCCGCCTGGCGGCCGGTTGCGGACATTCTCGGGGTCGAGCAGCCGATAGGAGAAGAAGGTTTGGATCGCGCGCACGTCGCCCACCGCTCCGCTCCCGGCGAGTTCTTTCGCCCGGCGCCATTGCGGGTGGTAGCGGACCATGAAGGCTTCGGCGACGAGCTTGCCGGAGCGATCGCGCGCCTCGATCAACGAGCGCGCCTCCTCGGCGTCGAGCGCGATCGGCTTCTCGCACAGCACATGCTTGCCGGCCGCGAGCGCCTTGTTCGTCCACGGCACATGCAGCTCATTGGGCAATGGATTGTAGACGGCCTCGATCTCGCGGTCGGCGAGCAGCTCCTCGTAGGAACCGAACGCGCGCTCGATCCCAAGCTTGTCCGCGGCGGCGCGCGCCCTGCCGAGATCGCGCGAGGCGATCGCCGCGATATGCGACGCCTCGCCCCGCTGCATCGCCGGGATAACCTTCTCGGTCGCGATCTTGGCGACGCCGAGCACGCCCCACTTCACTTTACGCATCGCGTCCTTCCCCTCACCAATCGCCCCCGTCGGCCACGAACGGCCAAGAGCTTACGCCTTCGCCGCCGGAACGCGTCCCTCGGCCGTTCGAGCCAGCATCCAGCCTGGATATTCGGGCTTGAGCGCGCTCGCCTTGTCGAGCGCCGCCGTCTCCTCCGGGCTCAGCGCCAGCTCGGCAGCGGCCAGATTGTCGTCGAGCTGCTCAACCGTCTTTGCGCCGACGATGACGCTCATCACCCCCTTGCGCCCAAGCAGCCAGGCGAGCGCCACGCGCGCAACCGAGACTCCGTGCGCCTTCGCGATCGGCGCCATCGCGTCGACGATGTCGTAAGCGCGCTCCTTGTCGACCGGCGGGAAGTCGAACACCGTGCGCCGCGAATCATTATCGCCACGGGTCTCGCGAGTGAACTTGCCCGACAGGAACCCGCCAGCGAGCGGGCTCCATACCATCACGCCGAGGCCCTGGTCCTCGACCAGCGGCGCAATCTCGCGCTCGAGCTCGCGCCCGGCGATCGAATAGTAAGCCTGCACGGTTTCAAATCGCGCGTAGCCGCGCCTTTCGGAGACGCCAAGCGCCTTCATGATTTGCCAGGCGGCGAAGTTGGAGCAGCCGATGGTCCGCACGAAGCCGCGGCTCACGCAATCGTCCAGCGCCCGCAGCGTCTCTTCGAGGGGCGTTTCGGGATCGAAGCTGTGGACCTGGTAGAGGTCGATGTGATCGAGGCTCAGCCGTTTCAGGCTGGCGGCGACCTGATCCATGATGTGGCCGCGCGAGAGGCCGACCGCGTTCGGCCCCTGTCCCATCCGGGCGCGGACTTTGGTGGCGATGATCACCTCCTCGCGCTTGACGCCGAGGTCGCGCAGCGCCTGTCCAACTTGAACTTCGGACTGGCCTTCGGAATAGACGTTGGCCGTATCGATGAAATTAACGCCCGCTTCGAGCGCGCGGGCGACGAGCTTGGTGGAGGCGGCCTGATCGAGCGTGCCGATGGCGCGCCAGAACCCGCCGCCGCCATGAAAGGTCATCGCCCCGAGGCACATCTCGGAGACATATTGGCCAGTTCGGCCGAGCGGTCGATAGCGCATGATGTTGGTTCCCGTTTGGTAACGCGCCGCGGCGGGCGCGAAACCGGCGTTGACGAAGGTTCAATTCAAGCGCTTGCGCCGGTGTCGCGCAATTCGCAGTTTCGTGAAGAACGCGGTGAAACGCGCCCCGAACGTCGCAAGACGCGTAAGTTCGCGTCAGGCGGCCTGATCGACCGGCGGCGCCAAGGCCCCGGTCATCATCGCCACTGCGTCGGACATGGTGATCTTCTTCGGATCGACCACGGTCAGCCGTCGCCCCAGGCGGTGAATGTGGATGCGGTCGGCCACTTCGAACACATGCGGCATGTTGTGGGAAATGAGGATGATCGGCAGCCCGCGCTTCTTGACGTCGAGAATGAGCTCGAGCACGCGCCGCGATTCCTTGACGCCGAGCGCCGCCGTCGGTTCGTCCATGATGACGACGCGCTTGGCGAAGGCCGCGGCGCGGGCGACCGCGACTCCCTGGCGTTGGCCGCCCGACAACGTCTCCACCGGCTGGTTGATGTTCTGGATCGTCATCAGCCCGAGTTCGTTGAGCTTCTCGCGCGCGAACTTCTGCATCTTCGTTCGGTCGAGGGCGCGAAAATAGGAGCCGAGCACGCCTTCCGAGCGAATTTCCCGGCCGAGAAACATGTTGTCCGCGATCGATAGCGCCGGCGACAGCGCGAGGTTCTGGTAGACCGTTTCGATGCCAGCCTCGCGCGCGTCGATCGGCGAGGTGAAATGCACGATCTCGCCGCCGAGCAAGATTTCGCCGGAATCGGGAATCACCGCGCCGCAGAGCGCTTTTATCAATGAGGATTTTCCCGCGCCGTTGTCGCCAATGACGGCAAGGATCTCGCCGGGATAGAGTTCGAAGTCGGCGTGGTCGAGCGCGGTGACCCGGCCGTAACGCTTGACCAATTGCCGCCCGACCAGAATGGGTTCGACGCTCACTTGGAGATCCTCCGGATCCATTGGTCGAGCGCCACAGCGACAATGATGAGCACGCCGATGGCGAATTCCTGCCACAACACGTCGAGGCCGGCGAGCGACACCGCCGAGCGGAACACGCCGACGATCAGCGCGCCGATCAGGGTGCCGATGATCGACCCTCGGCCGCCGAACAGGCTGGTGCCGCCGATCACCACGGCGGTGATGCTATCGAGGTTCCCATTGGCGCCCGCCGTCGGGCTGATCGCGCCGATGCGGCCGATCAGCGCCCAGCCGGCGATCGCCGCGATGAGTCCCGCCAGAGTATAAACGCTGAGGAAAATCCGGTCGGTGTTGATGCCGGCCAATCGCGCCGCTTCCGGATCGTCGCCCGTAGCGTAGATGTGGCGACCATAGGCCGTGCGGTTGAGCACGTACCAAAAAATAACCGCCAACACGATCAGCAGGAAGCTCGCCAGGATGATCCTCGCGCTTCCGATGTTGAAGGGAATGCCCATCAGCTGCAGAAACGGCGCCTTCTCTTCAATGTCCTGAGTGCGGATCGTCTCGCTCTGCGAATAGAAAGTGTTGAGCGCTCCGATGATGCTCAGCGTACCCAGGGTTACGATGAAGGGCGGCATCTGCATGCGGGTCACGAGCGCGCCGTTGAGCCAGCCAAAGAATAGTCCGCAGATGAGGCCGAGTGGAAATGCGATCAGGATCGGGACGCCGTCGACAACCGCCAAGCGCCCCATCACAACCGACGAGATGACCATGATTACGCCGACCGAAAGGTCGATGCCCGCGGTCAGGATCACCAGCGTCTGTGCAATTCCCAGAATGCCGATGATCGTGACCTGGGTCAGAACGGTCGACAGATTGCTGCCGGTGACGAAATGCGAGTAGTTGACCGTGCAACCCAGCAGAAGGCCGAGCACCAGCACAACGAATGGAACGGTCGTCGGATACGAGTGGAGGAAGCGCTGCAAGCGCTTGGCGAAGGAAAGGTGTTCTTCGTCGAACGACGCCTGCGTCGTCGAGGCCGCGGTCAGAACCTTTTCGAACTCTTGTGGAGTTGGCCGCGACGCTTCGCTCATGGCATCCCCTCGTTCGTTTCCCGGTTCGGCGACTTCTTGCAGAACGACATCTTGCAGAATCGGCGCTCTCGGATGAACCGACGAGCGCCGACTCCCTGGTCCTCAGTCGATTAAGGACCGAAGTTCCGCCGAAATCAACCCCAGCAGAGCTTCATGCCTTCGTCGGAGCTGATCGAAGGGACGCCCGAAACCGGATGATCAGTCACAAGCTTCTCGCCGGTATCGATGCTTGCAGGCTTCTTGCCAGTCTTCACGAAATCGACAATCGCCTGCACGCCGTCCGCGGCCATCAGCAGCGGGTATTGTTGCGAGGTCGCGCCAATCACGCCGGCCTTGACGCTCTTGATGCCATTGCAACCGCCGTCAACTGCGACCACCAGCACGCCCTTCTCCTTGCCAGCAGCCTTGAGTGCCGCGTAGCCGCCGTCCGCCGCTGGCTCGTTGATCGCATAGACGAGATCGATCTGGTCGGCCTTCTGGAGGATCTTCTCCATCGCCGTGCGGCCGCCTTCATCCGATCCCGAGGACAGATCGGAGCCAACGATTTGCGGGCTGTCGCTCATCGCGTAGTGCTTGGGATCCTTGACCGGAATGCCAAAGCCGGTGAGGAAACCGTTATGGCGCAGGTAGTCGACCGTCGGCTGGTTGGCGGTCAGGTCGAGAGTTGCGATCTTGGCTGACTTGGCCTTGTCGCCGAGCGTCCCCTTCGCCCATTGACCGATCAATTCGCCGGCCTTGAAATTATCCGTGGCGAAATTTGCGTCGGCGGCGTCAATGGGATCGAGCGGCGTATCGAGCGTGATGACGAGAATGCCGGCCTTACGGGCTTTTGCGATGGTCGGGACGATGGCGGTCGAATCGCTCGGCACGATCAGGATGCCCTTGGCGCCGGCAGCGATCAGCTGCTCGATCGCCGCAACCTGTCCGTCATTGTCGCCGTCGAACTTGCCCGCCAAGGCCTGAGTCGTAACGCCCAGTTCTTTGGCCTTGGCCTCGAACCCTTCCCTCATCTTGACGAAGAAGGGGTTGGTATTGGTCTTGGTGATGAGCCCGACCAGCATCTGATCAGCATGCGCCGAGCCCATCAAGGCTATGGACAAAGCGGCAGCCGCGACAGTCGTGAAAATTCCAGATATCTTGGACATAGATTTCCTCCCTCGGATATAAGAGCGACGGCGTCGATCGTGGCCGAAGTCACATCAACGCTCTTGCGCACGACGACCCTACTTGGGCGTCATATCTCCATAGGGCAAACTTTTGGCGAAGAGTCAAGGATAACTACATCCAATGGAATTATCCTTGACACGCCGCCCCGTCCGGAACAATCATGCACCGGACCATGCCGATAACAATGTAGAGGCGGAGGATGAAGGAGGCGCATGGCGAGCCGCGCCCGCATGCGAGCGGTGGGCCCGAGGGCTCCGACGTCGCGCTCGCTTCACCTCTGGTCGCGGTCGCCGCGCCGAATGTCGGAGGCGCCAACCAGGCGGGCGTCCGGCTCTATAACGAGCGGCTTCTGCTCTCGCTGGTTCGCCGCTTCGGTCCGTTGTCGAAGATCGAAGTCGCGAGACTGACGGGACTTTCAGTGCAGTCGACCTCGGCGATCATGAACCGGCTGCAGGCGGACGGCTTGTTGAAACGGGAGGCTCCGCTGCGCGGTCGCGTTGGACAGCCGACGATCCCGATGTCACTCGATCCCGAAGGCGCCTATTCGTTCGGGCTCAAAATTGGGCGGCGCAGTTGCGATCTCGTGCTGATCGACTTCCGCGGCGCCATTCGCCAGCGCGTTCATCGCGCCTACCCGTTCCCGACGCCGCTCATGATCCTCGACTTCGTCCAGGGCTCTCTGCCGTCGCTCTCCAGTTCCCTCAGCGCGCCGCAGAAGCGGAGGATCGCCGGAACTCGGCGTCGCGGCGCCATTCCAGCTGTGGAATTGGGAAGCCGAGATCGGCGCGCCGCCGGGCGCATTGAATGCGTGGCGGCACTTCGACGGGGAAAGCGAAATCGCCGCGGTCTGCCCGTATCCGACGACGTTGTGCAACGACGCCACCGCCGCTTGCGCGGCCGAGTTCTTCTTCGGTCGCCGCTGGCGATATCGCGATTTCCTCTATTTCTTCGTCGGCGAGTTCGTTGGCGGCGGATTGGTGCTTGACGGCGCGTTGCGGCCGGGGCGCACCGGCAACGCCGCCGCGCTTGGTTCAATGCCGATTATGGCGAAGAACACTGGCGGCGTCGCCCCGCAGCTGATCGCGCATGCTTCCATCTATCAACTGGAGCGCCAACTCGAGACGGCCGGAATCGACGCCTCTTCGATCTGGGCAACTCCTGATTCGTGGAATGAATTCGGGCCGCAACTCGATGACTGGGTCGAAGAAGCGGCCTCGGCTCTGGCCTATGCGTCGGTCGCGGCCATCTCCGTCATCGATTTGGAGGCGATTGTCATTGACGGCGAGATGCCGGCGATGGTGCGGGATCGTCTGGCCGCGCGCACCGCGGAAGTCTTCGCCGGCCTGGATCGGCGCGGTTTAAGCGAGGTGGAGATCGTTTCGGGCGCGATCGGAGCCGATGCCTGCGCGATCGGAGGCGCGGCTTTGCCGCTTATCAAGAATTTTGCCCGCGATCGAGAAGTCCTGTTCAAGGATGCGATGGCAAGCCGAGACTGAATGTGTTCGCCTATCGTGCCTGGCCTTGGCTAGGGCGGCGGAGATCGTTAAACATTCGGCCGCGCGGGCCGGACGGGCCGAGCCAAGCAACCGCCTTTTTACCCAACGACCACAGAGAAGCGTCATGGCCACACGCATAGTCAAGGTCGAGCCATTCGATCTCGTCGTCTTTGGCGGCACGGGCGATCTGGCCTATCGGAAGCTCTACCCCGCGCTCTTCAATCGCGAGCGCAGCGATCAGTTTTCCGAGCCGACCCGGATTGTTGGGGCGTCGCGTCGTCATCTCGAACGCGACGCGTTCCGCGCGTTAGTCAAGGACGCGTTGACGAAATTCGCCGGCGTTGACGACGGAGCCGGCGCCGCGATGGAACGATTTCTATCCCGACTCGACTACATCGCGGTGGACGCGATGAACGATGGGGGATGGGCGGATCTAAAGACGCTGCTAGGTCCCGACGAACGCATCCGCGCCTATTATCTCGCGACCGGTCCTGACCTGTTCGGCCCGCTGGCGAAGCGCCTCGGCGCCGAAGGGCTCGTGACTCCGCGCTCGCGCATCATCGTCGAGAAACCGATCGGCAGGAATGGAGAGAGCGCCGCGGCGATCAACGATCTGATCGGCTCGGTCTTCCTTGAGCGCAACATCTTCCGCATCGATCACTATCTCGGCAAGGAGTCGGTGCAGAATTTGATGGCGCTGCGCTTCGCCAACATCCTGCTCGAGCCGCTTTGGAACAGCGCGCACATCGATCACGTGCAGATCACCGTCGCCGAGACGCTCGGCGTCGAAGGCCGAGGCGGTTACTATGAAGAAGCGGGTGCGATGCGGGACATGGTCCAGAACCATATGATGCAGCTCGTCTGTCTCGTCGCCATGGAGCCGCCGAATTCGCTCGAAGCGGACTCCTTGCGCGATGAGAAGCTCAAAGTGCTAAAGGCGCTGCAGCCGATCGACGAAACCAACGCCTCAAGTCTGACCGTGCGCGGGCAATATCGCGCCGGCTTTGCCGACGGCGGCCCGGTTCCCGGCTACCTGCAGGACATCGGCAAAGAGCACAGCGACACGGAAACCTTCGTCGCGCTCAAGTTCGCCATTAGCAATTGGCGATGGGCGGGCGTCCCCTTCTATCTCCGCACCGGCAAACGGCTGCCGCAGCGATTCTCCGAAATCGTAGTCGGATTTCGCCGCCTGCCACACGTCATATTCCCGATGCATCCGGACGGCATACCGGCCAATCGTCTCGTGGTGCGGGTGCAGCCGGACGAAGGGATCAAGCTGTGGATGATGGTCAAGGAGCCGGGCCCCGGAGACATGCGGTTGCAACATGTGCCGCTCGACATGAGCTTCGCCAAGGCCTTCGGCGCAGCCCCCGCGGACGCCTATGAGCGGCTCCTGATGGACGCGCTGCGCGGTAACGCCGCCCTGTTCATGCGGCGTGACGAAGTCGAGGCGGCGTGGAGATTTGTCGACCCGATTCGCGAGGCCTGGGCGCAATCGGGTGAGTCGCCGCGTCCATATGCCGCCGGCACGTGGGGGCCCAACGCGTCCGTCGCCCTGATCGAGCGCGATGGGCGGACCTGGAACGAGGAATACGAATGATTCAGACCGATTTCCATCGCCGCGAATTCGCCGATGCAGAGGCGTTGGCGCACGGCTTGGCCGACTGGACAGCGGAACGCCTGCGCGCGGCTGTTGCGGCGCGAGGAGTCGCGCTGCTGATCGTCTCCGGCGGCAAGTCTCCCGCCCGTTTTTTTGAATTGCTGTCGGATATGGAGCTCGACTGGACCCGGGTTGCAGTGACTCTGGCCGATGAACGGCGGGTGGCGGACGACAGTCCGCGGTCGAACGCCCGACTGGCGCGGGAAAAATTGCTGCGCAATCGCGCGGCGGCGGCGAACTTCACGCCGCTTGCGGACGTCCGCCTGCCTGGAGATCAGGAACTTGCTGCGGCAAGCGCACGCGTCGCCCATCTGCCCCTGCCAGCCGACGTCGTCGTGCTCGGAATGGGCGACGACGGGCATACGGCCTCCTGGTTTCCGGGCGCCGAAGGCCTCGCCGAAGCAATGGACCCGGGAGCGCGGCAACTCGTCGCTCCGATCGTCGCGGCGGATGCCGGCGAACCCCGCCTCACGCTCACCGGGCGCGTGATCCTGCGCGCGAGGGCGATCGCGCTCGAGATCGAGGGCGAAGCAAAACTGGCGACGTTCGCGACCGCGCTCGAGTCCGGACCCGAGGAAGCGATGCCGATTCGCGCCGTGGTGCGGCGCGCGACCGACCGGCTCACCGTGTTCAGCGCCAAGCGCGCCTGATCACGATCAGCTTCGCGCCCGCGTAGCGGCCTACGATCAAGTTAGACCTTCACGAACGGGCAACCGCCCTTGTTCAGAGGCCGGAACGCCTGCTCCGGCGGGATGGTCGAGACGAGCTCGAAATAGTCCCAGTCGTATTTCGACTCGGTCGGCTTTTTTGCTCGGTAGATGTAGATCGGATGCAGTGCGCGGCCGTCCTCGCGGATCTCGCCTTTGCCGAACAGCGGATCGTCGATCGGGATAGCCTTCATCGCGTCGACGAGCTTGACGCCGTCGGCGGCGCTCTTCGTCTGGGCCATCGCCTTCATCAGATGCAAGGTCCCGCCATACATGCCAGCATGCATGTCGTTCGGCATCATCTTCTTGGGATGCGCGGCGAGGAAGCGTTTGCCGAAAGCACGCGTTGCGTCGTTCGCGTCCCAGTAGAAGGCGGTCGGAAACAGGGCGCCCTGAATGGCCTCGAGCCCGAGCGCCGGCACGTTGGTGATGTTGAGCGTGAAGGCCGCAAGCCCCCCTTTCGGCGTAAGCCCGAACTCATGCGCCTGCTTGAAGCAGCCGTTGGTGTCGCCGCCGCCATTGGCGAACGCAATGACATCCGCGCCCGTCCCCTGCGCCTGCAGGAGGAAGGACGAGAAGTCGGCGGTGTTGATGGGATGGCGCACCGAGCCGAGCACCTTGCCGCCCGCGGCTTCGACGGCCGCCGTGCAGTTCGCCTCCATGTCCTTGCCGAAGGTGTAGTCGGCGGTGACGAAGAACCAGGTCTTGCCGCCGTTGTCGGTGACAGCCCTGCCGAGGCCGGCGCCCGAAGAGTAGGTGTCGTAGGTCCAGTGGACGAAGTTGCGCGAGCACTTCGGACCCGTCATGACCGAAGAGCCGGCGCCGGAGCCGATGACCGCCTTGTTTTTCTCCTCGGCGACCGCGACCACCGCGAGCGCGACGGCCGAATTCGGCAGGTCCATAATCACGTCGACATTCTCGGTGTCGATCCAGCGGCGCGCGATCGCCGACCCGACGTCCGGCTTGTTCTGATGGTCGGCGGAGACGATCTCGACCGGCACCCCCAGGGTCTTCGAGAAGTCGTCCACGGCGAGTTGGGCCGAGACGACCGATCCGATGCCCTGATAGTCGGCATAGACGCTCGACATGTCATTCAGGATGCCGATCTTGAGCGGCCGCGCGGCCTGCGCGCGGGCCATTCCCGGCGCCAGCGCCAATGCCGCGCCCCCGATCAGCACTTGTCGTCGATCTGGGCGTTTCGCCGCACTCATTCGGTTCTCCTTGGCACGCGTTTCCTTCCGGCCTTCGACAGGGCCTTATCGTCGAGTGTGGCCCGCCGGCTCGGCAAGGGCAAGACAGCCAGCGCCGCCGCGCAGCCCGTTGACGATATAGCCGAAAGCTCGCGCAAGCCAATGCAAATAAACTGCTTGCGTTTGCTTTCGTTTATTTTTTCGATTCGGGACTTTTCAGTGGGTTACGGCCGATTCAAATAAGAATTTTTGCTCTGCCTTCTCCCGCCGCCAGACATCTCGCAAGTTGCGGGGTTCGATCCGGCGAACAGAACAAAGTAAAGCATGGGCTTCTGATTTTCGCAAGAGAAGTTTTTGCGCCATTTGTCGGTAGCTTTCGCCGATTTGCCTCCGGACCCGCCGATTAGTCTAAACCCCGTCATCGCCCTAGACTTTTGACCCTGAGGAGTTCTTTTAACGCCCGAGAGCGCCGAGGCTTCCGAGCGAGCTCCGGCGCCGCCATGCCTCGAGGACCAATCCGTGCTGACGAAGAAGGGAAAATACGGGCTCAAGGCGATGGTGCATCTCGCTGGACTCGCCCCGGACGCGCTGGCGCAGGCGGCGGACATCGCCGAAACCAATTCGATTTCAAAAAAGTTTCTCGATCACATCCTGACCGAGCTGCGCCACGCGGGCCTCATTTACTCCAAGAAAGGCAAGGGCGGCGGCTACGCGCTCGCGCGGCCGGCGCATGAAATTCGTATCGGCGCGATTGTGCGCGCCCTCGACGGCCCTCTGGCGCCGATCGCCTGCGCCTCGGTCACGGCGTATCGACCCTGCGACGATTGCAGCGATCTCAAATCGTGCCCGGTTCGGCTGATCATGGTCGCGGCTCGCGACGCCATCGCGAGCGTACTCGATCAACGTTCCCTCGCCGAAATGCGCGCGCTCTCGCCTGGCGATGAATTGAGGCTGATGTACAACATCTAGGCTCGACTCTCCGGCTCGCGTCCAAACGATCCGAATTCGCCATCGAGCGATGGGGTTGGGCGAGCGACACGGGAGCACGTGGATGAAACGGGACGACCATGGCCATCGCGGCTCAACAGGCCTGGCGACGAGATTTGCGCGGCGGCTGGCGGCGGCGATCTTGATCGTGGCGCTTGTCGGAACAGCCGTGGCGCCAGCCGGCGACAATCTGTTGGCTGGCACTTGGAAGTTGAAATTCTTCGCTCGCGAAGACGTCGCGAGCGGCGAACGGAAGCCCGCGCTCGGAGAGGACCCCGAGGGCTACCTCGGCTACGGGCTCGATGGGCGCATGTATGCGCTATTCGTCGCCGGAGGGCGCGTGGTTCCCGCCGGCGACCAGCCTACGGATGCGGAGCGCGCGCAACTGCACAAGTCCATGGTCGCCTATGGCGGGACGTACACGATCGCCGACGACAAGGTCATCCATCACATCGATATTGCATGGAACAACGCGCGCCTCGGATCCGACCAGGTCCGGTTCTTCAAGCTCGAAGGCGAGAAGCTGACCCTCACGACTGAGCGCAATAAGAGCCCGATCGACGGAAGCGAAGGGTTCGGTGTGCTCGAGTTTGAGCGAGTGAAGTGATTGGCGCACCGTCGCAAAACTGCGCGCGTCGGGGCTGATCGGGCTCTCGGCCTATCGGGCCGCGCGGAGGGAGATCGGCTGAGACTGGTTGCGGGGGCAGGATTTGAACCTGCGGCCTTCAGGTTATGAGCCTGACGAGCTACCGGGCTGCTCCACCCCGCGTCAGAGAGTCCCAGGCGCGTAGCAACAGGGCCAAACGCCTTTTTCGATGAAGAGGAAGGTTGTCCGTTCTTTGCAGGCCTGGCGACGACCTACTCTCCCATGTCTTGAGACAGAGTACCATCGGCGCTAAGGCGTTTGACGGCCGAGTTCGGGATGGGATCGGGTCTTATCACCTTGCAAGGGCCACCAGGCCGGCAAAGAACGGATGAAGCAAAACTGGCTTTTCGGTTCACTTCAAAGCTTACGCTTTGAAGCTATAAGTCTCGCGCCTTGGCGACGAGAGCAATCAAGTCGAACGAGCGATTAGTACCGGTCAGCTTCACGCGTCACCGCGCTTCTACATCCGGCCTATCAACGTGGTGGTCTTCCACGGCTCTTCAGGGAGAACTTGTTTTGAGGCTGGTTTCCCGCTTAGATGCCTTCAGCGGTTATCCATTCCGTATATAGCTACCCTGCACTGCGGCTGGCGCCACAACAGGTCCACCAGAGATACGTTCACCCCGGTCCTCTCGTACTAGGGGCAAATCCTCTCAATTCTCCGACACCCACGGCAGATAGGGACCAAACTGTCTCACGACGTTTTGAACCCAGCTCACGTACCACTTTAATCGGCGAACAGCCGAACCCTTGGGACCTTCTCCAGCCCCAGGATGTGATGAGCCGACATCGAGGTGCCAAACACTCCCGTCGATATGGACTCTTGGGGAGTATCAGCCTGTTATCCCCGGCGTACCTTTTATCCGTTGAGCGATGGCCCACCCACGCGGGACCACCGGATCACTATGACCGACTTTCGTCTCTGCTCGACTTGTTGGTCTCGCAGTCAGGCTGGCTTATGCCATTGCACTCTAACGACCGATTTCCGACCGGTCTGAGCCAACCATTGCGCGCCTCCGTTACTCTTTGGGAGGCGACCGCCCCAGTCAAACTACCCACCATGCGTTGTCCCGGGCCCCGGTGAGGGGTCGCGGTTAGACGTCCATCAAGTCAAGGGTGGTATTTCAAGGGTGGCTCCACCAGAGCTGGCGCCCCGGCTTCCAAGCCTACCACCTATCCTACACATGACTTAACGAACGCCAACGCAAAGTTATAGTAAAGGTGCACGGGGTCTTTCCGTCTGACCGCAGGAACCCCGCATCTTCACGGGGACTTCAATTTCACTGAGCTGACGTTGGAGACAGCGGGGAAGTCATTACGCCATTCGTGCAGGTCGGAACTTACCCGACAAGGAATTTCGCTACCTTAGGACCGTTATAGTTACGGCCGCCGTTTACCGGGGCTTCAATTCAAGGCTTGCACCTCTCCTTTTAACCTTCCGGCACCGGGCAGGCGTCAGACCCTATACGTCATCTTGCGATTTCGCAGAGCCCTGTGTTTTTGTTAAACAGTTGCCACCCCCTGGACTGTGCCCCCCCGACAAGCTTGCGCTCACCGAGGGCCTCCTTATTCCGAAGTTACGGAGGTAAATTGCCGAGTTCCTTCAACGTCATTCTCTCAAGCGCCTTGGTATACTCTACCTGTCCACCTGTGTCGGTTTCGGGTACGGTCTAATGCAGGGGCTATTTCCTGGAACCTCGTCATCGCCCGGTCAATCCAGTAAGACCGAACGATATAAGAGATCCGTCACCACCTGCTGGCTCACGACTATTAACGTGATTCCCATCGACTACGCCTTTCGGCCTCGCCTTAGGGACCGGCTAACCCTGCGAAGATTAACTTTACGCAGGAACCCTTGGACTTTCGGCGACACTGTCTTTCACAGTGTTTGTCGTTACTCATGTCAGCATTCGCACTTCCGATGCCTCCAGGAGCCCTCACGGGTCTCCCTTCATCAGCGAACGGAACGCTCCGCTACCGCGTCTTGCGACGCCCAAAGCTTCGGCTCATGGCTTGAGCCCCGTTACATCTTCGGCGCAGAAACCCTTATTTAGACCAGTGAGCTGTTACGCTTTCTTTAAAGGATGGCTGCTTCTAAGCCAACCTCCTGGTTGTTTTGGGATTTCCACATCCTTTCCCACTTAGCCATGAATTGGGGGCCTTAGCTGTTGGTCTGGGTTGTTTCCCTCTCCACAATGGACGTTAGCACCCACTGTGTGGCTCCCGAGAATGACTTCCAGGTATTCGGAGTTTGGTTAGGTTTGGTAGGGTTTTGGCCCCCCTAGCCCATCCAGTGCTCTACCCCCTGGAGCCTCATCTCGAGGCTATACCTAAATATATTTCGCGGAGAACCAGCTATTTCCGAGTTTGGTTGGCCTTTCACCCCTAATCACAAGTCATCCGAGTCTTTTTCAACAGACACCGGTTCGGTCCTCCAGCAGGTGTTACCCTGCCTTCAACCTGCTCATGACTAGATCACTCGGTTTCGGGTCTAAAGCATCGAACTGAACGCCCTGTTCAGACTCGCTTTCGCTACGCCTCCGCCTATCGGCTTAAGCTTGCTCGATACTTTAAGTCGCTGACCCATAATACAAAAGGTACGCCGTCACCCTTGCGGGCTCCGACTGTTTGTAGGTATCCGGTTTCAGGAACTGTTTCACTCCCCTCGTCGGGGTGCTTTTCACCTTTCCCTCACGGTACTTGTTCGCTATCGGTCGCTGAGGAGTACTTAGGCTTGGAGGGTGGTCCCCCCGTGTTCAGGCAGGATTGCACGTGTCCCGCCCTACTCGAATCTCCCTTTCGAACCCTATTCATACGGGGCTGTCACCCGCTCCGGCCCGGCTTTCCAACCGGTTCTGATAGATCCAAAAAGAAGCATTGGCCTGATCCGCGTTCGCTCGCCACTACTAACGGAGTCTCGTTGATGTCCTTTCCTCCGGGTACTGAGATGTTTCAGTTCCCCGGGTTCGCTCTTATTCTCCTATGGATTCAGAGAATAAGTACCTTCTGTTGATCTCTGTTGGTCCAAAGATCGCGTCATCCTGCCCGAAGACAGAACGAAAGCCGGCCCGTTCCGACCCGAAGCTCGAGCCCTGTGCGGCCTGCTTCGTTTCGTCGACGCGCCTCTTCGGAGCAACAGAGATCGAAGGTGGGTTTCCCCATTCGGAAATTCACGGATCAAAGCCTGTTCGCGGCTCCCCATGACTTATCGCAGCGTACCACGTCCTTCATCGCCTCTCAGCGCCAAGGCATCCACCAGATACCCTTAAGACACTTGATTGCTCTCATCGCCAAAGCGCGTGTTGTTCGTTCGCTCAATCAATTCGTCTCGATTGAGCAGACACGCTCCTTGGCTTGAAAAGACCAGTTTTGCTTCAAGCGCATCCGGGGATCTGAGCGGTCAGGCTCCAAATCCACGACTGGTTGCTCGAAGGGCAAGATGACGGCGTGGCGCTTAGTCGCCGCCAGGCTCTCACGAACCCGTCGGCTAACGCCTCGCTCACCCGGCCCTCGACCGAATGCGCTTCCTCTTCACAATGTCAGAGATCGATAGACCCGCCGCTTCGCGGCGCGTCTCGCGTTAACGATCCCGAAGCGCCAAGCGCCTCGCAACCGAATCCTGTTCAGATTGCATCGAAAGGACAGGGGCGCTCTGCGCCGCCCTATTGCTCGACCCTCGTCAGCCCTTACGGGCGATGACCTTGGTGGAGCCAGACGGGATCGAACCGACGACCTCATGCTTGCAAAGCACGCGCTCTCCCAACTGAGCTATGGCCCCGTTTCAAGGCCCGCCGGCGGCCAAAAGGCCAGTCGTGGTGGGCCTGGGAGGACTTGAACCTCCGACCTCACGCTTATCAAGCGCGCGCTCTAACCAACTGAGCTACAAGCCCGGTCGAAAGAAGAAGCCCCACGCCCGCCCAGCTTTCAAAGCCGGTCGAGACGCAAGTCTTCCATATCCTTATCAGAAAGAGAGACGAAGGCGGCGCGGTCCCGCAAAATGCGGCCTGACTGGCCGCTTGATTCTGAGCCGGATGACAAACCGTCCGACGAGGGCGAGCCCAAGTCTTTTGGTTAATGTCTCCGAATCCAGAAAGGAGGTGATCCAGCCGCAGGTTCCCCTACGGCTACCTTGTTACGACTTCACCCCAGTCGCTGACCCTACCGTGGTCGTCTCTCTCCTTGCGGTTAAGAAAACGCCTTCGGGTAGAACCAACTCCCATGGTGTGACGGGCGGTGTGTACAAGGCCCGGGAACGTATTCACCGCGGCGTGCTGATCCGCGATTACTAGCGATTCCAACTTCATGCACTCGAGTTGCAGAGTGCAATCCGAACTGAGACGGCTTTTCGAGATTTGCTAAGGGTCGCCCCTTCGCCTCCCGCTGTCACCGCCATTGTAGCACGTGTGTAGCCCAGCCTGTAAGGGCCATGAGGACTTGACGTCATCCCCACCTTCCTCCGGCTTATCACCGGCAGTCCCCCTGGAGTGCCCAACTGAATGATGGCAACTAAGGGCGAGGGTTGCGCTCGTTGCGGGACTTAACCCAACATCTCACGACACGAGCTGACGACAGCCATGCAGCACCTGTGTTCCCGGCCCCGAAGGGAAGATCGCATCTCTGCAATCCGTCCAGGACATGTCAAAAGCTGGTAAGGTTCTGCGCGTTGCTTCGAATTAAACCACATGCTCCACCGCTTGTGCGGGCCCCCGTCAATTCCTTTGAGTTTTAATCTTGCGACCGTACTCCCCAGGCGGGATGCTTAAAGCGTTAGCTGCGCCACTGAAGAGCAAGCTCCCCAACGGCTAGCATCCATCGTTTACAGCGTGGACTACCAGGGTATCTAATCCTGTTTGCTCCCCACGCTTTCGCGTCTCAGCGTCAGTTCCGGGCCAGTGAGCCGCCTTCGCCACTGGTGTTCTTGCGAATATCTACGAATTTCACCTCTACACTCGCAATTCCACTCACCTCTCCCGGACTCAAGATCTTCAGTATCAAAGGCAGTTCCAAGGTTGAGCCTTGGCATTTCACCCCTGACTTAAAGACCCGCCTACACGCGCTTTACGCCCAGTAATTCCGAACAACGCTAGCCCCCTTCGTATTACCGCGGCTGCTGGCACGAAGTTAGCCGGGGCTTCTTATCTCGGTACCGTCATTATCGTCCCGAGCGAAAGAGCTTTACAACCCTAAGGCCGTCATCACTCACGCGGCATGGCTGGATCAGGCTTGCGCCCATTGTCCAATATTCCCCACTGCTGCCTCCCGTAGGAGTTTGGGCCGTGTCTCAGTCCCAATGTGGCTGATCATCCTCTCAGACCAGCTATCGATCGTCGCCTTGGTGAGCCGTTACCTCACCAACAAGCTAATCGAACGCGGGCCAATCCTCCGGCGATAAATCTTTCGCCTCTCAGCCGTATCCGGTATTAGCTCAAGTTTCCCTGAGTTATTCCGAACCGGAGGGTATGTTCCCACGCGTTACTCACCCGTCTGCCACTCCCGTATTGCTACGAGCGTTCGACTTGCATGTGTTAAGCCTGCCGCCAGCGTTCGTTCTGAGCCAGGATCAAACTCTCAAGTTCAACTGAGATCTTGGTCCCGACTGGTCACTTCAATGCCCTCACGGACATTGTATTCTTGACGAGTTCCAAACACATCCGCTTAAAGCTTTAGACCCGCCAGACCGCCTCACGGCGTTCCGGCGCGCCCTGCTCAAAGCGCGATGAATTTTTTGAAACGTGACCGTCAGTTGTCTCTTCGGACTTTACCCGCTAAATCAAACTCCCAAGCTTGCGCCTGGAACGCTACCCAACGACCAAAGTCCCGCAAGGACCCCGCCGCCCACGTCTCTCTTCCTTCCGATGCAATTGTCAAACAGCGAGGGGCCAGAAGCCCCTGAGCCAAAACCAAACTCCGGCGGACCCCGCCAAAGTTCGACTTGAGCTCGAATTCCAAAGTCGCCACGCTCGCACGCGGCAGGAACGACCGAAAATCCTCCACCCCCGCCTCTCGGCAGGGAGGAGTGCGCTCGGAAAGTCCCGAAACCCGCCGCTCGGCCGCTCTAAAAGGGCACCAAGCCGTTGGGAGACGCGCATATAGGCCGCGGTGAAGTTTCTGTCAACGGACTTTCACAAAGAAATTCTCCGCTGTGGATTTCTGCGCCGTTCGCCGCTGATTCACATGCATTTTCATGCCCCCCCGCGGGCGCAGGGTTACGCGCTGCTGAGGCATCACGGCCTGTCCGTCGACCAGATCGAAGCGGAAGGCGCGCAGGAGGTTGGCGAGCAGAATGATCCCCTCCTGCACCGCGAAGGCCATGCCGATGCAGACACGCGGTCCGGCGCCGAACGGGATATAGGCGAAACGGTCGATGCGCTCGCGCCGTTCGCCCAGAAAGCGGGAAGGATCGAAGGCGTCCGGGTTGTCCCACAGCCGGCGCTGCCGGTGCAGGACATAGGGCGAGACCGAGATCACCGCGCCGGCGGGAATATGGACGCCCCCAAGCTCGTCGTCGGCGATCGCTTGACGGCTCAGCATCGCCGCCGGGGGATAAAGACGCATCGCTTCCTCGAACACCGCCCGCAACGTCTCGCATCCCTCGATTTCGGCCGGCTGCTGCGGATCGAACGACCGATCGGCTTCGGCCTCCGCCCGTTCGCGCCACTCGGGCGACTGGGACAACAGATAGAGCGTCCATGTCAGCGCATTAGCCGTCGTCTCATGCCCGGCGAGGATGAATGTGAGAATGTTGGCGCGCATGTCCTCGTCGGACATGCCGCGGCCGCTTTCCGGGTCCCTCGCCGATAAGAGCAGGGTCAACAGGTCGCGCGGCGCCTCCGCGCCGCTTTCAATCAACGCCCGCCGCTTGCCGATGATGTCATCGACCGCAGAAGCGAAGAACATCAGCGCCGGACGCCCGCGGCGGCGGCCAAACCGGGGCAGGAAGCTCGGCGCGCCAACGAGATCGAGCGGATCAAGTCTGCCGATGGTGTCGAAATAGCTGGTGACCGAGCGCTGGAACGCGCTCGGCTCGCGCCCGAGGCCCTGCGAAAACAGCGTCTGCTCCAGCACCTCGAGCGTCATTCGCGACATTAACGCGCCGACCTCGGTCACGGCGCCGTCGCGCCTGGGGCTCAGGCGCTCGATGGCTGCTTGGGCGACCCTCTGCATTGCGGGGGCGAAGTCGGCGACCTGACGGGGCGAAAACAGAGGAGCGAGCGAGCGCCGCTGCATGCGCCAATCCTCTCCCTCGCTGGTCAAAAGCCCGCTGCCGAGGCCCGGCCGCAAGACCCGAAGCTGGAGATCGTCCTTGCGGTAGTTGGCGGCGTTGTCGAGAAAGATGCGCCGGACCGCGGCAGGATCATGGGCGGCCCCGCGCAGCCCCAAAATGGAGCGCCCGAGCGAGACGGGCCGGTCGAAATCTCCTTCGCTCCAGATTTCGATCGGACTGCGCCGGAGGGCCAAAATGAGCGAGAGGGCGCTGCGCGGCTTGTTCGGCCGTGGCGGAAACGGCGGAACAAAAGGCCTGGAGGCTCTGAAAGCGACTGGCATGGCGAACGCCCTTCAACGAAGATGCGCCCAAAACTTAGGATAGGCCGAGGCCCCATGACAGGGGCGACGGCAAGAATTTGCGTTTTCGCGCGCTCATAAGGCTTCAAACGCCGTGCGCTGGCGCATCGCCGCCGCGAGCGTGCCGTCATCGAGGTAGTCAAGCTCGCCGCCAACCGGCACGCCGTGAGCGAGCCGCGTCACCTTGATCGAGGTATCGGCAAGAAGATCGATGATGTAATGCGCGGTTGTCTGGCCTTCGACAGTCGCGTTTACGGCAAGGATCAATTCGCCGACCTCGCCCTTGGCGACGCGCGCAACCAGTCCCGCCAAGTTGAGATCGGCGGGCCCGACGCCGTCGAGAGGCGAAAGGGCGCCGCCGAGCACGTGATAGCGCGCCCGCGTGGCGGCGGCCCGCTCCAGCGCCCAAAGATCGCCGACCAACTCCACGACCACCAGCATCGTCCCATCGCGCCGCTCATCGGCGCAGATCGTGCAGGGGTCGCGCGTGTCGACATTGCCGCAGACCGAACAGGTGACGATCCGCTCCTGCGCGACGCGCAGCGCCTCGGCGAGGGGCTGAAGCAGCGTCTCGCGCTTGCGGATCAGGTGAAGGGCGGCGCGGCGGGCCGAACGCGGCCCCAATCCCGGCAAACGCGCGAGAAGCTGGACAAGCCGTTCGATTTCAGGTCCGGCGACGTTGGTCGGCATCCGGCCTCTAGAACGGCAGCTTCATGCCGGGCGGCAGGGGCAGCCCGGCGGTCAACGACTGCATCTTCTCGGCCGCCGCCCGGTCGGCTTTGGCCTTTCCGTCGGCGAAGGCGGCGACGATCAGATCCTCGAGCATCTCCTTGTCGGCAGGCGTCAACAGCGAGCCGTCGATGCGCACGCTCCTCAAATCGCCCTTGGCGCTGAGCGTCAGGCTCACCATGCCGCCACCGGCCTGGCCTTCGACTTCGAGGCGCCCCAGTTCCTCTTGCGCCTCCTGAAGCTTGGCCTGAACGGCCTGCGCTTTTTTCATCATGCCCATGATATCCATGGCGTCGATCTCCTTCTCAGCCGTCGTCGGCAGCGTTCACGCCGGAATCGGCGTAGCCGACCTCGTCGTCGGCTTGCGGCGCCGGCGGGGTCGGCGCGGACTCGGGACGCCGAACGTCGACGATGCGGGCGCCCTTGAATCGGTCAAGCACCTTGCGCACCAGCGGATGCGACGCCGCTCCGCTGGCGCGCTCGGCGTCGCGCGCCTCGGCGGCCTCGCGCAGCGTTGGCGCAGTCGATCCGGCGACCAGCGCCACCATCCAGCGCTCGCCGGTCCATTCCTGCAGCCGTCGCGCCAGCGTCTGCGCGAGCCCGGACGCAGCGCCCTCGACCGGGGTGAAGGCAATGCTGCCCTGTTCGAACCGCGCCAGGCGCACCTCCCGCTCAAGCGATTCGACAAGCTGAATGTCGCGCTTGGCGCGCGCCAGCGCAACGGCGTCCTCGAAACACGCGAGCCGGGGGCCCCCGGCGGGCCGCGAAGGGGGAGGCGCGGGCGCGGGCGGAGCGGGCTCCGCCAGAGCGAGCCGCATCGACGCGCGCGGACCTCCGCCGGCCAGCGGTGGGAGCGGCGGCGCGTGCCTTGGGCTATCGGTCGTCTGCCCCAGCCTGCGAAGCGCCTCTTCGGGCGCAGGCAGGTCGGAAGCATAAGCGAGACGGATCAGCGCCATCTCGGCCGAGGCGAGCGGGCGAGGCGAATCCCTCACATCCTCCACGCCCTTGAGCAGAATTTGCCAGGCGCGCGTCAGGACGCCGAGCGTCAGCCGGTCGGCGAATTCGCGGCCGCGCTCACGCTCGATCTCGCTCACCGCCGGATCGTCAGCAGCGGCGGGCGCGATCTTGGCGCGGGTGACGAAATGGGAGAATTCGGCCAGCTCGATAAGGATGTCAGCCGCGTCGGCGCCGGCCCGATGGAGCGCGCGCGCGAGGTCGAGCGCCTCGGCGATCTCGCCTTTCATCACCCGCTCGAACAGCGCGATGATCTCGCCACGGTCCGAGAGGCCGAGCATGTCGCGAACCGCTTGCGGGGCGACGCCCGCGTGTCCGCCATGCGCGATGGCCTGGTCGAGCAGCGACAGCGCATCGCGCACCGAGCCTTCGGCGACGCGGGCGATCAGCGCCAGCGCCTCGGGTTCGGCAGCCACCCCTTCGGCGGCGCAGATCTTCTGCAAATGAGCAACCATCGGCCCCGACTCGATGCGTCGCAAATCGAAGCGGATGCAGCGCGAGCGCACGGTGATCGGCACCTTGTCGATCTCGGTCGTCGCGAACAGAAACTTGACGTGCTCAGGAGGCTCTTCGAGCGTTTTCAGGAGGCCGTTGAAGGCCTGCTTCGAGAGCATGTGCACTTCGTCGATGATGTAGACCTTGGTGCGCGCCGAAACCGGGCGATAGCGCGCGTTCTCGATGATCTCGCGCACGTCGTCGATGCCGGTATGGGAGGCTGCGTCCATCTCGATCACGTCGACGTGGCGCGATTCCATGATCGCCTGGCAATGGTCGCCGAACTCGGGCATGTCGATGCTTGGCCGGTCGATCTTGCCGGGCAGGGAATAGTTGAACGCGCGGGCGAGAATGCGGGCGGTCGTCGTCTTGCCGACGCCGCGCACGCCGGTCAGGATATAGGCCTGATGGATGCGGCCCGCGGCAAACGAATTGGCGAGCGTGCGCACCATCGGCTCCTGGCCGACGAGATCCTCGAAGCGAAACGGCCGGTATTTTCGCGCCAGCACCCGATACGGGGCGGCCGGCGGGGCAGCCGAAGAATCGGCGAGAGGGAAGAGCGAATCGCTCAACGGCCGCCTCTCGCGCCGGTAAAGAGTCGATGTCGGAGCATCTCAAGTTTCGCTCGAAGGTCGCCTTGCGCGCGAAAGCGAACCCGCCTCGGGCTCGCGCCCTCGCTTGCGCCGGACGGCAAGCGCGCATCAGTGGGAGGTTGGACAAAGACCCGCCCTGTCTCGTTAGGGCTGCTTCCTTCCGGACCTGACCCGGTTGGCGAGCGGTACGTCCTTCGCCAACCTCCCGGCGCCTATGTGGACCATGGCGCGACAGGGCGCAAGGGGCGATGAGGCGCCGGTCTTGAGCGAGCGCGGTCATAGCACTGGTATCGCTCGGACTTGTTCGTTTTCGGGCGCCTATACCCGCGTTCGCGCCTTGACGACCTTCAGCCCAGCGCGCGCTGCTCCTCAACCATAGCCTTGGCGATCTCCGCCGTCCGATCGTCGGCCGGGAACAGCATTTCGAGCGCCAGCTCGGAGAGCGTCACGTCGTTGGGTGTGCCGAAGACGGTGACCGTGCCGAGGAAAGTCATGACGCCAAAGCGGGTGGAGACCCGAAGCGGGGTGGCCAGGCGTTCGGAAGCGTCGAAACTAACCGGGGATTCCGAATTGGGCGGCGCCGGATAGGCCGAGACCTCGGCGAACAGGCCCTGAATGACCGGATCGGCGCGGGCGTCGATCTGCTGCCGGAGAACGGTCAGGGTGTGGGCGCGCCAGGCGGCGTAGTTCACGATGCGCGAACCCAGGCCTGCCGGATGGAGAACGAGGCGCACGGCGTTGACCGGCGGGCGCATGAGATCGGGCGAACAGCCTTCGTAGAGCTGTGGCAGGGCGGAGTTCGAGGCGACGATGTTCCAATGCCGGTCAACCGCGAAGGCGGGATAGGGCTTGTGGGCGTTCAGGATGGCGTCGATTGCGGCTTTCGCGGCCTCCAGCGCCGCAAGCGAGCGCTCCTGGAAAGCCGGCGCGAAGCCGGCGGCCAGAAGCAGCGTGTTCTGTTCGCGAAGCGGAATCTCGAGATATCCGGCAAGCCGGGCGATCATTTCGCGACTCGGCTGGGCCTTGCCGGTTTCGAGGCACGACAAGTGCCGGGTCGAGCTTTCCGCCGCATAGGCAAGATCCGCCTGCGTCATGCGGCCCCGCTCGCGCCAGCGGCGCAGCAGAACGCCGAAGGGAAGCTGATGAGCGGTCATGCCGCTAAGCTTAGCCCCAGGCGCCGCGTAACGCCATGACCTCCAAGGTCAAGGGCCACGCGCTGGCTCGGTCGCTTTTTGACCTGCCCGGTCATGGATTCCGGCCCGGGCCGGCGTGATCCTTCCCCCAACCGGGGGGCTCGCAGCCCCTCCCAGCAGGATTGGAGAGATACAATGCTCGACGCTCAGGCCCTCGCCGACCGCTATGTTGCAGTTTGGAATGAACCCGACACGGCCAGCCGCGCGTGCGCCATCGCCGCGCTTTGGGCCCCGGACGCCCTGGGTCACAGACCGGCGCGCGACGCGCGGGGATACGGCGCGCTCGGCAGGCTCATCCTAGGGTCGCCGGAAACGAAGGCCGGTGGAGACAGCATCCGTTATCGCGCTGCCCCGACGGCCCGCCTGCGTGGCGACGTTGTGACGTTCCGCTGGGAGATGCTGCTGGCCGGCAGCGAGACAGTCCTGGCGAGCGGGCTCGAGTTTCTGATCGTCGATGATGAGGGGCGGATCCTGGTCGACCATCCGTTCGTCCCTGCGTAGCATTCAGATTCCTTGATGCGTTTCGCCTGCGGGGAGGATTATGCTTCGGCCGATCTTCGAAATAGGCGGGCGGTTTCCAATGGGCGGCGAGGCGATACGTTATACCGGGGGTTGCCTGTGCGGGGCGCTGCGCTATGAAGCGGTCGGCGAGCCGCTCGGCTCAGGCCATTGCTATTGCGCCGATTGCCGCAGGGCGTCGGGCTCGGGCTTTGTGCCGTTCATGGGCTTCAAAGGGGCCGACGTCCGGTTCAGCGGTGAAGCCCGCCAGTTCCGGTCGAAGGCGGCCAACGGCGGCGACGCGGTGCGAAATCGTTGCTCCATTTGCATGAGCTTGGTGTTCGGCGGCGAGATCGGCAAAACCGAATCGTACACACTCTATGCGGGTTCGCTGGATGATCCGTCGTCCTTTCGCCCGACGATCGCCATCTTCGCCGAGGGCCGTCCCCCCTGGGCCCTCATCCCGCCAGGCTTTAAGGTCTTCGATCGAATGCCGCCGTGAGGCTCCCCGCGCATCGAGGCTCACAACCTCGCCTCCGGCCGCCGTTTCTGTATAGTGCCGGCGTTCATCCGGAGTCGTTCGTGGCTGCTCTGTCCTCGTATCGTTTCGCCAGGCGTGGGCGCCTGCTCGCGCTTGCCGCCGTGCTGGCGCTGCTTGCCGGCTGCGGCCGCTATGGCCCGCTGGAGCCGCCGCCCGACCCCAACGCGCCGCCGAAGCCCGCAAATCCGAATGGCCTGGGGTCGCTGGCCAAACCGTCGATCCCGCCGATCAAGGCGCCGGATCAGCCGTTCTTCCTCGATTTCCTGCTGAAATAACCCATCGACCGCATGCCTCCCTTCACCTATCGCAACGGCGCCCTTCACGCCGAGGACGTCGCTTTGGCGACGATCGCCGAAGCCGTCGGAACGCCCTTTTATTGCTATTCGAACGCGGCGATCGAACGGCATTTCGAGGCGTTCCGCGATGCGTTCGCCGGCCAGGACGCGCTCATTTTCTATGCGATGAAGGCCAATTCGAACCAAGCGGTGCTGACGACGCTGGCGCGGCGCGGCGCCGGAATGGACGTCGTCAGCGAGGGGGAATTGCGGCGGGCGCGGGCGGCGGGCGTGCCGGGCGAGCGGATCATTTTTTCCGGCGTCGGCAAGACGCTCGGCGAGATGAACCTCGCGCTCGACGAAAACATCTTCTGCTTCAACGTTGAATCAGAGCCGGAACTCGAGGCGCTGTCACTCGCGGCGACAAGCCGCAACGCCGTCGCGCCGATCGCGATCCGGGTCAATCCCGACATCGACGCCCGCACCCACGCCAAGATCGCAACGGGCAAATCGGAGAACAAGTTCGGCGTGCCGATCTCGCGCGCCCGCGACGTCTACGCCTACGCCCGGACCCTGCCCGGATTGAGCGTCCGCGGCGTCGATATGCATATCGGTTCGCAGATCACCGATCTCAAGCCGTTCGATGACGCTTTCGCGCTGCTCGCCGACTTCGTACGCACGCTGAGAGTGGACGGGCACGGAATCGAGCATGTCGATCTCGGCGGGGGCTTGGGCATTCCCTACCGGACGGACAACGATCCGCCGCCCTTCCCGGAAGATTACGCCAGGATCGTCGCCCGCCACACCGCAGCGCTGAACTGCAAGGTGTTGCTGGAGCCGGGGCGGGCGATCGTCGGCAACGCCGGAGTTCTGGTCGCCTCGGTCATTTACCTCAAGAAAGGCGAAAACAAGCGCTTCGTCATCGTCGACGCGGCGATGAACGATCTCGTGCGGCCGACGCTCTATGAGGCGCATCACGACATTCTGCCGGTGAACGAGCCGCCGCCGCGAGCGGCGTATATGACCCGAAGCGATGTCGTCGGCCCGGTCTGCGAGAGCGGCGACTATCTGGCGCTCGACCGCGACCTCCCGAAAGTCACGGCTGGGGACCTGATCGCGGTGATGAGCGCCGGCGCTTATGGAGCGGTGCAAGCCGGGACCTACAATTCCCGCCTCCTGATCCCGGAAGTTCTGGTCAAGGGCTCGCAATTCGCGGTCGTACGGCCGCGGCTGAGCTACGAGGAATTGATCGCCCTCGACACACTTCCGCCGTGGTTGCAGTGACGCTTGAACCGAGCGCAATCCGGGACGGGCCGCGAGCCCTACGTGTCCTGGCCTGAAAATTGCTCTAAAATCGCTAATCGATTCGGCAACGGCGGATCACGGCATCGCGGTGAAAGATTCGAACCAACCCATCGGCCCCGAGCACGGCGCGCGTCTCGGCGCACTGGCGAGACTGGCGCAGCGTGCGCTCACGGTCGAGCGCGTCTGGCCGCCGCTGGTGTTCGCGCTTGCGGTCGTAATTCTCTTCCTCGCCGCCTCGTGGCTCGGGGTGTGGCAGTTCGCGCCGCGGTGGTTCCGCGTCGCCGGCGTCGCGCTGTTCGCAGTCGCCGGCGGGATTGCGCTGGCGCCGCTTACACGGATGCGCCGCCCGGCGGCGCGCGATGTCCTTGCGCGGCTCGACCGCGACGCAGCGACAAGCCACCGTCCCGCTTCCTCGCTTGCCGACAGCCTCGCCAACGACGACGGCGATCCGGGCACCCAGGCGATGTGGGCGGCGCACCGGGCGCGGCTTGAGCGCGCGGTCGACGCGATTCGCGTCGCCCCACCCTCGCCGCGAATGGCCGAGCGCGACCCGTACGCGATCCGGTTCGGCGTCGCGTTGCTCGCCTTCGCGGCCGCGGTCGCGGCGGGGCCGGAAACCTACGGGCGGCTCGCCGCCGCCTTCGACTGGCGCAGCGACGAGGCGATCGCCGCCGCGGCGACGAGCCGCATCGACGCCTGGATCGACCCGCCGCCATACGCCGGCCGGCCGCCGCTGGTGATCGACGTCAAGACCGCGGCGCCGCAGACACTCAACATTCCCGAAGATTCGATCCTGGTGGTGCGGGGCGACCCGAGCCTCATCGAAACGCGGATCGAGGGCGCGATCAGCCCCTCGGATCAAAAGGACGAAGCGGCCGAAAAGACCCGGACCGAGAAGAGATGGACCATCCATGGCGTCGGCAAGGCGACGATCCTGCGCAGCGGCGCGCCCGTGGCGGTCGCGGTCCTCGCGGTGACGCCGGCCGGCGCGCCGACGATCGCGTCGACCGAGGAGCCGCGCGCAAACATCAGCGGCTCGCTGACGCTCGCTTACCATGTCGACGATCGATTTGGGCTCGCCGGCGCGCGGGCGGACTTCGCCCGTCAGCATGACGGGACCGGCCCCGCGCCGCGCACGCTCGCGCCGCCGCCGCAGGCCGCGCTTCAATTGCCGCCGACCGCCAACGGCGTTGGCGACGCGAAAACGACCGTCGACCTCTCCGAGCATCCGTGGGCGGGCGCGAAGGTGACGATGTGGCTCAGCGCGGTCAGCATTTCGGGCAAGACCGGCCAGAGCGGGCCGATCGAAGTGACGCTGCCGCAGCGGACCTTCCACAATCCGCTGGCGCGGGCGCTGGTCGAACAGCGGCGCGACCTCATTCTCGATCCCGACAATGCGCCAAAGCGGGTCGAGACGGCGCTGACCGGCCTCGCGATCGCACCGGAATTGTTCGATACGCCGGCCAAAATCTACCTCGGCCTGAAGCAAGCCAACGCCTCGCTGCACGACGCCAAGAGTGACGCCGACCTCCTCGATGTCGCCGCCATGCTGTGGGCAATGGCGCAAGAGATCGAGGACGGCGACGCGTCGCAAGCCGAGCGCGACCTGCGCTCGGCCGAGCAGGCCCTGCGCGAAGCGCTCCAGCGCGGCGCGAGCGACCAGGAAATCCGCAAGCTCATGGAGCAATTGCGCGAGGCCGCCAGGCGCTTCATGAGCGAGATGGCGCGCAACTCGCAGCCCGACAGCAATGCCGAGGACCGGAACCTCCAGACGCAGGATCTCGACAAGCTGCTCAACCAGATGGAGGACACCGCCCGCAACGGCTCGCGCGAGGACGCCCAGGCGATGCTCGACCAGATGCAGGAGATGTTCGAGAACATGCGCAGCGCCCGCGACGGCGAGGAGAGCCCGGGCGAACGCGAGATGCGCAAGCAGATCGGCGAACTCGAAAAGCTGCTGCATGACCAGCAGGCCCTGCGCGACGATACGTTCCGCAGCGACCAGCGCGACCGCGCGCGCAAGCGGGCGCATAGCCGGGCGGCCCCTCAGGGCGGTGACGGCCAGCAGGCGCAGCCGAACGACGATGGTTCGAACGCGCCCGACGAGGGCGACAACGACGCCAACTCGTCCGCCAAGCCCGACCAGGACCAGGGGAACCAGGACGCTCTCCCGCTCGACGAGCGTCAGGGGGCGCTGCGCGACCGGCTGGCAGAATTGCAGCGCAAGCTCAAGAGCCTGGGGATGAAGGGCGAGAAGGGCTTCGACGACGCGCAAGGCGACATGAAGGAGGCCGAAGGCGACCTCTCCGGCGAACAGGGCAAGCCCGGCAAGGATGGGACCGGCGGCGAGGGCGCCGGCGGCAAGTCCGGCAAGGGCGCCGCGGTCGACGCGCAAGGCCGCGCGCTCGAGGCGCTCAGGGACGGCGCGCAGGGGCTCGAGAAGCAGATGCAGGCCCAGGGGGGTCAGGGCCAGGGGCGCAATGGCAAGGGCAACTACGTGGCCCGTCGCGGCCGGCCAGGCGATCAGCGCGGCGACGATCCGCTCGGCCGCGGCGCCGAGGGCGACAAGGGTCGCGAGGACGGGCCGCTGAAGGAAACCGCGGGCGCGGCCGAACGCGCCCGCCGGGTCATGGAAGAACTCCGCCGCCGCCTCTCCGACCCGGCCCGCCCGGTCGACGAACGCGACTATCTCGAACGGCTGATGAAGCGCGACTGAGGACGGGCCGGCGCATTTGAGGCGGACCGTCCGGTGAAAGGGTTACCAAATCGCGGGCAACATTTTCAAAACCGGATGCAACGAAATCCAAGCCGGATGCAACGAAATCCAAGCCGGATGCAACAAAATCCAAATTCGTTTCCTTTCGCGTTTTGAGCCTTTTCAGCGGGTTACGGCGACCGTGAGGCGAATCCTCTCGCTTGCTCTCTTCCACCCGTCCCCGTTCCTGCGCGCGGAACGCTTCGATTCGAACCCTTGGTGACAGTCATAGCACAGCTTTCTGATGTTCGAAAAGGATTTGTTGGAGAAAATTGAGCCACGAGCGACTTTTCGATCCCCGCGCTCGCCGGGGGCTGGTTGTCTCCTGGGCGGATGAGTGGGATTGATCGCCGCCCGGCGAGGGCTAAGCTCGCGGCATGGGGAGCTACGGCGACTACGATGTTTTCCTGAGCTACGCCCGCAGCGACGGCGCCGCCGCCGCGGAGCTGAACGGATGGCTCTGCGCCCAGGGCCTCAGCACCTTCTTCGACCGCAGAGAGCTTCGCCCGGGCCTGCGGTGGGTGCCGGCGCTCGAGGACGCGATCGCTCGATCCAAGGCCGGCGCCATCCTGGTCGGCGCGCATGGGCTCGGCAACACCCAGCAATATGAGCGCGAGCTCGCGCTGATCCGGCAGACCGGCGACGCCGCATTCGCGGTGATTCCGGTCACGATGCCCGGCTGCGATTCGCCGCCGACTGGGTTCTTGCAGCTTCTTACCTGGGTCGACCTCAGCAAAGGCGCGAGCGTCCTTCAACAGCCCGACAATCTCGCCGCCCTTCGCGCTGCGCTGCGCGGCGAGACAATCGCCGCTTCTTCCATGCGGCCTTCGATCTGCCCTTACCGTGGACTGGAGCCTTTCCGCGAAGAGGACGCGGCGTTTTTCTGCGGCCGGGATGACCCGATCCGCGAACTGGGCGCGCGGGTGCGGGAACATAGTTTCGTCGCCGTCGTCGGCCCATCGGGCAGCCGCAAGTCCTCGCTGGTGTTCGCCGGGCTCCTTCCGGCGTTGCGACAACAGCGCCGCACCACGATGTGGGATGTGGTCACGCTGCGCCCGGGCGCGTCGCCCCTGCGCGCGCTCGCCGCCGCCTTCGGGAGCGCGCCCGACAATGCCGGCCCGGCCGCGATCGATAGCTATCTGGAAGGGGAGGCCGCTGCCTATCGCCTTGGCGACGCGGACAAGCTCGCCCGCATCATCAGCGACCGCCTCGACGCCGCGCCGGAAAGACCCGATCGCCTTTTGATCTACGTCGATCAATGGGAGGAACTTTACGCGATGGCTCCCGCGACGGAAGACAAGGAGCGGGTCCGGCAGCATTCCGCCGATGTCGAGAGGTTCATTGCGCTCCTCGTCGCGGCCGCTTCCGGCGCCAGGTCGCAAGCGAGCGTTGTGCTGACGGTTCGCGCTGATTTCTACAATCCGCTCATGCGAAGCCCGTCGATCAGCGCGCTGCTGCCGCGGCAGCAGGTGAACATCCCGCCGATGCGGTCGGCTGACCTCAGGTCCGCAGTCGAGAACTCCGGCCCGGAATGCGGCGCTTTCGTTCGCTCCGCCGGAGCTGGTCGAGCGAATTTTGAACGATGTCGGATTGGAGGAGGGCCGGCTGCCGCTGCTTCAGTTTGCGCTGAAGGAGACCTGGGAAAAGCGAGCTGGCGATAAGCTCACCGCCGAAGCCTATACCGCGGTCGGCGGTGTCGCCGGCGCCATCGAAAAGACCGCGCAGGCCGCCTACGATCGGCTGACGCCGACGCAGCAGGACGCCGCGCGCCGCCTCTTCCTGCGTCTCGTCACCCCCGGCGAAGGGCACGTCGATACCCGCGCCCGCAGCGTCATTCCCGACGACCGGCTGCAACGCGATGTCGTCAGTCTATTCGCCAATCCTAAGACCCGCCTGCTGGTGACTGGCGTCGCGACGCTCCAGGGGTCGTCGCCGACCGAGAGCGACGTGCGCGCCACCGTCGAGGTGGCGCACGAGGCGTTGATCCAGCGCTGGTCGACGCTCCGGAGATGGGTGAACGCGAACCGGGAGAAGTTGCGGGCGCGAGCGGCGATCCTGCGCGCCGTGGAGGAATGGGAGGAGAAAGGAAAACGGGACGATATGCTGCTGCCCGCCGGCCTGCAACTCGAGCGCGCGCGCAGCCTGCTGGCAGATCCCGGCGATATCACCACCGACGATATCGAGGAGTTCATCTCAAAGTCGCTGGAACGCGAGGAAGCCGCGCTAAAGCAGGCCGAGGATGCGCACCGCAAGCAGGTGAGGACCAGGAATTTTGTCATTGCCGGCGTGAGCTGCCTAGCCCTGCTCGCAGCCGGGCTCGGCTGGAGCGCAAAACAGCAAAGCTCGCGCGCCGAGGCCGCGCGTAAAGACGCAGTTGAGCAGCTTGAAATCGCCAAAGAACAGCGAAAACAAGCCGATGACATATTGGCGGGCGCCACGAACATCATCGCGAAAATTCTAACCCGGATGGACAAGGAAACCCAAAAGCAGGTTTTTGCGGTGTTCCAGACGGGCGCACTCCACGGCGATCTTCAATCGATGGGCAATTTAGGTCTGGCTTACGAAAACGGTTGGGGCGTGGCGGCGGACTATGCAGCAGCGCATCAGTGGCTTCAGAAGGCCGCCGACAACGGCGGCGCGGCAGCCATGAGCAACCTGGGCCGGCTCTATGAGAATGGTCATGGCGTGGCGCAGGACTACGCCAAGGCGCGCGAGTGGTATGAGAAGGCGGCGGACAAAGGATTCGGGACAGCCATGTCCAACCTGGGCACGCTTTACCAGTTTGGTCATGGCGTGGCCCAAGACTACGCCAAGGCGCGCGAATGGTACGAAAGGGGCGCGGACGCCGGCGACGCAAACTCCATGTCCAACCTGGGCGCCCTTTACCTGAATGGCTACGGTGTACCCCCCGACTACGTCAAGGCGCGCGAGTGGTTTGAGAAGGCCGCTGAAAATGGCGTCAGCATGGCGATGTTCAACCTTGGCGTCATTTACGCCAATGGTTACGGCTCGCCAAAGGACTTGGCCGCAGCGCGCGAGTGGTTCGAGAAGGCCGCGGAAAACGGCGATGCGACAGCTATGCACGAGCTTGGTGTCACTTACGCCAACGGTTTCGGCGTGTGGCAGGACTATGACAAGGCGCAGCAGTGGTTTGAAAAAGCCGCGGACAACGGTGACGCCGCAGCCATGCTGGACCTCGGCGTGCTGTACGAGAACGGTTACGGCACGACGCAGGACTACGCCAAGGCGCGCGAATGGTATCAAAAGGCCCACGATGAGGGAGACGCAGACGCCGCAGCGTATCTAGAAAGGCTCTCGATCAAAGAAGCCGAAGGGGCTGGACGCTATGGCGACGCGTTGCAGCTGGCGGAAGCGCGGGCGGCGAGAGAGGAGGCGTCGGAGACGAAGCGCGAGGGCAAGCCCGATAGGGAGACGATGCAGGCCCTCATCAGTGTGTCATGGTCTGCCCTGCTTGCGCGAGAATTCGCCAAGGCGGTGACCGCCGCCGAGCGCGCCCACACGCTCTGGCCGAACAACCTCTCGATCGAGATGAACCGGGCGCATGCGCTCATGTTTGCGGGACGCGAGGAGGAAGCCGAATCGCTGTACCTCGCCCATAAGGGCCAGCGCATGTCGGATCAGAATAGCAAGCTATGGGAGAGCGTCATCGCCAAAGACTTCGCGGAGTTCCGCAAGGCGGGCTTGACTCACCCGATGATGGCCGACATCGAGCAGAAGTTGGGCGTCTCGCCCTGAGCTCGCGCCGGGGCGCACGCGCCTTCAGACAGGCCGGGCGATAAGCGGGAGAACAACCGGCGCGAACCGCCGCGCCGGCGCTAGCGGGAGACCATGGTCAAGCTGAACGTCATCTATACCCGCACTGGCGACAAGGGCGAGACGGGGCTTGGCGATGGGTCGCGGCGGCCGAAATCGGACGCGCGGGTCGTGGCGATGGGCGAGGTCGACGAGACCAATTGCGCCATCGGGCTGGCGCTCATTGCAGTCAGCGGCCGGAGCGAGGCGGCCGATGTCGCGATCGAGCCGATGCTCAAGCGCATCCAGAACGATCTCTTCGATCTCGGCGCCGATCTCTGCCTGCCGCGTCAGGGGGACGAAAAGCCGGGCGCCGTGCTGCGGGTGGCGCCGTCGCAAGTCGAGGCGATCGAACGCGCCATCGATGCGCTCAACGCAAAACTCCATCCGCTGCGCTCGTTTGTGCTGCCGGGCGGGGGGGCGGCGGCGGCCGCGCTGCATCAGGCGCGCGCGGTCTGCCGGCGGGCCGAGCGGGCCATGGTGGCGCTGGCGGCGATCGAGGGCGAGGAGGTCGGCGACGCCGCGCTCGCCTACGTCAACCGCCTGTCGGACTACCTGTTCGTCGCCGCGCGGGCAGCCAACGATTTCGGCATGGCCGACGTGCTATGGGCGCCGGGCGCGAACCAGGGCGAAAACGAGTGAGCGGAGTGGGCGAAGGGGTTTCGCGCGCGATCGGGGTCATCAGCGGGACGTCGATGGACGGGATCGACGTCGCGCTGATCGAGAGCGACGGCGAGGCGCAGATTGAAACCGGGCCAGCGGCGACCTTCCCCTATCCTTTGGCCGTGGCGCAGCGTCTGCGCGCGGTCGTCGCCGACGCGAGCGAGGCTGAGGCGCCGCAACTCGCGCTCGAACGCGAGGTGACCGACGCCCACGTCGCGGCGGTCGAGGCGTTCCTCGAGCGTTTTTTCATTGCGCGCGAGAGCGTCGCGCTGGTCGGCCTGCATGGCCAGACCATCCTGCACCGGCCACGCGACGGCGTGACCCGCCAGCTCTGCGACGGCGCGCGCGCGGCGGCCGCGCTTGGCGTCGATGTGGTCGCCGACTTTCGGTCGGCCGACGTCAAGGCCGGTGGCGAGGGCGCCCCGCTTGCGCCCGTCTATCACGCGGCGATGGCCGCGGGCCTCGAGCGTCCGCTGATGATCCTCAACTGGGGCGGGGTCGGCAACGTCACCTATCTCGGCCTCAGGGGCGAGATTGTCGCCTTCGACACCGGGCCGGCCAATGCGCTGATCGATGATTTTCTCGCCTCGAGGCGTGGATTGGCCTTCGATGACAATGGAGCGATCGCGGCGAGCGGCCGCGTCGATCCCGCCGCGCTCGCCATGCTGATGGACGACCCCTATTTCGACCGGCCGGCGCCGAAATCGCTCGACCGCAATCATTTCAGCGCCCTCGCCGCCTGCGTCGAGAGCCTGAGCGACCCCGACGGCGCGGCGACCTTGAGCGCGTTCACGGTCGAATCGACCGCGGCGGCGCTCCGTCATGTGCCGCAGGCGCCGGCGCGCTGGCTGGTCGGCGGCGGCGGGCGGCGGAACCCGAACCTCATGCGCCGGCTCGCCGAGCGGCTTCAGGTCAGTGTCGAGCCAGTCGAAGCGATCGGGTTCGACGGCGACTGTATCGAAGCGCAATGTTTCGCTTATCTCGGTTTACGTTCGCGGCGCGGACTGCCGCTTTCGCTGCCGACCACCACCGGCGTTGCGAAGCCAATGACCGGGGGCGTCTTCTGGCCGAAGCCGAAAACGAAAAGGGCCCCGCTTGCGCGAGGCCCTGGTTGAAAGCAGCGTGAGGCGCGCGATCACTGGCAGAGGTTCAGCCAGCGCTGGCCGAGGAGGTTGCCATATCCGTCATAGGTGGGCCGAAACTGCCAGCAGCCATCGCCGCCGCCGTATCCGCCGTATCCCCAGCCGGAATTGCTGGCGATGACCGCGCCGGTCAGCAGGCCGGCGGCGACCGCCGGGCCCCACCAGCCGTTGTACCAGATGCCGTTGTTCCAGTAGCCGCCGTGCCAGACCCGTCCGCCGGCCCAGCCGCCGCGCCAACCGCCGCCCCAGCCTGCCCCGCGCCAGCCGACGCCGCGCCAACCGCCGCCATTCCAGCCGCCGCCGTGCCAGCCGCCTCCGTTCCAGCCACCGCCATGCCAGCCGCCGCCCCAGCCGCCGCCGTGCCAGCCCCCGCCGCCGCCGTGAAAGCCGCCGCCGAAACCGCCGCCGCCCATCCTGAAGCCGCCGCCGGCCGAGGCCGGGGTGGACGGCAGGACAACCGCCGCCGCCATCGCCAGCGCGGCCAGCCCGGCGACAATTGTCCTGGAAATTGACTTGCCCATGTCTCCACCTCCGTAGCCCGGCCTTTGCCTCACTCGGAGGCCGGACCAACACTGCGTCGCCAATCGGGAGTCCGACCGGCGCTCACCTCATGTTTGGTACATTCCGTCCGCACTTCGGTCAGAGTTTGATAAAATAGCGGCAGCGGGGCGCCAAACCAAATTTTCTTTCATATTCGCGTGAAAGATTCCCGCAAATCCATGAATAGACGTTCATTTTCCTAAGTAGAACCCCCTATGCCGCGGAGGAAGTTGATCATTCCCGAGAAGTCGTCGCCGCCGTGGCCGGAGGCCACGAACAGGGCGTAGAGCTGCGCCGCTTCGGCCCCGAGCGGGGTCGCGGCGCCGACGCTCGCCGCCGCGTCCTGGGAAAGCTTCAGATCCTTGAGCATGAGGCTCGCGGCGAAGCCTGGCTTGTAATCGCGGTTGGCGGGGGAAGCCGGAACCGGCCCGGGGACCGGGCAATAGCTGGTCAGCGACCACGACTGGCCCGAGGCGGTCGAGGCGACGTCAAACAGGGCCTGCGCATCGAGGCCGAGCTTTTCGGCGAGCGCGAAGGCCTCGCAGGTCACGATCATCGTCGCGCCGAGGATCATGTTGTTGCAGATCTTGGCCGCCTGTCCCGCTCCTGCGCCGCCGCAATGGACGATGCGCTTGCCCATCGCCTCGAGCAGCGGTTTCGCTCGCGCGAACGCCTCGGGCGAGCCGCCGCACATGAAGGTGAGCGTCCCTGCGGTCGCGCCGCCGACGCCGCCCGAGACCGGGGCGTCGAGGGTCAGCATGCCCGCCGCGCCGCCTGCCTGATGCGCTTTCCTTGCGCTGTCGACGTCGATGGTCGAGCAGTCGATGACCAGCGCGCCCTTCGGCGCGGCGGGCAAAAAGTCCGCGTGAGCCGCCAGCACATGCTTGCCGGCTGGCAGCATGGTCACGACGATGTCGGCGCCACGAACCGCCGCATGGGCAGAAGGCGCGATCGTCGCGCCGGCGGTTGCCGCCGCCTGCTTCGCGGCCTCGACGAGGTCGAAGCCCTGAACCGCGTGGCCGGCATTGACGAGATTGGCCGCCATCGGCCCACCCATGTTGCCGAGACCGATGAATGCGACTTTCGACATGTCCGCTTTCTCTGGACTAACTCAGTTCTCGATCAGCGCGCGCGCCACGATCACCCGCATGATCTCGTTCGTTCCTTCCAGGATCTGGTGCACGCGCAGGTCGCGCACCAGCTTCTCGACCCCGTAGTCGGCGAGATAGCCGTACCCACCAAACAGTTGTAGGGCGTCATTGGCGGCGTTGAAGCCGGCGTCGGTGGCGACCTGCTTCGCTTGCGCGCAGAGCCGTGTCGCCTCGGGCGATTTCTCGTCGAGCGCGCTCGACGCGCGCCACAGGATCGAGCGGGCGGTCTCGAGCGAGGTCGCGATGTCGGCGACGCGGAATTGAAGCGCCTGGAAGTCGGCAATGCGACGGCCGAACGCCTTGCGCTCGCGCATGTAGGAAATCGCCTTGTCGAGCGCCGATTGCCCGCCGCCGATCGAACAGGCGCCGATGTTGAGCCGCCCGCCGTCGAGCCCGGCCATCGCGATCTTGAACCCGCCACCCTCGACGCCGACCAGATTGGCCTGGGGCACGCGCACGCCCTCCAGGATCACCTGGCGGGTCGGCTGGGCGCGCCAGCCCATTTTCTTCTCTTTCGCCCCGAAGCTTAAGCCCGGCGTATCCTTCTCGACCAGGAACGCCGAGACGCCGGCCGCGCCGCCCTCGCCGGTCCGCGCCATCACCAGATAGAGGTCGCTCGCGCCGGCCCCGGAAATGAACTGCTTGACGCCGTCGAGAACATAATCCGCCCCGTCGCGTCGCGCGCGCGTGGTCAGCGCCGCGGCGTCGGAGCCAGCGCCGGGCTCAGTCAAGCAATAGCTGGCGATCAGCTCCATGCTGGCGAGCCGGGACAGATAGCGGCCCTGGAGCTCCGGCGAACCGAAGCGGTCGACGACCCAGGCGACCATGTTGTGGATGGAGAGGAACGACGCGACGGACGGGCAGCCGGTCGACAGCGCCTCGAAGATCAGCGCCGCATCGAGGCGGGTCATGCCGCTGCCGCCGTGCTGCTCGCCGACGTAGATCGCCGCCATGCCGAGCGCCGCCGCCTCGCGCAGAACGTCGACCGGGAAATGCTCGGTCTCGTCCCAGCGGAGCGCGTTGGGGGCGAGACGCTCATCGGCGAAGGTTTTGGCCATGTCGCGGACGGCGAGATGGTCTGCGGTCAGCGCGAACATGAATCCTTGCTCTTCCTCCGTGCCGATCGGCCACAGTGCCCGACCTTTGCGCCAGCGGCAATCCGCCAGCGATCATTCGCGGGCGCGCCCGACCGCGTCCGGCATTGATTTTCCGCTTGAGGCGAGGCAAACACGGCGGCGATCGTTCCAGGCGGCCCCGGACCTTCGACGCGACCTCGCTCTTTTGCTTTCAGCGCGCCGCCCTATGTCTTCAAGCTGACTGCGTCGAGCGAAAGGAAGGGATCATGGTTCGTTTCGTTCGGCTCCTGGCCGCCGCGGCGCTGGCGGCCGGTCTTGCCTCGGCCGCCGCTGCACAGGGCGTGCCGCTGGAGGAAGGTCCCATGGAGACCGGACCGCTGCAGTCAGGGCCGGCGCAGGCGACGCCCCAGAAGGTGAAACCGCGCCAGACCGCTCTGAAAAAGCGGGCAAAACATGCGGCGGCTCCGGCCGGACGGGACATCACCGTTCACGCCCGGCCTTCTTACTTAACCGCCGGCACCCAGGTTCCTGTCGGCTCGGTCGGCAACGGCTACGTGTACGGCACCTTCAACCAGCCGACCCCGATCGAGGGAACCTTTTCCGGCATGCGCGGCCGGGAGCGCCTGACCGACCAGTTCGGCAACGCCGCGCCGGGCCTGGCGCTGTTCCGGTTCTAAAGCCTGATCTGTTGTGATGGAGCCACGGGCGTCATTGCTGCCCGCGGCGTGAGCGGCGAATCGCGTCATGATCATGTCGGAAAGGCGCCGCCATGCGCTGCCCGCATGGAACGCCACAATTCATATTGCGGAACAGGGAGGTTTTCGAATCGGAACAGGGGATTATTGACCCGAACAGGGAGAATAAATTGCCGGAACAGGGAGCGCTTGCCGCCATAACACAATCCTGCCCTGGTCCGCGCTCCGGCTCGACCGCCGATGTTGAGATCGCATGGCGGCGGCTCGGCGGCCCTGCCTCTCATCCCGGCCTTCTCCCCGCCGGCGAGCGCGGAGAGGGGGTTGGACGCGGGGCTCGCTCTGGGATCACGGCGGCGGGAACAAAGCCTCGACCGCAACCTCGAACCCTGGCGGATCGAGCTTCACGGAGCCCTCCGAGAGGACGCGTGTCTCGATCGCATCGCTCGCCCCACGCTTGTGGTGAATGACAACCCGCCGGTCGGGGTCGAGGATGAGATAGTGCTCGACGCTGGGCAGCGAGAAATAGCCGCTGAGCTTGCGGCCGTGATCGATTGCGGCGGTGCTCGGCGAGAGGGCCTCTACCACTACAATCAGGTTCATGAGAAGGATCGCGTCGTCCAGCTGCTTGGGACCGCAGGTGATCGCGCCGTCGGGCGCATATACGGTGCGCTCGTCGATCTGCACTCCAGAACCGGCCCCGAAGACCTCGCAATCGCAGCCGGCGTGACGCGAAGCGAAGCGTAACGCGACGAATTGCGTGGCCCATTCGCTCGGGCGTGATTCTCGTGGCCACGCCGTCATGCAGCTCCCAGCGCCCATCCTGGCCCTCAGCCCAGGCCAGGAATTCGTCGACTGTCATCAGTTTGAGTGCGGTGGACATTCAACTCTCACGGCGGCCTGAAAAGCGGGCGGATGGCCAGCTTAAGCCTCCGCCCGGCCCCGTCAGTTCATCGTCGGGATCGAGAACTGCGCTCCGTCCTTGATGCCTGAAGGCCAGCGGGCGGTGACGGTCTTGGTGCGGGTGTAGAAGCGGATCGAATCGGGTCCGTGCTGGTTCAGGTCGCCGAAGCCGGATCGCTTCCAGCCGCCGAAGGTATAGTAGGCGACCGGCACCGGGATCGGCACGTTGACGCCGATCATGCCGACTTTCACCTTGCTTGCGAAGTCGCGCGCGGCGTCGCCGTCGCGGGTGAAGATCGCAACCCCGTTGCCGTATTCATGGTCGTTGCACAGGCCGAGCGCCTCGCCGTAGTCGTGGGCGCGCACGACCGACAGGACCGGGCCGAAGATCTCTTCCTTGTAGATTCGCATGTCCTTCGTCACCTGATCGAACAGGCACCCGCCCATATAGAAGCCGTTCTCGTAGCCCTGCATCCTGAAGTCGCGCCCGTCGACGACTAGCTTCGCGCCTTCCTTGACGCCGACATCGACATAGCCGCGAACCTTGTCCAGCGCCGCCTTGGTGACCAGCGGGCCGAAATCCGCGCCGGCGTCGGTCGAAGGTCCGATCTTGAGCAATTCGACGCGCGGGATGAGGCGCCGCATGAGATCGTCGGCGGTTTTCTGGCCGACCGGCACCGCAACGGAGACCGCCATGCAGCGCTCGCCCGCCGAGCCGTAGCCGGCGCCGATCAGGGCGTCGACCGTCTGGTCCATGTCGGCGTCGGGCATCACCACCATGTGGTTCTTCGCCCCGCCGAAGCACTGGACGCGCTTTCCGGCGGCGCATCCGCGTGAATAGATGTATTCGGCGATCGGGGTCGAGCCGACGAAGCCGATCGCCTGGATGTCGGGATCGTCGAGAATCGCGTCGACCGCTTCCTTGTCGCCATTGACGACGTTGAGGACGCCGGGAGGGCCGCCGGCCTCGACGAAGAGCTCGCCGAGCCGCATCGGCACGCCCGGATCGCGCTCGGAAGGCTTAAGGATGAAGGCGTTGCCGCAGGCGATGGCCGGCGCGAGCTTCCACAACGGGATCATCGCCGGGAAATTGAACGGGGTGATGCCGGCGACGACGCCGAGCGGCTGGCGCATCGAATAGAGGTCGATGCCGGGGCCGGCGCCGTCGGTATATTCGCCCTTCATGAGATGCGGGGCGCCGAGGGCGAATTCGACCACCTCGACGCCGCGCTGGATGTCGCCCTTGGCGTCGGCGATCGTCTTGCCGTGCTCGCGCGCGAGAATGTCGGCAAGCTCGTCGTTGTGCTGGGCGATGAGGTCGATGAATTTCATCAACACGCGGGCGCGGCGCTGCGGGTTGGTCGCCGCCCAGGCGCCTTGCGCCGCCTTGGCGTTCTCGACCGCGGCCCGAACCTCGGCCCTGGAGGCGAGCGCGACATGGGCGCGCACCGTGCCGTCCATCGGCTGGAAGACCTCCGCGGTCCGTCCCGACTTGCCGGCGACGTGCTTGCCGCCGACGTAGTGCCCATACTCGATCATGTTCCGCTCCCTGATGACGACCTCGTGTCGAATTTATGCGCCACGAAATTGCGCACAGCAACGTCAGAGATCGCGCATCGGCTGTGCGGAATCTCCCCAAGCTTGCTGCCCGGCCAATGCCTCTGGCGCTTCTGGTACGCCTTGTCAGTTTCCGAGCCCCGCCCTAAGCGTCAGGCGCGAGTCCCTGGGGCGCCAGAGATATGATCGACAACCCTGACCTCCCTTCGGCCTCGGCGGCGCTTTATCTCGATCTCATCGAGCGCTGTCTGACCAACACCGTCTACGGCGATGGCTATACGGACTGGCGCGCGCCGGATGTGGAACGGCCTTTCGACGCCTCGCTTCGAGAGCTTGGCCGCGATTGGCCGCGGCAGGCCCACACGATGATCGGGCAAAGGAGGCTCAGGAACCTGCGCGAGCTCGTGGAAACTGCGATCCGCGAGCACATACCTGGAGATTTGATCGAGACTGGCGCGTGGCGGGGCGGCGCCTGCATCCTGATGCGCGCGACCCTCGCGGCGTTCGGGGATCAAGAGCGGCGCGTCTACGTGGCCGATTCGTTCCAGGGACTCCCACCGCCCGACCCGGAAAACTATCCGACCGATCTCGGCGACAGGCTGCATACTTTCCAAGAGCTTTCGGTTTCGCTTGGCGAGGTGAAAGCGAATTTCGCCAAATACGGGGCTCCTGGACGACCGCGTCGTTTTCCTCGACGGCTGGTTCAAGGACACGCTTCCCGCCGCGCCGATCGAGCGCCTCGCCGTGCTGCGGCTCGACGGCGACATGTACGAGTTGACGATGGAGGCGCTGACCGCCCTCTATGACAAAGTGTCCGCGGGTGGGTTCGTCATCATCGACGACTATGGCTGCATCGACGCGTGCCGCAAAGCCGTCCACGATTTCCGCGATGCGCACGAAATCGCGGACAAAATCGTCGATATCGACGGCTGGGGCGTCTATTGGCGCAAGAGCCTCGAAGCGACGGCGCCGAAGCTCGCGCCGGTCCTCACTCCCGCGGCGCGCCCGTTCTGGTCGGTCGTCGTTCCGCTCTACAACCGGAAGGCTTACCTCAAACGGTGCCTCGATTGCGTGCTGGAGCAGGATCCGGGGCCTGATGAGATGGAGATCCTGGTCGTCGACGACGCCAGCCCAAGCGACCTGTCCGGGCTGGTTCACGAGGCCGGGCGGGGCCGCGTCCGTTATGTCCGCAACGCCTCGAACCTTGGCCTCTATCCGAGCACCAACGCGGCGATCGGGATGACGAGCGGCCGGTTCATCCACATCCTGCACGACGACGACTGGGTCGAGAACGGCTTCTACCGCAAAATGCGTGAGGCGATCGAAGCCTGTCTCGACAACGTTGGGGTCGCCTTCTGCCAGTACGAGACGTTCTACGAGCGTTCGGGCCGAACCTGGTCGCCGCCGCCCTTTCGCGCCACCGCCGGGCTGATGGATCGCAACTTCCTGTTCCGCCTCGCGACCGAATGTCCGCTGAACTTGCCCGCCGTCGTCTTCGCCCGCGAGACATTCGAGCGGATCGGGCTCTTCCGCGCCGATCTCCCGATGATGGCGGACTGGGAATGGTATGTGCGCAGCGCGACGCAATGCAACTGGCTTCACTTGCCGGAAACGCTCGCGCATTGGCGCACCCACCATGCGGGCCAACTCACCGAGCAGCTGCTGGAATCGTTCGCGGCGCAGCTCGATTTTCGCCGAACGCTCGAAATCTTCGCCCGGACCCTCCCGGCCGGCGTCGCGTCCGCGACCCTGCCCGAGGCGCGAACCCAGAGGATGAAACGTTATCTCGAGGGCGCGGCCGAATGCCTGCGCAACCGTCGCCCCGACCTCGCCAGGAGAAACGTCTGGGAAGCCTTCGCGCTCGGCGAAGGGGCGGCGGGACTGCCGGAATTCGCCGAACTCCTCCGGCGGCCGGATTGCGGGTGGCTCAGAGCCCAAATCCAGTCCGCCGGGCTTGCGCTTGCGAGCGCTTAAACCCGGATAGGCGGAAGAGCGGGAACAGGCTCGGCCCAAGCAACTCAGGCTGGATCGGACGAAGGAATTTGCCTTGCGGGAGCGCTGTCAACCGCGGTAAGGATTCTCCTTACCTGATAGCCATAGAATGCGCCATGATCACCAGCAAGCTGACAAGCAAAGCGCAGACGACTATTCCGCAGCCCGTTCGCACCGCTCTGCGCCTCGTGGCAGGCGACGAGCTCGCCTACGAGATCGACGGCGGCAGGGTCATTTTGACCAAGGTCATCGAACGCGGAGCCGAGGATCCTTTCGGCGCCTTCGCCGAATGGGACAGCCCCGCGGACCGGAAGGCCTATGCAAAGCTTTGAGCAGGGCGATGTCGTCCGCGTGCCTTTTCCCTACCCGGATCGCGCGACCCGGCAATGGCGACCGGCGGTTGTCGTGTCCAGAGGAGGCCTCGGCGAGGACCGGCGCCTGCTCTGGGTCGCGATGATCACGAGCGCCGACAACCGGCCATGGCCCGACGATGTTCCCTTCGGGGAAACCTATCCAGAGGCCGGTCTGCCCGCGCCGTCGATCGTCCGCCCCTGCAAAGTGGCGACGATCGAAAGCGGCCACGCGGCAAAGATCGGTCGCGCTAACGCCGAACTGATGCAGCAAGTCGTCGTATTTCTCCGCCGCACGATGCTGGGCGGGTAGGGGAGCGGCTTCGTTGGACTGGGACAACGTTCGCGTATTTCTCGCGGTCGCGCGCGGCGGGCAATTCGTGGCCGCCGCCAAGCGGCTCAAACTGGACCACGCGACCGTCAGCCGCCGCATCGCCGCGCTCGAAGCGACGATCGGGGCCAAATTGTTCGACCGGCGCACGACCGGGGCGAAGCTCACCGGCGCGGGCGAGCGGTTCATCGGCGCGGCGGAGCAGATGGAGAGCGCATTCCTGCACGCGCAGGGCGAAATCTCGGGCGTCGATCTCGAACTTTCAGGCGATGTGCGCATCGGCGCGCCGGACGGGTTCTCGACCTATTACCTCACGACCGCGCTGCGCGACTTCGCCGAGCGCCACCCGGGGGTGCGGCTGCAACTCATGCCGCTGCCGCTACTGACGCCCCTCGCCCGGCGCGAGGTCGATGTCGTGGTCGGCCTCGACAAGCCGGAAGCCGGGCGGTTCGTCGCCCGCAAGCTGACCGACTATTCGCTCGGAATTTACGCCAGCGCCGCCTACCTCAAACGCCAGGGCGCGCCGGCCGACATTGCCGCGCTCAAAAGCCACAGACTGATTGGCTACGTCGAGGAGCACGCATTCTCGACTTCGCTCTCCTATGTGCGCGAGCTCTTTGACGGCGCGCCAACCAGCTTCGAAAGCGCGAGCGCGGTCACCCAGCTCGAGGCGCTGCGCGCGGGGGTCGGCCTCGGCGTCGTGCATGACTTCATCGCCCGCCGGTTCAAGGACCTGGTGCGGGTCCTGCCCGGACGGCGCGCGACGCGGGCCTATTGGCTCGTCACCCACGAAGACACCCGCGGCCTCGGCCGCATCCGCGCTGTCGCGGATCATCTGGCGAATGCTGTGGCGCGGGACAGGGGGATGTTTTTGTGAGATTTTGTGACGCCGTTCGAGGCCGCGAAAGCGTCAGCGGGCCGCCTCTTTGGCGCGCTCGGCGTCGCAGAGCGCGAGATGCATCGGCTGGGGCAATTTGGCCGCCCTGTCGGAAGGGACGCATAGCGGCGCGCCCGCCTTGACCAGCGACGCAACGAGCTTGTCACTGTCCTGGGCCCGCCGGTAGGCCGTCGCGTAGCCCAAATCCTCGGCGGTGACGCCTGGAAAGCGCCGCTTGATTTCTGCCAGCGTCGCTGCGGCTGAGCCATCGCCGAGCTCGGCTTCGCTGGCGAGCCGAATGCCCATCCGGTCGGGGCTCGGCGGGATCCAGGCGTCGGTCCGGCGCACCATGTCGGCCGCGTCGGCGTACCGGCCCGCCAAGAAATAGGATTCGAAGCAGTGGATTGCGTACCACACCACCGGCATTGTGTTGAGGCGGAATGCACGGTCGCAGAGCTCCGCGCCGCGTTCGGGCTGACCAAGATAGGCCAGCGACAGTGCGGACTTCATCATGATGTCGGAGGAGCTCGGGTTGAGTCTCAAGCCCCGCTCGACCTCGGCCTCGCTCTGGGCGAAATCGCCGACCATCGCTCGATTCGCCGCAAGCGCGACATGCGGCTCGGCGTCGAGCGGATCGACTTCAATCGCCTTGCGGACGTAAGGCTCCATTTCCGTGAGCGCAGCGGCGAAGTCTCCCCCTGAGACCATGGCGTAGAGCAGCGCCGCCCAACCTCGCTGGACATAGACAAAACTCAGTCGCGGGTCCTTGGCGATCGCAGCGTCGAAATCGCGCTTCGCGTCGGCAAAGCCGTCCACGGTCCCCTTGAGGTAGTCCGCGTAGCCGAGCGCGTAAAGATCATAGGCGGTGCGCGCCTCGGGCGCCTTCGCCTTGGCCGCGTCGATCGCCCTCATGACGAAGAAGTTGCGGCTGCCGAGCGTCGAGGCGACGCCGTCGGCGACGTCCGCCTGCAAGCCGAGGAGATCGCCCGCGGCCCGACCTTGCCAGCGATTGGACCAGATGCTTTCGCCCGTCGCGCCGTCGGTGACCTGGGCGCTCACCTGGACGAGGTCGCTATCGCGCTGGACCGCGCCGGTGAGCACATACTGGACCTTGAGATCGCTCGCGACCTTACGCGCGTCGAGGTCTGGGCGGTTCAAGGAGGCGGTCACCGAATCTGCGATTACGTCGATATCGCGAAGGCGTGAGAAGTCGGTGGCGATATCGGTCGTGACGCCTCTGGCGAGCTGCCCGGAAATCGAATCCCCGCTGACGTTCACGAAGGGCATAGCGGCCAGGCTCGGCTTGCCGGACGGCGGCGGGCCGCGCGACCGCAGAGCCCACCCGCCGGCAATGACGAGCGCGACCAGGGCGGCCGCGCCGACGCCCAACCATCGCCGATCCTTGCCGAGCCAGCCGCGCGCCGACGCGGCTCCGACGCCAACCTCCGTGGGTTCCCCTTCGCTCGCCGACCGTTCGCCCGGACTTTGCGGCGCCTCAGAGGCGACGAATTGGTAGCCCCGCCCGGGAACGGTCGCGATCGCATCGGCGCCCAGGAGCCGGCGCAATGTAGCGATCTGGACCTGCAGATTGCCTTCCTCGACAGTGACATTGGGCCAGACGAGGTCGAGGAGCTCGTCTTTGGAGACGACACGGTCGCGCCGTTCAATTAAGGCCATCAGAAGGTCGAACGCACGCGCGCCGATCTTCGCCGGCTCGTCATCAATCAAGAGCCGGCGTCGCGCCGGCTCGACGGCGATCCTGCCGAAACTCTGCTGGAAGGCTTCGTCCACAGCGCGCCTTCTTCCTCGCGCCACGCGCCTGCGTAGCCATAATTTCATACGCCCACCGCTGGACGCTTAAAAGACGTAAGGAGGCGCTGCTAAGCGGATTCATATCTTTTAAGGCCCAATTTAAGCCGATCTAAGGACTGAGACCCCGCTCCTCGGCCAACCTGGCCCGCATCGCGACACGCGCATCACGCCCGCGATAAATCGAGGAGGCCTGTCGTGAAGACGAAGACTTCCACATTTGCGCTATGTGCGCTGCTAACGGGACTTGCAGCCGCCGTCCCCGCCCAAAGCGCGGTCCTGCCGCGTGACGGCGCGACAACCTACGTCGCCGAAGCTATCGGGCGCGTCATTGACGTCTCTCAAGATGGCAAAGGAGCCGTGGAGACGCTCGTGGAAGTGGCCGGGACGACCCAAAATATGCTCGGCCAGTCGATTTTCGATAAGATGAAGGCGCATTGCCTGATCTCTTTCACCTCGGATGGGGTAAAGTCCTCAGTCGTGGGCGCCTGCAGGGAAACCGACGGCGACGGCGACAGTCTCTTCACGAGCTTCGACGGCCGTGCGGGCAAGCTGCTCGGCGGGACCGGCAAGTACGCCGGGATGACCGGCTCGGCCGTCTTCTCCCTGACGCCCGAGCCGGTCACGGAGGCAGGCAAGATCGCCTTTTCCGTGAAGCGCGAGGTCACCTGGGCGCTGAAGTAAACCGGTCCGGTCCCTGGTGGGTCCTGCCCGGACGGCGTGCGACGCGGGCCTATTGGCTCGTCACCCACGAAGACACCCGCGGCCTCGGCCGCATCCGCGCGGTCGCGGATCATCTGGCGAATGCTGTGGCGCGGGACAGGGGATGTTTTTGTAACGGCCAGCCGTCCCTAAGGCCGTCAGCCCGCCGTCGAATCGTCACCGGCGGAAGGAGAGACCGGATCCGCCCGTCGCGGACCAACCGGCAAACGCAGTCGCGCCGGACAGCACAATTGTTTTTGTCCGCTGAGCGCTTACCGCCGTCTCTCTCCAGGCGCCGGCGGATACGCGCGATCCGCCGCACCAGCAGCGGACAGGGCTATTCGCCGATCACGCTCGCGCGCGCCCGCTGCCACCAGCCGCTACGGCGTGGCCGGGGCGGCTCGTCGCTCGCCGGAGCGGGCGCTGGCGCTGGCTCAAGGGCGGCGTTGGCTTCCGCGGGCGCAGCTGACCCAACGTTCGGCTCCGCGCCGGCGATCGGCGCCGACGCCTCGACCTCGGGCCTCCGCGCCTCGTCGACCGGCGCCGGCTCGTCCACCCATTCGTGACCGGAGGCTCTCGCAGGCTCGGCTGCCGTGTCCTGAGCGGAGACGGCGTCATTGGGGGAATAGTCGGCTTCGGACACCGCGAATTCTTCTTCGAGCGCGAGCGAGGGAGGCGAATCGAAGCTTGGGGCGCCAGTTGCGCGCAGGGGCTCGCGATCCGATCGCTGCGAAAGAGGATTGCGCCGGCCGCGCGAGCGTCTCGAGCGACGATCGCGGTCGTCTTCGCTGCGCGGACCGCGCCGGTCGAACGTATCCGCCTCGCCGCTCGGCGCCGGGAGGTCGCCGCCGATTTCGGCCACCACCGCCAAGCCGTCGTCCGCTGGCTGCGGCGCATCTTGCGGTGGGTTTTCGCCAAACGATCGCTCCCCGCCGCGGCGCCGGCGCCTCCGCCTCCGCCTCCGGCCGGCGTCGGCTTCGTCGAGCGAGGGGTCGCCGGCGCGGTCGGTCGTCTCGGAAACCTCTCGATCTTCCTGGCGCGGCGCCTCGGGAATATCCTCCGAGTCTTCCTCGACCGGCGCGGGCTCGTCGACGATTGCGGCAAAATCGTCCGCCAATGATTTCGGCGGCTCGGCTTCGCTCTTGATACCGGCCGCCGGCTCGCCGCGCTCGATTGCGTGATAGTTGGCGCCGGTCAGCGAATCGTCGGCTTCGACGACAACTGCGACGCCGAACCGGCGCTCGAGGTCACGCAGATTGGCGCGCTTCTGGTTTAGAATATAGAGCGCGACCGCCGTGCGCGTGCGCATCGTGATGTCGTGGGTGGCGCTCTTGATCAGCGCGTCCTCGAGCACGCGCAGTACGTGCAGCGCGATCGAAGCCGTCGACCGAACGACGCCAGAGCCCTGGCAGTGCGGGCACACCACGGTCGAGCCTTCGAGAACGCCGGTGCGGATACGCTGGCGCGACATTTCGAGCAGGCCGAAGTGCGAGATGCGTCCGACCTGGATGCGCGCCCGGTCATTTTTCAGCGCGTCCTTGGTCCGTCTCTCGACCGAGCGATTGTTGCGCAACTCCTCCATGTCGATGAAGTCGACGACGATGAGGCCGGCGAGGTCCCGCAGACGCAGCTGGCGCGCGATCTCGTCGGCGGCCTCGAGATTGGTGCGCAGAGCGGTATCTTCGATATTATGCTCTCGAGTCGACCGGCCCGAGTTGACGTCGATGGCGACCAAGGCCTCGGTCTGGTTGATGACGATGTAGCCGCCGGACTTCAGGGTCACCTGGTTGGAGAACATCGCATCGAGCTGCAACTCGACGCCGGCCTTGGCGAAGACCGGCAGGGTGTCGCGGTAGAGTTGTACGTTGTTGACGTGGCTCGGCATGAGGAGGCGCATGAACTGCCTGGCCTCGCGAAACCCCGCTTCGCCGGCGACGACGATCTCTTCGACTTCCTTGCTGTAGAGATCGCGGATCGCCCGTTTGATCAGCGAACCTTCCTCGTATACGAGGGTCGGCGCGCTCGAAGCGAGCGTCGTCTCTCGCACGGTCTCCCACATCCGCAACAGATATTCGAAGTCGCGCTTGACCTCGGCCTTGGTGCGCGAAGCGCCGGCGGTGCGGAGAATGACCCCCATGCCCTCGGGAACGTCGAGTTCCTCGGCAATTCCCTTCAGTCGACTGCGGTCCTGGGCGTTGGTGATTTTGCGCGAAATGCCGCCGCCGCGTGCGGTATTGGGCATCAAGACCGAATAGCGCCCGGCCAGCGAGAGGTAAGTCGTGAGCGCCGCCCCTTTGTTGCCGCGCTCCTCCTTGACGACCTGAACCAGCAGGACTTGCCGGCGCTTGATGACTTCCTGAATCTTGTATTGGCGGCGCAGGCGCGGCGCACGGCGCGGAAGCTCCTCGAGGGCGTCGCCGCCGATCTGCTCGATTGCCTCGCCTTCGTCCTCGACTCGCGGCTGGCGGCTCGGCGGCAGGCGCTCTTCCGAGCCGCCCTCGAGCGTCGTGACTTCGTGATCGTCGCCCTGATGGTGATTTTCGTCATGTTCGACATCGTCCGCGCCTGCGGCGGCGGAGGCTGCCTCGATGGGCGTCGCTTCCAGCGTCGTTTCGGCTGACGTAAAGTCATCATTTGCCGCGTCAGGCGGCGCCTCGGCGCCCGAATTGTAGGTCGCGTCACTGCCCGAAGGCGCGACGGCCGGGTCGCCGAACTCGGGCGAATTCTCCTCGGCGTTTCCCAACGGGAAAGCGGGAGCCGATTCGTCCGCGCCCAGTTCGTCCGCGGAACTGGGTTCCGAAATCGTCTCGCCCGTCTCGACGCGCGCTTCGACCTCCGGCCGCCGCGGGCGCCGGTGACGCCGGCTGCGTCGTTCGCCGTTGGCCTCTTCGTCCTCTTCGCGCTGCGACTGGGCTTCCTCCTCGAGAAGCGCCCGCCGATCGGCGACTGGAATTTGATAATAATCCGGATGGATTTCGGAGAAGGCTAAAAAGCCGTGGCGATTGCCGCCGTAGTCGACGAAAGCCGCCTGGAGCGACGGTTCGACCCTGGTGACCTTGGCGAGGTAGATGTTTCCCCGCAGCGGCCGCTTGCTCGCTGAACTCGAAGTCAAATTCCTCGACCCGATTGCCTCGCAGAACCACGACCCGGGTCTCTTCGGGGTGGGAGGCGTCGATGATCATCTTGTTGGCCATGGCAAACTCTCTCGCCGCGCGTCAAAATTCGCCGCGAGGGCCGAATGGGCCGCCCGTTTGCGCCGCGCGTGGCGTCTATGTTGGAGATTGGGAAATTTGGAGATTGGGAAACCAGCGCCGCTGTTTCAGTGGGCTGACGACTCGTGACCTTGGCCCCAAGAACCCGCCGCGCCGCAGGGATTGCGGCGGGAAAGTTCTGTTTTGGCCATCGGAACATCGTCATCCTGAGCACAAGGCGTGGCACGGCTCTTCGCCATTCAAGTGGCGCCGCATGGCGCCAATGTCACGATCCAGGACGCGCCGCCGGCTTTTGCCCGACAGGTCGATTTGCTTTCCGCTCGTAGTCGTTCCGCCCGAACGCTCGCCGGCGGAACATAGTGACGAGAGTTCGACGGGCCGACAACCCGCCCCGACGTTATCCGCGCAGGCCGCAGGCCGTCATATGACGGTCCCGGCAGATGCCTCGCTCAACCGCTGAGCGAGCCGACCGCGCGAACTCGGTCCGAATTCGTAACGCCCCATAAATAGGCGCCCCCGGGCGCCTTGGCAAGTTCTTTTCCCACTTGTACTTCTGGACGCGCGGGCGCGGGCCCCTTCACTCCGCCCGCGCCTGTGCGCCGGACCTGATTAACCCAGCGTAATGAACTTCGCGCGCTAACTTTTACCCGGCTGGCCGGTCTCGTCCGACGAGGCTCGTCAGAGCCGGGCGCCGATTGCGTGGCGCCGGCATTGGCTCTATAGCGCAAGGGCGCGCGGCGCCGAGGGGAAGCTGAATGGCGCGAATGGGACGCTCCGCGGCTCTTGCTGCTTTGACGCTGGCGACGGCGCCGCTTGAGCGCGCGGTCGCCGCCGACGCGGACGCGCCGGTTGCGGTCGCCGCCCGGGTTTCACAGGATCGTGCCGCGGCCAAGCTTGTGTTCGACCTTTCGCGAACGGTCGTCGCGAGCGCGTCCGCCCTGACCTCGCCGGATCGCATCGTTATCGACATGCCGGAGGTCAGCTTCCGCATGGATCCGTCGGTCGGCCGGCTAGGCCCGCCGCGCGACGATGGGTTGATAAAGGGCTTTCGCTTCGGCTTGCTTGCGGCTGGCAAGTCCCGGATCGTCATCGACCTGGCGCGCACGGCGTGCCCTGGCGGCGTTTCCACCGCCCCGATCGTCGACGGCGCGCCCGCAGCGCGGCTTACGATTGAACTCAAGGCCTGCGATCCCTCCGCCTTTGCCGCGCTCGTCCGCTCGCCGGCCGTCTTGGCCGCGAGCGCGCCCGATGCGCTCGCGCTCGGGCCGCCGCCGGTCATTGTCCTCGATCCGGGTCACGGCGGCGTCGACAGCGGCGCGAGCGGCCTTGGCGGGGTGCAGGAAAAGACGCTGGTGTATGAATTCTGCGCCGAACTGAAGCGACAGCTCGACGCGACGAAGCACTATAAGGTCCTGATGACGCGCGACGGCGACCAATATGTGGATCTCGAAGATCGGGTCGATCTCGCCCGCGGCGCCAACGCGTCTTTGTTCATTTCCGTCCACGCCGACACCTTGAGCGAGGATGCGGACGTCAGCGGCTCCACCGTCTACACCGTCGCGGACCGCGCTTCCGATGCGGAGGCTGCCCGAATTGCGGCGCGCGAGAATGCCGCCGACGACGGCCATGGCGGGCGCAGGCGGCTTGACGATCCGGGCGTCGCCAATATCCTGTTCGACCTCAAACGGCGAGAGACCCGACTCTACGCTCACATCTTCTCGCGCGGTCTTGTCGACAATTTGCGCGGCGCAGCGAAGCTCAACCACAACCCGGAACGCTCGGCCGGCTTCGTCGTCCTGAAGGCGCCGGAATTTCCCTCGGTCCTCGTCGAACTCGGCTATCTGTCGAACCCTCGAGACGTGCAGTCCCTGACTTCCCCGGATTGGCGGGCGAGGACCGCCGGGACCATGGTCAACGCCGTTGACGCCTTCTTTTCCGCCGCCGGGAAGCCGGCAAGCGTTCCATCGGGCGACCCGGGCATCGCCCTGTCCGGCCCACAGGCGCCGCCGCCAGGGCATTAACGCTTGCGCGCGGCGGGCGCGCCGGGCTATTGGCATCCGCGATCCGGCGCGCGAAGCATCGATCATAAATTCGCCCAAGTCGAGACGGACACCGGACCCGGACCGCCGGGTTTGATTTTGGAGCCGGATCGGGGCGGCCAGAGAAAGGGCTGCAGATCGGCCCGATAGACTGCGCGCCGTCGAGGCGCTGAAATTAAAGTTCGTCTCGACGCCTCGAGCGCTCGCCGACGGGCGCAATGGAAGGCTTCGATCGAGATGCGCGGTATCGTTCGCATTATCGGCTTCATATTTGCTACCGGCGCGCTGCTGTTCGTCATTGTGGCGGCTGCCCTTGCCTGCGTCGTCTGGAAATACCAGCAGGACCTGCCGGACTATACGCAGCTCAAGAACTATGAGCCGCCGGTCATGACGCGGGTGCATGCGGCTGACGGCAGCCTGCTCGCGGAATATTCGCGCGAGCGGCGGCTCTACCTCCCGTCCGACGAAATTCCTGCCCTGGTCAAGGAAGCGTTCATATCGGCCGAGGACAAGAATTTCTACTCACACTATGGCGTCGACCCCGAGGGAATCGTGCGGGCGGGTCTCATCTACCTGCAGGGTTCGCACCACATTCAGGGCGCATCGACAATCACCCAGCAGGTCGCGAAGAACTTTCTCTTGAACTCGGACCGGACCTTCGATCGCAAGATCAGAGAGATCCTGCTGAGCATGCGAATCGAGTCGGCCTACTCGAAGGAAAAGATCCTCGAACTCTATCTCAATGAGATCTATCTCGGCCTGTCGAATTACGGAATCGCCGCTGCGGCGCTCAATTATTTCAACAAATCGGTCCACGAGCTGACCGTCGCCGAGGTCGCCTATCTCGCCGCCTTGCCAAAGGAGCCGAGTTCGCTCAACCCGTTCCGCGATCACGATCGCGCGGTGGAGCGGCGCAACTACGTCATCGGGCGCATGGCGGAGGACGGATATATCACCGCCAAACAGGCAGACGAGGCCCGGGCCGAGCCGTTGGTGGTCAATCCGCGCGTGCTCACGCCAAATTCGATCGCCGCGGGATTCTTCGCCGAAGAGGTCCGGCGCGAATTGTCGGAGCGTTATGGCGAGCAGAAGCTCTACGAGGGGGGCCTCTCGGTTCGCACGACTCTCGATCCGAAAGTTCAGCTGATGGCGCGCAAGGCGCTGGTCGACGGCCTGGTGCGCTATGACGAGGCTTACGGCTGGCATGGCACCCTCAAGACCATCGACATCAGCCAGGACTGGGGCGTTCCGCTGGCCGATATACCAGCTTACGGCGACATTAAGCCGTGGGTCCTGGCGGTGGCGCTCGACGTCGGCGACGCTTCGATGCGGATCGGGATCCAGCCGGAGCGCGACAAGTCGGGCGCGATTGTCGCTGACCGCAAGACCGGCACGGTGACCCTCGACGGCGTCAAATGGACGGGCAGGAGGCCGAAGAGCTTGGCCAAACCGGGCGACGTCTTCTATGTCGAGCCGGTCGTTGGCCGCGACGGAGAGTATCGGCTGCGGCAGATTCCCGAAGTGTCCGGCGCGGCTATCGCCATGGATCCGTTTACCGGACGCGTGCTCGCCATGGTCGGCGGATTTTCGTTCGACGAGTCCGAATTCAATCGGGCGACCCAGGCGCAGCGCCAGCCGGGTTCGTCGTTCAAGCCGTTCGTCTATGCCGCGGCGCTGGACAACGGCTACACGCCTTCGTCGACCCTGCTCGACGCTCCCGTCCAGATCGACGACGGCAGCGGCCAGCTCTGGACCCCGGCGAACTTCGAAGGCACGTCCGGTGGGCAGCATACGCTCAGGTTCGGGATCGAGCATTCGATCAACCTGATGACGATCAGGCTCGCGCGCGACATCGGCATGCCGCTGGTCGTCGAATACGCCAAGCGCTTTGGCATCTACGACAATCTGCCGCCGTTCCTGTCGATGGCGATCGGCGCGGGCGAGACCACCGTGCTGCGGATGATCACCGGCTATTCGATGTTCGCCAACGGCGGCAAGCGGGTGAAAGCGACGCTGATCGACCGGATCCAGGATCGCTGGGGCAATACGATCTACAAGCACGACGAACGCGTCTGCGAAGGGTGCGACGCGGCGACATGGGAGAATCAGCCCGAGCCGACCCTGATCGACAAGCGCGAGCAAGTGATCGATCCCTTGACCGCCTATCAGATCACCTCGATCATGGAGGGCGTCATCCAGCGCGGCACCGGCATCGCGATCAAGGAAGTCGGCAAGCACCTTGCCGGCAAGACCGGCACCACCAATGACGCGAAGGATCTCTGGTTCGTCGGCTACTCGCCGAACCTGGCGTTCGGCGTGTTCATGGGTTACGACAAGCCGCGCTCGCTTGGCGGCAGCGCCCAAGCCGCCCTCTACACCGCGCCGATCTTCCGCGACTTCATGAAGATGGCGCTCAAGGACACGCCCGACACGCCGTTCCGCATTCCGCCAGGCATCAAGCTCATTTCCGTCGACGTCCACAGCGGGATGCGCGCGAGCGGGGCCGGTTCGATCATGGAAGCGTTCAAGCCGGGCACCGGGCCGCCGGACTCTTACGGCGGCGGCTGGGGCGAAGGGGCTCAAACCTCGTCCCGGAGCGAGCGATCGGTTGGGTCGGGGACAGGCGGGCTCTACTGAGCGGTCTTTGACCCCTTCCGCTCCGCGCGGCTCGCGCTCCAGAGCGCCGCCGCCGCGGGGCCCCGCATCGCCTATCGCTTTCAGGTCTACAGGTTCAATCATGCGCGCCGAAGCCGAACAGTTGGCCGAATCGATCAAGCAGTCCGTTGGGCTGCTGAGGAGGCATCTTTGACGTCGATCAGGCGACGCGGCGTCTGGCTGAACTGAACGCCAAATCCGAAGACCCCAATCTCTGGACCGAGCCCGCGTTGGCCGAAAAGGTGATGCGCGAGCGCACGATGCTGGAAGACCGGCTGGGCTCGCTGGCGAAAATCGAGCGCGAGCTCGATGACGCGGCGACGCTGGTCGAGCTTGGAGAGACCGAGGGCGACCAGGCGGTCGAAGCCGAGGGGATCGCGGCGCTCAGGGCGCTCAAGGCCGAGGGCGAACGGCGCCAGCTCGAAGCGCTGCTTTCGGGCGAGGCCGACGCCAACGACTCCTATGTCGAGGTGCATTCCGGAGCAGGCGGCACCGAGAGCTGCGACTGGGCGCGCATGCTGCTCAGAATGTATGCGCGCTGGGCGGAGCGGCGAAAGTTCAAAGTCGAACTGATCGAAGAGACGGATGGCGACGAGGCCGGGATCAAGTCGGCGACGATCGTAGTCAAGGGCCACAATGCCCATGGATGGCTGAAGACCAAGTCCGGCGTCCATCGCCTGGTGCGCATCTCGCCATTCAACTCGAACGCCCGCCGGCATACGAGCTTCGCCTCGGTCTGGGTCTATCCGGTCGTCGACGACCGTATTCAGATCGAGGTCAACGAAAGCGATTGCCGGATCGACACTTATCGCGCTTCCGGCGCCGGCGGACAGCACGTCAACAAGACCAAATCGGCGGTGCGGATCACCCACCTGCCGACCGGCATCGTCGTCGCCTGCCAGTCGGAGCGGTCGCAGCACAAGAACCGGGCGACCGCCTGGAACATGCTGCGAGCCCGCCTCTATGAGCTCGAGCTGGAGAAACGCGAGGCCAAGGTCAACGCCGATGCGGCCTCCAAGACCGACATTGGCTGGGGCCACCAGATCCGCTCCTACGTGCTGCAGCCCTATCAGATGGTGAAGGACCTTCGCACCGGCCATGTATCGAGTTCGCCCGCCGACGTGCTCGACGGGGATCTCGACCCGTTCATGGAGGCTTCGCTCGCCCAGCGGCTCTCGGGGCGGACGGTGACGGTCGAGGACGTCGAATAGGCCGCATCCGGCGCCCCCACCGGTCTGACGCGTCCGGGGCATTCCCTCGCTTCAGCGGCGCGAGCGCCCGCGTTTCGGCCAATCCGGCGACATTCGCCCGAGAACGTCGTCGCGGTTTACGAGATGGTGCTTGAGCGCCCCCGCGACGTGGAGCGCGACCACGAACGCAATCGCCCAGGCGGTGAGCTTATGCGCGAGCACGGCCCCGGCGAACAGCGACGGATCGGCCGGCGCGATGTTCGGGATGACGATGAGGTCGAAGAAGCGGGTCGGCACCGGCAGCGGCGACGTCGAAACGACCAGCCAGCCCGAGAGGATCGCGCAGAGCGTCAGGAGATAGAGGGAGCCTTGGGCGAAGGCCGCAAGGCGGCGCTCCCAGCCTGGGGAAACAGGAGGCGCCGGCGCATGGCCGGCGAAGCGGGCGGCGAGCCGTGCGGCGGTCAAGGCAAGCGCGACGAAGCCGAACGACTTGTGCCGCTGATAGAGGTCGAATGTCGCAGCCGAGTCGAGGCCGCTATAGACCATCGCCCACCCCAGCGCGATCAGCGCCAGAATGATCGCGGCCCCCGCCCAGTGGAGCGAAATGATCAGCCCGCTCCACCGCGGAGGCCTGTCCGCGTCGGTCAAAGTTCGATCGCCTCGCTCGAGATCGCCAGTTCGACCTCCCGCGAGACCAGGGGGAAGCCCGAATTCATGCCGAACGCCAGCCGGTCGATGCTGGTCTTGGCCACGAAGGCGAGCCGCCCGCCGCCGTCGCCGGAGTTCGCGTTGCACCGCGACATCGACGCTGAGCGGCCGGGTCACGCCGAGAAGGGTCAGGTCGCCGGTTACGCGGACGGTGCGGTCGTCAACCTTCTCAACCGATTTCGAGACGAAATCGATCGAGGGGAATTGCGCGGCGTCAAGGAAAGCTGTCGAGCGCAGATAATCGTCGAATGGCTGGGAGCCGGCGTCCACCGACTGCGACTGGACGTGAAATGTCACGCTGCTCCGCTCCGGATGGTCGAAATCGACCGAGATGCGGCCGGAAAACTGCCGGAATTGGCCGTGCGTGCGCGGATAGCCGACGGCGTCGATAGCGAAAGCGATATGGGTTCGCGCCGGATTGATTCGCCAATTTGCCGCCGCGGCCGCAAGCGTGGCGACGTGCGGGAAAAGAGCGAGCGTAAAAATAACGCAGGCGATTCGGACGCGCCGAACAGTTTTTCCGTGAACGATCATGATCTCCTCACTGCCCCCGAATGAACATTCGAAGAGGAGGGTCTATTCGTTTCCGTTAGCCGGCTTCACTTACTCGTTACTGTTTGTTCGTCGGACTCTGGCCGCGGCGCGCTGGACGCGATTTCAAATTCTCTTCTCCAGTGTTTGCGCCAATGCAAGAGCCCGCTCTTCCGGGATCCGGCCGATGACCAGATGGCTGCGTCCGCCGCGCGACCAATACGCGAGCGACAAGTCGTCCCGGCGCTCCGAGCGCAGCGAGGCGTCCGGCGCTTTGTCGGCAAAGATGCAAAGCAGGACCGGGGCCCCTGACGGATCGACATAGGCGATCACGCCCAATGGCGAACCCTCGTAGGCGAGCATGAACGCGACCGTGAATCTGAGGTCAGGCAAGGCGATGTTTTCAGCCGTCAGGTTCGCGCCTACTTTCGCGCCCAGCGCGCTCAGTTCGAGCGCCTGCAGCGGGGCGTCCGGGTGCAACGGACTGAAGGTCTCGTCGGTGTAAAGGTCCGTATATTCGACGACGGCCGTACGCCAGTCGTCCCGCTCCTTGAACAGCCCAAAGCTCGCCGCAAGCGTTAAGGCCGCACCTGCCGCCAGGAGCCCGATCACAACGCCGGCCGCGAGCTGTCGCAGCCCGTTGCCGGCGAATCGGCCGGGAGACTGGCGAATGGGTTCCTCTACGGGAATCGCGGCCCGCAGGCGCTCCAAGGGCGCCTGGCCCAGGAGTTGCTCCAATGAAGCGGCGATCGCCGCCCCGGCCTCGCGCAATTCGTCGTAGCGCTGACGCAACCGCTCGTCGGTCGCCAGGCGCGCCAGAAGCGCCCCTCGGCTGCCTTCGTCGAGCTCATTGTCGATCAGAGCCACAAGTTCTGCGTCTTCGTCGGTCATGATCTTGCTGGTCAGCGCTCCTATTTCAGTTTCGCCAGCGTCGCGCGCGCGGCCGCCAGCCTGCTCATCACGGTGCCGATCGGGACTGCGAGAGCTGCCGCCGCTTCAGCGTAAGTGTAGCCGTCGCCGTAGACGAGCAACACCGTTTCGCGCTGAGCCTCAGGAAGCCGGCCGATCGCTCTTAACACCGCAGACGCCGTAATATTCGTTTCAATTTCACGCGCTCCGTCGGTCGTCAAGACTTCCTCGGGGTCGACGAAGCCGCGGCCTTCCCGAATCCGCCGCGACCGGATCTCGTTGAGCCAGATCGACCTAAGAATCGCGAACAGCCACCGATCCACCCTCGTTCCCGGAACAAATTGATCGGCGCGCTCGATCGCGCGCACGCATGTCGCCTGAACGAGGTCGTCGGCGACGTCGCGCGCCCCGGACAAGACGACCGCGTATCGCCACAGGCGCGCCAGCGAGGGCTCGAGCCCAGCCCGCACTTCGAGTCGGCTCGCTTCGCTCATTGCCCCATTAGAGCACGATCGGGCCAGAAGCGAAGCGGTCGGCCGGACTTTTTTTTGTTGATCTTTGCCCTCGCCGAAATGCCGGGACGCGAATAATTGGCGGGCTGGCGTGTTTCCAGGGCTCCGTATCTCAATCGGAAGGACCTGGCGATGCGCAGCTTTCTCAATTCACATCACGACATCGGCGCCGGTTTTGTCTCCGCGCTTTGCTGCGGATTGGTCGTCGCCAGTCTCGCGCTCGCCGCCCCTGCCTCGGCGGCCGGCGGCGGCGCTGGGGGCGGCGGCGGCGGTGGCGCGGGGGGTGGCGGCGGAGCTGGCGCAGGCGGTGGCGCCGGCGGCGGCGCGGGGGCGGGCGCTGGGGGCGGCGCAGGAGCGGGCGCAGGCGGGGGAGCAGGAGCAGGCGCTGGCGGGGGAGCAGGAGCCGGCGCTGGCGGCGGAGCTGGCGGTGGCGCCGGTGGTGGCGGGGGCGGAGGTTCTGCCGGCGGCGGAACGGCTCACCACAACCACCAGAGTGACCTCACGACCTGCATGCCCGGGATGGTCTGGGACACCCAGCATCACAAGTGTCTCGTCAGGCAGAGCGGAGTACTTTCCGACCCCGATATGACCGAATACGCCTATGCGCTCGCCAAGGCCGACCGATATCAGGAAGCGATCGACGTGCTCGATCTGCTGGATAATCCCAACACGCCGCGGGCGCTCAACTATCGCGGCTATGCGACCCGCAAGCTCGGCCGCACCGACGAGGGAATCAGCTACTATTTGAAGTCCGTTGCGCTCGATCCCGTCTATCCGCAGGTACGCGAATACCTCGGCGAGGCTTATGTCATCGAAGGCAAGTACGATCTCGCCAAGGACCAATTGGCGACGATTCAAAAGCTTTGCGGAACGGAATGCGAGTATTATGAGGACCTGGCCGACGCGCTGACCAAGGCGCACGCCCTCTAGCGCGTGTTGCATTACCTCGATGCGGTCCGAGGCTTCCTCCTCCCCCTTGTGGGGGAGGTTGGGAGGGGGGTCGCGCCTCGCTTGGCGTTTCCGATTGACCCCAACTCTCACGTCCGTTGAGGTGTTGCCAAAGTCCTGGCGGTGGGCGCGACCCCCCACCCTGACCCGCCCCCACGAGAGCCTGCGCCCGGGCGCGCGCAAGCGCGGCCCGGGTGGGGGCGGGGACGCTCACCGCGCGGGATGACCTAGACGCAATCCGCTTTAGCCGGCTTAAGGTTCGTCGGCGGCGCGCGCCGCTTGCGATGAAAGGAACGATCGCCATGCCGTCGGACAGGGGGAGCTTCGACGCGGACCTCAATTTGCTTTCCCGCTGGGCTGGCCCGCTTGGACTGCTCGCTCGTGCGATGCTGGCTTACATTTTCGTCCTCGAGGGCGCCGAGAAGATCACGAGCTACTCCGGCGTCGTCCAATACATGCAGGCCCAGGGTGTCGACGGACGCCTGCTGCCGCTTGTCATCCTGACCGAGCTCGGCGGCGGCTTGCTGGTGCTGTTCGGCCTGTGGACGCGCTGGGCGGCGATCGCGCTGTCTGGCTATTGCCTGCTGACGGCGCTCATCTTCCACATGGGCGCGGACCAGGCGATCCAGTTCAACAAGAACGTCGCGATGGCCGGCGGGTTTCTGGCTCTGGCGGTTCTTGGTCCGGGCGGGTGGTCGCTGGACGCCTGGCGAGGGCGAGCCCTCTAGAGAGCAAGTTGCGATTGGGTTTGACGGCCTGCCTCGAGGTGGGTGTCCGATTCCATCAAACTGCAACGCCGTCCAGGTGACGAAACCCATTCCCCGGCTTGGTGAATGTGGCCGAAGGCCGGATCGGGTGTGGGCAACCGCTGCGGCGCCGGCCGTACTGCACGAGCGTCCTCGCGGCTTGTCGGGAACTTGCCCCGCTTTCCACATCCGATCCGTCGGCCTTCGGCCGACACCTTCCCGCTGCTGCGCGGAAAAGGGGAGCGCGCCTCCTGGTCGGGAGCCGCCGCTTTGCCTTGCGGCGGCCCGCGGCCGCGGCCTATAGAAAGCCTTTCGGCGCCGCCTTCTGCCCGGCCGCGCCACGTTTCGAAGGCCCCGAATGTCGAGTGTCGACGTCAAGCCGACCAACCGCAAGCCCGCCGGCAAGGTGGATGCGCCCAATGAGCCGTTCAAGCGGGCGCTCGCCTCGTGCACGCGGGCGCTGGCGCGTCATCCCGAGCTCGAAATCGCCTACTCGGCCGACAAGCCGTCGCTCGTGACCTCGCCGGAGGGGGCCAAGGCGCGGCTGCCGGAGCCGCCGCGCAAGCCCAATCCGCGCGAGGCGGCGATTGTCCGCGGCCTCGCCGATTCGTTCGCGCTGCGCCTCGCCTGCCACAATGACGCGATCCACCGGCGCCTGGCGCCGCAGAGCCCGCCGGCGCGCGCTTTGTTCGATGCGGTCGAGCAGGCGCAAGTCGAAGCCATTGGCTCGCGCCGCATGGAGGGCGTGGCCTCGAACATCGCCGCCATGCTCGATGACCGCTACCACCGGAGCCCCTTCGCCGAGGCGCGAACGCGCGAGGAAGCGCCGCTCGAGGACGCGGTCGCCATGCTGGCGCGCGAACGCCTGACCGGGCTTGCGCCGCCGCGCGGCGCCGCGCGTCTGGTCGAGCTTTGGCGCCCGTTCATCGAGGACAAGGCCAGCGCGGACCTCGACCGGCTGAGCGAGGCGCTGCTCGACCAGCGCGCGTATGGCCGGCTGGTGCGCAAGCTCCTCTCTTCGCTCGGCGTCGCCAACGAATCGGACAGCGACGCGGAGGAATCGGAGGACGAGGAGGAGGACAAGACGCCGCCCGAGGACGCCGACGAAGCGCAAGGCGAGGGCGAGGACCAGCAGTCGCAGGATTCGATGCAGCGCGAAGCCGCCGACGACAGCGCAGACGACGCCGACGAAGGCGCAATCGACACGGTCGAAGCGCCGTCGTCGGAGCTCGAGGACGAAGGCGAAGCCGGCGATGCGGACGAAGCGGCGGAAAGCCGTCCGCCGCAGCCGTCAGCGCCGGAGAAGCGCGGACCGGACTACAAGGCGTTCACCAATCGTTTCGACGAGATCGTAGCCGCCGACGAATTGTGCGACCCCGACGAATTGCAGCGGTTGCGGGAATATCTCGACAAGCAATTGCAGAACCTGCACTCCGTCGTGGCCCGCCTCGCCAACCGGCTGCAGCGGCGCCTCATGGCGCAGCAGAGCCGCTCGTGGGAATTCGATCTCGAAGAGGGGGTGCTCGACAGCGCGCGCCTGGCCCGCGTGATCATCAATTCGCAGCAGCCGCTGTCCTTCAAGATGGAGAAGGACATGGCGTTCCGCGATACGGCGGTGACGCTGCTCATCGACAATTCCGGCTCGATGCGCGGCCGTCCGATAACGGTTGCCGCGACCTGCGCCGACATCCTCGCCCGAACGCTCGAGCGCTGCGGCGTCAAGGTCGAGATCCTCGGCTTCACCACCCGGGCGTGGAAAGGCGGGCAGTCGCGCGAGGCTTGGCTCCAGGCCGGCAAGCCCGCCAATCCTGGGCGGCTCAACGATCTGCGCCATCTCATCTACAAGGCCGCCGACGCGCCGTGGCGGCGCGCGCGCAAGAACCTCGGGCTGATGATGCGCGAGGGCCTGCTCAAGGAAAACATCGACGGCGAGGCGCTCGACTGGGCCCACCAGCGGCTTCTGGGGCGCTCCGAGCAGCGCAAGATCCTGATGATGATCTCCGACGGCGCGCCGGTCGACGATTCGACGCTCTCGGTCAATCCCGGCAACTACCTCGAGCGCCACCTGCGCTACGTGATCGAGGAGATCGAGACCCGCTCGCCGGTCGAACTCATCGCCATCGGCATCGGCCATGACGTGACCCGCTATTATAAGCGCGCGGTGACCATCGTCGACGCCGAGGAATTGGGCGGGGCGATGACGGAGAAGCTGGCGGAGCTGTTCGACGAGAACGCCGAGCCGCGCGAGCCGGCAAGGCCCGCGCCCACGAGGCGGAAGCGGAAGGCGGCCTGAGGCCGCTGCGGGGGGAGAAAAAAGGGCGAGGCGCCGTCCTGGAGGACCGCCGGGAGAGGGTTTTGTCGGCGCCTCGCCCGCTCAGGCTCAGGCCGCTGCAGCCGCGGCTTTGCCCGCTTCAGTCGCCGCCTTCACCTCGTTCAGGCGGCCGGTCTTGACGTCGTAGATGTAGCCGTAGACGGGCACGTCTTTGGGAACGAGCGGATGCGCCCGGATCCGCTTGACGTCGTGGACGACGCTCCCCTGCTGGTCCTTGATCGTGTGCCATTTGATGAAGTGGCCGGCCGCGTGACCGCCCTTGTGATGCGGGTTCGCCCATTTCTTTCCGTCGAAGGCCGCCGTGCTCAGGTCGTCTTCAAGCAGGTCGGCGATGATCTCGTCGGAAAAGAGCTCCATCCCGCAATTGGTGTGGTGAATCACGAACCATTCCTTCGTGCCGAGCAGCTTATGCGAAATGATGAGCGAGCGGATCGCGTCGTCGGTCGCCCGGCCGCCGGCGTTGCGGATGACATGCGCGTCGCCTTCAGCGAGCCCGGCGTATTTGGCCGGATCGAGGCGCGCGTCCATGCAGGTGAGAATGGCGAAGGCTCGCGCCGGGGGAAGCCCAAGTTCGCCCTTCTTGCCGAAGCCTTGGGCGTAGGACTGGTTGGCCGCAACGACCTCCCCGACGATCTTGGACATTGGCGCTCGTCTCCATTTGGGAGGCTGCCGACGGGCCGCCTTCCACAGCCAGACAAAACACGTGAGGCGGCATGAGTCAATGAAGTCGACAATTTTAGTAGACTAATGGAGGATGGCCGGAACCGCTCTCACTTCGGTCTGAGATCGAGGCCGACGCCCTTGTTGACGAATTGCAGGGTGTAGGCGCGCTTGAAATCGGTGCGCTGGTCGATCATGCCGGTCTCGACCATCTTGCCGAAGAAATCCTTCCAGCGCTCATCCGTCATCGCGCCGATGCCGAGCTTGAGCGTATCGCCGGAATCGACCACGCCGTGTTTTTTCATCTCGTCGATCGAAAAGGCGATCTGCGCGTCGGTAATGTCGGGGTTGTCCGCCTTGATGAGGTCGTTGGCCTTGGAGTTGTCGCCATAGAGGTAGTTGTACCACCCGATCGCGGAGGCGTCGACGAAGCGCTGCACCAGATCGGGCGACTTGTCGACGATGTCGCTGCGGGTCACGATCAGCGTCGAATAGGTGTCGTAGCCGTAGTCCGAGAGCAGGAACACGTTCGGCTTGAAACCTCCCTGCCTTTCGATCTCGTACGGCTCGGCCGTCAAGTACCCCTGCTGGATCGCCTTGTTGTTCTTCATGAACGGGGCGGAATTGAAGTTGTACGGCCTGATGTTCTCGTCCTTGAAGCCATAGGCGATCCGCATCCAGGCGTAGAAGGTGTTGATCGCGCCGGCGCCGACGTAGACGGGATTCGCGGCCGGCAGGTCCGCCCACTTGTCCAGGCCGACATCGGGATGCGACATCAGGATTTGCGGGCTCTTCTGGAAGTCGGCGGCGACGGCGATGAGCGGCAGCTTGGCCTCGGCCGAAAGGAGATTGCCGATCATGTCGCCGCCCATGAAGAAATCGATCTTGCCGAACAGGAGCATCAGCCCGCCGTTGGCCTGCGGTCCGCCGGGAATGATGCTGACGTCGAGCCCGTATTTTTCATACGTTCCGTCGGCCACGGCTTGGAAGTAGCCGCCCGCCTCCGGATCAGCCAGCCAGTTGGTGCCGAACCTTACCTTGTCGAGCGCCTGAGCCGGGGAAGCCAGGGCGATCATTCCGGCCATCGCGACAGTTGCGGCAACTCTCATGCGACATTCCCCCAAAGAAGGGCCTCGGGCCCAGCGAAGCTGAAGTCTCTGCCCGACCATTCTAGACCACATTGCATTTGGGTCGAACCACGACCGTCATTGCGAGCGGAAGCAATCCACATCGAAGGGCTGCGGGGCGTCTGGATTGCTTCGTCGCTTACGCTCCTCGCAATGACGATTCCACTGAATTGCAATTTGCGCTAACGGGCGGATGAAAAGCGGCCAATTGCTTGCCGCGGCCGCGGGTTCAGGTTTCCGAACATGACCTTGACTGCGGCGCGCGCGCGAGCGAAGCACGGCCGCAAGCGGAGGGCGCGCGAGAGCGCTGTCGGGGCGAGCCCAAGGCGCGCCCGCCCGGATCAAGCGCTTAACAGGCGAGCAGGGAAGGGTTTCGACGATGAGTCATGTCACCTATGCCGTTGTCGAGCACGACGGCGGTTGGGCCTATAAGGTCGGCGACGTCTATTCGGAGACCTTCGCCACCCGCGAGGCCGCCCACGCCGCCGCCGCCCGGGCGGCGCGCGAGCAGCGCACGCCCGGCGCGGGCGGTCCAATCGAATTCGAGGACAGTTCGGGCCGCTGGCACGAGGAAGACGAACGCGGCGACGACCGCCCGGACACCGAGGTGAAGGACTGAGGCCCGAGACGCCGAAGGCGGACCGCCAGGCGGGCGGCCGCCCTTCGTGGTTCGACAACCGGCATGGCCGTCGCTTCACACCTCTCGCCGGTCAAGATCGAAGCTGAGGAAGGGCTGGGGCGCATGACAAAACCGAAGCTCGAATGGACCAAAAAAGGCGAGGCCTCCGACTTCGACGCCGCAGCAAATTTTCTTTTGCTTCTCTACTCGGACGCGCAAGTCAAAACGCTGGTCGCGAGCCTTCGAAAGGCGAAACTCGTCGACCATGCCGCGAAGGATCTTCTGCGAGCGGCCCAACTGCCGCTTCTCCCGCGCGACGAACCTCACGTGGACGAGGATCTGAAGAGGATCAATAAGGGCAAGACGCTCGCGCCGATCCTGCTCATTCGAGGCGACATGACTCGGGGTCTTCCGCTGATCGTTGCGGACGGCTACCATCGCATCTGCGCCATCTGCTATTTTGACGAAAGCGCGCCAATTCCCTGTCGAACCGCTACACTTGGTCGGTGAAGATGCGGCGCCGGCACGCCGCCCGCCTCGCTCGCGCGATGCGCGCGTCGCCTTGCCTGCCATTTCTCGCCGGGCGCCGTTTCCACGACGAAGCGAGACGCGCTACTCATTGCTGTAGATGTCGAGCGGGGCGTTCTTGTCCAACCATATGCTGAGCGCCTGGGTCAAATACGTCGCCCGCTGCGCGCGGTACATCGAGCCGCCTTCGATCGCACACCGCAAACGTTCGTAAGCCCACTCGGCGTTTTTCAAGCGGCGGCTGTATTTTTTGATATGTGCGTAGTCCATCGTGCACTCCGCAGGTTCGCCGCCCAACTCGCAAAATCTTCGGGCCGTGGCTGTGCGCGTGCTCACACAGCCGTAATATTCGGGGCAACACTGCATGCTGTTCGCCCGGCGCTGGGGTTTGCGGCGGTCCTGTTTTTTTGTGGGCGTCGCTGTGCTGGTCCACGGAGCCGCGCCTCAGCAAACCGGAGTAAGATCAATCGTTAGACCGGCGCCCGCCGCTGAAGCGAAGCCTCAGCGCAAACAATAAGTTGTGGGATAATTTGGTCGGAGTGAGAGGATTCGAACCTCCGACCCCATCGTCCCGAACGATGGCGTATGCCATAAGTTATTGATATTATTGGCGTCGTTTGTCTGGTTTGGGGACAAATGACACGTTTTGTTCTATTGAAGCGGTCCCGAAGCGGTCCCAGAACCGTCCCGGCGCTTCCGCCGGATGACAATGCCGGGCCAGACATACATATCGCCCGGTCCTAAGACTCGCTTGGCGGCGCGGCGCGCCTTGCGCTCGGCACGCTGCCATTCGCGAACGCCGAGCGAGGCCCGCGCGATCAGGAAGTGGCTCGGTCTACCGAAGCGCGTCGAGTACAGCGAGGCCGAACTCGACCGCCGGCGACAGGCGATGACCCGCGCCCGCGAGGCCATTCAGCCGCTCGCCGCATAGGACGCGATACGCGCCCTGATGGCGAGGAACTTCAGCGGCCGAAAACTGCCCTACGGCGCCTATCCCGCTACCATCGGCCACCCTACCAGCCCGCGGGCTGTAAATCCGCCCCTGCTTCACTTTCACAAGGATGAACCCTTGAACCATCGAATCCAAATCCATGCCTCAGCCGAGCCCGGCCACTACAACGTCACCGGCGCCTGCCGGGTCGACTACACGGACGCGCCGATCCGGGACGCCGCTCGCGCCCTGAAGGCCAACGGCGCCGACGACCGCGACATGATTCATGTCGTCTGCACCGAGGTTAACTTTCTGCCGGCCTCGATCCATTCGATTTTGAAGCCGCGCCGTCCGCCGTTGCGCTCTGACATTGAGCGGCAAAGCAACTCGTATCGCTAAACCCAATTCCGCGCCGCCCGGCGCTGAAGCTCGCCCAACAGGGCAAAACCCAAGGACTGTCAAATTGACAACCAGAATCGATAACGTAGCTCAACCGATCAACGCGCCTGAAATTTTCAGCGCCGGCTCTATCGTCGAGCTTTTTCGACCCGAAAATCTCGCCGCATCGCAACACCCCGCAATCGTCTCGCTCACCCGCGATCCGGTCACGGACGTGAGCGCCAGCATCATCGCGGAAGTCGGTGGCCCGACCTATCGCCCGGCCGCACAGCGCTGAAGCCATCCGACGAACCAACAAAATCCGGTCGGCATTGCGCCGGCCGGAATACAGCGTCCTCGATGACGCGGAGAATCACAACTCATGAAATTTCCCCCAAAGGCGACTAGCGCGGCTCGCGCCAAGCTGGCCGAAACGATCACCGCGATGGCCGAAGTCGACGCCAAGCTCGCCGAGCTACAGGCGAGCATCGCAAAACTGAACGGTCAGGTAGCCGGAGTCGCGCCCGCCCAGGCCGCGCTCGCCGCCCATGACGAGGCGGAAGACTTCGCCGCGCTCCGTTGGGCACGCGGAGAAGGCCCGCGCCCAGAACCAGACCTTGCGACACGCGACCGGCTGGCACGGCAGCTTGACGCCGCAACTGCGAGCGCAGCGTCCGCGACTCGTGCTCAGGCTGTGCTCGCAGCGCAGATGACGGAAGCCGGGTCAAAACCGGCCGACATTGACCGTTGGGCAGACGGCGCCCGCATTGAGGTTCTGTGCGAGACCGCCACGCCTCTCGTTGACGACCTCGAATCCGACGCCATCGCGCTTGTGGTCAAGATCGCCGGCTTGCGCGCCGCCGCGAACACGGCGCTAGACCTCGCCGAGCGCCGACGACCTCGCGTCCTTACCGAGGTCGAGCACGCCATGAGGAATATGGGGCGCGGCGTTGGCGTTGCGGTCCAGCACGTCGACCGACCCGAAGACGGCACGCCGCACGAAGCGCTCGTCGCCGTTGGCAAGTTGACCGAACGATTGAGGCCCGGCGTTTGGGATGGAATCGCGAAGTTAATCATCGGCGCGATGGCAGGCCAGCACGACAAAATCCACGCGAAGGTCGCCGAAGCGGCCGGCTTATGGCGGCGATTTGAGTTCTGAACTCAGAGAGGACGCGGGAGTCCGGTTTGCGGGCGAAGCGAGATGAAAATGGAAAAAATGTTTGAAATGCAAGCTGACGATCCGGCTTTCACCCGGAACGCGCCGCTCACGGTCGGTTCGGTTTCGCGCGCACTCGCTGACTCGAAGGCCGCGCTCGCGTCGACCCACGTTCTCGATGATCGTCTGGACGACGTTGACGAACTGCTTGACGACCTTCCGAAGTCCAGCGCCGCCATAGCGGAAGCGATCAAGGCTATCGACGCAGGAACGAAAAGGACGGCCGACGAAATGGCAAAGCTCCGCGCCTCGATTGACACTCCCGGTATGCTCGCGAAACTCGAATTTTTCGAGAAAGCGTTTCATGGCCACCAATTCGAGCGCGAGCGCAGCAACATGAGCCGAGAGGACTTCGAGGCGGACCGCGAGGCCAGCCGCGAGGCCTACGCCAAGCGGGATGCTTTCGACGATGGTGTCGACGAAACGAGTCCCGCGCGGTTCCGGGCCATGTACAGGATCGTCCGATAAATGAGCACGTCCGCAGATAAAATAGCGGCCGTCGTTCGGCGCATCAAAGCCGACCGTGCTGAAATCGAAAGGGCGCCAGCCGGGCCAGCGCGAGACAAAGCCCTCGCCGCGCTTGAAACCGTGGCACGCGACTTCGCTATCGGAGTCCGCGAAAAGGTGCGGCCGAAGTGAAGCGGAAGCCCAAGCCGTCCTCCGACTCCTTCAAAGCGATGGTCGCGACGTTCCCGAAAGGGGACGCCGCGCCGGCGAAACGCCTACCTCCCACAAACCTGCGCACACGATGCGCCAAACCAATGAGAATCAAATGTCCGAAACCGTGAGAATTTTGAACCACGATTGCGACGAACTCAATGTCGCCGGCGTCCGCTACAAACCTGACGAGACAGGCGCGTTCAATGTCCCTGCCGACGTCGCTGATGTCGTGGTCCGACAGCCGGGCGGCTTTTACAGAGGCCCGGATGTTGCGCCCGCGCCGGCCGCGAAGCTGCCGTTCAACCCTATCTTCGGCGTCTCGGGCGGAGTCACCGTCGCCAATGACACGAACAGCAGGCTCGCAGTGCTCGAACTCGCCCACGCGGCAAGGCTTGGGCTCGATGCGGTTCGGTTCATCGACAGCGCCGGCAAACGAACGGTTCTTTCGACTGCCGAATGCCGCGCTCTGTCCGGCGAGTATCGCCAGCGGCTCAACGCCTCATTGTAACCGAACCTGCACGGCGTCGCCAATCCTTCGGCGCCGTGTCCAGTAGCGGGGTTCGTGTGTGCATCCTCGAACCCCGCTTGCTCATTTGCCGAATCGGCGTCGTCTCCTCGCGGCGAAAGCTCTCCGCGTTCCGAATCGGCGATCCGCCGCCCGCTCGTCCGTCATACCGCGGGCGGGCGGCGACTTTTTCCCATTGCAGCGCCGGCGCGGCGATCCTTCCGCGAAAGTTAGTTTGGCGTCCCGGACTGCAACACTGCCGGTCGCGTTCCACGCTCGGATGTCGAGCGCGGCCGGCTTTTTCATTCTAACGCGCGCAGATCGTCGGCTTTGTCGTCCTCGCCCCTTGAGTTATGTTCACCGCGTAATGGCGAGAACCAACGAACTCGTCTGGTTTCGGACGTAAAGCGGCCACCGCCGACCGCGGCGTGGACATCGCATTTGGGCGGGGAGCGGTCATTCCTCGCGCCACACGTAGCGGACATCGGGCTCGTGCTCTTCATTGCGCGAACCATCCGTCTGCTCGACGACCGCGAACCCCCTATTTGGTAAAAGCTCAGTGCTGCTTTGTTTTTCTGGAAAGTCCATAACTGGAGTTCCGAGGACTGAGCTTGCGCAACAGCTAACAAAGCGCTTCCAACACCGCGCCCTTGAAGCGCCGGAAGCACATAGAGCTGGTCAATCCAATTTCTCGAAACGCGATGAAGCCGATCAGTTCATCGCCCTCAAAGAAACCCCACACTTCACATTCATCGAAGACAACATTTTCAAAGTAGGCTCGATCTTCATCGGGGGTGTGAAGGCCTGCCAGCCATGGCAAGCGATGGTCAAAGGTAGCGCGCTGCACTCTGGCGACAGCTTCTGCATCGGAAAGGATAAGTCGTTTTGTCGTCATGCTGTCGCGTATCAATCCGGCGGGATGTCCGCAACGGGTCGAATTGACCAGTTGACCAGCTCGCCAAGCCGTCGACAAATGACCGCCATTTGCGCACTGCCGACGGCCGGAGTTGACGTGAAGCGGACGTTTTCGGATCCGTGCGAAGTGACAACAGACCGGCGAGTTGGCTTATGGGTCCACGGATGTTCGGGGGTCGTTTTCACAAGAAAGTGAACGGTGCCTACGCGGTGCCAAGGTGTTGGCTATTTTGGCTCGAGTATGCGAAGTGCGCTCGGACGGCGGCTCGACAAGACAGTTGACGTAGCACCTACACCTCGACCAAGCGCCATGGTGGCCACCAAGGACTAACTGGAGGATCGGTCATGAGTTTGTCTCAGGTATCCCTGTCGCTTGCGGCGGCGCTCGCCGCGCTGGCGTCAACGACGGCGCTGACGCCATCGAGCGCGCTGGCGCAAGACCAAAAGCCCAACATCATGTTCATCATGGGCGACGACATCGGCTGGATGCAGCCGAGCATCTACCATCGCGGCCTGATGGTCGGGGAGACGCCGAACATCGATCGCATCGGGCACGAGGGCGCGATCTTCATGGACTATCTCGCCATGCAGAGTTGCACCTCCGGCCGCAGCGCATTCTTCACGGGCATGTATCCGCTCCGCAACGGCATGATCCCTCCACAACTTCCCGGCAGTCCATCCTTTCTGCAGCCCGGCACCCCAGCGGTCGCCAAGTTCCTGCACGACCTCGGCTACTCCACTGGCGAGTTCGGCAAGAATCACTTGGGTGACAAGACGGCGGCACTGCCGACGGCGCACGGTTTCGAAGAATACTGGGGCTATCTATACCACCTCGACGCCATGCAGCAGGTGAGCTTCCCCGACATCAACACCAGTACGACGGTCCAGGGCATAGCGCCGCCATGCAAGAACACGCCAATCCCTGGCCTTGCCGAGGTTCCCGGTGCGGTGGACCCGATGACGACGACCTGCCTGACACCCCCGCGCAATGTCCTCTGGTGCCACTCCTCTGACGGCACGGAGGCGAACCAGACATGTGCGGATCAAGGCCCGCTAACGCTCGAACGGTCGAAGACGGTGGACGAGGAGATTTCGGGCAAGGTCGTCGACTTCCTTGACCGCAACGATCCTAAGAAGACGAATAAGCCATTTTTTGTCTGGTACAATCCAGCGCGCATGCACGTCACCACCGTACTGCCGGACAAATACCTCGACATGATCGGCGAGAAAGGCGGCAAGGACTGGGGCCTGAACGAAGCCGGCATGAAGCAGCTGGATGACAACATCGGCTACGTCATCAAGAAGCTCGAAGACATGGGCCAGCTCGACAATACCATTATCGTCTTTACGACCGACAATGGCGCCGAGACGGTCTCGTTCCCTGACGGCGGCATCACGCCGTTCAAGGGACAGAAGGGCGAGGCATGGGAGGGCGGCTACCGTTCTCCAATGGTTGTCCGCTGGCCGGGGCATATCAAGCCCGAGACGGTCAAGAGCCAAATGTTCGCGGCGCTCGATTGGCTGCCGACACTGGTCGACATCGCCGGTGGCCCCAAAGGCGACGGCCTGAAGAAGCAGATCGAGGCAGGAAGCTATCCCGGCATCGTTAAGACCACGCTCGACGGCTTCGACCAGCGCGACTACCTGGAAGGCAAATCCGAAAAGTCCGCGCGGGACGTCTTCTTCTACTATTCGGGCGCGACGCCATCCGCCGTGCGTTACAAGAACTGGAAGATGTACTATTCGATGGCGCCAGGGGGAGCGTCCGGCTGGTTCCTGCCGCTCGTCAACTATCACTGGACCTTAGTCGCCAACGTTAAGCGCGATCCCTTTGAGCAGGCCGTCAGCTTCGGGGACTCAAAGTCGGCTATGGAACTGGGCGGAACGCTTGGCTCCCCATCGACCGCATATCTCTACGACTGGAACATGCTGCCGATCGGTCAGCAGCTCTGGGAGCAGGAGCTGGCGTCCTATGAAAAATTTCCTCCGCTGCAGCCGGCCGAGACCTACAATCTGACCGGCATTCTGCAGGAAATGAAGGCTCATAAGGGAGACGACTAAGTCGTTGCCACCTACTGCGCCCGCGCGCGCTTAACCACCCTCAGTTGCAGCGGCATCGCTCAAGTCCATTGCGCGCTTCATGATTGCGACCGCGTTCGCTTGGAGGCGGGAATGGACTCGCTGACTTTAACCGTCATCGTGTTCGCCATCATATTCGCGGGCGGGGCGATCGGCTTGGAACTGCAGCACGCCTTGCCGGAGAGCTATACGACGGGGGGCCCACGGGATTTTACCGGCGCCGTCGTCGGGCTGGTGACGCTGCTTGTAGCGCTGGTGCTCGGCTTGCTGATCTGGACGGCCTATGGCGTCTTTTCGACGCAGAGGGCGTCGATCCAGGCGATGGCGCTCAACGTGTTGAGGTTCGACGAGGCCTTGCAGGATTACGGGCCGGAGGCCGAGGAGGGCCGCGGGATTCTCAAATCGCAACTGAAGGGCACAATCGAGCAAATCTGGGGAGCCGATGCCGACAGCTCCTCGGTGATCAGAAATTTCAGCGCCGTCGTGTCCGATTTGAAATACAGACAGGCTTTCCTGGACGCGCTTCAGCCGACGACGGACCACGAGAAAGCGGCAAAAGCAGATGCCTATCAAGCGTCGATCGCGATCGGCCAGACACGCTCGCAGATGGCGCTGTCCTTGGTCGATCCTGTCTCCTATCCGCTCCTCGGCGTCGTCGTCGGTTGGGGGACGTTCCTCTTCTTCGGCTATGGCCTTTTGTCGAGACACCACGTGATGTCGTACATTATGCTCGCCCTCGGCGCGATGGCTATCGCGTCGTCGATCTACGTTATTTCGGATTTGATTACTCCCTATTCGGGACTGTTCCAAGTTAGCCCGGCGCCGGTCCTCGTCGCGCTCGAAGCCGCCGACGAGGCCGCCGCGCCGTCGGGCACCCATCGGTAGCTCACACTAGCGGCGGAAAGTGACCTTACTGCCGGGTCCAATTGGCCTGCTCGCTGCGCCGAGCAATGGCCGCTATTTGCGCGTAGCCGCCACACGTGGTCAACGTCGCCGCGCCGCTTGCGAACTCGAACGTCGACGCCAATGTGATCGTCGGCGCAGCAATCGCGGCTCGCGTTCATGCGCCAGTCAAACAAGAACGGGCGCCACATCCTCCCGCTCGCCGCTTGCAACGATCCTCAGCGCGTCATCAGGCAATGGCCGCTGCAATTCAAGCGCCTTGGGCGCGTCAGCCGCGAGCCAAAGGTCGACTTCTGCCGGCGTCGTCAGAATGACTGGCATGGCCTTGGGATGGACCGGCGCGACGACCGCGTTGGCCTCCGTCGTCAGGAAGCCGAAAAGCTCATGCACGCCTTCAACCGGCGCGCTCTTGGGGCCGCGTATGCCGCGCCACGGCGTCCATAAACCGGCGAAGGCGAACAGCGGCCGGTCCTCGCTCAGAGCGAACCATTTTGGCGTCTTGCGCGGTTTAGTGTCCTCGTATTCGCAGAACGATGTCGCAGGCACTACGCAGCGGCGGTTCTTGCCAAGCCATCCCCGCCAGTGCGGACTTTTCACGTTGCGAATGTTGGTGATAGGCGCGCCGCCAAACTGTGGCGGTGCGGGCATCCCCCAACGGGCCATGACAAGCTCGCGCTCGGCGTCGGCGCCTATGCGAATTATCGGCGCCATCTGATCGGGGAAGATCGCGGGGAACAGCGGCAGATTGCCAGTCCGATCATGCGGCACGCGGAACCAGTCGCGGATCGCCGCTTGGCCTTTGGTGAGGCTATAGAGGTTGCACATAGGTCGAGGCAAGGGCGGCTTGGGCATCACGTCCAGAAAATTCGTTCTTGATTCGTTCCTCATCCTCGCTTATGGTTCGAGATGCCCGAGCCGCCTGTCCGCCTCACACCCGCTGACCCGAACGACCTTGCGGACGCGCTCGCGTTCGCGTTGCGATTCGACGGACGGCGCCGCAAGGGGGACGCGGCCGAGTTCATGGCTGACATCGTCGCAAAACGCCTTGTAAGGCATCTTGAACGCGCCGGCTTTGTTGTCATGAAGCGTCCGCCCGGCATCGGTGGGGCGGCGATTGGGCGGGGATTCGAGGGCTGACCGGAAATGAAAGGATCGTCATGGAAACCGAGTACACCGTCGCACTCGTCATGAGCGCCTGCGCCGTCGTCGCACATGATACGGCCCGCCCCGCCGCGCCAGCCCAAGCCCGCGCGGGACTGAGCATCGCCGAACGTGTCCTATTGGGCGCTTCTGCTGTGTCTGCCGGCCTGACGATTGCGTTCGTCGTCGGGCTGGCCGTCATCGCATGGCTCTCGGCATAGGATGACACTAAGGACGTCGCGCGAGGTCGATCTTCACGAGAGGCTGCGGCCCTAAGCGACGCGCTCAGAGCAAGAAACTCACCGCCGCACAGAGCGCCGAGGCGCCACTGAGACCCGCGGCCCAACTAGTCATGATCGCCAGCCCGCTAACCGAAAGGGCGGGATCGTCCACAGGCGTCATCTGCGGCAGTTCTTCAAAGGCGTAGAGAGACCAGAAAACGGCCGCCGTCACGGCGAACAGCGCCGCAGCGACCTCGAAAACTCTCGCTATTGAAACCACTGTCAGCCTACCGGCTTCGCCAGCCGCAAGATCACGTCGCTGTAGCTCTCGCCGGCGCCGATAGCGCCGCTGGCGCGATTGCGCTTGTGGCGGACATTGACTGGCCGCCTCAAGCCGTCACCATGCGCGTGCTCGATGCAGACGGACGGGAGGTTCATTCTGAGGTCAAGGGTGACCGGCTATGACGCCGTCGCGAGTTGAAAGATCACGTCGCTGTAGCTCCCCTCAACCGGAAAACGGACCTCCGCCCAAATTGCGGCTTTGACGCTCACATCGGCGGGACGAGCCCATCCTTTCCGACGAGGATAAAGGCTGCATCGATTGAGCCGTCGTCCTGCCGCGCCCCTCGGGCGATGATCGCCGCGCCGGGCTTGAGATCGGTCTGCGCGCCCGGCGCGAGAGCGACGATTGGCGTCTTGGGATCGACGACAATGGCCTGCTCGCCGCCCTTGTAAGTCACGGTGAGCATGGGGCCACTCGTGGCGTCCACACGCGCCGTGATATTGCCATTGGTCATGCTGCTGCCGGGCCCAAGGTCGAACGGGCGGTGGCCATCGCCGGTCCCTCGCATCGCGTCGGGAAAGATATGCACTTCCATCGCCTTGAGTTGGCTTCCATCGCCCGGCATCGCTGCCACGCCGACGAATGACCCCGGCTTCACGTCGGCGAGCGTCGCCGGGACAACCAGAGCGAAGCGCGTCTTCGGACTGACATGGATCGTCCGCTCCTCACCCGCCCGCGTTTTTACCCCGAGGCTCGCGCCGTCCGCGCTCACCGTCTCGACTGTCGCGCGCGCCGAGGCGACCGGCGCGTTCTGAGCGAGGGCTGGCGATAGAGCGAGAACAAAGGCGGCGACAGGAGCGAATTTGAGTGACAGCATCGCGGGTCTCCCAAAGAATTGACGGTTGGCGCCATGGTCCTGACGAGCTTGATTGGCACCAAGAGCGAACAACGCTCCGGAACCACGAAGCGCTGTCAATCGGTCGAGAGTGTGACGATCCACGATGAACCGGACGCCGCCCCGCTCGTCAATCTGAGGCGGCGGCGCCACGTCAAATAGGCGCTGTTGGGCGACTAAGCAGACTCCCTCAGCTTGACCAACGAATTGCAGGTGTGATTTGATCTTCGCGTTGATTTGCGGAGGCGGGGCGTGGCGGGCAAATCTCGGGTAACGGCGGGTGACCAACAGCGCAACGCACTGCTGACGTTAGCCCATTCACGCGATCGAGGCGAGGCTGATCGGGCGCGGGCGATATTGCTGACGTTGTCGGGATGGACCAGCCCGCGCATTGCGGAAGCCTTCAGCGTGCGCGAAGACACGGTGCGTCTTTGGCGCAGCGAGTTCGCGCGCGGCGGTGTCGAGGCGTTGAAGGCGACCGTGGCGCTCGGCCCGCCACCGGTAAAGACCGAAGCCGCGCTGCGTGTCGTCGCGCCTCTGCTCGAAGCTCCCGTCGCCGACCGGCCCAACTGGACGATCCCGCGCCTCATGGCCGAGATCGAGGCGCGCGAGGGCGTCAAGATCGGCAAGTCGCAGTTGTCCAAGGCGTTGCGAAAAAAATCTTCCGTTGGCGGCGGCCCCGGCACACGCTGAAAGGCCGCCAGATTGCCGCCGAGATCGAACGCGTGGGACTGCGCCTTCAACTGCGCAAGGCTCAGGCCGAAGCCGGCGACATCATCCTCCTCTACGGCGACGAGAGCGAGGCCCTGACGCACCCTTATCTGGCGCGGGCGTGGGCCTTGCGCGGTGCGGACCTGCGGGTGCCGGCGCCGGGTCAGGCCAAGAAAGTGGCGATAATCGGCTCACTCGATCATGTCACGCGCCAGTTGATTGTGCATACGAGCCAGACCAAGCGCAGCCGCGACTTCATCGCTCACCTCGAGCAACTCGACCACCTGTTCGGTCCTCAACCAGGACGGGCAATAAAACCGGTCGTACTGGTCGAGGACAACGGGCCGATCCATGTCAGCAAGCTCACTCTTAAAGCCATCGAGGCGCGCAAACACTGGCTCACCGTCGAGTGGCTGCCAAAATACGCACCCGAACTCAACGACATCGAGGTTGTCTGGCACGATCTCAAGGCGCGCCATCTGGCCCATCAGACCTTCGCTGATGCCGACGTCCTCGACCGCGCAATCCACGCAGCCGTGGCTGCCCTGAACCGGGAGCGAACTGTCAATCCGTTGGTCATTCAAAGAATTCTGCTTAGCACGTCCGGGCCATTCGGGCCGCGTCCGCCTGCGAATTTCCAACGCATCTTTGTTGGTCCCGATGACTCCCTGTCCAGTGTATTCTCTGCCGAGACAGACCATCAAATGTGACTTAAATGATTGAGAGCCGCTGCGTCATACGCTGCAGGTTGGCGCCGTGTAAGTATGGGAAGCCCTCAAGAAGAGGCCCCAACGGGAAGGAAAACGCCATGCCGATCTACGTCACGCTTTTCCGGTATACCGAGAAAGGGATTCACCACGTCAAGGACACGGTCAAACGGGCGGAGGCTTTCTGGAGCCGAGCCAAGAAGCACGGCGTGACCGTCAAGGAGATGATCTGGACCCAAGGCGCGCACGACGTCGTAGTGGTTTTCGAGGCCCCCGACGACGAGACTGCTACAGATTGTCATCTTGAGCGCGGATGAACTGGGCACATGTTCGCACCGAGACCATGCGCGGCTTCACCGCTGCCGAGATGGAAAAGTTACTAGCTAAGGTCGACTAGCTACCTGTCATCTTGTCTGCTCCGGTTCGCCGAGGCGGGCGATTTTGCGCTTGCGCAGGTGCGCGCATGCTCTCAAACTGGGTTCCGGCGCGGCGAATCGACCCCCTCGATCCGCGCCAACGCACCGGCGCTGCACCAAAACCGGCGCCGGTGCCCCATCCCTCCGTTTTCGTTGAGCCTCAGCCGCAATCTGCGCCCGCTGGCGAACTGCCTCGCAGGCAAGGCCGCCCAATGGCCTCGCGCTGTCGCCGAAGGGAATGCTACGCCAGCTTGGCGCGGCCGGTGTCCACTAGGGCCGGTTTCGATTTTTGGACGCCGTATGCCCATGTTTTTCCGGCCCGAGCGCAGATTTCGGTTGCGTCGCACGCTCAAGTGGCTACATATGGTTTAGGTGTCAGAAGCACCTACCTCCCTCAAACTCGCCGTCGATAACGATGCGCCTTTGCGCCTCGCCGACGCAATCGAGATCGCCTTTCCGCGCGGCGGGATCACCGTCTCAGGATTGCGGAAGGAAGCGGCCAAGGGCAGGCTCATAATCGAGCGGATTGCAGGCAAGGATTTCGTCACGCTCGCGGCCATCAATGCCATGCGAGCCGAGTGTCGAGTTGGCGATCCGAAGCGGTCCCGAAGCGGTCCCGGACCGTCCAAAGCGGCCGCCAGTCAGGCCGCCCTCGACTCGTTGCTTTTGAACGTGAAGCGGCAAACCGCCGATCTTTCCGGGCGCAAACTGGCGTCCTGAGCGGCAGCCAAGGCGAGGTCGCGCCCGCCGAGAAAACGCCATTCCTATCAATAGTTTGTCTCAACTGCGCAATTCATGCAGTTGGATCGCCGTTTCAGACTGAAGCGGTCCCGAAGCGGTCCCAGAAGCCTCGAAGCGGTCCCGGTATATGCCGCTAAGTCTTTGAAATATTTGGTCGGAGTGAGAGGATTCGAACCTCCGACCCCATCGTCCCGAACGATGTGCGCTACCAGGCTGCGCTACACTCCGACATCGCCGGCCTTCCAGGTCGGCGAGCAGGCCTTATAGGGGCGCAGGCGTCGCGGCGCAAGCGCCGGTTCGGGCTTGCCGCCGAGGCTGCGGCCAAAGCGCCCCGGCGCCTTGCCCCTTCGATCGATCGAGGGCTAAGCTTAAGACTTCGGGAGCAGCCGGGTTCGCGCCGCGCGACGCCGCGTGCGGCGCCCGGCGGAGACCTCCCACGACGCATCAAGAGGAGCGCCCATGAGCTTTCGCCTCAGACTTTTGGCCATCGCCGGGGCGCTCGCCGCTTCCGCGGGAGCAGCCACGGCCGACGACGTCAAGATCGCGTTGCTTCGCGGCCTCACCGGCCCGCTGCAGGCTTATGCGAAGCAGACCGAGACCGGTTTCATGATGGGCCTCGAATATGCCACCAAGGGCACGATGGAGGTCGACGGCCGGAAGATCGTCGTTGTCACCAAGGACGACCAGGGCAAGCCCGACCTCGCCAAAAGCGCGCTCACCGAGGCCTATGAGGATGACGGCGCCGATATCGCCGTCGGCACCACCTCCTCGGCGGCGGCGCTCGCCATGCTGCCGGTCGCCGAAGAGCACAAGAAGCTCCTCGTCGTCGAGCCCGCCGTCGCCGACGCGATCACCGGCGACAAGTGGAACCGCTACATCTTCCGCACCGCTCGCAATTCCTCGCAGGACGCGATCTCGAACGCGGTCGCGATCGGCAAGCCGGGCGTCCATGTAGCGACGCTGGCCCAGGACTATGCGTTCGGGCGCGACGGCGTCGCCGCGTTCAAGGAAGCGCTCGCCAAGACGGGCGCGACGCTCGACGCCGAGGAATACGCCCCCGTCAACACCACCGACTTTACCGCTCCTGCGCAGCGCCTGTTCGACGCGCTCAAAGACAAGCCCGGCAAGAAGATCATCTGGATCATCTGGGCCGGGGCCGGCGATCCGCTCGACAAACTTGGCGATCTCGACCCTGGCCGCTATGGCATCGAGCTTTCGACCGGCGGCAACATCCTGCCGGCGCTCGTCGCCTACAAACGCTTCCCGGGCCTCGAGGGCGCGGCGTACTATTATTATGACATCCCCAAGAACCCCGTGAACGACTGGCTTGTCTCCGAGCACCAGAAGCGCTTCAACGCCCCGCCGGATTTCTTCACCGCCGGCGGGTTTGCGGCGGCGATGGCGGTTGTGACCGCCCTCGAGAAAGCGAAGTCGACCGACACGGAGAAGCTGATCGCAACCATGGAGGGCATGGAATTCGACACCCCCAAGGGCAAGATGATCTTCCGCAAGGAGGATCATCAGGCGCTGCAGTCGATGTACGCCTTCAAGATCAAGGTCGATCCGGATGTAAAATGGGGCATCCCGGAGCTCACCCGCGAGCTCAAGATCGAGGATATGGACATTCCAATCCGCAACAAGCGATGACGTCTTTTGTCCTCGTCCTGAGGAGCCGCGCGATGCGCGGCGTCTCGAAGGACGCTTCAGAGCGCGCGGTGGTCGACGCGGGCTGGACCATCCTTCGAGGCCCTTTGTCTTTGACAAAGGGCGCCTCAGGATGAGGGCGGTCAGGGGGGCCTCCGATCAGAACCGGCGCCGATGACCCCGTCGCTCGAGACGCACGATCTCACCATCCGCTTCGGCGGCCATGTCGCGGTCGATCACGTCTCCTGCGCCTTCTTTCCCGGCGAGCTGACCGCGATCGTCGGGCCGAACGGGGCCGGCAAGACGACCTATTTCAACCTGATGTCGGGCCAGCTCACCGCGTCCGACGGCGCCGTCCTGATCGACGGCGAGGACGTCACGCGCTTGAGCGCGCCGGAGCGGACCCGGCGCGGCATCGGGCGCGCGTTCCAGCTCACCAACTTGTTTCCGCGCCTCGGCGTGGCTGAGAACGTGCGGCTCGCGACCCAGGCAAGGGCCGGGGTTCACTACGACATGCGCCGGCCGTGGCGGGCGAGCGCCGATCTCATCGACCGGGCCGACGCGGCGCTCGATTCGGTCGGCCTCCTCAACAAGCGCGACGCGCTCGCTTCCGCCCTGCCGCACGGCGATCAGCGCAAGCTTGAAGTGGCGATGATGATGGCGCTCGAGCCGACGATCTTCATGTTCGACGAGCCGACGGCGGGCATGAGCGTCGATGAGGTTCCGGTCGTCCTCGACCTCATCGCGCGGCTCAAGACCGACAAGTCGAAGACCATCCTCCTGGTCGAGCACAAGATGGACGTCGTGCGCTCGCTCGCCGACCGCATCATCGTGCTCACCAACGGGCAACTGGCGGCCGATGGCGAGCCCGCGGCGGTGATCGCCTCGCCGGTCGTGCAGGAGGCCTATCTCGGAATCATCCCGGGCGCGCCGAGATGAGCGCCGCGCTCAATCTTGAGGGGGTGCATACCCATATCGGCCGCTACCACATCCTGCAGGGCGTCGACTTCGACGCGCCGGCGGGTCTGACGACCATGCTGCTCGGCCGCAACGGCGCCGGCAAGACGACCACGCTTCGCACCATCATGGGACTGTGGCGGGCCTCGAAGGGACGGATCGCGCTCGGGGCCACGCCGCTCGAGAGCCTGGCGGCGAGCGATGTCGCGCGGCTCGGCGTCGGCTATGCGCCGGAGACGATGGCGGTGTTCTCCGATCTCACGGTCAAGGAGAACCTCGTCCTCGGCGCGCGCGCTTCGTCGCTCGACGACGCGCGTCTCGCCTGGATCTTCGGCTTCTTTCCGGCGCTGAAGAAGTTCTGGCTGTCGCGCGCCGGCTCGCTGTCGGGCGGGCAGAAGCAGATGCTGTCGATCGCCCGCGCCATCGTCGAGCCGCGCGAACTGCTCTTGATCGACGAGCCGACCAAGGGCCTGTCGCCGGCGATCGTCGGCTCGCTGATCGCCTGCCTCAACGAGATCAAAGCGACCGGGGTCACGATCCTCATGGTCGAGCAGAATTTTCGCGTCGCCCGCGAGGTCGGCGACGAGGTCCGGGTAATGGACAACGGCCTCATCGTCCATCGCGGCCGGATGGCTGAACTCGCCGCCGACGAAGGCTTACAAAACCGTCTGCTCGGCTTGAGCCTGGATTCGCATCAATGAGCGCGCTCGACGCCGGCGCCGCGCTGCCCCGGCGAAGGGCGGACATCCTGCCGGCGCTGACGCCGCTCGCCGTCGCCCTGATCGCCGCGCCGTTCATCGGCTCGCCGTCGACATTCGTGACCCTGACCGCGGCGGGACTCGCGATGGGCATGATGATCTTCACCATGGCCTCGGGCCTGACGCTCGTCTTCGGCATGATGGACGTGCTCAATTTCGGCCACGGCGCGTTCATTGCGCTCGGCGCCTATGCCGCGACCCTGGTCCTGGCGCCGCTGGCGGCTTGGTCGAGCGCCGATTCGCTCGCACTCAACCTCGCCGTCTTCGTCCTCGCGGTCATCGTCGCGGCGCTGGTCTGCGGCGCCTTCGGCTTGGTGTTCGAGCGTCTGATCGTAAAGCCGGTCTATGGCCAGCACCTGAAGCAGATTCTGGCCACCATCGGCGGCTCGATCATCGCCGAGCAATTGCTCTACGCCTTGTTCGGCCCAGCGCAGATTCCGCTCGAGATGCCGAAGACCTTCGAGGGCTCGTTCGTCTTCGGCCAGGCGGCGATCGAAAAATATCGGCTGCTGGCGACATGCGTCGGCCTCCTGGTGTTCGCGGCCGAGATGCTGGTCCTCAACCGCACCCGGATCGGTCTCCTGATCCGCGCCGGGGTCGAGAACCGCGAGATGGTCGAGGCGCTCGGCTATCGCGTCGACCGGCTGTTCGTGGCCGTGTTCATGGCCGGCTCGGCGCTCGCGGGCCTGGGCGGAGCGATGATGGCGCTCTATCGCGGCCAGGTTCACGCGACCATCGGCGGCGAGTTCCTGGTGCTGTGCTTCATCGTCATCATCATCGGCGGCTTGGGGTCGGTCGGCGGCTCATTCGTCGCCTCGATCCTGGTCGCGCTGATCGCCAATTATGCCGGCTTTCTCGCGCCCAAGCTGGCGTTGGTGTCGAATATCCTGGCGATGGTCGCGGTGCTGCTGTGGCGTCCGCGCGGGCTCTATCCGGTCAGCGGGCGATGAACCTTCTGTCCGGCGATCCGCCGCGCGGGCGCGCGCTGCAGGCGATCCTCGTCCTGGTCGTCCTCGCGCTCATCCTGGCGCCGTTCCTGTTCCCGGGCGCGAAGGCGCTCAATGTAGCCGCCAAGACCTGCGTGATGATCCTGCTGGTCGCTTCTTACGATCTCCTCATCGGCTACACCGGCATCGTCTCGTTCGCGCATGTGATGTTCTTCGGCGTCGGCGCCTATGGCGTCGGCCTTGCGCTTTATGGTCTGGGCGCAGGCTGGGGCGCGCTTGGCGTCGGGCTCGCCGCCGCGGCGGCGCTGTCGCTTGCGCTCGCGCTGGCGATCGGCCTCTTCTCGCTCCGGGTGCAGTCGATCTTCTTCGCCATGGTGACGCTCGCGGTCGCCTACGCCTTCAATGTGCTGGCGTCGCAGCTCTCGTGGCTCACCGGCGGCGAGGATGGGCGCTCGTTCAAGGTTCCCGACGTGTTGCAGCCGGGTTTCAGGCTGATCGAGGGCAGGGTGTTCGGGATCGCGATCAGTGGCAAGATTCTGACCTATTATTTGATGCTGATCGTTGTCGCCGCCGCCTTCCTGGTGTTGCTTCGGGTGGTGAACTCGCCGTTCGGCCGGGTGTTGCAGGCGATCCGCGAGAACCCGTTCCGAGCCGAGGCGCTGGGCTATCGCACCGTGTTCCATCGCACCCTCGCCACCTGCATCTCCGCCCTTGGCGCGACGCTCGCCGGGGCGTTGAGCGCGCTCTGGCTGCGCTACGTCGGGCCGGACACGGCGCTCTCGTTTTCGATCCAGGTCGACGTTCTGGTGATGGTCGTCGTCGGCGGCATGGGGTCGCTTTATGGCGCGATTCTCGGCGCGGCTCTGTTCGTGTTCGCCGAGAGCTATCTCCAGGAAGCGATGGGCGCGCTCTCGCGCCTCGCGGCCGACGCCAGCCTGCCGCTCCTGCCGGCCCTGTTTCACCCCGACCGCTGGCTGCTCTGGCTCGGCGTGGCCTTCGTGCTCGCGGTCTATTTCGCCCCGGCCGGCATCGTCGGGGCCCTCAAAGGCAGCGAGAAGCCCCAGGACCGGATCGGCGCAAGCGGAGCGCTCTAGGTCCGACGACTCCGGCTTGCGATCACCAGCCCAATGCCGCCTAGGACCGCCGCAGACGCGAGGCTTAGCCGCAGTGTGATCGGCTCCGCGAGCAACGCTGCGCCGGCGAGGGCGGTGATCACGGGTACGCTGAGCTGCACCGAGGCGCCTTCGGCGGCGCTCAGTCCGGGCAGGGCCGCGTACCAGATCGTATATCCGAGGCCCGAGGCTGCCGCCCCCGACAGCGCCGCGTAGGTCAATCCGGCGAGCGGAGGCGTTTCCCGGATCAGCGGCAAGGCAAGGACGAGCGCCATCGGGACGGCGCGGAGAAAATTGCCCGCGGTCGCGCCGAGCGGATCGGCGCTGCGACGACCCATCAGCGAGTAGGCGCCCCAGGAGACGCCCGCCCCGAGCATGAGAATCGCCCCGGCAAGCGGTGGGGCGGAGACGCCGGGAGCGACCAGCGCCGCGAGACCGGCCAGAGCCAATGCAAGACCAACCCATTGGCCGGGGGTCGGATGCTCGCCCCTGACGATCCCGGTGATCACCATCGTCGCCTGTACGGCGCCGAACAGCAGCAAGGCGCCGACCCCGGCAGGCAGCGACACGTAGGCAAACGAAAAAGCCGAGGCATAGGCAAACAGCGCCAACGCTGCGCGCCATGACCCGCCGCTCGGACGCCCGCCTCTCGCGACCGCGCAGATCGCCGCCATCATCGCGGCGCCTGAGACGATGCGGATTAACGTGAAGCTGGCCGGATCGATGCCTGACCGAGCAAGCGCCAACCGGCAAAGGATGGAATTGGCGGCGAAGGCGAGCATCGCAATCGCCGTGAGCGCGATTGTTCGAGCCCTGCCGGCGCCCGTCCGCTTCATGAGACTCTCACCTGACGTCGAACGGGTCGCGTGGGACCCCTCGGGGACATGCCATTGTGGCCGCGCTCGTTGAGCGCGGAGGCGGTCGGCGACCGCGGTCTACATCGCCTTCGCCCCGTCGAGCACCGCGCGCAGTTTTTGCGCGAGATCCCGCTGCGTATAGGGCTTGGCGAGAAGCTGAACGTCCGGGTCGAGCTGCCCGTTGTGAACGATAGCGTTTCGGGCGTAGCCGGTGGTGAAGAGGACGGGCAGGGCCGGCCGCACGGCCGCCGCCTCGTGCGCCAGCATTCGTCCGTTCATGCGCTGCGGAAGAACGACATCGGTGAACAGGATGTCGACTCGTTCGCTCCCTCGAAGGTGCGCGAGCGCTTCGGGGCCGTTGCGGGCGACGAGGACCGAATAGCCCAATTCGCCCAGCAAACCGGCGGTCGAATCGAGCACGTCCCTATCGTCCTCGACCATCAGCACGACTTCGCCTGGGTTCGCTTCCGGCATTCCCGCGCTTTCCCCGCGCCCGGCCGCAGGCGCGGATTCGGTCCGCAGGGCTCCGGCCATCCGCGGCAGGTAGATCTTGGCGGTGGTCCCGTGACCGACCTCGCTATAGATGCGGATGTGGCCCTTCGACTGCTTGACGAAGCCATAGATCATCGCGAGCCCGAGGCCGGTGCCTGCCGGGGCGGCCTTGGTGGTGAAGAACGGCTCGAACACCTTTCTCAGGTTCTCGGGCGAAATGCCGGTTCCGGTATCGGTGACCGAGAGCAGCCTGTACTGACCTGGCGCCACGTCGCCGAATTGCCGGCAATAGGCCTCGTCCAGCGATGCATTGGCGGTCTCGATGGTGATGCGGCCGCCCTCCGGCATCGCGTCGCGAGCGTTGACGACCAGATTGACGATGGCGTTTTCGAGCTGGCTCGCGTCCACGAATGTCGGCCATAGGCCGCTGCCGAGGATGGTCTCGACCGCGATCGTCTCCCCGACGGTCCGGGTCAGCATCTCGGAAAGGCCGCCGACCAGCCGGTTGAGGTCGACCTGGTGCGGGCTCAGCACTTGCTGGCGGGAGAATGCGAGCAGGCGCTGGGTCAGCGCGGCGGCGCGCCTCGCGCCTTGCATCGCCGCCGCGATCGGCTTGCCGATCGACGCAGCGTCGGCCGCGCCGCCGCGCGCGAGGCGCCGCTCGGCCGAGTCGAGACTGCCGATCACCACGGTCATCAGGTTGTTGAAGTCATGGGCGACGCCGCCGGCGAGGAGGCCGATCAACTCCATCTTTTGCGCTTGCACAAGGGTAGCCTGCGCGTCCTTGCGGACGCGCGTTTCCTCGGCCAGCGCCTCCGAGCGCTCCCGCAATTCCCGGATCAGGGCGCCGGTCATGAAAAGGGCGCCGAGCGCGGCCCCGGCGGCAGCGACGAGGCTGATCAGGACCAGGCCGAGCATGATCGCTCGAGCAACCAATTCGGCGGCTTGGCGCTCGCGCAGGAGATCGCTCTCGGCTTTTTCGAAGTCGTCGACAATCGCGCGGAAGGACTCCAGGATCTGCTGGCCGCGTCCGGTCGTCGCGGTTTCAGCGGCCTCGGGGAATTGGCCGTGACGGCCGAGCTCGACCGCTGTTGCCGACGCCGTCAACATATCCTCGAGCGACGAATCCATGCGCCCGACCCGCGCCATCTGGTCCGGGTTGTCAGCGACCAGGGATCGCAGTTTGTCCAAAGCCTGCGGGACCGCCGCCCGCGCTTCGTCGTAGGCGGGGAGAAACGCGTCCGACCTGGTCAGCAGGTAGCCGCGCTTGGCCAGTTCCAGGTCTTGCACGTCGCCAAGCAAACCGGCGGCCTTGTCCTGGACCTCCAGCGAGTGAGCGACCCAATCGGCCGCGCCGTTGACGCGCTCGGCCATCAGCGCGGCTAGAACGGCGACCACGACCAGGAGCGCGAAACCGATGAGCGCAAGGAGGTTGGCGGCGCGCCGGCCGAGGCTCGGCCACGGCGGTCTGATCGCAAAGGCGTTATCGGCAGACTGCATTCGTAAAAATGAAACTCCGACGCCGATTCCCGCCTTGTGCGACGGGTCGATTGTGATACCGTCTTGGCCGCTTCGCAACCGGAGGCTTGATGGCGAAGATACTGGTCGTTGATGACGAGCCGCTGATCAGCGCGATGACCGAGGAATGGCTGTCGGAACTGGGCCATATCGTGGTCGGGCCGGCATACAATCTGGCGGCGGCGCTCAAGCTCGCCGAGACGGACCTGGACGCTGCTATCGTCGACGTATCCCTCGGCAGGGACAAGAGCTACCCGCTCGCCGACGCCTTGAGCGCGCGCGGCGTCCCGTTCGCGCTGGCGACGGGATACGGGCAGGACGGGATTGATCCGAGGTACCGCTCGCGTTCGACGCTCGGCAAGCCGTTCGAGTTCGCCACCTTCCAGCGCGTCGTCGACGAACTGCTGGCGGAAGGGGCGATGCGCGAAGCGCCGGCTGGCCCGGCGTAACGCCCTCTATCTCAGCGACGCGTTGATCGCCTCGAGCGCCTTCGAGCCCGGGCAGAGCTCGCGCTCGGCGAACTCGTTCAGCGGCCTCGCGGTCGTGCCGAGAACATCGTGCAGCTCGTCGGCGTCCTCGTTGACGTAGATGAGGCCGGTGACGATCTCGCCGGAGACCCGGGCGGCCTCGAGGGTGGCCAGGGCCGCCGACCGGTCCTGGCAATTGTGATCGGCGTCGAGCTTGCGCAGAACGATGGTCGATCCGTCGTGCATCGCGATCGCCTGGCTCGCGCCTTCCTCGTAGTCGACGTCAATCGGGTCGCGCCCGGTGATGAAATCCAGCGCGTTGACGGCGATGTTGTGCTCGCGGACGTAGTCGAAGCTCTTGGTCGAGCCGGCGTGGTTGTTGAACGTGACGCAGGGCGAAATGACGTCGATGAACGCCGCGCCGCGATGCTCGAACGCCGCCTTGATCAGCGGCACGAGCTGCTCCTTGTCGCCGGAAAAACTGCGCCCAACGAACGAGGCGCCGAGCCCGATCGCCATGCCGACGAGATCGATCGGTTGATCGAGGGCGCCGCCTCCCTTCTTGCCGGCCGAGCCGCGGTCGGCGGTAGCGGAGAACTGGCCCTTGGTCAGCCCGTAAACGCCGTTATTCTCGACAATATAAACCATGTTGACGCCGCGCCGCATGGCGTGTGCGAACTGCCCGAGGCCGATCGAGGCGGTATCGCCGTCGCCGGAGACGCCGAGGTAGATGAGGTCGCGATTGGCGAGATTGGCGCCGGTCAGCACCGACGGCATGCGCCCGTGCACCGAGTTGAAGCCGTGGCTCTGGCCGAGCATATAGGTCGGCGTCTTGGAGGAGCAGCCGATGCCGCTAAGCTTGGCGACCCGGTGCGGCGGCAAGCTCAATTCGAAGCAGGCGTGAATGATCGCGGCGCTGATCGCGTCGTGGCCGCAGCCGGCGCAGAGCGTCGACATCGAGCCTTCGTAGTCGCGGTGGGTGAAGCCAAGCGCGTTGACGGGGAGCGCTGGGTGGTGGAACTTCGGCTTGGCGAGATAGGTCATTCGGCGGCCTCGAGCGGTTGCGGCGCCGCGGGCTTCCGCAGGCGCGCCGCGATTTCGCGATAAATGAAGCGGGCGGACGTAGGCATTCCGTTGAAGTGGAGGATCGGCGTCCAGCGGTGCGTTGCGACGCCGAGATCGGTCGAGATCAGCGTGCGCATCTGCGCGTCGCGATTTTGCTCGACCACAAAGATCTGGTCATGGCTGCCGATGAAATCCTTGACCTCCGACGTCATCGGAAAGGCGCGAATGCGCATGACGTCGACATGGAGGCCCTCGTCTTCGAGCATCTTGTGGGCTTCGATCATCGGAGCGGCGGTCGATCCGTAATACAGCACGCCGATCCGCGTCGGCTTTGCCGCGCGCTTAAGCAGCGGCCGCGGCAGGAGGTCGCGCGCGGTCTCGAACTTGCGCTCGAGCCGCTCCATGTTGTCGATGTAGGGCAGGCCTTCCTCGGTGTAGCGCGCGAAGCGGTCGCGGCTGGTGCCGCGAGTGAAGTACGCCCCGCGCGTCGGATGGCTGCCGGGAAGGGTCCGATAAGCAATTCCGTCGCCGTCGATGTCATCGTAACGGCCAAAGTTCGGCGCCTTTTCCAGGGCGTCGAAAGAGAGAACCTTGCCGCGGTCGTAGATGCGCGCGTCGTCCCATTGGAACGGCGCGCTCAGATGCGAATTCATGCCGATGTCGAGATCGAGCATGACAAAGACGACCGTCTGCAGCCGATCGGCGAGATCGAAAGCCCGCGCGGCGAATTCGAACGCTTCATTCGGGCCGCCGGGGATAAGCAGGACATGCTTGGTGTCGCCGTGCGAGGCGAAGGCGCAGGAGAGGAGGTCGGACTGCTGGGTGCGGGTCGGCATTCCGGTCGAGGGGCCGCCGCGCTGCACATCGAACACCACCACCGGAATCTCGGCGAAATAGGCGAGGCCGAAGAATTCCTGCATCAGCGAGATGCCCGGGCCGGAGGTCGTGGTGAAGGCGCGGGCGCCGTTCCATCCGGCGCCGACCGCGATGCCGATCGCGGCGATCTCGTCCTCGGCCTGAACGATGGCGTAGTTCTTCTTGCCAGTCGCCTTATCGACCCGGTAGCGGGCGCAATTGCGTTCGAACGCTTCGGCAAGCGAGGTCGAGGGCGTGATCGGGTACCAGGCGCAAACGGTCGCGCCGCCATAGACCGCGCCTAGCCCGGCGGCGTAGTTCCCTTCGACGAGAATGCGGTCGCCGACCGCGGTCGAGCGGCGAATGCGAATGCCGAGAGGGCATTCGAAGCGCGATCTGGCTTCATCATGGCCGAGGCGCAGCGCCCGCTGATTGGCCTCGATGAGCTTCTCCTTGCCCTTGAAGCGTTCGGTGGCGAGCTTCTCCACCACCGCGAGATCGATATCCAGAAGCGCGGCGAGCGCGCCGACATAGACGATATTCTTGTAGAGTTGACGCTGCCTTGGGTCCGAATATTGGGCGGCGCAGATTTCGGTCAGCGGCATGCCGAGAACGACGATATCGTCGCGCAGGCTCGAGGGCGGCAACGCCCGGGACGAATCGTAGAAGAGGTAGCCGCCAGGCTCGAGCGCCGCGACATCCTGCGCGAAGGTCTGTGCGTTCATCGCGACCAGTATGTCGGCGCCGCCTCGCGCGCCGAGCCACCCTTCTTCGCTCACCCTGACCTCGTACCAGGTCGGCAGTCCCTGGATGTTCGAGGGAAAGATATTGCGTGGAGCGATCGGCACGCCCATGCGCAGGATCGAGCGCGCGAACAGGAGATTGGCGCTGGCCGATCCCGAGCCGTTGACGTTGGCGAAGCGGATGACGAAGTCGTTTACGGCGCTGATCGGCATGAATGTCCGGCCTGGGCCATCTCGAGAGTGAACTTCATCATGTCCCACGCGCCCGTCGGGCAGCGCTCGGCGCAGAGCCCGCAGTGCAGGCAGAGATCCTCGTCCTTGACCATGACCCGCCGGGTCTTGACCGGCTCCGAGACATAGATCGCCTGGGTAAGATTGAGCGCCGGCGCGGTCAACGAGCGCCGCAATTCGTCTTCCGGCGCGTTGGGCACGAAAGAGATGCAATCGATCGGGCAAACGTCGACACAGGCGTCGCACTCGATGCACAAGGGGGTGGCGAACACGGTCTGCACGTCGCAGTTCAGGCAGCGATGGGCTTCGCCGAGCGCCTGCTTCAGGTCGAAGCCGAGCTCGACCTCGGTCGCGATGTTCTTCAGCGCGACCGAATTCTCGACATGGGGCACCTTGAACCGGCGGTCGAGGGTGATGTCATTGTCGTAGGACCACTCGTGGATGCCCATCTTCTGGCTGACGAGATTGGTCAGCGGATGAGGCCGATCGCGGACATCCGCGCCCTGGCAGAAAGCGTCGATCGAGATCGCCGCCTCGTGACCGTGGGCGACCGCGGTGATGATGTTCTTCGGCCCGAATGCGGCGTCGCCGCCGAAAAAGACGTTCGGCAGGCTCGACTGGAAAGTGACGGCGTCGACGGCGGGCAGGCCGTCGCGGTCGAAGGCGACGCCCGCGTCGCTCTCGATCCAGGGAAAGGCATTCTCCTGGCCGACCGCGATCAGGACGTCGTCGCATTCGATCACAACGTCCGGTTCGCCGGTCGGGACCAGCAGACGTCGCCCGCGCTCGTCCTTTTTCGCCGTCATCTTCTCGAATACGACGCCGGTCAGGCGGCCCCGTTGATGGGTGAACGCCTTGGGCGCGTGAAAGTTGAGAATGGCGACGCCCTCGCGCATCGCGTCTTCCTTCTCCCACGGCGAGGCCTTCATCTCGGCGAAGCCGGAACGTACGACGACATTGACCTCGGCGCCGCCGAGGCGCCGCGCGGTCCGGCAGCAATCCATCGCGGTGTTGCCGCCGCCAAGCACCACCACCCGCCGGCCGATCGACGAGACATGGCCGAAGGAGACGCTCGCCAGCCAGTCGATGCCGATGTGAATGTGGTCCGCCGCTTCAAGGCGACCGGGAATGTCGAGATTGCGTCCCCGCGGGGCGCCGCAGCCGACGAATATCGCGTCGTAGCCTTCGCCGGCGAGGCCCTTGAGGCTGTCGATGCGCCGTTCGGCGGCGAACTGGCCGCCGAGCGAGAGCGCGTAGCCGACCTCCTCGTCGATGACTTCGTCGGGGAGGCGAAACTTCGGAATTTGGCTGCGCATCATCCCGCCGGCGCGCGAATCGGAATCGAACACCACGACCTCGTATCCGATCGCAGCGAGATCGCGCGCCACCGTCAGCGACGCCGGTCCGGCGCCGACGCAGGCGACCCGCTTGCCGTTGCGTTCGCGCGGCGCGGGCGGCAGGAGCGCCGCGATGTCCTGTTTGTGGTCGGCCGCGACGCGCTTGAGCCGGCAAATGGCGACCGGCTGCTCCTCGAGCCTTCCCCTCCGGCATGCGGGTTCGCACGGACGGTCGCAGGTGCGGCCTAGAATCCCCGGGAAAACGTTGGATTTCCAGTTGATCATGTAGGCGTCGTTATAATCGCCGGCCGCGATCTTCCGGATATATTCGGGGACCGGGGTGTGGGCGGGGCAGGCCCACTGGCAATCGACGACTTTGTGGAAGTAGTCGGGATGGGAGACGTCAGTCGGCCTCACGACCTCTTGCCCTTCCGCCCGTCCCCGGGATGCGAACTCGTCCGAATCCATTCTTACGCCAGCCTTCGGGCAGAACTGCTAAAATCGCTCAGGGAAACGACAAAAGGTCGTGAAGTGGGTAGGCGATCGCCGATTTCACGTCAAGCAAGACCATTAGCCTACTCGAATCGACTGAAATTAAGCCTTAACGTTGGGCCAGGTGTCCGAGAGCCGATAACCCGAGGGCCACGGATCGCCCGGGTCCAGCATATACTGGTTGACGCCGGTAATCCATGCCCGGCCGGAAATGACCGGGACGACCGCCGGCCGGCCGGCGACCGCGGCCCGCCGGGCGATGCGGCAAACGAATTCCGAGCCGATGATCGAGCGGGCGCGATAGACGTCGCCTTCGGTCATCAGTCCGCGGGCGCTCAGGGTCGCCATCCGGGCGCTGCAGCCGGTTCCGGTCGGCGAGCGGTCGATCTTGCCGGGGCGGACGACGACCGCGTTGGGGCCGCTGAGTTCCGCGCCCTCGCGCTTCAGCGACCCGGCGAACTGGCAGAACGAGATGTGGTCCCAGCCCGCGTTCTCGGGGTGGGAAAACCCCAATTGCTCGTTGGCAGCCGAGGTGATCCGCATGCCGGTCTCGGCGAGATCGCACGCCTCGTCGGGCGCGATGCCGAAACCCAACGCCGCTGCGTCGACAATGACGAAGCTGTCGCCGCCATAGGCGATGTCGACTTTTAGACTGCCCAGGCCCGCAACCTCGAGCGGGGCGTCGAGCCGGTCGACGAAAGACGGCACGTTCTCCACGCTGATGCGCTCGGCCTTGCCGTTGCGGCAATCGGCGACGACCGCGATCAGCCCGCCCGGCGCTTCGAGAGTGAGATGCGTGAGCGGCTCCTGCATCGGCAGGATGCCGGCGTCGAGCAGCACCGTCGCGACGCAGATGGCGTTCGAGCCCGACATCGGCGGCGTATCCTCGGGCTCCATGATGATGAAGCCCATCTGCGCCCGCGGGTCCTTGGCCGGCACGATCAAATTGACGTGACGAAAGACACCGCCGCGCGGCTCGTTGAGCACGAAAGCGCGCAACGCCCCGTCGCGCGCGATGAACCGCGACTGCTCCCACAACGTCTCGCCCGGCGGGGCGGGAACTCCGCCGACGATCACGTCGCCCACCTCGCCCTCGGCGTGGCAGGAGACGATGTGGATGAGTTTGGAAGTGCGCATGATAAGCTCTTAGCAGCATCTGCGTGAGCAAGCTTGAGGGTGGGGAGGGGCGGCCATGTTCGACCACGTCGGCTTCAACGTTTCCGATTTCGCCCGGAGCAAGGCTTTTTATCTGGCCGCGCTTCAGCCGCTTGGCATGCAGCTGATGCGCGACACCGACAGATTCGCGGTGATCGGCAATGCCTCGGGACGGCTCTGGATCGGCGTCTTCGGTCCGGCCGCGACGCCGATCCACTTCGCCTTCCGGGCGGACAATCGGAAAGCCGTCGAGGCTTTCCATGCCGCCGCGGTCGCCGCGGGCGGACGCGACAACGGCGGCCCGGGCCTGCGCCCCGACTACAGCGCGGACTACTATGCCGCCTTCGTTTATGATCCCGACGGGCACAACGTTGAAGCGGTAACGTTCTCGGCCGATTGACTCGCGCGCAGCCGGCGGTTTCCAGCTCACCTTCGCCCACAAGGCGCGAACCGCAAACACGCCCGACGCATCCCGTGGCGCCGCGCGTTCAACGCCTCGCGGCGGCGGTCTCGACGGCGAGGGTCACCAAGGCGCTCAAAGCGAGCGCTGAGCCGTAGTAGAGCGCTGTCGTAACCAGCCCAAACCGTGGCGCGGCAAGTCCGGCTGCAACGGCCGGCAACGCGAAGGCGAGATAGGAACGAAATAGGCGGAAAGCAGCCCGGCCCGCTCGTGGCTCGACGCGAGCGGCAGGAGCACGCGCAACGAGGCCCCATAGGACGCGCCAAAGCCGACGCCCGTGACGATGGTGCTGACGAACATGCCAGCGGGCGAGCCGGCCGCAATGGCGAACAGCGTGAGGACAATGCCGGCGGCGAGAGTTGCCGACGACGCGCGCACCATCTTCCCCGCGTCGAAAGCGCGCGTCGCCAGCGAGGCGCCGCCGCCTGAGAGCATCAGCGCCGAGACGACGGCGGCGCCGACAAGGGGCGAGCGGACCCCGGTGGCCTCGATCATGAGCGAGGGCATCAACGAGAGGTAGAAGCCGCCCAGCGCCCAGGCGGAGAGGGTCAACGGGAACAGGCGCGCCATCGGGGCGGCCGCGGCCGCTGGAACAGTGAGTTTGGGCCTGATTCCGCTCCAGGCGCCGACCTTTGGCGACACTGTTTCGGCGACCCAGGCAAGGACGATCATCTCCGCGACCGTCACGCCGAGCAGTACGGTATAGACGAGATGGGTGGGCCAGGGCGCGAAGGCGATGAACACGCCGGAGATGAGCGCGCCCAGCGCGAGGCCCACGAACGCAGTCACGCTGTTGAGCGTGGCTGCCCAGCGCGGCGCCGTATCCGTGATAACCGCGCCAAGCGTCGCCAGCGCGACGCCCGTCGCAACCCCCTGCACGGCCCGCGCGGCGACGAGCATGCCTGCGGATTCCGCGGCAAAGAACAGGAGCAGTGCGATAGCGTTGAGCCCGAGCGCCAACAAAATCATCGGCTTGCGTCCGACATAGTCTGATAGGCGTGCAATCGTGAGGAAAGCCGCGATCATCGTGAAGGAATAGACGGCGAAGATGAAGGTGATCGTGAACGGGGTCAGGCCCAGCGTCTCACGGTAGAGTCGGTAGATCGGCGTCGGCGCGCCCGCGACCGTCGAGAAGGTGATCGCTGTCGCGGTCGCGTAAGCCGCGGTGATGGACCTCAAATCCGGCCGAGCAGGGACCGCGATGCGGGTGGTGGACATTTTCGCGCCTAAGGCTAAATTGTTGCGTTAAGCAAGATAGCAGGTCGGCAGCTTAATGCAATATCTTTGCTTTAAGCGAGTGAGACCAATCCCTCGTCCTGAGCCGGCGGCGCAGCCGACGTGTCGAAGGGCGTTCCAGGAGGCGCACACGAGGGGCAAACTGGACCATCCTTCGAGACGCGCCATCGGCGCTCCTTGTATCTCCCCTGCGTCGCGCCGGGCCGCTAAGGTAGGCGTCGCGGCGGCGGATGGGAGCCCTGGCGCTCCTTGGGTTCACAAGCCCGCTCCTGAGCATGGCGCCCCATCCGCCTATTCCACGATCCCGAACAGTCGCCGGGGCCGCGTTGCGAGCCCGCATGTGCAAGGACGGGAGATGGATTTGTTCATCGGAATCGACGTGTCGAAGGACCGGCTCGACGTCTGCGTCCGGCCGAGCGGGGAGACCTTCGTCGTCACGCGTGACGACGAAGGTCTTGAGCGTCTTGTCGAGCGTCTGCGCGCCCTGGCTCCGGTCCTGGTCGCGCTCGAGGCGACAGGCGGATACGAAACCGTGGTCGCAAGCGCCCTTGCTACTGCGCATCTGCCGCTGGCGGTGATCAATCCTCGTCAGATCCGCGATTTCGCCCGGTCGACCGGCAAGCTCGCCAAGACCGATCGTCTCGACGCCGCGGCGATCGCCCACTTCGCCGAGGCCATCCGGCCGCCCGCGAGGCCCATCGCTGACGCCGAAGCCCAGGCGCTGGGCGAATTGACCGCGCGGCGACGACAGGTCATCGAGATGATCGTCGCCGAAAAAAACCGCCGCCGCCTCGCTGGCCAGCCTCGCGTGCTCAAGGCCATCGACCGGCATGTCGATCTCCTGCAGGCCGAGCTTTCCGAGCTCGATCGAGACATCGATGGCGCCATCCGCAAAAGCCCCGCCTGGCAGGCCGACGCAGACCTTTTGGCCAGCGTGCCGGGAGTAGGCAAGGCGACCCTGCGCACCCTCATCGCCGAACTGCCCGAGCTCGGACGCCTCGATCGGCGAAAAATCGCCGCCCTTGTCGGCGGCGCTCCCGTCAATCGCGACAGCGGCGTCGCGCGCGGCCGAAAAACAATCGCCGGCGGCCGGGCCCCGGTGCGGACCGCCCTCTACATGGCCGCGCTGGTCGCCTCCCGCGCCAATCCCGTCATCGCACCCTACTATCAAAAGCTCAGAGCCTCCGGAAAACCCGCCAAACAGGCCCTGACCGCCTGCATCCGAAAACTCCTCGTCATCCTCAACGCCATCATGCGAGACCGAAAGCCATGGCTCCCAGCTTGACAAACAAGACAGTCGCTCAGGATGAGGGGGGTCGATCTTTTTGAGGAACGCCAATGGCGCGTGAAATGGTTCGGCAGGGCGGGCGGAGCGCCCGCATCCAGGAGGCGGTTCACCGGGCGACGCAGGCGCTCATCAGTGAAGTCGGCCGCGGCGAGATTAACGTGCCTATGATCGCCGAACGGGCGGGCGTGACACCGTCAACGGTCTATCGGCGCTGGGGCGATCTTACTCAGCTTTTGGCCGATGTCGCCGCCGAACGGCTGCGCCCTGTGGCCGATCCAGACGATACCGGCTCTCTTGCCGGCGATTTGCGCGCCTTCGTCATGCAATATGCGGAGGAAATGGCCTCCCCTGTCGGCCGGGCGCTGCTGCGCGATGTACTGGCCGAGACGGACTCCGACCTCGCCGCCGTGCGTTGTTGCGCTTACACGACCCAACATCTGCAAACCGTCAACGCTCGTGCTCTTAAACGCGGCGAGGCCGGGTTCTCAGTTGAGGAGGCGATCGACGTTGTGATCGCGCCGATCTGCTACCGCATCTTATTCTCGAACGGCGAAACGTCGCCCGACTATGTGAACGGTCTGCTCAATCGCTTCGCCCGTCTGAGCGCCGGATCAACGCAAAAGCCCGAGCGCTCGGTGGGCCAGCTCGCTTGAGAACCGGTCAAATTAAGCTGCAAATCGCCTCAAAATGCTTTTCGCGATCGATTTTTTGACGGTCGAACGTCTTGGTGATTTACGTTTGAGCCAATCGCCCATTGGGTGATTTTGCTTCAACGCCTCGAGGGGCCGATAAATCCGCGCCACGCCGTTATTGCGTGCTGTCTTTCCTTGGGATGGTCAGCAGCGTCCGCGGACCCTGCGCCGATGCCGTTCGGGCCCATCACCGTCCAAGTGCCCGTGAAGGACGTTTCGCTGTCGCTCGTAGGGCAGGGGACAATCTCGGTCGAGACACGGGCCGACCGCAGCGACATGGCTCTCTCGCTTTCGGCGCAACTTGACGATCTCGAACGGCAGGCCGCTGGGCTCGCGCGAGCAGCTGGTCTGGATATTGACGAGTGCTACGGAGCGCCGGTGAGCGTGCGCGTTGACAGCGGCGAATTGCGGCCCGCAGCGCCCGACCTGGTTCTTGTGCTCCATGGCAAGGTCCGGGGATGGCTTTGCAAGCCGTTCAAAACGCATCTGACGCCGGAATTGGACGTCGAGGCGAGCACGAAGCTGTCAATTGAAGTGAGCGCCCAGCATATCGTGACGATTATTCCTTCGACAACTCACATCGATGTGAAAGGCATAGACAAACTCGGCGCCGCGGGCGGACCCGTCAGGAGCGTCATGGGCGCCCTTGAGAACAAAGTCCAGGCGGGCGTTGCCGCCGAGTTGGCGCGACACGCTTTGCCGCTGGACAAGCTTATCGCGCCGTTCTCGATTTCCAGCGTCAAGGCTGAGTTCTCGGGCAAATCTCTCGTTGTGTCGCTTTCCGGCGCGCTCACTTCCGACGCAGCGACGAACCTGGCTGGCAAGGCGATAACGGGAGCGCTCGCGAAATGAACCCGCTCCGATTTGTCGGCACGCTGCCGCTGAGCGTAAGAGGGGGGGCGCTGTCGCCTCTTCCATCGCGGCCCCATCCGGCATAGATAGCGCCCAATCCCGTGAACTCGCGCCCGCGGGCGCTGGAGAGCGTTATGTCCGAGCCGCGTACGTTGTACGACAAGATCTGGGATGAGCACGTCCTCGACACCAAGGGCGACCTTAGCCTCATCTACATCGACCGCCATCTCGTCCACGAGGTGACCAGCCCGCAGGCGTTCGAGGGCCTTCGGATGTCGGGCCGCAAGGTGCGCGCGCCGCACAAGACCCTCGCCGTCGTCGATCACAATATCCAGACCACCGACCGCAGCGGCGGCATCGCCGATCCCGAGAGCCGCCAGCAAGTCGAGGAATTGGCCAGGAACGCGCGCGAGTTCGGGATCGAATATTACGACGAGTTCGACGTGCGGCAGGGCGTCGTCCATATCATCGGGCCGGAGCAGGGCTTCACTCTGCCGGGGACGACCATCGTCTGCGGCGACAGCCACACCTCGACCCACGGCGCCTTCGGCGCGCTCGCCCACGGCATCGGCACCTCCGAGGTCGAGCACGTGCTGGCGACCCAGACCTTGATCCAGACCAAGGCCAAGAACATGCGGGTCAAGGTCGACGGCGCGCTTCCCGATGGCGTCGCCGCCAAGGACATCATCCTCGCCATCATCGGCGAGATCGGGACCGCCGGCGGCACCGGCCACGTGATCGAATATTGCGGCTCGGCGATCGAGGCGCTGTCGATGGAAGGGCGGATGACGGTCTGCAACATGTCGATCGAGGGCGGCGCCCGCGCCGGCATGATCGCGCCGGACGCCAAGACCTACGCTTATCTCAAGGACCGCCCGAAGTCGCCGAAGGGCGGCCACTGGGATCACGCGATGCGCCATTGGGAGACGCTCCGCAGCGACGATGGAGCGCATTTCGATCGCCAGGTCGAACTCAACGCCGCCGACCTGCCGCCGATCGTCTCGTGGGGCACGAGCCCGCAGGACGTGACGCCGATCTTCGGCGCCGTGCCGCGGATCGAGGACGGTGAGACCGAGCAGAAGCGCGCCTCGATCAGGCGGGCGCTCGACTATATGGGGCTCAAGGGCGGAGAGAAGATCGCCGATCTCGAACTCGATCGGGTCTTCATTGGCTCGTGCACCAACGGACGGATCGAGGATCTGCGCGCCGCCGCGGCGATCGCCAACGGCCGCAAGGTGTCGGAGCGGGTGAGCGCGATGGTTGTGCCCGGATCGGGCTTGGTCAAGGCGCAGGCCGAGGCTGAGGGTCTGGACAAGATTTTCCTCGCCGCCGGCTTCGAATGGCGTGAGCCCGGCTGCTCGATGTGCCTGGCGATGAACCCCGACAAGCTGCTGCCTGGCGAGCGCTGCGCCTCGACCTCGAACCGCAATTTCGAGGGCCGCCAGGGTTACCGCGGCCGCACCCACCTCGTCTCGCCCGCGATGGCCGCCGCCGCCGCGATCGCGGGGCGCTTCGTCGACGTCAGGGAGTGGCGGTAGAGGCATGAAAATCGGCGAGCTCTCCATTGACGAGAGCGAGATCGTCGAGAGCTTTGTCCGCGCGTCGGGACCGGGCGGGCAGAACGTCAACAAGGTCGCGAGCGCGGTCGAACTCCGGTTCGACGCGCGGCGTTCGCCGAGTCTGCCCAACGACGTCGCGGTCCGGCTGATCAAGCTCGCCGGCGCGCGCGCCACCCAGGATGGCGTGATTGTCATCTTCGCGCAGAAATTCGCCAGCCAGCCGCGCAACCGCGAGGACGCCAGGGCGCGTCTCGCGGCGATGCTCACGAAGGCGCAGGAGCGGCCGAAGCCCCGCCTCGCCACCCGCCCGACGCTCGCCTCAAAGACGCGCCGCCTCGACGCGAAAACCCGCCGCGGCGCTGTCAAGGCGCTGAGGCGCGGTTCCACCGGGGCCGACTGACGCCTGCGTTATTCCGCCGCGCGAATGTCGCGGTACTGGGCGCGCCGCGGCGTCGGCGCGCTAAGCGGGCGCGAAGGAATCTTGGCCAGGCGTTCTTCTTCTATGTTCGACGCCTGAAGCTCTTCGCCCTTGAGCGCGGCAAACTCGACCGGATCGTGAGAGCAGAACAGCTTGATCTCGCCCATCGTCAGCCGGGCGAGCTCGCGCAGGTGAGCCAGATTGGCGCGCCGTGCGGCATCGTTGAAGCTCATTAGCCTTTCGAACGCCCGCAAGCCCGGCGGGGCCTTGCCGCTGCCCGGCTCGATCTCGGAACGGTGGAAATAAGCGTCGCCGCAATGGAGGAGCCAATCGTCCGACCTCCGCACCGCAACGCCGCAATGGCCGCGGGTATGGCCTGGCAGGGGGACCAGCAGAACCTCGTCGTTTGTCGCCGGTATCGCGCGCACCGCCGAGAAGCCGAACCACGACTCTCCCGCTTCCTTGACCACCGCCCATTTCTTGACCGCTGAGATTTGCACCGGGCGATAACGGCTACGCTCGGTGAAGCTTGACCGGCTCGAGGCGGCGCGAAGCTCGTCGGCGTATATGTGGACCGCGGCGGCAGGGAAATCGCTGATGCCTCCCGCATGGTCGAGGTCGAGATGGGTCGGCACAATGTGGCGAACGTCGCTCGGCCGGAAGCCCAGGTCCACGACCTGCCTCAGCGCCGTCTCCGCGACCTCGAGCCGCGGCCGCATGGTGAGGTTGAACAAATGCCCGAGCCGCCGCGGCTCGTTGACATCCTCGACGCCGAGGCCGGTGTCGACGAGGATCAGCCGGTCATCGCCCTCGATCAGGAGGCAGTGGCAGCACATCGGCGCGGGCGACAGCGGCCCGCCGGCGCCGCCGAACAATCTGCCGCCAGGCGGACACAGCGACCCACAGTTGAGATGATGAATTCGCATGCGTCCGACCCTCCGACCGGCTGGATTGCCTCAGCCTGTCACCAACCGGGCGTCGGGGTCCATCTACGGCAGGAGGGCGATTGTACAGTGAACGGATGATTCATTAACACAACTCGTCGCTCTTACCGGACTCATCGACGGTCAGACCGGATATCCTGTATCGCTCATCTTTCCTTAAGGGGGCCTTAAACACAAGGCGCAAGTTCAAATACTACGGGTAGTCAACAGGCAATCCGCTTTTGACGGTCGCAGATAGGGAATAAGCAATGGGACCCGAATAGACGTTATCTAAGGCATTGATGGAACCGAGACCAGCTTGCACTGGTATTGCGAATTGTGATCAGCGTCACATCGTCTGAGCACGATAGGAGATTTTTCGCCCGTTATTTATCATGATCGGGTACAAAGCCAGCATCAGCTTGCCGCCGCCGCCGCGTGAACCGCACTGATCTTGCGCGGGCTCGTCGCTGCGGTGACCCTTCGGGTTCCGGCGCGATTGAGGTCGAAAAGGGCGGCGCACAACCGGCCCGGTTGTGCGCCTCGCCCGGGTGGCGTTTGCGACGACAAAGCGACCGCGTCCGCGACCCGCGTCTGCGCTTTGTCGCCCCATCCGGCTGAAATACGCCGGCGGGCGCGGCAGAGGAGGCTAACCGGCCTAACCGATCGGCTCTGCCGAGTCCCCGGGCAGCACCAGCTGCGGCGCTTGCGCGAAGCTCCAGCTCCCATCGGCGTTGAGATCGAACACCCAGACCAGATCGAAGCGTTTGCCCCGCCAAACCGGTGGGACGCCGTCCGCCCGGCCGCGGATCAGCGCCGCGATCTCGGGGATCGCCTCGTGCTGCCAGGAGACGAGAGCCGGACCCTCGGCCGCCTTGACCGCGGTGACAAGTTCGGCCTCCTGGCCCTTCGGCAACGTCGCAACCTGGAGATTGAGGGCGGCGGCCAGCGGCGCGATGGTCTGTTTCGGCCGCAGGCTCTCCGATCCGGAGGCGAACAGGCTCGCAGGCCTGGCGAGGGGCGGTCGCGGGGCGGTCCCGTCCGCCGGAGCGAACAGGCCGACCAGCGCGTCGGCTCGCTTCCAGCCGGTCGCGGTCAGGGCTTCCGGATTCTGAGCGCCGTCCGGCATGACGCCGGCCTCGCCGTTCGGCTTCTCCGCGTGGCGGATCAGCATGATCTTCGCCGCTGGCATCGGCTTCTCCGAGGTCAAGGTCGGCTGTCTCGGTCTCCGTCGTCCTGCGGCGAGGCTCGCCTATGCCGCGCCTTCCGCCGCCTTGACGCGCTCGGCGCGCTTGCGGTCATTGGGGTCGAGCAGCGCCTTGCGCAGGCGGATCGACTTCGGTGTCACCTCGACGAGCTCGTCGTCCTCGATATAGGCGAGCGCCTTTTCGAGCGTCATCTGGATCGGCGGAGTCAGGCGCACCGCCTCGTCCTTGGAGTGGGTGCGGATATTGGTGAGCTTCTTGCCCTTGAGCACGTTGACTTCGAGGTCGTTGTCGCGCGTGTGCTGGCCGACGATCATGCCCTGATAGACCTTGGCGCCCGGCTCGATCATCATCGGACCGCGATCCTCGAGGTTCCACATTGCATAGGCGACCGCTTCGCCCGCTTCGTTCGAGATCAGGACGCCATTGCGCCGGCCGGCGATTTCGCCCTTCCAGCGGCCCCAATTGTGGAACAGGCGGTTCATCACCGCCGTGCCGCGGGTGTCGGTCATCAGTTCGCCGAGGTAGCCGATGAGGCCGCGGGTCGGGGCGAGAAAAACGAGGCGCAACCGCCCGCCGCCGGAAGGGCGCATTTCGATCATTTCGCCCTTGCGCTCGCTCATCTTCTGCACCACGACGCCGGCGTGCTCCTCGTCGACGTCGATCACCACCTCCTCGATCGGCTCGAGGGTCTCGCCATCGTCGCTGCGGCGGTAGAGCACTTTCGGCCGCGAGACGCCGACTTCGAAGCCCTCGCGGCGCATGGTCTCGATCAGGATCGCGAGCTGAAGTTCGCCGCGCCCCGAGACGACATAGGCGTCGGAATTGGGCGGCTGCTCGACCTTGAGTGCGACATTGCCCTCGGCCTCCTTGAACAGGCGGTCGCGGATGACGCGGCTCGTCACCTTGTCGCCCTCGGCGCCCGCAAGCGGGCTGTCGTTGACCGAAAAGGTCATCGACAGGGTCGGTGGGTCGATCGGCTGCGCTGTCAGCGGCTCGACCTCCTCGGGGCTGCACAGCGTGTCGGCGACGTTGAACTTTTCCAGCCCCGCCACGGCGACGATGTCGCCGGCGACCGCCTCGTCGATCGGCGCCCGCTCGATGCCGCGGAAAGCAAGGATTCGCGACACCCGGCCCTGCTCGAGCGTGTCGCCCTGGCGGTCGATGACCTTGACCGGCGCGTTGGTCTTGATCGAGCCGGAGAACACCCTGCCGGTGACGATGCGCCCGAGATAGGGATTGGCCTCGAGCAGGGTGCCGAGCATGCGGAAGCCGCCGGCGCCGACTTTCGGCGGCTCGACATGTTTCACCACCAGGTCGAACAGCGGCGCCATATTCTCTTTCGGGCCCTCGGCGGCGAGCGCCATCCAGCCCTGCTTGGCCGAACCGTAGAGGATCGGAAAGTCGAGCTGCTCGTCGGTGGCGTCGAGCGCGGCGAAGAGATCGAAGACCTCGTTGACGACCTCGCTCGGCCGCGCGTCGTGCTTGTCGACCTTGTTGACGCAGACGATCGGCTTCAGCCCGATCTTGAGCGCCTTGCCGACCACGAACTTGGTCTGCGGCATCGGCCCTTCGGCGGCGTCGACGAGCACGATCGCGCCGTCGACCATCGACAGGATACGCTCGACCTCGCCGCCGAAATCGGCGTGGCCGGGGGTGTCGACGATATTGACCCGTACGTCCTTCCACACCACCGACGTCGCCTTGGCGAGAATGGTGATGCCGCGCTCGCGCTCGAGGTCGTTCGAATCCATGACCCGCTCGGCCACGCGCTGGTTGTCGCGGAACGCGCCCGACTGCTGCAGGAGGCGGTCGACGAGAGTCGTCTTGCCGTGGTCGACGTGGGCGATGATGGCGATGTTGCGGAGTTTCATGGGAGAAGGAGCTTTTTTGGACGGCCGAATCGCGCGGGACGCGCCGCGCTTTCCTTGGCCGCGAAGATGACGGGAACGCGACGGCGCGGCCCGCGCTCGACCTCGCGCTCGCCCATTGCGATTGTGCGGCGCAATACACGAAACGGCGGCGGAAGGGAAGGGCGATCGGCTTCCGCTGCGCCAGGCGCCCATCTAGGAGCCTGTCTGCTTAATCCTCGGCGAGATGGGATTTGAACCGCTCAAGCCAGTCGGAGAGCCGGATGCAGCAAATTCGCGCATCCGGTTTGATGTAAGGTTGGGTGGAAGCTTTGCGGCCATCGTTCGTTGCACCGTTTCCGAGGTGGCGAAGCTCAGCCGGTTGCGCGTGCGGCCAGGGACGGGGTCCGCCCCTGGGCGAGCTTCAAGATATTGTGGGCGAGGCAGACGAGGCCCCACTCGTTGGCGACCTTCTCGACGCCGCGCAAGAGAAACTGACGGAAGCCGCGCGCCTGCTTGATCTGTCCGAACACCGGCTCGGGCAGCTGCTTTCTTAAGCGGTAGGGGCTGGAGTGCCCGCCGGCCTTGATTCTTTCGCGCATGGCGGCGACGCGGGCGCCGCCGCCTTCTCCTTCCCCGGCGTGCTTGGCCCGCCCCGGCGCGATATAGGCGTCGATCTCGCGTTCCTCCATCGCTGTAAGGTTGGCGTCGGAGCAATAGCCCGCGTCCGCCGACAGTTGCGTCGGCTTCTTGCCCAGATTGGCTTCGATGGCGTCGGCGATCGGCGCCAATTGATGTTGATCGCTCTGCTTCGCGTCGAGGCCGTGGGCGACGATCACCTGCGCCGTCGCGTCGACCGCCGCCTGCGCATTGTAGCCCTGGATGAAGCCGTCCTTGGTTTTCATGATGCGGCTTTCGGGATCGGTGAAGTTCTTCTGCGCTTTGGGGTCAGGCTCTTCGGATGGCGGGGCGGCGGGCTTGCCCGGTTTCTTGCGGCCCTCGGCTTGTCGCCGCTCCTCGGCCTGCGCTTTGGCCTTGGCCGCCGCGGCCGCTTTCGCCTCGGCCTCCAATTCGGCCTTCGCCGCCCGGATCTTCTCGACGCGCTTCTTCTTGTCGGCGACCCATTTGGGCAGCTCCTCGCCGCTCTTGTCGCGGCCGAAGGCTCTGTCTTCCTCGGCGTCCGCAGCCTCGGCTGCGCTCAGCCACCGCTCGACCTCGGCCTCGAGCTCCGCCGCACGCTTCTCCATGCGCTCGTAGCTCATCGCCTTGTGCTTGGAGGCGTTCGCCTTGATCTTCGTCCCGTCGAGCGCGACATGGCCGAGCTTCACAAGTCCCGCCTGTTCGCACAGCTTGAGAACTTGCCCGAACAGTCCCGCAAGCACCTTCAAGTGCCGCTTGCGGAAGTCAGAGACGGTGCGAAAATCCGGCGGATCGAGCCCGACAATGCTCAGGAAGTCGACCCGTTCGCGCGCCGCCTTGGCGATCCGGCGCGACGAGTAGACGCCGTTGCAATAGCCGTACAGCAACAGCGCCGTCATCATCGCCGGGTCAAACGGCGGCTGCCCGCGCTCGCTCGCATACGCGGCTTCGATCTCACCAAGGTCGAGAGGCTCGAGCACAAGCGCCAAAATGAAGCGAGCCAGATGGTCCTCGCCGACAAAGTCCTGAACGCTCGGCGGCAACAACAGCGGCTGATCGATCGTCCAGGGCCGGAAGGTCTTGCTCATAAGCAAACAAAATCCAATTCGAGCAAACGCCGCCACCACAATCCGCTATTATCCAGACAGGCTCCTAGGGTGCGGGTCTCGCGGCGCTCGGGGAGCTCATGAGGACGTTCAAGGTCGATGCGCCGAACGGCGCGGTCGCGGCTCACAAATCCGCCGGGCGTGGGCCCGCGACGGTGCTCATCCACGGCAACTCCTCGTCGTCGCGGGCATTTTCGCGCCAGCTCGACGGGCCGCTAGGGAAGCGTTTTCGTCTTGTTGCTGTTGACCTCCCGGGTCACGGCGCCTCAGACGACGCGAAAGACCCGGGCGCCTATTCGCTCCCCGGCCATGCTCACGCCGTCCGGGCGGTCATCGAGGCCCTTGGCCTTGAGCAAGCGCTGTTCGTCGGCTGTAGCCTCGGCGGTCATGTCGCGCTCGAAATGGCGCCTGATCTTCCGGCCGCGAGCGGATTCGTCATTTTCGGCGCGCCGCCGCTCAACTCGCGCAAGTCGATGCGCGAGGCGTTCCTGCCCAATCGGGCGATTAAATTCGCCTTTCAGGAGACCATCGACAGCGTCGATGCGTCGGCCTATCTCGCTGCTTTCTTCGCACCCGGCTTCGCCGACATTCCACCGTTCTTTCTCGACGACATCCTGCGCACCGACGGGCGGGCGCGGGCTGGTCTTGCCGCGAACGGCCGCCCCCGCGACGAGGTCGCAGTGGTGCGTGATCTCAAGGTCCCGCTCGCGGTGCTGCACGGCGCCGACGAGCAGATCGTCAAGGGCGGTTATTTCGCTTCGCTGGTCATGCCGACGTTGTGGCGTGGCGCGGTGCAGACGATTCCCGGCGCCGGACATACGCCGCAATGGGAGACGCCCGAGGCCTTCGACGCCCTCGTCGAGGCGTTCATTGCCGAGACGGCGTGAGGAGCGCAAGCGCGCCACCTTGCAGCGCGAGCACGAAGCCCCTTCCGATCACTGCGCGATCGGCGCGTATTTGCCGGCGCTCCACATGTTGATGTCGTAGCGCGGGTCGAGGATGTCGCCCTTGCTGTCGAACCTGACCGGACCCATCACCGTGTCGACCGGCTTGCCGTCCTTAAGCGCCACAGCGATCTTCGCCGGATCGTCCGACCCCGACCGCTTGATCCCATCCGCGATCGCCTGGACGACGCCATAGCTGAACAGGGTGAAGCCTTCCGGGTCATAGCCCTGGGTCTTGAACTGCTCGAGGGCCTTGGCCGCGTTCGGCGAGCGGCGGGGATCGGTCGGGAAGGTGAACAGCGTGCCCTCGCCCGCCGGCCCGGACATCGCCCAGAACTCGGATGTCGCAATGCTGTCGCCGGTCATCAGCTGGAACTTGGCCCCCTGGTCGGCCGCCTGACGCAGAATGAGGCCAGCCTCGGCGTGATAGCCGCCGAAATAGACGAATTCCGCCCCCGCGCTCTTCAGCTGGGTGACGAGCGCGGTATAATCCTTCTCGCCCGGATTGATGCCCTCGAACATGATCTCAGTCACGCCGCCGGCGTTGAGCTTGTCCTTCACCACCTGGGCCAGGCCTTTTCCGTAAGCCGATTTGTCGTGCAGAATGGCGATCTTCTTGCCTTTGTATTTCTCCGCGATCCACGGCGCGATGAACTCCCCCTGCCGGTCGTCGCGCGGATAAAGGCGCATGATCGTCGGGTGGCCCTTTTCGGTCAGGGCCGGGTTCGACGACGCCGGGCTCATCATCAGGACATTGTTCTCGGCATAGACGTCGGAAGCGGGGATCGATGAGCCCGAGCAGGCGTGGCCGTCGACATATTTGATCTGTTGGCCGACGATCAGGTTGGCGATCGCCACCGCCTGCTTCGGATCGCAGGCGTCGTCCTCGATGACAATCTTGATCTTGCGGCCGTCGACCCCGCCGGCGTCGTTGATCGCCGCCGCCGCGGTTTCGGCGCCACGCTTCATCTGCTCGCCAATGCTGGCGACCGGCCCGGTCATCGGCCCGGCGACCGCGATCGTGATGTCGTCAGCCAGAACCGGCGCCGTCAGCGCCAAAAGGCCGAGCCCCGTCAGCGACAGGATCAATGGTGTGGGCATGGTCGAATGCTCCCTGGTGCGATGCTTCCTCTCGTGACCGGCTTCTTCGAAGGCCGATCGACGCCACGGCGATAGCCGGGAACAGCGGCGATGGCAACTGCCGCTCACGGGACAAGAGTCAGACACTCCCGCCGTGGCTGCGAGAGGCTCATTCCTTCGGCATCCCGGCCTTGCGCAGGCCGTCGTACACCCGCTCGTTGGCCTCGACGCTGGCTGGACCGCCACCCTGTGCGGAGAAGTGCGCCTTGAACGCCGCGATCGTCTTGAGCGGCCCGGTGGAGGGCAGCGCGAGGTAGCGCTGCAGCGCCTCGCCCGCTTCGGCGTCATGACCGGCCAAGGCGAGCGCCGCCACAAGGGTCGCGTGAATATACTGGACGTAATCCGGTTGGACCGCGATCGCTTTGCGAGCCCATTCAATCGCTTGGTCATAATTCTTCAGCCCGAAATTGGCCCACGCCTTGCCGCCGTAGACATGGGCGCGTGAAGGATCGTGCGGGCTCTCCCGAATCGCCTTGTCGAAATATTCTTGGCTTTTGTCGAATTCCCCGAAGCGTGCGTAGTCCCAACCAAGGTCTCGGGCGGTGTCGGCGTTGGACGGGTCGAGCATGAGCGCGCGCTCATGCTCCGCGACGGCTTCCGACTCCCACCCGCTGCGCGCCTGGAACCCAAGGATGTCGCCCTTTAAGTCGTGGGACTCGGGCCAGTTTGGGTCGAGGGCGAGGGCCTTGGACGCCAATTCGTCGGCCCGCTCGAGGTCGCCTTTAGGGTCACTGGAAACGCCAGTTTGCGCCAGCAGAAAGAACTTCCACCCCAATACCTGCAGGGCGCGGACATTGTTGGGATCGATGGCGAGGGCCTGTTCACAGAGCGCGTAGGCCGCATCCGCCTCCTTACCGATAAATCCTGCCTTCCACCTGCCCGCGTCGCATTGGAGAGCCAAGTCCTCGGCGTCGCGATTGGCTGCGGGCTTCTGTTTGACGCGCGCGGCCTCCGCCTCGATGAGTGGAAGGTCGATTGCATGCGCCAGATGGGCGACAATCGCGTCCTGCGTCTGCAACAGATCGGCGCGGGGCGTGTCGAATTGTTCGGCCCAGAGGTGGGCGCCGCTGCCGGCGTCGATGAGCTGGGCGTTGACCCGCATCCGATCGCCGCTCGACTGCACCGAGCCTTCGAGAACATAACGCACGCCCAGATCTTTCCCGATCGCCTTGGCGTCGACCGGCTTGCCCTTGAAGGTCATCGCTGTGTTGCGCGCGATGACGAAGGCGCCGCGGATGCGCGCGAGACTGGTGGTCAGTTCGTCGGTGAGCGCGTCGACCAGGTAGTCCTGCCCCGGATCGCCAGAGAGGTTGGCGAAGGGCAGCACGACGATCGACAGCCGCGCGGCTTCGGCTGGCGCCTTCGCAGCGACGCCTGCGGGCCGGTTCGCATTGAGGAACCACCACGCGGCCCCCGCGACCAAAACCAGGAGCGCCGCGAGCACGGCGGCGAGCGGCGCCAGCGCCCGGCGCTTGTTTGGCGCGGCGGGCTGCATTGGGGTCGAAGCCGTCGCGTGAGCGACCTCGCCGGCTCCAAGCGCGTAGGCGCGGATGGGTTGGGCGATGTTCTTGAGCGCCTTGTCGCCGAGGTCGACGAATTCGGCGTCGATCCTCCCGCGCACATGATCGTAGGCGGACCCGGAGATGCAAACACCGCCCGGCTCGCAAATGCCCTCAAGCCGCGCCGCAATGTTGACCCCGTCGCCGAGAATGTCCTCGCCGTCGATCAGCACATCGCCGAGATTGACGCCGATGCGGTACAGGATGCGCTTGGCCTCGGGAACGCCTTCATTGCGCGCGGCCATCTGCTGCTGCATGCGAATCGCGCATTCGACCGCCGCGACAACGGACGGAAATTCCAGCAACACGCCGTCGCCCATCGTCTTGACCAGCCGACCGCCGAATCCGCGAACGATCGGCGTCGCCGCCTCGCGATGCGCCCGCACTGCGCGCGCCGTCCCGACCTCGTCCTCGCCCATCAGGCGCGAGTAGCCGACGACGTCCGCGGCGAGGATCGCCGCGAGCTTGCGGGTCTCGCTCACTGCTCGGGCATCCCCGCCTTGCGCAGGCCGTCGTACATCCGCTCGTTCATCTCGAAGTAGCGTGGATCGCCGTGCTGTTCAGAAACCTGGGAGTTGTAGAACCCCTTCCATGCCGCGATCGTCTTGAGCGGCCCCGTCGAGGGCAGCGCGAGGTACCTCTGCAGCGCCTCCCGCGCTTCCGCATCACGACCGGTCAGGGCGAGCGCCGCCACAAGGGTTGCGTGTGTATATGCGACGTAGTTGGGATTGATCGCGATTGCCCGGCGAGCCCATTCAATCGCCCGGTCATAGTTCTTCAGCCCAAAGTTGGACCACGCCTTGTCGCCGTACCAATAGGCGATTGACGGATCGTGCGGGCTCGCCCGAATTGCCCTGTCGAAATATTCGATGCTTTTGTCGAACTCTCCGAGTCGTTCGTAGTCGAAGCCCAGGTCGCCGACCTCGTCCACGTTGGACGGGTCCAGGGTGAGGGCGCGCTCATCCTCCGCGACGGCTTCCTCGGTGCGCCCCTCAAACCGAAGGACGCTGCCCTTGTTGAAGTGTGCCCAAGCGTAATCTGGATCGAGGGCGAGCGCCTTCGACTCCAATTCGTCGGCCCGCTCAAGGTCGCCCTTACGGTCGTCGGAAACGCCGACGGCCACTGGCAGCAAGAACTTGACCCCCAATAACTGCAGGGCGCGGACATTGTTGGGATCGATGGCGAGCGCCTGTTCGCAGAGCGCGTATGCCGTATCCGCCTCCTTGCCGATATATCCGGCCTTCGATGTGCCAGCGTCGCATTGGAGCGCCAGGTCCTCGGCGTCGCGATTGGCTGCAGGCGTCCGTTTGACGCGTGCGCCCTCGGCCTCGACGAGCTGAAAGTGCATTGCATGGGCCAGATGCGTGACGATCGCGTCCTGCGTCTGCAACAAATCGACGCGGGCCGTGTCGAATTGCTCGGCCCAGAGGTGAGCGCCGCTGCCGGCGTCGATCAGTTGGGCGTTGACCCGCATCCGATCGCCGCTCGGCTGCACCGAGCCTTTGAGAACATAGCGCACGCCGAGATCCTTGCCGATCGCTTTGGCGTCGACCGGCTTGCCCTTGAAGGTCATGGCCGTATCGCGAGCGATGACGAAGGTGTCGCGAAGGCGCGCGAGACTGGTGGTCAGTTCGTCGGTGAGCGCGTCGACCAGGTAGTCCTGCCCCGGATCGCCAGAGAGGTTGGCGAACGGCAGCACGACGATCGACAGCCGCGCGGCTTCGGCGGGCGCCTTCGCAGCGACGCTTGCCGGCCGGTTCACATTGAAGAACCACCACGCGCCGCCCGCGATCACAATGAGCAGCGCCGTCAGCGCGGCGGCGGTGACCGCCCGCCGTGACGATATGACCCGAGATGCAGTCGGCGGCGCTGCGGGCGTCACGGGCTCCGCCGGTTTCGCCGGCTTTGCCTGCGCGGGGACGCCGACCTGCAGCGAATAGGCCCGGATCGGCCGTTCGATGTTCTTGAGTTGGATCGGGCCGAGATCGGCGACCGCCATATCCAGCCTGCCGCTCACCTGACGATAGGCGTCCTCGGACAGACAGATCGCGCCCGGCGTGCAAATGCCTTCGAGCCGCGCGGCGATGTTGACGCCGTCGCCCATCAGGTCGCCGTCGCTCTCCTCGACGACGTCGCCCAGATGAATGCCGATGCGGAACATGATCCGGCGATCCTCCGGCACGCCGGCGTTGCGCTCGATGAGGCCGATCTGCACTTCGATCGCGCAGCGAACCGCGTCGACCACGCTGCGAAACTCGATGAGAATACCGTCGCCGGTGCGCTTGACGACGCGCCCATGATGGGCGGCGACGGCGGGGTCGATCAGGTCGCTCCTCAAGCCCCGAAGACGCGCGAGTGTGCGATCCTCATCCGCTCCCGCGAGCCGGCTGTAGCCGACGACATCGGCGACCAGGATCGCCGCGATTTTCCGGGTCTCCCCCATGGCGCGGCCCTCAGCAGGCGTCAATCGTAGCACACAAACCCATCTTGGATCCGCCCACTCGGCGTAACGGATTCAGCCCGCCCGCCATCGCATCTCGAGCGTCGGCAGTCCGGAATGCGGGCTGACGCCGCGCCCGACCACCGAGAATCCCTCGCGCTCGTAGAAGCGCCGGGCGCGCGGATTTGCTTCGTTGACCTCGAGTTCGACCACGCCCGGCGAACGGCGCTTGGCCTCGTCGATCAGCGCCGAAGCCAGGCCGGAGCCGCGCTCGGCCGGCGCGACGCAGAGTTGGTCGAGGGCGCCGGATCGCGGGTCGATGGTCACGAAGCCGGCCGGCTTCTCGCCCGTGTCGAGCCCGACGACGATCTCGGTCCCGCCGGCGCAAAGCGCGCTGAGGCGATCGTCGATCCAGGCGCGGCGGGCGTTGAAATCGATCGGAATCCCGGTCGCCGTCCACGCCGCGGCCCAGAAATCGATCAAGGCCGGCAAATCCGCCTCGGCGAAGTCACGCAGGGCGCGGGTCGAGGCGCTCACCGCTCCGTCAGCTTGAGCTCGATGCGCCGGTTGCGGGCCAGCGACTCGTCGTCGCTTCCCTGATCGAGCGGCTGGAATTCGCCGAAACCGGCCGCGGCCAGACGGTCGGGTTCGACCCCCTTGCTGATCAGATATTGCACCACCGAGACGGCTCGCGCGGCCGACAGCTCCCAGTTTGACTTATACTGGCCGCCGGCGCCGACCGGACGGTTGTCGGTATGGCCGTCGACGCGCAGGATCCAGGGAATGTCGGGCGGAATCTCGCGCTCGAGATCGAGGACGGCGGCGGCGAGGCTGTCGAGCGACTGCTTCCCGGCGGGGCTGATGTCGGCCTTGCCGACGTCGAACAGCACCGAGGATTCGAACACGAACCGGTCGCCGACGACCCGAATGTCGGGCCGCGCGCCAAGGATCTGGCGCAGGCGGCCGAAGAAGTCGGAGCGGTAGCGATTGAGCTCCTGGACTTTCTGCGCCAGCGCGACGTTGAGCCGTTGGCCAAGGTCGGCGATCTTCGACTGCGATTCCTTGTTGGCCGACTCCGAGGCGGAGAGCGCGTCCTCGATCGCCGCGAGCTGGCGGCGCAGCGCGGCGATCTGCTGGTTGAGCACGTCGACCTGGGCCAGCGCCTGGGCCGAGATCTGCTTTTCCTGGTCGAGCGCGACGGAGGCGGCCGAAGCCTTGCCGCTGGCGGCGTCGGCGTCGACCGCGCCCTGCGAGGCGGCGTCCCTGAGCCGCTGCCGCTCCCGCTCGGCGCTGTCGAGCGTCGCGGTCAGGGTCGAAATCCGGGATTCGTCGGCGCCCTTCTGCGTGCGCTCCAGCGCCAGCAGGTTGGTCAGCTCTTCGATCTGCCGGTTGAGCTTGACGAGCGCCTCGTCCTTGCCGGTGACTTCCCGCGACAGGAAGAACTGCGCCAGCATGAACACCGACAACAGAAAAATGATCACGAGGAGCATCGTCGACAAGGCGTCGACGAAGCCCGGCCAATAATTCACCGCCTCGTAGCGGCGCGAGCGCGACAGCGCCATTTCGTTCCTCCATTTCGAAGGCGCCGACCCCCTTCTCCCTTAGGGAGAAGGTGGCGCGAAGCGCCGGATGAGGGTCTTCCCGCCGCGAACCCTCACCCCCAGCCCCTCTCCCGGTGGGAGAGGGGAGCGAACTAACGCGTTCCCAGTTCGTCCAGCAGGCGGCGGAGGAGCTTGCCGATGTCCTCCTGCTGTACCGCCTGCGCGTCGACCCAGTCGCGAATTTGCTGCTGCTCGGCGCGCATGTGGCCGACCAGGGCCTGAATGCCTTCGGCGAGCGTTGCGATCGCCTTGGCGTCGCGCTGATTTTCGATCGCCGGTTGCGCGCCCTGGGAAATGATCGGTCCCTCCGGCAGCGCCTCGGCGAGCGGCGCCGTCTGTACGTGGCTGGCGAGGAATTCCTCGAACTCGGAATAGAACCGGTTCTGCGCCTGCCCGGCCTGGAGGTCGAGAAAGCCGAGGACGAGCGAACTGGCGAGGCCGAACAGCGACGAAGTGAACGAGACGCTCATGCCGGAGATCGGCGCCGAGAGGCCGGTCTTGAGAGCATCGAACATGCTCGTCGTATCGACCCCGGTCTTCATGCTGTCGATGACCCCGGCGATCGAATGCACCGTCTCGAGCAGGCCCCAGAAGGTGCCGAGCAGGCCGAGAAACACCAAGAGGCCGACCAGATAGCGGCTGAGCTCGCGTCCCTCGTCGAGACGGGTGGCGATGAAATCGAGGATGGCGCGGGTGGTGATGGTCGATAAGCCCCGCGCGCCCGCCCCGGCGTTGAGCATCGCCGCCATTGGCGCGAGCAGCCGCGGCGTCGGGGCGGCGCCGGTCTGCGCGCCGGTCAGCGAATTGACCCAGCGGATCTCGCGGAAGAGCCGGATCACCTGGCGGAAGGTGAACAGCGCGCCTATCGCCAGCACGCCGAGAATGAGGCCGTTCAGGCCCGGATTGGCGCTGAAGGCGAGCGCGATCTGCTGATAGAGGATGAGAACGACAAAACCGACCAGCGCCAGGAACGCCGCCATCCCCACCAGGAAAATACGCGGCGAGGTGAGCAGGCGGATATCCGGATCTTGCGCCATGGATTGCTGAATCGAACCTTAAAAATTACGCGCGACGTCGCGCCGCATCACCATATTAGATTAGCCGAGAATAAGGCGACAGATGGTTAACCCGCCCGCCGCCTCGTCTTGCGCGCCCGACGGAACGTCATGCGACCTTCAGCTTCGGCTTCAGCCAGCGGCGATTGGCCAGGACCTCGGCGATCTGCACCGCATTCAGCGCCGCCCCTTTGCGCAGATTGTCGGCCACAATCCAGAGGTTGAGGCCGTTGTCGATCGTGGGGTCCTCGCGGATGCGGGAAATATAGGTCGCGTCCTCGCCCGCCGCCTCGTGCGGGGTGACGTAGCCGCCGGGCTCGCGCCGGTCGATGACCAGGCAGCCGGGCGCCTTGCGCAGGATCTCGCGCGCTTCGTCGGCGCTGATCGGATCGACGAACTCGACGTTGACCGCTTCCGAATGGCCGATGAACACCGGGACGCGGACGCAGGTCGCGGTCAGCTTGATCTTGGGGTCGAGGATCTTCTTGGTCTCCATCATCATCTTCCACTCTTCCTTGGTCGAGCCGTCCTCCATGAAGACGTCGATCTCGGGAATGACGTTGAAGGCGATGCGCTTCGGGAACTTCTTCGGCTCGACCGGATCGGACACGAACACGGCGCGCGTCTGCGAAAAGAGTTCATCCATCGCGTCCTTGCCGGCGCCCGAGACCGACTGGTAGGTCGCCACCACCACCCGCCTGATGGTCGCGCGGTCGTGCAGCGGCTTCAGCGCCACCACGAGTTGCGCGGTCGAGCAGTTCGGGTTGGCGATGATGTTCTTCTTTCCGAACCCCTTGGCCGCCGCCGCGTTGACCTCGGGCACGATGAGCGGCACGTCCGGATCCATCCGCCAGGCAGACGAATTGTCGATGACCAAACAGCCGCGGGCGCCGATCCTGGGAGAATATTCCTTCGACACCGCCCCGCCGGCCGACATGAGGCAAATGTCGGTATCGGAAAAGTCATAATGCTCGAGCGCCTTGCACTTCAGCGTCTTGTCGCCGAACGAGACCTCGCGGCCGATCGAGGCGGGGGAGGCGAGCGCGACCACTTCGGAGACCGGGAAGCGGCGCTCGGCGAGGATCGCGAGCATCTCGCGGCCGACATTGCCGGTTGCGCCGGCGACCGCGACCTTGAAGCCTGACATGGGTGAAATTCCTTGTTCGCCTTCTCCCCTCGAGGCCGCCCGAGCGCGGACCTCACAAAACCCGGCGCCCCCGCCGGAGAGACGCGGGAAGGCGAGGGTCAGTCCTCCGCCCCGCCTTTCAGCGGGCGGCGCGTTTTGGTTGGGGTTTTGATGCCACGCGACATAATACCGACCCGGGCCGCGGGCGCGGAAAACACGCCCGGGGGCTTTTCGCAAACCATGATGCACGAAGGTTGTCAATGCGGCGCGCTGCTTCGGTCCGTGCTTGCCTGCCGCCCGTGTCGTGCAGACCATGGGCGCGAATGTCCTGTTTTGGCTCGTGGCCGGCGCCGCTTCCCGAGCGGAGCCTTAGCGGCGCGTCGCCAGGTGGGCGCGATAGAGGCTTGGTCCCGGACTTTCCTCTCCCCCCAGACCGGGAAGCCTAAAGTCTTTTCGCGCCGAAAAAGCGCCCGGTTCGACGCAAAAATCGCCCTGTTAAGACGCAAAAATCTCCCTGTTATGGGAAAAATTCTCCCTGTTATTTTCCCTGTTCATTTCTCCCTCCATGCTCGCAGCGAATCGGGAAGGCGCCAGTTCCCGATATCTGCCGTCGTGTGAGAAGCGGGTCGAAGCGGGTTGAAATCCGAAAGGATTCAACGGCTTGCATTATTTCTCTTTTCCTGAAGCCAGAGTCATGCTAGCGTAAGCGGGAGACCCCCCGGCTTTGCCGGGGTGGCAGTAGCAGTTTGACGTTTAGGGCGGTCCATCAGCGGAGTTCCAACGTGAGCAGCCACTCACACGAAAGGAACTCCACCGATGGACGAGTACGAGAGCCTAAGCCACACCACATGGGACTGCAAATATCATGTGGTTTTCATTCCGAAATGTCGGCGCAGGACGTTGTATCAGGAGCTACGGCGCCATCTGGGCGAGGTTTTCCGCCGGCTTGCGCTCCAGAAGGAGTCGAAGGTCGAAGAAGGGCACTTGATGCCCGATCACGTGCACATGCTGCTGTCGATCCCGCCGAAACATGCGGTGTCGCAGGTCGTCGGGTACATCAAGGGCAAGAGCGCGATCCACATGGCTCGGGTTTATGGAGAGCGCAAACGCAATTTCGTCGGACAGCACTTTTGGGCCCGAGGTTTCTTCGTCAACACGGTCGGGCGGGACGAGGAGGCGATCCGCGCCTACATTCGCAACCAAGAGAAAGAGGATCAGAGGCTCGAACAGATGAATCTCTGGCGCTGAAAAACGCCACCTTCAGGTGGCCGCCAAACTCAAGGGGGCGCCTCAGCGACCCCTCCTACCGCTTTGAGCGGTTCACACCATAAAGCCCCCGGCTTTGCCGGGGGATACTTACTTTGGTTTCCCGGCAACCGCGGACATCGATCGGCGCGGAAAAATCTCGCGCTTCTGTTTTGCAATTTTCCGTCGGGCGCCGAGGCAATAATACTGTTGTGATGAGTTATTTAATCATTATGACAATATCACTACGTGTTATCTTTCCTGCCGCCCCTCCCACTCGCCCTTCAGGATCGACATCATAACGAGGTCCGCCCGCGTCCCGTCGCCGAGGCGGTAGGCCTGGCGCAGGACGCCGTCACGGCTCATGCCGAGTTTTTGGTAAGCGGCCTGTGCCCGGGCGTTGTCGGCGAAGCAGTCGAGATAGAACCGCTCGGCGCCCATCGGCCCGAACGCTTCGTCCAGAACGAGGCTCAGGAAGGCCGTGCCCACCCCTTGTCCGGGGCGGGCGACGGCGACGCGCTTGAGATAGAGATTGGCGTGCGCGTCGCCGAGCCCGCGCAGGATGGCGAAGGCCTCGATCGCGCCGGTTTCCCCGACGCCAAGCCTGTAGGCGTGGGAGGGCGAGGACAGCATCACGCGGTGCTCCTCCGCCTCCGAACGGGCGACGTAGAACTCGAAGTCCGGCGAGCGTTCGATCGCCATCATCGCGCCGATGTCGGCGAACGCAGCGGGGCGTAACGTAAGCCGGAAGGGGTTCATGAAGGTTGGGGCGCTTTATCGTAGGATCGAGGGTGGCCCTGACCATTGCGCGTGGCGGCGCGAGCGTCTATACCCCGCCGTCGCTTGAGCGGGCTCGCGTCGCTCAAGAGATCATTCGGAGGGCGCTTAGCTCAGCGGTAGAGCACCTCGGTGACATCGAGGGGGTCGTAGGTTCAATCCCTACAGCGCCCACCATCTCCCCCGTTCTTCTGCGCCTCATTTTCGCGCCGGTTTTCGGCCACAGCCGCGAAACGGCGCGTCTCCCGATCGCTGCGCTCTATCGACGGATTGCATCATTGTCATTGCGTACGACGGCGTTTACCGACGCGAAACGATCAAAGGTCGGCCGGGCGCTCTTAAGTCTTGTCCCGCTGGCGCTTCTCGCCGCCGCTGCCGGCCGCGCGGATGCGGCCGATTCGCAGGGTGCGATAAGGGACAAGCACGGCGACTGGGTGACGCGATGCGAGACCCCTCCGGGCGCGCAGAGCGAGCAATGCGCGATCGTGCTCAGCGTTGTCGACCAGGAGCGGCCCAATCTGATCCTGGTCGTCATTGTGCTCAATACCGCTGATCGCAAGACGCGGCTCATGCGGGTGATCGCGCCGCTCGGGGTGCTTTTGCCTCCAGGCGTCAGCTTGCGGATCGACGAGGCTGATGCTGGGCGTTTGAACTTCCTGCAGTGCCTCCCGAACGGCTGTGTCGCACAGCTCGCCATGGACGACGCCCTCATCGCCAAGCTGAAGAATGGAAAGACCGCAACGCTCGGCATCTTTCAGACGCCCGAGCAGGGGGTCGGCATGCAGGCGCCGCTGGCCGGCTTCAAGGAGGCCTACGAGCAATTGCCTTGATGGCGCGAGCGGGGTAAGCCACCCCCGGTCTTCAAACGAATTCCCGGTTGCTCAATAGGCGAAGTCTGAGGCAAATGATCGTTCGCGCAAAGCTGGTTCACATCGCGCTTCTTTCGACGGCGCTTGGCGCTCTTACCGGCTGCGACACAGTCGGCGGCGCCGTGGGCTCGGTCGGCGGCTCGGTCAATGATTTTTTCTCCCACCAGGATCCGAATGTCTCCAGCCTTAACGCGGGCGTGAATCCGCGGCCCGTCGCCGGCAAGCCCGCCACCAATCCGAGCGACAAGCCGAAAGTTCTTCCGGTCGCATCGCAAGACATCAATTGCCCGGAAGTCACTATCGCCGACAACGGGGCGGCGCTGCGTATCGGCGGTCCGGACAATGCCTCGGTCCGCTATCAGTTCAACATCGCCGACACGGCGCGCGAATGCGATCCGGCCGGCCCTTCGCAGGCCGCTCTCAGGATCGGGGTCAAGGGCCAGGTGGTGATCGGACCGGCCGGCTCGGCCGGGAGCTTCAATGCGCCGCTGAGGATCACGGTGACCCGCGAGAGCGACAAGACGGACGTCTTTTCGCAGACCTATCAGGTCCAGGCCGCGACCGATGGCGTCACCGCCGGCGCCTTTCGCGTCGTCACCGACCCGATCACGCTGCCGATGACAACTCTCCAGCTCGCGGACGTCTATTCGATCGCCGTCGGCTTCGAAGGCGGAACCGGCGGGCCGACGCTGAAGGGTCATAAGAAGAAGAAGACATCAGGCTAGGCGAATGGACGAAAGCCGGCTCGGTCTCGCGTTGACAACGCTCGCGCGGTCAGGCTACCTCGGCAGGTCAGTCGAAGACACTTCGCGGAAGAGTCCGGCGCAATCGTCGCCGGCGCCGAAGGCGCAACCGCCCCGGAAACGCTCAGGCCTCAGGGACCGCGCAAGTGATGACGCTCTGGAAAGAGGCGCGCGCCTGAGGCGTTCGCCCACCGACGGGGGCAACCGCGGAAGCGGGAAATCTCTCAGGTCATCGGACAGAGGGGGCGCCCGCGAGTGCTAGAGCCGCAGTCCTGCGGCCTGGCGTCGGCTGGCGCTTGTTCACGACCGGCGAGCCCATGAATGAAGCCCTGAACCAGAAGACGCCGCTGCACGCACTGCATATCGAGCTCGGCGCGCGGATGGCGCCGTTCGCCGGCTACGACATGCCCATCCACTATCCGGCGGGGGTTCTCGCCGAGCATCTCCACACCCGGAAGTTTGCCGGGCTGTTCGATGTTTCGCATATGGGCCAAGCTCTGATCGAGGGCGGCGACCACGCGACTGTCGCGGTCTTCGTCGAAACGCTTTGCCCCGCAGACTTTCTCAACCTCGCCCCCGGCCGCCAGCGATATAGCCAATTGCTCAACGACGAAGGCGGGATCGTCGACGACCTGATGATCACGCGTCCGCCCGGCGCGGACGGGGCGCTGAGACTCGTCGTCAACGCTTCGCGAAAGGCCGTCGACATCGCGCTCATCCGCGATCGCCTGCCCCCGGGCGTCCGTCTGACGCTGCTCCCCGAGGCGGCGCTGATCGCGCTTCAGGGCCCGACCGCCGCCTTGACCCTGGCGCGACTTGCCCGGGGCGGCGGGCTCGAGACCATGCCGTTCATGAGCGCTCGCACGGCGCGGGTCGCGGGGTTCGAAACCTTCGTCTCGCGCTCCGGGTACACTGGCGAAGATGGCTATGAGGTCTCGCTCGTGTCGACCCAAGCGGAAAGCTTGGCGCGCATTCTCCTCGCCGAGCCCGATGTGGCGCCCATCGGGCTCGGCGCCCGCGATTCGCTGAGGCTCGAGGCCGGCCTCTGCCTTTACGGCCACGAGCTCGACGAAACGGTCGATCCGATCGAGGCTGCTCTTTCCTGGTCGATTCAGAAGCGCAGGCGTTTCGAAGGCGGATTTTCCGGCGCCGCACGCATTCAGGGCGCTCTGGCCAACGGGCCGGCCCGTCTGCGCGTCGGCATTCGCCCCGACGGCCGTGCGCCGGCGCGCGAGGGGGTAGAAATCGTCTCGCCTGACGGCGCGCCGATCGGCGTGGTGACGTCCGGCGGATTCGGCCCAAGCGTCGGCGCGCCGATTGCGATGGGCTTCGTTAAGCGCGCCTATGCGGCGGTCGGAACCCCGATCCGTCTTGTGGTCCGCGGCAAGCCGTTGAGCGCGCGGGTGGTCGCGCTGCCGTTCTATCCCCACGCCTATCATCGCGGCCAAGCAAGGAATGGATGATGTCGCAGATCCGCTACACCAAGGACCATGAATACGTCCGCGTCGAGGGCGCCGAAGGCGTCGTCGGCATCAGCGAGCACGCGCAGCAGCAGCTTGGCGACGTCGTCTTTGCCGAGACGCCGGCGATCGGCAAGACCCTGAAGCAGGGCGATCCAGCCGCTGTGGTCGAGAGCGTCAAGGCGGCGAGCGACGTCTTCGCGCCGGTCTCCGGCGAAGTCGTCGCCGTCAATTCGGAAGTCGAATCGACGCCGGGCCTAATCAATGAGGACGCGCTCGGGCGTGGGTGGCTCTTTCGCCTCAAGCTCGCCGACCCTGCGGAATTGAGCGCATTGATGGATGAATCCGCCTACGCCGACTATCTCAAGACGTCCGGCTGAACGATGCGCTACCTGCCGCTCGACGCAAGTGAACGCGCCGCGATGCTGGGGCGCATCGGCGTCCCGGACATCGGGGCGCTGTTCGCTGACATTCCCGCCGACAAGCGGATAAAGGGTCTTCTCGACATGCCGCTGGCGAAGAGCGAAATGGCGGTCGAGCGGACGATGACAACGATCGCGAAGCGCAGCCTCGCCGCCGGCGCCGCTCCGTTCTTTCTCGGCGCTGGCGCCTATAGGCGCCACATTCCGGCCACGGTCGATCACCTCATCCAGCGTTCCGAATTCCTCACCAGCTACACCCCCTATCAGCCGGAGATCGCCCAGGGGACGCTTCAGGTCCTGTTCGAGTTTCAGACCCAGGTCGCCGCCCTCACCGGCATGGAGGTCGCGAACGCCTCGATGTACGACGGTTCGACCGCGTGCGGCGAAGCGATGCTGATGGCCCACCGCCTGACGCGACGAAACCGGGCGGTCATCTCCGGTGGCCTGCATCCGCAATATGCCGACGTTTGCGCGACGCTGGCGCATATGGCTGGCGAAACGATCGTCCGTCTGCCTCCCGACCCCAAGGCGAGCGAAGACATCGCCGCGGCGATCGACGACGAGACGAGCTGCGTTATCGTCCAGGCGCCCGACTTTTTCGGCAATCCGCGCGATCTCGCCGCTGTCGCTGCTGCGGCGCATTTGCGCGGCGCTCTTTTGATTGCGGTCTTCACCGATCCGGTGGCGCTCGGGCTCTTGTGTTCGCCGGGCGAGATGGACGCCGATATCGCGGTCGGAGAAGGCCAGGGGCTCGGCAACGCGCTCAATTTCGGCGGCCCGTATCTCGGCCTGTTCGCGACGCGCGCCAAGAATGTACGCCAGATGCCGGGGCGTCTCGCCGGCGAGACGGTCGACGCGGCGGGGCGGCGCAGCTTCGTGCTCACCCTCTCGACCCGCGAACAGCATATCCGGCGCGAGAAGGCGACGAGCAATATCTGCACCAATTCGGGCTTGTGTGCGCTGGCGTTCTCGATCCATCTGGCGCTTCTCGGCGCCGTGGGACTTCAGCGCCTGGCGAAGGTCAATCACGCCAATGCGGTGCGGCTCGCCGACCGGCTTTCGGCAATTCCCGCGGTCGAGGTCGTCAACGCGCACTTCTTCAATGAATTCACGCTGCGCACGCCCCGGCCGGCCGCCGAACTGATCGAGGCTCTAGCCGGGCGCGGGGTGATTGGGGGATTGCCGGTGTCGCGGCTCTTGCCGGGGGCGGGGCTTGACGACTGCATCGTCGTCGCGAGCACGGAAACCAATACCGAAGACGACCGCGCAGCCTATGCGCAGGCGCTTGCCGATTGCCTGCGCTGAAGCCTTGGGAAAGAGCACCCTCCATGAATGTTCAAGGCCGCCCGACCCGTCCCGACGCGAACGCCGCCCCGTCGCGCGGAACCTTCACCGGGAATCGCGGGCTCGACATGCAGGAGGCGCTGATCTTCGAGACCGGGCGTCCCGATGCGACCGGGGTCGATATCGATGAGCCCGAGCCTTTCCAGTCGAGGCTCGGACTGCACGCCCGAAGAAGCGCAATCGAACTGCCTGGTCTCACCGAGCCGGAGGCGATCCGCCATTACGTGCGTCTGTCGCGCAACAATTATTCGATCGACGCCGGCATCTATCCGCTCGGCTCGTGCACGATGAAGCACAATCCGCGCCTCAACGAAAAAATCGCCCGCCTGCCAGGATTTGCCGACGTCCATCCGTTGCAGCCGGTCTCGACCGCGCAAGGAGCGCTCGAAGTCATCGAAGCGCTCGCCAACGCCCTGTTGACGATGACCGGCATGGACGCCGTCGCGATGCCGCCCAAGGCCGGGGCGCACGGGGAACTCTGCGGCATGATGGCGATCAAGGCGGCTATCGAGGCGCGGGGGGAGGGCGCAACGCGGCGGGTCGTGCTGGTTCCTGATTCCGCCCACGGCACCAATCCCGCGACTGCGGCGCTGATCGGGTATTCCGTCCGTTCTGTTCCGGCCGGCGCGGACGGCAACGTCAGCGCTGAAGGAGTGCGCGCCGCGCTCGCCCCCGATGTCGCGGCGATCATGCTGACCAATCCGAACACCTGCGGACTGTTCGAGCGCCAGATCGTCGAAATCGCTGAAGCGGTACGCGCTGCTGGGGCGTATTTTTATTGCGACGGCGCAAACTTCAACGCTGTGGTCGGCAAGACCCGTCCGGGCGATCTCGGCGTCGACGCGATGCACATCAACCTGCACAAGACATTCTCGACCCCGCATGGCGGCGGCGGTCCCGGCGCGGGGCCAGTGGCGCTGTCCTCGCGGCTCGCGCCTTACGCGCCGGTTCCGTTCGTCGTGCGAGAGGGCGCGGCGCTTCGTCTGGTCGAGCACGCCGCGGGCGGCGCGTCGTTCGGACGGATGTGCGCGTTCCATGGACAGATGGGCATGTTCGTGCGCGCGCTCACGTTCATCCTGTCGCATGGCGCTGATGGTCTGAAGCAGGCTTCGGAGGACGCGGTGCTGTCGGCCAATTACATTCGCGCTTCGCTCAGTGATGTGATGAGCGCGCCGTTCGGCGAGCGCCCCTGCATGCACGAGGCGCTGTTCGACGATCGCTGGCTGAAGGACACCGGGCTGACGACGCTCGATTTTGCCAAGGCGATGATCGACGAGGGCTATCACCCGATGACGGTCTATTTCCCGCTCATCGTCCACGGGGCGATGCTGATCGAGCCGACGGAGTCCGAATCGAAGGCGAGCCTGGACCTGTTCATCATGACGTTGCGCGATCTTGCGATCGCCGCGACGGCGGGCGAGCGCGAACGGTTTCAGTCCGCGCCGGTCGATGCGCCGCGCCGGCGACTCGACGAGACCCGGGCGGCGCGACAGCCGGTCTTGCGCTGGACGAGGCCCCAGCCGGCATGAGGGGCCGCATGCAGCGCGCTCTTCCTTGTGACGCCTATATGGTTCTAGACTGCCGGCGTGCGATTCCATGCCTGTTCGGGCCAGAGGACTGAGCCGCCATGTCATCCGGACTGATCCGTTTCGCTGTCGCGAGTTTCATCGCCGCCGCGGCCATGGCGACGCCATGCGCGGGCTTCGCCGAGGACAATCCGGCGACGCCTCCCGCCGCCCAGGCGCCTCCGTCGACCGCGCCAGCCGCGCCGGAAGCCGCCAAGCCCGGCGAGCCGGCCGCGCCGTCGAGCGAAGCTTCCACCGGCGAGACGGTCGATATGCCGGCGCGACCGTTCGCCTTTATTGAAGGCAAGGCCGACCGGGATGAAATCTACAGTGCAATTCTAGGCTCTCTCGGCCTCGTCAAGCGCGACATGGACAAGGCGAACCTGGCGCCCTCCGGCCGGGCGATCGCGGTGTTCCTCGAATCCGACGACACCGGGTTCAAATATCACGCCGGATATCCGCTTGCCGCCGCCCCGGAGGGAAAGACCAGCCTCTCCGATGCGGTGAAGATCGGGGAGACGCCTAGCGGCAAGGCGATGCGGTTCGAGCACCAGGGCGCGTATTCCGACATCGACGCCACCTATGACGCGATCACCGCCTACCTCGACGAGAAGGGCATCGACGCGCAGGATTCCTTCGTCGAGGAATACGCGAACGATGTGAAGGACCCGGACGATCCGACGCTGCAGGTCAATATCTACGTGCTGTTGAAGTAGCGGCGACGGCGCACGGGCGCAACGAAATCCAAATCGCCGCAACGAAATCCAAGCCGGACGCAACAAAATCCAAATCCGGCACAACGAAATCCAAATTCAATTTCCTTGTGTTTCAAGGGCTTGCGTCTGAAACGGGCTGCGACTGCCCGTCCGGCGCCGGGCGAGGCTCAGCGGGGGCTTCTGTCGCCGATTTTCGGGTTTCGGCTTCGAGCCGCGCAATGGTGCGGTTCATCTTGGCGAACAGTCTTTCCCGCCCGGCGGCGTCATAGACCTCTTGCCTCGCTCCGGCCTTGCGGTAGCGGTCGATGCGGTCGAGGACCTGGAGGTAAGGCCCGATCGCCTTGACGTCGCCGCCCGCGACCGCCTCGGCGGCCCGGGCCAGCGCGCCCTCGAGGCGGAGGAGTTGAAGCAGCGCATGGTCAGGCAGGTCGTCGGTTTCCTGCCGCTTGAGCGCGTCGGACACGATCTTGCGGACCCGCTGCTCGCTCACGCCCTCTCCGGCAGCGATGACCGCATAGGATTCGCCAAGCCGCAGTCGGGAAAAGATGCGCTCTCGCCTGAGCGCCCTGGTGTAAAGGTTGAGCCGGGGCCGCGCCGGTTTGGGATCCGTCTCACTGTCCATGTCCGTTTTTCCTTTCCGCCGCAACCCGCCTCGCTGAGTTCCGAAAAACAGCAGAATACGGCTGACTTAGGAAAAAGGGAAGGAAATGTTTGTTTTTTTATGGGGCGATAGACCTTCCGGCGCGCCGCCCCCTCTCCCGGAGTGAGAATGGACGCGCGCCTACTGCGCCGCCTCCGCGACTGCGGTCAGCGCCGCGGCGCCGGTTTCGAATTGCAGGCGCGCGAGGCGCGAGTAGAGGCCGCCCGCAGCCATCAGCGAGGCGTGCGTTCCCTCTTCGACCAGGCGCCCGGCCTCGATCACCAGAATGCGATCGGCGTTGACGATCGTCGCGAGCCGGTGGGCGATCACGAGGGTGGTGCGGCCCTTCATCAGCGTTTCGAGCGCGCCCTGGACCAGAGTTTCGTTTTCGGCGTCGAGGGCCGAGGTCGCCTCGTCCAGGAGCAGCGCCGGGGCGTCCTTGAGGATGGCGCGGGCGATGGCGATGCGCTGGCGCTCGCCGCCTGAAAGCGTGACGCCGCGCTCGCCGAGCTGGGTGTCGTAGCCCTGGGGCGTGGCGTCGATGAAGCCATGCGCCGCCGCCTGCTTCGCCGCCGCGACCACCGCTTCGCGCGAGGCGCCGGGCGCGCCGTAGGCGATGTTCTCGGCGACGCTCGCGCCGAAGATGAAGGCGTCCTGCGGCACGAGCGCGATCTCGGCGCGCAAATCGGCAGGATCGAGGGTCGAAATGTCGACGCCGTCGAACATGACGGCGCCGCTCGACGGATCGTAGAACCTGAGCGCGAGCTGGAACAGGGTCGTTTTTCCCGCGCCCGACGGGCCGACGATGGCGACGACCTCGCCCGGCGCGACGCGGAAGCTCACGTCGCTCAACACGGCGTCGTCCTCGCGCCCGGGGTAGGCGAAAGAGACGTTTTTGAACCCGATTTCGCCGCGGACGGGCTTGGGCAGAGTCGCTGGATTTGCCGGCGCGGCGATGCGCGGCTTGACCGCCATGATCTCGCCGATACGCGCCGCCGCTCCCGCCGCCTGCGACACCTCGTTCCACACTTCCGACAATTGCCCGAGCGCGCCGGCGCCGAACACGGCGAACAGGACGAACTGCGACAGCGCGCCGCCGGTCATCTTTTGGGCGATCACGTCCTGGGCGCCGAGCCAGAGCACGACGACGACGCTCGAGAAGGCGAGGAAGATCGCCGCGGCGGTGACAAAGGCGCGGGCCTCGCTCATCGCCCGCGCCGCCTCATAGGCGCCGTAAGCGGCCTCGCGGTAACGGCCGGCGGCGAAGGATTCGGCGACGAACGACTGCATCACCCGCACCGCGGTGAGGCTCTCGGTCGCGAAGGCGGTCGCGTCGGCGAGCCGGTCCTGGGCGCGGCGTGAACGCTGCCTGACCGAGCGTCCGGCGGCATAGAGGGGCAGCACGATGAGTGGGATCGCCGCCAGCACGAAGGCCGAGAGTTTGGGGCTGGTGACCACCATCATCGCGATCGCGCCGACAAACAGGAAGAGATTGCGCAGCGCCAGCGACGCCGATGAGCCGAATGTCGCCTTGAGCTGGGTCGTGTCGGCGGAGAGGCGAGAGGCGATGTCGCCGGTCTTTTCGGCGTCGAAAAAACTCGGGTCGAGCCGGGTCAGATGGGCGAAGAGATCGGCGCGAAGGTCGGCGACCACCCGCTCGCCCAGCGTCATCACCAGGTAGTACCGGGCGCCGGAGGCGAGCGCGAGAACGGCGACGACGCCGATCATCGCCAGGAAATAGACGCGGATCAGGCCGGCGTTGTCAGCAGAAAAGCCAAAATCGATCATCCGCCGGACCGCGACCGGGACCACGAGCGTCGCGGCGGAAGCAATGACGAGCGCGGTGAGCGCCAGGCCGATCCGGGTCCGATGGGCGAACGCGTAAGGCGCAAGGGGCCGCAACGCGGCGAGCGAAGAGCGGGACGGCTTCGATCCGGCGTCGGAGGCGGATGACATGGGGCTAAGCGGGCTCCTGTACCAATCCGCGCGGGTTACGGACCTCGTTTCCGCCCAAATGAAGGCGATTGGCTTGCGCCAGTCTTAGCGCCGCGCTATAGAACCGCCAACCGAAAGAGCCGCCGGACCTCCGGACGGCTCTTTGCTTATTTTGCCAGAGACCTCGACGATGAAGTCCGACATCCATCCCAATTATCACATGATCAAGGTCGTCATGACCAATGGCGTCGAGTACATGACCCGCTCGACCTATGGCGAAGAGGGCGCGACGCTCCATCTCGACGTCGACCCCAACACCCACCCGGCCTGGACCGGCGGGTCGACGCAGCTTCTCGATCGCGGCGGGCGCCTGTCGCGCTTCAACACCCGTTTCGGCGGCATTGGCATCGGCGGGAAGAAGTAAGTCGCGCGCTCTCCCTCTCCCAATGGGAGAGGGGCAGGGGTGAGGGGTTCGCGCCTCAGCTGAAAGGCAACCGCAGCTCTGCGCGAATTCTCGCGAGGACGGAGTTGAGATCGTCGCAGACCTCGGCGTTGTTGAACCGGAGCACCCGAACTCCGTAGTTTTCGATGACGGCGGTTCGTCCCGCGTCGTAGTCTTCGAACCACTCGTGCTGTCTGCCGTCGAGCTCGATCACGAGCTTCGATGCGTGGCAGTAGAAGTCAGCCACATATCGGTCGAATGGCGTCTGCCGGCGAAATTTCGCGCCATGAAAGCGAGAGCCGCGCAGGCGCGCCCAAAGTATGTCCTCGGCCTTGGTCGCTTGCTTGCGTAAAGCGCGGGCGAACTGGCGGCGCTCGGACGGCATGGGTCGGTCCCCTCACCCCTGCCCCTCTCCCGACGGGAGAGGGGTTAGCCTCCTCACGCTCGTGGCATTCCCGCCGCCGCTCGCGGCGATCCTGTCGCGCGCATCGGCCAGCGGCTCGCTGACGACCCTCATGTGCCAGCCGTTGGCGTGCACCAGCGTCACGGAATCGCGCATGACGCCGACATGGCCCTTCCAGAACACGAGATCGCCGCGCGCGAGCGGTTCACCGATGGCGACGGGCTCGCCGAGCGCGGCCTCCTGCATGTCGCTATCGCGCGGCGAGGCAAGGCCGGCGGCGACGAGTGCGGTCTGGACCAGGCCCGAGCAGTCGATCCCCTCCGACGTCCGGCCGCCCCAGAGATAGGGCGCCTCGAGAAAGCGCTCGGCGACCGCGACATAGTCCGGTTCGTGCGAACCGGTTTCGGCGAGATGCCGCGGCCAGAAATGCAGTCCGTCTTCCGCGACCGCGAAATCGCCTTCGCGGCCCACGATCTTAGCGCGCGCGCCGAGCGATAGCGCCATGCGCGGCGGGAGCTTGATGCTGGGGCCGGGATAGGCGTGGGTGCGCAGCGTGACGACCTGATGCGTCGGCACGGCGGGCGCGCCGACGGCGGCGAGCGGCAGATAGCCGACGTAAGAATCGCGGTCGAGCTGGGCCCAGGCCCAGCCCTCGCTCTCGTCGAAAATCGTGACCGCTTCGCCGTAGAGCGCCTCGGTTTCCAGCGGCGCGCTTGCGTCAGGGGAACGCCTGAGCGGCGCGCTCGCCGCGGCGATCCGTTTCGCCTGCCCTTTCGCGTAGCGCGGGGCGTCGATGAGACCGCGCAGATGATCCGCCGCGAGGTCAGACCGCACGGGGGTGAGCCGGCGGTCGAATGCGGCGGAGCGCCGAACGTCAGGACGCGCCAGCGAGTCAGTCCCGCCACTCATATCGAAAGACCTCCGTCGTCTTGGCAAAGCCTTTGAACTGTTGCGCGCCGAGCGCCACGAACCGCGCCGCATCCTCGTCGGGGCAAAGCTCGCGCACGAGTTTGGAAACGACGATACTGTTGGGTTCGGCCTGGACGCAGAGCCTTGAGGCGAGCTGCACGGTCGCGCCGAACAGGTCACGACTGTCCTCGACCGGCTCGCCAGCGTGGATGCCGATCCGAACGCTGAGGCGTTCGGACGCGCCGGCGTTGAATTCGGCGAAGCCTCGCTGAATGTCCGCCGCGGCTCGGACGGCGTTCGCGACCTCATCGCAGGAGGCCATGATGCCGTCGCCGGTATGCTTGACCTCGCGCCCGCCGTGAGCCTCGAGCCCGCGCCGAACGAGAACGTCGTGTGTCCGCACCAGTTCGAGCGCCGCCGCGTCGCCGAGACGCGCGGTCATCTCGGTCGAGCCGACGATGTCGGTGAACATGACCGCGCGCAAACCCGCATCGACGTGTGGCGCGGCGGCGTCCGGGACCGCGCGCGGGTCGCTGATTCGACCGAGGAACGCCTCGACCGCGGCAAGGTCGACCGGAATGATCGCGTGGGCGATTTCGCCATGGGCCTCACGATGAACTCGCTCGGCCGCGGCCGCATCCGGCGCGTCGACCAGGCAGAAACCGGCGCCGCGCTCCTCGTCGAACCAATACGCCATATATTTGCAGCCATGTTTCTCTTGAACCTCAAGGTCTCTGCTGTGGGCGCTGGCGACATCTGCTGCGCGCATGCCACGCATGTCATGGCGATCCATGGAGATCGGCACGTGGTTATCCCTCCGTAGCTACGACTGCCCGGCGGCCCGCGGCGCGCATTATCGCCGGATCGAGGCGCCATGGGAAGCATACCCACTACGTGGACGACTACCCATAGGCGCGTCGCGCGGCCTTCCCGCCGTCCTGTTCCCATTGTAGCTTGCGAGGACAGAAGGACTCGCCGCCATGAGCCCGTTGGCCGACAAACAGGACAATTTCCGCTTCGCCCTCGACCCTTACGGCGCTGCGACGCACGAAGTCTTCAACCAGCCGGTCGAGCTCGCCGACTATAATCTCTACAATTCCGACGCGGCGCTGAAGGAGGCGGTCACGCGCGAGGGCGGGGCGTGGGCGGCCGGCGGCCTCGAAGCGTTCGGCGCCCGCGCCGGCTCGAGCGCGTTTCTCGAGCTTGGTGTGGCGGCAAACCGCAACCCGCCAGAACTCGAAACCCACGACCGCTACGGACACCGCATCGATCTCGTGCGCTACCATCCCGCCTACCATGCGCTGATGAAGGCCTCGATCGAGGATGGCCTGCATTCGTCGCCGTGGACCGACGCGCGCGAAGGCGCGCATGTAGCGCGCGCCGCGCGCTCGTACATGCAGACCGAGGTTGAGGCCGGCCACGGCTGCCCGATCACCATGACCTTCGCCGCGACGCCGTGCCTCAAGCTGCAGCCAGATCTCGCCGAGGCCTGGCTGCCGAAGGTTCAGGCGCGCGTCTACGATCCGCGCAACGTTCCGGTGGACCAGAAGGCAGGCGCGACCATCGGCATGGCCATGACCGAGAAACAGGGCGGGTCGGACGTGCGCGCCAACACGACCCGCGCCATTCCGGTCGGCGCCGAGGGGCCGGGAAAAGCTTACGAGCTCGTCGGCCACAAGTTCTTCGTTTCGGCCCCGATGTGCGACGCATTCCTGGTGCTGGCCCAGGCGCAGGGGGGCCTCACCTGTTTTCTCGTCCCGCGCTGGCGCCCGGACGGGACGAAGAACCCGCTCCAGATCATCCGCCTCAAGCGCAAGATGGGCAACGTGTCCAATGCGTCGAGCGAGACGGAGTTGCGCGGCGCGCTCGGCTGGATGGTCGGATCGGAGGGGCGGGGCGTGCCGACGATCATCGAGATGGTCGCCATGACCCGCTTCGACTGCATGATCGGTTCGTCCGCCGGCATGCGCATGGCCGTCTCGCAGGCGATCGACCATTGCCGGCAGCGGAAAGCCTTCGGCGCGTTCCTGATCGATCAGCCGATCATGACCGCGGTGCTGGCTGACCTCGCGATCGAGGCCGAGGCGGCGCTGACGCTGACCATGCGGGTCGCCCGCGCGCTCGATCATCGCGACGACGCACACGAGGACGCGCTGGTCAGGATCGGCGCCGCGATCGGCAAATACTGGATCTGCAAGCGCGCGCCGGGCCACGCCTACGAGGCGCTGGAGTGCCTCGGCGGCTCGGGGGTGATGGAGGACAGTCCGATGCCGCGCCTCTATCGCGAGGCGCCGGTCAACGCGATCTGGGAGGGGAGCGGCAACGTCCAGTGCCTCGACATCGCGCGCGCGATCCAGCGTTCGCCGCCAACGCTCGCCGCCTATTTCGCCGAAGTCGGGGCGGTGAGGGGCGAAAGCGCGACGCTCGACCGCGAGGCGGCGGCGCTCGAGGACGACCTGCGCGACTTGTCCGATTTCGAGACCCGCGCGCGCGATCTCTGCGACCGGCTGGCGCTATGCTTCGAGGCAGCGGCGCTGATCCGCGCTGGCTCGCCGGTCGCCGACGCCTTCTGCCGCTCGCGGCTCGAGACTCGCGGGGCGCACAACTACGGCGCGCTGACCGGCCTCGACGCGAAGGCGATCGTGAAGCGCGCCGCGCCGCGCTAAAGCCTCCTCTCCCCAAAGACCGTCGAAGACGGGCGTTCTTCCGAACACCCTTTGTGGGAGAGGGGTCGGGGTGAGGGTGGCGGCGGCCTCATCCGGCCCTGCGGGCTGGCTTCTCCCGGAGGGAGAAGGGATGCCGGGGCGCTCAGGAGAGGTTGCCCTCGGCGCCGGGCGCTTCGGCCAGTTCCTCCAATTCCGCCATGGTCTGCTCGACGGTCTGGTGGTGCGGCTCTTCGTACCATACCGAAGCGACCCTCTCGACGTCGCTCGATGTCACGCCGACGTAGGTGACGTGCGGCCGCTGCGATTCCAGAAATTCATTGATGTCATTCTCAAGCGACTGGATCGGCGTGGTCACACCCTGGGAAAACAGCTTCACCCGCATTGCTCAACTCCGCTATGGTACAGCTTGGCGTTCTGACGGGGACTTGGCTTCGCCAGCGACGACACGCCCTCCAAGCCGCATCATAGCCACGCGCGTCCGATCTTTGGGAACAATTCGGCACCTTGTGGGTTCCGGGCGTTCAGCGCTGCCGAGGTCCCCAGATGAAATTGTTCCGCTGCCAGGTCTGCGCCAACATCATCTACTTCGAGAACCGGACTTGCGGCCGCTGCGGCCATCGGCTCGGCTATGTTCCGGAGCTCGAGATCATGGCCGCCCTCGAGCCGGCCGGCGGCGATGCCTGGACGCCTTTGGCCGGCGACGGGGGGCCGCGGCGCTTCTGCGCAAACGCCGATCATGACGTATGCAACTGGCTCACGGCCGCGGGCGGGGCCGAACGTCTGTGCGTCGCCTGCAGGCACAATGATACGATCCCGAACATCTCGCTCTCCTCCCACCTCGCCGCCTGGAGGGACATCGAACTCGCCAAGCACCGGCTCTTCTACAGTCTGTTGCGCTGGAAGCTGCCGCTTGCGACCCGCGCCGAGGACCCAAGCCACGGCCTGGCGTTCGAGTTCCTGGCCGATCCGCCCCAGCCCTCCGGTCCAAGGGTGATGACGGGGCACGACGACGGCGTGGTGACGATCGCGCTTGCGGAAGCCGACAGCGCCGAGATGGAGAAACGCCGGGCGGAACTGGCCGAACCCTATCGCAGCCTGCTCGGCCATTTCCGACACGAGGTCGGTCATCACTATTGGGACATCCTGGTTCGCGACGGTGGCAGGCTCGAGCAATGCCGGGCGGCGTTCGGCGACAATTCGCAGGACTACGAGGCGGCGCTCAGGCGCCATTACGCGCAAGGCGCGCCGCCGGACTGGCCCCAGCGCTTCGTTTCGGCTTACGCGACCAACCACCCGTGGGAGGATTTCGCCGAGACCTGGGCTCACTACCTGCATATCGTCGATACGCTCGAGACGGCGAGCGCGTTCGGCTTGAGAATCAAGCCGCCGGTCGACAAGGACGGCGCTCACTCGGCGAGGCTCGACTTCGACCCCTATGTCGCAGGCGGCGTCGATGAGATCATCGACGCCTGGGCGCCTTTCGTCGTCGCCATGAACAGCGTCAATCGGGCGATGGGCAGGCCCGACCTCTACCCGTTCGTCATCGCGCCGGCGGTGGTGGAGAAGCTGTGCTTCATCCACGAACTCGTCCGCGGCGCCGCGGAGGAAAAGAACGCCGAAGACGCTCGCTGCGAGCGCCTCGCGGCGCAGGCGATCGGCGAGGCGATCGAGACCTGATCAACCAAGCCGTAGGAAACGGGCGGCGGCCTCGCGCGTATCGGCTCGCAAAACGCATGGCGCGCTTGCCCGCCGTCTGAGCGCCGCGAACCCGAGCCCCGCGAATCCGGCGAGCATCATCACCCAGGTGGAGATCTCCGGCGCCGAGGGCGCGAGCGCGACGGTGAATTTCCCATAGCCGCCGGTATAAACGCCGAGCGGCCAGTCGAGGGCCGTCGTTCCGCCTGTAAAGATCGGTGGGTCGATGCCGTCGTAAAACCCGGTGTTGCAGCACGTTATGATGACCGTGCCGGGGTAGCTGGGATTTTCCACGTTCGGCGCGGCGAAGGTGACGCTGTCGTTGCCCTGCAACTCGTACGAGAGCGGAAACGAGATTTCGCTGTCGCCAAAGCCCGAGACGCCCGTCCCATCAGCCGTATTGAAATCGAAGACTTCCACAACGGCGCCGCTTTTGCTGTAGGTCACCGAAATTTCTTCGGCGCCGGCGGCGGGAGCGAACGCGGCGACGAGCGCGATCATCGCGGCCGTGCGAACGAGGCGCGAAAACAGTGAAGGCATCGAGCAATCCCCCGCGGATCGTCAGGACCGGAGCTCGCCGTCCGCCGCATAGTGTAGCGAGGAGGAAAAGGCCGAGTCTTGGCCTGAGGCGCCCAGAATGCGGCCTCAGGCGCACATTGGCGGTCGCGGGCGCTTCGGCCGGGAGCCTGATTCCCCCACATGCGGCAATTGAGAGAATCGCCGCATGTTTCTGCTGGTTGACCCGCGGTACGAGGGCGCCGAGGGCGGCGGCCTCCTTACTTGCCGAGCGCCTTGTCGGTGATGACAGTCGTGTAGGCGCCGGTCGGCTCCTTCGAGATGACCGGGTCGGAGCCGCCGGTAAGCAACGTCTTGACCGTGCGATCGTAGTCCGCCTTGTCGAGCCTGCCGTCGGAGCCTTCGGTGAGCTTGTTGATCTCGCCCAGCATCTGCGTCTGGTGATGCTCGGTCTGGGCGCCGCTCGTGTCGTTGTCGAGTACGATCTTGACCGCCTCCTCGGGATGCGCGCGCGCATAGGCCCAACCCTGCATCGACGCCTTGACGAAACGGGCCATCTTGTCGACGAAGGCCGGGTCCTTGAGCTTGTCCTCCATCACGTATAGCCCGTCCTCGAGCGTCGCGACGCCCTGATCCTCGTATTTGAACACGACGAGCTGCTCGGGCTTGTAGCCCGCGTCGATGACCTGCCAATATTCGTTATAGGTCATGGTCGAGATACAGTCGGCCTGCTTCTGCAGCAGCGGATCGACGTTGAAGCCCTGCTTCACCACCTTGACGCCCGCTGGCGAGCCGTCGGTCGGGAATTTGAGCTTACCCATCCAGTTGAGGAATGGATATTCGTTGCCGTAGAACCAGACGCCGAGCGTGCGGCCTTTGAGGTCCTCCGGGGTCTTGATGCCGGTATCGGCGCGACAGGTCAGCTCCAGCCCGGAATGCTTGAACGGTTGCGCGATGTTGACCATCGGCGCGCCCTTCTCGCGCGCGGCAAGCGCCGCCGGCAACCAGTCGACGGCGACGTCGGCGCCGCCGCCCGCCAACACCTGCTCCGGCGCAACGTCCGGGCCGCCGGGCTTGATCGTCACGTCGAGCCCTGCGTCCTTATAGAAGCCCTTGTCCTTGGCAACGTAATAACCGGCGAATTGGGCCTGGGTGACCCATTTCAGTTGGAGCGTGACTTTGTCGGCCGCCTGCGCCGACGTCACCGCCGCGAATGCCGCGACGCCTGCCAATACGAACATCGTTTTCTTCTTCATTTTGCACTCCCAACAGTTGAACCACATTTCCCGCACGCTACGAGTATGACAAGAATGCGGCGGAAAGCTCAAGCCTCCTTGGCGCGATAAGAGGCGTGCCAGAACGTCACTCGGCGTTCGACGCCCGCGACGAGCGCATAGAAGAGTGAGCCGGTCAGCGCGGCGACGACGATCGTCGCCCACACCATGTCGATCTGAAGGCGACCCACTTCGGTCGAGATGCGGAAGCCCATGCCCACGATCGGCGTGCCGAAGAATTCGGCGACGATGGCGCCGATCATCGCCAGCGTCGTATTGATCTTGAGCGCGTTGAAGATGAACGGCATCGCAACCGGCAGGCGGAGCGCGAGCAGGGTCTGCCAATAGTCGGCGCCATAGGTCTTCATCAGATCCCGTTCCATGGCGCCGGCGCTGGCGAGGCCGGCGATGGTGTTCACCAGCATCGGAAAGAAGGTCATCACGACCACCACCGCCGCCTTCGATTGCCAGTCGAAGCCGAACCACATCACCATGATCGGCGCGACGCCGACGATCGGCAGCGCCGAAACGAGATTGCCGATCGGCATGAGGCCGCGCTGCAGGAATTGCGACCGGTCGATGAGGATCGCGACCACAAATCCCGCCAGCGAGCCGATCGCGTAGCCGGCGAGCACGCCCTGGATGGTCTGGCGAAAATCGGCGGCGAGCGTGGGAATAGAAGTCATGAACCTCAGCGCGATCGCCGAGGGCGGCGGCAGGATGATCGCCGGGACATTGAGGAGCCTGACGCCCGCCTCCCAGATCGTCAGCACCGCGAGGCCAAAGGCGAGGGGAGGCAGAAGTTCGCGGAGACGGCCCGGGGTCCCGGTCATGGCGTGAACGCCATCCGCCGCTCGGCGGCCCGTCCGGCGACGCCGATTGCGCCGACGAGCGCCGCCGACAGCGCCGCCGCGGCGAATAGCGCCGCCCAGATCTGCACCGTCTGTCCATAGTATGAGCCGGCGAGCAGCCGCGCGCCGAGGCCCCCGTCCTCGCTCTTGGTCACCTCGGCGACGACCGCGCCGACCAGCGCCGCAGCGGCGCCAATCTTCATGCTGGCGAAGAAAAACGGCGTCGAGGCGGGGGCGCGCAGCTTCATGAAGGTCTGCGCGCGGCTCGCCGAATAGGTGCGCATGAGGTCGAGCTGGAGCGGATCTGGCGAACGGAAGCCCTTGACCATGCCGACGGTGACCGGAAAGAACGAGAGATAGGCCGCAATCGCCGCCTTCGGCGCAATGCCGGTGATGTCGAACTGGTTCATGATGACGACGATCATCGGCGCGAGCGCGATGATTGGTACGGTCTGCGAGGCCACGATCCACGGCATCATCGACCGCTCGAGCCAGCGCATCGAGACGATGAGAACGGCAAGCCCGATGCCGAGCGCCGAGCCGATGGCGAAGCCGATCAACGTCTCTTCGAGCGTGATGAGCCCGTGATAGACTAGGCTGCGCTTCGAGGTCGGCGGGGTCGCAAAGACAAGCTTATAGAGTTCGGTCGCCACCTGATGCGGCGCCGGCAGCTTCGGCCGCTCCATGTTGAGCGACGCGCCGAGAAGGTCTTGCGCCGAATAGTCCGCCCGGCCGGCGTTGGTGAACTGGTCGCGCTGCAAGGACGCGTTCATAAGCGCCGCGGCGAAATACCAGACCGCAATCAGCGCGAGAACGACGGTCGCGATGGGGAGCACGGATTTCATTGGCGCGCCCTCATCCGGCGCCCATTGCCCGTTCGGAAGAACGGGCGTTCTTCCGAACGCCCTATCGCGCCACCTTCTCCCGGGGGGAGAAGGGGTGCGCATTCCCTTCTCCCTTGGGGAGAAGGTGGCCGACGTAAGTCGGCCGGATGAGGGCGGGAAACGCCGGGGTTACCCCTCATAGGAATGCCCCTCCCGAAGCCCGTGCCTGACGCGGTTGGCGACGCTCAGGAATTCGGGCGTCTCGCGGATGTCGAGCGCCCGGTTGCGGGGAAAGTTGCAGGCGATGATGTCGATGATCCGCCCCGGGCGGGGTGACATGACAACGATTTGGGTCGACAGGAACACCGCCTCCGGTATCGAATGGGTGACGAACATGACCGTCTTGCCGGTCACGTCCCACAGGCGAAGGAGCTGCTGGTTGAGCATGTCGCGCACGATCTCGTCGAGGGCGCCGAACGGCTCGTCCATCAGCAGGAGATCGGGGTCGAACGACAGCGCGCGGGCGATCGACGCCCGCTGCTGCATGCCGCCGGACAATTGCCAGGGATATTTGGCTCCGAAGCCGGACAGGTTGACGAGCTCCAGTCCTTTCGCCACCCGCGCTTCGCGCTCCGCCTTGGCGAAGCCCATGACCTCGAGCGGCAGCGCAATGTTGCGGGCGACGCTGCGCCACGGATAGAGCGCCGGCGCCTGGAAGACATAGCCATAGGCTCGGCAGGCCCGTGCTTCGCTCGGGCTCATGCCGTTGACGCGGATTACCCCGCCGGTCGGGCTCTCGAGATCGGCGACGGCGCGCAGGAGCGTGGTCTTGCCGCAGCCCGACGGTCCGATGAAGGAGACGAACTCGCCGCGCGCGACCTTGAGATTAACGTCGCTGAGCGCTTGGACGGGCCCATCGGCGGTGTCGAAGCGCAGCGAAACCCCGCTGATCTCGATCGCGGCGTCCGCCGCCGGCGCGTTGCCGCCGTCGTCCGGTTTGAGTTTGGGGGCCGCCGCTACATCCATCGCCGATCCGCGCCCTCAGCGTGCAACCCCCGCCACCGCGGTGAACTCCTTATAGCGTTTGAGCGCGCGCGCGTCCGAAGCGAACGGCTCGCGCTTAACGAAGCGGCCGCGCCCGAGTTCGGCCTGCACAACCCCGTCGCGAAAGACGACCTCGCCGCGCGACAGGGTATAGCGCGGCAGCCCGGTCACTTTCGTCCCTTCGAAGACATTATAGTCGATGACCGAAACCTGGCTTCGGGCCGAGATGGTCTTGTTGGCCTTGGGATCCCAGACCGTGATGTCAGCGTCGGCGCCGGGCAGGATCGCCCCTTTGCGCGGATAGAGATTGAGAATGCGGGCGATGTTGGTCGAGGTCACGGCAACGAACTCGTTCGGGGTGAGCCGCCCGGTCTCGACGCCATAAGTCCATAAGACCGGCATCCGGTCCTCGAGCCCCCCGGTCCCGTTCGGGATCTTGGTGAAGTCGCCTAAGCCCAGCTCCTTCTGCTTGGTGGTGAAGGCGCAATGGTCGGTCGCTACCACCTGCAGCGAGCCGGCGCGCAGGCCGTTCCATAAGTCGTCCTGGTGGACCTTGTCGCGAAACGGCGGCGACATCACCCGCCGAGCCGCATGCTTCCAGTCCTGGTCGTAATATTCGCTTTCGTCGAGCACGAGATGTTGGATTAGCGGTTCGCCATAGACGCGCTTGCCCAGCGCCCGCGCCCGCCGGATCGCCTCATGCGCCTGGATGCAGGAGGTGTGGACGACATAGAGCGGCACGCCCGCCTGATCGGCGAGCATAATCGCGCGATTGGCCGCCTCGCCCTCGACGTCGGGCGGACGCGAGAGCGCATGGCCTTCCGGGCCGGTGACGCCCTTGGCGAGATAATGCTTCTGCAGCGCGGCGACGACCTCGCCGTTCTCGGCGTGGACCAGCGGCATCGCGCCGAGCTCGGCGCAGCGCGAAAACGAAGCGAACATTTCCTCGTCATTGACCATCAGGGCGCCTTTGTAGGCCATGAAGTGCTTGAACGTGGTCACGCCCGCCGCGACCACCTTGGCCATGTCGCGGCGCACCGAATTGTCCCAGTAGGTGATGCACATATGGTAGGAATAGTCGGCGACGGCGTCCCTGGCGCGCTTGTCCCAGTCGGCGAACGCCTCCATCAGCGGCTGGTTGCGGTTGGGGATGCAGAAGTCGACCACCATCGTGGTGCCCCCGCTGAGCGCCGCCTTGGTGCCGCTCTCGTAATTGTCGGCGGAATTGGCGCCCATGAACGGCATGTCGAGATGGGTGTGCGGGTCGATGCCGCCCGGAAAGATGAAGCAGCCCTTGGCGTCGAGCGTGCTGTCGCCCTTTAGGCCCTCGCCGATCGCCTTGATGGTCTCGCCTTCGACCAGCACGTCGGCCTTGTAGCTGCGGTCCGCGGCGACGACCGTTCCGCCTTCGATGACGAGCGACATGTTCCAATTCTCCTGAACCCAATATTCCCCGCTGGAGCGGACGCTGGGCGGGCGGGCCGTTAAGACACGATTTCAGCTTTCTCCAGGACCGCGTGCATCAGCACGTTGGCCCCTGCGGTCGACCACTCCTGCTTGATGTCCTCGCTTTCGTTGTGGCTGACGCCGTCGACGCAGGGCGTGAACACCATCGACGACGGCGCAACGCGCGCCATGTAGCAGGCGTCATGGCCGGCCCCCGAAACGATGTCGCGATGCGAATAGCCGAAGCGCTGAGCCGCCCGCCTGACCGCATCGACGCAGTCTTTGTCGAAGGCGACAGGCTCGTAATAAAAGACCTGCTTCATGTCATAGGTCAGGCCGATCTTTTTCGTGATCGCCTCGACCCCCTCCGTCAGCGCCGCGTCCATTGAGGTCAGGGTCGCATTGTCGGGGTGCCGGAACTCGCAGGTCATGAAGACTTCACCCGGAATGACGTTCCGCGAATTGGGGTAGGGGTTCAGCATTCCGACCGTCGACACGCCGAGCGGCGCCTTTGACAGGCCGATCGCGTTGACGAGCTCGACGATCCGAGCGGCGCCGAGCAGCGCGTCCTTGCGGCGCGGCATCGGCGTCGAGCCGGCGTGGCTCTCGAATCCCGTCAGGCGGATTTCGTACCAGCGCTGACCCTGACCGTGGGTGACGACGCCGACGTCGATCGACTCGTCCTCGAGGATCGGGCCCTGCTCGATGTGCAGCTCGAAATAGGCGTGCACCGGCCGGCCGCCGACCGGCTCCTTGCCGTTAAATCCGATCCGCTTCAGCTCGTCGCCCAGCGCCTTGCCCTCGGCGTCGACGCGCGAATAGGCGAATTCCTTGGTGAAAACGCCGGCGAAAACGCCCGATGAGACCATTGCGGGCGCAAAGCGCGAGCCCTCTTCGTTGGTCCAGTTCACGACCTCGATTGGATGCCTGGTCTTGATCTTGAGATCGTTGATCGACCGGACGATCTCAAGCGCGCCGAGCACGCCGAGCACGCCGTCGAACTTGCCTCCAGTCGGCTGGGTGTCGAGGTGGCTGCCCACGAAGACCGGCGCCAGCGCCGGCTCGGCGCCTTCACGGCGCGCAAACATGTTGCCCATCTCGTCGACCTTGACCGTGCAGCCGGCGGCTTCGCACCACTTGCGGAACAGCTCGCGGCCCTGCTTGTCGAGATCGGTCAGCGTCAGGCGCTTGCATCCGCCCTTGGGCGTCGCGCCGATTTTCGCCATCTCCATCAAGGATTCCCACAGCCGCGCCCCGTCGACTCGCACATTGGACAAGTCAGCCATCAGGCATCAGCTCCAGCACACATTTGCGGACGCTAATATAGGTTTGACCAAATGGTCAAATGGCGTAACCTTGCGCTGAAAGCGCCTCATCAATTGGCGCCGCCGCCCTTCGTTGCATGGCGAAAACACCACATTCGGGGGAAGCCTTTGGCGCGGCGCAGACCGAGACCGACGATCCGCGAGGAGAACGAGCGCGCGCTTCTGGAAGCCGCCGAATTGATCTTCGCCGAGCAGGGATTCGCCGGCGCCACGACCGCGGCGATTGCTCGGCGCGCCGGAGTGCCGAAGGCCAACCTTCACTATTACTTCCCGACCAAGGAGGGGCTCTATCGCTCGGTGATCGAGCGGGTGCTGACGGCCTGGCTCGCCGCCGCCTCGTCCTTCGATACCAGCGACGACCCGAGGGTCGCGCTCTCTGCCTATATCGGGGCGAAAATGGATCTCGCGCGCGAGATGCCGCTCGCAACCCGGATCTGGTCAGCGGAGATCATGCGCGGGGCGCCGATGATCCAGGATTTCCTCGACACGACGCTGACCGAATGGGTCGTGTCGCGCGAACGCACGGTCAGGCGGTGGATCGGCGCCGGCAAGCTGAAGCCGATCGAGCCCAGGTTCCTTTTCTACATGATCTGGGCCACCACCCAGCAATACGCCAACGCCGCGCATGAAATCGCGACCTTGAACGGCGGCAGTCCGCTCGACGACAAGGCGTTCGAGCGCGCGAAAACGGAGGCGATCGAGATCATCCTGCGCGGCGTGGCGGCGGGATGAGAACAACCAGGCGCTATAATGTCACGACGCGCCGTCCGCTTGGAAGCGGGCGGCGCGACATGTCGGAATCTTGCCAGGCGTTATTGCGGGCCACACTCCGTGAACCACCAGCCGCCGTAGTCCGTCCGGAACGTGCGGCAATTCGAGACGAACAGCGAGAGCTGTGCGCCACTGGCAGGGCGTGACCTGATAAAGTGCCCGCCCGAGAGAGTTCCTGGGGGGTAGACTTCTCCCTGGTCAATAAAGCCCCGACGGTAGTCGGGGTTCTGGTTCGCCTCGCCTGGATGGCTCTGAGCCTGCGCCCACAGCCCGTTGGCGTCGCCAGAGTTTCCCGTCGCGGCCGCAGGCCCGACGCCAGCGAAGGCACAAATCGTCAGCGCTGCTAGTATAGATGACAGCACGTATCTCATGTTGAACCTCCCACAGTTAATCTGCTGGCCGTCACTCTCTAAGGTCATCACGAACGATCAGATGACTTCAGAACAGTGCTGCCCGCAGCAATGCGAGTACGTTCACCATGTCTCATACCATCCGGGCAATTCTGCTACGAATTTTCGGCCGACCCAAGGCATACTTCCCAAAATTTTCTTTAACAAAGGGAAAGTCAAACTTGTTTTAACACCCGATGATCTATAAATAAATATTCATCTTGCAAAGCTCTACACAACGCATCCGGCTGCCTGCATCGACAGCAATTAAAGGCGAGGTCGAACGCCGCCGCGCGGATGTCCCGTCAAACTCGCCTATCGAGGAGCCGGTAGAGGCGCAACGCCGGCAAAGGGTGAGTAACGAGGCTAGAACTTGACACGGACGCCAACCGTCGGGTCGATATTCTGCGCCGCCAGATAGCCGTTGGCGAGGCCGCCGTAGACGTTCGACAGCGAAACGCCGGCGTAGAGGTCGACGCGTTTCAACGGCCGGTAGTCGATCAGGAACGACAGCGCGTCATAGGCGCCGGCGCAGAAACGGTCCGCGTTATATGTCAGCGAATATAGCAATCCGGGTTGGCGGCGGTCGGTTCGCGGTCGGAGTGGCGTCGCTGGTCCAAGGCCGATTGACGAGGGATTTGCGTCCAACGGGGACCAAGCGCGCCTGTGACAAGTTCGCAACAGGCGAAAAAAAGACAGAAGAAGGCTCAAACTGAGCTTGATTGTGGCCCCTACTTAGATAAAGTCTATATAAATGGTCGATTTAATCGACTGCATCTAGCGCTTGAGTCGGCGAAGTGAAATTCGGCGTCGATTTCGGCCCGGGTACGCAATGGGGTGGCATATGAAAATGCTCGGTGTCGCGCTGGCGATCGCGATCGCCGCCGTAGGCGAGGCTCACGCAGCGGACCTGCCGACCACGAAGGGGGTCTCGCCGCCTCCGGCCGCCAACTGCTTCTCGAGTTTGTGGACCTACCTCAATTCATCCGCCGGCGAATGCCCTCTGAGCTATGCGGGCTTCACGGTCTACGCGACGATTGACGCCGGCCTCGGCTACAGTTCGAACGGCGCTCCTTTCAATGGGTCATACGCCAACGGGGTTTACAGTTTCGTTGGCAAGCAGAGCTACGGACCCAAGTGGCTGTGGACCCCCAACGGGATGAGCCAATCGGTTGTCGGGATTAATATGAAGGAAGCGATTCCCTGGTTCCCCGGGTGGTCGCTCGTCGGCGCAGTGGAAACAGGATTCGACCCCTATTCCGGCAACCTCGTCAACGGTCCACGCTCGCTCGTGCAAAACAACGGCAAGGCGCTCGTCCTTCAGAACGCAAACAGCGACTCAAGCCGCGCCGGCCAGTTCGACAACTCGGTTGGGTACATCGGCCTCAGCAATCAGACTTTCGGAACTCTGACTGTCGGCCGGGTGACCTCGCTGACGCTGGACGGCGTCATTGGCTACGATCCGATGGGCGGCTCCTTCGCGTTCTCTCCGTTGGGCTATTCCGGCTCCTACGCGGGCTTCGGCGACACGGAGACCAACCGCGCCAACACGGGAGTGAAGTACCGCGTCGCTTACGAGAATTTCCATGGCGGCGGCCTGGTGCAGTGGGGCGGGTATGCTCAGGGCAACGGCACGACTGGTCTCTATCAGGGCGATATCGGCGCTGACGTGCAAAACATCTTTGGCGGTCTCCTCTCGGTGGACCTCGTCGGCAGTTACGCCCAGAACGCAGTGAGTCTCTCTAACTTCACCGGCACGTGCGCCACGCTCTCGAAGGGGCCGTTCAAAGGCCAGACCGCCTGCACGAATGGGATCCCGGAGTTCTACGGCCCGGACGACCTGAAGGCGACGCTGTCAAACAACAGCGGCGCCATGCTGCTCGCCAAGTACAAATGGGGCCCGGTGACGCTCTCCGGCGGGTGGATGTGGTGGCAGCAGGCCAATCCCAGCGACGATTTTTTGAACGGCTTCCAGACCCTCGGCGGTTATAGCGTTCCCGCGACCATCGTCACGACCAACAAAGCCATCGCGAAACTCTTTCCGACGGCATGGACCAATTACACCGCCTATAACAAGACGAGGGTGGTTAATGTCCCCTTCATCGGCGCCAAATATTCCTTTAACTCGCAGCTGGACGTAATCGGCGCCTTTTATTATGAAAACCAGAACAACTATAATTCCTCGACCACGCCCTGCGCCTACGCCAAGACAAGCTTTGTCCAGCCAAACGGGAATGTCCTCAACGCCATTCGCGAGAACAGCAGCGCGTGCGCCGGAACGCAATACGCGGTTTCGGCGATGATCGATTATCGGCCGCTCAAGCGCGTGGATCTTTACGCCGGCGTGATGTTTTCGAACGTCTATGGCGGCCTCGCGAATGGCTTCCTGGCGACCCAGAACATCGCGCCGACCGCGGGCTTGCGCGTCAAATTCTAATCGCAGCGCCGCCGGGCTTGGAGGGCCGCCGCGCGACGACTCGCGAGAGCCGCCCTCACCTATGGTCGATGCAGCCCCACCTCATGCAATCGTCGGGATTACGGCTGAGGCCGTCGGTCCGGTGAAAGTTGTAAGGGTAAGATTGGTAGGGGTTCGGGCTTATGAACACCTTCGGCAGTTGGTCCGGGGGAAGCCGTAATGCGGCCCGCAGCGTCATGACCGGGATGTTTGAGTCTTGGGCGCGCACCGCAACGGGAGCGGCGAGCGACCCCCCGAGCGCGGCCGCCAATAGCAGCCTAGTTTTAGGCGATAATCTCATTGTGGCCTCCTGATCGGATGACAGTCGAAGCGCCCACGGCCATTATATCGTTGCTCCATATATCGGGCGTGGCGAACAATGTAGCAAATTTAAATTTATGAAGCAGAGCGTTCGCCCGCGGCGTCGTCGAAGGACGTTTGCGAGGAGTCTTCCGAACTGGGAAACGCTGGCCACGGCGCGCCAAAGATTGGCGTTCCGCCGGCCGTCCCAGCGCGGGACGTATGGGACCGGACGAACCGGCGCATCGACAATCTTCTTCAGCTGGCCGCAGATCCCGGCGCGTGGGCGGCGCTCGCGGCGCTCAGCGCTATGGAGGTCGTGCTCGGCATCGACAACCTTGTGTTCAACGCGCCCGGGGTGATGGTTTCAAACGTGTACGCTGGTCTCGCGAGCGGTTTCCAGCAGGTCCAGGAGATCAACCCGACGGCGGGCCTGCACGTCAATTTCTGACGGTCGTCGAGCGCCTCTGGAGTGGCGCGCCAACGTTCCGTCATTGCGGCGCTGTATGTTCAGCGCCGCGTCGGGGCAGGCCTTCGGCGCAAAAGTCCGTACCTTCCGTGGCGCGCCAGAACGATCGCGCTCCCGGCTCGGGAACCGGGCGAGGCGCGTGGCGGGCGCAGATTCCCGCCCGCGCCCACCAGGCCATTGGCATGTCACGGCGGTTGAGGGGATTAAGTCCGGCCTCAGGGCGGCGCCAGTAGGCGCAGTCGGCGCAGCGCGACCCGATCGACATCGGCTCGGCGGCGACGCCTTCGCCGCACCACTGCCAATGGTGCGTCTGGGGAAAATGGACGGGTTCGTCCATGTGGATCGACGTTTCCGGCGCATGTCGCGCACAGACGCCCTCGTGCTCTCTGAGCTTGCGCCAAAACGCGCAGGCCGCGCAGTTGGCGGGCCTGACCGCTTTGTCAGTCATCGTCTCCTCCATTGGCCAGTCGGCTCGCGAGACCAATATGGCGCAAAACCGGGAATTGCGCGCGGTTCGAGCGGCGCCGACCAGCCTCAGCATTGGGCCAATATCGGCCGCCAATCGGCGGGTGTGCCGGGTCGTCGACGCTCTGCATCCAGTGCGGCGCCCGTCACCACGCCGAGACGCGACGACACGCCGTCGCGTTAGAGGTCAAGGACAGGTCGGCTGCTTTGCGCGCCGCCCCCGCAGTCGTCTGATTGTATTCTTCCGCCAGCCGTCCTGGACTTCCTTGAGGAGACGCAAGACCGTGGACCAATAGTTCTCTGCCGCTTGCGTGAACTGAGCCTTGGCGATCTCGACCTCCGCCCGGCGCAACCCGGCCTCGGACGGAACATCCTCCAACCCTAATATTTTCCATATAAGCCCAATTTTACGAAATCAACACGTTCTCGCCGTGAACGCGGCGCATGCTGCATGAAATACCGAACGGCACAGTTCCTTGTGTCATTCAAATGTCATGGAGGAAAGCATGACTGCCCCTGGAAGGCTGTCGCTCGCTCTGGGACTTGCGCTCGCAATCCCGGCAACCGCCTACGCCTATGACGGCGGTCCGTCGCCTAGCCATCACGACTACAGGCGCCCGCATCACGGAATGGTTGCTTATCCTGCCCCGACCGCAACCGCCGCGTCCGTTCCGAGCGTCGGGTTCTGGCCACCCTCTTACGCGACTTCGCAGGAGCAATATGAAATCGAAGGGCTGACCCGCAATCCGGACGATTGCGTGATATACGGCTGCGTCGGCAACAACTGAGGCGCTTGCTTCAGGGGCGCGCCACTTCCTCGTAGGCCTTCACGTAGTCCTGTCGCACGCCATGCCCATTGGCAGACATCTGACCGAGGTTGCAAATCGGCCAAGCTACACGGACGCGGCCCATCGGCCCCTTTCTTATCGGCGCATTCGTCGCCTTGTCAGACGGCGCCAGCGTTGGCGGACGAGGGCGCGACCGCAAACGAATACGGTCGGCGAAACACGACCCGGACGGCCCACATTTCATTGAGCTCCCTCGGGAGCGCGATTTAGATACCGCGCGGCGGCGATCGCGGCGGGCTCGACTGCCCGAAGCGGAGGAATGGTCGCGCCGGGTTGCCAGCCCCCGCCGAGCGCCTTGTAGAGGCCGACCAGAGACTCCGCCTCGATCTGTTGGGCCGAGACATATTGCTGCTGGAGGTCGAACTGCTGCCGCTCCGCGTCCAGGACGTTCAGGTAGTCGGTCAAGCCGTCTTTATAACCGTCGGTGGCGAGTTTGGTGGACAGACGGGCGGCGGTCAGCGCGCGATCGAGGTTGCGCAGACTTTCCTGCTGCGCTCGATAGGAAACCGTCGCGTCGTCGACTTGTTGAACCGCGGTCAGGATCGATTGCTTGTAGGCGGCCAGTTCTACGCGCGTCGTCAGATCCGCGATCTCGATCTGGGCGTCGAGCGCCCCGAAATCGAGGAGGGGCCAGTAAGCGCCCGGCCCGATCGAGGCGATCCAGTTCGCGGCGCTGACGGTATAGGACGAACGAATTCCGCCTTGGCCGCCGCCCGCCCCGGTCAAGAATACGTCTGGGAACAATTGTGCAACCGCAACGCCGATGCGCGCGGTGGCTCCCGCGACGCGACGCTCGGCCTCCGCGATATCAGGACGTCGCCGCAACAAATCGACCGGGCCGCCGGTTGGAATCCGCCCCGGCAGAGTCGGAATGGGGCCGGGCTTCGCCAGCTCCTTGGCGATATCTTCGGGGTACGTCCCCAGCAGAACCGCGATGGCGTTACGGCTCGCGTCGATTCGAGCTTCGAGCGGCGCCACCTGGGCCTGGAATGTCGCCAACTGCCGTCTGGCAAGCGCGACGTCCAATTCGCTGGTGACCCCGCGGTTGAAGAGGGTTTGCGCAAGCGCCTGACCGCTTTGGGCGACGGCGATGTTCTCCTTGAGGACGGCCAGGCGCGCCTGTTCGGCGCGCATATCGAGATAGTCCCGGGCGACGTCGGCCGTGACCACCACCATCACCCAATCCCACGCGGCTTTGAGGGCCTCGATATCGTAAGTTTGCGCCTCGTATGCGCGGCGGACCTTGCCGAAGAGATCGAGATCCCAATTCGCTACGAACCCGCCCGCTTCCTGCACGCTGCGGAAGCTTGCGCCGTTTACCGCCGATCGGAAACTCGGCGCCACGCGATTGCGCGTCTCGTCCGCCCCTGTTCCAACCCCGCCCCCTCCTGTCACCCCGCCCACGGGAAGCGCCTGATTGGCGATCACCACCAACGCCGCCCGCGCCTCCTGAATCCGATTTAAAGCGATCTCGAGATCCAGGTTGGCGCCGAGCGCGCGATCCTCGAGGGAATTCAGTTCGGAGTCGTGGAGCGAGCGCCACCACTGCGTCAGGTCGGCGCTCGCGGGTTCGGAACCCTTGCTCTTTTCGCCGGACGGCGCGAGAGCGAGAAAACCTGGCGGCAAACGCAGGACGGGCGTCCGATAATCCGGACCGACGGAGCAACTCGCCACTGCGGTCGCCATCGCCAGCAACACTGGAACAGACAAGCCCCTCACGTCGCCAACTCCCAACAAAGCGCGACTCGCCGCAGATGGGCCGTGGATCGTGACACGCGGCTTGCCCCGCAAAGTCGCAACCGCCGAGCGCAAGCGCGATCGGCGCCGCGAGCCACGGCCGCCAGTTCATTCTCCGTGTTCTCGCTCCGTTTGCGCCGTTTCCTCAGCGGTCTTCGGGCGAACGCTCGGCTCTTCCACGCGTTGCTCGGCGGATGGCCCCGGCGTCTTCTCCCCAGCCGCTTCCATGATCCGAACCTCCTCGCCGTCGCCGATTGAATCGGGCGGGTTGGCGACGATGCGCTCATCCTGGCTCATGCCGCCGGTGATTTCGACCTCTGTGCCAAGGTCGCGCGCAATGCGTACCCTCTTGAGTACGATACGGCTGTCAAGCCCGACCGTTGCGACTTCCAATGCGTTGTCGCGAAACAGCAGAGCGCTGGCCGGGAGCCTCATCGCGTTCAGGTCGGGCGGAATGTCAAAGTGAACTCGGGCGAATGCGCCGGGGGAAAGAGCGCCGTCTTTATTGTCGGCGATGAGTTCGACCAGCAGCGTGCGCGACTTCTGGTCAATGGCGTGCGAAGTCGTCGAAATCGTCGCCTCGAACTTGCGGTCGGGGTACTCCGGCAGGTCGAGCGTCGCCTTCATGCCGTCCTTGAGGGAAGCCGCATAGGATTCCGGCACGGGAACATAAATGCGCATCTTATGAATGTCGGCGACGGTGAACAGCGCCGCGGTATCGTTCGAGTCCGCTTTCACCAGCGAACCGATATCGACGTTGCGGGCAGTGACCACGCCGTCGAATGGGGCCACGATATTGGCGAACCCCTTTTGCGCTTTCAATCGGTCAACGTTTGCCTGGGCCAACTCGACCTCCGCCGCCTTGACACGCGCGTCGCTCTCCTTTTCATCGACGGTCTGCTGAGACACGGCGCCGGTGGCGCGGAGCGAATTCCACCGCTCGGCGGTCACTTTCGCCAATGCGAGGTCCGCCTTGGCCTTCGAGAGTTCGCTTTGCGCGACAGCGATGCGCTGGTCGAGTTCGGGCGTGTCCACGACGGCCAGCACCTCGCCCTGACGAACTTGCGCGCCGATGTCCTTGCGCCATTCTTGGACATAGCCGCTCGTTTGCCCGTGAATGGAAGCGCTAATAAAGGCCTCGACGTTGCCGGGCAGAACGACTTCGCGCGCCCCGCCGCCCTCCTGCGGCGAGACGAGCGCGACGGTTGGAATCGCTTGGACGCCGGTCCATTGTTTAAGCTTCTCGTCGTCATGCCGGCGCCCGGATATTCCGGTGTAGGCGACAGCGACCGCCCCCGCGGCGAGAAGCAGGACGGCGCGCCAGGCCTTGACCGGCCGATGCTTATTGCCATCGGGTTCGCCGTCTGCGCCGCGAGCCTCGCGGCCCTTGGCGTCGGCCCCCGCGCCGTCGGCATGGAGCTTTCGGTCATCGACGCGATATTCGGGAGCCACGGCGAAATCCTCGGCGTGATCCTGGCTCATATCGGCGAGGCCTCCGCTGGAAGGTTCGGCGCGGGCTCGCTTGCGCGGCTCGGCCTGCGCTCATGGACGAGCCGGAAGATCGCTGGCACGAACAAAAGCGTCGCCACGGTCGAGCAAATCAGACCGCCGATCACCGCGCGGCCGAGCGGCGCGTTCAGATCAGAGCTGAGCGCCATCGGCGTCATGCCAATGATCATCGCCAGCGCCGTCATGAGAACCGGCCTGAAGCGGGTGAAGCCGGCGTCGACGGCCGCCGTCGCAGGGTCGGCGCCTTCCGCCAGCCGCTCGCGGGCGAAGCTGACGACGAGAATGCTATTGGCAGTGGCGACGCCCATGCACATGATCGCGCCGGTCAGCGCGGGAACCGACAGCGTCGTGTGGGTGATGAACAGCATCCAGACGATGCCTGCGAGCGCAGTCGGCAATGCGCTGACGATCACGAAAGGATCGAGCCAAGATTGGAAATTGACGACGATCAGTAGGTAGATGAGCACGACCGCAAGTGCGATCCCGACGAAGAGCTGCTGGTAGGCGTAAGTCATCGTTTGGGTCTGCCCGCGCATTACGACGCTTGATCCTCGCGGGACATCCTTCGCAGTCTCATTGAGAATTTGCTGGATATCGGCTGAGACCGCGCCAAGGTCCCGCTCATTGTTGCTGGCGAAAATGTCGAGGACCGGCTGAACCGCGTAATGCGAAACGACCGTCGGGCTCGTCTCACGCTTTAGCGTCGCCAAGCCGCCGATGATCTGCGAGGCGTCCGCCGCGGACGCAGGTATGTTTTCCAGCGACGAGAACGAATCAAGCCAGTATTGCGGAGTCTGCGCGACTATCGGGTAGGCCACGCCGTTCTTCGGGTTGATCCAAAACGTCGGCGCCACCTTGAAACTACCCGAAAGGCTCTCTTGCAGGCTTTTCGCAACGTCGCCTTCGTTCAAGCCGATTTGCGCCGCACGCATCCGATCGACGTCGACGCCGAACGTCGGATTGTTGAACGCCTGCTGGATACGCGCGTCCGCTACTCCGGGGACCCGTGAGATTTTTTGCAAGAGTTCATTGGCATAGATGTGGTTGGCGTCGAAGTTGGCGCCGACCACCTGCACGTCGATCGGCGCGGGAAGGCCAAAATTGAGAATCTGCGACACGATATCGGCGGGCAGCAGTGCAAAGGTCGTCCCGGGAAACGATCTCGGCAGCGTCTCGCGCATCTCTTTAACGTAGCGGTCCGTCTCGGCCTCATACTCCTTATTGATGGTTACCAGGATATCGGCGTCAGCAGGGCCGACTGTGCCGGTATTGTTATAAGTCGAATTGATCCCGCTGACAGGCAGCCCGATATTGTCGACGATCGGACCCAGCGCTTCGGGCGGGATGATTCGCCGAATAGCCGCTTCTACCCCGGAGCTGATCGCTGCAGTCCCTTCGATGCGGGTCCCCGTCGGCGCGCGAACGTGAAGTTTGAGCTGAGCATTGGCGGTCGGCGGAAAAAAATTCTGGCCCAGGAACGGCGCGAGGCTGAACGAGCACGCTACCGCGAACAGGAAGCCGACGATGAATAGTCGCCGCCCGGCGAGCGCAGTCACGAGCAGGCGCCGGTAGAAGGCGCGCGCCGCATCGAAGCGCCATTCGAATCCGCGCTGGAAGAGCGCGAAAGGATTGCGGGTCGGCGCTCGCGGCGCACCATGACCATGCGTCGCCTGATGGGCGAGCAGGAAGCGCGCCATGGTGTTGACCAGCGTGCGCGACAGCACGTACGAGGCGATAAGCGCGAAGACGACGGCCTTGGCCATCGGGCGGAACAAATAGCCGGCGACTCCCCCAAGGTTGAACATCGGGACGAAGACGATGCAAATGCACAAAAGCGAGACGGTCGCGGGAAGGACGATCTGGCGCGCGCCGTCCATGATGGCGCTTTCGATGTCTTTACCCTGTTCGAGGTGGTAGTTGATGTTCTCGATCGTCACTGTCGCATCGTCGACAAGTATGCCGACCGCGAGCGCTAGGCCGCCAAGTGTCATCACATTGATGGTTTCGCCGGTTGCGGCTAGCGCGGCGACCGAGGCCAGAATAGCCAGCGGGATCGAGGTGGTAATGATCAGCGTCGAGCGCCAACTGCCGAGAAAGATCAGGATCATCAGGCCGGTCAGCGCCGCCGCGACGACACCTTCGAAGATAACCGAATTGACCGCCGCATAAACGAACGACGATTGATCGTTGACGGTGTCCAGCTTGAGGCTCCCGGGCAGGGTCTCCCGGATTCTGGGAAGCAGCGCCTTGACGCCATTGATGACGTCAAGAGTCGACGCCGACCCCGTTTTGAGGATCGTCATCAAAACGGCGTTCTTGCCGTCAACGCGGACCATATTGATTTGCGGCGGCGCGCCGAAATGCGCATAGGCGACATCGTGAACGAACACGGTCGCCCCGTTGACGACACGAATGGGAAAATCGTTGAGCTCGTCAAGGCGAGTCGGGGAGCCGTTAAGGGCGACCACGTATTCAAAGTCCCCAACCTTCTCCGTGCCGACGGGCGTCACGATGTTCTGCTGACCGATCGCGTTGACGACGTCCTGCGCCGATAGCCCGTAGGCTTGCAGCTTTTGTTGATCGACGTCGACCTGGACCTGTAGAAGTTTGCCCCCGTACGGCGAGGGAATCGCCGAGCCCGCGACCTGCGCGAGTTGAGGCCGAATGAAATTCTGGCCCGCATCGTAGAGTTGCGCCTGTGAGAGCGCCTGGCTTGACAGCGCCAGTTGAATGACGGGCACGCTCGAGGCGTTGAAGCTGAGAACGAAGGGCGGCGTGATGCCCTGCGGTAGGTATTTCAGAACGGTCTGCGAGGCTGCGGTTGTCTGGGCTAGCGCGCCATTGATGTTGACGCCGCGCTGGAAGAAGACCTTGACGATTCCATACCTCGGCAGCGACTGCGACTCGATATGCTCGATGTCATTGACTTGGCTGCTGAGCGTGCGCTCGTAGTAGTAGATCACCCGTTTTGACATATCGTCGGCGGGCAATCCGTCATAAGTCCACACGACGGCGACGACCGGAATGCCGATGTCCGGGAAAATATCTATTGGAGTCCTCAGCGCCGCCGCCACGCCGAAAATGACGATCAGCATAGCCATGACGACGAACGTGTAGGGCTTATTGAGAGCGATGCGAACGATAGCGAGCATTGGTCATTTCGATGGCGCAGAGACGTTTGCAAACGCGCACAAAAAACCGTCGCTGGGAAGCTCGTTCCTCGCGCCGGTCTGGGGCGTTTCTTACCCAACGGGCACTGGACATCACACTAAAATATATTTTGTAGTCTGCGGAAGCGGGTGCCTTACGCCAAACGGGCCCCGACTCGCCGGCTCCCGCGCCGGCCCGCCGGCGCCGAGGACTCCGCGCGCAGCTCGAAGCGCGCGCCTGGATTATTGTCCTCGACCGCCAGTTTGAAGCCATGCAGATTGGCGATCGTTTCGGCGATGCTAAGGCCGAGCCCGTGCCCTGGTGACTGGCCGCTCCGCTCGCCGCGATAAAATCGATCGAATATTCTCTCGCGCTCCTGCGAGGGCACGCCGACGCCCGTGTCGCTCACCAGGGCGAACGGCCGGCCTTCGTCCATCCGGGCCTCGATGCGGACCGCGCCGCCGGCAGGCGTGAACTTGATCGCGTTGTCGATCAGGTTCGAGAGGGCTTCTCGCATCAGGTCCGGGTCGCCGCGAACCGGGACGGGCGCCGCGGCGTTGACGAAGATCGCGACGCCCTTCGATTCGGCAAGCGGTTCATAGAAATCAAGCAGTTGCGCGCAGACCGCGGCGAGATCGAAGTCCTTGAGATGTGACTTCCGCGCGTCATTCTCGACTGCGGAGATGCGCAGGATCGCCGAAACCGCGGTGGACACCTTCTCGATTTGCGCCAGAGCAGTCTCCATCGCCGCGCGGAGTTGTTCAATTCCGGCCTCGTTGTTGTCGAGCGCGCGCTCGATCCTGGCGCGGGCGACGGCGAGCGGGGTGCGCAGCTCATGGGCGATGTTGTCGCCGGCGCTCTTGAGCTGGTCGAGCAGGCGCGCGATTTCGTCCAGCATGAGATTGACCGCGTGCGCCACTTTGCCGAGGTCGCCGTCATCGTTGGCGACTGGCAAACGCGAATTGAGGTCGCCATTGGTGATCCTGACGATGGCCTCGTGAATGCGCTTGGATTGTTGCGAGGCGCGGTGAGCAAACCAGGCGCCGATCGACAGGATCAGCAGGATCGTGGGAAGGAGCGCGATCGCCAGCGCATTCAACAGGGTCTCTTGCAGGTCGTAGCTCTCCTGCAGGCTGCGCCCCAGCAGAAGCACCCCTCCGTCGGCGCGGCGCCGCGCGACGAAGATCGCCGGGTCTTTGTCGCCGCGGGGATCCGGCAGGAGATCTTCTCGGACGACATGCGCTTGAGAGTTGATCGGGATCCGCAGGACCGTCGGCACATTTCCGAAAATCAACCGGCCTTGGGGATCGATCAAAGCGACAAAATCCAGGCGGCGAATGTCCCGCGTGAGGCGTAGAGCCAACGCCTTGCGCAGCTCAGCCTCGCTTTCGTCGACGCTCTTGGCCGCCTCGTCGATGAGAATCGCCCCGACTCGCTCGATATCGGCGCGGGACACTTGCAGATAGATGAACGCGAAGGCTGCGGCCGTCGCGACGGAGATCGCCAGAGAGAACCCCAGCGCGAGGCGAAACGCCCGCGCATTGAAGACCTCAAGTATCCGCATTCAGCCTGAAGCCGACGGCGCGGATATTGATGATGAATCGCCGGACACCGGTCGGATCGAGCTTGCGGCGCAGGTTGCCGATCTGGACATCGACGACATTGGTCTCCGCCATGAAATTGAAATTCCATACATCCTCGAGCAGCATCGCCCTGGTGACGATCAGGCCCGGGCGGCGCATGAAATACTCGAGCAGTTTGAATTCTCGCGGCAGCAGATCGATGGGCTTGCCGCCGCACTGCACGGTCCGCTCGACGAGATCCATTTCCAGGGCCCCAGCCTGAAGGCGGGTCTGTCGCGCATCGCCGACCCGACGCAGGAGCGCCTCGACCCGGGCGGTCAATTCACGGATGTCGAAAGGCTTGATGAGGTAGTCGTCGCCGCCGGCCTTCAATCCGTTGATGCGTTCGTCGACCGAAGAGAGCGCGCTGATTACCAGGGCCGGTGTGGCGTTGCCTTCGGCGCGCAGCGCCTCGATGATTGAAAGCCCATCCTCACCATGCAGCATCCGGTCGATGACCAGGACCGCGGCGCCTGAGCGCGCCGCCCTCAACCCATCGTCGACGGTCTCGGTAAGTTGCACCGGATGGCCGCTCGCCTCCAGTTCGAGGCGGATCTCCTCGGCAAGGTCGCGCTCGTCTTCCACGACCAGGATCGGAGGTCCCCTGAGAGCGTCCGTGCATTGCGCGGCTGTCCTCGGCCCGTCTTCATGCGGCGACATGCTCATCGCTTCATTCCCGAAGGCCATGGCCCGCAATTCCCCGGAGGTCGACGCTTGGCCGACCTATGCGCGAACCTTGGCGCGGTGATGGCCGGCCCGCGGGCGCAAGTCCGATCTTGCGTCGCGCTCTCCGCGAGACCGGGGGCGCTCGCGCGCAACTAGCGGACTTCCGGCGGACGTCCTCAACTAAAAAGTTTTTTTGTTTCCGCCGCCGCTTTGTCGCCAAACTGTTACATCTGCCGAATAGACCTACCGCAGGCGATGTTCCGACCCTGCTGGGAGCGTTGAGGCGCTTCCCGCGGTCTTTTGCGTCATCACAAGTATTGATGCGCCGGACTTGCCTATTTCCCGCGCGCTCGACCAGTCCTATCGTGACCTATTTGCAACAGATTCAAAAAAGTCCAGATCACGGTAAAATTATAGTTTGTTTGTGACGAACCCTCCCGTTAATTTGATCTTGGCTGGTTCGAATTGAGCTGGCCCAAACCGGGTCTAAAGACCGGGCTACGCCAAAATCCAGCGCTGCGGCTTTGAAGTTCAGCTTCGAATTCGACGCGCTTACGACCGCGCCGGGAAACAGGGCGCCAATCGCTCCGGGCCGCGCAGAGAGGGAATCGGCGGCCCCGGTAAAGTCTCGGAGGCTGGGCGATCGAAGGTCTTTAGCGCGGGCCGGCGTGGGTTGCGGCGCCGCCACGGATGGGATGGGGTTCAGATGAAAAAGCTCGGTATTGCTCTGGCGATGACAATCGCCGCTGTTGGCGCTGCGCGCGCAGCCGATCTGCCGACCAAGAAAGAGGTCCCGGCGCCTGCGCCCGTGAACTGCTATTCGAGCTACTGGACCTGGCTCAACTCAACCCCCGCGGATTGCCCGCTCAGCTATGGTCCCCTCACTTTCTATGCAACGCTCGACATAGGGCTCCAATACGAGTCCAACGGCGCCGCCTGGAGCCCGACGCAGCCCAACGGGACGGGGAGTTTTGTCAACAAGCAGGCGTACGGATCCAAGTGGCTGTTTTCGCCGAACAACCTCAGCCAGTCCGTCGTCGGCATCAAATTGAGCCAGCCGCTATGGTTCTTGTCAGGTCCGTTCCTGTCGGGCTGGTCGCTCGTCGGTACGGTTGAAACTGGATTTCAGCCGCTTTCGTGGAATTTGGCCAACGGCGCACGCTCCCTCGCCCAGAACAACGGCAAGGCGCAGTTGTTGCAGGGCTTCAATGCGGATTCGGGCCGCGACGGCCAATGGGACAATTCACAAGGCTTCGTCGGGCTCAGCAATCCGGCTTACGGCACGCTGGTCTGGGGCCGCGTCAACACGCTCGGGCTGGACGGCCTCGTCGCTTACGATGTGATGAGCAGCGCCTACGCCTTCTCACCGTTCGGTTTTTCCGGCTCTTACGCCGGCTTCGGCAATACCGAACTCACCCGCTCCAACACGGCGTTCAAATACAACTGGAACTCCCAGAATCTCTTGAGCTGGATGAATTTCCGTGTCGCAGGCATCGCGCAGACCGGCAGCTACGGCATGGGCAACCCTTCGACCGAGTTCTTTCAGGGCCAAATTGGCGCTGACTTCCCCCATCTCTTTGCCGGCAATTCTTTCGCCGGCACTCTCTCAGCTGACTTCATCGGCGGCTACGCGCAGAACGCGGTCAACCTGAGCAATTTCACCGGCACCTGCACCGTCATCAAGTCCGGCGCGCTCACAGGTCAGACCGCTTGCACGTCCGGCATCCCGGCGTTTTACAATGGGGGCGACCTGAAGGCGACGCTCTCCAACAATGTCGGCACTTTCCTTCTCGGCAAGTACAAGTTCGATCAATTCCCGCTGACGATCTCCGGCGGTTGGAATCACTGGAAGCAGTCTGACCCCAGCGGCCGCTTCCCCAATGGGTTCCAGTCGATCGCTGGTTATGACGTACCTGGCACCATTGTCGGGAATAAGTTGTTCCCGACGACATGGATCAACTACACGATGTATGCGGACCCCAGGGTGGTAAACGTCTTCTTCATAGGCGCCAAATATGCTGTAACTCCGCAGATCGACGTTGCGGGGGCTTTTTATTACCTGGAACAGAACAACTACAACTCCTCCACCACGCCTTGTGCCTACGCCAACGCGACTTTCACCCCGCCGAATGGACATACCTTCGTCGTTTCCCGGCTCAACAGCGGCGCGTGCGCCGGCTCGCAGGACGCCTATTCGTTCCTGATCGACTATCGGCCGGTCAAGCGCGTCGACCTCTATGCCGGCGTGATGGTCTCGAACGTCTACGGCGGCCTCGCCAACGGCTTCCCGGTCACCCAGGAAATCGCCCCGACGGCCGGCCTCCGCATCAAGTTCTGACGTCTAAGTCGTGACGCCCAAAGGAGTAGCAACTGCGTCGATGAGCGGTTTGCGGCAGGAGCGGCGATATGCCCGCCAGGGCCGTGAGCACGCAGCCCGGAAATGCCGACCGCGCAAAGCGTATCCGCAGCCCGGAAGCGCCGAGTGGCGACAGCGCGATCGAACAGGTCCCCGGATATCGCAGACAAAAAGCACCGCCCAGAGCTTGGTCGGGGCGGTGCTCCAATATGCTCAGGGCGGCTACTGAGGACCGCAGACTGTCGTATATTCCGGCTGATATTCTCCATTCTGGAAATTGATCAGCCGGCAGCCGGAGACGGGCGCCACGCTCGCGGTAGCTTGCCCAGGGATGATGGTTACCATCTCCGGCACTGTCCCATACAAAGGCGCCTTCGCAGGAACCAGTTTGTAGTAGTGACCGTCCGGCGTCGAAACGGTCTCGGCGGAGGCAGGCGCCGCGATGGCCATCAATCCGATAGCCGCCGTCGCCAGAAGCGCCACGCGTACGTATCTCATGTCCTCAACCTCTCTATTGTTGAAATGGGCCGCGTCCAAGGCCTCATGAATCCCCTCATTTTTGTGGGACTCGAAAAAGCCTGAGTTTGGGAGTCCTCAGGCGCCCGAATGGAGAATCAGTGGGCCGGGGGATCGATGCGAGCGCCTAAGGAGCGATTTGATTTCGTTCATCAATTCTTGAAACGGGTGTTCATCGACGACTTGCACGCCAAGCGCGTGCTGTCTTTGGCCAACGGAGCGCTCGGGGTGATGACCGGGGCGGCGCTCGCGGTGTCCTTGATCGGGCAGGCGCTCGCGCAGGCACGCGGATTGTTCGCCAAGTCCGCGATCAAACAGGTCGACCGCTTGCTGAGCAACGCGGGCGTGGTCCCCTGGGACTTGTTCGCCTCGTGGGTTCGCGAGTTGGTGGGCGAGCGGCGCGAGATCGTCGTGGCGATGGATTGGACCGACTTCGACGCCGACAACCAGTCCACGCTCGCGCTGCACCTCGTCACCCGCCACGGAAGGGCCATGCCCCTCCTCTGGCTCACCGTCGACAAGGACGAACTGAAAAACCAGCGCAACGATTTCGAGGACCTGTGCCTGTCCCGGCTGAAGGCGCTCCTGCCTGATGGCGTCGCAGTGACGATCCTAGCCGACCGCGGCTTCGGCGACGTCAAGCTGTTCGAATTCCTGGAGAGCCTGAGATTCCGATACGTCATCCGGTTTCGCGGCGACATCCATGTCAGCGCCGCCGACGGCGAAACGCGGTTGGCCGCCGACTGGGTCGGCAAAGGCGGGCGGGCGCGCATGTTGCGCGACGCCGAAGTCACCGCCACTCGCCAGAAGGTCGGCGCGGTCGTTTGCGTGAAGGCTGTGGGCATGAAGGAGGCTTGGCATCTGGCCGCCAGCGACGGCGCCCTTTCCGCGCCCCAGATCATCACGCTCTATTCCAAAAGGTGGACCATCGAGCCCAGCTTCCGCGACAGCAAGGATCTGCGCTTCGGGATGGGCATGAGCGTGCTGAGGATCAATGATCCGCAACGCCGCGACCGCCTCCTGCTCCTCAACGCCTTCGCCGTCCTGCTGCTGACCATCTTGGGCGCCGCCGGCGAAAGCCTCGGCATGGATCGCCAACTGCGGACCAGCACCGCCAAACGCCGCGTCCATTCCCTGTTCCGGCAAGGATGCCTGCTCTACGACCTCATCCCCAACATGCCAGACCAACGCCTGCGACCGCTCATCGAACGCTATCAGGAACTTCTAAGTCAAAATCGAACCTTCTCTGCGGCCTTCGGCATCGCCTGAAAATGAGGGGATACATGAGGTCCAAGGCCGGTCCACTTCCAGATCTAGACATCGACGTGAGGCAATATTCAGTCAATCGAAGCAATATCGCGAAAAAGTGAAGCCTTTCTAATTTAAAAAATGAATTATTAAAGATTATTTCAATTACTCAAGGCCTGCAAACGACAATTTTTTTATTTGCTTGCTCTGTTCATGGGCCGATGCCGCCAAGCGTTTCAGTTTCGCGGAGCCCAATATGCCGTGACCTGCCAGATCGACGTCGTCGCCGCGTATTGGGGACACCGCGATCCGTCGGGGCGAACTCGGGGGCGCGGCGCAGGCAGGCGAAGAACCGTCGACGCAAGCCTCGAAGAAACGCCTTCGACCGCGCCAAGAACGATGCTTGAGCCTGAACACATAGGCGAGCGGTCCCTTGGGCTGGGTTTCCTGGAAATGCGCCCGGGAATTATTCAGAATATCGAGCGGGTAGCCTCGCTACCGGTCGCGTGGGCCGTTCGAATGCGCTTGCGACACGCTTCATAGTATACTAATTTGATGGATGAAGGATTGAAAAGGGGCCGGGCATGACACGCTGGATAGGACGATCCTCGGTTCAAAACTTATGGCGCGCTGCGCGCGCCGGCCTCGCGCGTATCAATCGGGTCCTCGCCGAGACCGGCAATTCGGACGATATGGCTTTCGATATCCGGGATCCAAGTGACAGGTGGCGCTCCAACCAGCGCGAGCGGCGCGCGGCCAACTCACGAAGGCCATGAACGCAACTTGGAGTGGTTGTCGACTATCGGTCGATAGGAGTGCTTTGTGCTAGGTTTTCTTCATCTGATTAATCCGCTTTACACGGCCTCGGGCTTTGCCGTCGGCATGCTGGTCGGCTTCACGGGCGTCGGCGGCGGGTCGTTGATGACCCCATTGCTGGTCCTGCTATTCGGCATCCATCCGGCAACCGCGGTCGGAACCGATCTCCTTTACGCGGGCATCACGAAAATCAGCGGGTCCCTCGTCCACGGACTCAACGACGCGATTGACTGGCGCGTCGCTCGCCGGCTCGCGTCGGGCAGCGTTCCCGCCGCGGCGCTCGCGCTGCTGACGCTCTCCTATCTGGGTGTGGACTCCAAGGGGACCAGCGCCGTGATCACGACGACGCTGGGAATCGCCCTCATTCTGACGGCGGTGACGCTGATCTTTCGCCGCCGGCTCTTGGCGGCGGTCGTATCGTTCCTCGACAAGCGCACCGATAAGGAAATCGCGTTGCTGACAGTAACGCTCGGCGCTGTTCTAGGCGTGCTCGTTTCGATCTCTTCGGTCGGCGCGGGAGCGATCGGCGTGACGGCGCTGCTGATGCTTTATCCCAAAATGCCGACGGTGCGGATCGTCGGCACGGACATTGCGCACGCTGTGCCGCTCACGCTTCTTGCCGGCGCAGGTCATTGGTGGATGGGCTCGGTCGACTGGTTGCTGCTCGTCTCGCTTCTGTCGGGATCGATTCCGGGTATCGCGATCGGAAGCCATTTCGCCTCCCGGGTGCCTGAGCGCATATTGCGCCCGGTGATGGCCGGCACGCTGGCCCTCGTCGGCGGCAAGCTCGTTTTCTAAGGGAGAACTGGGTAGTCGGCTGCAACAGGAACGCGAAGCGCCCGAAAACCAGGTCGCTCGATTTTCTAGTCACGCTCTGCTCAGCGACGCTTGCGTAATAAGACCAGCAAGCCCAGTATTGCCGACGCACAAGGTCGCCGACCGGCCGTCGTCACACGCCAATCTTAGGAGATGATCGGCGCGCCCGGGCCCGTGTAGAATTCCGGGGGGGGAATGAGCGGCAAACCGTCGCGGTGGAGATGACGACCCATCCGCCCATCGAAGCCGACTATCTGATCATTGGCGCCGGCGCGGTGGGCATGGCTTTCGCCGACACGCTGCTGAACGAAACGCAGGCGACGATCGCGCTCGTTGACCGGCGCCATCGGCCCGGCGGCCACTGGAACGACGCCTATCCCTTCGTTCGCCTGCATCAGCCGTCCGCCTATTACGGCGTCAATTCTTGGCCGCTGGGATCCGGCGAAAAGGACGAGAGCGGGCTCAACAAAGGCTTCTACGAGCTTGCATCCGGCCTCGAGGTGCTGAGCCACTTCGACCAGGTTTTGCGGCGCCGGTTCCTGCCGTCGGGCCGGGTCCAGTATTTTCCGATGAGCGACGTCGGCCCGGACCTGACGGTCAGTTCTCTGGTGTCCGGCGAACGGCGGCTCGCCAGACCGCGCAAGGTCGTCGACGCAAATTACATGAAGTTCTCGGTGCCGTCAGCGCGCCCGCCGCAATATGCGGTCGCGCCCGGTGTCGCCTGCGCGCCGCCGAACGATTTGCCGCGCATGGCCCATGCCTTTCGCGACTATGTCGTGATTGGGGCCGGGAAAACGGGGATGGACGCTTGCGTCTGGCTGATGGAAAACGGAGCAGATCCGGACCGGATCCGTTGGATCATGCCGCGCGACTATTGGCTCCTGGATCGCGCTGGGGTCCAGCCGGGCAAGGAGTTTTTGGCCCCGCTCGCGCGCAGCGTCGCCGATCAGGCAGCGGCGCTGGCCAAGGGCCGATCGGTCGATGACGTGTTCGCCCGCCTCGAGGCAAGCGGCGTCGTCAAACGGATCGACGTCGCCGTAAAACCTACGGCCTATCATTGCGCGGTCATCGGGCAGGCCGAACTTGAACTTCTGCGACGCATCGCCAACGTCGTCCGCCTCGGACGCGTGATCCGAATCGACGCCGATCAGATCGTCCTCGAGCGCGGCGCCGTAGCGGCAAATCGAGACAGCCTTTACATCGACTGCTCCGCTTCCGGGATCACGACGACGCCTCCAAAGCCGGTGTTCGAGGGAAACCGGATCACATTGCAGATGGTGCGGCTGTGCCAGCCCACCTTCAGCGGGGCGCTGATCGCCCATGTCGAAGCGGCGTATCGGGACGAAGCGGAGAAGAACCGCATCTGCACGCCGGTTCCCCCGCCGGACACTCCCGCCGATTGGGTGCGCCTGATGGCGATCGAACTCGGGAACCGGGCCTGCTGGGCGGCGAACGAGGAGATCCGCGCCTGGCAGGCGCACACGCGCCTCGATATCTTTGTCAAGCAGATCGCGGCCCTGAATGGGACGGAAACCGAGGTGATGAAGCAACTCGCCCGTTACGGGCAACATGCCGCTGCTGCGGCCGCCAACGCATCCTTGTTGTCGACGAACTGATGCGCCGGCGCGCGAGCGAGACAACCGGAGAGAACCGAGCCATGGATTTGGTCACCGTCCAAAATGGGCCGATCGCCTTGAACGTCGCGGTTAAGGGCGAAGGGAAACTGATCCTGTGCGTCCACGGGTTTCCGGAACTCTGGTATTCGTGGCGCCATCAGATCGAGCGCTTCTCGGCCCGCGGATACAAGGTCGCGGCGCTGGACGTGCGCGGCTACGGCGGAAGCTCGAAACCGCCTGAGGTCGCGGCCTACTCGATAAGGAATCTCGCCGCCGATGTCGCTGCGGTCATCGACAGGCTTGGAGACGGCGCCGCCATTCTTTTCGGCCATGACTGGGGCGCCCCGATCGTCTGGAACACGGCGCTCATCCATCCCGAGAAGGTGACAGCGGTTGCGGGATTGAGCGTGCCCTATTTTCCGCGCGGCGAGGTGTCCTTCATCAAGCAGGCGCGGGCCATCTATGCCGGCAGGTTCTTCTATCAACTTTATTTCCTGCAAGAGGGGGTGGCCGAAGCCGAGTTGGAGGCCGACGTCAAGACGGGTTTGCGAAAGCTCTATTTCGCAGCGTCGGGCGACGCCCCGCTCGACGCGATGCTGCCGACCAAGCCGGCCGACGCAAGATTGCTGGACGGGATGACGGACCCGTCGCCCTTCCCCGCCTGGATGACCGAGGCCGAGTTGAACCTATACGCCGACGCGTTTCGGACGGGCGGGTTCCGCGGTCCGCTCAACCGCTACCGGGCGCAGGAGATCGATTTCGTCGAGCTGGCCGACTACGCCGGAAAACCGGTGACGCGGCCGTCGTTCTTCGTCGCCGGCGAACGCGATCCGGTTCGCCACATGGTCCCCGGGCTCGATCTTTACCGGGCGGCGGGAGCGGCGTGCTCCGACTTCCGCGGCTCCGTGATCGTGCCGCGCGTCGGGCACTGGGTGCAGCAGGAGGCTCCAGACGCGACCAACACCGCGCTCGAGGGCTTCCTGGCCCAGATCTAGCAGGGCGCAACGGACGACTCTACCCGGTTCTCTCGCGCCGTGCGACGCTGAAGAAGGTTGCGGCAACCATCGTGACTGCACCGAGCACGATCAGATGGATCGCGGAATCCTGATTGATGAAGGACGACGCGCTCGACAGCGATTGCACAAGGGCCGCGCCCATCAAGACGGACAGGACCGAGCCGCGCCCGCCGGCGATTCTCGTGCCACCGAGCACGACGGCGGTGATGCTCATCAGCGTGTAGTCAATTCCGGTGGCGGGCGAACCGATGCCGACCTGCCCCGCGAGAATGAGACCAGCGACGCCACTCAGCAATCCCGACAGAACGAAAGCCAGCAGAATTTGCCGGTTGACCCGAATGCCGACCCGTGTCGCGCCGAGCGGATTGGATCCTACAGCGCGAAGCCGCCGCCCGAGCCCGGTGCGGAACAGGACATATTCAAACGTAGCCACGATGACCAGGATGGCGAGGAAGCAGGCGGGCATCCCGGCAACCGTGTACTGCGTCACGTCGGAGAGGTAGTCCGTGACGGCGCCAGCCGCCTCCGGCCTCAATTCAAGGGACAGTCCTTGCAAGCCGATGAAGGTGGCGAGCGTCACCACGATCGCGGGGATGTTGAGCCAGGTGACCAACCAGCCCTGGAACAGTCCGAAGGTGGCGGTGATTGCGAGGATCAGCACCGAACCCCACAGGGCACTGGCAGCCGACCCGCCGTCGGGCGTCAGGAACGATGCCAGCACGACGACGAATCCGGCCAGAGCGCCTACCGAGAGATCGATTCGGCCGACCAGGATCGTGCCCAATTGGGCGATCGAGATGAATGCCAGGATCGAAAGGAAGGTCAGCATGGTCTCGATATTGAAGGCCGAGAGGAAATACCCGCTGATCGAATTGGTGCCGAACAGGACGATGGCCGTCAGCACGGCCAGCACTGCCGCGGGGAACCGGTCAGCGGCCATGATGCGGCGCCAGCCCTCGTCTTCCTTATCCTTGCGGGTCGGGCCGCCTTCGCGCTCCACCCTGGTGGTCATGTTCGCTTCGGTGATGGCCGCTTCGGTAAGGGACTCGCCTTCAAGCTCTTTCACGATCTGGCCACGCGCGAACACGACAACCCGGTCGCACAGCCCCGCAAGCTCGATGCCGTCGGACGACGACACGACCATCGCGACACCGCTGACCGCCAGTTCCCGTAGCCGTTCGTAGATTTCGGTGCGCGCGCCGACATCGACGCCCTTAGTCGGCTCGTCGATGAGGATGACCTCGGGGTCGCCTGCGATTTCGCGACCGATCAGCATCTTCTGCTGGTTGCCGCCAGACAACTCAGCAGCCGTCGTGTCGTCGTGCTCCTTGATGCGATAACCCGTGTAGATGCCGAGCCGTTCCATCACTTGCCTGGTCAAGGCGTAGTCGCGCTTCCGGTCGATCACGCCAGCGGTCGAAATCCGGTCGAGTGCGCCGATGCCGATGTTGTCGCGCAATCTCAAAGTCAGGAAGAGACCTTCTTCGTGACGGTCATCCGTAACAAAACCGATTCCAGCGCCGCGGGCTGCGGCGGCCGACGTACCCTCGACGAGCTTGCCCTTGATCCGCACCGATCCGGTCTTGCGACGCTCGAGGCCCGCGACGGTACGCAGAAATTCGCGCTGACCCTCTCCTTCGACCCCGGTTACACCGACAATCTCGCCGGCGTAGGCGGAAAAATTGATCCTCGCGAAGCCGGCCGCCGAAAGATCCTTGACCTCAAGCTTGAGCTCGCCTCGGTTTGGCGTCTTGCCGGGAAACACCTGGTCGAGGGGGCGGCCCGCGATCAGGCTGATGATTTCGCCCGTCGTGATCCGCGCCGCCGGGCGGCTGTCGATGGATTGACCATCGCGCAGCACGGTTATGTGGTCAGCGAGCTGTTCGATTTCGTGCAGCCGGTGCGAGACGTAGACGATCGCTACCTCTTCCTCACGCAACTGCCTGATGAGCTCGAATAGTTTGTCGACATCGGCCTGCTGAAACGGCTCGGTCGGCTCGTCCAGAAAGAGAACCTTGGGCTTTGCAGCGATGGCGCCCGCGATCTCAATGATATGTTGCTGTGCGAGCGTCAGGTCGCGGACCCTCGCGTCCAATGACATGAAGTGCTGTTCGGATCCCACGGACGCCAGGAGCCGCTGCGCCTCTGCCCGGCTGCCGCGCCCGGTCAGTTGGGGCGCTGCGAGCTGGATGTTCTCCATGACCGTCATTTCTTCGGCCAACTCGGGATGCTGAAAGGTGACGGCCACGCCGGCGCGATGCAGTTTCCTGGCGTTGGGGCGCTTGATCTCCTTGCCGGCAACACGAAGGACCGCGAAGTCGGGCCGCACGGCGCCGGCGGCGATGCCAATGAGTGTCGATTTTCCCGCGCCATTCTCGCCGACGACGGCGTGCACCTGGCCGCGCCGGATGGTGAGGTTGACGCCCTTGAGCGCCTGCACGGGCCCGTAATATTTGGTTGCCCCCACTATCCCCATGACCGGGGCGCCAAGCAGATTTCGTTTGGCGGCCTTCATTCTGTGATTTCGAGTCGCTTCTTCAGCCGGGCGTAGGCGGCGCGCCAACGCCATCTGACCTCCGGCGCGACGTTCAGCAATCTGGAAAGTCCGAGGCGGGTCATCGTGCGGGTGAACGTCGTGCGGATGCGGAACTCGACGTCGGGCGAGGTTACCCAGAATTTAAAGCGGATCCATTCGAAGCGAAGGCGCCGGCCAGCTTCGACGATGCCGACGCTGGCGATGATGATGATGGCCTGAACGATGTTCTGGGCCGACGTCGCGAAGCCAACGGCGACCACGAGCTGGCCAAGATATGTGAGGAGCAGCGCGCCCACTATGGTCGCGGCAACGCTGCCGCGGAGGCCGCCGCCAATGGGATTCCCGCCCACCACGACCGCCGCAACCGTCGCCAGCAAATAGGGCAAGCCGCTGAACACCGTTGGTGACAGCACATAGCCCGCCAGCAGTATTCCCGCTGCCGCGTAGCAGAAGCCGGCAACCGCGTAGGTGGCGACGCGATACCAGTCAAGCCGGATGCCGACCGTAAGCGCTGCGTCCGGATTTACGCTGGTCGCAATGAACCGGCGCCCGACGGTCGTTTTCTCCAGGACAAAGATCGCGATCGCGGCCATCACGATCATCACGTAGACCGTCAGCGGCACGCCGAGGAGTTTACCGACGCCGAACTTGTTTAGGGGCGGCGGCGCCTGCTGCGAGAATCCCCGGGTGACATACATGGTAATCCCCAGCATCAGCGAATTCATGCCGATGGTGGTGACCAGCGAGTTGACGCGCAGCAGCGCGACGAGGGCGCCATTGACAGCGCCGACGCCGAGCCCCATCGCGAGCGCGAGCACGACGAAGGCCAGGGTCTCGGGGACTCCGGCCTCTGAACTCGGCAGCGCCGAGACCATGACCGCCGCAAACGACATGATGCCGGCGACCGACAGGTCGAAGTCCGCGCTGCTGGATCACGAGATGCTGGCCGATCGACGCGACCGCAAGGATCGCGAAGAAAGGCAGCATCGATTGCAGCGCGCTGACCGAGACTGTGCTGGGGGCAGCTATTCCACCGCCCACCAGCAGCACAACCGCGGCTATCGAGACGATCAGCAGCCGGTGCAGCGGCTTTTTTCGTCCCTTGTACTCACGCCTCGTCCAGGCTCGCTCCGGCCGCCGCCGCTCCGATTGCTGATCGGCCGCAACCGTACTTCTGGGTGGTATCATCGCGACAACTGCCGAAAGCACAGATTACTTGGACAGGATCGCCTTCATCGTCGCGCCGGAGACCATCGCCGAGGGAATTGCTGTCGGCGGCAGGTTTTTGTCGCACTTGACCGCCAGGGCCGGATCTGAGGACGTACTGTCCTCGGAAAACGGCAAGTCGATCAGGCTGGGCTCGTCGTTGTCCATGCCGTTGACTGCGGCGAGGCCCTTGCGAAGCGCTAGGCGAACCAGCCAGGTGTGTGCGCTGGCAGTCGCCAGCTTGAAGGTCGGGTTGGCCGCGTGGTTGTCCTGCCACAGGCAGCTCAGCTCATTGAGGTCCTGCCCCGCCCACGCGGGGATCGGCCGGCCAGCTGCGAGGAATGCGCGGATCGGCCCCGTGGTCTCAGCCATGATGCCATCGATCTTGTCGTATTTGGCAATCTCAGCTGCCGTCACCTTCTGGGCGAGCGCTGGATCCCAATTGGTGTCGACCGGGCCCTCAAGGACTTTGATCCCAGGGTTAGCGTCAAAGACTTTGCGCCAGCCGTTGGCCTGCGAGCTGGTCATCGGATTGCCTGGCGTGCCGCCCTGCACGATGACGTTGCCTTTGCCGTCAAGGGTCTTGACCATCCATTGGGCAAGCATCTCGCCGAGGCCGATCTGGGTCTCGGTAACGCGTGTGAGATAGTCTTTGCCGATCTCGCCGAATGGCGCATCGCCAGTGGTAAACGGAACGACAGCGACGCCTGCATTCAGCGCCTCACGCATGACCTTCAATTGCGCAACGCCAGTGTCGGCGAAAACCAAGATGACATCGAAATGCTGGGCGATCAGGCCCTTGATGTCGGCGATCTGCTTCTCAGCCTTGAACTCGCCGTCGGTGTAGCGGACTTCCGTGATGTTGGGGCACTTGGCCGCCTCGTTCTCGAACTCCGCGCGGGTGATCTGCCTCCAGTAGTTGCCGCCCCAACCGTCTGAGTAGGCGACCTTGAGCGGCTTGGTGCCGCAATATTTCGAGATGTCCTGCATGTCCTGGATGCCGCCCTTTTTGTCCGGGGCGAGGTTGACCTTCGAGAAACTGTTCTCGGCGCCTGCCGGGGCCCCCGTTATCATTTGCGAGGTCAGCGCCACAGCGCTCGCGCAGAGGATAAGTCGCATTCTTGAGGCCATTCGTGCCCTCCCTTGATGTCGCCGGGACCGTGCCGGATTTGCTCTTTTTTATTGCAGCCAAACATGGCGGCTGCGAACACCATAGTCTAAGATAAATCGGTTTTCTACCGAGATGGGCAGCGCGGGGGGGGGGTAGGTTTTCAAATGAAACTCAGTACGGACAGGATTCTCACCACCCACGCCGGAAGCATGCCGCGCGGGGAGCCCCTCGGGTCGATGCTGATCGACCAGGAGGAAGGCAAGAGAATCGATCGCCGGAAGATCGACGAAGTCGCCGCCGAGCGCGTCGCTCACATTGTGAAGAAAGAAGTCGAGGCTGGCATCGATATTGCCAACGACGGCGAGCAGGGACGGGTCGGATTTCAGACCTACGTGCCGCAACGCTGGAGCGGCTTTGGTGGCAAGTCAAGCCGTCCAATGGGCAGGGAGTTCGTCGAGTTTCCGAAGTTCACCGAACGGATGATGCAGCGCATCCCGAAGACGGGCAGGGTGTTCAACGCGCCCGAAGCGATCGGCGAAGTTCACTACCGCGGTGAAGAGGAGCTGCAGAAAGAGATCGGCCGCCTCAAGCAACAAGCGGCGAAAACCAACGCGCAGGTCACCGAGTGGTTCATGAACGCGCCCTCGCCCGGAATCATCGCGTGCACGATGCTGAATGCCTATTACAACTCGGATGAAGCCTATCTCGACGCGATCGCGCGCGAGATATCCAAGGAATATAAGGCCATCGTCGATGCCGGCTTTGTATTGCAGGTCGACGGGCCTGATCTCGCCATGGAGCGGGTGCTGCTGTACCAGGATTTGACGGACGCCGAGTTCGCGGAGCAGACGGAAAGACATATCGAGGCGCTGAACAAGGCGCTTGCGGGTATTCCACGCGACCGTGTCCGGCTCCATGTTTGCTGGGGCAATTGGGAAGGACCGCATAACCACGACGTGGCAATGGAGGTGGTGCTGCCGCCGCTCTATCGGGCGAATGTCGGCGCGATCGGTCTGGAATTCGCCAACCCGCGTCGCCAGCACGAGACCGCGGCGCTCAAGGCGAACAAGCCACCCAAGGACATGGCCGTCATTCCTGGCGTGATAAATTCAAAGAGCAATTTCGTCGAGCACCCCGAAGTGGTCGCCCAGCGCATCGAGAGAGTCGTGGATGCGATTGGCGACAAGGAGCGTGTTATCGCAGGGGTCGACTGCGGCTTTGGCACCTTCACCGGCTGGGAGTGGGTCGCCGAGGACGTGGCGTGGGCCAAGCTGAAGTCACTTAGTGAAGGCGCCGCGATCGCGTCGAAGCGATTGTGGGGTTAGCGCTCCGCGAATTAGGGACCCATTCGTCGAGGGAAGAAACGTCCGGTTCCGGGTAGCTGGCGTAGCGGGTCATGTCGTCGCCACCTAGCCGCTGGGCCTGGACTCCACGATGATGTCGAACATCATTCAGTCTGCGTCGTCGTTCTTGCAGTTTCTGGAGCCTTCCGCACGCGCGCTCGCGCCTTGAAGGTCCGAGCGCTGACGCGATCGAGCAAGTCGATGATGTCCTTGAGGCTATCTCGCGGGATGCCCTGGGTGATGAAGACGATGCGCGTGCGACGATCGCCGTCAGGCCAACGGTTGAGCCAGCTCATTGTATGCAGGAGATGTTGTGCGCCCTGAATCACCGCCGGTCGGCCCGGCTCCTCGGCGATGTTCACGAGACCCTTGACACGAAGGAGTCCTGCGCCAAGGTTCTGGGCGATCCCATCCAACAGGAACTGTGCTTCCTCGCGCGTCAGAGGACTGTCGCGCGTGAGCACAAAATTCTCGATACCTCTTTCCTCGAAATGATGACCGTGCGCATGGCGCGCGTGATCATGTTCGTCATGATCATCATCGTCGCCGCCCGCATCATGATCATGGGCGCCGTTCTGATGCGCCTCGACATTGAGCCATGGCCTGGGATCCGCCCGTGGGTCGGCGGGATCGAAACCCGGAGATGCGAGCAGTTTGGCGACTGCAACTGAAGACCAATCGACCTCCGCGATCTCAGCTGACGGGTTGATCCGGCGGAGGTCGAGCCGGGTTCGTGACGAGCAGATTTCTCTGTCGCCCGCGACCATGTCGAGTTTCGTAATCCGAATCTGGTCCGCGAGCGCGGCCTGCCGAACCGCCTCTTCGTGCGCTTCCGACGTTCCGGGCCAGTTGACCGCATCGACGAGGGTCAAGACGCTCGCAACCCGGTAGAGCCCGTCCAGCGTCGGCTCTGACAGGAACGCCTGAAGGACCGGGCCTGGCTCGGCAAGTCCCGACGTCTCGATCACAACATTGTCGAAGGCAGCAATCTCGCCAGCTTGTCTGGCATGGTAGAGAGAATTGAGCGTACCGACCAAGTCGCTTCGAACAGTGCAACAAAGGCAGCCATTCTCGAGTACGACTACGGAGTCGGAACTGCTTGCGAACAGCTGGTGATCGAGACCGACTTCCCCGAACTCGTTGACGACGACCACCGTCTTCGAGAGCTCCGGAGAACGAAGGGCGGCGTTGATGAGAGTCGTCTTCCCGCTTCCAAGAAACCCTGTAACAAGGGTCACCGGGACCCGGCTCTTGGTTTCGGTCGGCGGCCTTTCGACGGACATAGCGGTTTCCGGTCAGAACACTTCGCAACCCGGAAGGCCACAGGAGATCAGCCGGTCCGATGGGAAGTTCGTGATAATCTCGCAACCGTCCTTGGTGACGACGACTTCCTCCTCGATCCGTGCGGCCCCAGAGCCGTCGTCTGCCCCCTTCCACGTCTCCAAGGCAAACACCATCCCTTCAACGAGCGGCCGGTTCTGTCCACGGAAGCGCTTGGAGAAAATCGGACGTTCCCAAAGGGACAATCCTACGCCGTGACCGTATTGCAGCAGGAACGCTTCCGCCTCGTCGCGGTAGCCGAACTCCTGAGCGTCCGGCCACACGGACGCAACCTCGTCGGGCGTCACGCCTGGGCGGATCATGTCGATCGAGGCGCTGATCCATTTCGACGCGGTCTCGTAGGCGTCGATCTGATGTTTGTTCGGCTCGCCACAGATAAAGGTGCGGTAGTAGCAGGTGCGATACCCATTGAATGAATGCATGATGTCGAGAAAAATCATGTCGCCCGGCTGAAGCATGCGATCGGAAAACGTGTGCGAATGCGGCCGGCCGCGACGGCCGGATACGGAGTTCACGCATTCGACGCGCTCGGCGCCCATGCGGAACAACCGGTCATTAGCGATCGCGACGAGTTCGTTCTCCTTGGTCCCGGGCCGGATCGCGCGGACGATATCGACATAAGTCGCGTCAACCATCGACGCGGCGACCTTGAGCAACTCGATCTCGTCCTCGGTCTTGATCTCGCGCGCGTCGAGCAGCGCCTGCTGACCGTCGACGACTTCGATGCCCTCGGCCTCGAGCGCGCGTAGCATGCCGATCTCCATCATGTCGATGCCGAGCGGCTCCTTGTCGATGCCATAGTGCACGAGCGTCTTTTTTATCTGCTTGGCGAAATCGTGCTGCACATTCATCGACGGGGGGATCGCCCCCTGCATCGTCGTAATGGGCGCGGCGACGTTGTCGGAGATCCACGGCGAAGAGACGCGCTTGGCGGGCGGGGCCGGGTCCCAGAGGAACGGCTTGCCTTCGGCAGGGCACAGCGCATAGCGGAAAAACTTGTCGCGCGCCCATTCGCCGATATGAGTCGAGGTGACATAGCGGATATTGTCGAAATTGAAACAGAGCACGGAGCCAAGGCCCGCATAGCGTATCGCGGCTTGCGCCCGTTTCAGGCGCTCGACGGAGAGGCGATGATAGTTGACCCCCTGTTCCCAGTCCTTGGCCATCATGCCCCAGGCGGCAGTCGAATGCGGGCTGTTGTACTTCACTAAGTCCTCCCTTGAACACCGCAAGTGGACGGCGCGCCCTCAAAGCTCCGACGAAATTTCCCCGGCCCAGTCGCGCGTTTCGGCGATTTGCTTCAGACGCGAAAGAAAAGCGGCTGAATATGCGCCATCGAAAGCTCGGTGATCGAAACTCTGCCCCATCATGCCGATCATACGCGGCGCGATGAAGTCGCCCTCTTGCGTCGACACGACCGCGGGCTTCAGGCGGATTGCGTCAATAGAGAGAATGCCGACCTGCGGCGCATTGATGATCGGCGCCGTAAATGTCGTGCCGAATGCACCGTTGTTGCTGAGCGAATAGGTGCCACCGGAGAGATCGTCAGGAGAAAGCTTACCCGCCCTCGCGTTATCGATCTGCCTGCGGATCGCCTTGGCAAGCCCGATCAGAGTGAGATCGCCCGCGTCATGCACGACGGGCACAACGAGGCCGTTGTGATCGAGATCGACCGCGATGCCCAGATTGATGTCGCGCGAAAGCGTGAGCGCTTTGCCGCCGAAGCGCGCATTAACTTGTGGGAAAGCGGCAATCGCGAGACACGTCGCGCGCGCGATGAAAGGCAGATAGGTGAGCGAGAACCCGCGCGCCTTGAGGAATGTCTCCTTGTACTTCTTTCGCACACAGTCGACCGCGGTGAAGTCAACCTCGATCGCCTGGAACACGTGCGGGATCGTATGCCAGCTTTCGGCCAGCCGCTCTCCGGTCCTCTGCCGTACCGCATTCAGCGTGATGACGTCACCATCGTGAACCCGCTTTAAGGAGGGCGTCGGAGGCGGAGCGACTGGAGCGGGCGGCGGCGCGGCCGGACGGGCCTCGATCGCCGCGCGCACCGCCGCCCCGTCTATCCTCGTTTCGCCGCGTCGCTGGGCTTCGGTCGCGAGCCCGACGAGGTCGAGCCCGTGCTGCGCGATGAGCCGGCGGGCGACGGGTGTAAGACTAATGCCGTTCGGTCCCCTAGCAGCTGCAAATCTTTCGGTTGGCGTCGACACCTCGTCGAAGGCTGAGCGCGGGGGCGACGCCTTCGCCGCAGGCGCCTCGGCCTGCCCGGGCGACTTCGTGGCTGCGCTATCCTCGACGATCGCGACCACCTCGCCTGCCTTGGCCGTCACCCCCGGTCCGACGCAAATTTCGGACAGGCGGCCGGCGACGATCGCTTGAACTTCGAGAGTGACCTTGTCGGTCTCGACCTCGAACAGACTGTCGCCTTCGGTGATCTCGTCGCCGACTGACTTGAACCAGGCGAGGATCTTGCCCTCCGCGACCGTCTCGCCGAGTTGCGGCATGATGATTGTGGAGGCCATGGGCGCTATCCGTTGAGCACGCGCTGGACCTTGTCGACGATGCGCGAGGCGCTCGGCAGCGCAAGGTCTTCGAGATGGTCGGCGGCCGGCAGCGGTATGTGTGGGGTCGTGATGCGGACGATGGGTCCGTCGAGATCCCAGAAGGCCTCGTCAGCGACGATGGACGCAATTTCCGCGCCCCAGCCGCAAAGTCGCGGGTTCTCTTCTACGGTGAACAGCCGACCCGTCTTCGCGACTGAGCCGAGGATCGTCTGCGTATCGAGCGGCACAAGCGAGCGCACGTCGATCACCTCCGCGTCGACGCCTTGCTCGCGTTGCAGGATTTCCGCGGCCTCCAGCGCGCGCGGGACCATCAACGCGAGCGCGAGGATTGTGCAGTCGTGGCCTGCGCGGAGGATTTTCGCCGTTCCGAGCCTGTCGACGATCTCGCCGTCCGGCACTTCGCCCTTTGAGGCGTAGAGCGCCTTGTGCTCGTGAAAAATCACGGGATCGGGATCCCGCACCGCCGCGGCCATCAGGCCGATGACGTCGATCGGCGAGGAGGGCGCGACAACCTTCACGCCCGGGATCATCATCGTCCAGTTCTCAATCGATTGTGAGTGCTGGGCGCCGAAACGCACGCCGCCGCCATTGCCGGTGCGGACCACCAGCGGGCAGGAAAGCTGGCCGTTCGACATGTATCGAAGCTTCGACATTTGATTGGCCACATAGTCGAAGCAGACCGCGAGGAAGTCAGCGAACATTATCTCCGCGATCGGCCGCAGGCCCGTCATCGCCGCGCCCATTGCAGCGCCGAGGATCGCCTGCTCGGAGATTGGCGTGTCGCGCACGCGTAGTGGCCCAAACTGTTCGTAGAGGCCGACCGTCGTTTTGAACACTCCCCCCGCCTTCGCCACGTCCTCGCCGAGGAAGACGACGCAGTCGTCTCTGGCCATCTCCTGTGCGATGCCTCGGGCGACCGCGTCGCGGTAGGTCAGTTCCGCCACGCCCACCCTCCATCCGCATAGACGTCCTTGGTCAATAACTCCACAGGGGCTGGGGGTGAGGCCTTGCAGGCCTCGGTCGCTGCTTCGACCTTGCGCTTGCTTTCCGCCTCGATCGTGTCGACCGTCGCCTGATCCACGCCGAATTCCCTGAGGCGCTCGCGGTAGGTCAACACCGGATCGCGCTTCAGCCATTCGTCGAGCTCGCCCGGCGGCCGGTACTTGGCGGGATCGGCGCGCGAATGACCGGAATGACGATAGGTGAGGCATTCGATAAGGGAGGGACCGTCGCCGTCGCGCGCCTTGACGAGCGCCGCGAGCGCCGTCCGATAGACCACATCGGCGTCGTTGCCGTCGATGACAATTCGCTCGAGACCATAGGCCGCCGCGCGGTCGGCCGCCGGATGTTTCACCGCGGTGACGTCGCCGATCGGCGTATATTCCATATAGAGATTGTTCTCGCATACGAAGACGACGGGCAGCTTCCAGATCGCGGCGAAATTGAGCGCCTCGTGGAACGCCCCGATATTGGTGGTTCCGTCGCCGAAGAAACAGACGGCCACGTCCTTTTCGCCGAGATATTGTGCGCGCCAGGCGGAGCCACAGGCAATCGGCAGGTGGGCGCCGACGATCGCATAGGACCCGAACACGCCATGCTCAACCGAGGTCAGATGCATCGAGCCGCCCTTGCCGCGCATCAGGCCGATATCCCGCAGCATCAATTCGCCGAGCATCCCCTCCATCGAGGCGCCCCGGGCGAGCGTGTGCGCATGGCCGCGGTAGGTGCAAAACGACTTATCACCCTTCCGCATGGCAACGCCGAACCCCGCCGCAACCGCCTCCTGACCAATCGACAAATGGCTCGTGCCCTTGATCATGTTCTGGAGGAAGAGATCGAACGCGCGCTTCTCGCAATCGCGAATCTCCACCTGAAGACGGAAGAGCTCGAGACGCCGGTCCAGGCCTATGTCGTCGTTCTTTAGCCGGTCGCCCGGCGCGGTCGCAGCCTGTGCGGAGGCCATATCGGTCGTTTCCCACCCAACGTCGTTGCCTCGACAAGTTGCCAGAGAACGACGACCCGCCGTCCAGAAAAAAACTCAAAATGGGAATTTCGCTGCTTCGCAGCCAGATTGCGAGAAATTCCACACTTCTGTGCGAACCGAACAGCGGCGGCGCCCGTCCTCGCCCGACCGCGAGTCTTCGCAGCTACCGGAACGGCCCGCCCCGGAGAAATCCTCATTTTGGACAAATCCGCTGGGCCGTTTTCGGAGCAGCGGTGCTAAAGACGCTCGCGCGTCGAGGATTCCTGGCCAAATCATCAGCTTACGTCAGAGGGGATTACGCTTTGAAGAGGCTGAGCGAATATCTTCGCTCTACGACGACCGTTCCCGCCACGACCGCGAGCAGTTCGATCGTCCTGTCCTCCGAAATGTTGACCGTCGACCGTCGCTGCGTGCCGCGCATTCTCTCCGTCAACTTGAAAAACCACGTCGCCGCCGGGGGCGCCTCCCGAGGCGAGAGGCTGGCTCTGACTGGCCTTTCCGGCCCGCGCGTCTGCCCCGCTCGCGGGCGGTCGCGATGGGCTCGCTTGACGGTACATCTGACGACCATGCCGCAAAGCCGAGGTAGTTATTGGCCAGACCGGCGCCCAAGAATGGCGTAGTCAGAAAGCGCGTCATCGCGTTGACCGCGGCGCTCTGCTCGCGACGGCGAATTGAGAGGAGGAAGCGATGAAAGCGGTCCGGTTCTACACCAAGGAAGACGTGCGCGTCGAAGACGTTCCAGCGCCGGACACGCTGGGTGACTTACAAGTCCTGATCAAGCCTCTCACCTGCGGGATCTGTGGCACGGACCTGCACGAATTCGCCGGCGGCCCGATCGTGACGCCGGTGACGCGGCACAAGTTCACCGGCGCGGTGTTGCCTCAGATTCTCGGCCATGAGTTTTCCGCCGAGGTCGTCGATATCGGCCGCAATGTGAGACGGGTGCGCAAGGGCGACCGCATCTCGATTCAGCCGCTGGTGATGCCGCTCGACGACTATTACAGCCGCCGCGGCCTCAACCATCTGAGCCCGAGCATGGGCTGCATAGGCCTGAGCTGGGCCTGGGGCGGCATGAGCGAGCTCGCAATCATCAACGACTACAACGCCAATTTGATCCCCGACAGCGTCACCGACGAGCAGGGCGCGCTGGTCGAGCCGACCGCGGTGGCGCTCTACGGCGTCGATCGATCAAAAGTGACCGGCGGCAGCACGGTGTTGATCACCGGCGCGGGACCGATCGGCGCGCTTGTCACCCTGATCTGCAGTGCCTTTGGCGCGTCGAAGATTTTCGTCAGCGAGCCCAACGCCAACCGCCGCAAGCATATCGAGAACCTTGGCGTCGCGACTTCGGTGATTGATCCGAAAGCGGTCAATGTCATCGACTTTATCCGGGCGAACACCGAGGAGGGCGTCGGCGTCGATGCTGCGATCGAATGTTCCGGCATCGAGGCCGCGCTCAACACCTGCATTGAGGCGGTGCGCAACCATGGCACCGTGGTGCAGACGGGCTTGCACGTGAAGAAGGCGCTCGTCGATCCCGCGCTGTGGGCATTGAAGGACATCACCATCGAGGCGACTTGGTGCTACGAGGTGACGATGTGGCCGCGCGTCATCCGGATGATCTCGAGCGGCAAGCTGCCAGTCGAAAAGATCGTGACCGGACGGATCGAACCGGAAGCGATCGTCGAAAAGGGATTCCGCGCGCTGCTCAATCCGAGCGGCCAGGAAATGAAGGTGATGGTCAACATGAGCTGAGGCCGGTTCCAGGCTTTGACGCCGCATCTCTTCTTCGACGGATCTGGGAGGCGAGTATGGAAATCATAGCGCTGGTTGCCGGCGCAACCGGCATCGCCGGGCGCGGAGTGTCGCAGGAGCTGCTCCACGCCGGCGCAAGGATTCACGGCATATCGCGCCATCCGGAGGGGATCGTTCCGGGCGTCGCACATGTGGCCGCCGACCTGCTCGATCCCGCGAGCGTAGCCAAGGCGCTGAGCCGGCTCAAGCCGAGCCACGTCTATCTGACCGTCTGGTCCCGCCAGCCGACCGAAGAGGAAAACATCAGGGCCAACGCCGGAATCGTTCGCGCGGTGCTCGACGCGGTCGCGCCGGCGCGGAGCGTCAAACACGTCGCGCTCGTCACCGGTCTTAAGCATTACCTCGGACCGTTCGAGGCCTATGCGCGCAGCGGGCTCCTTCCGCCTACCCCGGTGCGCGAGGAGCAGCCGCGTCTTGACGTTCCCAACTTCTATTACAACCAGGAAGACGAGGTTTACTCGGCTGCCAGGCGCGACGGCTTCACGTGGAGCGTGCACCGTCCGCATACAATCATCGGCAAGGCGATCGGCAACGCGATGAACATGGGCTCGACCCTCGCTGCCTATGCCTCGATCTGCAAAGAGCTCGGCCGGCCCTTCAAATTCCCCGGCAGCGCTGCGCAGTGGAACGGCCTCTCGGACATGACCGATGCGCGCGTGCTCGGCAAGCAGCTCGTCTGGGCCAGCACGACCGATATCGCAAAGAACGAGGCGTACAATATCGTCAATGGTGACATCTTCCGGTGGAGTTGGCTATGGCCGCGGCTCGCCAAATGGTTTGGAGTTGCTTGGGAAGGCTTCGAGGCGACGCCGGTTCCGCTGGAAGGCCAGATGGCGAAGGACGGTGGTGTCTGGAAGGCAATGGCGGCGAAACATGGTCTGGTTGAGCCCGATCTCTGGCGCGTCGCTTCGCCTTGGCACACGGATCTGGACATGGGCAGACCGCTCGAAGTGATGACGGACATGGCGCGGAGCCGCAAGCTGGGCTTCCTCGTCTACCAGAGCACCGAGGATGCCTTCCACGACCTGTTCGCCACCTTGCGTGCCGAGAAGGTCATCCCCTGAACCTTGTCGACGCCGACCAGCCGAGGGCGGGGCCGCCATATCTGCTCAGCAGCGAACGCGAGATGGATCGCGACGGACTGCGTCGGCGGAGGCTCGGGCTGGACAAGCGAGATTTCGACGCCTAACCGGAGGCAAAGGCCGGGAGGGCGGGGAGATCCGCAGCGAGCCGGCCGGACGGCGATCGGATGACGGAAAACGAACTCCTCCGGATCATCGCGTTTCTCGAGCGGGTCCGTCTGCCGTTCCAGGAACTGGTTCCGATCGCCGAGGAGGACACGACCTGGAACCTGCTATTGTTCCTCATCAAGAACCACCTGACGGGAACGCCGGTTGCGATCTCCACACTCGCCTCCGTCGCCAAGGCGCCACATGCGACGGCAATGCGCCGCATCCACACTCTGATCGAGCGCGGAGACATCCTCCAGGAACCGCTGGCCGAGGGCAGCAAAAGGTTCAAGCTGCGGCCGAGCGACGCGTTGCTCGAAAGCTTTATCCAGTACGCACGCAAAATCAAATTTCTGCTCGCCGAGACATTCGGCCTGCGCTCGAAAGTCGACAGCGACGAAGATTTCTATTTCGGGGGCTCGTATTTTGCGGCCCAGATCATTCCGCCGCCGCGACTTATCGAGAGCCTGTTCCGCGGCAAGCAGGAGATCCAATTCCTGCTCAACGACGACAATTATTTCCTCTCGATGCGCAACATGTGGGCGGACTTTCGCAACAACATGGCTTCGCGCAAGAACTTTGATCTGCGCAAATTGCCTCACCTGCACGAGCGGCTGGTCGAGAACGCCGCGCTAGCGGTATCGGAATACGATATCGTTGCGATTAATGCGCCCTGGCTCGGCGAGGCGGTCAAGAAGAGGCTCGTCATCCCCCTCGACGAGCATATAAGGTCCGCCGGCCTCTCCTCGCTCGACTTCCACCCTTCCGTTTGGTCGATGGGGTCGTGGCGCGGCCAGCAGTTCGGCGTCCCGATCTATTGCACGATAGAATTGCTCGCCGCGCGCTCGGACCTGTTCGAAAGGGACAAGATCGAATATCCGACGACCTTCGAGAAGACTGTCGCCGCCGCCAAACATTTCCATGTGCCCGCTAAAGGGCACTATGGCATCGCCTGGAACGGCGCGCGCGGCATGCCGGTCGCGTCGACCTTCATGTTTCTGATGGGCTGCTGCGGCGAGTTGATCCTGCGCATCCCAAAGGCAAGCTTGGGAATAGGTGTTGACGAGGCGCGGGGCGAACAACTGCGGCCGCAAATCCAGTCGGACGCGGGCCTGAAGGTGCTCGATTATCTGCACCGGCTCACCGAGTTCTCGCCGCCCGACATCCTTGAAATGGACTGGGACCGGCGCACGATATCGTTCCTTTCCGGAGAAACCGCGCTCGCCTATTGCTGGACGGTGCGCGCGGCGCGATTTGAGAACGACGTCAATTCCGCAGTGAAGCGAAAGGTTCGATATCTGCCGCAGCCGCGGGGGCCCGGCGGCGCCTCCAACAACCCGATCGGCGGTTTTCTGCTCTGCATCCCAACCAATCTGCCGCCCGAGCGGGTCGAACTCGCGTTCGAGGCAATTGCCTGGATGACCTCCCCTGAGGCGATGAAGGCGAACGTGCAAAACGGCTTTCCCGTCGCGCCGCGCTTCAGCGTCGCCGCCGACCCCGAAGCCGCTGCTACCTCGCCGATCGTCAGCGTCGTCGACCGGCTCGCGAAGCGAAACTTGCTCAAGGGCTGGCCGCGTCCGCCGGTGCCCGAGTACCTGTCTCTCGAGGCCATTCTCGGCGAGGAGATTCACAAGTCCTTGCGAAGGGAAACGACCGATAAAGAGGCGCTCGCGAATGCGCAGAGACGAGCGGACCAAGTCATGCAAGAGGCCGGCTACTACTAGGGCCCAAATCCACGCGATTTGTTGAAGTCCATGAGCGGTCCGACGGGCTGGCTGGCTTGATCACACTGCCTCTCGAATCGAATTTGTCCGTTTTGGACAAATCAGTGCCATGTCGCTTGATTTAGTTTGTTAGCTTCATTGCAACGGTCGAACCGGCGCTGAAGCGGGGTTTCGACGATCGACGCAGCGGTGATGCTGCCAGGGAGGAGCATCGACACGATGCACGTCAGTCCCTTCTTCAACCTCGTCGCGTGCGGTCGCACGGAGGTCGAGACGGTCGACGCCCCGCTCGTCAGATCGGCGCATTGCCAGCGCCTGTCGATCCCTCTCTTTATGAAGCGTGACGATAGTTGCACATGAGCAGGCCCGTCGGGATCGCCCTTGTCGGTATGGGCTGGTGGGGCAAGAAGATGCTCAACGTGCTCGGCGCGGCGCCTTCAGACATCCGTGTAGTGCGCGCCGTTGAGCCGAATCTCGAGACAGCGCGCGCGATTTGCGCCGAAAAGGGTGTTGCTCTGTCGGCCGACTACGAGGATGCGCTGGCCGATTCCGACGTAGAAGCCGTCGTGCTGGCCACGCCGCATGCACTGCACGGCGCGCAAGTTGAGGCTGCTGTCGCGGCCGGCAAGCATGTCTTTTGCGAAAAGCCGCTGGCCCTGAAAAAGGGCGACGCCGAGAAGGCCGTTCGCCTATGTCGTGACGCGGGCCTGGTTCTCGGGATGGGGCATGAGCGGCGATGGGAGCCCCCAATCGCAGAATTGCTGGCCAAGGCGGATGCCGGCGAACTTGGGCGTATCCACCAGATTGAAGCCAATTTCAGTCACGACAAGTTCCTGGGGCTCGACCGAGACAATTGGCGCCTGAAAGCCGACCAGGCTCCGGCCGCAGGGATGACAGCCACTGGCATCCATCTGCTCGATCTTTCGGTGCGCCTGCTCGGCCCGGCTGAAAGCGTGTGGTGCGTTTGCGAACGGCTCTCGTCCGACCTGCCGCAAGGCGACACTGTCGCCGCCTACGTCAAGTTTCGGGGCGGCGGAACATCTTATATTTCGGCCTCCCTCGCGAACCCGTTCATATCTCGTTTCGCGGCCTATGGCTCCAAACGCTGGATCGAGATTTGCGACAAGGCTCACGTCGAAGCGCCCAACGGCTGGATCGTGACGTCCGCCAAGGGGGGCGGCCCGATCATGTCGGCCGAGGTTCCCCCCGCCGAGCCGGTGAAGGACAACCTCGTTTCCTTCGCCCGCGCGGTTCGCGGCGTCGAGCGCTATCCGATCACCGCCGACCAACTCGTGAACACTATCGCATTGCTCGAGGCGGTATTTGCGTCCGCTCGCAGCGGAAAGATTGAAACCGTGGCCTGACAGGCCGCGTTGAACAAGGGAGCGCGCGATGAAAGCCCTGTTCTTCGACGAACCGAAGAAACCGGTTGTCTCGAACATCCAGTCTCCTTCGATCACCCCCAATGAAGTGATGATCCGGTCACGTCGAGTTGGCATCTGCCATTCCGACTACGAGCTTCTCGCTGGCAAGTACATCATCCCGATCTCCTATCCGATCATTCCCGGCCACGAATGGGTCGGCGAGGTGGTCGAAGTCGGCAAGAGCGTCACCGGTCTTAAGCTCGGCGACCGTGTCGTGGGCGAGTGCGTAATAAAGACGCCGGAACGCATCCATCACTTCGGCTTCTCGATGGACGGCGCCAACCGAGAGTATTTCCCTGCCCGGCCCGAATGGCTCCACAGGCTGCCGGATTGGTCGATGACGCGAAAGGGGCTCTGATCGAGCCGTTCACCTGCGGTTTCTATGCGGTCCTGCGAAACGGCGCACCCAATGCCTCTGAGACTGTGGTGATCTCAGGCGGAGGGCCCATCGGTCTCGTTGCGGCAGCGGCGGCGATCGGCATGGGCGCGCGCGTGATCGTCGTTGACCCGGTGCCGTTGCGTCGAGACATCGCCAAACGGTTGGGCGCCGAAGCCACCGTCGATCCATCGGCGGGCGATTTAGGCGAGGCGGTGGGGGAGTTGACGCACGGTGGGGCCGACCTTGTTGTCGAGGCGTCGGGTCATTCAGCGTCGCTTGCGAGCGTCTTTGACTACGCGCGACCGGAGGGCCGGATTTCGATGGTGGGAATCAATATTGGCCACAAGATCCCGGCTGAACTCGGCAAGATTTAGATGAAGAACCTTACGGTGCGGGGCTGCATCGGGTCGCCCGGCGTTTGGCCTGCCGCCATTCGATTCCTCGAACGAACTGGAATCGATCTGTCGCCGATCCAGACGCACAGCTTCCCGCTGGACGATGCGTTGAGAGCGCTGGAGCAGGGAAAGAAGCCGGCGGAAGCGGTCAAGGTAACGCTGGAGATCGCGTGACCGATTCCGTGTCGGACCCAACCGAGAGACAAGACCATGAGCGCGGCGCCGCCAGCCCTCTGAGTTTGCGACATCGCCACATGGGCTCGCTCGCGCGCCGCGGCGCCGGACTGCAGTACATGAGAAGGTCGGATGAACGCGACCAGTAATCCGATGGGCGCCGGAGCGCTTTGGCGACAGGGCTTGCATGTCCCGTTGTCGAGAGGGTTTGTGACGGTCGTGATTTCAACGATCGCACTCATCGGCATCTGTCTCGTGTTTGCGCCGTCCAGCCTGTCGCATGGCGCTTTGGAGGGAAGCCTGCCGTTTGCGGCCCTCATTGCGATTGTCGGCCTCGGGCAGCTCTTGGTCGTGCAGCAGGGAGGTTTTGACCTTTCGCTGGCAGGAGGGGTTTCGCTCGCTGTCGTCATATCGACGCACTATCCGCAAGGAGACAACGCTCTGCTCCTCCCGGCCGTTTTGATCGCAATCGCCTGCGCGATCACGGCCGGCCTGGCGAACGGCATTCTGGTCAGCATCTTCAGGCTCAACGCCATCGTCGCCACTATCGGCGTGAATGCTCTGCTCTACGGGGCCGTCTTCGCTGTTTCCGGCGGCGTGCCCAAAACAACAACGACCTTGTTGGCCGCTATCGCTGGCGGCCGCACACTCGGGCTTCCAAATTCGCTTTATTTCGCGCTGGCGGCGTTGCTGGTGGTTTCATTCGTCTTGAAAAAGTCTGTGGCTGGGAGGCGCTTCGAAGCGATCGGAGCAAACCCATTGGCTGCGCGCGCCGTGGGACTTCGCGTGCAGCTGCATCAACTTCTGGCCTATGTCTATGCCCAGCTCCTTTATTGCATGGCTGGCCTACTCTTGGCCGGGATCACCAGTGAACCCACAGCGTTCCAAGGTGACTTTCTGCTTTTGCCTTCGGTTGCTGTCGTCGTTCTCGGTGGAACGTCGCTGCTTGGCGGTCGTGGTTTTCCAGCCTCCACCGTCATTGCCTCGTTCTTCCTAAACCAGTTGAGCCAATTCGCACTCGCAGTTGGTGTGCCGTATTCGGCTCAAACCATCATCCAGGCTTTGGCCTTGGGTTTTGGTATCGGCGTCTACTCTGTCCGGTGGACGGTAAACATGACTAGGCAAACCAAACCAGTGTGAGTGGAGGAAAAAATGAAATTCTTGGACAAACGGAATCTAGCGCTGACCGCGGCGGCTACCGCCATCGCCCTCGGGTGCTCCAATTTGGCTCGGGCCGAAACTCCGTCATGGTGCGGCCCCAAGAAAGCGACGATTGCTTTGCTCGATGGCTACGGCGGCAACAGCTGGCGCCAAGTGACGACCGCTTCCGGCAAGGAGGAGGCGCTCAAGTGCCCCAGTATCACGAAGTACGAATATGCTGACGGCCAGGGCGACACTCAAAAGTCGATTTCCGACATCAAGGCCATGGCCGCCAAGGGCGTCGACGCCCTGGTCGTCTTCCCTGACGCTGGACAGGCGATGCTGCCGGCGATAACCGCCGTCTACAAGTCCGGCAAAGTCATTGTGCCTTACCGCGTTGAAGCCGGGGGTCAGGCCGGCGTGAACTACACCAAGTTCATCGGCACCGATTTCGTGAATGACGGCCAGAACTGGGGCAACTGGATCAAGAGCGTGCTGCCTCAAGGCGGCAACCTCCTGTTCCTGAGCGGCCCTGCGGGCAATAGCCAGGGGCTCGACGAGCTTAAGGGGCTGAAGTCCGTGCTCGGACCAGAATACAAATTCATCAACCCCGAGCCCTTCGATGTGACCAACTGGGATCCTGCGTTGACGCAAAAAGTTCTGACGGCCGAAATCGCCAAGAACAACAAGATCGACGTCATCGTTTCCGATTTTGGGCCGTCGCTGGTCGGCGCGCTTCCGCTGTTCAAGCAGTCCGGTCGGTCGATCCCGGCGCTCGCCACGTCCGACGGCAATTCCTTGGGCTGCTTGTGGGCCGACGTCCATCAGGACAATCCGGACTTCAAGCTGTTCACGGTCTCAACCGAAAACGACAACGTTCGCCTGGCGGTGCAATGGGCGGTCGCAGCGGTGACTGGCGGCACGCCGCCGACAGCGGAAACGTTCAAGGGCCCTGTCTTTGAAAATTCCGTGACCGGGACGCCTCATGCGGTCCAGTGCCGGAAGGATCTCCCCGGTCAGATCTATTTGTCGGCCGAGCTGTCTCCGGAAGATCAGACCAAAGCGGTCAACACCAAGTAGCGTCGCACTGCTCCCCGGCGGCAAAATTGCCTCCGGGGAGCGGCCTTTTTGGCACGCCGGATATGGATGTTTTAAGCGGACTCGCCGTGAATGTTCGTGGTAACGAACCTCGTCCAACTGGCGCGCCGGCGCATGGCGACATGACGATCCGGTTGTCCAACATTTCAAAATACTATTCGGGCGTTCCGGCGCTTCGCGATGTAAGCGCGGAGTTCTACGAAGGCGAGGTTCACGCGATCCTCGGGGAGAACGGGGCCGGCAAGTCGACCCTTATCAATATCATTTCCGGTGCCCTCCAGTCGGAACTGGGCACTATCGAATTCGAGGGGAGCCGGGTTTCCACAATGACGCCGGAAACCGCCGCGTCGTTGGGCATATCGATTTCCTTTCAGCACCCGGCTGTGCTCGACGATCTCTCGGTATTGGAGAATTTCCAGGTCGCTCTTCCTCCGTCGTTGTTCGTCGGAAAGTCCGCACAGGCTGTTGCGCGGAATGCGCTCGATGCAGTCGACCTGCGCCTCCCGTTGCGAACGCGCGCCGACGCGCTGACGGTCGCCCAAAAGCACTTGCTCGAAATCGCCAAGGCTCTGGCGATCAAGCCGAAGGTGCTGATCCTCGACGAGCCAACGGCTTCCCTCGATCAAGCGGCGACCGATATGCTTTTTGGCCGCATAAGGGAGGTGGTCAGGACAGGGACGTCGGTGATCTACATCACCCACCGCCTCGCGGAATTGCGTCAGATCGCGCAACGGGTCACGGTTCTTCGCGACGGTCGGGTTCAAGGCGTACGGCTGGTCAGCGAGGTGAGCGACGCCGACCTTCTAAGTATGATCGTCGGGCGAACGCTGGGGTCGACGTTCCCGCAGAAGTCGCAAGATGTCTCAAAGGACATCAACTTTGCGGTTGAGTTGTTTACCGGCAAGAGATTTACGGATGTGAGCTTTGACGTGCCGCGGGCCCAAATCGTTGGCGTCGCCGGTGTGGCGGGCAACGGCCAATCCGAGTTAATGCGAGCGCTGGCGGGCCTCCAACAATCCAAAGGAGGGATTCAACTCCATGGCCGCGCGCTCGATCATCGTGACCTTTTGCGCCAAGCAGCATTCATGCCTTCGGATCGGCATACCGAAGGATTGGCCGCAAGCCTGACTGTGCGCGAGAACGCGAGCTTTGCCGCTCTGGGCAGGTTTGCCGCGTATGGACTGCTCAGCCGAAAGAGAGAAGTTGAACAGGTCGCGACGACGTTCAAGTCGCTGGCGGTCAAGACAGCGAGCCTGGATGCTCCAATCCTATCGCTTTCCGGCGGCAATCAACAAAAGGTCGTAATGGCCCGCGCCTTGCTGTCGGAACCCAAACTTATCGTCGCCGACGAACCAACTCAAGGAGTCGACGTCGGGGCGCGCGCTGAGATCTATCGTATTTTGCGCGAAGTATCGAGTTCGGGCACGCCAGTCATCGTCAATTCTTCGGACGCGGCGGAGCTTGAAGGGTTGTGCGACCAAGTCGTTGTCATGTCGCGGGGGCGCGTCGTCGCAAAGCTGACCGGCGACGAAGTCACGGAGGCCAGGATCGTCGCCGCCGCTGTCAACGCCGACACCCACGTCGGCGACTCCGGCTTGCAGGATCGCGTCGGCTCGAGGCGCAGCGGATGGCGGCACTTTCTGCAATCGGACAACGCGCCAGCCGTTCCTCTGGCTCTCGTCACCGTTCTACTCGGACTCTACGTTTTCGGCCAAAACCCCAACTTTCTCTCCGCGTTCAATATATCCAACATCCTCCTGTTGGCGACCGCGTTAGGCTTCATCGCGCTCGGACAAACCGTCGCGCTGTTGATGGGGGGAATTGACTTGTCGGTTGGCCCGCTCGCGGGTTTTCTGGTTGTGGTCGCCTCCTTCTTCGTGAACGATGGCAAATCTCCATTGGTGATCGCCTCCGGCTTCCTCTTGATGTTCGGCGGCGCGTTCGTCGTCGGCGCGATCAACGGACTTCTCATAAGGTTTGCGAATTTCACTGCGATCGCCGCGACGCTGGCGATGTATATCGGCCTTCAGGGGATGAGCTTTCTGTTGCGTGATGGCCCGGGCGGATACATCAACGCCGCTGTCGCTGATGTCATTAATAGGCAGTACGGACCGATACCCCTGGCGTTTTTGGTCCTGGTCGCTTTCGCCGTCGCGGGCGAATACGCATTGCGGAACTTGCGGTTCGGCTGGCAGCTTCGGGCGATAGGCTCCGATGAGGAATCGGCGCGGCGTATCGGCGTTCGGGTCGATCGCACGTTCGTCGCCGGCTATATCGCTTCGTCGCTGTTGACGGCGTTTGGGGCGGTGATGTTGTTCGGCCAGATCGGGGTCGGCGATCCCAGGCAGGGTGCGAACTATACGCTGTCGAGCATTACCGCGGTCGTGCTTGGCGGAACGAGCCTGCGCGGCGGACGTGGAACGTTCATCGGCACAGTCCTCGGCGCGCTTCTGCTAACGGAAGTTCTCAACGCCGCCACCTTCCTTGGTCTCACTGAGACCTATCAATACGTCTTTCAAGGCATTCTCGTCCTAATCGCCGCCCTGATCTATTCGACGGTGCGTGGGCGGGGCCCAGCTTGAAGCGATGTGACGCGGATCGGCGATCAGGAGAACAAAGGAATGGGTCGGAGGGAATTTGGCTTCGAGCGTGACTGACAATCCAAAGATCGCCTTCGTTGGAACAGGCGCTCAAGGAGCCTCGATCGGCGCCGACTTCGCTTTGGCCGGATTCGACGTGACCTTCATCGAGCAGTGGCCCGCCCATGTCGAAGCCATCCGGGAGAAGGGCATTACGGTCAATCTGCCGGCGCGAACGATCAACGCCAGAGTGCCGGCGCTGCATTTTTGCCAGGTCGCCGAGATAAAGGAAAAATTCGACCTCATCTTTCTCGTCGTCAAGGCCTATGACACCAAGTGGGTGACGCAGATGGTTGAGCCCATTCTGGCGCGGGACGGATTTGTCATCGGTCTCCAGAATGGCATGACGCATTTGGACATCGCATCCGTGGTTGGCGCCGAGAGAACGATTGGCGCCGTCATCGAGATTGCCTCCAATATGTTCGTCCCCGGCATCACCAATCGGCAGAATGACCAGGAAGAGTCCTGGTTCGCGCTCGGGGCGGTAGATCCCGATCAGCAATATCGAATTGAGGATGTCGCCAAGCTTCTTCGATGCTCCGGCCGGGTCGAGGTGACGAGCGACATCAAGTCGTGCAAGTGGATGAAACTGGTTGTCAACGCCGCCGAACTGATTCCGTCAGCCATTCTCAATCTGCCGCTCGGCGACGCGGCGCGCTTCCCCGGCTTTCTCGAAGTGATGCGACAGGCGGGTTACGAGGCGATGCAGGCGGCGTTGCTGGATGGGGCCTCGATCATTCCGATCATCGGCCTGCCGCCCATCACCACCAACGATCCCGAGCGCTACGTCGACCGGATTTTCGATGAGGTGCTGCAGACGTTTTCCAGGCCCGACACGCTTACGTGTTCTTTGCAGGATTGGCGCAAGGGGCGGCGCGCGGAGATCGACGAGGTCAACGGATACGCCGTCGACATTCTTCGCAAGCATGGCCACGAAGCCCCAATCAATCAGCGCGTCATCGAAATCGCGTTCGATATCGAAAGGGGGACATTGGAAGCCGATCCGAAAAACGCGCCGGCGCTCATCGAATGGCTCGCCACGGCGCGTTCGTAGGTGCGGCCCCACCTAGATCGCCGCCCTCAATCGACTTGCCGGTCCGCCGGCGCGCCGCGGCGGGAGCCTTTCGCAGCAGTCAGCTTTGCAGGATAGCGTCATGGCAGAACGAATATACGGCATGCATCATATCGCGATCACCGTACCCGATATCGAACAGGGCATTGCCTTCTTTGAGGCCGTCTTTGGCGCCGTGACGGTGTTCCGGACCGGCCCTTTCAATGTCGATGAGGCCTTCATGCAGCGCAAGCTCGGCGCACCGCCACATACGCGGATTCGGGATCTCGTATTCCTGCGCTGTGGCGATGGCCCGAGCCTCGAACTCTTCGAATATAGCGGCGAGGACAGCACCGCGCGTCCCAAACGCGTGTCCGAAGTCGGCGGCACGCATCTTTGCTTCGAGGTCGACGACGTTTTTGCATCCGCCGAACGGCTGCGGGTTAAGGGCATCGAATTGCTCGAGGGTCCCAACACTGTCGAAGACGGGCCGCTCGCCGGCTTCAGCTGGATCTATTTCAATACGCCGTGGGGTCAGCTACTTGAAATCGCGAGCTTTTCCTCGCTCGGCTACGAAAAGGACACGCCGCAACGGTTGTGGCGGGCGAAGCCATAACGGGCTGCTTGTGATTTTCGGTTGGAGCTTGTGCGGCTCGGAAAGCATGGCGCCCCATAAAGAAGACTGATGAAGGTTCCTCGCCGCCTCGCGCCCCCGAATCAGCCGCGTCGGCTCTGAATGGAACGCAGGGCTGAGGGGACGTCGTGAGGCGGCGGCGCCTACGAACGGCGTAAGAGCGCGGGACCAGTGCGGTTGGGCGGCGCTCAGAGCCGCTTCGCGATCTCTTCTGCGATCGCGAGGCTCGCCGTCAGACCGGGGGACTCTATGCCGAACAGATTGACGAGCCCCCGGACGCCGTGGTCGTGCTCAGTCTGGATGAGAAAATCTGTCGACGACCCTCCAGGGCGAGCAATCTTTGGGCGGATTCCGGCGTAGTCCGGCTGCAACGCGCCGTCCGGCAGATCGGGCCAATAGGTTCGGATCGCGGCATAGAAGGATTCGGCGCGCCGCGGATCGACGTCATAGTCGATCGTCTCCACCCACTCGACGTCGGGTCCAAACCGCGCATGCCCAGCGAGGTCAAGGGTGAGATGGACGCCGAGGCCCCCTGGCGCCGGCACCGGGTAGACGAGCCGGGAAAACGGTGAGCGAATGGAGAGCGAAAAGTAATTGCCCTTGGCAAGAAACAGCGGCGGGATCTTGTCGGCCGATAAGCCATCGATGGCGCGAGCGACTGCCTGCGCATCCAGGCCCGCCGCATTGACGACGAGGGTCGCGGTGACCTGCATCGGCTCCGCCCCGCCAGTTTCGATCGTAACGCCGTCGCCATGCGCCCGCCCCGAGACGACCGGCGTCGCGAGCGCGATCATCGCCCCATGCGCCTCCGCATCGCCCTTGAGCGCCAGCATGAGGGCGTGACTGTCGACGATGCCGGTCGAGGGCGAAAGCAGCGCGCGGTTCGCCCTGAGCGCCGGCTCGAGCGCGCGGGCCTCCGCGCCGCTGAGCCAGAGGAGGTCGTCGACGCCGTTCGCCTTCGCCTGCGCCTCGAGCGCCGCAAGCTTGCCGATCTCGTTCTCGTCGGCGGCGACGATCAGCTTGCCGCTGCGGCGGTGCGGCACGCCGTACTCGTGGCAGAAGCGGTAAAGCATCGACCTGCCCTTGACGCAGAGCCGGGTCTTGGCAAGGCCGGTCGGGTAATAGATGCCAGCGTGGATGACTTCGCTGTTGCGCGAGCTCACCCCCGTCCCGATGGCGTCTTCAGCCTCGACGACGACGACCTCGCGGCCAGCCCGCGCCAACGCGCGCGCGACCGCGAGACCGACCACACCGGCGCCGATGACGAGGCATTCGACGGCGTGCATGGCAGCCTTCAGCGCGTCGGGGCGGCGATGCTCGACAACCCGGAGCCGCCGGTCAGACCAGCACCATGCCGCCGTCCGACATGATGACCTGCCCGGTGATATAGTCGGAGTCGCGCGACGCAAGGAAGGCCGCAATCCCCGCGAGGTCGCGGGGCTTCGATGGGTAGCCGAGCAGGATGCTGGCCGAGAAGCTCTCGATGAACTCGCCTTTCTTCTTGATGACGCCCTTGTCGATCATGTCCTGCTCGAGCCCGTCCCACAGCGGCGTCACCACCACGCCTGGCGCGAAGGCATTGACCGTGATCTTGTGCTTGGCGAATTCGCGGGCGCCCGCCTGGGTCAGCGAGATCACCGCGGACTTGCTGCAGCAGTAGGGCGCAAACTCCGCATAGCCCTGCCGGCCGGCGATCGAAGCCGTGTTGATGATCTTGCCCCCACCGCCCTGGGCGATCATTTGCTTTGCGCCCTCCTGGATGCCGAGCATGACGCCCCATGTGTTGACGCGCATGATGCTGTTGAAGTTCGCCTCGTCGACCTCGAGAAACGGAAGCGGCTTGTTGAAGCCAGCGTTGTTAAACAGGACGTCGAGCCGGCTGAAGCTATCTACGACCGCCTTGATAGCCGCCTGAACTTGGCCGCGTTCCGCCACATCGACCTGCATGCTGATTGCGCCAGACGCCCCTTCGCCCACCAAGCTCTCGGCCACGGCTTTCGCCTTTTCGCCGTTGAGGTCGGCGATGGCGATCGCTGCGCCTTCTGAGGCGAGACGGCGAGCAATGCCCTCGCCGATGCCCTGCGCGCCCCCGGTGATCATGACGACCCTGTTCCCAAGCCTGGACATCGTGTCCTCCTCGTGCGCCACTACGGCGCGTCCTTGCAAAGACCTCTCAGGCCCCGAGCGCCGACGTCAGGGGGTCGGCATTTGAAGGCAAAAGCGGCCAACACCCCGTTCTCTATCCTGGCGGCGCGTGTAACGCGAAGGAGACAATGCCCTTGGCCAACTCCCGTCCGAGAGGCCACGGATGTTCCGAACAACAAGTTGTTTCGCGAAGGGCTAGGAATTTGGTTGATTTCGGACGCGCCAGCGAGCTTCCGCCGGGCGCGGACGGGCGGCGCGTGACCACGAAGCCGTCGCGCTCGAAGCCCGCGATGAGGCGGTCCCTTATGGCTCATGCGCTTGACAAGCCACTCCGCACTTCGCGAGCGTCATGGAAGACCGTCAGGTTAGCGAGATCAACGTGGCGGATCAGCATCGAGGCAATGGCGTCGTCCCGCGCCCCCTTGCGTCGCACCACGCCCCGGTATGGGCAGTATATTCGTTGTTGACGCAGAGAGGCGGTTTTTCACAATCGCGGCGCAGGACCGGACGCGGAATTGGGGAGTCAGATTCGGGCTTCACGGCCTAGGAGCCTGTCTGGATAATAGCGGATTGTGGTGGCGGCGTTTGCTCGAATTGGATTCTGTTTGCTTATGAGCAAGACCTTCCGGCCCTGGACGATCGATCAGCCGCTGTTGTTGCCGCCGAGCGTTCAGGACTTTGTCGGCGAGGACCATCTGGCTCGCTTCATTTTGGCGCTTGTGCTCGAGCCTCTCGACCTTGGTGAGATCGAAGCCGCGTATGCGAGCGAGCGCGGGCAGCCGCCGTTTGACCCGGCGATGATGACGGCGCTGTTGCTGTACGGCTATTGCAACGGCGTCTACTCGTCGCGCCGGATCGCCAAGGCGGCGCGCGAACGGGTCGACTTCCTGAGCATTGTCGGGCTCGATCCGCCGGATTTTCGCACCGTCTCTGACTTCCGCAAGCGGCACTTGAAGGTGCTTGCGGGACTGTTCGGGCAAGTTCTCAAGCTGTGCGAACAGGCGGGACTTGTGAAGCTCGGCCATGTCGCGCTCGACGGGACGAAGATCAAGGCGAACGCCTCCAAGCACAAGGCGATGAGCTACGAGCGCATGGAGAAGCGTGCGGCGGAGCTCGAGGCCGAGGTCGAGCGGTGGCTGAGCGCAGCCGAGGCTGCGGACGCCGAGGAAGACAGAGCCTTCGGCCGCGACAAGAGCGGCGAGGAGCTGCCCAAATGGGTCGCCGACAAGAAGAAGCGCGTCGAGAAGATCCGGGCGGCGAAGGCCGAATTGGAGGCCGAGGCGAAAGCGGCCGCGGCGGCCAAGGCCAAAGCGCAGGCCGAGGAGCGGCGACAAGCCGAGGGCCGCAAGAAACCGGGCAAGCCCGCCGCCCCGCCATCCGAAGAGCCTGACCCCAAAGCGCAGAAGAACTTCACCGATCCCGAAAGCCGCATCATGAAAACCAAGGACGGCTTCATCCAGGGCTACAATGCGCAGGCGGCGGTCGACGCGACGGCGCAGGTGATCGTCGCCCACGGCCTCGACGCGAAGCAGAGCGATCAACATCAATTGGCGCCGATGGCCGACGCCATCGAAGCCAATCTGGGCAAGAAGCCGACGCAACTGTCGGCGGACGCGGGCTATTGCTCCGACGCCAACCTTACAGCGATGGAGGAACGCGAGATCGACGCCTATATCGCGCCGGGGCGGGCCAAGCACGCCGGGGAAGGAGAAGGCGGCGGCGCCCGCGTCGCCGCCATGCGCGAAAGAATCAAGGCCGGCGGGCACTCCAGCCCCTACCGCTTAAGAAAGCAGCTGCCCGAGCCGGTGTTCGGACAGATCAAGCAGGCGCGCGGCTTCCGTCAGTTTCTCTTGCGCGGCGTCGAGAAGGTCGCCAACGAGTGGGGCCTCGTCTGCCTCGCCCACAATATCTTGAAGCTCGCCCAGGGGCGGACCCCGTCCCTGGCCGCACGCGCAACCGGCTGAGCTTCGCCACCTCGGAAACGGTGCAACGAACGATGGCCGCAAAGCTTCCACCCAACCTTACATCAAACCGGATGCGCGAATTTGCTGCATCCGGCTCTCCGACTGGCTTGAGCGGTTCAAATCCCATCTCGCCGAGGATTAAGCAGACAGGCTCCTAGCGCCGGAAGGGGGACGTTGCGGTTCGAGGACTTAACGTCGCGGCAGACGATTCGGCTGACATGGCGGCGAATTGCCGTGGATCCAGCCCGGCTCGTCGGATGTTCGGCGATCTGGATAGGACAACCTTTGTAACCAATCGACAGCGTGCGGTCTTACCGGAACCCTCGGCTGCAACCATCAGCACGAGCAAATCGGCGTAGCGTGAAGGTCAACCTGCCGTCGTTCGGCGCTGGCGACGGCGCCCTCATCACCGGCTCCCATACCCAGAGCGCGGTCCGGTACTCCGGTCTCCCAGCGCGAGTCAGGCGCGGGAATCGCGGCGATTGGCCGGCGCCCGCGCCGCTTTGAGCCGCAATCTCCATACGCACAGCTTGAGTCGAGCGCCGTTTGATCCAGAATCCTTGGGCCAGTGCGCTTGAGCTGCTGCCGTATCGGGACGCCATCGGGCGCGCGGCCTTGCCGCCCAAGCGCCACGCGGCGCTGTCGGTCGAGGGGACGGGCGTGGATTTGCACGGAATCGAATCAGCCCGAATCGGGCCGAATCAGGCTCACCTTAGGTCGGGAGCAGGCGGTCGGCGCCTCTCTCCGGCGGCCGCCACGGATCGCACCACCCCGGGCAATGGGGCCGCCTTGTCGACCCGGCGCAACGCCTTTCGCGCCCAATTCTCCCAGCTAACCCATTGACCCACCGAGAGAAACAAGATTGCGGCGCGTTTAGGGCGAAATCGAGTGACAATTATGCAACAAGGTCCGGGAAACGCCGTCTGAACTCCAATTTATCGAGAAAATTTATTGTGTCCAAATTTAGAGAAGCTATGGTGCGTCAGGTGAGCGGGAGGTTCCCGGTCGCGGAAGATCGCGGACATTTGCAGGGGCAAAGCGCCACGATCGAAAGGTCACACGGGAAGAGGGGGCTGATCGCTTTCGATTTCATTCGGTCCGTGGGAGGGCCGCAGAAGCCGAAGGCGAGAAGAAAACCAACGCCCACCACGTCTAACTGGAGGTCACAAATGACGCTCATTAAGAGCCTTCTGCTCGGATCGGCGGCCGGCATCGTCGCTGTCGCGAGCGCGCAAGCGGCCGATCTGCCGACCAGGAAGGCGGCGCCGGTCGAATACGTCAAGGTCTGCAACGTCGGCGGCATCACCGGCTGGACGCTGCCGGGGTCTGACACCTGCGTGAAGTTCTCAGGCTACATCACGGCGCAGTTCACAGGCGGCAACCTCAACACCCAATACAACTACGGCTCGATTTCGGACGCGGCGGTGGCCGCCTCGAATACCTTTATTCCCCAGAGTCCTGCTGTAGCCGCTGGTTTGACGACCCTTAGCCCTCTGGACTCCCGGCTTACGCAGCGGGTCCTGATTGCCGCCAGCGCCCCTCAGAACAACCAGAGCTTCAATCGGAATCAAGTTGGCTGGACGACCCGCGCCAACTTCGGGTTCGACATGGCCTCGAACACCGCCTACGGCCCGCTGATCGGCCACTTCGACATCAACTCGGAAAACGGCAACGGCTTCGATAATACCGGCACCCAGACCTATCTCAACACCGGATACCTGACTTGGGCAGGCATCACTGCTGGTAAGGCGCAGTCGTTCTATTCGTTCACCGGCGGCGGCGACAACTGGGCGAACTTTGCCTCACCCGACCAGAAGGGCTTCAACGAGCCTGACCTGCTGGCTTATACCGCTTCGTTCGGCGGCGGCTTCACCGCGACCATCGCGGCACAGAGCCAGGGTAGCAACGGCGGTTCCGGCGGCGGCACGAATATGGGCGGCGGCAATATCGGGGTTAGTAGTCTTTCCCCCTCGACCATCACCTTTGGCGGCGAGAAGTGGCCGGACATCGTCGGTGCCTTGCACGTCAAGCAGGGCTGGGGCGAGGCTCAGGTTTCGGGCGTGGTTCATAATGTCAACGTGGAGGATACCGCCTACAACACCGCTCCGTTTAACAATGTCTCCGGTTCTTTGGGCTGCGGCCTGGACAACAGCTTGGCTTGCAACTCTCACCATAATCAGATCGGCTGGGGCGTCGACGCCGGCGTGAAGGTCAACCTGCCGTCGTTCGGCGCTGGCGACGACTTCCTGGTCACCGGCTCCTACACCCAGAGCGCGGTCTGGTACTCGGGTCTCCCCGACATGATGTGGGGCGAGAACGGTCAGGTCAACGGCAATGGCCAGCCGATGTATATGCAGGACGCCTTCTTCAACCCGATCACCAACTCGTGGTCGAAGCCGACCGCGTGGTCAGTCTCGGCTCTGATCGAGCATCACTTCACGCCGCAATTCTATCTCGATCTCGAAGGGTCGGTCGGCCAGTTGAAGTGGAGCAACCAGGGCGGCGGCTGCAACTTCTTAGCGGTTGGTTGTGCCCTCGCGTCGGCCGGCCAAGGCGCGCTTTCTCCAAGCGCGACGACCTGGCTGGTTGGCGCCGACCTTGGCTGGAACCCAGTCAACAACCTGAACTTCGACCTCGAGTTGATGTATCAGGGCACGAACCAGTCGACGCCGAACGGCGTTCTCGGGACGATCTACAACTGGGGCCAGACGAACGAATTCTTCGTGCCCGGCAATTGGCACGGCAGCAGCGACGGTTTCGCTGGCCGGTTCCGCATCACCCGTTACTTCTGATCGCCTTCCGATCAGTTGACCTCCATCAGCCCCCGGAGCGAAAGCTCCGGGGTTTTTTTCGTTATAGGGCCGGGTCGATGACCGGGCAGGCGCGGGTCAGCGACCGCGCCCTACAGCGTTTGTTGCAGGGCCGGGTCGGCGACCGCGCGCGGCAGCGGCGCGGCCCGCGGCAACTTTAACGCTTGCGCGGGCGCCCTCTGCGGCCGATGATCAGCAAGGCCCGCGCTGATGCGCGAGGGCGGGAGGCGGCTACGGAACGCCGCTCCGCCCTCTTTCACTCACGCCGATCCGTCCTGGTTGAACCGCATACGCGTCGCCACGACGACTTCGGCGGCGCGGATTGAGGTCGGCCATAACGCGATGATGCGGCAATACGAGTTGGTCGAGCGGGTCCGCCGCTACAATCCTCACACCAGCGAGGATCTGCTGAACCGCGCCTATGTGTTCGCGATGAAGGCGCATGGCAGCCAGAAGCGCGCGTCAGGCGATCCCTATTTCTCCCATCCGCTCGAAGTCGCGGCCATCCTGACCGAGTTCAAGGTCGACGATCCGACGATCGTGGCGGCGATGCTGCACGACACGATCGAAGACACGACGGTGACGCGCGAGGACATCGACCAGGCGTTCGGCGAAGAGATCGGCGGTCTGGTCGACGGCCTGACCAAGCTCGGCAAGCTCGACTTCGTCACCAGGCACGCCCAGCAGGCCGAGAATTTCCGCAAGCTCCTGCTCGCCATCGCTGACGACGCCCGCGTCCTCCTGGTCAAGCTCGCCGACCGTCTGCACAACATGCGCACGCTCCAGTTCATGCCGGAGGCCAAGCGCGCCCGAATCGCCGAGGACACGCTCGACATCTATGCTCCGCTCGCCGGGCGCATGGGCATGCAGAGCATGCGCAACGAGCTCGAGGACCTCGCCTTTCGCTCCCTGATGCCGGATGCCTATAAGCTCATTGTTTCCCGCCTCGAGGGCATGAAGACCAAGAACGGCGCGATCATCGCCCGCATCGCGGCGGAGCTCACCGACCAGTTCGCCCGCCGCGGCATCAAGGTCGAGGTCAAGGGCCGCCAGAAGCAGCCCTATTCGATCTGGCGCAAGATGGAGCGGCGCTCGATCGCGTTCGAGCAATTGTCCGACATTTACGGCTTTCGCATTCTCGTCGACACGGTCGCCGACTGCTACGCCGCGGTCGGCGTCGCCCACACCACCTGGCCAAGCGTGCCGGGGCGGTTCAAGGACTATATCTCGACGCCGAAGCAGAACGACTATCGGTCGATCCACACCACCGTGATCGGGCCGGGCAGCCAGCGGGTCGAGCTTCAGATTCGCACCCATGAGATGCACGAAGTGGCGGAATACGGCATCGCGGCGCACGCCATCTATAAGGACGCCGGTACGAGCGCCGACGCGCCGGTGGTGAGCGAAAGTCGCGCCTACCGCGGCTTGCGGCAGACGATCGAGGCGCTGGCGAGCGACGATTTCGGAAAAGTTCCTCGAGCACACCAAGCTCGAGCTGTTTCATGACCAGGTGTTCTGCTTCACTCCCAAGGGGCGGCTCATTGCGCTCCCGCGTGGCGCGACTGCGATCGATTTCGCCTATGCCGTCCATACCGATGTCGGCAATTCGGCGGTCGGGGCGAAGATCAACGGCCGCATTGCGCCGCTGATCTCGGAATTGCACAACGGCGACGAGGTGCTGATCTCTCGCTCCGAGGGCGGCTCGCCTCCGGCCGCCTGGGACAGCATCGTGGTGACGGGGAGGGCCCGCGCCGCCATCCGCCGCGCGACGCGCGAGGCGGCGAAGGCGCAGTTCGGCGGCCTCGGGCGCCAGATCGTCGAGCGCGCGTTCGAGCGCGCGGGCAAGAAATTCGCCGAATCGAAACTCAAGGCGGCGCTGCCCCGGCTCGCGCGCGCCTCGATCGACGACGTTTTCATCGGCGTCGGCCGCGGCGAGATTTTCTCAACCGATGTCGTGCGCGCCGTGTTTCCGAACTTCAAGGAAGAGCGCAAGGCCGGTCCGGCGGCCCCATTGAACGAGAGCGGCTGGTTCGGCTTGCCCAAGGCGGCCGACCTCATGTTCCGCGTGCCGGGCGAACCCGACGCCGGCGGCGCGCTGCCGCTGCGCGGCATCGATTTCGATACGGCGGTTAGATTCGCGCCGAAGGGCGGAGCGGTGCCCGGCGAGCGCATCGTCGGCATCCGCGCGCCAGAGGGCATCGTCATCTATCCGATTCACTCGCCGGCGCTAGTCGATTACAACGATCACCCCGAGCTGTGGCTGGACGTGCGCTGGGATCTCGAGGACGCGCCGAACCTGCTCTACTCGACCCAGATCGTGGTCACGCTGCTCAACGAGCCCGGCGCGCTTGGTGTTATCGCAACCACCATCGGCGAATACGGAGCCAACATCGACGCCATTTCGTCGTCGGCCAGCGGCGCCGATTTTCGTCGGTTTGTCATCGATCTCCAGGTGCGCGACATCCAGCACCTCAACGCCATCCTGTCGCAGCTGCGCGGCAAGGGCGTCGTCCACGAGGTCGAGCGGGTGAGTGAATAGGGGACCGATGCCGCTCTACTTCGCCTATGGCGCCAACATGAGCGTCAGCGGCATGGCGCGCCGCTGCCCGCGGTCGAAGCCGCTTGGGCCGGCGCGGCTCGCGCGACATCGGCTCGCGGTGATGCGCGAAGGCTGGCTCACCGTCGCTCGCGACCCGCGCTCCTCCGTGCACGGCGTGGTGTGGGAGCTGGCGCTCGGCGACGTAGCGGCGCTCGACCGCTACGAGGGCCTGGCGCGGGGCCTTTACGCCAAGCTGACCCAGCCGGTCCTCGCGGTGCAAGGGCCGAGGCGGGCGATCGTCTATGTCGGCGCCAACGCCGGGCCGGGCGCGGCACGCACCGATTATATCGCCGATATCATCGCCGCGGCGCGCTCGTGGCCGCTACCGGCGGAGGCGATCGAGGTGCTGGAGCGGATAGCGGCGGCGGGCAGCCGGCAGACCGGCGGCCGCTAAGACCCGCCCGCCCTACCTGTTGCTGGCCGCCGCTTCGGCGGGGTCGGTCCCGGTCACGCCGCCGAGACTGAGCCAGACGTTCGGGTCGTCCTGAGCTTGGCGCTTGTAGAACTGATAGCCGGTCGCGGCCCACGGGCGCACGTCGTCTGAGAGATTGTCGAGCACGAAGTCGCCGCGGTCGGTTTTGACGGTGAGCACCGCATGGCCTTCGCCGCTGAGGTCGCGGACGATTGTCATCAACAGCGCCTGCCGCGGAAAGCCGCGCTCGATCAAGAGTTTGCGCTTGAACAGGGCGTACACCTTGCAGTCGCCCTTGCCGTCGACCGGATAGTCCCAATGGTCGAGCGTCGTTCCCCAATGGTCGAGGTTGCTGATTGGGACGATCGCGCCGTTGACCTCGTCGTTGATGTCATTGAGGGTTTTCCACACCTGCCGCGTCAGGCGGACGTCCAGCGGCCTGAGCTTGCCGAGGCTGCACTCGTCGCCGTGGCGATTGCAGAAGTCAACCCAGCCGTAGGGAATCGAGGTTTCGCGGCCGACCGGCTCGCGCGAGGCCCGGGGAAGGTCCTGCTCGGACGCTTCGCCGAAAGTGATCCAGGCGAGGCCGAAGATCGCCGCCGCGGTGATGAAGCCAAAGAGCCGATAGATCATCTTCGTCCCCAGTCTCGATGGGGACACTATCGGCGCCGCGGCTTGGCGTCGGCCCAACAAAATAGGTCGGATTTTATCGATCTGCGCGCGCCGGCCGGGCGAAATTTGTTAAGGTTGACCGGAGGCGCCGCTGTGCGGCCGGGCGCCCTCGCGAATGTCAACAATCCGTTTCAACGGCCCTCTATCGTTTGAGCGCGCACGGAATCCGCCGGGCGGCGGCCGAAAGCGCGAGCGAGGGAGCGCGAGATGTCGATCGGAGCAGCCGGCGCCGAACCGCAATCGAAGCCAAGGTTGGGGCTCGCGAGTTCGGCCGCCCTCGGGGTGGTGTTCGGCGACATCGGCACGAGCCCCCTCTACACGCTCAAGACCGTGCTCGACTATACCGGGCCCCATCCCGACGCCGCCGCGACGCTCGGGGCGCTCTCGCTCATCCTCTGGACCCTGGTCCTGGTGACGACGGTCAAATACGTCAATGTCGCCATGCGTATCGACAACGACGGCGAGGGCGGCATCATCGCGCTGATGACCCTGCTCGGGGTCAAGAAGCGGCAGCGGCCGCTGATTATCGCCGCGGCGCTGTTCGGCGCAGCGCTCATTTACGGCGACGGCGCGATCACGCCGGCCATTTCGGTGCTCTCCGCGCTCGAAGGCGTCGAGCAGATCGCGCCGAGCCTGCAAAGCTACGTGCTGCCCGCGGCAACGCTGATCCTGCTCGCGCTGTTTGCGGCTCAGCCGTTCGGGACGGCCGCGATCGGCCGCGCGTTCGGCCCGATCATGCTCGCCTGGTTCGCGGTAATCGCGGCGCTCGGCGTCTACGGCGTCATGCAGCACCCGTCGGTCTTCGCCGCGGTCAATCCGCTTTATGGCCTCGAGTATCTGTCACGCGGGGGCTTGCAGGGTTTCCTGGTGCTGGGCGGAGTATTCCTTTGTGTCACCGGGGCCGAGGCGCTCTACGCCGACATGGGCCATTTCGGGCCGACGCCGATCCGCCTGTCCTGGAGCCTGATCGTCTTCCCGGCCCTCATCCTCAATTATGCCGGACAGGCGGCGATCGTGCTCGCCGGCGCGCCGACAGAAGGCAACATCTTCTACCGGCTCTGTCCGACGCCGCTGCTGACGCCGATGATCGTGCTCGCGACCATCGCCACGGTGATCGCCAGCCAGTCAATCATCACCGGCGCTTTTTCGATGACCCGCCAGGCGATCCAGCTCGGCTGGCTGCCGCGCATGGCCATCACACAGACCTCCGAAGAGGGTTACGGTCAGATCTACGTCGGCGCGGTCAACTGGCTCCTGGTGATCGTCACTCTCGGCCTTGCCATCGGTTTTGGCAAGTCGGACAACCTCGCCGCCGCCTACGGCATCGCGGTGTCGGCGACAATGCTGATGACGACCGTGCTCCTGTTCATCGCCATGCGCGAGGTCTGGGGCTGGCCGATCGTCGCCGCGGGCGCGGTGGCGGGGCTCTTCCTCATCATCGACGGCGCCTTTCTTGCCGCCAACCTCGCCAAGGTGGCGCAGGGCGGCTGGGTCCCGTTGCTACTGGCTTCGATCGTCTATGGGGTGATGTGGATCTGGCACCGCGGCGCGACCGCGGTGCGCGAAAGCGTCGTCGCCGAGCAGACGCCGCTCTCGGCGATGATCGCGGAATTGCACTCGGGCAAGGTCGCGCGCGTGCCCGGCTCGGCTGTGTTTTTCACCCGCGCCGTCGACCAAACGCCGCCGGTGATGGACTGGCACGTGCGCAAGAACCGCGCGCTGCACGAGTCGGTGCTGGCGCTGACGCTGACCGTCCTCTCGATCCCGCGGACCGACCCCGACGAGCGGCTGACCGTCCAGCATGTCGACGACAAATTCTGGCGCGCCGAGGCGCGGCGCGGCTTCATGGAGCATCCCGACATTCCCGCGATCCTCAAGGAATGCAAGGCGACCGGGGTCGATATCGACCTCGATGACGTGACCTTCTACGTCGGAAGCGAAACCATCGTGCCGCGCGAGGACGGGAAGGGGATCCCGCGCTGGCAGGAGGCGCTGTTCGCGGCGCTCGGCCGCAACGCCGAGCGGATCAGCGACTACCTCCAGCTGCCGTGCGACCAGGTGGTCGAGATCGGCCGTGAGATCGAGATTTGAGCCCCGCCCGCGCCGCCTATCGCGACGGACGGGCGGTCGAGCGCGACCCGCCGCGGCGCTGCAGTGGTTCCGCGTGGGGGCGGACGCCGGATACGCAGCTGCGCAGATGATGATCGGCTCGATGTACGCCGGGGGCCAGGGCGTAGCGAAGAGCGCCGCCGCGCGGCCATGGTTCGAAAGGGCCGCGGCGCTGGGCAACGGCGCCGCCAGGGAGTGGATCGCGTCGAACGACGAGTGCCCGGCTGGGAACTGACCCGCGGCTCTGCCGCGCCTTCGCCGCCGCTATTTTGCCTCGGCCGCAACGAGCGTTGCGTAATGGTCAGGCACGTACATGTCGTGCGGGACTGGGTTGCGGTGGTACTCCGGATTGTGCACGCGCTTGGGCAGGACGGGCTTCTGGTGTGGGAGTTCCTCATAGGGGATGCGGGTCAGCAGATGGGCGATACAGTTGAGGCGGGCGCGTTTCTTGTCGACCGCCTCGACCACCCACCACGGCGCCTCGGGAATATGGGTGCGTTCGAGCATCGTCTCCTTCGCTTTGGTATAGAGTTCCCACCGGCTGCGCAACTCAAGGTCCATCGGCGAGAGCTTCCACTGCTTGAGCGGATCGTTGATGCGCATAAGAAAGCGCAGATGCTGCTCGTCGTCGGTGATCGAGAACCAGTATTTGACCAGCACGATGCCCGAGCGCACCAGCAGGCGCTCGAATTCCGGGGCGGATTCGAAAAAGTCCTCGTATTGCTCGTCGGAGCAGAAGCCCATCACCCGCTCGACGCCGGCGCGGTTGTACCAGCTGCGATCGAACAGAACGATCTCGCCGCCCGCGGGCAGGTGCGGGACATAGCGCTGGAAGTACCACTGGGTGCGCTCGCGCTCGGTCGGCGCAGTCAGCGCCACGGCGCGGCAGACGCGCGGGTTGAGACGCTGAGTGACCCGTTTGATCGCCCCGCCTTTGCCCGCCGAGTCCCGGCCCTCGAAGATGACGACCAGCTTGAGCTTCTTGGCGACCACCCAGTCCTGGAGCTTGATGAGTTCGCGCTGAAGGCGCAGGAGCTCGTTGAAATAAACCTGCCGCGGCAGGGTGTCGTGCATCGGCAGGTGCTCGCTTTCGGCCAAGAGGTCTGCGAGTTCGTTGTCCTCGAGCTCGAGCTCGATGTCTTCGTCGAGGTTGTCTTGGATCTCCGCGTTGACTCGTTTCTGGAGCCTGCTGACGGGACTTGCCTTTTCCGCGCTCATTGAGGTTGCTTCCCCTGGTTGGCGCTCCGCCCGCGGCGAACCGGCGGCTTGGGCGGAAATGTTTGACGACGCACGCGACAGTTTTGCGACAGGCTTCGACGCTTGCCGCGCGTCACTGCCCCTGCGTGACCTGACGGCGCGCCGTAGCGCCCGAGAGATTGAGGAGACTGCGACGCGCCGCGCTCGCAACGATCTCAAGTCCGGGATAATTATTGAACCAGCAAAACCTATCCGAGGCCACCGAACACCGCATGAGTTCTGACGTTCACAACATAGCATCAAATTCGCAGGAGGCGGTCTTCTGCTTTCTCGCCGATCCCAGGACGCACGGATCGAGCGAGCCGGTCGCGCGCGTCGATACTGCGGGCGCCGTCGTGTTTCTGGCCGGTTCAGACGGTTACAAGGTGAAGCGGGCGGTCAAGTTCCCGTTCATGGATCTGTCGACGCTGGACAAGCGCCGCCTCGCCTGCGAGGCGGAGATCGCGGTCAACCGCCCTTCGGCGCCCGGGGTCTACCTGTCTGCGCTGCCGATCACCCGCTCCGGGGAGACGCTTGCGATCGGCGGCAAGGGAGAAGTGGTCGAATGGGTCACCCATATGCGGCGCTTCGACGAGAATGCGACGCTCGATCGGGTGGCGGCGCGAAGCGGCGTGACCGACGATATCATCGACAAGCTGGCGATCGCGATCCGCCGCTCTCACGCCCGCGCGCCGCTCAGCGATGCGAGGCGCTCAGTCGACGCGCTTGAGACCTATATCGAACAGAACGGCGCCTTCTTCGCCGAGCGGCCGGACCTTTTCGACGCCGCGGCCGCCCGCAAGCTCACGGTTGATGGGCGCCTGGCGTTCGCAATCGCGCGGCCGGTCCTGCTCAAGCGCGGCGAGGCCGGATTCGCCCGCCGCTGTCACGGCGATCTGCATCTGCGCAACATCGTCCTCATCGACGGCGAGCCCACGCTGTTCGACGCGGTGGAATTCTCGGAGGAGATCGCCAGCGGAGACGTCCTTTACGATCTCGCGTTTCTTGTGATGGATCTCGAGGAGCGCGGCTTGCGCGCATCCGCCAACCGGCTCTTCAACCGCTATCTCGGGCCCGAGCCGCCGGAGGCGCTGACCGGCCTCGTCGCGCTCCCGCTATTCTTGAGTCTGCGGGCGGCGATCCGGGCCAAAGTCGAAGCATCCGGGGCCGAGCGGTTCGAGGGCGAGAAGCGCAATGAGGCGCGGGCGTTGGCGATGCGGTATTTCGATCGGGCGGTCGGGTTTCTTCGTTGTGCTTCGCCGCGGCTTCTCGCTGTCGGCGGGCTATCCGGCGCCGGCAAAAGCGCGCTCGCCGGCGCGCTCGCCCCGCGGCTCGGCCGCGCCCCTGGCGCGCTGTGGCTGCGCAGCGACGTCGAGCGCAAGGCGATGTTCGCAGTCGAGGAGACCGCCCATCTGCTGGGTTCCGCCTATACGCCCGAGATCACCCGCGACGTCTATCGCCGGCTGATCGACAAAGCCCTTGTTGCGCTTCGGGCCGGGCAGACGGTGGTGCTCGATGCGACATTCGCGACGGCTGTGGAACGCAGCGCCGCGGCCGCCGCGGCGGTCGAGGTCGGCGCCGCCTTCGCTGGCCTTTTTCTCGAAGCCCCGCTTGCGACCCGGTTCAATCGCATCGCCTCTCGGCGCGCCGACGCTTCGGACGCCGACGCTGACGTCGCCAGCCGGCAGACGGCGGAGCCACTCGGCGAGCGAGGGTGGGCGCCGCTGGACGCAGCGGGAAATCTGAACAAAACGACGAGTCTCGCGCTCGCGCGGCTGTCGAATGACTGGCGATGGCGTGGGCCGGACCCCTTGACCGCCGGGCCTGGATCATCATCATGAAATGTTCATGTCGGGTTCAGTGGAACGGCGGCATGAGAAGCAATGAGTTCGGCCTTTCGTTGGGCTGGGAGGGAGCCGGCGAGAAGGCTGGGGCGCCCTATGGAGGGATTGGCAATGATCACCACGTCATTCAGGGTTGCGCTTTCGGCCCTGTTCTTCGCCGGCGCCCTGGGCCTGGCCGCGACCGGCGCTGCCCGGGCGGAAACCGTCATGAAGGAATGCGGCGACGACTGGAAAGTCGCCAAGGCCAACAACACGACCAACGGCATGACGTGGCAGGAATTCTTGAAACAGTGCCGCACGCAGAAGGAGAGTTCTGCCGCGGCGCCCGCCGCCGCGCCGGCGCCAGCTCCCGCGCCCGCGGAAACCTACCAGCCGAAGCCCGTCCCCGCGCAAACGGCGGCTCGCGCGACCGGCGCCGGCCAGTTCACCACCGCGGCGGAAGCGCAAGGGCGCTGCCCGTCCGACAAAGTGGTCTGGGTCAACACGAGGTCGCACGTCTATCACTACGCCGGCACCCGCAGTTACGGCACGACGAAGCAGGGCGCCTATATGTGCGAAGCCGACGCCAACGCCGCCGGCGACCGCGCCTCGAAGAGCCGAATTGGTCAGCCGAAGCAGCAGCCGTAAGCGGGGCGGGTTCGCAAGGCGAGGATTCCCCAGGCCGGTCCGGGCGAAAGCCCGGCCGGGGACGATTGCGGCGAGAGCTTGCGGCGCCTAAGCGACCCGGTTCGGTCTTGGGGATTGCGGTGCGGCCCCAGGCGTCGAGCGGCTGGATTCATGGACCCAGGGCATTGCCGCGAGCTCAACCTCCCCATGACCGGCTCGCTGGTTCTTTGGCGGGCTTGCCCCGAGAACGACTTTGCCGCACGCGAATTGCACAACCCGGGACGTGTATCCATGAGGACGAAACCAGAGCGCGCTTCTGTGTGCGTCGAATGAAGGGGAGAACGCCCGAATGACGGAGTCCGGTTGGCTTCCTCCCGTCGAGGCGGTTCTGTTAATTTTTCGACTGGTAAACAGTCTCCTACAGGCTGGTTCGGATTTGGCGCGGTTTTCGGGCACGGATGGATGACTGAGGCTGGCCGGCGGCGACGGCTAGTCGCGAGAGCGGCGGTTGCGCTTCTTGCGCTCGCCGCCGCGACAGGCGCGCGCGCGACCTGCACGGCGAATGTATCGGGAAATCACATATTCGCGCTGAGCGGGGACTCCTGCCCCTACGCGTCCGGCGCATACAACGCGACCACGCTGATTCCGGTTGCTCCCGCCAACACGATTGTCGGACTCTTCGCCAACGGCGGCACGATCACCGCCGCCGACGAAGCCACCTCCATCTCGGTCACCGCGAGCGTGGTCAGCACCCCCATGGCCCCTAGAACCAGTTATGCGGTCTGGAGCGATGGTCCGGGGTCGATGATCAATTTCTTCACCCCGTCGGGCGCGGCGGTTCCTGTCACCGTCAGCACGTCGAATAGCGGCACGTTTGGGTTCTACGCCAGCGGCGGCGGGACAATTGGCAGTTCGACCATGACGCCGGAAGTCGCGAGCCTCACGACATCGTCGTCAGGCGCGAACGCCGTCTACGCCATTGGCGCGGGGTCGACGATCACCCTCGAGCTCCTCGCGCCCACGGCGCCCGCGCTCGCTACGATCGTCACCACGGGGCTTGATGCCCCCGGCGCCGTGGCCCAATCCGGCGGAAGCGTCGTCCTCACGGGCACGGGCGGCAGCGTGTTGACCGAAGGCGACGGCTCGCCGGGACTTGCCGCCCGCGGCCTCGCCACAGATACGGTCCCGACCACAATTTCGGCGACCGGAATAACGATAACCACCCAAGGCGACGCCGACATCTTCGGCATCTGATCTGATGGGCTCGACGTTGCCGGCGCAAAGGCGACCGGCACGCTGACCGATGTCACCATCGGGACTTCTGGGACGTCCGCTCACGGAATCGTGGCGGAGGTCTCTGGCGCGGTCACGCTAAACGGCGCGATCATGGTCACCACCACCAACGAGAACTCGAACGGACTTTTTGCCAAAGGCGGCGGGACGATCGACGGGTCGAACGCGAGCGTCACCGTGACGACCGACGGCGAGGACGCGATCGGGGCCTACGCCTCCGGCACGGCCCCGCCGGCGACGCCTGGCGGGACGCCGGGCCGGGCGTCGACAATCACCATTGGCGGGCTCGCCTCGATCACGACCAACGGCGCCTCCGCGGCGGGCGTACAGGCGGACAAGGGTGGGCAGGTGAACCTGAACGGCGGTTCGGCCGAGACGCCGAACACAGTCACCACTTTCGCCGACCACTCGATCGGCCTTTACGCGGCGAGCGCGGGGGTCATCAACGTCAACGGGGCGACGACGATTTCGACTGGATTGGTCTCGGAGGGCACGACCGGCTTCGAGGCCTACGGCGTCCAGGCGGACGGGGCCGGTTCGCAAGTGAATCTCAACGCCGCGACTACGGTTACGACCGTTGGCGACGATGCCCATAGCCTCTACGCCACCAATGGGGGGACGATCGAGGCGTCGAAGGCGCTGACCCTCGGTGTGACGACCTACGGGACCGGCGCGATCGGGGTCTACGCTTCGGGTTCCGGCTCGGTCTCCGATACCGTCGTGCCTTCGACCATATCCATCGCTAACGCCACGGTGGTTACACATGGCGATTCCGCGATCGGAGTTCTCGCGGACACCGGCGGCTTGGTCACGATGAACGGCGGCTCTGTAGATACATACGGCGGCGCCGCCGAGGAGGGGCCGGCCTCGATCGGCGTCGAGGCGAACGGGGCTCCGTCGGAAGTCGATCTCAAGGGCGCCGTCACGGTTACGACCCACGCGACCGGCGACGACGGGGCGGGAGCCTACGGACTTTACGCCGTCGATGGTGGCAAGATCGACGGCTCGACCGCGACCAGCGTCCGCGTCACGACTTACGGGACCGGCGCGTTTGGCGTCTACGCTTCCGGCGCGAACGAGTTGGGAACGGCTTCGAGCATTTCCATCGCCGGCGCGACGGTGGTCACGAACGGAGCAGGCGCAACCGGCGTGCTTGCCGATACCGGCGCGCTGGCGACGATCAATGGCGGCTCGGTGACAACGAACGGCGCTTTCGCCTTCGGCGTCGAAGCGACTGGCGCGGGGTCGGAGGTCGATCTCAAAGGGGCGACCACGACGACGACCAACGACGACGGGAGTGACGCTCACGGCCTCTATGCGCTCAGCGGCGGCAAGATCGACGGGTCGACCGCGACGAGCGTTGGCGTCACCACGTCAGGAACCGGCGCGATCGGCGTCTACGCCCACGGCACGGATGAAGCTGATACGGCGTCGACAATTTCGATCGCCGGCGCGACGGTCGTCACCAACGGCGGCTCCGCAGCCGGCGTCCTGGCCGACCTCGGCGGCTTCGCAACAGTGACCGGCGGGTCGGTGACGACGCATGGGCTCGACTCCCCGGGCGTCGTCGCGACCGGAACGGACTCGCGCGCTGATCTCGCCGGGACGACCAGCGTCAGCACCGCCAACAACGGCGGAATTGGACTTTACGCAACGCTCGGCGGCGTCGTCACCCAGACGGGCTCGACCACGATCATGACCACGGGAACGACCTCGACCGCGACCGGCCTCGGCGCCTACGGCGTCAACGCGGACGGAACGGGATCACAGGTCAACCTCGCGGCCGCGACGATCACAACCAGCGGCGTCGGCGCGACCGGACTCTTTGCGAGCGACATCCACGCGACAGGGCAGGGCGGCGCGATCACGGTCTCGGGCGCGCTCGGGGTCACGACGGGGTCAACCGCGGGCTCCGCCGCCAATGGCGCCTGGGCGCAAGGCGCGGGCTCGACCATCGCGCTCAACGGCGAGCACCTTCACCATCGGCGGCGACGCCTACGGCCTCCTCGCGAGCGGCGGCGTAATCACGGCTACCGGCACGCTGGGCGTCACCGTGAACGGCGCCGGGGCCGGCGCGGGCGGCGTCCAGGCTAGCGGCGCCAACAGCTCCGCGACTCTCTCCGGCGCGACGACGATCACGCTCAACGGCAGCCAGAACACGGGCCTGTTCGCGACGACGGGCGGCTCGATCGAGACCGAAGCCACGACATCCGTCAACGTCAACGGCGCTACCTCCACCGGCGTGCAGGCAACCGCGGGCGCGATGACGACCTCTGGGACGCTCAACGTGACGACGTCTCAGGCGTCTTCCGTGGCCTTCGCGCTCGCCGGGGCTGCGCCGTCGATCGTCGCCTCCGGCGGAGGCACGGTGTCCGCCGCGGGCAACGCAATCAATTTCATCGGCGCGAGCGGCGCCGTCGCAACCTTCGACAATTCAACATTACGAGCTCGTCAGGCGATTTGATTTTTGCCGATCCACGACGGCGACCATCAATTTCAACAACACGACGGCAACCGCCAATGGCGGCAATCTTCTCAACGCCGCCAACGGCAGCACCATCGCGTTCAACGCCAATGCGTCGACACTGACCGGCGCGATCCAGACTGACGCGACCTCGAAGACCAACGTTTCTTTGACCAACAATACGAGCTGGACCATGACCGGTTCGTCGACGATGACGAGCCTCAACCTCGCCAACAGCGCCGTCGTCTTCTCGCCGTCCGGCGGGTTCAAGACGTTGACCGTTGGCTCGCTCGTTGGCGGGACGGGCGCCAACGTCACGCTGAACACTCAGTTGGCGGGGTCTCTCACCGACCAGATCGTCATCAATCGGCGGCACGGCGACCGGAACGACGTTGCTGACGATCAAAAATGCGAGCGCGAACAACGCCTGCGCGGCGACGACACTTCCGGTGGTCGTAACGACCAACGGGGGGACGACCACGACGGCTGCTTTCAAACTCGCCAGCCCGGTCACCGCCGGCGGGTTCCAATACACGCTCACGGAGAATCCCAGCGACGACGACTGGTTTCTGACGGGGAGCCCGCTTCCGACGACACAAAATGCAATTACCGCCGCCAGTATCCAGAACTCGATCAATGGCCTTGCCCAGGCGCCATTCAACAATATGGTCACCACCCGGCTGCTCGGTTCGCTGCTGCTCGGCGCCAACGAACAGGTCAGCGGCTGCGATTGCGGCGGCGGCTCCGCGGGGGTCGGCTCGTTTTCGCTCGGGTCGCATGGGCGATGGGCGCTCACCGACAACCAGACCCTGCTGGCTGGGACTTCCTGGAACAGCTTCTATCAGGACGGGACCAATGTCTCCGCCTCGCCGATCGTCGCGGCCTCGCTTTGCTACGATCCCTCGAACTGGGGCACGAGCCGTCCGTTCGTCGAATTCGGCGCCTTCCTTTCGCCCTACACCACCGCGAGCTACACCGATGAAGGCTGGCTGCGGCGCTTGGACACTCGCCCGGCCGAAACCATTCGCCCAGCAATGCGCCGATTGTTCGTCGAAGAAATCGTCCCGTCTCGGCAACATTCAGCCGCCGAGTTACCTGATCGGGGTTTGTGCAAACGAACGCTCGTTGCGCGGCGAGCCGCGGCAGACCGGGCCGGTTTCGCCGGGTGAAAGCGGTCGAAGAAAGCGATCGACGCCGAAGTCAAAGGCGATGCGGTTGGCTTCATGACCGGTCTCAATGCCGTAGCTGCGCAGATAGAGGTAGAGCGTGCCGCCCTTGGTGTCGACGGGTCGCGCGTGCCGGACCGGAACTGCGCCAATCACACCGAGGCTCTCTGGACCATAAGCGGCGCGCACAACCGGCCCCAGCAACAGATCGCCTCCCCAGCCGCTGGCCGACTCGGCGAAAACCCACGCGACCGTCTCCAGCGCCCGGCGGGTCATCAAGGGCGCCATGATCTCTATCGACGAAACCTTCATGATCCCGTCGCCCGCGCCCGGTTGTTTTAGAAATGGCCACGCCGTTTGCGAATCCGCGGTGAGCGACGGGCCGGCCAGGTCGAGCTTCTCCCGCTCCGCGATCTCGAAAAGCAAGTCGATTTGCGCCGCCCCGATTTCAATGTCGTCATCGAGGAACAGCACTCGGTCGTAGCCGAGCAAAAGGTCCGGCCTAAGTTCGAGCAGCCGGCGGATGGCGGTGTTCTTGCAGCCGCGCTGATAGACGATTGTCTCAGCCTGCGGATTGAGAGGAGATTGGTCGTAATAGTTCAAGAGCACGTCGTAAGCGCGCGGCTCGGCGAGATAGGCCCCGTCGAGCCGTTTGCCACATTGGATGTAGACAAGCCGGCGCCTCCCGGTCGGCTTCGACTCGCGTTCGATCCGCAACTGCCCGGCGGCGAAAAAGCGATCCTGTCGCGCCCTCAATTCCTGCCGGTTGAGCGGCGGCGCCATTTCGGCGTCGCGTGGCAGGGGGTCGAACACGCGAAAGGCCGCCTCCTCGAGCGAGCGCCCCTTGCCGCGGATGACGTCGCGCAAGAACTCAATATCGATGTCCGGCCGCGGACGCTTTCCCGCCGGCATTCCGCGCTCGAGAAAGTGCAAGAACGGATGCGTATGGGTCTGGCTCCAATCCGGATTCTGGGAGATATACCAAGCGTGATCGAATTCGGCCGAGGGCTGGGGCGCATTCGCCTCGGCTCGCGCGAGATAGAACTCGAGCAAGCCGCTGCTGGCGCTTTGGGCGCCGCTCGCACGCTCGCGGAAATAGTGCGGATCAAAGAAGCCGTTTGGCCGATAGCCGCGCCTCTCGCCAATCAGCGCGTAATGGGCCGGAGCGAGCGGCGCCGCATGTTCGCTCAAAAGGCGCCGGCGCGCGTAATGCGGCGCCCAGAAGACACGGCGGCTCGCCTCCGAGAGCCCGATGCGAAGATCCATGTCACGCCTATAGTTTCGGCTGGCCGGGCAGGCAACCCGCGGCCCGGCCGGCCGAATTGAAAGTCCGCCGTGAGCGCAGGGCTCAAAAACGGCCGGTCGAGAGCGGATCGAAGGTCGGGCCGAACACGATCTCGAACGCTGCGCGCAGTGCGGTGTCCGCTCGCGCCACCGTCGCGTCGCGGCCGAGGTCGATAAGGCTGGTGACGCCGTAGTGCGGCTCTCGAATCCCGCACGGCGCGATGCCGGAGAAATTGGCGAGATCGGGATCGACATTCAGCGCTACGCCGTGAAGCGTCGCCCAGCGCCGGATGCGCACGCCGATGGCGGCGATCTTGTCCTCGGCCATTTCGCCCAGGACCGAAGGCGGTTTGTCGGGGCGCGCCACCCAGACTCCGACCCGCTCCTCGCGCGTCTCGCCAAGGACGTCGAACGCCTTCAAGGTTTCGATCAGCCAGCATTCGAGCGTGGCGACATAGGCGCGCACGTCGGGACGGCGGCGCTTGAGGTCGAGCATGACATAGGCCACCCGTTGCCCGGGTCCGTGATAGGTCAACTGGCCGCCGCGGCGGGCGCGATGAACCGGAAAGCGCGCGTCGATGATGTCGCTTTCCTTCGCGCTGGCGCCGGCTGTGTAGAGGGCAGGATGTTCGAGGAGCCAGACCCGCTCGGCCGCCTCGCCGCGCGCGATCGCCTCCGCCCGCGCTTCCATTTCCGCCACCGCGTCAGGGAATTGGGTCAGCCCCTGCGTGACCACCCATTCGACCGGCGACGCGTCGCCTGGCGCAAGCAAGCGCGCACGCGGCGCGGGGCGCAAATTGAGCATGGGCGGGCCTTCTATCAGACAGCGCGCGACGGCGCGAGCGGGGTGGCGCCTTTCGATCCTTGATGGCGGGCGGATTGACTCCTGTCGGCCGGTTCGGAGCATTGCCGAGCGCGTCATTGCGAAAATCGAGCCTGAACCGCTGGGCAAGCCCCGTAGCCCAACGCGAGGAGCAACATGACCGACAAGCCGCTGACCGGGCCGAGCGCAGATTGGCGCTGCCGCCGGGCGCCTATCCGTTCGCCAGCCATTACGTGGCGATCGACGGCGCTTCCTTGCACTTCGCCGACGAAGGGAGCGGTCCGCCGGTCGTGATGATTCATGGCAACCCGACCTGGAGCGTGCTCTATCGGGGCTTGATCGAGGGGCTGAGAGGGCAACATCGCTGCGTGACGGTCGATCTGGCCAGGTTCGGTCTTTCGGTTCCGCCGCCTGACTTCTCTTTCCGGCCCGAGGATCATGCGCGGCTTATCGCCGGCCTCCTCGACCGCCTCGATCTCAATGACGCGGCGCTCGTCGCGCATGACTGGGGCGGGCCGGTCGGACTCGGCGCGGCGATGATGACCAGCGGCCGGATATCGAGCCTCTGCCTCGGCAACACCTGGGCGTGGCCGGTCAATGGCGACTTCCATTTCGAATGGTTTTCGAAGCTGATGGGCGGCCCGATCGGCCGCTTCGGCTCCGAGCGCTACGCAACTTTCGTCAATCTGGTGATGCCCTCGGCGATGCGGCGGCGCAAGCTTTCGACCCAGGAACTCGATCTCTACCGGGCGCCGTTCGTCAAGCTTCAGTCGCGGCGGGGAATGCATGTGTTTCCGTGGGAGATCACCGCGAGCCGTGACTACCTCGCGCGGGTCAGGGATTTCGTCGCCGTTTTCCGCGGGCCGGCCTATTTCGTCTGGCCGGAAAACGACATCGCCTTTCGCGACAAGGAACTCGCCCGCTGGAGAGAGCTCCTGCCCCAGGCCGAGGCGCGGCGGGTCGCGAAATGCGGCCACTTCCTCCGGATCGACGCGCCCGACGAGTGCCTCGCCGAGGTGCGCGGATTTCTCGACGCGAACCACGACTGCTTGGGGCTGAGAGGTCGAACACCGCACAACCCACTGCGTGTATTACGTTTTTTCGGTTGACAGCGTTAGTTCGCGCTTGACGCGGCGGTAGCGCCCGCGCTTCTCTCCGAGGTCGCCTCGCGGCGTTGCGCCCGCTTTGCTCCCAACGAAGGAAGCGCGCCCGTGAGGACGAGCGCTGGGGGGCACGTTCTTGACCCGCGCGGGCTTGGGGTATTGGCGTTCGTGGGTCGCCGCAGGCGCGATGGCGGCGGTCGTCGGCGCGCCGGCCGGCGCGCTCGGCGGCGCCTGGACGCTGCCGCAGGGAACCGGGCAAATCATATCAACCTCGTATGGCTGGACGGGGTTCGGGCCCCCGTGGGGCGGCAATCCTCCGGTCAACCAGAGCCGCTTTGACGCGCAGACCTACGTTCAGTACGGCCTGACAGATTCCATCACCATCTTTGGCCAGGCCGCGCTGGAGCATTACGCGCTGGGGGATCCGACGCCAGACACCTACAACGGCCTCGACTATTCGGATGTGGGCTTGCGGGCGAAGCTCTGGTCGACCGGCGAATGGGTGTTCTCGGGCGAAGCGACCGCGTTCATCCCCGGCGCTCGGAACGCGAACGCGCCAGCGGAGGAGGGCAATACCGGCTGGGCTGGCGAAGCGCGCCTCAACGCAGGCGGCAATTTCAAGGTGGGTTCGACGCCGTGCTTCATCGATGGCGAGTTCGGCTATCGTCTGCGCACCGCGGGTCCCCCGGACGAGTGGCACGGGGACTTGACGGTCGGGTTCAAGTTCACGCCGCGGCTCATGCTGATGCTGCAGGACTTCACCATCGTGTCGGCCCCCTCGACCGACCCGACGTTTTCGGAATGGCGACAGTCGACGGTCGAAGCGAGCCTCGTCTATGCGCTCGACGACAAATGGTCGGTGCAGGCCGGCGTGTTGTCGACCGTGTGGACGGTCAAGACCAACAGCCAGCATGGCGCGCTGCTGGCGGTATGGCGGAGCTTTTGAGGCGCGTTCCTGCCCGGTCGCTGATGCTGTAGACTGCCGGCTACGAAAGCGGATCGGTGACGGAGGCGGAGCCGGGCATGAAACGGGTCATCGTATGCTGCGACGGCACCTGGGACGACACCGACAATCAGAGCGCCGACACGAACGTGTTCAGGATCGCGCGCGCGATCCACGCGACGCAAGAAACGGGGGGCGTTCTTCAAATCGTGCTCTATCTCAGCGGCGTAGGCACGTCGGGTCTCCAGTTTGAGAAGCTGGTCGCCGGCGCAATCGGCGTCGGCGTCGGCGACAACATTCGCTCCGCATACATGTTCATCGCCCAGAACTATCTGCCGGGAGACGAGATCTTTCTCTTCGGCTTTTCGCGTGGCGCCTTCACGGCGCGAAGCCTTGCCGGGCTCATCAACGCGTGTGGGATCCTCAAACGGCAAAACCTCGGCGATTTGCCGAACGCATGGGCCTATTATCGCACCACCGGTTCGCACACTCCGCAGGAATTCAAACAGCGGTACGATACCGACTGCCACACCGATGCGAAGATCAAGTTTCTCGGCGTGTGGGATACTGTCGGCGCGCTCGGCGTTCCCGGCCATCTCTTTTCCGCGGAGAACGCAGCCAAATTCGCCTTTCACAACAGCGGTCCCTGCGCCGTGATCGAGCACGGCTGCCAGGCGCTGGCCATCGACGAGCATCGTCACGACTTCGTTCCGACGCTCTGGACCGAGCCTGCCCCGGAAGGGGTTCGCATCGAGCAGGTCTGGTTCGCGGGCGCGCACTCCGATGTCGGCGGCGGCTATGTCACGCGCACGCTCGCCGACATCCCGCTCGTATGGATGGCCAGGAAGGCCGAGCAGGACGGACTCGCGCTCGATTGGACCTGCCTTCCCGATCCCGCGAAGCTTGAAGAATCTGGCGCCCTCGCATGACTCCAGCAGCGGCCTGTTCTCGGTCGATCGTTTCAGCCCGACGTTGCGCGAGGTCCTGCAGAAGCCGTTCGAAGTGTCGGCGTTCCAACGCCTCTATGCGCCTCTCGACGACAACGGAAATCGTCTGCCGACAATCAATGAAATGGTTCATCGCAGCGTCGTCGGCCGCTACCGCACGTCGGCCTCCATATGCTTGGCCGACAAAGTCGGAACGTGCGGTTCCGCCGTCTATCAGCCGCTCAACTTGTCGTCGCTCTTCCCTGCCGACGGGACGCCTGCGAAAGGAATAGATGTGAGTGAGTAGGATCAAGACGACCCCCAATTTGGCCGATGGAGGGGATATGAGCGTGCCAATCAATTTGCCGGGCGGCGCGATTGAACGCGTGTCCGCGCAAGATCTTCTGTGGCTTCGCCTTGCTTTTCCGAGCGAGTGGAAAGGGACGGTCGTGGTCCGCATGACGGATCAACGATTGTACTCCGTCGAGAGCGTTGCAGCGTTGAAGGCGAAGTTTGCGGCGGACGGCGCGAAGCTCGCGGTATTCGCGCCACCCGACGCGAAGCTGGTGATGGTCGTGAACGCAGCGAACGTGAGACAAGTCGACCCTGCCGATCCCAACATCAATCCTGCAAGCGCTCGGTCAGTATTGGAATTTGATTCCAGCACTGCGCTTGCCGTGAAAGAGACGCCGCAACAAGCACAAAGCCTGATCGACGGGGCCATGCGAGGCAACGTGTAGTGAATCGTCGAGTTTGCGGACGAGCTCGCCTCACAATTCTTCCTCTGCCGCATAAGGCCCTCCGATCCCGGAGGGAGCGGGAAAGCCCGGGAGAAGCGACGCCAGGGATTATCCGCTCTTCTCGAACAATTCGCGCCCGATCAGCATGCGCCTGATCTCGCTCGTGCCGGCGCCGATCTCATAGAGCTTGGCGTCGCGCAGCAGGCGCCCGAGCGGATAGTCGTTGGTGTAGCCGTTGCCGCCGAGAATCTGGATCGCGTCGAGCCCGGCCTGGGTGGCGCGCTCGGCGGCATAGAGGATCGCGCCCGCCGCGTCCTCGCGCGTCGTCTGGCCGCGATCGCAGGCCTTGGCGACCGCATAGACGTAGGCCTTCGCCGCGTTCATCGTCACGTACATGTCGGCGAGTTTGCCCTGGACCAATTGGAAGGTCCCGATCGGCTGGCCGAACTGCTTGCGCTCATGGACATAGGGCAGCGCGACGTCGAGCGCCGCCTGCATGAGGCCGAGCGGCCCGGCCGCGAGCACCACCCGCTCATAGTCGAGGCCGCTCATCAGCACATTGACGCCCTTGCCGACCTTGCCCAGCACGTTCTCCTCCGGGACTTCGCATTCGGCGAATACGAGCTCGGAGGTGTCGGAGCCGCGCATGCCGAGCTTGTCGAGCTTCGCTCCTGGCGAGAAGCCCGTCATGCCGCGCTCGACGATGAAGGCGGTGATACCGCGCGCGCCGGCGGCCGGATCGGTCTTGGCGTAGACGACCAGCGTCTCGGCCACCGGGCCGTTGGTGATCCACATCTTGGCGCCATCGAGCACATAGCGGTCGCCCTTGCGGATCGCCCGCGTGGTCATCGAGACGACATCGGAGCCGGCGTTCGGCTCGGACATCGCGAGTGCGCCGACATGCTCGCCGGAGATGAGCTTCGGCAGGTAGCGCGCCTTCTGGCGGTCGTCGCCATTGCGCACGATCTGATTGACGCAGAGGTTCGAATGCGCGCCATAGGAGAGCCCGACCGCGCCGCTGGCGCGCGACACTTCCTCCATCGCCACGCAATGCTCGAGGTAGCCCAAGCCCAGGCCGCCGTATTCCTCCGGCGCGGTGATCCCGTGCAGGCCGAGCGCGCCCATCTTCGGCCAGAGGTCGCGGGGAAAGAGGTTGTCGCGATCGATCGCCGCGGCGCGCGGCGCGATCTCCTTCTCGGCGAACGAATGGGCGCTGTCGCGGATCATCGTGGCGCTCTCTCCGAGGTCGAAGTCGAACGGACGGGGCGCGTTGGGGATCATCGGGCTTGCTCTTCACGGGGCTGGCGGAGGCGACCTTGGCGGCAATCGGCGGCGCTTGGCAAGGCGGGACGGGGAGGGCGCGGGATCGGCCCAAGCCGGATCCAAATCCAGCAAAATCCGGCCGAAGCCAATCCAAATAAATCAAAGGAAAAGACTTGGATTGGCTTGGCGGGATTGAGCCTTTTCAGGGACTTGCGCTCACCCTAAGTCATTTTTTCTTTCGCCGCCCGGCACGCCGCCTGGCTCGAAACCCGGCGATCCTAATTCCAACTGGCCCATGATGAATTGCTCCTTCCTTCGCCGGTCTGCCTCAGGAGCACCCTAGCATCGGTTCTGATAATCGGAAAGAAAATGTCGAAAAAATTCGAGGTTCACCCTGACCGGTGCTGCCTCTTATAAGCCGCGGTGAAATCCTGCGGCGGCGTTGTCACGGCGAGATAGATGAATTGCTCCTCGCCGGTGTTGATAATGCCGTGGATCGAGCCCGCCGGCGTCCGCACGATGTCGCCTGCCCGCAACCTGTCGGTTTCGCCGCCGTCCATCAGAAGCTCGGCGCTGCCCTGCTCGATGAGCCAAATTTGTTCGCTCGCCGAGTGCGCGTGTCTTGCCGAGACGGCGCCAGGCTCCATCGTGACACGGGTGATCGTGACCTTGGCGTCGGGCGCGTTGCGAGGCCATACGATCTGAACTGACCGGACGCCGCGATTCTCCAAGATGGTTGAAATCGGCCGCCGAAAGACGTTGGATGGTCATGGATCGCCGTCCTCCCCCTATCGCGGTATAGACTCCGTTTTTTCGTTGTATCAATCCTGCCACGGGCCGCCCGCGCCCCGCACTGGCGTGAGCGTATGAAGATCGCGACTTTCAACATCAACAACGTGAACCGCCGCCTGGCCAATCTCATCGACTGGCTCAAGTCCGCGAAGCCCGACGTCGCCTGCCTGCAGGAACTCAAATGCACAGACGCCGACTTTCCCGCCGCTGCGATCAAGGCCGCGGGTTATTCAGCGGTCTGGCGGGGCCAAAAGACCTGGAACGGCGTTGCGATCCTGTCGCGGCGGGGGGCGCCGGTGGAAACCAGCAGCGCGCTGCCGGGCGATCCGACCGACCGGGAGGCCCGGTACATCGAAGCCGCGATCGAGGGGATTCTCATTTGCTGTCTCTACCTGCCGAACGGCAATCCCCAGCCTGGTCCGAAGTTCGATTACAAGCTTGGCTGGTTTGAGCGGCTGGAAAAGCATGCGAGGGGATTGCTGCGCGCGGGCGTGCCCGTAGTTCTGTGCGGGGATTTCAACGTCGCGCCGACCGCGCTCGACATCTATCCGACCACGTCCTGGGACGATGACGCGCTGATCCATCCGAAAAGCCGCGCAGCCTTCGCTCGGCTGGTCAAGCAGGGATGGACAGACGCTCTGCGCGAGAAGCATCCGCACGATCGCGTCTATACGTTCTGGCATTACATGCGTAACCGCTGGGAGCGCGACGCCGGGCTTCGCCTCGACCACCTGCTGTTGAGCCCGTCGCTGGCGCCGAGGCTGAAGGAGGCGGGCGTGGACCGTTTGGTGCGGGGAGAAGAGGGGGCCAGCGATCATGCTCCGGTATGGATAACGCTCGGCGAGATGCGATAGGGGCAGAATTCCACGCCCGCTGCCCCCCGGACCGGGCGTGCTTGCAGGACAACAGAGGAATCCGTGCTCTGTCGAGGTTCTTCTATCGCCCTGCAACACAAATCCTCAAGCCTGCGGCGATAAAAATGGCCGCAGGCCTGTCGAGGCCTTGCCTACTTCTTGTGAGGCCAGACCACGGCGCTTTTTTCCCAATTCTTCCACTGTCGCGCGCGTCTTTCGCGTCGTGAGCCCTTCGGCGCGTGCGCCTGCGCGCTTTTCGCCGCCAGCGCGCCGGTCACCTGCACCCATCCCGAATCCGGATCGAACTTCTGGGCATAGCCGCCGCTCAGGACCTCAAACGCGGCATTCGCGTGACTCTTCAGATCGATTGCCTTCGTCGCATGCTGATGCGCAAACCAATTTGGGGTAACGAAGTCGGTCACGAGAATCGCGCCGATTTTGTAGCCATATTGATCGCTCTCGACCGGATCGGCGACCTCGCCGGCCCAAAAAGTCCCTTTCGGGTCCTGGTAGGCGCTGTTCAGCCAGGGATCGACAGCCATCTCGCAGAGTTCATGGGTGGCGCCCACGCTGACGCTCTCCTTGGCCGACACAATCGTTTTGACGAACACTTTGGAGATCGGCAAACCCTCGTTGGTCAGATCATGATAGGCCAGCGCGTCGGCCTGATCACTGTCGTCCAGGAACACCAGCCACCAGGCCCCGGAGGCAGGCTTTTTTGATTTGGGAACGAACGTGAACGTCGCCGGGTCCACGCCCCACACCGGCAATAGGTCTTTGTTCCACTGCTGTGTGAACGCGGGCAACATTTTCTGAACGTCGGCGTCCACGATCGCCGTTGATTCGTTGATGACAGCAAGCTGTGGCATTGTTTCCTCCAGCGAATATTGATGACCAACAATCGAAAAGCGCGGTCAAACGACTTTGCCCGCAGGAGGTCCCTGCCATATACAATTCTATTGGCCTCCCTCGGCGGCGGTAGCGTGTTGGCGACATGTTGTCTGTGACCCCCGTCACAGAACTCTCCTCCCGACGTCCCACGCCCGTGGATGTGGCCGGGAGCGGTCTTGCCGCGGTTTTCATCCCGAATTCGCCCAACATGTTCTCGGGCTCCGACTTCTTCTTGGCCGCGGACAAGGTGCGGCCGTTGGATGTGCGGCTTGGGAGCGCCCTTAACGGCTTGGAGCAATGCGGCGCGGGAGGAAGATCGTTCCTCTCCGATTTGTCGCTTGTCGACCCTCGGTTAGCATAGGGCCCGCCAATCGATACCTTGCTCGATCATTGGCGGAGCGTGTGGAGACCGGACGGAACGTGAGCAATCCCAGTTCGACCGTTGCGAGGGAAACCAGCTGGGTCAGGTGGCTGCCGGGCCTGGCTGTCTTGCGAAGCTACCAACCAGCCTGGCTGACGCACGATTTCGTCGCGGGGATGGTCTTGACGACGATGTTGGGCCGGTCGGCATTGCGTACGCAGTCGCGTCGGGCGTCGGCGCCATCTACGGCCTGTACGCCACGATCGCCTGTTTGCTGGCCTACGCGGTGTTCGGTCCCAGCCGGATCTTGGTGCTGGGACCCGATTCTTCACTGGCGACGGTCATATTCGGAGTCGTTTCCCCGCTGTCAGCGGGCGATCCGCAGCGCGCCATCGCGCTGGCCGGCGTGATGGCGATTGTCTCCGGCTTGATCCTTATCGCCGCCGGGATCGCTCGGCTCGGTTTCGTCACCGAGCTTCTGTCGAAGCCGATCCGTTACGGCTACATGAACGGGATCGCCCTGACCGTCCTGATCAGTCAGCTACCCAAACTGCTCGGGTTCAAGATCGGCAGCGCCGGGCCTTTGCGCGACCTTTGGGCAATTGGCGGCGCGGTCTTGGCAGGGAAGGTCAATTGGGTTGAGTTCGCACTGGGGGGCGCCGACCCTTGCAGCGATTTTGCTGGTAAAGAGTCGAAAGCGCTTTCCCGGCATCCTCGTCGCGATGATCGGCGCGACAGCCGTCTCCTCCTTCTTCGATTTGGCAGGGCGGGCGAACATCTCAGTGCTTGGTTCGCTGCCCCGCGGCCTGCCAACGTTTTCAATCCCCTGGGTTCCATTCGACGACCTCGTTCCTCTTGTCATTGGCGGCTTCGCCGTCTCGCTTGTCTCGTTCGCGGACACCAGCGTCCTTTCCCGAACCTACGCTGCGCGAACAGGCTCGCGCGTCGATCCCAATCAGGAAATGATGGGGCTCGGCGCCGCCAATCTCGCTGCGGGATTGTTCCAGGGGTTTCCAGTCAGCAGCAGTTCCTCTCGCACCCCGGTCGCCGAGGAGGGGCTATCATGACATCACGCGCTATCCCAATGCCCGCCAACTGTCCGGGCTCGTGTTGTTCCGCTGGGACGCGCCGCTCTTCTTCGCCAACGCGGAATTGTTCAAGGACCGGGCGCTCGACGCGGTGGCGAAGGCTTCCACCGCCGTGCGATGGTTGGTCGTCGCAGCGGAGCCAGTGACGAGCGTTGATGTGACCGCGGCTGACGCACTCTTAGAGTTGGAGGAAACGCTCCGCCAAGCCGGGACAAGACTGTGCTTTGCCGAACTCAAAGACCCGGTGAAGGATAAGCTGAAGCGGCTTGTAGTATTCAACCAAATCGGCGAACAGTTCTTCTTCGCGACGGTTGGGGCCTCTGTAGACGAATATCATGCGCGCGACTTAACGGGGGACGCGCCGCAAGAGCATTGATCAATCTGGCGCCGCCTCTCGTTTCTTCGACGGACGCGAGAGGTGACAGTTCCGCTTTGACGTTTGGCCGCGCGTCCGCCTGAGCGAACGCGCGAGCTTCGCGCTCAGCCGAACGTCATAGTCTACTGGCAGGCGTCCCAGAAGCCGGCGCGGTAGCTTGGATCGGTGTAATACCAGCACAGGCCCGGCGCCGGCGGCTGGCCGGCATAGGCGATCGCCGCGCCGGTGGCGAGAACGCCGATCGCCGCGCCGGCCGCGATCGCGCCGCCTGCGCCCCAGTGATACCAGCCCGGCCGGGCCCACCCGCCGTAGGCGCCGGCGCGATAGACTCCGCCACGATATCCATAGGCGCCGCCGCGATAGCCCGGTCCGTGGCCATAGACGTTGCCGCCCGGCCCGCGGTAGACCCCGCCACCGTAGCGCCCATGAACGCCGACGCCCCCATAGGCTCCGTGGCGTACCACGACCGCACCGGCTTCCGGCGCCGCGAATCCGGACAGCGCAATCGCCAGACAGGCGCTTTTGACCAAAGTCGACCGAACCATAGCTTTTCTCCTCGCTCGCGTCCGCACGCTCCAACCAGACAGCGGCTTATGGCACAAAACCGGCGTCGAGGCGAAGGCCGGGACGCGCCAATGTTAACGCGGCTTTTCGACCCGCTGGAAAGCTCGCGCCGTCGACTGCGCCGTTATGCGACGGGATAGGAACGCAGTCAGGGGGCCTGGAGTTCCCTCGCGAGGGGCGGCAGGCGATTGGAGGGAAGCCATAAGTCCGTTGAGCCACCGTTTGGGCGGCCCGAGAACGGCGGCGAGCGCAGAATTCAGGATTCTTGCGCCTGTCGAGCGGAGCGGGCGCGTGGTGGCGACCGCCCGGTTTTCGGCGCGGCCGCCGTCTCGCCCCGGACCGAGGCGGCCTTGAATACGCGCTCGATTGCGTCGGCCAACTGCTTTTGGCCGAAGGGCTTGGCCAGGCGGATGAATTCTGCCCCCTCGCCGGTGGGGAGCTCGGCGTAGCCGGAGGCGAGCACGATCGGCAAATCGGCCCGTTCCGCGGCAACCTTTTGCGCCAGCTCAGCGCCAGTCATGCCCGGCATCGAATGATCGGTGATCAACAGGTCGATCGGCTCGGGGCCGCCCAGCGCCAGCAGAGCGCCCGGACCGCTGCTCGCCTTGATGACTTTGTGGCCCAGGTCCTCGAGCATCGCCACGAGGTTGAGCAATATCAGCGGATCGTCCTCAACCGCCACGATGGTCAGCGGCCTCGAAGGCGCGCCAACGGTGACTGCCTCATCGACCGTCGTCGCAGCGGCATGTCTAGAGGCGACCGGCAGCCAGAGCTCCACCTCCGTGCCGGCGCCCACGCGGCTCCTGAGTCGCAGAGTTCCGCCCGATTGCGCCGCGAGACCCTGAACCATCGCCAGACCGAGGCCAGTCCCTTTGCCCACGCCCTTGGTGGTGAAGAAGGGCTCAGTGGCGCGAGCCAAGGTCTCTTCACTCATTCCTTCGCCCTGATCGGCGACAGTGAGGCGGATATAGTCGCCACGCGCCAGATCCGGATCGGATTGACCAACGCTCCTGGGCGCGGCGGTCAAAGTGATCGTTCCGCCGCGAGGCATCGCATCGCGCGCATTGATGATGACGTTCATCAGCGCCGATTCGAGCTGAGCGCGATCCGTTTCCGCAAGCGGGAGGCGGGGAGCAAATTCGGTGCGCAGGGTGAACAAGGATCCCAGGGATTGGTGCAGAAGGGGCTCGATGTTCACCACCAGGCCCGCGAGATCGATCGGCTCCCGGTTCAATTCCTGGCGCCGGGCGAACGTCAACATGCGCTGGGTGAGCATCGCGCCCCGCTGTGCGCCCTGGATGGCGTTGCCGATGAGCCGGTTGATCTGCGGGTCGTCGGGCAGGCGTTTCCGGACGAGTTCGAGACTGCCGAGAACAGCCATCAGGAGATTGTTGAAATCGTGGGCGATGCCTCCGGTAAGCCGGCCAATGGCTTCCAGCTTTTGCGATTGGTAAAGCGCCTCGCGCGTGCGCTCCAACGCCCGCCGCGCCTCCTCCCGCTCGGTGATGTCGCGGGTGATTTTGGCGAAACCGATCACCTTGCCGTCCGCGCCGCGGATCGCGTCTATGATCACGTGGGCGCGAAACCGCGTGCCGTCCTTTCGGATGCGCCAGCCTTCAGTCTCGAATCGGCCTTCGCGCGTTGCCGTCTCGAGCCCTCGCTGCGGCGCCCCCGCGGCCCGATCCTCTTCACTGTAGAATTTCGAGAAATGCTTTCCGACGATCTCCTCGGGCGCATACCCCTTGATCCGTTGCGCGCCGGGATTCCAGCTGCTCACTATTCCGTCGGGATCGAGCATGAAGATCGCGTAGTCGGTGACGCCGCTTACCAGCAGGCGGAACTGCGTTTCGCTGCGACTGGCCGCCGCGATCTCGCGCAGGCGCGCCTCGCTCTCCCGGCTGGCGGCCTCCGCCGTCGCCCGTTCGGTGACGTCGGCGCCCTGGACGAAAATGCCGTTGACCACGCCGGTTTGGTCCTTGATCGGCTGATAAACGAAGTCGATGAGATGCTGGCGCGGGGGACTGTCCGGGCTCGGCTGGAGGGTGATCGCGGCGCCGAAGGACGAATACGCCTCGCCGGACTTGAAAACATTGTCGAGCCGTTCGAAAAACCCCTGACCTTCGAGATCCGGGAACAGCGCGCGAACGGGGCGGCCAATCAGGTCGCTGCGCCCCACGAGCTTGATGTAGGCCGGATTGGCCAGCTCGAAGACATGGTCAGCCCCGCGAAGCACCGCCACGAAACCGGGCGCCTGCTGGAACAGTTGGGCCATATGCTCGATATCTTCAGTCGCTCGGCGGCGTGAAAGAACCTGCTCGGTTGTTTCGGTGCAGACCACGAGCACGCCGCCAATGCCATTGGGCGCGGCTTCGTCGTCGATCGGTCCGTAACTGTATGTCCAGTAGACCTCCTCGAGCCGGCCGTTCCGGGTGATGGGGACCAGGGCGTTTTCCTGCCAGGTGGCGCCGCCCCCGGTCATGACCTGGTCGACCTGAGGCCCAATGATGGGCCAGATTTCCGCCCATACCTCGCGCCCAGGCCGGCCAAGCGAACCGGGATGCCGTTCGGGACCGATCGAGCGCCGATATGCGTCGTTGTAGAAGCACAAGAGGTCAGGCCCCCACCAGATGTACATCGGGTGCCCGGTGTTGAGCAGCACGCGGATTGCGGTGCGTAACGGCTGCGGCCAGCTCTCCGGAGAGCCGAGAGGCGAACGGCTCCAGTCATGGGCTCGGATGAGTGCGCCCATTTCGCCGCCGCCATTCAGGAACGCCAGGCTGGAGGATAGCGCTTCCGCATTCTGACGCGTTTCAACCATCTACCATTCCGGTCGCCTTTGTCGCGAACGATACGTAGGGCGCGACCGCGTCGAAAGCGAGTCGACCGCAGGCGCACCCGCATCCCCCTCGCTCAGAATGTGAAGGCGTAGACCTTGCCGCCGCCGGTGACGAAGAGGCGGCCGTCGGCGGCGATCAGGGTCTGAAAGCTGGTCGTGCCCAGCAAGGGTTGCGGCGGGCCGAGAAGCTCGCCGGTGTCGCCCCGGTAGGCGTAGATCCGGTCGCCGCCGTTGGCGCCAAGAGCAAATACGATCGGATTCGAGCGTCCATCGGTGGTGGTGACGATCGGGCCGCCGAGGTGGCTGACGACCTTGTTGCACCAGGCGGTCGAGATCGTCGGCGCCGGATCGGCGCTTATCTTCAAAACGAGAAGCCCCTTCCCCGGCGGATCGGCCGGACAATTCGCGCCATCGACTTGAAGCGCGACAAAGACGCTGTCGCCAGCGCCCCAGACGGCCGGGGACGCGATCGCTCGCGCCGGGGTCACATGGGCGCTTGCGAGCTCGCCGCCGATGCCGCCGAGGTTGTCGCGGTCGATGAGATAGGCCTTGCCGTCTTTGCCGATGGCGAGAATCAGTTTGCGCATGCCCTTGGCGCTCGGGACGTCGAGGGGAATTGGCGCCGTGCCGCCGAGATCGAGATCGTGTGCGTCGAGGTCTTTCCAGTCCGACGGGGCGAAATAGTCGCGCTCGGCGACCGGGCGGGCGAGGTCGGCGCCGAAGCGCAGCACGGCTTCGCCATCGCCCCAGTCCTTGACCCCCATGGTGTTACCGGTCGCGGCGAACAGCGACTTTCCGTCGCTGGTGACCCCGCCCTGCGCCCAGATGCCGCCCGCTCTCGCGCGGGTCGAGAAGCTCACCGCCTTGCCCGGCTCCGCAGTCGAAAAGCCGACGACCATTCCATGATAGAGGCCGCAATCGCCGGCGAGACCGCTGAAGGGCACAAAGACTCGGCCGCCGAACAGCGCCAGCGCGCTGCGCTGGTTCTGCACCATCGGGTCGAACCTGCCGCCGAGCGCCGCCGCCACGTCGACCGGCCAGCCGGTCTCGACCGATCCGTCGGCGAGCGAAAGCGCGAAGACTTCATGCGCCGGACGATTGTCGCGCATGACCATCGCGTCGAGATAAAGGGTCGCGCGCGTTTTATCGATGACTGGCGTGCCGGTCACGCCGAGCGGCCAGATATTGCCGCATCGGAACCCCGCGGCCAGCGTCGCCGGCTCGCCGAGCTTCCGCATCCATTTCTGCGCTCCGGTCTTCTCGTCGAACGCGTAGACTTCGTCCGCCTCGGTCGCCACGATCAATTCACCCGCGCCGGTTTTGGGATCGCGCCACAAGAGCGGCTGCGCGTAGACATCGCCCTGATAGGCCGCGTTGAATGTGAGGTCGGGACGCAAGCCCCGCGCGCGCTCAAAGGTGAGGCCGGGCATGACATACATGCCGGAGCGATCGGGCGCGTTGTGATAGGTGAGGATCTGCGAATCGGCGGCGGCCGGAACGGAACCGGCCAGCGCGGCGGCGAGCGCGCCGGCGAGCATCTTGATAAGCATTTTGGCCCTGCGAGCGGCGCCACGCGGGCCGCGCGGCCATTAACTGCGCGGCGCGCGAAAGGGCAAGCGGATGCGCCGCTGCCCTCAGTGGGCCGTGACGCGCAGTTGCTCGAGATCCGCGATCAACCCGGGGCCGGTCGGTCTCCACCCCAGCTTTTTCCGTGTCTCTTCGCTCGAGGCGGGCATGTCGCGGCTCGCGAGATGAGCAAGCCAGCCGAAATAGGCCGGCGCCTCGTCCGGCCCGATGGACTTGACGGGGAGCGTCAGCCGCCGGCCAATGGTCTCGGCGATGTCGCGCGCCGCGACGCCTTCCTCGGCGACCGCGTTATAGACCGCGTCCCTTTCTGCCTTCTCGATAGCGAGCCGGTAGAGCCGCGCGACGTCCAGCACATGCGCGGCGGGCCATCGGTTGCGGCCGTCCCCGACATAGGCGAACACGCGCTTTTCCCGAGCAATCATGATCCATGGGCTGATCAGGCCCTGCCGCTCTGGATCGTGGACCTGAGGCAGGCGCACGATGGATACCTTGACCCCGCTCTTGGCGAAGTCGGCGGCGGCTTCTTCGGACGCGGCGCGGGGGAAGTCGCTCGAAGCAACCCTCGGCGCGTCCTCCCTTGCATGTTCGCCGGGCGGGACCTTGGCGATCGCGGTCCCCGAGGTGACGACGAGCGGCCGGCCGGAGCCGGCGAGAACCGAGCCGAGCGTACGGATCACCCGTCGATCGGTCTCGCAATTGGCCATGAACTGCGAGAAATCGTGATTGAACGCGAGGTGGACGACGCCGTCGGAGCGCGCCGCGCCGTCCTTGAGGCTGTCCGGATCGTCGATCGATCCGCGATAGACTTCGGCGCCGGCGGCGGCGAGCGCCGGCGCCTTGTCGTCCGAACGGCAGACGCCGATGACCTGATGGCCGGCCGCGATCAGTTCCTTGACCAGGGCCGAGCCGATGAATCCGGTCGCGCCGGTGACAAATACACGCATGAGCAGGTCTCCAGTCTTTTCAGGAAAATTCCCCTGAATTGAATTTGCTGGAGACAAACTTGGGCTGCGATGCTATTGTAGTAAAGTAGTGAGCTTATCCTATTAAGGCGGCTAACAGGATGGACGCGCGCGTTACGCGAGAGAACAGGCTCGGGAACTATCTGACGGACCGCCGCAGGTCGATCCGGCCTCGTTCGGCTTGCCGGCCGAGCGTCGCCGCACTCCCGGCCTGCGCCGCGAGGAAGTGGCGCAGCGGGCCAACATCAGTCCGACCTGGTACAAGTGGCTCGAGCAGGGCAGGGGCGGCGCGCCTTCGGCCGACGTGCTCGACCGCATCTCACGCGCGCTCATGCTGACCGATGTCGAGCGCGAGCACGTCTTTCTGGTCGGGCTTGGCCGGCCGCCCGAGGCGCGCTACGACGCGGCGCGTGGCGTCACCCCGCGGCTGCAACGCGTGCTCGACGCGCTCGACCCCAGTCCCGCCGTGATCCGCACCGCGATCTGGGACGTCGTCGCCTGGAACGGGGCGGCGATCGTGATATTCGGCGACTATGGATCGGCGGCGCCGGAGCAGCGCAACATCCTGCGGTACTTCTTCCTCGACCCGCGCGCCCGGGCAGCGCAGTACGACTGGGAGAGCGTGGCGCGGTTCGTGCTCGGCGCTTTCCGGGGCGACGCCGCGCGCGCCGGCGCCGCGGCCGAGGTTGCGCCGCTCGTCGACGAACTCTGCCGCCTCAGTCCGGAGTTCAAGGCGATGTGGCGCGACAATGACATCAGCGGCCACCATCACGAGGCTGTGAAGCACATCAAGCACCCAACGCTCGGCCCGCTCGCGATCGAATATTCCGCCTTCGCGGTCGATGGCCGTACCGATCTGACCATGGTGGTCTATAATCCGGCGACGCCCGACGACGCCGGACGGATCAAGTCGCTGCTGAGCTGACAGGGCGCCGCCGAGAACGGGCGGCCCGACCATATGCGCAGGCCGCCGCCGCCCGCCCGTTTCCGTTCACCCGATCGCGATCTTGCGCGGCTGGGCGTGCTTCGCCTTGGGCAGGGTGAGCGTCAGGACTCCATCTTCGAGGTTGGCGCTGATCTTCTCCCGGTCGACCTTGTTCGAAAGGGTGAACGAGCGCGCGTAGTGGCCGACGTTGTATTCGGTATAGACCGGCTCCATGTCCTTGTACTTGGCGAAGTCGATCTGCCCGTCGACCCTCAAGACGTCGTTCTCGAGCGCGATGTCGAGGTCCTTCTTCTCGACCCCGGGCATTTCCAGAACGACGGCGAGCGCGTCGTCCGTCTCGTGGATGTCGGCGTAGGGCACATAGTAGCGGCCGGGGATCGTCTTCTCCTCCTTCGCCACCAGCTCTTTCTTCTCGCGCACGCTCAATTCCTGTTTCTCGGCCATTGTCGTTTCCCGCTTGGTTCTGGGTTGTGCGGACATGTCACGCCACCTTGATCGACTTCGGCTTCTCGCTTTCGGCCCGCGGCAGGAACAACGCCAGCACGCCGTCGCGATATTCGGCCTTGACCCTGTCGGGGTCGATATCGACCGGCATCGTGACCGCCCGGTCGAACTTGCCGGCGAGCCGCTCGCGCCGATGCAGCGCCGCCTTGTCCGGATAGCTCACGGTCTTGGCCCCGGTGAGCCGGATGGTGCGGCCTTTCACCTGCACGTCGAGATCGGACTTCTTCACGCCCGCAAGCTCGGCGATGATGATGAAGTCGTCGCCTTTTCTGAACACGTTGACCGGCGGATAGGCGCCGCCGCCGCTCACGGTCGAATCCAGCCACCCGCTCGTCCGATAGGCGTCCAGAGCCTGCTGAAAGCTGGTGAGCGCGTCGAACGGATCCATCAATAACGCCATTTTCTCCTCCTTCCCGCTCTCAGGCGGGCGGCGCCGGGCCCCGCCTCGATCCCTTTGGGGCGTTTTGGCACCCACTCGCCTCGAGCGCCAATCAACTGGGAAGCGGCCGCCGAGCCGTCAAGGGGCGGCGCAGCCGCGGGTTCGGCGATGGTCTGCGGCCGTCACAATACGGTCCGCCAAGGCGTGAATCTTGTCCCGAATCGGATGGATCGGGGCGCAGGTTGACCGGCCTCGCCTCGATGCCTACGGTCGGCGCCCAAACGAGAGGGAGGACTCGCATGGAACGACGCACGTTTCTGACCGGCGCCGGGGTGGCTGCCCTTCTGCCGGTCGCCGGAGGAGCCGCCGCCAAGGACCAGAGCCCCGGAGACGGCGGAACCGGGGCCCGTCTGGCGCCCGACCTCTCCGCGGCCCTGCAAAGATTTCGCGCCACCATTCCGAGCCACTTCGATCGCGAGTACGTCAACAACGCCGTCGTCCCGTTTTTTCTCGGCAGCATCTTTGCCGGCGAGCGGCCGATTCTGCCGATGATCGACCTGCCGCTCACCAAGCAGGACGCGATCCCCTGGGATTTCTGGGGCATGCTCTACGAAGACTGGAAGCCGACCCCGTCGGACGGCGTCACGGTTTTTCTCGAGGGGCTCGAGAATCGCGGCGACAACAATCTGCGCAAACGCATCTATTTCACCGGGGTCACGCCCGATCTGTACGCGCCGAAATATCAGGCCAAGGTCGTCGACTTTTTCGACAAGCTTCTCGATCCGAAGTTCGCCGACAAGCCGTTCATGCGTCACTACCTCGACTATTATTGGGACATCTATTGGGATCTGCATCTCGGCGTGAAGGGCGACCGGGTGCCGCCCCAGGTCCGCACCATCGGCGAGGCCTTCAACACCGTGCTCGCCTACCGCAACCCGCTCAACGAGATCGTCTACGAAAATTACATGACCGTGCGGGCGCTGCGGCCGTTCCTGACCAAATGGATCGACGAAAAACTCAACGACATCGCGAATGGGCGGATCGCCGATCCGGACAGAACCATCGCCTATTACTGGCTCAAGAACGCGGGCGACGGAAAATATTTCGCCAAGCGGGACGTCGTCTTCGAATGCTTCCACAATTTCGTGGCGTTCAGCCAATGGGGCAATTCCATTTTCGGCGTCATGAATCGCCTGAACGAAAATGGCGGCGACGCCACGGTCCGGGCGGCGTTCCAGAAAACGATGAGCGGGAGCTTCGACAACGCCAATGGAGCGCCCTACACGCCCCTCGAGCTGCTGGTGATGGAGCTCTTCCGCACCGTCTCGCCTAACGGCGGAAGCATTTCCGCGATCACCGACACGCGAGCCTCATCGTTCTACGGCGGTTCGCCTTTCGCGCAGTTCGGCGTGCCCTACGAGCGGCATTCGTACATGAATACGCCCCATACCGAGACGAGTTTCGACCCGCGGCTGTGGAAGGAGCCCGAGCGCTTCGAGCCGGAGCGATACCTCAGCGTGCCGACCAGCGCCGAGATCGATGAGGCGAAATGCAAGCAGATCGGACTTCCGCGCTGCCCCTTCGACATCACCACGCTTCCGGTCAGCGACGGGCGCAAAACCGGCATCACCAACAGCGGTTTCGGCACCGTGTTCGCCGTGGCGGACGGCAAACCGGACCCGGTCTGCGATTACGCGGGATTTGCTCCGTTCGGCTTTGGCTATCGGCGCTGCCCCGGCGAGCAACTGACGATTGACGTGTTCGCGGATTTCCTGCGCAAGGTTTGGCGCGACAAGATCATCTTTCACAACCTCAATCAGCCGAGGCCCGGAAGGGTTCCGGTTGGGCCCGGCGCGGTGATCGACGACGACATCGGATTCGCCCGGCAGGATTAGGCGCCGGCGCCGGGCGTGTACGGCGGCTCGCGCCGGACCAGGTGTTCCGGACTTCTGGCGCCTTTGCTGGGGGTCGCGGGAGCGCTGGCGCTATCCACCGCCGCGTCCGCCGGGTCTGCGCGCGACTACCTGAACGCGCCGGTCGACTCGTGGCTCGCTGTCTATAACACCGGCTACACGAGCGCGGTGACGCCCGAGGACGGCGCCGATCTCGTCCCGGGCATCCGCTCGAACGTGTTCGCCCAGTCGCTCGTCCTGACCCGGATCATGGACTATTGGGGCCGCACCGGCGGCCTCTCGATCGTGCTGCCCTATGCGTTCATCGACACCAGCGCCGGGCCTTTTCGCGCCTCCGCCAACGGCGCGTCGGATATCGGCTTCTTGTGGCAGATGAACATTTTCGGTGGGCCGGCGTTGACCCGCGCTGAGTTCGCCTCGTTCATTCCGCAGACGTTTTCGAGTTTCCATCTGCTGGTGACGACGCCGATCGGCACCTACAATCCGACCTCGCCAATCAACCCGAGCGCGAACCGCTGGATGGTCTCGCCGACGGTGAATTTCAGTTACACGCCTGACCAGGGCTGGAGCTGGATCGAGACCTATGTCTCGGGGCGATTTTTTTCCGACAACGACAACTACCGCGTCAACGGCGTGCAGACCCTGTCCCAGAAGCCGCTTTTGCGCCTCGAGGAACATCTCAGCCGCAATGTGACCGACGCGCTGTGGCTGTCGGTGGATGCCTTCTACAATGTCGGCGGCGAAACCAGCATCGATGGCTTCGGCCAGGACAACATGGCCAACACCCTCAGAATCGGCGCCGGCTTGGGCTTGCGCCTGTGGCGCGGCGCCGACCTTGGCCTCAACTATGAGCGCGTGGTCGCCAAGCCCGTCGGAGAGCCGGACTCACAGACCGTGCGCTTCACGTTCAGACAATTGTGGTGAAGCACGCCCAGCGGGTTTCACCCGATTGCGATTTTGGACCTCAATCGCCCCACGTCGCAAACATGCCGACCGCGGCCGCCGCCATGACTGCAGTCGCGAGCCAGCCGAAGGTCTTCAGCACCGGGCCGAGGGCAAACTGACGCATGACCGCCCGGCGCGAGCTTAAGTGCATGATCATGATCATGATCGGCACGGCGGCCACACCGTTGATCACAGCGCTCCAGAACAGCGCCTTGATCGGGTCGAGAGGGGTGAAGTTGAGGGTGGCGCCAACCAACGTCGCCACGGCGATGGCGCCGTAGAATGCTTTGGCGCTCCGGGGCTTCTGCGACAGTCCGACGTTCCAGCGCATCGCTTCGCCGAGGGCGTAGGCGGCGCTCCCGGCGAGCACCGGCACGGCAAGCATCCCCGTGCCGACGATACCCAGCGCAAACACGACGAACGCGAACTCGCCGGCGATCGGCCGCAACGCTTCCGCCGCCTGCGAGGACGTCTGAATGTCCTTTATGCCGTGCGCGTTCAGTGTCGCCGCGGTCGTCAATACGATGAACAGCGCGATGATGTTCGAGAGACCCATGCCTACAAGTGTGTCGAGCTCGATACGCGCAAGCTCGCGTGGCGCCTGCTCCGGCGCGTCGACAAGGGGCTTTGCCGCAGGGTCCTCCTGCTCGTCCTCGACCTCTTCCGCAGCCTGCCAGAAGAAAAGGTAGGGGCTGATGGTCGTCCCGAAAACGGCGACCACGACAGTGAGATAGGCCCCGGAGAATTCGAGATGCGGCAAGACAAGATAGCGCGCGACGGTCAGCCAGGGCACGCCGACCACAAACACCGTCGCCACATAGGCGAAGAGCGACAGCGTCAGCCACCGCAAGACCGAAGCATAACGGGTGTAACTCACGAACACTTCGAGCAGGACGGTGACGATCGCGAAACCGCCGATGTAGAGGACGGCTGGGCCCGGGAGGAGCAGGCCCAAGGCCGCCGCCATTGCGCCAAGGTCCGCTCCGATATTGATCGCGTTGGCGATCAAGAGGAGGCCGACCAGCGTATAGAGCACCGGCGCCGGATAGTGACGGCGCATGTTTTCGGCGAGGCCACGCCCGGTGACCCGTCCGACGCGGGCGCTGATCATCTGGATCGCGCACATCAGCGGATAGGTGAGCAGGAGCGTCCAGCCCAGCGTATAGCCAAACTGCGCGCCGGCCTGAGAATAAGTGGCGATGCCGCTCGGATCGTCGTCGGACGCTCCGGTGATCAGGCCCGGGCCGAGGACGTCCCTGAGTCTCGGCCTGTTGGACGGTTCGATTGCGGCGGCCCCCCTGCCCATGGACGCCAACCGTCGCGCCGCGGCTTTGTGTTTCAGGTCAACGCGCGGAATATAGCCGCCCTTCTCCGGCGCGCGAGCGCGGAGAGCGGGAAGCTCGAAGCCGGTTACGCCTCAACCCAACCCTCTCCCGTGGACGGGAGAGGGGGTGGTCCCTGTTACGGGCACTGGTCCCAGAAACCTTGGTGGCGGGTGGAATCGGTGTAGAACCAGCACAGACCCGGCGCGGGCGCCGGGCCCGCCCAAGTGGCCGCCGCTGCGCCGACGAAGCCGATCGCCGCCCCGGCCGCGATCGCGCCGCCCGGCGCCCAGCGATACCCCGGACGTCCGGCCCAGGCCCCGCCACGATAGCCATAGCCGCCGCGATACCCGTGGCCATAGCGATTCACGTTCACATTGCGATTGACGTTCCGGTTCACGTTTCGATTAACGTTGTGGTTGAAGTTACGATTGACGTTGTGATTGAAATTGCGATTCCCACCGTGATGCATCCCGCCACCGCCGCGGTGCATACCGCCCCCGCCGCCGCGATGACCGCCGCCGCCGCCGTGGCGATGGCCGCCGCCGCCCCCTCTACCGCCGCCGCCTCGGACCTGCGTCAACAGGTCGTCGTTCATATGGGCTGAGGGGTTGGGGCCGGCGAAAATCTCGATCGCTTCGGCCTGCGGCGCGCCAAAGGCGCAGAGCGTCGCAATGACGACGGCGTGCTTGATGAGACCTAAGCCCTTCATGGTCTTTCCTCCCCGATGCGGCGCTCTGCAAGCGGCCGCCGCCAATTCAACGGCCATCTGACCTACCGAGGGTAATCGCTTTCACTCAACGGCGCGAGTCCCCAGGGGTTGTGATCCATTCCCGTGGCCGTCGCGTAACGGATATAGCCGCCGTCGCGTACTGGACAGGAGGCAGGCAGGATCGGGAGATGAGAATGCGGAGCAGGCGGTGGTTTCTTTGCCTGATGGGCGCGGCGCCGGCGGTGTTCGCCCTGCCAGCCCGGGCGTTTGAGTTTCAGCCGTACGACCCCGCCGCGGTCGAAAAGGCGATTGCATGGGGCAAGCCGGTCGTGGTCCATGTGCGGGCGTGGTGGTGCCTGCAGTGCCATGCGCAGGCCGCCATCCTCGACAGCCTGAAAAGCGACCCGGCCTATGACGGGGCGAGCTTCTTCCTGGTCGACTATGACAAACAGAAAGACGTCGTGGCGAAGCTCAATTGCCCGCGCGCGACGCTCATCGCCTATAAGGGAGGCAAGGAAATCAAGCGCATGTCCTGGGAGACCTCCCGCGACGCGGTCGTCGGCGTCCTGAAGGCCGCGATGTGAACCCCATTCTGACCTTGCCGCTCGCCCTGGCGGCGGGAATGCTGACCATCTTCAGCCCCTGCGTGCTGCCGCTGGCGCCGATCGTGGTGGCGAGCGCGCGGGCTCGCGACCCGCGCGGTCCGATCGCGCTCGGGTTCGGGCTGGTGGCGACTTTCGGGATCGTCGGCGGGGTTCTCGCCTCGTTCGGGGTCGAATTCGGCGACTCGGCGCTGGCGCGAGCGGCGTCCGCGGTCATCATGATCGCGATCGGCGCGGCCTTGCTCGTGCCGGCGATCGGCGACCGGATTGAACGGCGGCTCGGTTTCGTCGGCCGCGCGGCCGAGGTCATGAGCGAACGGCTGCCGAACGCGGGCCTCGCTGGCCAGGCGGCGGCGGGGGTCGTGCTGGCCTTCGCCTGGGCGCCTTGCGCCGGTCCCGTTCTCGGGGCGGCGCTCATCCTTGCCGCCAAGGGCGGTTCGCTTGTGGCGGCGATCACGACGATGACCGCCTACGCGCTCGGGGCGGCAGGCGCGCTGATCGGCTTGGGCTATGCGGCTGGCCGGGTCGCCTCGAAGGCGCGCTTCGCCTGGGCGGGCGCCGGCGGCAGGCTTGCGCTCGGCGCGGCGTTCACAATTGTCGGCGCCGCGGTCCTGACCGGCTTCGATCATCAGATCGAAGCGGTCCTTGTCGCCGCGATGCCCGATTGGCTGACGGCTTTCGCGACCTCGCTCTGACGCAGCGGGGCCGCGCCCGTTTGCGCGTCATCTTTCGCCGCGGGCGCGTCTCGTTGCGAGCTTCATCACCAGATTGTCGCCGACGCCGGGCCGGCTGAACGGGCAGACCGCGAGGCAGATGGCGCAGCTCATCGCCTCGTTGAAATAGGGCAGGCACTTGTCGAAGTCGACGTACCAGCGCCGTTCGCCGCGCACCAGCGTCTTCTCCGGCAGGATCGCCGCGGGCGGACAGGCGTCCACGCAAACGCGGCAATGGAGACAGAAGTCGTCGGCGCCGAATGTCTGGCGCGCGTCTGCAATCAGGGGCGCGTCGGTGAGCACGCAGGCGAGGCGGAAATTCGAGCCGAACTTGCGATGGATCATCGACCCGTGCTTGCCGAGCTCGCCGAGCCCCGCCTCGATCGCCGGCGGGATCAGTACGAACGAGCCCGCCATCGGGCCGCCATAGGGAAAAGCGTCGTAGCCTTGCCGGCGCAGCCAATTGGCGAGGCCCTTGGCGGCCAGGATTCCCCGCCCGTACTGACGTGTGATCTCGACCAGCGAGCGCATCGACGGCGCCTGCTTCATCGCCTCGTAGTCCTGCTCGACCGCGATCACGATCATCCAGGGATAATTCGGCGGGTCATCGCCTTCGAACACATAGTCGGCCCACATGGGTGTGACGCCGACGTCGTCAGCGCCGCATTCCGTCGCCGCGCCCTTTACCGCGGCTGTCAGGGCCTCGGCGGTCATATCGGCTTTGTCCGTGGCGACCGGAACGAGCGGCTGGTCGATCGCCCGCTGCCGTTCCTGTCTCGCCTCCGCGAGCGTCGGGTCATCGCCGGTGCGCTGATAGAACCAGCGCTGCAGCGCTCCGTGCGGGATCGTATCGGGCGGGCGCCAGTAGATCGGCGATGGACGGCGCGGCGCGTCTTCGCCGACGCCATTGATCGCATTGCCCGAGACGCCGGGCCAATGGCCCATCTGGTCGTCGCTCGGCGTCCAGACAGGCGTGCTCCGACGGCTCATGGCGCCATCACGGGAATGATTTGAGCCTCCGAACTGCGTGAATCGGTCGGACGGCCGACTATCGCGCCGTCCATGCGACCCGAGATTAAGCGTCAATCGATCCTTGCGCGTCAAGCTGGCGCGGGCGGCGCGATCAGCTCTCGGGCGGCTTGCGAACTGCCCGAGTTGACTGCTCTATCTTCTCCTCACGGAGCCTCGTCCATGCTTGAGCATTTTTTGTCCGACGGCGTCGACATCGCGTTCATCGACGTTGCGCCCAAGGCCCACGACCTCGGCGAGCCGATCCTTTTGATCCATGGCTTCGCCTCCAGCCATCGCGTCAACTGGGTCGATCCGCGCTGGGTCGAGGCGCTTGCCCAGGCCGGCCGGCGGGTCGTCGCGTTCGACAACCGCGGCCACGGGCAAAGCCAGAAACTCTACGCGCCGGCCGACTATCGCGCCAATCTGATGACGCAGGACGCTGCCAACCTGCTTGCGCATTTGGGGATCGAGCGCGCCGACGTGATGGGCTATTCGATGGGAGCGCGGATCGCGAGTTTCCTCGCCCTCGCCGAGCCGAAGCGCGTCCGCGCGCTGATCCTGGGCGGGCTCGGCGACCGGCTCACCCGCGACGCTGGGCTGCCGGAGACGATCGCGGAGGCGCTGGAGGCGCCCTCGCTCGATAGCCTCGACCGATCCGGCGCAGCGCATGTTCCGCGCCTTCGCCGACCGGACGAAGAGCGACCGGGCCGCTCTCGCCGCCTGCGTCCGGGGCTCGCGGCGCAGCCTCACGCCCGCGGAACTCGCGCATATTGCGCAGCCGGCGCTGGTCGCGGTCGGCGCGCGTGACGCCATCGCCGGCGATCCCCATGCGCTCGCCGCCATGCTGCCGCGGGGAACGGCGTTCGACATTCCCGGCCGCGATCACAATCTCGCGGTCGGCGACCGCGCGTTCAAGGCAGGTGTGCTTTCTTTTCTCGCCCACCGCGAATGAGCCCTCAGCCGGCCCGCGCCACCGACTAAAGTCCTAAGAACAAAGCAGGTGACAAGCCTCATGGAAACGTCAAGACTGCGACCGACGGCCGGCGTTGACCGGCCGGGCGACGTCGGGAGCGGAAGGTCCATGGAGCTGGCCGAGGCGAAAGCCAGAGGCGAGGACGAAGGCATAGGCCTGCATGAGCCGGCGCTGCTCGCGGTCAGCGGGCTGACGATCCGGTTCGGCGGCGTAACCGCACTCCAGGACGTCTCCTTCGAGGTCGCCCGGGGCGCCATCTGCGGCTTGATCGGACCGAACGGGGCCGGCAAGACGACACTCTTCAATTGCATCTCGCGCCTCTACGATCCCGGCGCCGGATCGATCACATTCGACGGCCGGCCGCTCGCCAGCTTCGCCAGACACGAGCTTGCCTCGCTCGGCATCGCCCGCACCTTCCAGAACGTCGCCCTGTTCTCCACCATGACGGTGCGCGAGAACGTTTGCGTTGGCGCGCATGCGATCGCGCGCGGCGGCTTCCTGGCCAATGCTCTTGCCATGCCGGCGGCGCGGCGCGAGGAGGTCGAGATCGCCGAGCGGGCGGACGCGCTGATCGAGGAATTTGGGCTCAAGAGCGTTGCCGACCGTCCGGCGGGCGCGCTTTCGTTCGGCGTGCGCAAGCGGGTGGAACTCGCCCGCGCGCTCGCCAAGGGTCCGAAGCTCCTCCTCCTGGACGAGCCGGCCGGCGGCCTCAATCACTCGGAGGTCGATGGACTGGCCGACGAGATCCGCGCCATCCGGGACCGGCGCGGCGTCGCGGTGCTGCTGGTCGAGCATCACATGAATCTGGTCATGCGGGTCAGCGACCAGGTGGTCGCGCTCGACTTCGGCCGGGTCATCGCCAACGGCCGGCCCGACGAAGTGCGGGCCAATCGCGAGGTGGTGCGGGCCTATCTCGGGAGCGCGGCTTGAGCGCGCCCATTCTCGAGGTCAAGGGCCTCGAAGCCTGGTACGGGCAGGCGCGGGCGTTGCGCGGGATCGATTTCGAGGTCGAAGACGGCGGCGTGACGGCTGTGCTCGGCGCCAACGGGGCCGGCAAGACCACGATCCTGAGAGCGCTGAGCGGCCTCATCCGGCGCACCGGCGACATCCGTTTCCGCGGCCGTCCGATCGGCGCGCTGGCGACGGAGGATGTCGCTCGTCTCGGCGTCGCGCATGTGCCTGACGGGCGCGGGACGTTCACTGATCTCACGGTCGAGGAGAACCTGCGCCTCGGCGCCTACGTGCGGGGTGACCGGCAAGGGGTCCGCGAGGATTTCGACCGCGTGTTCGGCTTCTTTCCGCGGCTCAAAGAGCGGCGCCGCCAGCAGGCGGGAACGCTGTCGGGCGGCGAGCAGCAAATGCTGGCGATCGCCAGGGCGCTGCTGATGCGGCCGAGCCTCCTGATGCTCGATGAGCCGTCGTTCGGCCTCGCGCCTTTGGTGGTGGCGGAGATCTTTCGCGTCCTTGGCGAGATCAATCGCAATGAGGGCGTGAGCCTCCTGATCGTCGAGCAGAACGCTTCGCTGGCGCTCGATCTCGCCGACCGGGCGGTCTTGATCGAGACTGGGCGGGTCGCGCTCAGCGGCCCCTCGCAGGCGATTCGCGCCGACGATTCGGTGCGGCGCGCCTATCTCGGCTACTAGTGGCTGGAGCTTTCGAACTTGGGCGAGTTCCTCCACCAACTGGCTTCCGGAGTGGCGCTCGGCGGCGTTTACGCCGTCATGGCGCTCGCCCTGGTCATGATCTACCAGGCGACACAACTGATCAATTTCGCCCAGGGCGAAATGGCGATGTTCTCGACCTATTTCGCCTGGAAGCTGATCGATCTCGGCGAGCCCTACTGGCTTGCGTTCTTCGCCACCGTCACCCTTTCCTTCGTCGGCGGGGTGGTGATCGAGCGGCTGGTCGTCAGGCCGTTCGCCAACGCGCCGGTTCTCGCTTCGGTGATCGTGTTCATAGGCCTCAGCCTGATCTTCAACTCGCTCGCCGGATGGCTGTACGGCTATTCGGTTCAATCGTTCGACAGCCCGTTCACCGGCAAGCCGTGGTTCGGCGCGGGCTACATGTCGCCGCATGAATCCGGGTCCATCATCGTGACCCTGGCCGTGCTGGCCCTGGTCTACGCCTTCTTCCGCTTCACCCCTCTCGGCCTCGCCATGCGGGCGGCGGCGCAGAATCCGGTGTCGAGCCGGCTGGTCGGCATCCGGGTCGGGTGGATGCTCGCGATCGGCTGGGGTCTCGCGGCGGCGATCGGGTCGATCGCCGGCATGATGGCGGCGCCGATCGTCTATCTCGATCCCAATATGATGGGCGGCGTGCTGCTCTACGCCTTTGCCGGCGCGGTGCTGGGGGGCATCGACAATCCCTTCGGCGCCGCAGTCGGCGGCTTCGCCGTCGGCGTGCTCGGAAATCTCATTGGAGCTTATGTCGTCGGCTCCGAGGTCAAGCTCTCGGTCGCGCTGGCGATCATCATCGCCGTCCTGGTCTGGCGGCCGTCCGGACTGTTCGGGCGCCGCCTCGTGGCGAGGGTCTGACCATGGCCGAAAGCGACGGCGCGTTGCGGCTTCTTGTCACCCTGGCCGTCGGGCTGATCGCTCTCGCCTTTCCGTTCTTCGCCTCGGGCTACCACATCTATCAGGGCTCGCAGGTGCTCATTCTCGCCATTGCGTTGCTCGGGCTCAACCTCCTGACCGGGTTCAACGGCCAGATCTCGCTCGGACACGGCGCGTTTTTCGCCATCGGCGGCTACGGCGCGGCGATCCTGATTGTGAAGTTTGGCCTGCCGTTCTGGGCGGCGATTCCGCTCGCGAGCGTGGTGTGCTTCGTCGCCGGTTTTCTGTTCGGCTTTCCCGCTCTCCGGTTCGGCGGACTTTATCTCGCGCTCGCCACCTTCGCGCTCGCGGTCGCCACGCCGCAGATCCTCAGTTACACCGGCTTCGACGCCTTCACCGGCGGCTCGCAAGGACTTTCACTCCCTAAGCCGCTCGCGCCGCTCGGGCTCAGCCTCAACCCCGACCAATGGCTCTACCTCGTCTGCCTCGCCTGCGGCGCGGCGCTTTACTGGGCGGCGCGGAACCTGGCGCGCGGGCGGATCGGGCGGGCGCTGATCGCCATTCGCGACCAGCCGATCGCCGCCGAGACGATGGGCGTCAATGCGGCGCTCTACAAGACCACGTGCTTCGGCGTCAGCGCGCTTTACGCCGGCGTGGCAGGGGGATTGAGCGCGATCGCCGTCGGCTTCGTTTCGCCCGAGAGCTTCGGACTTCCGCTTTCGCTCGCCTTCCTGGTCGGAATCGTGGTCGGCGGGCTCGCTTCGCTCGGCGGGGTTCTGTTCGGCGCCCTGTTCATCGAGTTCGTGCCCAATATCGCCGACCAGCTCTCGGTCAGTTTCGGCGAGAGCGCCAAGGCGCTGCCGGGGGCGATTTACGGCGCGCTCCTGATTCTGGTAATGGCCGCGATGCCGATGGGAGTAGCGGGCGCGGCGTGGGCGGCAGCGAACGCCATCCGGCGCGGGCTTGCCCCGTCTCGACGGGTCCAGCTTGATAACGACGGCGGCGCGAATGTCGCCGCAAAATATGAAGGAAAGGGAGAATCGCCATGATCACACGACGTACATTCCTGCAATCGAGCGCCGCCGCGGCATTGGCCGCGAGCGCGAGTTCGGCCCGCGCCGACAATGCGCCGGGCGTCACCGATACGGAAATCAAGATCGGGCAAACCATGCCCTACAGCGGCCCAGCCTCGGCTTACGGCGTGATCGGCCGCACCGAGGTCGCCTATTTCAAGATGATCAACGAGCAGGGCGGCGTGAACGGGCGCAAGATCAATCTTATCAGCCTCGACGACGCCTACAGCCCGCCGAAGACGGTCGAGCAGGTGCGCCGGCTGGTCGAGGACGAGAAGGTCGCCTTCTGCTTCCAGACACTCGGCACGGCGTGCAATCTTGCGATCCGGCAATATCTCAACGACAACAAGGTACCGCAGCTCTTCGTCTCGACCGGGGCAAGCGTCTTCTCCGATCCCGACCACTTCCCCTGGACCATCGGCTTCAATCCGAATTACCAGACCGAGGCGCACATCTACGCCAAGGACATTCTCGCGACCAAGCCCGACGGGAAGATCGCCTTGCTCTACCAGAACGACGGGTTCGGCAAGGACTACCTCAAGGGGCTCCAGGACGTGCTCGGCGCCGATCACGCCGGCATGCTCGTCAAGTCGGCCTCCTACGAGACTTCGGAGCCGACGGTCAACTCGCAGATCGTGACGCTACAAGGCTCCGGCGCGGACATCCTCGTCATCGGGGCGACGCCGAAATTCGCCGCCCAGGCGATCCGAAAATCCTTCGACCTCGGCTGGAATGCGACCCGTTATCTCAGCAACGTCTCGCCGTCGATTGCGACCGTGCTGAAGCCCGCGGGCCTCGACAAGTCGAAAGGGCTCATCACCAGCGGCTATGTCAAGGACCCGACCGACAACACGCTCAAGGACGACCCGGGGGTGAAGGAATGGAAAGCGTTCTGCGACAAATACATGAGCGACAAAGAATTTGTGGACGTCAACGCGGCCTACGCTTTCGGCGCCGGGGCGACAATGGTTCAGGTGCTCAAGCAGTGCGGCAATGATCTGTCGCGTGAGAACGTGATGAAGCAGGCCGCCAACATCAAGGATCTGTCGCTGCCGATGCTCTTGAACGGCATGGCGATCAACACCTCGCCGACGAACTTCAGCCCGATCCGTCAGATGCAGCTCGCCCGCTTCGACGGCGAGAGCTGGCGTCCGTTCGGCGAGCTGATCGTAGGCTGATCGAAAGCCGCCGCGCGCATCCGCGTGCGGCGGAGCCCTGCGAGCGTAGCCGCGTGCGTTTGGGCGCTACCAGATCCTTGCGAGCACCGCGTCGAAGACCGGGTCGGCGGAGACGAGTGAAATTCTTCGGCGAAGCGCGGACGCGGCCAACAGGCGATCGAACGGGTCACGATGCGTCCATTCCATCGTCCCCGCCATCAGGCAGTCCGCAGCCTCAAGCGCGGCGGCGACGCCCCGCTGGCTTGCGAGCAGCGCCGGCATTTGGTCGACGTATGGCGCCATTTCCGGCCATTTCCCGAGGCGAACCTTCTGGGCGGTTTCAAAGAAGGAAATTGCGCTGACCAGGATCGTTTCAGCCTCGATGATGGCCTCTCGCGCGCGCTTCGAAATACGCCTGTCGTCGGTCAGCGACCAGGCCCAGACATGGGTGTCGAGCAGCAGCGTCGTCAGTCGCGCCCCTCCCACGCCGCCAGCTCTTCTTCGTCCATTTGTCCAAAGAAGTCAGGACCCTCGCCCAGCGTTCCGGGGTTGAGCACCCCCAGCTTGAATTGGCCTTGCGGAATAGGGACGAGGCGAACGACCGGCTTTTCGCCTTTGGCGATGATCACATCCTCGCCGGCCAAAGCAGCCTCGATCAGCTTGGATAGCTGCGTTTTCGCGGCGTGAACAGTAACCTTTTGCATCGGAATTCTGCGCTCAGAAGGGAATGGCTAACTTAGCTAAGTATCCCGATGCGCGCTGTCAAGCTCGCTCACGCCCACTCCTTCAGGGACGCGAAGCGGGCGAATTTCTTCGCCCGGTGGCGGTCCATGCGGGCGAGCACGTCGCGCAGAAAGGCGACGCCTTCGGCAAGATAAGGCCCCTTGTTGAGCATCACGCATTCGGCGCCCTGCGCCATCGCCGCGTCGGTCATTTCGGCGCGGCTCGCCACGCCGTCGCGCACATAGGTGTCAAGCACCTGCGTCGCCCACACCACCGGTGTGTGCGCCGCTTCGCACAGCCAGAGGATTTCCTCCTGCATTTCGGTCAGGCGGGCGAAACCGAGCTCGACCGCGAGATCGCCACGGGCGATCATAACCGCGGTCGGATTGTGCGCCGCCGCTTGCAGGATCAGCGTCGGCAGATTGCGCACGGCGAGCGGAGTCTCGATCTTCAGCACCAGCCCGTGCGGCTCGCGCTTGGGCGCGCGGGCGACAAGGTGGTCCTGGAGGAGCTCGATGTCGTCGACCCGCTGCACGAACGAAAAGCCGATGAGGTCGGCATGCTCGGCGATAAAATCGAGGTCGCGGAAATCCTTTGATGTCAGCGGCGGCAGATCGAGCTCCGTCGAGGGGAAATTGACGCCCTTGCCCGGCTTCAGCCGCACCCCCTTCTCGCGCGCGGCGTAGACCTCGATCTCCGCCCGGCCCGCAGCTTTGGACACCACCCGCGCCGCCGCCTTGCCGTCGTCGATGAACACGTCCGCGCCGACCACGAGCTGGTCGACGAGCTCGGGAAAGTTGAGCGAGAAGGCGATCGGCTCCTTGGTCTTGTCGCGCAGTTCGTCGACCAGCACCACCCGGTCACCGCGCAACAGACGGGTCTTCGGCGGCGCTTTCACTCTCAGGATGCGGCACTTCGGGCCGGCGATGTCCATCAGCACCCGGCAGGGACGCTCGAGCCGGGCCGCGGCCTCGCGCACGTTCTCGATCAGCCGCCCCCAGATTTCGGCGTCGTCGTGGGCGCAATTGATCCGGGCGCAGTCCATTCCCGCGGCCACCAGATTGTCGACCAACTCGGGGTCCTCGGCGGCTTCCGGCGGCAGGGTCGCCATGACTCGGGCGCGAGGAGCGCCTCTTTGCCGCCTGCCGAACAGGCGGTCCGCCTCCGCCGCCAATTCCGCCGCGCCCGCCGTCGCCGACGGCGTCGCCGGGTAGGCCGCCCCCGGCTCGCCGGTCAGGCGCCTGAGGGTCGCGATCAGTGTATCGAGGGCCAGCGCGACCTGGCCCTCGCTGCGGCCGAGCGACGACAGGCCGCGGGCCGCGAGGCGATACTGGAGATCGGTGAGGTCATGCCCGCGGAGCGCGATGTAGTGGGAAAGATTGAGCATTCGGGGGGACGTCTGGTCCGCGCCGACGCCCCACGAGCGTCTGAGCTCGGCGCCCCTGTTCTCGACGTCCTCGCGCAACGCTTTCACCTCGGCGAGAAGGCCGCGGAGGTCTTCGAGATCGCTTCCGCTTTTTCCAGCCATCAGCGCCGCTTCGCATGAGCGAATCGTCGACGGGCGTCACGCTTTCCCCCGTCAGGCCGGTCTTTGACGCGCGAATGTGACGCCTGTGTAACAAAGCGCGAACGTCTCGCGACCGCCTCGGGACGGCCGCCGCGCGACAAGGCTGGGTTTTGCATGAAGCCGACCAATCTTCGGACCAGACTGAAACCATTGGCAGTCGTGGCGCGTATAACGAAGGTGCGCCAGATGCGAGGCCGCCATGCGAATGATGATGAAAACGATCGGGGCGGTGGCCGTTGCTGCGGCCCTGTTGGTCGCGACTGCATCTGCGCAGGAATCGACCGCCGCCCGCTCGCGGGCGATCATCGAGCAGCAATTCGACGCGTTCACCCGGGATGATGCGGAGGCGGCCTACGCCCTCGCGGATCCGACGATCAAGGAGATGTTCGGCGACCCCGTCCATTTCATGGCCATGGTTCGCGGCCGCTATCCGCCGGTCTACAGGCATCGCAGCGTCGAGTTTGGCGACTTCGCCGAACTCGGCGACGAGGCGAGCCTCAAGGCGACCCTCGTCGACAATGACAATGTCGTATGGACTGCGCTGTATAGCCTCAGGCGGGAGGCGAACGGCGACTGGCTCATTTCCGGCTGCGTGCTCGCGAAGGCGGAGGGGAGTGCGATCTGATCGCGACTTGGTCGCGTGGGCCCGGCCCGGTGCGCTACCCGCGGCGAGTTCCGGCTTCGCGCCTCCGGAGGACGCCGGCCAGCCCGATCCCGCCAAATCCGGCCAACAGCATTACCCAGGTCGAAGCCTCGGTGATCGGAGTGAGATAGCTGATTCCCGAACCGATGATCGCCCCGTCGGAAAACGAGATCGCCGTGAAAGTGTCGCCGGGCGCGAAGCCAAATACCCGATTGTAATCAAGGGCGAAGTCGAAAAAGATCTGATAGTCGGTCCAGGCTCCCGAAGTCTGCTCGATGCTTGCGATCAGCGCCGCCTCGTCAATGTCGGGAAACAGATAGCTCCACGCCTCCCCGACGGCGCTGGCGGCCCAGTCGTCATCGGCGAAGAGAACGATATGTTCGGCGTCCTGGGCGTCCTGCGTCAGTCCGACCAGCGATGTCGCCTGCAGCGGCACGGCCAAATCCAGAGAAGGGCTGATGACCGTGTTTCCGGGTCCCGCAGACCAGCTCGGACGGTAGAACTCCAGCCCGAAGGGATAGCCGTAGCCCTGCTGGACGACCAGGATCTGCGTCGCGGACGAAGTCGGAAGGTCGATGCTGTACGACAGAGTATAGGCTTGCGCCGCGGAAATCCCCGTCGCTGCAAGCGCGAAGCCGAACGCGCCGACCAGAGCGTGAGTTCCGAGTCTCATTCCATCCCCCTGAAATAAAATTTACTCCGGCAAATTACACCAGGCGGGAGATTTTGCCATCGCCTCGTTCGTTTGCCGACAGCCGGCGCGCCCCCCTTTGCGAGTTTAGCGCCGCGCTTCTGCCTTCTTGCGTCGCTTGGCCAGCGTCCGCAGCCTGAGCGCGTTGAGCTTGATGAAGCCGGAAGCGTCGCGGTGGTCGTAGGCGACCGCGCCTTCCTCGAAGGTGACGAGATCCTGGTCGTAGAGCGAATGGGGGCTGTCGCGGCCGATCACATGGACGCCGCCCTTGTAGAGCTTGAGCCGCACTCGTCCCGCGACCATCTCCTGGCTCTTGTCGATGAGGACCTGCAGCAGCTCGCGCTCGGGTGAAAACCAGAATCCGTTATAGATGAGCTCCGCGTATTTCGGCATCAGCTCGTCCTTGAGATGGGCCGCGCCGCGGTCGAGGGTGATCGATTCGATGGCGCGGTGCGCCGCAAGCAGGATGGTCCCGCCCGGCGTCTCGTACATGCCGCGCGACTTCATGCCGACAAAGCGGTTCTCGACCAGGTCGAGCCGGCCGATGCCATTGTCGTGGCCGAGCGTGTTCAGCGCCGCAAGCAGGGTCGCCGGGCTCATCGGCTTGCCGTCGACGGCGACCGGATCGCCGTTCTCGAAGGCAATCTCGACCATTGTCGGCTTGTCCGGCGCAGCTTCCGGATCGACGGTGCGCGAATAGACGTAAGCGGGCGTCTCTTGCGCCGGGTCTTCGAGCACCTTGCCCTCCGAGGAGACGTGCAGGAGGTTGGCGTCGACCGAGAACGGCGCTTCGCCGCGCTTATCCTTGGCGATCGGGATCTGGTGCTGCTCAGCGAAGGCAAGGAGCGCGGTGCGCGAGGCGAACTCCCATTCGCGCCAGGGCGCGATAATCTTGATGTCGGGGTCCAGCGCATAGGCCGAGAGTTCATAGCGAACCTGGTCGTTGCCCTTGCCGGTTGAGCCGTGGGAAATTGCGTCCGCGCCGACCTTGTGGGCGATCTCCACGAGGCGCTTGGCGATCAGCGGCCGCGCGATCGAGGTGCCGAGCAGATATTGCCCTTCGTACTGCGCATTGGCGCGGAACATCGGGAACACGTAGTCGCGGACGAATTCTTCACGCACGTCTTCGATGAAAATGTGCTCGGGCTTGACGCCAAGCAGCTCGGCCTTCCGGCGCGCCGGCTCGAGCTCCTCGCCCTGGCCGAGGTCGGCGGTGAAGGTGAAGACCTCGGCGCCATATTCGGTTTGCAGCCATTTGAGGATGATCGAAGTGTCGAGCCCGCCGGAATAGGCGAGGACGACGCGCTTGATCCTGGACTTGAGGCTGGACATGGACGGCGAGGAATCCACTAAGAAGGCGCGAAGCTCGGCCGGACTTATAGAGGCGGGCGCGGCGTGCGCAAGGCGTCAAGAGGCGCCGCGCGGCCACAAGAGCCGCCGGACGGCCTCGATGACGACGAGGGTGATCAGCCCGCCGAGCAGGACGTCGGAGAGATAATGGCCGCCGAAGGCGAGCCGGAGCAGGCTCGCGCCGGCCCCGAAGGCGAAGGCGACGACGATCGCGGGAGCGCGCCACGGCGGGGGCAGGACGCTCGCCGGCGCGACCATCCAGAAGCCGGTCGCCGCTTCGCCGGAGACGAACGAACAGTTTCTCTTGCACGCGCCGTCCAACTCGTACCACGGCGTGAATGGGTCCTGGCCGCTGAAGTCCCGGGTCTGGTAGGGCCGCGGCCGGCCCCAATGGTCCTTGAGACCGAGATTGACGATGAGGCCCGGCCCGATCGCGATTGTGGCGATGAGAAAGATCACCATCCGGCCGGTCGGGGCCCAGCGGAGCTTCGCGCCGGCACGGTTGGCAAGCCACAGCGCTGCGTAGGCCGCTAACACGACGAACGGCGTCACGCGGAAAAACTCGCGTGCGGAACGCCCCAAGCTGTTGTCGCCGAAGAACCCGCCGGAATGGAAGAAATAGCGCGCGACGGTGAGGTCGAGCTCGGGCCAAATCGCGAAAACGGCAAGCGTCAGCGCGGTCAGCGCGACATAGACGACGAGCGCGCTTCGCATCGTGTGCGCTAAACCACCCGGTAAGTCTTGCCGGTCTCAAGCCCCTCGACGCTGCGGCTGAAGGCCCGCGCCGCACGGGCGACCGGCACCGGATCGTGGCCGCGGAAAAACGGCCCGTAGTCCGCCATTGCCTCCTCGAACACTGTCGGGCTCACCGCATTGATGCGGATGCCGCGGGGCATTTCGATTGCCGCGGCCATGACGAAGCCCTCGAGAGCCGCATTGACCATGCTGGCGGACGATCCGGCGGCGATCGGAGTTTGGGAGAGCACGCCCGCCATCAACGTGATCGAGCCGCCATCGCGCAAATGATCGCGGGCGCAGAGCGCCAGATTGACCTGGCCCATCAGCTTGTTGACGAGACCGCGTCCGTAGGGCGACTGCGCCAGCGGCGCGGGTTTGATGGTTGAAAGCGGTGGCCAATTGACAGCGCCGGCGGCGCAAGCGACAGCATCGAGGGGGCCGGCCGCTTTGAAGCCGGCTTCAATGCTGACGGGGTCGGCGATGTCGATGCGGATGTCGCCGGTCTTCGATCCGGCCGAGACGATCTCGTGACGAGGCGAAAGTTCCGCCACGATCGCGCGCCCCGCCATCCCGCCGGCGCCGATGACGAGAATGCGAAGACGATCGGACATGGGCCTTGACCTCGGATCGGGGGAAGGGAGCAGACGACGGGGTCGCCGGAGCCGGAAACGCTATCGGATCGGGGGCCGGCGCGCCAGCCCGCCGCGCCCGGTGGCGCCGGGCTGACATCGCGGGCTATAAGGCGCCCAATCACTCTTCAAGTTCGCGGAGACGTTTTCATGGTCAGGCTCGACGACAAGCTCGCGCGGATCCGGGGCGGCCTCTACCGGCGCTCGGATTTCATCATCGCCGACGCCAAGGACCCCGACATGGGGCCGGGGCTTCACGCGGTCGGGCCGGCGCGCGGCGCGGGCGGCGCTCGGTTCGCGACCCGGGCGGAATTTCTCGATTCGATCGCAGCGATCGTCAAACAGGATGTCGTCGACATCATGCTGACCTCGGCCTCGAACCTCGAGCAGCTCGCGAAGCGCAAATCCTTCGCCGGCACGGGAGTCAAACCGGCGATCCGCGCCAACGACACGACCGACATCTGGCGCCATCGCGGCGGGACCTTTCATCACGCGCCGTCGCGGCCGTTCCGCACCGCTTCGCTCGCCCACGTCAGGCCGTTCACCGACCTCGGGCTCTACTCGATCACCTTCACCAACGACATCGAAGCCGACATCGCCTCGCTCGAAGCGTTCCGGGACTTCCGCACCGACGCCGCCGCCAACGGCTTCTCCTATTTCCTCGAGGTCTTCAATCCCAATGTCGAGCGGGGCCTGAGCGCGGAGGCGATCCCCGAGTTCGTCAACGACGCGATCGTCCGCTGCCTCGCCGGCCTCACCGAGGCGGAGCGGCCGGAATTCCTCAAGATCGCCTATAGTGGGCCGAGAGCCCTGGAAGAGCTGGCGTCGTTCGACCCGGGGCTGGTGGTCGGCGTCCTTGGCGGCGGCGCGGGCACCGCGCGCGACTGTTTCGAGCTGATCCATCAGGCGGAAAAGTACGGCGCGCGGGTGGCGTTGTTCGGCCGCAAGATCAATCTGGCCGAATCGCCGCTCGATATGGTGCGTCTCATGCGCGCCGTCGCCGACGGCGCCGTGACCCCGCTTGAGGCGGTCGAGAACTATCACGCCGCGCTTCACAAGCAGGGCCTGAAGCCGATCCGCGGGCTGGCTGCCGACAGCGCGATCACCGAATCCGTTCTTCTGGCCGCCTGATCGATGAGCGAACGGCGGGGCGTGCTGTCGGCGGGGACCTTTTGCGTCGATTTCAACAAGTCGATCGCGCGCTGGCCTGAGGAAGACACGTCAAACGAAGTTCTCGCAATCGACCGCCAAAACGGCGGATCCGGCTCGAACATGGCGTTCGACCTCAAGCGCCTTGATCCCGGATTTCCGGTAGAGGCGATGGGGGTCGTCGGCGACGACCACCTCGGGCGCTTCCTCTTCGATCAATGCGACGCGCATGGCGTCGCTCGCGCCGCCCTTCAGGCGCTGCCGGGCGGCGCGACGATGAGCGTCGATGCTTTCAACGTCGCGTCCAACGGCCGGCGCACCCATTTCTATCATCAGGGCGTCGCCGCCGAGATGACGCCCGACAACTTCGATTTCTCGTCGACGCGGGCGAGAATTCTCCATCTTGGATTGCCGGGCGCCCACAAGGCGATGGATCTTCCGTGGCGCGGCGACGCCAACGGCTGGGTCGCCGTGCTCAGGAAAGCGCGGGCCGCGGGGCTTGCCGCCAATCTCGAATTGATGACCACTCGCGCCGACCGCCTCGCCGAGCTTGGCCGCCCGTGCCTGCCCCATCTCGATTGGCTCATCGTCAACGACTACGAGATCGGCGCCCTTGCCGGGCTCGAGACGCGGCGGGCGGACGGATCGACCGACGCGGCCGCGGTCGCACGCGCGATCGACGAAACGATGGCGCTCGGCGCGATGCGCTTCGCGGCTGCTCACTTTCCCGAGGGTGCGGTCGTCGGCGGACGTGACGGGTCGCGCGTCGCGCTCGGCTCGGTCGCCATGCCTGCGAGCGCAATTGTCGGCGCCAATGGCGCCGGCGACGCCTTCGCCGCCGGCATGCTTTATGGGCTGCATGAGCATTGGCCGATCGCGAAATGCGTGGAGCTCGGCCACGCCTGCGCCGCAGCCGCGATGCGCGCCGTGTCGACGACGGCCGGCGTCGCGACCGTCGCCGAATGCCTGGCGCTGGCGAAACAATGGGGCTTTCGGGCGCTCTCGCTGTGATGGCGTTTCGGCAAGCGACGGACCGCCCTTCGGCTTGACGGGAGCGTCGCTACGTGAGAGCCGCGCCTGTTTTTCTCAACCAAGAGAGCGTCGTGGCGCCTTTCCCCTATCGCTTGATCTTCATGCGCCACGGCGAGACGGCCTACAACGCCGAGGGCCGCCTGCAAGGACAGCTCGATATCCCTCTCAACGCGCGCGGGCGCGAGCAGGCGCGGTCGGTCGGTCGGACGCTGCAAGCGCGGATCGGGGCCGAAATCGAACAATTGGAGGCGGCTCGGCGCCTTCATCGCTTCGCCATTCGTGCGGGCGCGGGAGACGATGGAGATCGCCCGCGGCGCGATTGGCCTCATGCCCGGCCGCTACCACCTTGACGCAGCGCTGAAGGAAATCAGCTTCGGCGCCTGGGAGGGCCTGACCTGGCCGGAAATCGAGGCGCGCGATCCGAGAGGCGTCAGGGCGCGCAAAAAGGACAAGTGGAATTTCACGCCGCCCGGCGGCGAGAGCTACGCGATGCTGGCCGAGCGCCTCCGGCCGTGGCTCGACGGGCTAGCCGGAGACGCGTTCGTGGTCTCGCACGGCGGGCGTGGCGCGGGCCTTGATGGTGTTGGTCGCCGGCGTCGCGCCGGCCAAGGCGGCCGATGCGCCGATCGCCCAGGGCCGCGCGCTCTGTTTCGAGAACGGGAGCTGCCGCTGGATCATGTGAAGGCGCCTCGACCGGCGCCGTCGCCGCAGCAGCTCCCATTCCCGCTTTTGTCTCTGCGTGAGGCTCACGCCGCCTTTTTGTTGACTGACGAGGTAGCGAGCCTGGTCAGCAGCTTGTCGGTCTCGATCTCTTCCTGCAGCGTCTCGTTGAGAAGCTTCGCGGCGTCGTTCAGCCCAAGTTGCTGCGCCCATGTCTTGAGCGTGCCATAGCGGGCGATCTCGTAGTGCTCGACCGCCTGGGCGGATGAGGCGAGCCCGGCGTCCAGCGCCTCGGCGCCCTTGAATTCCTCCATGATTTCCTTGGCTTCGTCGATGATGCCGAGGATCGCCTCGCATGTCTTGCCGCGCGCGGGCCGGCCAAGCTGCTCGAACACCTGATTGAGGCGCTCGACGTGGCCTTCGGTCTGCTGGCGATGGGTCTCGAAAGCCTGCTTGAGCTCAGCCGATTTGGCTTCCTTCGCCATCTTGGGCAAGGCGCGCAAGATCTGCTTTTCAGCGAAGTAGATATCTTTGAGAGTCTCGGAGAACAGCTCTTCGAGGTTTTTGGGGTTCGGCATGGGACGCTCCTGGCGTTGACGATGTCCAAGAACAGGCTCGGGCTGATTAGGTTCCTGCCGAAAAGATCGGGATTTCCGCGTCCGGGCGGCGTCGGCTGGGAATCGACGCGACAGAAGAAGGCCGCTGTCCCCACCATTCCTGGAGCCCGACCCCCCGCTTGCGTATGACGCCCGCGAGCGCGACAATCGCCGCAGACGGAACCTGCCAAGGAGGCTCGTCCATGACCAGTAAGCTCGACCAATTGCGCGCCATGACCACGGTCGTCTCGGACACCGGCGACATGGAGTCGATCCGCGCCTACAAGCCGACCGACGCCACGACAAATCCGTCGTTGATCCTGAAGGCCGCGGAAATGCCCGCCTACGCACGGCTCGTCGACGAGGCGATTGTGTGGGGAAGCAAACGCGGCGCGTCGGTCGGCGAAGTGACCGACCGCGTCGCGGTGAATTTCGGCTCGGAGCTGACGAAAATCGTTCCGGGGCGGGTGTCGACCGAAGTCGACGCCGATCTTTCGTTCGACACCGAGGGCATGGTCGCGAAGGCGAAATCGCTCATCGCGGCGTACAAGGAGCGGGGCATCGGCCACGAGCATATCCTGATCAAGCTCGCTTCGACCTGGGAAGGGGTGCAAGCGGCGCGGCGACTTCAGGCGGAGGGCATCGATTGCAACATGACGCTCGCCTTCTCGCTAGCCCAGGCGATCGCCGCAGGGGACGCGAAGGCGTTCCTGCTTTCGCCGTTCGTGGGCCGCATCTTCGACTGGCATGTGAAGGCGGGCGGCGGACCCTATACGCCCGAAACCGATCCCGGCGTGCATTCGGTCCGCACCATCTACGCCTATTACAAGACCTACGGCGTCAAGACGGTGGTCATGGGCGCCTCGTTCCGCAACACCGGCGAGATCGAGGCTCTCGCGGGCTGTGACCGGCTCACGATCTCGCCCCAGTTGCTCGAAGCGCTGTCCAAGGACGAGGGCGTGCTCACCCGGCATCTCGACCCGGCCCATCCCGGGCCAGCCCCTGCCAAGGTCGCGATGGATGAAAAGACGTTCCGCTGGATGCTCAACGAGGACCAGATGGCGACGGAGAAGCTTTCCGACGGCATCCGTCTCTTCGCCCACGACCTCGAGAAGCTCAGGTCGATGGTGCAGCAGCGGCTGGCGAAGGCGGCGTAATCATGGGCTGAGAGGCGGGATCGCGACCTTTGGCGCGGCGCGATGCCCGCCCGGCTTGGCCGGCGGGCGCTGTGATCGAGCGGCGAGACCAAGGGAAGCAAGGCTGGTTCGGCCCCGGAAGTCTTTCGCGTTTTTCTCAAGCTCGGCCTGACCAGCTTCGGCGGGCCGGTCGCGCATCTCGGCTACTTCCGCCGCGAGTTCGTCGTCAACCGCGCCTGGCTCGACGAACCCGCCTACGCCGATCTCGTCGCGCTTTGCCAGTTCCTGCCCGGACCGGCCAGCAGCCAGACCGGGTTCGCGATCGGGCTCATGCGCGCCGGCTATCTCGGCGGCGTCGCCGCCTGGGCGGGCTTCACGCTGCCGTCGGCGATCGCGATGACCCTTGTCGCCTACGGCGAGAGGCGCGCTCAAGGGCCCGGCTGGCGATGGGCTTATCCACGGCCTCAAGCTGGTCGCGGCCGCCATCGTCGCGCAAGCAGTTTTGTGGATGGCCCAGAGCCTCACGCCCGACCGGCCGCGGGCGACGATCGCCGTCCTGTCGCTGATCCTGATGGCGTTCGCCCCGGCGGGCTGGGCGCAGATCGCCGTCATCCTTCTCGGCGCCCTCGCCGGACTTGTCGTCTGCCGCGAGGCGCGCCGACATCGCCGTCGCTGACGTCGAGGCGCCGATCACGCGGCCTGGCGGCGCTCGCGTTCGCCGGCCTCTTTTTCGCCCTGCTGGCGTTGTCGTTCGTTCCGGCGCTCCCGGGCGCGGCCGCGCTCGCCGCCGCATTCTACCGCTCCGGCGCGCTGGTGTTCGGCGGCGGCCATGTGGTGCTGCCGCTGCTGCGGACCGCCGTGGTCGATCCGGGCTGGGTCTCCGACGGCGCATTTCTTGGCCGGCTACGGCGCGGCGCAGGCCATGCCCGGGCCGCTCTTCACGTTCGCCGCCTATCTCGGCGCGGTGGCCGGCGTTCCGCCGGGCGGCGTCGCCGGGGCGGCGCTGGCGCTGGTCGCGATCTTCGCGCCCGGACTGTTGCTGCTGATGGCGGTTCTTCCGTTCTGGAACGGCCTGCGCCGGCGCGTGAGCGCGCGCGCGGCGATGGCCGGCGTCAACGCCGCCGTCGTCGGCCTGCTCGCTTCCGCGCTCTATGATCCGGTCTGGACCGGCGCGGTCAGGGGGCCAGCCGACTTCGCCATCGCGGCGGCTGGCTTCGTCGCTTTGACCGTCTGGCGGGCGCCGCCGCTCGCCGTCGTCGCCGCGACCGCCGGCGCCGCGACGGTTCTCAGCCTCGTGAGCTGAGCGCGGCCGATCCGGCCGGGGTTTGTCCGGGGGTCCATTCTCGGCCAATGGAGAAGCGGCGAGCGCCGCAAGAAAAGCGACTTCGCGACAATGAAAGCTTCTGATTTCAAGCTTTCTATACGTCTGGGCGCGAGCCTATTGGCGAAACTCGTTTCCATTCGGGCGCGGTGCCTTTATTGACGCCATACGCGACGGGTCCAATCGATCTCGATTGGCGCTCCCGCATCGACAAACAATTCACCTCGCTGCGCGGCGCCGCGGCGCTGATCGTCATGCTCGCGCATTATCAGTACACCGGCTTCCTGCCCGCCCTCCCGGCGTTCAAATATTCGGGCCAATGCGGGCTGATGGTGTTCTTCTTTCTTTCGTCATTCCTGCTTAGCCATTCGCTGGCTTCGGGTCCGAATTGGACCGCCCGCCCGCGCCGCTCCCTCTTCACCTATGCGATCAACCGAATCTTTCGCATCTTTCCTCTTCTCTCCGCCGTGATCGCGCTGACATGCTGGAACGGATCGTCGTTCTTTCCCCCCTCGACCGCCTACTGGGAGGCGCTGAGATCGTCGCGCGACCCTCGGCCAGGCGCCGGGTGTCTTATGGACCATTCCGGTTGAACTGACGTTCTACCTCTACCTGCCCTTCATCCTGGCGCTGGCGTTGCCGGCAACGCGATCGCGCCTCGGCGCGGCGGCGCTGGCGTTCGCCTATCTCGGATGGTGCGTGGCGATCGCGGTCGCGCGGCACGAGGGGGTCCCGGCCTCGCCCTGGATGACGCTTGGCTTCCATCACTACGCCAACTCTTTCGTCGGCGGTGTCGTCTTCTACGCGCTGATCGCCAATGGCCACATCGGTTTTCCGCGCTCGGCCGCCTGCGTCGCCGGGATCGCGCCGGTTGCGTTTGTCCTGGCCATGCCTTTTTGCCCATTCACGCTCGTCCGCCTCGACCCATCGATGGCGGAAATGGCCGCGCCGGGCGCCTGGCAGTCCTATTACGACGCCGTCTTCCCGTTCGCGCCGCTCGTCGTCGGCGGAATCGTCTACGGCCTTCTGCACCCCGTCGGAATCGATATTGTCGCGCGTCATGCAGCTCGCGCCGTTGCGCAGGAGCGGCGAACTGAGCTTCGGCGTCTATCTCGTCCACATGCCGATGATCGTTCTCATCGGATCCCGATACGGCTTCGGCCCGTTACAGTTCTCAGCCTCCATCGCCGCGACCTTCGCCGCCGCAGCCGTGCTTTCGGCGCTGATCGAGAAGCCGGCGATCGCCTTCGGGCGCGGGCTCGGCGCATGGGCTTTCGATCGCGCCCCGGGCGCGCCCACCGTCCGGCCGCTGCGAGAGGCCGCCGGAAGCTGCTGACGGGCGGCCGAGACGCCATCCGCGCCCCTATCCGCGCTGGGCGACCCGGGCGACGCCGGCCCGCTCCGGCGGCGGCGCCGGCTGTCTGCGGTCCGACCGGCTCATCTCGATGTTGTCGAGGAACTGGCGCGCGCTCTCCTTCCAGGTGAAGCGCAGTGAATGTTCGCGCGGCTTTTCCCGCGGAATGGTCAACGCCTTGAGGCAGGCCGCGCCCAAGTCCTCGTCGAGCACGCCCGCGCTTGGGGCGACGACGTCGATCGGCCCGGTCACCGGAAAGGCCGCGACCGGCAGGCCGCTCGCCATCGCCTCGATCAGCACGATCCCGAACGTGTCGGTGCGCGAAGGGAAGACGAACACGTCGGCGCTGGCGTAGATGTCGGCGAGCGCTTCGCCGTGTCTCGCGCCGAGAAAATGCGCGTGCGGATAGCGGCGCTCGAGGCTGGGGCGCTCCGGCCCGTCACCGACGATGACAGTCGAGCCGGGCAGGTCCAGGCTCAGCAGCGCTTCGAGGTTCTTTTCCATCGCCACCCGCCCGACCGAGAGAAAGATCGGCCGCGGCAGGTCGAGCGCGCGCTTCGCCCGCGGGCGGAATAGGGCATGGTTGACGCCGCGCGTCCAAAGCCTGACCCGCGCGAAGCCGCGGCGGGTCAGATCGGCGGCGATCGTCGGGGTCGGCGCCATCACCGCAGCCGATGGCGCATGAAAAGTGCGCAAGCCCGCATATGTGAGCCATTCGGGCGCCCCGAACCGCGCCGAGACGTATTCCGGAAAGCGGGTGTGGTAGCTCGTCGTGAAAACGCGCTTGCGCCGGAGGCAATAGCGCCGGGTCAGCCAGCCGATAGGACCTTCAGTGGCGATATGAATGTGGTCCGGCGCCGCCTCCTCGATCTGGCCGTCGATTTGCCAGAGGTTCGGGAGCGCCAGGCGAATTTCAGGGTAGGAGGGCAGTGGCGCGGTCCACATGCCCTGGGGGGTCAGGAATTCGAATTCGGCCCCGAATTCGGCTGCCGCCTGGGTCATCCGTTCGAGCGTCGATACGACGCCGTTGACTTGGGGCCGCCAGGCGTCGGTCGCGATCAAGATGCGCATCAGGCCGCTTCCGCTTGCGCCTCTTCCGCTCGCCCCCCCGCCGTTTCGTCCTCGAACGAGACGGGGTCCTCAGTCCGCGGGGCGAGTTGCAGGGGGACCTTCCAGTGCAGCACTTCGAACCGGCCGTCCCAGTGCTCGACCACCAGCGAGCACGATTCGACGAAGTCGCCGGTGTTGACATAGATCACGCCCTCCATCTCCCGGATGATCGGGTGATGGATATGGCCGCAGACGACGCCGTCGACGCCACGCTTCCTGGCTTCGCCGGCGAGCTCGCGCTCGAAGGAGCCGATGAAATTGACCGCGTTCTTGACCTTGAGCTTCGCCCAGGCCGAAAACGACCAGTAGGGCAGGCCGAGCGCCCGGCGCGCGGCGTTGAAATGGGTGTTGACGAACAGCGCAAGATCGTAGGCCCAGTCGCCGAAGAAGGCGAGCCACTTCGAGTGGCGGACGACCACGTCGAACTCGTCGCCGTGGATGACGAGGTAGCGCTTCCCGTCGGCCGCCGCATGGATCGCCTGCCGCTTGATCTCGATGCCGCCGAAGGTGAGGCCGAAGAACTGGCGGGCGAACTCGTCGTGGTTGCCGGGAACGAACACCATCCGCGCGCCGCGGCGCACTTTGCGCAACAGCTTCTGGACAACGTCGTTGTGGGCTTGCGGCCAGTACCAGCCGGAGCGCAGGCGCCAACCATCGATAATGTCGCCGACCAGGTAGATCGTGTCAGCCTCGACATGGCGCAGCATATCCAGGATGAGATGAGCTTGGCAACCGCGCGTTCCCAGGTGCAAATCCGACAGGAAAAGCGTCCGGTAGGGGTGGGTTTCGTGGGCCTTGGACAATGAGCGGCCTCCTCGCGAGGGGGCGAACGAACAAGAACTCTCTGCACAGATTCTCGTGTCGCTTCGATGACGCGGCGCACGCGAGGGGCTTATAATTGTCGAGCCGGGGAGTGTCGAGAGCGGGGACGTGAGGGATGGAGCTCGGGATTGCCGGCCGCAAGGCGGTCGTATGCGCGTCCAGCAAGGGGCTGGGCCGCGCCTGCGCGCGGGCGCTGGCGGAAGCCGGATGCGCAATCGTCCTCAATGGCCGGGACGCCGAGGCGCTGGCCCGCACCGGACGCGAGCTGCGCGACGCGACTGGCGTCGCGGTTCGCGAAATCCTCGGCGACCTCGATGATCCGGCGACGCGGGCGGAATTGATCGCCACCTGCCCCGACGCGGACATTCTCGTCAACAACAACGGCGGGCCCCCCCGCAAGGAGTTCGACCAGATCAGCCGCGACGACATTCTTGCGGGCGTCGAGTCGAACATGCTGACCCCGATAGCGCTCGTCCAGGCGCTGGCGCCCGGCATGGCGGAGCGCAAGTTCGGCCGGATCATCAACATCACTTCGAGCTCGGTCAGGGCGCCGATCGCCGGCCTCGACGTTTCGTCCGGCGCACGCGCCGGCCTCACCGCCTTCCTCGCCTCGGCGGCGCGGCTTTTCGCGGCCAACAATGTTACGATCAACTCGATCCAGCCTGGGTCATTCGACACCGACCGGCTGAAGGCGGGTCTTGCCCGCGCGGCGGCGACGGCCAAGGTGAGCGTCGATGAGGCGCGCGGCCAGTCGAAGGCGCGAATCCCGGCGGCGCGATTCGGCGACCCGGCGGAATTTGGCGCTCTCTGCGCCTTCCTCGCCAGCGTCCATGGCGGGTTCATCACCGGCCAGAACATTCTCATCGACGGCGGCGCCTTCCCGGGGGCGTTTTGAAGCGGCGATAGCCGGCGAACGTCTCCGTTCGATATTCCGAACGAAATCGTCTATCCTGCGCGCTTCAGGGCGAGGCGCGCGATGGGCGTTGAAGGCAAGGACAGGGCGAAAGTTCTCGAAGCCGGGGCGGCTTCGCTGTCGAATCAGCTGGGGCAAGCGGTGCTCAGGCTGCGCAAAGGTTACGGGCTGTCGCTCGCCGACCTGTCGCAGCAGTCCGGCGTCGCCAAGTCGATCATTTCCCAGATCGAGCGCAACGAGACCAACCCGACGCTGACGACCATCTGGCGGCTCGCCCACGCCCTGGACGCGTCGATCGAATCGATGCTCCAGGGTGCCGAAGAGGGGCCGTTCATCGAACACCTGGGCCGTGGAACGACGCCGATCTTCGTCTCCGACGACGGACTCTGCCGGCTCGCGGTGATCGGCTGGCTGAAGACCGTCGACTGGCTGCAATGGTATGATTTTCAGGCCGATCCGGGCGGCGTGCTCGAAATCGACCGCCCATCTTCGCGGCTCGGTCGAGTGCCTGTCGGCGCTGGAAGGCGAGCTCGAGGTCGAGGTCGGCGGATCCTCGGCCAAAGTCTCCGCCGGCGAGACGTTGCGCTACCGCTGCGACATGCCCCATCGCATCCGCAATCTTAGCGAGAAGCCGGCGCACGCGACGATGGTCTGTATCCTCAAGGCCGCGATGATGGATTGAGACGCGCGAGCGTCTTAACCCTTTGGGCGCCATGTTTTGACTCGGCTCCGGCCGGCGCCCCGATTGCCTTTGCTTTTCGCCCGCCGAATCGGGTGAAGCGCCGCGTCGCTGATTCTGACCCCGTTTGTCCCCGGTCCCTTCGCCCCGGTCCCGCATTGGGCCAGGCACGCCCGAGGGGAGCCAAGGTTTCGGTGACCCTGCTTGACGATGCCCGGCGCGCGCGACAAAGCTCGGCGGCGGGCGAGCAATTCGGCAAGTGACTGATTCGGTGAAGCTTTGCGCGCCCGTTGAACCGTAGTTCGCTTCGAGTCGGGGGCGGGAAAGGAACGGAGTCGCGGCGAAAGGACAATCGTGAGGGCCTGGACGCCTGTCTGCATAAAAATTCAACTCGCTTTGTTCGCGAATCTGAGTCCCTGTGGCGGGGTCTCCAATTCGTACTTGGTTTGTTTTTGCCCTGATCCGCCCCGTCGGCGCTACGCCGTGGGGTTGGCTCGACAAGATGCCCGGGCACGCGATATGAGCGCCGTTTCTGGCCGGAGCGCTTGGTGAGCACGACGCCGTCCGTAACTCGTGAAGCCGGCCAGGACGCCGTCGTCCTGGCGCTCGGCGGAACTTGGACGGTCGCCTCCGGGCGCGAGCTCGAGGCGGCCGGGGCTTCGCTGATCGCGCCGGACAAAGATGCGAAACGCGTAATCCTCGATCTTTCCGCCCTGCAGCGCATGGACACGGCCGGCGCCTGGTTCATCGATCGCGGCCGCGTGGAACTGGCGGCGACGGGAGCAACCGTCGACTATCGCGGGGCGCGGCCCGAGCACGCTACCCTCCTTCAGGACGCCGGCTACCACGCGCCCGAGGCGCCCTCGCGCCGTCATCCGCCGCATGGAATCGCGTTGCTCTCGGCAGTCGGCGAGACGGTGCATGACTCGGGCGTCGATTTCATCGACATCGTCGATTATCTCGGCGAAATCGTCGTGATGTTCCTGCGCCTCGCCCTGTGGCCGCTGCGCTGGCGCTGGACTTCGATGGTCCATCACCTTGAGATGTTCGGTCTGCGCAGCGTGCCGATCATCATGCTGATCAACTTTCTGGTCGGGGCGATCGTCACCCAACAGGGCATTTTCCAGCTCGCGAAGTTCGGCGCGTCCACCTACGCCGTCGACTTGGTCGGAGTTCTCGGCTTGCGCGAACTCGGGGTGCTGATGACCTCAATCATGATCGCGGGCCGGACCGGATCGGCGATCACGGCCGAGATCGGCTCGATGAAAATGCGCGAGGAGATCGATGCGCTCAAAGTGATGGCGCTCGATCCGCTCGAAGTGCTGATCATCCCCCGGCTGGTGGCGCTGGTAATCGCGCTCCCGGTCCTGACCTTCCTCGCCGACATGGCGCAGATCGGGGGCGGGCTTATCGTCAGCTGGCTTTATGCCGGCGTAACGCCGCAGAGCTTCCTGCTGCAACTCCAGAACGCCATAGGCATTAATACGTTCATGGTCGGCCTCATCAAGGCCCCGTTCATGGCGATTGTGATCGGTCTCATCGCTTCGACCGAAGGCATGGAGGTGCGCGGGTCGGCCGAGTCGCTGGGGCGATGCGTCACCTCATCGGTGGTCAAGTCGATCTTTATGGTGATCGTCATGGATGGGCTGTTTGCGATGTTCTTCGCCGCGGTGACCTATTGAGCGACGGCGCCCCCAACGCCAGCCCACGCTCGCGCGACGTCGTCATCAGCGTCCGCGGCCTCAAGGTCGGCTTCGGCGACCACCTGGTGATGGACGGGCTCGACCTCGACCTCTATCGCGGCGAGGTGCTCGGTTTTGTCGGCGCTTCCGGCGCCGGCAAGTCGGTGCTGACCCGGACGATCCTGGGGCTCATACACAAAGAAGCGGGAACCATCGAGGTCTTCGGTCACAATATCGACAAGCTCACGCCGCGAGAGCATCTGGAGGTCGGCGAGCGATGGGGCGTGCTGTTTCAGGAGGGGGCGCTGTTCTCCAGCTTGACCGTGCGCCAGAACATCCAGGCGCCGATGCGCGAGCATCTGCAGCTATCCCAGTCAACGCTCGACGGTCTGGCGGCGCAAAAGCTGGCGCTCGTCGGCTTGCCCCCGGAAACCGCCGACAAGCTTCCTTCCGAACTCTCTGGCGGCATGACCAAGCGCGTTTCGCTGGCGAGGGCGCTCGCACTCGACCCGGAGATCGTGTTCCTCGACGAACCGACCTCGGGGCTCGATCCGATTTCGGCCGGCGATTTCGACGATCTCATCGGCACGCTCCAGAAGACGCTGGGCCTGACCGTGTTCATGGTCACGCACGATCTCGACAGTCTATTCGCGATCTGCGACCGGGTCGCTGTGCTCGGCCATGGCAAGGTGATCGCGGTCGGTCCGATCAGCGAGCTCCTGGTTTCCGAGGACCCTTGGCTCAAGTCCTATTTCCACGGTAAGAGAGGCGTGATCCGCCTCTCGGCGGCCGCGGAGCGGCCCGCCACGACGGCCGGGGACGGCCGGTCGCAGAAAGCGGGGCGCTGAGCGGAATGGAGACGCGGGCCAACTACGTCGTGATCGGCGCCTTTACCCTGGCGGCGGTCGTCGGCGCCTTTCTGTTTGTGATGTGGATCGCGGGCTACGCGACGCCGGGCGGCCGCCGGACTTTCCAGGTCGTCTTCAACGGCTCGGTTTCCGGCCTTTCGAACGGCGCCAACGTCCTCTTCAACGGCATCAAGGTCGGCGAAGTCACCCACCTCACGTTTTCCCGCAGCGATCCCCATCAGGTCGTAGCCGACATCGATGTCAGCTCGGACGCGCCGATCGACCGCAACACCAAGGCGCGGCTCGAGACTGCGGGGATCACCGGGGCCGCGGCGGTTTCCCTGCTCGGCGCGTCAACGCCTGGGGCGCCCCTGGTTGGCGAGAATGGCCAGGGGGCGATCATCTACGCCGAACAATCGATGCAGCTGCAGGAGATTCTCGACAACGTCGGCGCCCTTTCGATCCGGGCGACCAATGTTCTGGACGACGCGGACAAGATCATCACCGACAATTCCGGGCCGATCCATTCGGCGATCGAGAACGCCAACGTATTCTCCAAAGCGCTGGCCGATAACGCGCCCGGAATCGACGCGGCGCTGAAGAGCGTGGGCGAACTCGGCAAGCAGATCGGGCCACTCGCCGCGCGCCTGCAAACCCTGTCCGACGACGCCGACCGGGTGGTCCAGGCGATCGATCCCGACAAGGTTCGGGATATTGTGGACAACGTCCAGAACCTGTCGTCGAAAGGCGTCTCGGTCGTCGATCGCGCCGACAAGCTCCTCGCCGACAATTCCAATTCGGTCCATTCGACGCTTCAGAGCGCCGATGTCTTCGCGAAGACCCTCGCCGACAACGCTCCCAATGTTGACGTGACGCTCAAGAACCTGGCCGAGATCAGCAAGACCGTCCAGCCGGTGGTGGCGCAAATCCAGACCCTGACCGAGAACGCCAATCGCCTGATCGCGGCGGTCGACCCGGACAAGGTCCGCGACGTCGTCGGCAATGTGCAGACCTTCAGCCAGTCGCTTGCGGCGAGCTCGGACAATTTCAAGGGTCTGGTCCGCGACGGCGCTGCGCTCGCCAATCACCTCAATGATTCGGCCAAGCGCCTCGACATTGCGCTCAGCGACGTCGATCAGTTCCTTAAGGCGATCAATTCGCAGAAGATCGCCGGCATCGTCGACCAGGTTAACGACGTCGTGGCGACGGTGCGCCAGAATAAGGGCAACATCGACCTGACGCTCAAGAATTTCGGCGAGCTCTCGGGCAAGCTCAACAATTCGGCCGACAAGGTCGATGGGGTGTTGACGGCCGCCCAGAGCTTCCTTGGCTCGCCCAGCACCAAGGGGGCGATGGACCGGATCAGTGACGCGGCGCTTTCGGTTAAGAGACTAGCCGACGACACCGACGCAAAGGTGAAGGACATTGGCGGGGGCTTAAGCCGATTCGTCAATTCGGGCTTGAGGGAGTACGAGGCGCTCGCGGTCGAGGGGAGGCGGACGGTCAGCGACATTGACAGCGCGGTGCGGTCGTTCGAGCGCAACCCAAATCAGCTCATTTTCGGCTCGAAGCCGTCGCTGCCTGAATATCACGGCGGACAATGATGGGGCGCATGGGGGGTGGACTCTGGGGCCGATCGAAATTCGCCGCCGCGGGCGCCATTGCGCTGGCTCTTGCGGCGTGCGCGAGCGGTCCGCCGCCGACGATGTTCGATCTAGCGGCCGCGACGCCGCCGCAGGCGCGCGGGCTGAGGGCGCAAATACGGATCGGCCAGCCGACCGCGACGGCGAACCTCGACAGCGATCGCATCCTCGTGCGCGATTCGGACACGCTGGCCATTCTTGAGGGCGCCCGCTGGTCGGAGTCGCTTCCGGCGCTCTTCCGCACGCGGCTGGCGCAGAGTTTCCAGAACGCGGGGCTCGCCCGCTGGATCGACGGCCCGGCGGCGAACGCTGATTACGAAATCGATCTCGACATTCGCGCCTTCGAGCTCGACGCCCAGACCAAGGAAGTCCATATCGACATTGCCGCCTGGGTCGTCTCGCTTGGCGGCGGGCGGATCAAGGCTGACCAGATTTTCACCCTGCGCTCGCCGGTTGGGTCAACCGATCCCGCGGCCGTCGCCGCCGCGATGGATCAGGCGGCTTCAACGGTCATGATCGAGATCGTCAAATTCGTCGACAAGGCGCTGTAGGGCGGGGTCGCTAGCCCGTCGACAGACGGGCGTCCTGACGGACGCCCTATGGACCCCGGCTGGCGCGCTCAGTGAGCGCGCCCTACAAGAGCCGCTGCGCCGGGGGCCTACCCATTCGACGCTTCGCGGGCGAAGAACGCTTTGGCGCGTACGATGTCGGCCTGCGTCAGGCCGTGGCTGGCTTGCAGCTCGACCCGTTCGACCCGCGCCCCGGCCGCCGCGAGCGCGACCTTGAGCGTCTCGGCGCCGGAGCGGGGAATGACGGGATCGTTCAATCCCGACAGGATCAAGACCGGAACGCCGGAAAGATCGGGGCGCGGCGGTTCGGCCAGCGGCGTCGTGGCGCGCATCAGGATGGCGCCCGCCAGCGTCTTCGGATGCAGCAGCAGAACGGCCGCGGCGATATTCGCGCCGTTCGAATAGCCGAGCGCCACCGGCGCGCCGATGCCGTAGGCGCCACGCGCCTCGGCGACGAAACGGGCGAGCTCGTCCGCGCGGCGGCGAACGTCGTCCTCATCGAACAGTCCTTCGCGAAAGCGACGGAAGAAGCGCGGCATCCCGTTTTCGAGCACGTTTCCGCGCGGAGAGAGGAGCGCGGCGCCGGGCGCGATCTCGCGCCCGAGCGGCAAGAGGTCGTTTTCGTCGCCGCCCGTTCCATGCAGAAGCAGAACCGGTGGAAAACTCGGGTCGGCGCCGGGCTCGAAGCGATGGATATAGGCGAGCGAGGGCGCCATCACCGGTTTCCGCGAAGGGACGGGAATTGCAACGCTCAGCCCTCGGCTAATCGAGCTTCGGCAGCGCGGCTTCGATTTCGGCGCGGCGCGCCTCGAGGAACGGCGGCAATTTGAGCGATTGGCCCAGCGCGTCGATCGGCTCGTCGATGGCGAAGCCTGGTGGGTCGGTAGCGATTTCGAACAGCACCCGGCCGGGCTCGCGGAAATAGACCGAGCGGAAATAGTTGCGGTCCTTCTGCTCGGTCGTGCGCAGATGATGATCCTCGATGAGTTTCTTCGCCATCGCCGCTTGCGCCGCATCGTCCGCCGCCCGAAATGCGACGTGGTGAACCGAGCCGGCGCCTTGGCGCGCGATCAGGAATTCTCCCGCCGTCCGGAGGTCGACGACGCCGCCGACCTCGACGCCCGGAGCGCGATACCGTTGTGTCGTGCCCTCGTGGCCGTTGGCGACAAACCCGAACACGTCGGTCAGAATGGCGGCGGTCGGGCCGGCTTCGGCGAGGAGTAGGCTCACGCTGTGGAAGCCGCGAATCGCGTGTTCCGCCGGGACTTCCGCGGCGCTCCATCCGGGCGCGGCCTCGCCGCTTCTGACGCCCGCGAGCGCGAGCCGGGTCCCGTCGCGGTCCTTGAAGGCGAGTGTCGTTTCGCCGAATCGCTTCGCGGGCGGATCGTGGGCGACGCCCTTCTCGATGAGGCGCTGGGTCCAATAGCCGATCGACCCTTCGGGAACGCTGAATACAGTCTCCTGCGTCTCGCCGATTCCGAGCCGGCCCGGCGCCGCGCCCTCCCACGGGAAAAAGGTGAGGATCGTGCCCGGATGGCCGGCCGCATCGCCGTAATAGAGGTGATAGGAGCCGGGGTCGTCGAAATTGACCGTCTTCTTCACCAGCCACAGGCCCAGCGTTCCGGTATAGAAATCGAGGTTGCGGCGCGCCGAACTCGCGATGCTGGTCACATGATGGATGCCGCTCGACATGCGCCTCTCCCTCTTTTTTCGGACTGCGATTGGGAGTTCGAACTCGGCTCGCGGTTCCGGGGCGTTGGCCGACTCTATGCCTCTCCGCGCTCGGGGCCAACTTTGGCTGCAGCGCCCCTCCGATCCGCCACGGCCGATTCCTGCGCTACCCGGGCCGATCCCATGACGTCCAGTTGATCGATTGGAATCGCGCCGGACAAGGCCCGTCATTGTTGCGCGGCCGACGACCTCTTGCGCCGATCTGCCCGGTGACCGGAAAGAACCCCGACGGAGCGATCTGCCCCAGCGCGACCTGATTCCAGCGCGCAAGCGATTCGAAGCCGCTGATCCGGCCCGTCGTCAAGGCGACGATCGGCTGGAAGACAACGCCGATCTTCGATTCGACGACCGCTCGACGCAGGACGTCCTTGGGCGCGGCGCCGCCGACGGCGTCGTTTTCCGACGTCCGGTCGAAGACGGCCACGCCGCCGCGGCCGACTGCCTTGGCGCGGTAGAGCGCAGCGTCGGCCAGGCGCACCAGTTCGTCAGGCTCAGCGGCGGACGAGGGAAAGAGCGCAAAACCGCAGGCGCCGGTCAAAGCGATGTCGAGCCCGTCGACGACGAACGGCGCGGCGAAGTTCGCCTGAATCTCGTCTCCGAGCGCTGTCGCCTGGTCGCGCGCGCCGATCCCGTCGCAGAGGATTGCGAACTCGTCGCCGCCCATTCTGGCGGCAGAGCCGCGCCCGGCAAGCGCCCTGGCGAGCCGGCCCGCGACCTGCCTGAGGATTTCGTCGCCGGCCGGATGGCCGTGGAGATCGTTGATCGGCTTGAAGCCGTCGAGGTCGATGAGGCCGAGCGCGAATGGGCGGGCGGTCTCGGTTCCGGTACGGATCCGGTCCGCGAGCTGGCCCTGAAAGCAGCGCCGGTTGGGGAGAGCGGTCAGATCGTCGGTGAGGGCAATGGCCACCGCCGCCTGCCTCGCGTCTTCGGCCGCGCGCTGCTTTTCGGCGATGGCGAACCGCGAGCGGACGATCTCGGCGAACATGCGAAAATTCTCGCCGAGCATGCGGATGACGAAACACGCGGCGACGGTGATGAGCGCCGCGAGCCACAGCGTCAAGTCGGTCCCGCCGGTCAGAAACGCCACGATGAGCGGCGCGGTCGAGGCGGCGACGGCGACGCTCGCCGCGCTCCCCAGCGCATTGAGGCAAAACGCGCAAGCGGCGGCGGCGACCCAGACGGCGACCAGGGCCAATGTGAATTCGACGACGCTGCCGTGCGACGTCGATGTCGCCGCCATCATAGACAATGTGAACGCCAGCGCCGGCCCGAGGACGCCGGCGCCGTAGACCTCGCGCCGGGCGGCGTCCAGCGTCACGCGCTCCACCCCGGCGCGCGCCTTGAGCCAGGCGGTCAGGCGAAACATCGAGACTGCGAGCACCGCCGCAGGGAGGACGACGCTATTTAGGAATGAGCTGGTCTGCGCGGTCGCGCCACACAGCGCGACCGTCGCCAGGATGACGACGCCGTGGACATAGGGCCCCAGCCGCGCCAGCGACCGGTATTGCTCGCGCAGCAGCGCCGACTTGAAGTCCGCCTCGGACGCTTCGGGAGGCGGGGTTGCGCCGCAAGCGGCGAAACCGTCAGGCGAGAGATCGCTATCGGCCATTCGCATCAACCCCGCCGCCGGCGACGCCGCTCCTTACGGATCGCGTCGGGCGCAGGGGAAAGCTAGCGCCACAAGCCCGTCCGAGGAGTTAATCGGATGTTCGAAAGACCAGGCTTCCGTAACGGTAGTAAAACATGCCTTTACGGCAAGGATAAAGTTTGATCGCCGAAAAGGGGGGCCGATCGAGACAGCGTCATTCTGCCGCTTTGACCGCTACGATGAACAGGCGGGGGTAGGCGAACAGAGTCCGGCCGTCCGGCTGGACGGGATAGGCGTCTTTCAGGCCCTTGCGGTAGCGGGCGAGAAACTCGCAGCGCTCGTCGTCGTCGAGCCGCTCGAGGAACGGCTGCAGGGTCGAGCCGGCGAACCAGTCGGCGATGCTCTGCGGCCCTTCGAGCGGATGAACATAGGTCGTCGTCCACACATCGACCCTTGACGCGTGCGGGCGCAGCCAGTCGTAATAATCCTCGTAGCCGGCGATGAGCGGCTGGGTCTTGGCGATCGGCACCAGGCGGGACGACCATGGCCCCTCGGCGGCGACCATGCGCATCAGCGCGTGCGACGCTTCGCGTGCGGTGTTCGGCATTTGCGCCGCCAGCACCCCGCCGGGCGCGAGATGAGACATCAGGCGCGGAAAGAATCGGTCGTGATCCGGCAGGAATTGCAACACGGCGTTGGCGTAGATGAGGTCCGGCCGATCCTTGGGCGTCCAATGGGCAATGTCCTGCTTGACGAATTCGGCCTTTGGCGTGCGGACGCGGGCATGCGCCAGCATCGCGTCGGAAGTGTCGAGGCCGACGGTTCGGGCGTGCGGAAACCGGCGAAGCAGCAGTTCGGCGCTGTTGCCCGGTCCGCAGCCCAGATCGTAGACGAGATCGGCCGCGGCGAGCGGAACTTCGGCCAAAAGATCGCGCGCCGCGCGCATGCGCTCGGCCTCGAATTTCGAATAGAGAGTCGGGTTCCAGTCGGTCATCGGCATGGGTTCCGCCCGGTTCGCTGGCGAGCCGGGTCTCGTATTGTCGCAATATGGAAGGAGAAGTTCGAGGATCAACCGTCGAGCGGGACCTTGGTGTAGGGCGCCGGCGAGGGCACGGCGGCGAGAAGGTGGTAAAGCCCCATGCCAAGGATCACGCAGGCGACGAACAATGCGGCTCGTCGGTCGAGAAAGCCAAGGTTGGCGATCGCCGGTCCCGGGCAAAGGCCGACCAGCCCCCAGCCGACGCCGAAGATGACCGATCCGCCGATGAGGCGGGCGTCGATCGCTTTGGCGGTCGGCAGATGGAACGGTCCGCCCGTGAGGCTCGCGCCGCGCCGGGCCGCAATGCGGAAGGCGAAGAAGGCGACCGCGACCGCGCCGCCCATCACGAAGGCGAGCGAGGGATCCCACGCGCCGGCGAGATCCAGGAACGCGAGCACCTTGGCCGGGTAGACCATGCCCGAGAGGCAGAGGCCGGCGCCGAACAGGAGCCCGGCGAGGAACGGAGAAACGCGGGTCATCGATCGGGCCTCAGGCGAGGAGGTGGCGGACGACGAACACGGTCAGAAACCCGGTCGCCATGAAGGTCGCGGTCGCGGCAAACGAGCGCGGCGACAACCGCGCCAGGCCGCAGACGCCGTGGCCGCTGGTGCAGCCGTTGGCGAGGCGGGTCCCGAAGCCGACGAGCAGGTCGCCGACGATCAGCGTCGCTGGGTCGGCCTCGATAACCGGCGCCGCCACATGGAGCAGAGGCTGCGCGACGAGGGGTACGGCGACGAGGCCCGCGAGCAGGGCGACCCGCCAGCCCCAATCGCCCGCGTGCGGCGGGACAAGGCCCCCGAGGGCGCCCGCGGCGCCGAGGATGCGGCCGTCGGCCAGAATGAGCCATGCCGCAGCGAGACCGATCAGCAGGCCCCCTGCCAGGGCCGAGCCGGGGGTGAAATGGGTCCAGTCGATGGTCATGGGCGAATTCCTGCGGCGGCGGTGAGCGCTCTGCCGCGTTGCCGATTTCAGGTCAGGGGAACAATGCGATTGAGCAGCACCAAAAGCACGAGCAGAGCGATCCCGGCGCCGAAGCTCCAGCCGATCAGCTTTTTTTCGATCGGCAGCAGCGGTTCAACCGGGGCTTTCAACTCGTCGCGCAAATCGGGAGTTGGCATCGCGGATGACCTTTAGGATGCGAGCGGCGGCTTGATCCCGGCGAAGAATAGCCAGGAAATGACGAACCCGACCCAGATGACGAAGCCGAACAGCGAGACGATATAGACCGCCGCCAGCTTGCCGAGCCCGTCCTGCCACAGCCGCCTGAAGTCGGACAAGACTCCAATCGAGAAGAAGGTGAGGACGAAGAAGATCAGCCTGAGCACATTGGCTTCACCGATCGCCGCCGTCAGCTTGCCGGAGGTCCCGGCGTCGGTTCCGAGCGCGAGCGCCAAGGCGATCACGAAGGTGGCGACGAAACCGAGGATGAACTTCGGGAATCGTTCCCAGATCTCGGCCACTTTCGCCTTCGGCGCGCCGGGAATCGGATTGACGTGATTGGTCCAGATATAGGCGAGGATGAAGGCCCAGACGCCAATGAAGACGTCGATGAACACCTTCACCGTCGCCGTCACCGACAGCATCCAGCCCGGCTGGTAGTTTATTCCCTCAGCCGCGGCCTTCGCCTGGATGAGCGACTGGGTGATGCCGCCCGCCGCCACCGCCGCGCCGTCGGTCTTGACCGCCAGGCCCATCCACGCCGCCGCGACCAGCGGCTCATGGGACATGAAAGTCTGGGCGATGACCGGCAGGATCAGGACTTCGACGACCGCGAAGATCACCACCAGCGACGACACCAGCACCGGCACTTGCGGCCGCGCCCGGATCGCCCCGCCGGTCGCGATGGCCGCGGCGACGCCGCAGATCGAAACGCCCGAGGCGAGAGGCGCCGACCATTCGCGGCTGAAGCCGAAACCCTTGCGGGCGATGAGGTAAACGACCGGCCAATAGATGAGGTAAGCCTCGACGATCGCAGCGAGGCCGCGCAGCATCAGCGACGATGCAAGCGTGAGCTTGCCCGCCATGGTGACCGCGATGAAGGCGCCGAGAATGACGATCGCGACCTTAATATAGAGCTCCGGGCGGATCGCGCTCTTCAGCCATTCGGCGAACGCCGGGAAGCCATTGGCGATGACGAGGCCGGCGACGAGCGCAACGATATAGCCGCCTTCGCTGGTCAGTTTCAGCGACCACGAGACGCCGAACTTGGCCTGGTCGGCGGGGGTGACGGCGGCGAGGTAGGCCCAGCTGCCGACGAACCAGGCGCCATAGGCGATCGCGAAGGCGACGGTGAACCGGATCGCAAACCGGCCGACGTCGTCGCCAAGGGCGTAAGCGGTGGCGGAGAGAACGGCGGTCAGCGCAAGATAGGTGAGAACGAGCGCGCCCACGCCGCCGAGGCTCGCGTAGGCTTTCGACGCGGTCGTGAGCGCGGTGGTGGGGTTGGTCCACACCGAGGTGGTCGCCACCCAACCGAGCGCGTCGGCGCCGAACAGCGAAACCAGCGCCAGCGCGAACACGCCGAGACCGATGACGACGGCCAACATGTCTTCGCTGGGACGGGCGGGCTCCGCCGCCTGAACGGGTATGGTCGCGTCGGAAATGGCTAAACCCCAGGAATATTGTGGATGTCAGAACATATATCAGATCTATAGACTTAATTAAGGTCCGTCAAGCCGCAAGGCGCCGCGCGCCGCCGCCGCCGCTTTCCGGCGGCGCGGAGGGCTTATGCGTGGCCCGAAGCCTCGCCGGCGCCCTGCTGGCTGCGAACAAAACCCGTGATCGTGGTTTGGAAGGGCGTGGTCGGCCGCCCGATCAATCGGGCAAGCGCGCCGCCGTTGTCGAACAGCGCTCCTTTGGCCACACCCGCGTCGGTGTCGGACAGGATCCTGGCGAGCATCTCCGGCGCGCCGGTTTGCAATACCGCGGACCTGAACTCTTCCGGCGTCATATTCTGGTAGATGATCGGCTTGCCCGACGCTTGGGCCGCCACGGCGACGAGCTCGGCCAGCGTGAAGGATGCATCGCCCGCCAGCTCATAGATGCGACCAGCTTGCGTCAGGGTAAGCCCTGGAAAGGAGGATGGATGTGACCTGAAACCTTTCAAAGCGACCCAGAGGGTTCGACGCCCTCCCGGCAAAGGCGGAGCCCGCCAGCCGGAAGCGAGTTCTTGCACGGGCGGCGGCAACGGCGTTCGTGAAGCGTAGACAGCGGGCGCTGAAGCCCTGTGGCAGCCTCGAAATCATGAAAGCGCCGAAGCCTTCGCCGTGTTGGGTCCGGGGGCAGCATCGATCGCGACGACATGGCCAGACGCGACCGAATTGGCCGGGGTCTCAGAGCAGGGCAAAGGCGCGGGAGGGGTCGCCAGGGAACCTGAGAGGTCCCGTCGTCGCCCGTACGGAAAAGCCCGGGACCCTGGAGCGCCGGGTGAACAAAGCTCCTGGCCCGGCGGTGGGCTCGAACATCGCCGGGAGCGCGACAGCGAACACGAACGATCGAGCCCGGACGGAACCCCGAGGCGAAGACATAAGCCGACGGGCATGCGCGGCGGGACGTCGTAGCGGCTTCATAGTACCGCAGAGGGCGGGGAACCGGGCTCGCCGGGACCCGTCGGAGGGAAGGGGGCCGCCACGCGATTAAGACCATTGCGGGAAACATGGGAGGGAACTCTGAGTCCCGAAAACCTGTCCACGAAACGACAATGGATAGCCGAACTGGCGAGGAAGCATCCCGAGCGGGTGTTCACCTCGCTGCACCACCTGATCGACCTCGAATGGATGTTCGAGGCGTTTCGTCTGACGCGCAAGGATGGCGCGCCGGGCGTCGACGGCGTGACGGCGGACGAATACGAGGCGAACCTGGAGGCCAATCTCACGGACCTGCTGGCGCGCCTCAAATCGGGCCGCTATGTCGCGCCGCCGGTGCGGCGGCATTACATCCCGAAGGCGGACGGCACGAAGCGCCCGCTCGGCATCCCGACGCTGGAAGACAAGGTTGCGCAGCGGGCGATCGTGCTGTTGCTAGAGCCGATCTACGAAACGGCGTTCCTGCCGTGCTCGTTCGGCTTCCGGCCCGGCCGCTCGGCCCATGACGCTCTTCGCGCATTGCGAACGGGATTCATGGAGCGGGGCTGCGGTGGGTGGTGGACGTCGATATCTCCAAATACTTGTATGTCGCTTCATACTGCCCCCAGGTTCATGAGGTTCGATCGAAGAGTTCGGGTTGCCGGGCTATCGCTTTGATACGGAGTCCTTTTTGCTTTCCGCGCATGACATGGACGGCGTCGAGTTCGCCGCGCTTGACACGCTGCAACACGGTTTGGCGTGAGACGCCGAGCGCCTTCATCGCCTCGCGCATGGGGATGAAGCTCTCACCAGCGTCGTTATTGAAGCGGGCCATGACCTCTTCGTCCAACCGGATGCGCCACGGGGCGCCAGGGGTCAGCTGCTCGCCCGGGATGATCCCGGCGTTGAGCAAGCGATGGAGGGTCGAGGGGGCGACGCCGAGTACGGCCGCCGCCTTCTTGATGGTCAGCAACTCGCCCTCGGCGTGCGTCATTCTCGGCTCGAAGCAGGGGATATCCCAGTGCCGACGGAGACTTGCGACGCGGCCCGCCTCGAAGCGATGGCCATACGCCGTGGTGCGCCCCTGGCGATTGAGGATGCCGGCGATCACGGCGTCGGGATAGAGGGCTGCCAGCCGGCGCACGAGCGTGATCGTATCCTCGTCGGTGCGTATGGTGGCCGGGCGTGAGCGCGGCAGCGCCAGATCAATCTCGGCGAGTGCGCCGCCCTTCCATCGCAGGGTGAGGCGCGCCGTGGCTTTGTCGCGCTCGACCTTGACGATGATTTCCTCGAGCAGCGTCCGCAGCAGCTCCTTCCGGTCGCGCGGCGTCGTGGTCGCGGCGTGCCACACGGTGGTCAGATCGGCTCCGAGCGCGAGCAGACGACTGCGCTCGTCCTGGGAGAGCGCCCATGGACGCGCCTCTTCGCGGCGCGAAAGCTCGGCCTTGGCGGCCTCGAGCGCGCTCAGCCGCTCCTCCCATTCGCGCTCGAGGCCGCGAGCGACCAGGCGGTTGTCTGGATCGACGGCGCGGTAGCGGCGCTCGGCGCGGCTCGCTTCGTAGCTTGCCCGCTCGACGCCGAGACGCCACTGCCTGAGCGAGGTCTCGCGATCGGCCTCGAGCCGCTCCGCAGCGGCGACGGTCGCGGCGAGCTTCGCCGGCTCGAGGGCGGCGAGGAAGGCCTGCGTGACGGCCTCGTCGATCTGGACGCCGCCGACATTGAGGCAATAGACGCCGCGGCCCTCGACCAGGATCTTGCCAGGGCAATGATACCCCGGCGCGGAACTGCGTCCCCGATAGTGTGTGTGCAAGCGGCGTCCGCAGCGCCCGCAGGCGGCAAGGCCTTGCAGCAGAGCACTCCCTTCCCTCACGGCGCCGCCCGCCTTGTGCGGTCCGGGTCGGGTATTCTGGGCGATGCGATCCTGGTTGGCCTCATAGGTCCGCCAATCGATGAATCCCGGATGATGGTCCGGAATCAGCACCTGCCACTCGGTGCGAGGCAGTTTTCGGACGCGCTTTCCGCGGACGCCGGATGCATTCAGCGTCGTCTCCCGACGGGATTTGCCATAAGCGTAGGCGCCGGCATAGGCGGGATTTGTCAGAACGTGGTGGATGGCGGTGTAGCTGGCCTCGACCCATCGGATCCCCGCGCCCTGATGCATCTGCAGAGGGAACGTGAGCCCTTCGGAACGAAACCATAGCCAGACGCGGCGCGCCGAGCCCGTCTCGGTGAAGCGCGCAAAGACATTGCGGATGGCGGCGACCACGGCCTCGTCGGGGTGGAAACGGACCTCGCCATCGGCTTCGCCCCAGACAAAGCCGACCGGCAATCCTCGGCGCAGTTCACCGCGCGCCGCCTTGTTGCGAATGCCGCCGTTGAGGCGGGCCCGCAGGACATGCAACTCGGCTTCGCTCATGGCGCCCTTGAGCCCGAGGAGGAGGCGATCGTTGAAAAGGGCGGGATGATAGATGCCGTCGGCGTCGCCGATCAGCGTATCGGTGAGGCCGCCCAACTCGATGAGGCGATGCCAATCGGCGTTGTTACGCGCTAGGCGCGAGACCTCAAGCCCGAGCACGAGGCCAACGTGGGCTAGCGCGACTTCGGCGGTTAGCCGGGCGAACCCCGATCGCGCGACAAAGCCGGAGCCGGAGAGCCCGAGATCCTCATCGATGACGACGATGCGATCGGCGGGCCAGCCGAGCTCCCGGGCCTTGGCGGCGAGCGCATATTGTCGATCGGTCAACTCGCGATTGTTCTCCACCTGTGCGGCGCTGGACTGGCGCAGGTAGACGATCGCCTGACGCGAAAGATGGTTGGCCGTGATCTTGGCGCGCTCATTCATCGCTTCCCTCCCTCTTCGATCTGGCCGAGAGCATGCGGGCGATGAGACGGGCGAGAATCTCGAGCGCAGCGACCCGAGAGGCTTCGTCGAGTTGCCGCCACGCCGTCGACGGCGCTGCCGGAGAGGGGTTCGGGGCAAGATTGGGTGGATCGAGGAAGGCCAGGTTCAATTGCATGACCGCTCTCCTTTCGGGGCGCCAACTCGACGTGTCGGCGGCTCAGAGCGTCGATGACCTTGCGCAGGTGAAGCAAATCCCCGAGGCTGCCCAGATCGTGGTCGGCATCGCCGACATCGTCCGCCGGCGTTCGGTCGGCCTGCTCGGGGCGCCAATCGGTCCAGTCGGCCGGAATGAGTGACCGGCTGCCATCCGGCAGGACCGCCAAAACGAAAAGGCCGCCGGATGCTGCTGATCGCGGCCAGCGATTGACTTTCGAAGGCGTGGCGCTCGCGGGTGATCGTCACCGAATCCGGAACATCACGACGATGGGTAGTCTGTGGCCGCTTCCTTCGACACCATCGACCACGCGAAACTCCGAAGATTCCTCGACCAGCGAGTGATGGACGGCGTCGTCCGAAAGATGATCGACAAATGGTTGAAGGCGGGGGCGCTCGACAAGGGCGTTCTCACGCGCACGACGGGCGGCACGCCCCAAGGCGGCGTGATCTCGCCGCTGCTCTCGAACATCTACCTGCACTACGTGCTGGATGAATGGTTCGAGGTGACGGCAGAGCCGAAGCTGAAAGGCCGGTGCCAACTGGTTCGCTATGCTGACGACGCGGTGATAGCCTTAGAGGACTTCCGGTCCGGCAAGCGGTTGCTTGCCGTGCTGGGTAAGCGGCTTGAGCGGTTCGGGCTCACGCTCCATCCGACCAAGACCCGCTTCGTAGACTTCCGGTTCAAACGCCCGCAAGGGCAACATCCCGCGGCAAACGGGACGACCTTCGACTTTCTCGGCTTCACCCATGTTTGGGGAACATCCTGGAAGGGCAAGGCCGTCGTGCGCCAGATAACGGCGAAAGACCGTTACAAGCGCGCCCTCGCGGCCGTGACGGAATGGTGTCGGCGCAATTTGCACCGGCCCTTCCGCGAACAGCACGCCCGCCTGTCGCGAATGATCCGGGGGCACTGCGCCTACTATGGCGTCTCGGGAAACAGCAAGCGACTACGTTGGTATCACCACCAGGTCGTGCATATCTGGAGAAAATGGCTTGCCCGTCGCGGCCGCCACAGCAAGCTGTCGTGGTCGCGCTTCCATGCCATGCTCGCGCGACACCCCCTGCCATCTCCATTGCTCGTTCATCGGTACGACGCCACCTGAGCGAACCTTGCGCGTGAAGAACCGGATGCGGGTAATCCGCTCGTCCGGGTCTGTGAGGGGCGGGGCTGGCGACATCCCCGCCTACTCGGCATGGTCGCCGCCGGCCAGGACAGCCGCCGCAGCCCTGGCATATTCGGCGCGCGCCGCGGAGGAGATGCGTCCCTCTCCCGCCGCGCCCCTGAGGACGCCATGCTTCAACGCCGGCGGCAGCCGCCACGTGTAGACCTCCGTGTACCAGCCGTTCCGCAGGAGCACGAACGGCACGCCGGCTTCCGCCAACGCCGCTTCCGTGTCGCGATGCTCTTCGGCGAGGAACAGCGGCGTTGTGTCCGCGTGAAGGATGCTGGTGTAGGCGATCACACCGACGCCGGCGGCTTTCGCGGCGTCGATGACGTTACGGTGCTGTGGCTTGCGCTGGCCATTCTCGCTGCCGGAGATCAGGAGAAGCCGATCCACGCCGGAAAACGCGCTCGCCAGCATTTCCGGTCAGGAGTAGTCCGCGGCGCGAACCTCCACGCCCTTTTCGTGAAGCGCATTGGCGGTTCCCTCAGCCTTGGCCGGATCGCGCATGCCCGCGACAATCGCGCTCGGGGGCGTCGTCTCGAGCAGCGTGTCGATGACGAGCCGGCCAAGCTGGCCGCTGGCGCCAGTGACGAACAGCTTCGGCATGACGGGCATGGTTATTCTCCCTTGTGGTCTGCAATGGGCGCAAGGTATATAAATGAGACCACGCGCGGCGTGAAGGAGGCAGGATTTTGGGACAGGGTGAGGCGGGAGTAACCGCGCCGGTATCCGGTGAAGTGCGCCGCGATTCCTCCTCCAAGCATCAGCTGAAGGGGTCGTACGACCCGCAATGCCCGGTGCGGGGCGTTCTCGACCGGATCGGCGACAAGTGGTCGACGCTCATTCTGGTGACCTTGGCGAAGGGCCCGCACCGCTTCAGCGCTGTTCAGCGCGCGATTCCCGACATCTCCAAGCGGATGCTGACGCAGACTTTCCGCGATCTGGAACGTGACGGCCTGATCGGGCGGACGGTGTTTCCGACCAGGCCGCCCAGCGTCGAGTACCGCCTGACGCCCCTGGGCGAGACAATTCTCGAGCCCCTGACCGTTCTTGTCCGGTGGGCCGATCGCAGCCATGCGGCGATCAAGAACGCCCGCCTGGCGTACGACGGAACGTTGTAGACGACGGCGGCTGGCGGCGGCGGTCCGGCCGGAACGAATCATCGTCTCGATTTGCTCAACGGCGTCGAGCGGTTTGCATCGAATAGCTTACCGTGGCCGTCAATATTTCCGACTATGACTCGTCCTGCCCGCGCCCGGATCGAAGTCCGCGGGGCCTGGAAGGTCGATGATGAAACTGCAATGCGCGTCCGCAGTCGGCCGGCGCCGGCGTTGGCTCAGCCGCCCGGACGGCGAGGGCGGGAGCGCTGTCGCTTTCGCCGCGGCGGCGCCGCTGATGGTGCTCGCCGTCGCGGTCGCCGCCGATCACGCCCATGTCTCGCGCTTCCGCACCCAGGTTCAACTGGCGGCGGACGCCGCCTCGCTCGCCGCCGCCGGGGCGATCGCCCGCCACCCGGAGAGCGTCGGCGACAGCGTCGGCGCCCGGGCCGCCAGCGCCGTGTTCGCCCGCAACGCCCCGCGGGGGGCGAGCGGAACGCTGTCGGTGGCGGCGACCAGCGCCGCCGCCGTGGTGACCGCGACCGTCGGCTATGACGGGATTGCGCCGAGCAACTTCGGCTCCGCGCTCGGCTACGCCGCATTCCACGTCAGCGCTTCGGCGGCGTCGCACGCCCTCGTCGCCAATTCGCGGACCACCGCTACGCCCTGACCCCTCGCCGGTTTGTGGCGTCGAAGCCAAGTCCGCTATAGCTCTTGGAGGGCGCCGGCCTGTCGGCGGAAAGCCCGGCAGCCCGTGAGCGCGCATGACCGGCCACATCGATCCGACCAAAGAGACGTTCGCCGCCTTTCGCGCCGACGACCGGCCCGGCCCGATCCATATGCTCAACCTCGTCCGGCTGCGGGCTCTCGCGGCCTATCCGGACGGGCGCGAGGCGACCGGGGCTGAGGCCTACGCGGCTTACGGGCGCGAGAGCTTGCCGGTCTTCTCCCGCCTCGGCGGGAAGGTCGTCTGGCGCGGCCGGTTCGAGGTCATGCTGATCGGGCCCGCCGACGAGCGCTGGGATCTCTCATTCGTCGCCGAATATCCGAGCGTCGCCGCCTTCGTCGCCATGATCCGCGATCCCGTCTATCGCGAGGCGGTCAAGCACCGCCAGGCGGCGGTCGAGGATTCGCGGCTGATCCGCCTCGAGCCCGATGCGGCCGGCGCGGGTTTTGGCTGAGGCGCCGCCGCGCGGGCTTCTCGGGCGCCGGGCGAGCCGCTACCCCTGCGCCGTCGGCCGCACCACGATCTCGTTGACGTCGACATCCGCCGGCTCGTCGATCGCAAACGCGATCGCGCGGGCGATCGCTTCAGGCGCGATGGCAATTCGGTCGCGTTGCTCAAGGATCGCGGCCCTGGTCTTCGGATCGGTCATCGAGTCGGCAAAGTCGGTGCGGACGAAGCCGGGCGAAACGCTGGTCACGCGCACGGTTTCGCCCGTTTCCGGGCGCAACGCCTCGGTCAAGGTGCGCACCGCGTTCTTGGTCGCTGCATAGACCCCCTGGAGCGGGACGATCTTCAGGCCCGCAGTCGAGACGACATGGACGAAATGGCCTGAGCCCTGGCGCCGGAACACCGGCAGCGCGGCGGCGATGCCGTAGAGGACGCTTTTGATGTTGACGTCGATCATCGCCTCCCAATCCTCGACCCTGAGATCGTCGAAGCGCGAGATTGGCCCTATGCCCGCATTGCTGACGAGGACGTCGAACCGGCCGAAGCGCTCCGAGGCCCTGGCGACCAGGTTCTCGAGGTCGGCGCGTTGCGTGACGTCGGTCGCGGCATAAGCCGCGTCGCCCCCCGCGGCGGCGATGCGCGCCGCGAGAGCCTTGAGGCGATCCGCCCGCCGCGCGCCAAGCATGACTTTCGCCCCACGCCCGACGAGCAGGAGCGCCGTCGCCTCGCTGATGCCGCTGCTCGCGCCGGTGATGGCTACGACCTTGCCACGGTTCCCGGCATCTCATTCTCCATGTATTGCTTGGCGATTGTGGCGCCTGGCGATGCGGCGGTCAGGATGCTTGACAGCGAGGCGAAGGGCTTCGCAGCCTCACATCCAACCGGAGACGGCGATCCGAAGAGCGCTGAAGATCATGCTTCTCGCGATGGATGGCGTGCGTTTGGCAAGCACGAATATGCGGGGGGTCCGCGCGCGTCGGCGCTTGGTTGCGTGGGAATCCAAGGGTCACAAGCGAACCAGGCTGGCGCGGAAATTCGCTATCTTCGGCGCCTTCGCCTTACCATCGACGGCAAAACCCTCTTTTCTCAAGCGTTCGGCCTGACCGTCAGCCCCGCCGGGGAATCGGGTTATGAGTTCCTCCGTTCGCCTTGACTACCCGCCAGTAGGCGACTTTGCCGCTCGGGTCATGCGCAACGGCCTGAAGGGCCCGCTGCGCGGTGACGGGGCATGTTCCCCGGACATTGAATTGCCGGGCAAGCACCTGGCAAAGAAGATTGGTCGTGATGAGTTTGCGAGCCGGGACCTTCGCTATCAGGGCCGCTACGGTCGCGGGACTCGGCAAAAGCATTTTTCCTGGACCGCCAAAAAATTCTAAGCGGGCCGGCGGAATCTCAACGACGGCGTCTTCGCTAAGTTCCATAATCTTCTCCTTCTTGTCGCCTTTTGCTTTGGCAGGAGCGGCCGGATCGCGAGAAATCTAAAACCGATATCGTCATAGGTAAACGCGAAATCTGAACGGCCGAGCAAGCGGATTGTCGGGGGACGGCAGAGGGCCAAACCTCCGGCGCCGTCCGTGGACGCGCGGGGATTCTGGCCTCGCGAAACGGTCGGCAAAGATTCTTCGACATTTTCTTTCCGCGAATCAAAATCTGTCGTATGTTTGATTCCGAATCGCGGAATCAGAGGGAGACGGCGATGGGGGATGCTGGGGGCTTGGTGGGGATCGGCGGCGCGGCGGGCGGTGAAAAGCGCCTCGCGCCGCAGGAAATGGCGATGCTGGCGTCGAGAATGCTCGAGCGGCTCGTGGCCGGCTCGACGCTCACCGAGGTCGCCGCGGGCGAGGGCCTGACCCCGCGGCGGGCGCGCGAACTCGTGGCCGAGGTCGTCGCCCAGCGCGGGTTCGACCCATAGGGCGCGTTCTCCAAGGCGGCGCAAGCTCCCCACGTCGATTGCGATCCGTAGTGGTCCCGCCATGTTTATGGTGCATGGCAGCAAATCATTGTGCAATGCACCATAGCATGCTATATGGGGCTCGCGGTCGAGGGAAGACGGTTCGATTCGCAAGCAAGTCTTAGGAGAGACCGATGCAGCATTTCCACTCCGGAAACCTACATCAAATCAAAGACGCGCTGCCCGGCGCCTGGGCGACCGTCTCGGCGAGCGACGCGGTAACGATCAGCGAACTGGCGCGATGCGGATTTCATCTTGTCGACATGAGCGGCGAGGTCTGGACGATGCTTCGCGGCGGTATGAAGCGGGTCGCTTGAAAAAAAAGAGGGCGCGTCACGCGGACTGGCGGGCGCCGAACCGGTTAACCGATTGAAATAGCAGGAGAGTCTTCGAAACAAGGATTTTGGTTTTCGTTCCGCCGGGGCTTGGATTTGCTTCCGAGGATTTGGTTTTTGTTGCGCGGGATTTTGCTTTTGTTGCGGTCGATTTGGTTTTTGTTCGCGCCCGACGCTGGAGGTGTCACTCCTCGCTCATGTCCTCGAACGCGCCCCGGTCGACGCCATTGCCGATCAGGATCTCCCGCTTGCCTGAGTGGTTCGGAGGGCTGACCACGCCCTCCTTCTCCATCCGCTCGACCAGCGAAGCGGCCTTGTTGTAGCCGACCGAGAGGCGGCGCTGGATGTAGCTGGTCGACACCTTGCGGTCTCGGAGCACGATATTGACTGCCCGATCGTAATAATCGGCGCTCTCTTCGGCGTCCATCGAGCCAGGCGAGGGCAGGGGGCCCTCTTCGTCGTCATCGCCGCCGCCTAGCTCGTCCTCCTCGGTGATGGCGTGCAGATATTCCGGCGCGCCCTGCCGCTTGAGATGGCTGACGACCTTCTCGACCTCGTTCTCCGACACGAACGGCCCGTGGACGCGGGCGATCCGGCCGCCGCCGGCCATGTAGAGCATGTCGCCTTGACCGAGCAGCTGCTCGGCGCCCTGCTCGCCGAGGATCGTCCGGCTGTCGATCTTGCTCGTCACCTGGAACGAGATGCGGGTCGGGAAGTTGGCCTTGATGGTGCCGGTGATGACGTCGACCGACGGCCGCTGGGTGGCCATGATGAGATGGATGCCTGCAGCACGCGCCATCTGCGCCAGGCGCTGGATCGCGCCCTCGATATCCTTGCCGGCGACCATCATGAGATCGGCCATCTCGTCAACGACGACCACGATATAGGGCAGTTCGTCGAGCGGGATCTCCTCGTGCTCGTAGATCGCTTCTCCCGTCTCCCGGTCAAAGCCGGTCTGGACAGTGCGGGTGAGCGCCTCGCCCTTGGCCAAAGCCTCGGCGACACGGGCATTGAAGCCGTCGATATTGCGCACGCCGACCTTCGACATCTTCTTGTAGCGGTCCTCCATTTCCCTCACCGCCCACTTGAGCGCAATCACCGCCTTCTTCGGGTCGGTGACCACGGGGGTCAGGAGATGCGGGATGCCGTCGTAAGCCGAGAGCTCGAGCATTTTCGGATCGACCATGATGAGCCGGCACCGCTCCGGCTTCATGCGGTAGACGAGCGACAGGATCATGGTGTTGATCGCGACCGATTTGCCCGAACCGGTCGTGCCGGCGACGAGCAGATGAGGCATGCGGGCCAGGTCGACGATCACCGGCTCGCCGCCGATCGTCTTGCCGAGCGCGATGGCGAGCCGGTGCTTCGAGTGCTCGAAGTCCTCGCTGGCGAGTAGCTCGCGCAGGTACACCGTCTCCCGGCGCTGGTTCGGCAGTTCGACGCCGATCGCGTTGCGGCCCTGGACGACGGCCACGCGGGCCGAAACGGCCGACATAGACCGGGCGATGTCGTCGGCGAGCCCGATCACCCGCGACGATTTGATCCCGGGCGCCGGTTCGAGCTCGTAGAGCGCGACGACCGGACCCGGACGCACGTTGACGATCTCGCCCTTGACGCCGAAATCGTCGAGGACGCCCTCGAGCAGGCGCGCATTCTGCTCCAGCGCGTCCTGCGAAACCCGGGTCCCGACCGATTTCTTCGGCTCGGTCAACATTGCGATCGAGGGCATGATCCAGTCGCGCCGCAATGCGGCGAACCTGGCCTCAGCTGCTGGCCGGCTCACGCTCCTGGGCGCGACGGGTGCAACGACGATCGGCGGCGCCGTCGACACAGCCTGGGCCGAGCCGTGCGGGCGGGGAGCATAGGCGGCCGGGTCGGTCAGGGCGTCGTCGGCGTCGCTGAGACCCGACCATGGCGGCGGGGTTACAGGGGGCGCCGGCCTGGGGCTGAGGGTGGACGAGGATTTGCGCGGCGTCCGTGGGCCGCGCCGCACAATTCGGCGCAACGCTGCCTTTGCGGTGAGCAGGGCGTGAATGACGGCGCCGATCGACACCATGCCGAAGCCCGGCTCGTCGTCGTCCTCTTCGTCGTCGAAACGGGCCAGCGCCTCGGCGCGGGCCCGTCCGGCCGGAGCCTGCGTCGCGCCCTCGCCAGGGGCGCGCGGCGGGCCGCCGCCGCCTGCGGCGCCCGCCAGTCCGAGGATGGAGAGCATGGCGAGACACGCGCCGAAAACGATCGTCGCCCAGGCCGAGACCGGAAGGACGCGACGCGGGAGCGAAAGGACCGCATCGCCGACAACCCCGCCGAGGCCGGTGGGCAGCGGCCAGCTTCCGGGCGCCGGAAGCAGCGACGCCAAAGCCGAAGCCGCGATCACGCCGATCAAATAGAGGCCGAATTTCAATCGCGGCCGCTCGAGCCGCCGCCGGGTGAGAAGACGCCAGCCCCAGAAAGCGGGCGGCGTCAGCAGCGCTGCCGAGGCAAGGCCGATGAATTGCATCACCAGGTCGGCGGCGATCGCGCCCGGCGCGCCCAGAAGGTTCTGGATGCGCGCGTTGGTCGCGTGATTGAGGCTCGGATCGCTGACGGACCAGGTCAGGAGCGCGAGGCAGAGGCAGGCCACGCCGGCAAGCGCGCCAAAGCCCGCGATCTCGGCCGCCCGCCGCTTCGGGTATTCCCGCACCGACGCGGGCACGTGGTCGATAAACGAGAATGTCGTTGTACGCATCGCAAACTCGCCGGACGGCCGCGGCTCGCGCGCCTGTCTCAAACTCTAAGTGTGTCCAGTTAATGCGAGCCTAACCTTAACGCGTGGTGCGCGCAGCCGAACCGCACGCGCATGTTCGGCAAAAGAAAAATGGACGCCCCGAGGGGCGTCCAAGGTCCGCGGGGAGGAACTTCGCCCGGCGGCGATGACCGCCGGGCGCCGCAGTTCAGTGAACGACCTCGCCGTGCAGGGCGAGGTCGAGGCCGTCGCGCTCGATCTCGTCCGAGACGCGCAGGCCGATGACCGCCTTGATGATCGCCAGGATGATGATTGTGACGATCGCGTCATAGACGATGACGGTGACGATGCCGATGCACTGGTTGACGAGCTGGCCAGGGTTGCCCTCGAGCAAGCCGGCGGTGCCGCCGTACTGCTGGACCGCGAATACGCCAGTCAAAAACGCCCCGATCATGCCGCCGACACCGTGAACGCCGAAGCAATCCAGCGCGTCGTCATAGCCGAACATATGCTTGAGGCCGGTCGCGCCCCAGTAACAGCCAACGCCGCAAGCAACGCCAATGACCATTGCGCCGACCGGACCAACGAAGCCCGAAGCGGGGGTGATGGCGACGAGGCCAGCGACTGCGCCCGAGCAGATGCCGATCACCGTCGGTTTGCCGCGATGCGCCCATTCGACGAACATCCAGGTGAGGGCCGCGACGGCGGTCGCGATCTGGGTGACCGTCATCGCCATGCCGGCCTGCACGCCCGCGCTGACGGCGGAACCGGCGTTGAAGCCGAACCAGCCGACCCAGAGCAGGCCCGCGCCGATGAAGGTGAGCACCATATTGTGGCCGGGTCCCGTGTCGCTGCGCTTGCCCAGCATGATCGCCGCGACGAGACCCGCAACACCGGCGTTGATATGCACCACCGTGCCGCCGGCGAAGTCGAGAACCTTGACCCACGCATCGGGATTCGCAGAGTTGAAGATACCGTCGGGTCCCCATAGCCAGTGGGCGACCGGCGCGTAGACGAGGATCGCCCAGAGGCCCATGAACCAGAGCATCGCCGAGAACTTCATGCGCTCCGCGTACGCGCCGGCAATGAGCGCGGGCGTGATGATGGCGAAGGTCATCTGGAAGCACATGTACACGGTCTCGGGGATCGTTGGCGCCAGCGGGTTTGGATTGCCGATGCCGCCGTTGTTGACGTCGCTGAGGATGCCCTGAAGGAAGGCGCGACTCAGTCCGCCGATGAACGGCGTACCCCCGGTGAAGGACAGCGAGTAGGTAACAATGGCGTAGACCACGGTTACCAGAGCGGTGATGGCGAAGCTCGTCATGACGGTGTCGCCGACGTTCTTCTTGCGCACCATGCCGCCATAGAAGAGCCCGAGCCCCGGGATCGTCATCATGAGCACGAGGGCGACCGAGGTGAGCATCCATGCCGTGTCGCCGCCGCTCGGCGTGCAGTTTGTCAGTACGGCTGGAACCGCGGCCACCGCGGCATATTTGTCGGTTTCAGCGACGGCGGCGCTGGCTCCCGCGCACGCGGGCGTGGCGGGGGGCGGCGGCTTTGCCGCCGCAGCGGCGGGAGCTGCAGCGGCGGGGGCCGCGTCGGCTGGCGCGGCCGGAGCCGCAGCGGCGGGCGCGTCGGTCGCCGCCGGCGCCGCAGTTTGCGCGACGACCGCAACCGGCGCCAGGCCCATGAAGGCGGCTGCCGCTAGCGCCGGGGCGAGGCGAGAGAGTTTGTGTATAAGATTCATTGTTCAGGACTCCGATCTCGAATGGAAGCCGCGCGCCGCAGGTCAGAGCGCATCCTTATCCTTCTCGCCCGTGCGGATCCGCACCGCCGAGTCGAGGCCGTAGACGAAGATCTTGCCGTCGCCGATCTGGCCGGTGCGCGCCGCAGCAACGATCGCCTCAACCACCTTGTCGGCGACGTCTGAGTCCACCGCGACCTCAATTTTCAACTTGGGGAGGAAACTCACAGCGTACTCCGCCCCGCGATAGATCTCGGTATGCCCCTTCTGCCGGCCGTAGCCCTTGACCTCAGTAACCGTCAGGCCGTGTACGCCGATGGCGGTGAGCGCATCGCGCACCTCCTCCAGCTTGAACGGCTTTATGATCGCCATTACGATTTTCATAAGCCTCGCCCCATTGTGACGCGCCGCGGCGGTGTCCGAACCATGCCGCTCCCGTGCAGTGAAACCGGAACGCGAGCGCGCCCCGCAACACTGCCTTACAAGGCGCGTGCCATGGCCTGCCAGCGGGCTAACGATCTGAAAAGCGGTTGCTATTCCGGGCTCGGCGGATCACAGGCGCACGCGGGCTTGATCCAATCGCGCTTTTGATGAAGAAATAGGCGCCTATGAATTAATCGGCTATCGCAGCATATGGCGAAGATCCGCGAATGCCCGCAGGCTTCGTTATTCAACTAAGACGGCTGGCGAGAAACGATCGCCACCGTCATTCTTCCGTCTAAATCTCACTAATCACATGAAAGTGTCAGATTTTGTGGGAACGGATCGCTTGCCCGAACATTGGTCGCGGCTTATAAATTCGTTTGGCTATTAATCATGGTTCGCGGGTGGAATTCCGAGCTGGTGGCGGTTTCGCCAATCGTCGCAGCTTCGGTGAAAGAGTAAACGGATGAAGATCATTCTGGCTCAGCCCCGCGGGTTTTGCGCGGGGGTGGTCCGCGCGATCGACGTCGTCGAGCGGGCGCTGGTGAGGTACGGCCCCCCAGTCTACGTGCGGCACGAGATCGTACATAACCGTCATGTCGTGGAATCGCTGAAGGCGAAAGGCGCCCGGTTCGTTGAGGATCTGGACGAAGTGCCCGAGGGAGCGGTGACGATCTTCAGCGCCCACGGTGTGTCGCGAAAAGTTGAAAACGAAGCCAAGGCGCGATCGCTCCCGACCATCGACGCGACTTGTCCGCTGGTCACCAAGGTGCATAATCAAGGGCGACGGTACGTTGCTCAGGGCCGAACCGTGGTCTTTATCGGTCACGCCGGGCATCCGGAGGTCGAAGGGACGCTCGGCCAGGTCGACGGCGAATTGCACCTCGTCGAGAACGAAGACGACGTGGAAAGGCTTTCCATTCCCGCGGACGCGCCGATAGCCTATATCACTCAGACTACGCTGAGCGTTGACGATACCCGGGGCGTCATCGCGGCGTTGCATCGTCGCTTCAGCGACGTCTCAGGGCCGGAGATTCGTGATATCTGCTACGCGACGCAGAATCGGCAGAGCGCGGCGCGGGAACTGTCGCGGGTCGCCGACATCCTCATCGTCGTGGGCGCGCGCAACAGCTCCAACTCCAATCGCCTGCGTGAAATCGGCGAAGAGGCAGGCCTTCCAAGCTATCTCGTCGCCGACAGCAGCGAGATTGATGCGGAATGGGTGCGCAATGCGGGGGTTGTCGGAGTTACTGCTGGCGCATCCGCGCCTGAGGTGGTGGTTGAAGACGTGGTTCAGACCTTGATGCAGATCGCGCCGTCGGAAGTTTCGTTTCTCGATGGGCCGAGCGAAACCGTGAGCTTTCGCCTTCCGGCGGAGCTCACGGACCGATCGGCCCTGCTTCGTAAGGATTTTGTGTGAGCATACCTTTGAGACAAGTCGCCAGGGTTGGCGCCTATATCGTCCGCCAGCATCTCGCCGGGCGGAAGCGCTATCCGCTCGTGTTGATGCTCGAGCCGCTGTTCCGGTGCAATCTCGCTTGCGCGGGTTGCGGCAAGATCGACTATCCCGACGCCATCCTCGACAAGCGGATTTCGGTCGCCGACGCTCTGGACGCCGTCGACGAGTGCGGCGCGCCGGTTGTCGTGATGGCCGGCGGCGAGCCGCTCCTGCACAAGGAGCTGCCGAAGATCGTCCAAGGGGTCATCGCCCGCAAGAAATTCGCGATCGTGTGCACCAACGCCCTGCTGCTTGAAAAGAAGATCGGCCAATACGCGCCGGGCCCCTATTTCACTTGGTCGATTCATCTCGACGGCGACCAGGAGATGCACGACAAGTCGGTATGCCAGCCGGGGGTTTACGATCGGGCGGTTTCGGCGCTGAAGACCGCCAAAGCCAAGGGCTTTCGGGTCACGATCAACTGCACGTTCTTTAACGATGCCGACCCGGAGCGCGTCGCCGCCTTCTTCGATACGGTAACCGAGCTCGGCGTCGACGGCATCACCATGTCGCCGGGCTACGCTTACGAGCGGGCGCCCGACCAGAAGCACTTTCTCAATCGTTCCGCCACCAAACAGCTGTTCCGCTCGATATTCCGGCGCGGCGACGGGGGCCGCAAATGGGCCTTCAGCCAGTCGACGATGTTCCTCGACTATCTGGCCGGCAACCAGGCGTATCATTGCACGCCCTGGGGCAATCCGACGCGCACCGTGTTCGGCTGGCAGCGCCCCTGCTATCTCCTCGGCGAGGGCTACGCCAAGACCTTCAAGGAGCTCATGGAGGAGACGGATTGGGACGCTTATGGGGTCGGCAACTACGAGAAATGCGCCGACTGCATGGTCCACAGCGGATTTGAGGCGACGGCGGTGCGCGATACGGTGACGAGGCCGTGGACGGCGCTTGGCGTCGCGTTGCGGGGCGTCAGGACCGAAGGAGCGATGGCGCCGGACATCCCGCTCGATCGCCAGCGCCCGGCGACCTATGTCTTCGATAGCAACGTCACCCAGAAGCTGTCAGAGATTCGCCGGGCCGAGGCCGAGGAAAAGGCCGGGAAGAAGGCCGCGACAGCGGCGTAGCGCGCCGAATGCGGCCCGGCTGTCGCGAGCGGCCGCGACGAGCCCGGCAAGCTGGCCAGGGGAACGGATCAGCCCTCCCAACACGGCTGCGGTCCTGATCCGGCCGTCTGAACTCACGGCCTGAAAGATGAGCGGCGGCAAGTCGCGATCGGCCGGGTCGGCGACCGCGCGCAGGATGGCGAAAGGCTTCCGCCGTTCAAGCGCGAAACGCCCGGCCGCCGGGCTTTCCATGTCGACCGCCCCCGCCCCGCTCGCGACGCGCAGCTCCGCCTTGGCGCGGGCGGTCGAAACCGGAGCGCTGGCGCCCGCGACCCGCTCGACCGAGACGCGCGCCCCCGCGTCAATCAGGCGCTGCGCGAGCGACGACGTGACGGCCTCGTCGGTGGTGATCCGTCCCTCGGCCGACACGACTTCGGCGCCGAGGATGAGATCGCCGGGGCGAAGCCGCGGATCGAGCCCGCCGCAGAGGCCCCAACTAATAACTATGTCAATATGTGTATCTATGAGCCCGGCGAGTTCGGCCCGCAGGGTCGGACCATCGCCACAGATCGCGAGGCGGCCTGGACCGGCCAGGATCGCCGCCTCGCGCTGCAATCCGCTGACGATCAGGACGCTCAACGGGCCTGGCCCGCGGGCGTCGATCGGGTCATCGGCGAGCGACTAGCTCCCCAACAGCGTCTCGGTCCGTTCGCGCAACGTCTTCACCAGCGCGTCGGCGCCGCCGCCGCCGGCGAGGATCGAGGCGAACTCGTCGCGCCGCGTCGCCAGATCGCTGACCGTGCCGTTGAGGTAGACGTCGACCACCCGGCCGCCGCGAACCAGATAGTTGATCTGAATCGTCCGGCCGCCGGGCTGGAGCAGCTGGGTCTTGACGATCTCGCCGCCACCACGGGCTTCAGGGCTCGTCTGGGGGTCGACGACAAAGCTCTCGCCGGAATAGTCGCTCACCTGATGGGCATAGTCGGCGACGAGAAAACGCGCGAACGCCTCGCGCACCGCGGCCTGCTGGGCGCCCGAGAACGTGCTCCAGGCCGGTCCAGCCGCCAGTCTGGTCATGGTCCCGATGTCGAAGGCGGAGGTGATGGCGGGCCCGAAGCGCTGGTCGCGCTGGCGCACGCTGAGAGAGCCGGCCGCCCGCAGGGTCGGCATCAGCTGCTGATAATAGGCTTCGATGTGCCGGGCGGCCGGACTGGCCGACGCGGCCAACGACGCCGACGGCGCCCACAACAGAAGGGCCATCAGGACCGCGATCCACGACATGGAACGATGCAGGCGAAGTTTGAAACCCTTCATAATCGATATTCCACTTTCGCTGGACGGGCGGCCTCTTGGCCGGCCGCGATGATGGTTTTCGAGAAACACCCCGACGCGACGCAGGGCGGGCGCGCTTCTAGCCCGGATTTGGGAATTGAGTCGAGACTTCGCCGCCCGGGGCTCCTGTGTTTTTGCGAGACTTGAGCGAGAGCGCCGATTTGGTTTTCGAGCCCGGCGCAAAGTTTTTCAAAATCCTGCCAAGCAAGCGGAAGCTTGAGCCAAATGATTCCAAGAAAGACGCTTTGTTTTCCTTGGATTGGCTTCTCGGGAATGAGCCTTTTCAATGGTTTGCGCTGACTCGGACATATTTTTTTCCTCCGGGCCGATTGGCGGCGATTAAGCTCACAAGTCCCATGTGTAATGTCCGCGCGAGCGGCGCACGGGCTTTTGGGGTTATCGTCGTACGCAGACTGGCGAACGTGGCGGTCATGCCAAATCTATAGCACAGATTTCTATTTTTCGGACGGATTTGTTTGGCTAAGATTGCGCTGCCGTCGGCTCAAGCCCCGTCGTCATGGCCGGGCTTGTCCCGGCGTCGAATTGGAATCAAAAATAGCCGTCCCGACCCCGCCCAACTTTTGGGGGCGGGATGGGGTGGGGGATCGCGCGAACCCCGGAACTGCGGGGGCTTCTCGGCGCAAACCTTCCCCGACAGCGCGACCCCCTCCTCAATCCTCCGCCGCAGGGAGGGAGGAGACCTCGGCCCGGATTGACAAGACGGCGCGAACCATGGCCTCCACCCGGCTCCCATGGACAGAAACGACAGCGCCTTGATCATCGCCGCGGTTGCACGGGCCGTGCGTCTTTCGACCCGTCATGCGTGGCTCGTCATTCCGGGCTTCCTCATCGCGGCGGTGTTCGCCGGCGTTTACCTTACGCGCTACATCGCCATCGACACCGACAGCGGCAAGCTCCTGTCGAGCTCGCTCCCCTGGCGCCAGCAGGAAACGCGGCTCAACGAGCTCTTCCCGCAGCGGACCGACCGGATCATCGCGGTCGTCGACGCGACGACGGCCGAGGGCGCCGAAGAGGCGGCCGCGGCGCTGGCGGAGGCGCTTACGCCGCAGTCGGGCGTGATCCGGACCGTAACCCGGCCCGACAGCGGCGAGTTCTTCGCCCGCAACGGCATCCTGTTCAAATCTCTCGACGATGTGCGCAGCGATATGGCCCAGTTGATCAAGGCCGAGCCCTTCCTCGGCACGCTTGCCGCCGATCCGACCCTGCACGGCGTCCTCGGCGCGATCTCGCAATCGATCGAGGGCGTGCATCTCGGAAAGACGACCCTCGAAGGCATGAGGCCGGCGGTGACCGCGATCGCCGACGCCCTCGACGGCGTCGCCCAAGGCAAGCATCCCGCCTTTTCCTGGCGCCGGCTGATCACCGGCCGTGCGCCGGAGACCTCCGAGCTTCGGCGGTTCGTCAACATCCAGCCGGTCCTCAACTACGGCGATTTGCAGCCAGGCGGCGAGGCGACCAGGGCGATTCGCGCGACGATCGCGAAATTGGGGCTGACGCCAGATAAGGGCGTCAGGGTGCGCCTCACTGGATCGGTCGCGCTTTCGGACGAGGAATTCTCGACCGTCGCCGACGGGGCGGCCCTTAATGGCGTGGTGACGATCCTCGTCGTCCTCCTCCTGCTGTGGCTCGCGCTCAAGCAGGCCCGCATCGTGTTCGCAGTCCTTGTCAACCTCGCCGTCGGGCTGACCTTCACCGCGGCGATCGGCCTCATGATGGTCGGAGCCCTGAACCTGATCTCGGTCGCGTTCGCGGTTCTGTTCGTCGGCCTCGGCGTCGATTTCGGCATCCAGTTCAGCGTCCGCTACCGCGCCGAACGGCACACGAACGGCGATCTCGGCGCCGCGCTCGGGGCGACGGCGCGGGGGGTCGCGGGGCCGCTTCTGCTCGCTGCCGCCTCGATCGCCGCCGCCTTCTACTCGTTCCTGCCAACCGCCTATGTCGGTCTTTCGGAGCTCGGGCTGATTGCCGGAACCGGCATGATCGTCGCTTTTCTGACCACCATAACCCTGCTTCCGGCCCTGCTTTCGGTGCTCAAGCCGCACGGCGAGCCGGCGGCGGTCGGCTGGGCGGCGCTCGCGCCCCTCGACCGCTTTCTCGACCGGCGGCGCAACTGGGTCGTCGGCCTGACCCTGACCGCGGTCATTCTCGGCCTGCCGCTGCTCGGCAGCCTGAAATTCGACTTCAACCCGCTCGACCTGCGCTCGAGACAAGTCGAATTCGGTCTCGACCCTGCTCGACCTGATGGCCGATCCCGACACCAGCCCGAACACCATCGATATCCTCAAGCCCGATCTCGCCAGCGCGACCGCGCTGGCCGAAAAGCTGGGCCAGCTTACGGAAGTCGCCAAGGTGCGGACGCTCGAAAGCTTCGTGCCCAAGGACCAGGACGAGAAGCTGGCGCTGATCGACGACGCCAGTTTCTTCTTCGAGAACACGCTGAGCCCCGGCCAGGTGAAACCCGCGCCGACCCCGGCTCAGACGCTCGAGGCGATCGGCAAGACAGCCGCCGACCTTTCCGGCGCGGCGGCGGGGATCGACAGCCCAGCGGGAGCCCAGGCGCGCCGGCTGGCCAGCGCGCTGACGGCTCTGGCCAAGGCGCCTGAGGCCCAAAGAGACGAGGCCGACCGGGTCCTGGCCGCGCCGCTTCTGACCACGCTTGGGCAGGTTAGGGATCTCCTCAAAGCCGAGCAGGTGACGCTCGACGCGCTTCCGCCGTCGCTGAAGAGCGCCTGGGTGTCGTCCGACGGCGAGGTCAGGATTGAGGTGGCGCCAAGCGGCGACGGCAACAACAACGCCGTCCTCAGCCGCTTCGTCGACGCGGTCCGAACGGTCGCGCCGCAGGCGTCCGGCACGCCGGTCTTCATCGTCGAGGCCGCAGCGACCATCGTCAAAGCGTTTCTCCAGGCCGCCGTGTGGTCGGTGGCGTCGATCGCGCTCATCCTGTTCGTGACGCTGCGCCGATGGGTCGACGTCGGGCTGACGCTGGTGCCGCTGATGGTCGCCATCGTCGTCACGCTCGAGATCTGCGTCGCCATCGGGCTCCAGCTCAACTTCGCCAACATCATCGCCCTGCCGCTGCTGCTCGGGGTCGGCGTCGCGTTCAAAATCTACTACGTCATGGCGTGGCGGGCGGGGGAGACGAACTTTCTCCAGTCGAGCCTGACCCGGGCGGTCTTCTTCAGCGCCTGCGCGACCGCGACCGCCTTCGGCAGCCTGTGGTTTTCGCACCATCCGGGCACTTCGAGCATGGGCAAGCTGATGGCGCTGTCGCTGGCGACGACACTTTCCGCCGCCGTCCTGTTCCAGCCGGCCCTGCTGGCGACCCAGCGCAAGACCCATTCGGACTGACGGCTGGCGCGGCGGCTTCACGAAAAAGATGAAGAGAGTGTGGCAAAAGGGTGATAGTCGCCCGGGGTCGGCTCTGTTAACCTTGTTCCGCGCTGGGTCTGGATTGCTCTTGAATTCGGAACAGGTCGCTCCCTGTCTGCTCACGTATGGGCAGGCGGGGTTGTGGGTCGCGCGGGCACTCAGGGGAATTAGCAACGGCATGCGTGGCGGTGGGGGTTGGCTCGGATTGATGGCTGCGTCGGCGCTGGCGGGGTTCGTCAGCGCCTGCGCGGGCGTTCCCCGCGACGCATCGCTGCCGATCGACGACCCCAACGAGCAGTTCAATCGCGGCGTTCTCCGCGTCAACCAGACGGTGCTCGATCCGGCTTCCAACGTCGTCAAGGCGATCCCGGGACCAATTCGCGACCGGCTGCAGGATCTGGACGCGAACCTGAAGGAGCCGCGGGTTCTCGGCAACAACATCCTTCAAGGCCGCTTCAACGCCGCCGCCATCACGATTGGGCGCATCATCTTCAATACGACCTTCGGCATTGGCGGGTTGTTCGACGTCGCCACCGCGGGAGGACTGCCGCAACAGAGCGGCGATTTCGGCCAGACCATGTTCGTCTACGGCGTCCCCGCAGGGACCTTTGTGAACACGCCTTACTACGGCCCCTCGACGCAACGCGATTCGGTCGGCGGGGCGGTGGATACCCTGCTTGATCCGGTCGGCTGGGCGATGGGCGGGATTTTGATCGGCTGGCCGTGGTCTGTTGGCTCGGGCGCTCTGGGGGCGACAGCGCATCTGGCCCAATGGCAGGAGGCGGAGAACTCCTCGATCGACTTCTACAGTTTCCTGCGCTCCAGCTGGTATCAGACCCGCCGGGCCCAATTGCGCGAGGCCATCGGCCTGCCTCCCGAAGCCGAGTCGCCCGCCACCGCCGGACCGTCTCACTAGACGGGCAGCGTTATGGCGCCGCCGGGCCCGCCTCATCCGCGCCCCGGCGCAGGAATTGACGCCCTTCAGTCCACTGCCACGCGACGAGTTCCGGCAGGCCGAGGGCCAACTCGCGGACCCGCTTGGACAACGAAATCGCCAACGCCATGTCTGCGGGCAGCCCGAACAGCGCGCCGAACGCGACAATGCCGACTTCGAGGGCGCCTAACGCCCCTGGCACCATGAACGCCGCCGCGCGGACGCCGGAACTCAGGCTTTCCAGGATGAACGCGTCGGTTAGGCTGAGCGGCCTGCCGAGGAAAACCATCACCAACCAGGTCTCGCCGGCGCCGGCGGCCCAGCCGACCAGGCGCAGGATGACGGCGAGAAGGAAGTCGAGCCGGCGGCCATAGGTGTCCGTGACGGCGGCGTCGATCGCCGAAGCATGGGCGGCGAAGCCGCTGAGCCATTTCTCCGGCGCGACGCGGCGCGCCAGGCGCACGACCAGGCCGAACATGCTGTTGTGCTGCACCAGCACGAACGCCGCGATGGCGGCTCCAAACACCGCAACGCCGATCAGCACCACCCGCGCCACCTCGGCTGAAGCCTCGGAGTTCGATCGGGCGGCGAGCAACGTCACCCCAGCCAGGACGAAGATGAGCTGAGTGCCGGTCCCGATCGTGATGTCGACCACCATGCTGGCCGCCGCCTGCGCGCCGGGAACGCCGCGCTTGTTGGCGAGCCGCGCCGCGGCGATGTCGCCGCCGACCCCGGCGACCGGCAGCAGTGAGTTGATCGATTCGCGGATCCAGCGGATCCATAGAGCGTCGAGGAAGCCTGGACGGCTCGACGCCTGCACCAGGCGCCGCCATGACAGGGCGTCGAACGACAAGGGCGCGAGATGATAAAGCGTAATCGGCGCCAGCCGCCAGCCTAGCACCAGCATGGCGGAACCCACCTCGGCCGCGCCGCTCTTGACGATGAGAAAAACGACCAGCAGGAAACCGAAAAACGCAGCAACGATCAGCGATCTTGAAATGACATGGCTCCCTGTCCAGCCGCCGCTCGCTGGCGAGATTGTGGAGGACGACGATCGCGGTCTATCAGCAATCGCCGTTGAGTTGGAGACAGGCGGCGGCGATGATCCGATCCCGTTGATGTGTGGAATCCCGAACAATCATGCCCGCAGCGCCAATTCTTGTCCTCCTCCCGCCGCCGCCCGCCCCGTTTGAGGCGGCCGGCGCGGCGCGGGAAGGGGATGGCGAGCGCGTCATACTGGGGCTCACTCTGATCCGGCGCACGGTCCTGGCCGCGAGGCGCGCCGCTTACGGCCAGGTTCTTGTTCTGTCGGCGAATGGCGGCGCCACGGCCGGTCCGGCCGGCATTGCTGGCTGGAGCCAGTTGGCCGCAAGCTTGACCTCCTCTCCCGCCGCCCCGCTGGTCATCGCGCCTGAAGCGATCCTGGCGGAGACCGATTGGCTCAAACATCTCACCGGGGCTCCGATCGAGCCGGCCGCCTGGGCGGCGGTCCCGAACAGGGTCGCCGTTGTCGCCGCCGCATCCGCCCTTGAAGCGCTTCAGGCGCTCGATGAGAAAGACGGCGCGCGCGATTTGGACGCGGTCGAGAGGCGGCTCGCCGGCCGCTTCGGCCCGCCGGCGGCGATTCCCGCCGGGATCGATCCGATTGTGGTAGCGACGCCGGCGGACGTCCGCCTCGCCGAGCGGCGGCTGATGGGGGCGCTGGTCAAGGACACCGACGGATTCATGGCCCGTCATGTCGAGCGGCCGATCTCGCTCATGATCTCCCGCCTGCTCGCGCCGACGGCGATCACGCCCAACCAAATGAGCCTCGTCTCGATCCTCGTTGGAATCTGCGGCGGCCCGTTCTTTCTATCCTCGAGCGCGCTCATGCAGACGGTCGGAGCGCTTCTTTTTCTCGCCCACTCGATCCTCGACGGCTGCGACGGCGAGTTGGCGAGGCTCAAATTCGCCGAATTGCGCTGGGGCGGGGTGCTCGACTTCTGGGGCGACAACGTCGTGCATTCCGTCATCTTCGCCTGCATGGGGCTCGGCTGGAGCCTGCAAGCAGGCGCGGCCTGGCCGCTCGCGCTTGGCGCTGCGGCCGTCCTTGGGACGCTCGGGTCGGCGGGCTTCGTCTATTGGCGGCTCATGCGCATGAAGCAAGGCGGGGGAGCGCTGTTCACCTCGGTCTCGGCCGAGCCGCATGGCGCAATGGCGCAGGTTCTCGATTCGGCGTCGCGGCGCGATTTCATCTATCTCGTTCTGCTGCTGGCGCTGTTCGGCAAGTCGAACTGGTTCCTCGTGCTCGCGGCGATCGGCGCGCCGATTTATTTCTGCCTTGTGCTGTTCCTCGCCGCGCGCGAGCGTCCCGGCGCCTCCCGCGCCTGATTCGTCATTGCGAGCCGAAGGCGAAGCAATCCATCCTGCTTGGGGATGGATTGCTTCGTCGCTACCGCTCCTCGCAATGACGATTGGAGAGCCGCGCCCACGCGCCGATGGCGGCGCTGGAACGCTGGGCGGCGTCGATCGCGCGGGCGCATGACAGCGCCTCATCCAGATTGCCTTTGCCGCCATTCGCGATCGCGGCCAGGAAATCCACCACCACCCCGCCGAACCAGTCGGGATGATGCGAGCCTTCGGCCAACGAGGGCGCCGTCCACGAGCCCCGTTGCGCGCCCGACTTGAGGACGACAGAGTCGCCGGCGACGCGAATCTGTCCCCGCTCTCCCTCGACCTCGATCGTATTGGACCGCTCGTCAGCGGCCCAGGTGAGAAAGACTTGGCTGCTGACGCCGGCGGCGGTCTCCAGGTCGAGAGTCGCGGTGTCTTCGAGCGGAAATTCGTGGAAGCGGCGCGTATCGAGCCGCGCCGAGACGCGGTCGGGAGCGCCGGCCCAGCGGGCGACGCAATAGAGCGCATGCCAGCCGTGATCGAACAGGATGCCGCCGCCGGCCTGCGCCGGATCGACGCGCCAGTTCTCGGCCCCGGGCGTGCTGACCGCGACGGCGGGCCTGGTGCGCAGGGTCGCCCAGCGCACCGAGCGCACGGCGCCGACCGCGCCCGCGTCCACAAGCGCCGTCACGCGCTCGCAGATCGGGGCTTTGAGCCAGTTGTGCACGGTATGGACAACGCGCCCCGCCCGCGCAGCGGCCGTCGCCAGCCGGGCGGCGTCATCGAGGCGGGTGGCCAGCGGTTTCTCGCTCATGACATGGAGGCCCGCGCCGAGCGCCCGCTCGATCAAAGCCGCGTGGCTACCCGGCGGCGCGCAGACGTCGACGAAGTCGATGCCTCCGCTCGCGAGCAGGTCATCCATGCTCTCGAACCATCGACCGTCGGGGCAGCCGGCAAGAAACGCCTCGCGTCGCGACGGCGCCGCGTCGGTTGCAGCGACAATTTCGACATCGTCGCGCGCGCGCCAGCCGGGCATATGGCCGTTGGACGCGACATTGCCGAAACCGATGAACGCGCCCCTCAGCATGAGCGCCTGCGAGACCGCGCCGGCCCGCGGCGCGCCCCCTCCACCGCGCTGACGCGCGGTCCCCCTCCCCCGCGTTGCGTGGGAGGAGGCGCGACGGCGCCGTCCGCTATCCTCCCCCGGCGCAAGGCGATGGGGGAGGGGGACCCTGCGAAGCAGGGTGGGGGGGGTGCTGCTACGCTGCTCGGAGGCATCGGCGCCCCGCTCAATCCAGCCCGAATCTCTCTGCGATCGCGGCGAAGGACTGATCGAGGATGTCGACCCCCTGCAAAGCCTCGTCTTCGGTGATCACCAGCGGCGGGTTGATCCGGATGACGTTCGAATAGGACATGGTGATGAGGCCGCGCTCGAGCGCCTCATGGAAGAGGGCGCGGGTGATTTTCTTGTCGAGCGGCGCCTTGGTCTTGCGGTCGGCGACCATGTCGACGCCGATCATCAGGCCTCGCCCGCGCACGTCGCCGATGAAGCGGTATTTGTCCTGAAGACGCTTGAGCGCCTCGAGCATCCTGGCGCCGACGCGGGCCGAATTCTCGACCAGCTTGTCCTCGGTCAGGGCCTCCAATGCAGCAAGGCCCGCCGCGCCCGCGAGCGGATTGCCGCCATAGCTCGAAGACGAACCGCTCGGCTCGCCGAAGGGCGTTGCCGACATGTTTTCAAGTGACGAGGCGACGCCGCTCATCGGGAAGCCGCCGCCGATCCCCTTGCCGACCGTCATGACATCGGGTTTGAGGCCGAAATGTTCCGAGGCCCACATCTTCCCGGTGCGTCCGAAGCCGACCAGGATCTCGTCGGCGATGAGGAGCGCGCCGGCCTCCGTCGCGATCTCGCGCACTGCATGAATGAAGTCATCCGGCGGAATGACGTTGCCTGCGGTGCCCTGCATTGGCTCGATGATGATTGCGGCGATCTCGCCTTGGGTATCATTCTTGATGACGTTGCGGAGATGCTCCGCGCAGGCGAGCCCGCAGGACGGATGCTGCAGGTTGAACGGGCAGCGGTAACAATCGGCGTAAGGGCTGTGGTGCATGCCCGGCGGGAATGGCCCCTGATGGTTGCGGTAGGCGCCGCCGAGAAGTCCGATCACGCCCTGCGACTTGCCGTGGAAGCCGCCCCAGAAGCCGATGAATTCGAACTTCTTGGTGGCCGATTTCGCGAGCCGGAAGGCCGCCTCGACCGCTTCGGCGCCGCCCGAGAAAAGTTGAAGATGCGTGAGCCCTTCGGGCAGCGTCGCAGCGAGACGCTCGAGGAACTCCGCCCGCGCTTCGGTCGTGAAGCTGCCGAAGGTGACGCGCTCAAGCTGCTCCTTGAGGCGGGCGACATAGCGCGGATGGGCGTGGCCGAGGCTGCCGACAGCGATGCCGGCGATGAAGTCGAGATATTCGTTGCCGTCGACGTCGGTGATGGTGCAGCCCTGCGCATGATCGACGACGATCTGCGAGAAGAGCGCGATCGACTGCAGGCCGGGCGCCATCGCCTTCGCCTCGCGGTCGAAGATCGCCTTGGATTTGGGGCCGGGCACGGCCCGGCGCGGTAACTCGCGCCTGGGCGCGGGGGAGGGTTTGGCGGATGAAAGGTCGTTCAAGGGATCAATTCCTCGTCGAGGCGACAATGCGCGGGCGCCGCTGGAAGCGCTCGCTCAGGCAGTCGGCGATCGCGCGCGCGGCCTGATCGCGGTACAAAGCGTAGCTCGGCCACGCATTGAGGTCGATGATCATCGGCTGGCCGTCGGCTTTGATGATCGCATCGCCGCCGAAGATCTCGAGCCCGAGCGCGGCCGCGGCGTCGAGCGCGGCCTCATGCAGACGAGAAGCGGCGAACGAATGGCCGAGCATGCCTTTGTCGCGATGGTAGAACCATTGGAACCAGTTGGCGTTCGCCGGAGCGGCGGCGTTTCTGACGCCGTAGAATTTGACCAGATCGCCCTCTACGTGCTCCTGAGCGATGACAAAGGGGATGCCGCGCTCGGCGAATTGGCTCAACGCCTGGCGCCATCCCGTCTCCGATGCGACATACATCACATCGTCTGGCTGCGTGGCATGGAAATCGTAACGCTTGACCCACATGCAGTCGGCTGGCCGCGGCTTCATCGCGTCGGTGGCGACGGTCCGGCTGAGCGGCGCGCGCACGTGGCGTTGCGCAAACAACTCGATCATCCGGTGGCGGTAGGTGTTGCGAATGGCGGCGGGCGAATTGACGACGATCGCCCCTGTTTTCTCCATCGCCGCGAGGCGATCGAGACTTGTCCCGCGCTCGCACATCGCGAACACGTTGGCCGAAGGCGATTCGACCAGCGCGTCGGCGCCAATGAGCTCGACCTCAAAGCCGCGCTCGGCCAGGACCGCGCCGACGCGTTCCAGGATCGCGGCGTCGTCATCGACCCGTCCGGGCGAGTGCGCCGCCTCGCGGTAGACGCCCCAACAGGTCATCGCGGCGCTCATTCGCCGGCGTTCTCGCGCTGACCGTGGAATCCCGCCAATTCGGCCGCTTCAATATCGTGCGCGCGGTCGATATCGAACACCAGCGGCAGGACGACCCCGTAAACCGGCCGGCGCCCCTCAACCAGCCATTTCAGATAGTCGCGGAGCCTTGCGAAGCCAGCCGCAGGCTTCGCGCTCTCATGCGCCGGAAGCCAGTAGAGGCCGGCCGTGACGTGACTGCCGCCCTCGCCGCCGAGGCTCAGGATGCGGCCATCCGAGACGTCCAGCGTCGCCCAGAGCGGATTGTCGTCGTCGACAAGGCTGGTCAGGCCGAGCACGACCGCGTCGCTAGGAAAGCTCTCGGCCGATCTCACAAAATGGCGGAAGTCGGCAACGGGCATGATCGAATCGACTGTCGTGATCAACGCCGGCCAATCGGCCAGCCGGGCGGCGACCAGCTCAAAGCTCGCGTAGGACGAGGGCGTCGTGCGGACGATCACGTCGAGGTCAAGATCCTGGCCGTGGTCGTTGAGCCATTGCCGGCAATCCTCGCTCGTTTCGTTGATGATGACCGTGACTCGGTCAACGCCGACGGCGCGAAAGCGGTCGAGGGCGTGCTCGATCAGGGGCCGGACGCCGACCGGCGCCATCGGCTTGCTTGCATTATAGCCGTCGGCCCGCAGCCGGGTCCCGTGTCCAGCGGCGATGATCCCGCCTTGCAGGTTCGACGCGCCGGTCAATTGAGGACCTTCAGGAGATCGGGCAGCCGGGTGACGGCGGCGGGAACGGATCCGGGCGCGGCCGTCCGGGCGGCGTCGGCCTGGACCTCTTCGGGCGCGATCCAGACGAAGCCGATGCCCGCGCGCCGCGCGCCCTCGCAGTCGCGGCGCAGCAAATCGCCGACGAAAAGGGTCGTCTCCGGCGTTGCGTCAAGCGCATCCAGAGCGGCGCGGAAAATCGCGGGGTCGGGCTTCTCGGCGCCAACGCACGAGCTGTCCGTCATGACCCCGAAAAGGGGAGCCAGGCCCGAAGTTCGGCACACCGCTTCCAGATTGCCGTAGAAATTCGACACGACGCCCAACCGGTAGCGCTCGCCCAACGCTTCCAGGATTGGCCGGTTGCGAGCGAAAATGGTCGACATGTCGGCGAGGAAACGCGACGCGACGCGCTGGCCGCGATAAAGGTCGGCCCGCTCGTTCGCGGTCCCGGCCCGACGCCCCAACTCGGCTTCGAGGTTGGCGGCCAACGCAGCGATCGTCTCCGTGAGGCCGGCCGCGGCCGGGAGCGCGCCGACGAGCGGGTCATCGGCGGCGAAGAAAACCGGCGCGAATGCTTCGGCGGTCAAATCGAGGCCCTCAGCCCGATAAAGAGCATGGAAGCGCTCCTTCCACGCCACCCCGTCGGCGTCGAGCGTCCCGCCGAAGTCGAAGAGCAGCGTTTCGATCGCCGCCATCAAAGAAGCCAGTCGCCGCGATGGACCGAAGCCGTCTCGGCTGAAAGCCCCACTACGAGCGACTTGAACGGACCGCAACTCTTGTGCTTTGCGGCAGGGCCTCCGGAAGCTCGAACGGAACGTCGTCGATGAACGCGTTGCAGGCGTCGCGCGCGACACTGTCGCGGAACTGGCGCGGCGGGGTCTTCATATAATAGGCCGACGGCGCTTCGAGCGGTCCGCCGACCTTGCGGTCCAGGCCCAGCTTGGCGCAACGCAACGCGTCGATCACGACGCCGGCGCTATTTGACGAATCCTGCACGGACAGCCGGAGCTCAACCTCCAGCGGGGCGTCGCCGAAGCCCCGCCCCTCGAGGCGGATGAAGGCGATCTTGTTGTCGTGCTGCCAGGGAATGTAGTCGGACGGGCCGATGTGGATGTTCGCGTCGTCCAGTCGTTCGTCGAGCTGCGACTGCACGGATTCGGTCTTGGAAATCTTTTTCGACTTGAGCCGCTTGCGCTCCAGCATGTTGAGGAAATCGGTGTTGCCGGCGGTGTTGAGCTGGTAGGTCCTGTCCAGAGTCACGCCACGGTCGGCGAACAGCCGCGCCAGCGAGCGATGCACGATGGTCGCGCCGACCTGGCTCTTGATGTCGTCGCCGACGATCGGCAGGCCTGCGTCGCGGAACTTCTGGGCCCATTCAGGGTCCGAAGCGAGGAAGACGGGCACGCAATTGACCATCGCGACGCCCGCTTCGAGGCAGGCTTGCGCATAATGTTTGACGGCTTTGTCGGATCCGACCGGCAGATAGCACAGCAGCACTTGAGCGCCCGACTTGCGCAGGGCCTCGGCGATGTCGGTGGGTTCGAGGTCGGCCGGGCGGAAGGCGACGTCGTCGTCGTAGTCGGCCATGTGCGGCGCCACGCCATCGAACTGGGGACCCATCTGGACGACGACGTTCGACACCGGCAGCGAGCTTTGGAAGACCCGGGTATTGTTCGGCTTGGCGAAAATCGCCTCCTCCAGCGGCCGGCCGACCTTGCGGCGGTCGACATCGAAGGCGGAGACGAACTCGACGTCGCTGGCGCGGTAGCCGCCGATCGTCTGGCGCATGACGCCGTCCAGCGCCGCATTGCGGCGGCTGCGGTAATATTCCACCCCTTGCACCAGCGCGCTGGCGCAATTGCCGACACCGGCGATGGCGACCTTGATGTTGTTTGGCATTCGCTCGGAAATCTCCACGATTGCCTCGTGATCGGGTCTACCGAAGCGGCCCCTTACCCACAGGCGTGACGAAAGCGCGAGGTATATATGACTGGAGTGCGACAGCAAAGGCGCCTGAAAAGTCGGCGATCGGGCGCATTAATTTGGGGGCCTGCGGTCCGGGAGTCGACGTGCTTGGCCGCCGTGAGGCGCGGAGACGGGTGACGTCCCGGGACGACCTTCACATGCCGAACATCGCCTCGCGGCTGTTGCCGCGTTTCAAATTGCGGTAGCGGGCCAGCGCCCAGAGCGGAAAAAACTTCGAATAGCCGTGATAGCGTAAGTAGAATACGCGGGGAAACCCGGTCGCGGTGTGGAACGGCTCGTTCCAAAACCCGTCCTCCCCTTGGGTCGCCGCGAGATAGGCGACGCCGCGGGCGACGGCCGGATTGTCCGCTTCGCCCGCCGCCATCAGGCCTAGAGCCGCCCAGGCGGTCTGCGAGGAGGTGCTGGGCGATGGTTCGGGCTCCTTATGGTCGAGCCGGTAGCTCTCGCCGCTCTCGCCCCACCCGCCGTCGGGATTCTGGATTCGGATGAGCCAGGCGACCGCCCGCCGCATCGGCTCCGACTGCGGATCTTCGCCGGCGACGGCCAACGCGCACAGCGCCGACCAGGTTCCATAGATGTAGTTCATGCCCCAGCGGCCGAACCAGCTGCCATCCTCCTCCTGATCGGCCTTGAGCGCCTCAATTCCCCGCGCGAGCGCGGGGCTCGTGTCACGGGTCTCGCCGAGCTGGGCGAGGAGGGAGACGCAGCGCGCGGTGACGTCGGCGGTCGGCGGGTCGAGCAGCGCGCCGTGATCGGCGAACGGAATGTGATTGAGATAATGATAGGTGTTGTCGGCGTCGAAAGCGGCCCAGGCGCCGTCGCGGCTTTGCAACCCCTCGATCCATTCGCGCGCACGCGCTATCGCCGGCGAATGGGCGTCGGGCGACCTGGTCACCCCGCCGCGATCGGCGCGGTCCATCGCCATCGCCACCACGGCAGTGTCGTCGGTGTCGGGATAATGCGGGTTGGCGTACTGGAACGCCCAGCCGCCCGGCCGGACGTCCGGGCGCCGGGCGGCCCAGTCGCCCTTGACGTCGAGGATCTGAAGCGGCTTGAGCCATTCGAGCGCCGCCCGCACCGGCGCCGCGCCGGCGTCGCCGCCGGTTTCGAGCAGCGCGTGGGCGGCGAGCGCGGTGTCCCAGACCGGCGACAGGCAGGGCTGGCAATAGGCTTCGTCCTTGCCGATGACCAGCAGCCGCTCGATCGATTGACGCGCGGCGACGAGGTCGGGATGGTCGGGGGGGTAGCCGAGCGCATCGAACATCAAGACCGCGTTCGCCATTGCCGGATAGATCGCGCCGAGGCCGTCCGCGCCATTGAGGCGCTCGGTGACGAAACCAGCGGCGGCGTCGATCGCCCGGCGGCGCAGCCGCGCCGGAAAACGGGGCTCCGCGCGCTTGAGCAGCCAGTCGATCGCGCCGAAGAACTTCACCGCCGCCCACGTCTGGTGGGCGCCAGTCGGCCATTTGCGCACCGTCTCCGGCGGCGCGGTGAACAATTCCCCGATCGCAACGCGGCGCGGATTGGCGGCGCGCGGCTTCAGGGCCTGCAGGACGAGAAGCGGGACCATGACCGTGCGCGCCCAGTAGGAGACCTTGTCGAGATGGAACGGAAACCAGCGCGGCAGCAGCATGATCTCGACCGGCATGGTCGGGACGCCGCTCCAGGGGATAGCGCCGTAAAGCGCCAGCAGGAAACGGGTGAAGACATTGCTCCTGGCCGCCCCGCCATGGGCGAGAATGGCTTGGCGCGCCCGGCTCATGTGCGGCGCCTCGGGATCGTCGCCAATCATCTTGAGGGCGAAATAGGCCTTGACGCTGGCGCTCACGTCGAAGGGGCCTGCGTGAACGAGCGGCCAGCCGCCATGGTCGCCCTGAATGCGCCTGAGATAGACGGCGATCAGCCGCTCGAGCTCAAGATCGGGCTTTTCGCCGCGGAAATGCCTGAGCAGCACGTATTCGGCCGGGATCGTCGCGTCGGCTTCGAGTTCGAAACACCAATGACCGTCGTCGCGCTGCAGGTCGAGCAGCGCCTTCGAGGCGCGGGAAATGTGGCGCTCGAGCACATCCTGTGACAGCGAGGCTTCCGAATGGTCCAGGGCGATATTCATGTCGAAACACTCATGGCGCGTCGTTTTGGCGCATCCGCGCCCGTTCCGACAACGATTGAAGCCGCCTTATAGCCCGAACGGACCGCGCCTTCGATGGTGGCGGGCAGGCCGGTCTGGATCCAGTCGCCGGCGAGGACGACGTTCGCCCATCGGGTGGGCAAATCCGGCCTCTTGGCGTTTTGCGCCGGGGTGGCGGCGAAGGTCGCGCGCTTTTCCTTGACGATCTGCCAGGGCGGCAGGTCGGCGGGAAGACCGGTCAGCGCCGCCGCCTCGCGCCAGATTTCGGCCGCAAGCTCGTCGCGCGGACGGTCGATAAGCCGGTCGGCGTTGCTGATCGTGACCGAGAGCCGGTCTGGAAAGGCGAACAGCCATTCGATCTCGGCGTTGACGACGCCGAGGATCGCCGGTTGTCCGAGAGGCGGCGCGACCTGGAAATGGACATTGAGAATAGCGCGAAATTCGTCCGGCGCCGTCACACCCGGAAGAAGGTCCTTCGCGATCCATGGCGGCACGCTGACAATCACCCAATCGTCCGCGCCAAGCGTCTGCGGCGCGCCGTCAAAGTCGAGCCCAATGGCGCGCTCGCCCTCGAAGCGGATCGCCCGGAGGCGGTCGCCGAACCGAACCACAGAACCGCGCGCTGCGAGAGCGGCGAGCGCCGGATCGACGAAGCTGGTCGCCAGCCCATGGCCGGCGAACAGCGGGCGACAGGCCTTTCCACCCGCGGCCAGAGTTTCGCGCAGCAAAGCCGCTGCAAGCGCGGCAGAGCTTTCCGGAGGATCGGTGTTGAGCGCGGAGGTCAGGAGGGGGCGCCAGAGGCGCTCGTAAAGCGGTCCCTTGCACGCCATCGCCTCGCCGACCGTCGCCCTCGGTCCCTTCATGAACACGCCGAGAGGGGCGAAATATTCGCCGAACGCCGTGCCCGGCGCGCGCTTCTTTGGATCGAACAGCCACCATGGGATACGGCCCTGGCCGAGATCGAGCCGCCAGCGCTCGCCGCTCCTGAGGTCCGCGAAATCGAAGATCGCGGCGCCGGGATCGCGCAGCGTCTCGCGCGCGCCGATCCGATCGAGATAGTCTAGCGCCTCGTGATTGCCGGACAGCAAGAGATGGTTGCCGTTGTCGATGACGACGCCGAGGGTTGGGTCGAGATAGGACCGGCAACGGCCGCCGGCGAACGCGGCGGCTTCATGCACAATGACTGCGCGCCCGGCGTCGGCCAGGCGCACGGCGGCGCTGAGGCCCGCAATTCCAGCGCCGATAACATGGACCGCGCCGGCGCTCACAGGATGCCGTACCGCAGGGCCGCGCCAAGCAGGCGCAAGCGGCTGGCCTTCGCGCGCCGCCGGGGCGGCGCGAAGCCGTCCGCGATCATCCGGTCGAGGATCGAACCGTAGGCGGCGGCCATCAGGCGCGGCGCCCTCACCGCCGCCCTCGGCGCGGCCGTCATGATCGAATTCGCTTTGGTGAAATGCTGGCGCGCGCGCGCGGCCACTTCGGCGCAGGCTTGCGCGAGCTTCGGGTCGGCCGCAGCCTTGAGCGGTTCGTCGGTGGTCACTCGGGCGGCGGCAAGCGCCTCGCGCGGCAGGTAGAGCCGGCCCACGCTCGCGTCCTCGTCGATGTCGCGCAGAATGTTGGTCAGCTGGAGCGCGCGCCCGAGATGGTGAGCCAGCGCCTCGCCGGGTTCAGGCGCGAGGCCGAAGATGCGCACCGAAAGCCGGCCGACCGCGCTCGCTACCCGGTCGCAATAGAGGTCGAGCGTCGCCCAGTCGGGGGCGCGGATGTCCTCGGCGGCGTCCATCGCCATGCCGTCGATGACGGCGCCAAAATCCTTTTGCTTGAGATCGAAGTCCCGCCTCGCCTGGTCGAGGGCGGCGAGGCTCGCCGGCGCACGGCCGGCAAACATCGCGGCGACCTCGGTCCGCCAGCGCTCGAGCTCCGCCAGGCGCTCGGAAGCAGGCGCTGGCCCGCGCTCGTCGGCGATGTCGTCGACCGCGCGGCAGAAGCCATAAACGGCGAACATCGCTTCGCGCTGGGGCGCGGGCAGAATGCGCATCGCCAAATAGAAGGAGCTGTGCGCCGCCGGCGTCGCGGTTTGCGTCATGCGGAGGCCTTCGGGCGCGCCCGGACCGAGCGGATGAGCGCCGAAGCAAGAAAACGCAGCGCGCCCAGTCCGCCGACCAGGGCAAAGCCGGCCTTGCCGAATTGCACCCGCTCGCTCAATGGATCGCGGCTTTCGAGATCGCGCGCGAGACGGCGCGCCAGCGCCTGGATGGCGGCGATCTCGACAGCAAGCCGCACGTCCCGGATCTCGCCGGCCAGTCTCTCGCCCCGATCGATCAACTCGCTCGTGCGGCGAGCGATCTCGGCAATGGCGCCGAGCAGGGCCGGAGAGGCATGGGCCAAGCCCAGCATCTCGACCGAGGCGCGATGCGCGGCGAGGATGTCCAACGGCAGGTAGATGCGATCGAGGCGGCGATAGTCGAGCGCGCAATCCTGAAGGTGGTTGTTGACCTGCAGCGCCGCGCACAGGGCGTCCGAAGCGGGCCAGGTCGTCCGATCCTCGCCGTGAACGTCGAGGACGAAACGGCCGACCGGCGCGGCCGAGAGCCGGCAATAATCCATCAACTCCGCCCAGTCGGCGTAGCGGTTCTTGCGGACGTCGAGCCGGAAGGCGTCGAGGAGTTCGAGCCCGTGCGTAGGCTCGAGGCCGCGCTCGCCGAGCGCAAGACGCAACGGCTCGGCCTCGGGAAGAGGAGATCCGCGACCGCGGAGCGCAGCGTCGAGACTGTCGAGCAGCGCGAGTTTCCGGTCGGGCGGCAGCGTCGGGTGATCGGCGACGTCGTCGGCGGCGCGCGCGAAGCGATAGAAGGCGAGGATCGGACCTCGGTTCTGGTCGCTGAGCAGCCAGGATGCGACCGGAAAGTTCTCATCCCCGTGCGTCTTGCCGGAGAGAGCATCGGTGACCGTCGTCATACGCGCCCGGCCTCCCGCATCGGGGCCTGGATTCGGCCTTTCCAGTAGCCGCCGCGTCCGCGCCAATATTGCATCGCCGAGTCCAGCGTGAACGCGACATAGGCCGCGGCGACGGCGGGTAGGGCGAGGCCGCCGAGTAGCGGGCGCCCATAGAGACGCAACGTCGGCGCCAGCGCCAGCGCCATCATCGCCCAGGCGAGCGCTCCGGCCGCCTGGGCGGCCCCATGCGCGAAAATGGCGAGGAGCGGCGGAGCAAGATAGACGAGGCACATTCCGGCGACCGCGCCCGCAAGGCGCAGCGGCGAATAGCGCAATTCGGCGAAGGCGGACCGGGCGACCATCCGCCGGATATCGGCGAACGCGGGATAAGCGCGCAAACTATGCACGCTCTCCGTCAGCCCGAGCCAGGTCGGCCCATGCCGCTTCATCATCGCGCCGAGTGCGCAATCGTCGATCAGCGCGCCGCGCAGCGCTTCGAGACCGCCGGCCGAAGCAAGGGTCTCGCGCCGCGCCAGCATGCAGCCGCCGGCCGCCGCCGCCGTGCGCCGATCGGGATCGTTCACCCAGGCGAAGGGGTAGAGCATCTGGAAGAAGAACACGAACGGGGGAACCAGCCATCGCTCCGCCGTGCTGTCGCAGCGAAGCTTGACCATCAGCGAGGTGAGGACGCTCTTTCTCGCCCTGGCGATCGCAACGAGCCGCGCCAGCACATGGGGCGCGTAGGCGATGTCGGCGTCGCTGAACAGCACGAACTCGGGCGCCGCCGCGCTCGCCTCGACGGCCGAGAGACCCTGGCGCATCGCCCACAGTTTTCCGGTCCAGCCGGGCGCGAGACTGGTTCCGGCGACGATCCGCAGTCGCTCCGCCGCGCCCGCCGGGCTCGCCGCAGCCAACGCGGCGCCGGCGGTGCCGTCTGCGCTCTGGTCGTCGACCACCACCACCGAGAACGGCCCGCGATAGTCCTGGCGAAGCAGGGAGCCGACGCTATGGGCGATCATGTCGGCCTCGTCGCGGGCCGGAATGATCGCCACGACGGCGGGCCAGGACATCGGCGCGCCCGACGCCGAAGCCTCGCCCGCCAAGGGGACGGAGTCGTCGCGCTCGCCGCAAAGCCAGAACCATCCTCTGGCGAACAGGAGACAGGCCCACACGGCGAGGGAAAGGAGGGCGACGGCGGTCGCGATCATTTGAGGGCGCCATGCGAGCGAAACCAGGCGATCGCGTCGGCAAGGCCGTCGCGATAGGGTCTCGCTGTATAGCCGAGTTCCCGCCGCGCCTTGCTGTCGTCGAAGAACATGTGATGACGGGCCATTCGCAGGCCGTCGAGCGTAACGAACGGCTCGGCTCCGCGAACCTTCGCCATCAGTTCCGCGCCAAAGGCGATCGGGTAGATCACGGACCGCGGCAGCTTCAGGGTCGGGGGCCGGCGCCCAACCAGACCGGCGATGTCGGCAAGCATGTCGGCAAGGAGCACATTCTCGCCGCCAAGGATATAACGCTCGCCGATCCGGCCTCGTTCGAGCGCGGCGAGATGGCCCGAGGCGACATCGTCGACGTGGACCAGGTTCAGCCCGGTGTCGACGAAGGCCGGCATCCGTCCGGACGCGGCCTCGATGATGATGCGGCCGGTCGGCGTCGGCCGCACGTCGCGCGGGCCGATCGGGGTCGACGGGTTGACGATGACGGCCGCCAGCCCGTCCCGGCGGACCATGGCTTCGACCAGGCGCTCCGCCGCGACCTTGCTGCGCTTGTAGGCGCCGATCGCCTCCTGTTCGGCCAGGGGACGATCCTCGCTCGCGAGCGCGCCATCGGCGAGCTTCAAGGTGGCGACGCTGCTGGTGTAGACGATGCGCTCGACGCCGGCGCGGAGCGCCTCCTCCATGATGAGCCGGGTTCCCTCGACATTGTTGCGCTGAATCTCTTCCGGGTTTCGCGCCCACAAGCGATAATCGGCGGCTGCGTGAAAGAGAAATCGGACGCCCTTCAGCGCCGCCGCAAGCGAGCGGCGATCGCGGAGGTCGCCCTCGCGCACAGCGTCACGGGGATCGAGATTTGTGCGCGGGCTCGAGGGCCGGACCAGCGTGCGAACGTCGTGCCCGTGAGCGCGCAGCGCGGCGGCGATCGCCGATCCGAGAAAGCCGCTGGCGCCGGTGACAAGCACCGGCGAAGGCGGCGGCGGCCTCAGCGCGCCTTCGGTTGTCGCGTCAACTGCGAGCTCACTCGGAGACCTGCGTTCCGTTGCGGCGACAGGGAATTGTTCAGGCTCGCGATCACCCACCGGGATTTCATCAAAGGTTTGCGCATCGTTTCGGCCGGCTCCGTCACGGGAGATAAGTCGAGGTAGAAACCAGCGAAGTCAACCGCGCAATCCCCAGGGAAACTGGAATGACGGCGCCGCCCGGCGGGAGAAAGCCAAGGGCGGCCGGGCAAGTCAAGATTGGCGTCGGCCGGCCAAATCCTTGTCGTTAGTCTCGCATCCTGTTGGCGATTCGCTCTGAACGATCCCATGGTCTCTGCGTCGATGGCTTCGCGAGGCTTGGGCTCCTCGACGGCGATTGAGCGCCGCAGCGCCTCGAATTGACAGCTGACGATTGTTGGGCCTAGGGCCTGTCTTCAGTTGAGGCGAGAACGGATTGGAATCGGACGCAGAACGTTTTGTGTTTCGGATGCGCGGGGGATTCCCAAATCAGCAAATGTCTGACTCGTGAGTGGTCGGCCCGAGGAGGGGCTGACCGATGCGACGATATGCCCTGCGCGACGACCAGTGGGATCGGATCCAAGATATTCTGCCGGGCCGTGAAGGCCATGTGGGCGGCACGGCGGCGGACAATCGCCTGTTCGTCGAAGCCGTTCTCTTCAGGTTTCGCGCCGGCATTCCTTGGCGCGATCTGCCCGAGCGCTTTGGCGACTGGAAGATCGTCTATCAGCGCTTCAACCGATGGGCCAAGAGCGGCGTTTTCGAGCGGGTTTTCAGGCTTTTGGCCAGCGACCACGACAACGAGTATATGATGATTGACGCCACTATCGTGCGCGCTCACCAGCATAGCGCCGGCGCCCAAAAAAAGACGGCGCGCAAGCCATCGGCCGATCCCGCGGCGGATTGACCACCAAAATTCACGCGCTCGTCGACGCCCTCGGCAATCCTGTCGAGGTGATGCTCAGCCCGGGCCAAGATCACGATCTGACTTGCGCCGAGCCTCTCATCGAAGCCGTCGATCCCGGCGCTTTGATCGCCGACAAGGCGTTCGAGGCCGACGCCTTCATCGCCGCCCTCAATGATCGAGCGATCGCCCCCGTCATCCCATCAAAATCCAACCGAAAAACCCCGCGCCCGTGCGACTTCGCCCTCTACTGCGAACGCAATCTCATTGAGCGTTTCTTCAATAAGCTCAAGCATTTCCGGGCTATAGCCACGCGTTACGACAAGCTCGCAAAGATCTTCCTCGCCGGCGTTCACCTCGCCTGCGCTGCCATCCTCCTCAACTGAAGACAGGCCCTAGGAGCCTGTCTGGATAATAGCGGATTGTGGTGGCGGCGTTTGCTCGAATCGGATTCTGTTTGCTTATGAGCAAGACCTTCCGGCCCTGGACGATCGATCAGCCGCTGTTGTTGCCGCCGAGCGTTGAGGACTTTGTCGGCGAGGACCATCTGGCTCGCTTCATTTTGGCGCTTGTGCTCGAGCCTCTCGACCTTGGTGAGATCGAAGCCGCGTATGCGAGCGAGCGCGGGCAGCCGCCGTTTGACCCGGCGATGATGACGGCGCTGTTGCTGTACGGCTATTGCAACGGCGTCTACTCGTCGCGCCGGATCGCCAAGGCGGCGCGCGAACGGGTCGACTTCCTGAGCATTGTCGGGCTCGATCCGCCGGATTTTCGCACCGTCTCTGACTTCCGCAAGCGGCACTTGAAGGTGCTTGCGGGACTGTTCGGGCAAGTTCTCAAGCTGTGCGAACAGGCGGGACTTGTGAAGCTCGGCCATGTCGCGCTCGACGGGACGAAGATCAAGGCGAACGCCTCCAAGCACAAGGCGATGAGCTACGAGCGCATGGAGAAGCGTGCGGCGGAGCTCGAGGCCGAGGTCGAGCGGTGGCTGAGCGCAGCCGAGGCTGCGGACGCCGAGGAAGACAGAGCCTTCGGCCGCGACAAGAGCGGCGAGGAGCTGCCCAAATGGGTCGCCGACAAGAAGAAGCGCGTCGAGAAGATCCGGGCGGCGAAGGCCGAATTGGAGGCCGAGGCGAAAGCGGCCGCGGCGGCCAAGGCCAAAGCGCAGGCCGAGGAGCGGCGACAAGCCGAGGGCCGCAAGAAACCGGGCAAGCCCGCCGCCCCGCCATCCGAAGAGCCTGACCCCAAAGCGCAGAAGAACTTCACCGATCCCGAAAGCCGCATCATGAAAACCAAGGACGGCTTCATCCAGGGCTACAATGCGCAGGCGGCGGTCGACGCGACGGCGCAGGTGATCGTCGCCCACGGCCTCGACGCGAAGCAGAGCGATCAACATCAATTGGCGCCGATGGCCGACGCCATCGAAGCCAATCTGGGCAAGAAGCCGACGCAACTGTCGGCGGACGCGGGCTATTGCTCCGACGCCAACCTTACAGCGATGGAGGAACGCGAGATCGACGCCTATATCGCGCCGGGGCGGGCCAAGCACGCCGGGGAAGGAGAAGGCGGCGGCGCCCGCGTCGCCGCCATGCGCGAAAGAATCAAGGCCGGCGGGCACTCCAGCCCCTACCGCTTAAGAAAGCAGCTGCCCGAGCCGGTGTTCGGACAGATCAAGCAGGCGCGCGGCTTCCGTCAGTTTCTCTTGCGCGGCGTCGAGAAGGTCGCCAACGAGTGGGGCCTCGTCTGCCTCGCCCACAATATCTTGAAGCTCGCCCAGGGGCGGACCCCGTCCCTGGCCGCACGCGCAACCGGCTGAGCTTCGCCACCTCGGAAACGGTGCAACGAACGATGGCCGCAAAGCTTCCACCCAACCTTACATCAAACCGGATGCGCGAATTTGCTGCATCCGGCTCTCCGACTGGCTTGAGCGGTTCAAATCCCATCTCGCCGAGGATTAAGCAGACAGGCTCCTAGCAGAGCGAGGAACCTAGGGGCTCGCTCGGAGTGCGATCGGTGAAGGGTCTTCTGTCGTCGTTCGCCCTGGCGGTCCTCAGCTTTGCGCCGGCGCCCGTTGTTGGCCAGACCGCTCAGCCGGCCGACAAGGCGCCGGCGCCAGAGCCGGCAAAAATCCGCCGCGCCGAGACCATTGTCGATGACAACTGGACCGTGACCTGCGCCCTGACCGACCAGAGCGGCGCCAAGAAGCAGTGCTCGGCGGTCCTCAGGATCGCGCAGGCCGACAAGAACGGCGCGCAGCGCGTCGTTTTTTCCTGGGTGCTTGGCCGGCAAGAGGGCAAGCTCGAATCGGTGTTTTCGGTCCCACCCGGGGTGCTGATTCAGCCGGGCGTCGAGGTCAAGATCGGCGAGAAGGAGACGCGGAAGTGGTCTATTCGCTTTGCCAGCCCGATCATTGCGAATCGGTGCTGCCGCTGGACGAGGTCATGGTCAAGGGCCTCAGCGCAGCCTCGACGGCCGAAGTCACTATCGCTCTCGTCAACGGCGCGTCGGCGAAGTTCACGGTCAACATGAAGGGCTTCGCCCAGGCCCTCGCCGACCTCGGCAAGTAAAATCAGCAATCAAAGCCAGGGTCTTCGCGGTTTCCCCGGTCGGCGCCTCAAGGCTCGGTCCGACTAGCCGGACAAGCGTGGCAAAATAGCGCTCTCCGATTTTGCCGGCAGAAGATTGCCCGGACTCGCTCCGCGAAACGCTTTTTCATGCTTCTTCAGCGCGCGGCGGCCAAACCAACAGCCATCGGCTGTTCAAGCGTGTTCTGATTGACCGAAATGCGGCGGTTCAGAAATCCCTGGCCGCGAGGGTCTGACGCACGGGCATATGCGCAACTTTAGATAGCATAAGAAGCTCGCAAAAAGTGTATCAAGATTGCAACAGGTTGCATCAGATCGGCGCGCAAGGGTCGATCGCCGCCGCAATTCGCCACAAAGCCATTGCGCGCTATCCACTGACTACGTACCATTATTGCTGCAAACGAATCAGACAAAGCGGCGGAATTGTGTCCGTAGGAGCTCGCATTTCTAGAATGCGACGCCAGCCTCGGCACAACTTCAAGGCGAATCTTGGTGCAACCAGTCTGCGACCTTAGAGAGAATTCAAAAGCGGGGCGAACAACGATGCGGCGGAATCTCCACTCTCGGTTGGGCGGCGAGGCTTCGGGTCAAGCGCAAGTTCGACGGTCGTTGCTCGCGGGGGTCTCAGCGGCCTCGCTCGCACTTCTGGCCGCTCTCGCTGCGGCCGGGCCGGCCCGTGCGCCATCTCTGGGCGGCGTGGGCGGGGCCGGGCTCAATCCCGGCGGCAATGGCGGCGGCTCCAATCAAAACGGCGGAAATGGCTCGACGGGCGCCACGTTCGGGGCCAAAGGCTCGGGGACGGGCGGCGCCGGCCAACCGGGCACGACCGGCATGGGTCCGACCTCAGCCAACGCATCGGGTGGCGGCGGCGGCGGCGGCGCCGTAGGGGACACGGGTTCGAGCGTGACCGGCGGCGCCGGCGGCGCCGGCGGAACGGGAGTCGTCGGCGGCGCGGGCGGCGCCGGCGGGATCGGCGTGCTGATTACCGGCAACGGAACGACCAATTCGAACGTCGTCAATCAGCTCGGCGACTCGATTGGCGGCGGGGCCGGCGGCGCCGGCGCAGCGGCTGGCCTGGACGGCGCCGGCGTCTCGGGTTCGTACCTCACCGTCGAAAACCTTGGCGCGATCAATGGGGGCGGCGCGAACGGAGACGCTATTGATTTCAACGCCGGGACGAACACTCTCTCGCTTGGCGCGAGCCAGTCGATGACCGGCGCCGTTCATGTGGCGAGCGGCGCCACCCTGACCATCGACCAGACAATTCTCGGAGCAAACGGCAATCTCACGAACACGCTGGCCGGCGCGGGGGCGGTGTCGATCAATACCGGCGCCAACACGCTCACGCTGTCCGGGGACAACACCTATACCGGCGGCACGACGATCATGGCCAACAGCACGGTGATTGTCGGCAACAGCAACGCCTTTGGAACAAACACCGTCGCCATGGGCAATCTGACGTCGCTGAATTTCACCGGCGGCGTGGGGATCGGCAATGCGATCACCGTGACCGGCGATCCGGATTTCAATGCCGCGCCCGCAACGACATCGGTGATCTCCGGGGCGATCACCGGGACCGGCTCCGTCACCATCAACAACACCGCAGGAAACACCGGCACGATCGAGTTCACCAGCACCGGCAACGCCTACACCGGCTCGACGACCGTCGAGGCCGGCGAGCTCATGGGCGGCGTGGCTGGCGCCTTCAGCGCCGCGAGCGCTACGACGGTGGACGACGGCGCGACGCTCGATCTCGGCGGCTTCGCCCAGACGATCAACTCCGTCACGCTGGACCAGGGCACGATCCAGAACGGTTCGCTGACCGGAGCGATTTCGTCCGCCGGCGGCACGGTCAACGGATCGGCGGGTCGGCCTCGCTGGAGGCGACAGCCTCCCTCAGGCCGACGATGATGGAGGGCTCGAACACCTATACTGACGCGACGACGGTCGACAGCGGCGCGACGCTTTCGGGCGCCGCCGGCGCCAACGTGTTCAGCGCTGTAAGCGCGACGACGGTTAGCGGCACGCTCGACCTCGGCGGCAACGATCAGGCTGTGGGTTCGCTCTCGGGCGCGGGCGTGGTGACCAACAGCGGCGCTTCGGGGACCGCGACCCTGACCAATCAGGGCGCCTCATCGGAGTTTGACGGGGTGATTCAGGATGGCGCGACCGCTACGACCGCGCTGACCCAGAATGCGCCTCTCGGGACCCTCACTCTCACCGGGACGAATACCTATACCGGCGCAACGACGATCGACGCCGGGACGCTGGCCCTGTCCGGCGCCGGCGCCGTCGCCGACTCGAGCGGCGTTTCTCTCGCGACGGGAAGCGTTTTCGACATCTCCCAGTCGACTCTGTCGGCGCCCCCGGGCGTCCAGATCATGGCGCTGGGCAATACCGCCGCCGGCCAGACCGGAACCGTCTACCTCGGCGCGCAAACCTTGACCCTTACCGGCGCCCTGACGACGTTCGGCGGCGTGATCGCCGACGCCGGCGGCATCAACAGCGTGACCGGCGGCGGGCTGACGCTGGCGTCGACGGCGACCGGCGTGGAAACTCTGACCGGCGTCAACACCTATACCGGCGCGACCACGATCGACGCCGGGACGCTGGCCCTGTCCGGCGCGGGCAGCATCGCCAACTCGAGCGGCGTCTCTCTTGCGACGGGAAGCGTTTTCGACATCTCCCAGTCGACCTTGTCGGCGCCCCCGGGCGTTCAGATCATGGCGCTCGGCAATACCGCCGCCGGCCAGACCGGAACCGTCTACCTCGGCGCGCAAACCTTGACCCTCACCGGCGCCTTGACGACATTCGGCGGCGTGATCGCCGACGCCGGCGGCATCAACAGCGTGACCGGCGGCGGGCTGACGCTGGCGTCGACCGCGACCGGTACGGAGACGCTTACCGGCGTCAACACCTACACCGGCGCGACCACGGTCAACGCCGGAACGCTGGCCCTGTCCGGGACCGGATCAGTCGCCTCCTCGAGCGGCGTTTTTATCGCCGCAGGCGGCGTTTTCGACATTTCGCAGACCACCGCGGGCGCCTCGATCACGACGCTGGCGGATACCCCGTCCTCGCCTGCCAACGGCGCGGTGTCGCTGGGGTCCCAGACCCTGACGATCACCGCCGGCTCGACGACCTTCTCGGGCGTCATCCAGGACGGCGGGATAGGCGGCGGAACGGGCGGCGGTCTCTCCATCGCCGGCGGCGCGCAAACGCTGGCCGGCGTCAATACCTATACCGGCGCGACGACAATTGACGCCACAGCCAAGCTGGCGCTGTCGGGATTGGGTTCAATCGCCTCGTCCAGCGGCGTCGTTGACAACGGGACGTTCGATATTTCCGGGCTAACCCCGAGCGGCACATCTGTCGCAACGATCACGACTTTGTCGGGCGCAGGCGCCGTCACGCTCGGCGCCAACACGCTCACGCTGTCCAACGCGAGCGGCACGTTCAGCGGCGGGATCAGCGGGACCGGCGGGTTCACCCTGGCGGCGGGCGCGGAAACCCTCGCGGGGACCAACACCTACACCGGGCCTACCAACATCAACGGCGGCACGCTGAACGTCACCGGCAGCATCGGCTCCACCGGTACGCCGACCGGCGCCATCAATGTCGCGCCCGGGGCCGCGCTGAACGACAGCGGGTCGATCGTCTCCGGCGGCCTCCTGACCAATGCGGGCGCGATATACGTCGCGCCAAGCGGCGCGCTGACTGCGATGGGCGGTCTCAACAACGCTTCGACCGGCACGATCGTCAACATGGGGACCATCACGGACGATCTCAGCAACGCCGGCACGGTCACGAACTATGGCGTCTACAACGCCAATGTCGCTTCCAACACCGGCGCGATCACCAATGAGGCGGCAGGGACCTGGAACGGCGCCGTCAATCAGTACGCCAACGTTGCCGGCGGTGTAATCACCAACCTGGGAACCTGGAACGGGACTGCCCTGAGCTACAACGACGGTGGGACCATCGACAACCAGGGAACCTGGAGCGGAGGCATCCAGAACGATTCAGGCGTGTTCACGAATGAGGGAACGCTCTCCGGCGGCCTGATCGCCAATGGCGGCGTCTCGACCAATTCGGGCACAATCAACGGCGGCGCGACCGTGACCGGCGGGACCCTGAACAATACCCCGTCCGGCACGATCTCGGGCGGCGTCGCTCTCGCCGGGAATGGGCCGGCGATCGTGAACGCGCTCGGCGTCATCAACGGCGGCGTAACCAGCAGCAACCCGAATGCGATCTTCAATGTCGGGGATGCGGCGCAAACTCCCCCGACCGGGCCGAAATCGCAAGTTTTGACCGTGAACGGATCCATTGCAGGCCTTGGCGGGCCCTCGAGCCCGATGCTGGCGTCGATGCCGGTCAACCTGACGACAGGGGCCTCGAACTATGTGCAGGTCAACGGCGGCTCCGTATCCAACGCTCAAATCAACCTCACGGGGACGCTGACCAACCCGAAGAACCAGCTATGGAGCGTTCCCAACCAGACGCTTCTCTATTCGAACGTGTCCTTCCCGCTCAGCGCCGCTTCCAATCAGCTCCTCGAAGGGGCCGGACGATATGGGCTGTTTGACTACGTCCCGACGCCCGGCAACAACGGGATTGCGCAGGAACTCAAGCTCGGCGTGGTCTCCTCGCCGGCCAACCAGATCTCGGCGCTTATCACCGGGCTCAATACGTCGTTCTTCCAGAACGCGTCGGCTTTCCTCGGATCGCCGCAAAATCCGACCGCGAACATGTGGTACGGCGGCGTGTGGACCCGCGGCGGCGGGGCCGAGATGACGACCGAGACCACCACCACCGGCGGCGGCGTCCTCTATCCGGGCTCGGTCGACACCCGGTACCAGACCAGCACCGGCGGGGTCCAGTTCGGCATCGACGAGGGGCTCTACAACATCAACGCCTCGGGCATGAACGCGCATCTCGGCGTCACCGGCGGTCAGGCCTGGGGCTACTCGACCCTGAACCGGTCCAGCGATCCGAACGCGCTGCTCAACGTCTCCGGCAGCGCCGGCATGCCGTTCTACGGCCTCTACGCGGCGGTCACCGGCCAGAGCTTCTCCGGCACGGTTCAGTGGCGCCACAGTACCTTCGACATGAACCTCAACAACACCGATCTCGGGCTGAACAACGCCGCGCTGAACGCGTACGGCGACACGTTCTCTGCCGACGCGGCGTACACCCTGCCGCTGGCCTATAACTTCTTCGTCACGCCTTCGGCGGCGGTGTTCGTGTCCAACACCCGCATCAACAACCTCTACGCGTCGCCTTTGGTCGCGCCCGGCACCTGGTTCACCTTCGACAACCTCAACAATACGTTGTTCAGGGCGGGGGTGCGGCTTGGCACGGTTTACGGGTACAACGACAACCTCCTGGTCCAGCCCTATGTCGCCGGCAACGTCTGGCATGAGTTTGACGGCACGACCACAGCCCACTTCTATCAGCTCAGCTCGGCCGGGCTGTCGACGCTGCCGGGGATTTATTCGACCGGGGTCGGGACATTCGGGCAATTCGCCGTCGGCTTCTCGACCCAGTCGCCGAAGTCCGGCGTCACCTCCTATGTCCAGGCCGATCTCCGTACCGGCTCGAACATTCAGGGCTGGGGCCTGTCGGCCGGGTTGCGCGATAGCTACTGAAACGGGAGCGCGCCGGGCCACGGCCGGGCGCGTTTTCGCGATCTAACGCTGACGGGTCGATCGCGGGGCCGCCCTTTTTCATCCGAGCGATTTTCTTGGTCCTTCATAGCCAGTTTGGTTGACTGCAATGGATTGGTCGATTGCATAGGTTTGCAAAACTGTAGACGCTATCGGCTGCGGCCAGCGCAAAAGCGCTGCCCGACCGGGCTCGGTCAGGCTATAGACGCCGCGCTCGATGGCGGCGAACCAGCCATAGACATTCCCGTGAAGGATTTTTGCAGCGTCCGGAATAGACACCTTGAGGTCCCGCGGCCGGCGGGGGCCTTGCGCCAACGCAGCGGCGCAGGCGAGAGCACGCTGGCGATACGCCGTCATGATCGGCGCCCTCGATCCTCCGCCTTCGACAGGATCGCCGCGCCGGCGCCGGTGCTCTTCGACGAGACGGGAACGGCGGCGAGGATTTTTGCGCGGCGTCGGCGCGGTCGGACTGACCAGCACCTCGACCTGGCCGTTCGGCAATACCCCGAGCAACCCAAAACCAAGCCTTCTGCAGAGGTTGCGAAACCGGGCGTCGTTTTCACGCCCCCTCCCGCGAGACGAGAGGCGGGCGGCTAGCCAGACTTCGTCGCTGGCGCTCGCGCGGTCGACCCCCTGCAACACGAGCTCGAGATTGAAGGTCAGTTTGAGTTCGCCGATCACCACGACGGGCGATTTATCGCTCTTCAACCCCAACAGATCACAACCTCCAACCTCGCCTTTGACGACGAAGCCAAGCCCTTCGAGGAAGGCCTTAACCGGCCGATAAAGTGAGGTTTCCAGAATCGTTCTCCCTTCTGACCAGCTCGTTCCTACTCGAATCGGCTTTCAGTCAAAACGTCCGCAATCTCAGAATTGCCAGACCGCTTCGGCGCCGGGCGGCGTGATGACGACGCCATGCGACAGAGACCGCCCGCTCGATTCCTCGGGGAACCTTGAAGTGAATACGTCGGAACTGGTTACGAAAATAGCAGAGGCGCAAAGCGTGAGCAGATCGCAGGTCCAGGCGATTTTGGACAGCATGCTCCAAGCCTCGGCTCGCGCATTTCAAGAATGCCTTCAAACGGGGGCGGTCTCGCCGCGCTTGTCGAGACGCACAACCTCGACCTCGCCGCCCGCATGGACCGCCGCGTGACCATCCGCGACGGGCGGGTCGAGGAGAGGGGTAGGCGGGGATTCATGGCGCAGCATTCGTCCCGCCTTTCATTGACTTAAAAAAAGTCGGCGTGTTAGCGCTTGGGCGCGCTTCGTCTGATTAACGATAAAAGACAGACGGATACCAAATAGCGTCGCCATGACGTTGAAAAAGGAGGAAACCTGATGAGCCGTAACATTTCGATGCTCGCGTTGGTCGCAGCTGCGGGGCTGCTCGCCGCCCCGGCCAGCGCCGACACTAGCGGTAAGAAGATCGCCTTTTCCAACAACTACGCCGGCAATTCCTGGCGTCAGGCGATGCTGAACAGCTATGATATCGTCACCAAAAAGGCGGTGGCTGACAAGATCGTTGGCGCGGCGGATGTGTTCACGACCGCCGACAAGGAGGTCCCGACCCAGGCCGCCCAGATCCAGAACCTGATCCTTCAGGGATATAACGCCATCGTCATCAACGCCGGCTCGCCCGACGCCCTCAACGGCGCGGTCAAGCAGGCTTGCGACGCCGGCATCGTGGTGGTTTCCTTCGACGGCATTGTCACCGAGCCCTGCGCCTACCGGGTTGGGGTCGACTTCAAGGACATGGGCAAGCAGGAAGTCGCGCAGATGGCGAAGTTCCAGCCGAAAGGCGGGAACCTGCTCGAGATTCGTGGCCTCGCCGGCACCTCAATCGACGATGACATCCACGCGGGGATTCTCGATGGCGTGAAGGCGCATCCGGAATTCAAGATCGTCTCTTCCGTCACTGGCGATTGGGACCAGACGACGGCGCAGAAGGCGGTCGCTACGGTTCTGCCCTCGCTGCCGCCGATCGTAGGCGTCGTCGATCAGGGCGGCGACGGTTACGGCGCGGCGCAAGCCATCGCCGCCGCAGGCAAGCCGCGTCCGACCATCATCATGGGCAACCGCCAGGACGAATTGCAGTGGTGGAAAGAGCAGAAGGCGAAGGACGGCTACACGACCTGGTCGGCGTCGATCGCGCCCGGCGTATCCACGCTCGCCTTTTGGGTGGCCCAGCAGGTGCTCGACGGCAACACCAAGATCCCGCACGATCTCGTTGTACCCTACCTCGCGTTCACGCAGGACGACTTCGAGGCGGCGCTCCCGAGCATTGCAAAGGGCGGAGTTGCGAGCCACGAATACACTCAGGCCGATGGGATTGCGGCGATCAAGGCAAACATGAAATAACCTTGGCCGAATGAAGAGCGCGCCCCGCGTCGCGGGCCGAGAGGACAATGGCCAACGCGGGCGCTGCTCTCGTCGATTTTACTGGGGTCGAGAAATCCTACGGCGCTGTCCGGGCTCTGGACGGCGCCGATTTTTCGCTTCTTCCCGGTGAGTGCGTCGGCGTCGTCGGCCACAATGGCGCCGGCAAGTCGACGCTTATGCATGTCCTCAACGGCGGCGTCGCTCCGGATCGCGGCAGGTTCGTAGCAGACGGCGAGGAGCACCCGCACTGGAATTCCGCGCGAGCAAGAGCGTTGGGACTACGGTGCGTCTTTCAGGAACTGTCGCTTTGCCCGAACCTGACGGTGGCGGAAAACGCTCGCGTCGTTCATCCGGCGATCCATGGTTTCGGCTGGAGACGTCGATCGGCGCGGCTCATTCTTGACAAGCTCGACGAGATTTTTCCCGGCCACGGGGTGAGGCCCGGCGACCTGGTTCAGGACCTGACGATCGGGCGGAGACAGATGGTCGAGATCTCGCGCACTTTCTCGGTCTCGGATGCGCCCGCCCGCGTCATCATTCTCGACGAGCCGACCTCCTCGCTCGACGCCCACACGGCCGCGCAGCTTCTGGCGCATGTGCGCCGCTCGGTCGAGGCGGGAGTGAGCTGCGTGCTGATCTCCCATATCCTGGGTGAGGTGCTGTCGACGTGCGACCGAATTGTCGTCATGCGCGACGGCAAGGTGGTGACGGCCGACGTCGCGCGAAACTTCGACCGCGCGAAGCTGGTCGGCGCGATGGGCGGCATTGACAGCCAAACGCCGCGCCCCCAGACGGCCGCAGTGGCCGGGCGGCGCGGCGAGACCCCGATTGTCGTGCGCGTTCGCCCTGAAAGGCAGGCGGATGAGCGGCGCCTGATCGCGCGCGAAGGCGAAATCATCGGCCTCGCGGGCCTCGCCGGCCACGGCCAGACCGATCTTCTGCTCGCGACCTTTTCCGCCGCCACACGCTCCAAAACGAGCGCAACGGTGAAGGGGCCGATCGCTTTGGTTGCAGGAGACCGGCAATCGGACGGCGTCTTCCCGCAATGGTCGATCGCGCAGAACATTGGCGTGCGCTCGCTAAAGCAATTGCGCGCCGGCCTCCTGCTTTCGCCCCGCCGCGAGGTCGCGCTCGCGAATGTCTGGCGGCAACGGATCAGGATCCGAACGCTGGACGTTCGCGACAGGATCTCTCTCTCTCCGGGGGCAACCAGCAGAAGGCGCTGTTCGCTCGCGCGCTCGCCTCGGACGCGCGCATCGTGCTCATGGACGACCCGATGCGCGGCGTCGATTACGCCACCAAGCTCGAAGTCTACGACCTGATCCGCGCGGAAGCGCAGGCCGGCCGGACGTTTCTCTGGTACACGACCGAGACCGAGGAATTGAAGAACTGCGACCGGACTTACATTTTTCGCAACGGAATTGTCGTCGCCGAGCTGGCGCGGGACGAATTGAGCGAGGAGCGCGTGATTCATTCCTCGTTCGCGGGCGCCGCCTAAGATGAGTGCAACCACGGCGGTAGCGCCATCGACCGCGAACGGTGCGGACCTGAGACGGCGGTTGCGCGCAGCGCTTCCGGCATTGTCGCTGGCCCTGGTCATCGCCGCAATCGCATGGCTCAACCCGCGCGCGATCAGCTATTTCGGCTTCACGCTGATGCTGAACCTCGCGGTCCCGATCGCACTCGCCACGATGGCGCAGATGTTCGTGGTCGCGGGAAACGACCTCGACCTTTCAATCGGCACTTTCGTCGGCTTCGTCTGCTGCGTCTCCGCGACCTGGTTGCGGGATGAGCCCTGGTTCGGCGCGCTGGCCCTAATCGGCTGCGTCGCGCTCTACGCGGCTCTGGGTGCGCTCATTTACCTGCGCAACCTGCCCTCGATCGTGGTCACGTTGGGCATGAGCTTCGTCTGGCAAGGGTTAGCGGTCCTTATCCTGCCGAAGCCAGGCGGCAAAGCGCCCGGGTGGCTGCAGGCGATCATAAGCCTGAAGCCGCCGCTCGTTCCGCTGCCGATCGTAGCCGCGGCGCTCATCGCTGCGGTCGGTTATTTCGGGCTCATGCACACGTCCTACGGGGCGATCTTGCGCGGCGTCGGCGGCAATGCGGTTGCGATCCGGCGGGCCGGCTGGTCGCTGCTGCGGGCCAAAATCACACTGTTCGCGCTGGCCGGCGTCTTCGGCGTTTTGTCGGGAATGGCGCTGGTCGGCATCACGACCTCGGCCGACGCCAACATCGGCAACGGTTATACTCTGCTCTCGATCGCCGGCGTGATCCTGGGCGGAGGGGAGTTCGTCGGCGGAAACGTGTCGCCCGTTGGAGCCGTGATTGGCGCTCTGACGATGGCGATGGCGGCCTCTCCCCTGCTGACCTTCATGCATATTCCTCCGGATTGGCAGGTCGCGGCCAACGGCGCGATTCTCATCATCGTCCTCGCCGCCCGGGTCGCCATAAGCCGCAAGGGCGCGGAACGATGACCGGCGCGCTCAAGCTGTTGCTCTCGCGGCCATGGCTTTGGTCATTCCTCGGCGCTGGCGCGGTATGGCTCGCGGCCGTCGTGTTCACGGGAGGCTATGGCGCCGGCGGAATGATGACCGCGGCGTTGTCCTTGTCCGTGTTCACCGTCATCGTTGGCGTCGGGCAGATGTTCGTCATAACGCTTGGGCCCGGCAACGTTGATCTTTCGCTGCCCGCCAATATCGGACTTGCGAGCGCCGTGGCGATGAAGACGATGGGCGGCGACGATTCTTGGGTCGCCGTAGGCCTCGGCGCCGCGCTTGCTTGCGGGCTGGCGGTCGGGATCGCCAACTACCTCCTGATCTGGGCGCTGCGCATTCCACCGATCATCGCGACGCTTTCGGCAAGCTTCATCATCCAGTCCATCGACATCAGCTACGGGCGCGGCTTGCAGATCAAACCGCCGCCCGGCTTCGCGGACTTTACCAATATTGTGATCGCAGGCGTGCCGTTGCTGGCGATGCTGACGCTTTTGTTCACGATTGGCGCGAGCGTCGCCTTGCACCGGACGATCTGGGGGCGCTCGGTGCTCGCTATCGGTCAGAACATTCGCGCAGCGCGCTTGGCGGGCGTCCGGGTTGAGCCGGTTCGCTTCGCCACCTACGCCGTGTGCGGCCTGCTTGGTGGTCTAGCCGGCGCTCTTCTCGCCGGCTACTTCCGTGGCGCCAATGTCGACATCGGCGCCGAATATCTGCTCGCCTCGATCGCGGTCGTCGTCATCGGCGGAACCTCGGTATCCGGAGGCAAAGCCAACGTCCCCGGCGTCTGGGGCGGCGCGCTGTTCCTGGTTCTCCTGCTCACCATGCTCAACACGTTCGGCGTCAGCGCGGGCGTGCGACTCCTGCTCACCGGCCTGATCATCGTCGCGGTCATTACCGCGGCAGGCGGTGAGAAGTCAGCCTGAGCGTTCGCTATGGTTTGCGGGGACGAAACGGCGACCACACAATCGGTTCCCAAGCGTCCGGCGGTCGCCGATCGTGACAACAAGTCTTGAAATCGTTGGCTCCCCGAGCAGATGTTGAACAATACCGGGAAATCGGCAGTTTTCTGAGCGCACAACCCCTCACCAGCGTTATTGACGGGAAAGGGACATCTTGCGCAGCGCCCTCACCATCTCCGGGTGACTTGGCGTGTCGTCGAGCAACTGCCCAGACGCTCACGCCGACCCCCCCGACCGACACTATTTTTTCGTCCGGGCGGGTCTCGGGACACGTCACGACGAAGGGCGAGTCACAAATTCCAGATTTATTTTTGGTCCATTTCACGGGCAACTCGGAGGACCTCCCCGCCGCCGAAGCCCCAAAACTCGGCGAAATCGGCGGAATAGCGCCATTTGTAGAAGGACATTTTCTCGGCCGACACGTTTGCTTCCTCGACGCCGCCGAAGTGCTCGCGCGCCTGCGCGACGCCTTCCGCCGCGACCGTGCATGGCTCCGCGCCCGGCTCGACGATCTGCTCGGCAACGCTGCTCGCCTTGAGGCCCCGTCCGACGAGCACACCGAGTCGGTCGACGCCAAGGAGCGGCTAGACGCCTGCCTTGCAGAGCCAGAGTGGATCGACGGGGTGCAAATCAGGAAACTCCCCCGCCACAACCGCGAGAGCGGCGGCCTGTTCGACCGCGGGGAATACATCGGCAGCCCGAAACGCCTAGATTGGGCGCGCGACAAGCGGATCGCCACGACCGACCGCACGGCGACGCTGGTCGTCAAGGCGGCGAAGGTCGGACACCACGCTCTCGCGCTGGCGTTCGGGCGGTATGACGAGCGCGATCCGAAAGCGCTGGCCCGGCTCGCCGCCGAGGGCAAGGCCATCATCAAGGCTGCGCGGCCATCGCCTGCGCCGAAGCCTTGGGACCTTGACGAGACCATCGAAAGCGCCCGCAAGCTCGCGCTGACCAAGATTCGCGAGATCCCATCCTATTGGTCGAGCCTCTGCGCCGTCCGCGCAAGGTTCCCCGATCTCAAGCCTTCAGATCGCAATGCCGAGCAGCGCGCCGACGAAGCAATGAGTTGGATCGCCGACGCGGAAGACGAGCCCGCCAATGAGCGCGCCCGGCAGATCGTCTTGGCGTGGTTGCGCTCCGGCAAATCGCAGGGCGCTTTCGCCGACGCCAAAGGACTGCATCGCCAGGAGCTTCGCCGCATCGTCAACGGCCATTGTGAACTCATCGCACGGCGCGCCAACACCGCCATATCGGCTGACCGGCGCGCCCATCGTGATTGTCAGACCCTTGTGCGCGGCGCCATCGACGCCTACGCGCGGCGGATCGTCGGCTGGCGAGCCAGCAGGACGGCGCACGCAGACTTCGTCCTAGCGTAAGCGGGAGACCCCCCGGCTATGCCGGGGTGGCAGTAGCAGTTTGACGTTTCGGACAGTCTCTCTTGATCTGTGCCACTTCTAACCCGAGGGGAGGGGCGAAACGGAATTGCAAGATAGGATCTGCCCCATCAACCGACGTCGTCACTTGGTCGCGTGCGAGTTTGGCGAAACGGCAACCTCGGATTTTGCCGTTCCGCGGGAATAGAGCTATCCGTCGCCCCTCCCGTTGAAGCCGCGTCAGCGGCGTCTTCAGCCGCTTTGAGCGGCTCTCATCCTAAAGCCCCCGGCTTTGCCGGGGGATACTTATACGCCCTTGAACATGCGCTCCATGACCGAAGGCCTGCCGGCCGCGCCGGCCTCGTTCATCACAGCGATCGCGGCGCCCAAGGCGGATTTAAGCGGTCGTCGCAACACGATCTTTGTCGGCTGATAGGAGAAACCGGTCAAGCGCCTCTGCGGGTGTCTTCCAATCAAGCGTCTTTCTGGGCCGCGAGTTGAGGGCGGCGGCCACGGCTGCAATCTCGTTGGCGCTGTGCATGCTGAGATCGGTCCCTTTGGGGAAATACTGGCGCAGCAGTCCGTTGGTGTTCTCGTTGGTACCCCGTTGCCAAGGGCTGTGAGGATCGCAGAAATAAACTCGCACGCCCGCCTCGATCTTGAGGCGCGCGTGCTGGGCCATCTCAGCTCCTTGATCCCAAGTCAGCGACCGGCGCAGCTGCTCGGGCAAGGTGACGATCGTGCGCGTGATGGCGTCACGTACCGCCTCGGCGCCATGACCGGCGAGTGCGGGCCCGTTCTTCACGCGAGCCTCGTGGCCATGGCCCGCCATGCGCGGTAGGTATAGCAGCAGAGTGAAGCGCGTCGTGCGCTCTACCAAGGTGCCGATCGCCGAACTCCTAAGACCCAGGATAAGGTCTCCTTCCCAGTGGCCCGGCACGGCGCGATCGGCTGCCTCCGCCGGACGCTGGCTGATCATTATCTCGGGAGAGATGAAGGTCTTGCCTCGCCCGCGCGTGCGCGCTCTCGGCATCCGCAACACGCGCCCAGTGCGCAGGCAGGCCGTCAGTTCGCGACGCAACGCGCCTCGACCTTGAACGAACAGCGCTTGATAGATGGCTTCATGGCTGATGCGCATGGTCGGGTCGTCCGGGAAGTCCACCGGCAGGCGCCGCGCGATCTGCTCCGGGCTCCAGGCGTTTGCCCATCGCCGGTCCTTCCGTGGTCCGTGCCGACGGCTTTTCCAGGACACGACCGGGCCGGGAACAGGAGCCCCGTTCGGAGCCACGACGACGCCAGCCAACCGTTCCTCGACATAGGTTCTTAACGCCGCGTTGCGCGCAAGCTTCGCCTGCTTTGGGCGGCGAGTAGCGCGCTCGGCGTGCCATTGCGCTGTCGTCGCACGATACTCGAGGCCGCCGCTTCGGGTGGCGGCGTTGCGCCGCAGCTCTCGGGAGATTGTCGATGCCACCCGCCCGAGTCGGCGAGCGACCGCCTGCATGGAGTAGCCCTGAACGCGAAGGAGCGTGATCTCCTCCCGCTCCGCAAACGAGAGATACCGACCAGAGAGCGGCTTCGCCGATAGCCCAAACATCGATGGCGGCATGCCCCCTGCCTTCCTGAACCATCGTGTTCCTACCGCCTGCGGGACACCGACACCGACCGCAGCATCTTCACTCGCTGTGCCTGCCGCAATCGCTGCCCAGAATCGCCGCCGCTCCTCTCGCCCTGCCACCGGCGGTCGACCTGGTGAGAACAAGCGCACCCGCCCAGAACGATCCGAGCGCCGTTTTCGAATGTTCATCGCAACTCCCGTCAAGGTGTTGCGACGACCGCTTGAATCCGCCCAATATGTTTCGATCAAGTACACCGAGCGCCTCGCCGAAGCTGGGATCGAGCCTTCAGTCGGTAGCGTCGGCGACTCTTACGACTGTGAGAGTGTCGGTGCTGCCTGGAGAGCCTGACCCACCTTACGATTGACCCCGTGTCATCGCGTTGACCTGTCGGCTCTTCGGGCAGCACCTGCCGGTCTTCGGAACGTGGCTTTATAGGAGCTTGAGGGCAACCATCCCGTCACAGTCCTGTCCGCCCGCCGATCGTCAGGTCCGTGCAACCGGCCTGGAGATGTTCGCAGTGACCAATGCCATACTCATGGACGTCATCATTGGCGTAGACACCCACAAGGACGTCCACGCCGCCGCTGCGATCAGCGGGGCCGGTGTCTATCTCGCCACCATCACCGTACCAGCCAGTAGCAACGGTTACGGCGCTCTCGAAGCCTGGGCCAAGTCAATGGGCGCCGTCCAGGCCTTCGGCATCGAGGGCACCGGGTCTTATGGCGCCGGCTTGTCCCGGTTCTTGCGCAAGCGAGGACATACCGTCGTCGAGGTCAACCGGCCCAATCGGCAGTTGCGGTATCAGCAGGGCAAAAGCGACGCCGTAGACGCCGAAAGCGCCGCACGCGCCGTACTTTCTGGCCAGGCTGTTGGACAGCCGAAGTCCGGTACGGGCACGGTCGAGATGATCCGTCATCTCAAGATCGCTCGCGACACCGCGGTCAAGGCCAGGACACAGGCCATGCAGACGCTCAAGGCAATCATCGTCTGCTCTCCGGATGCCCTGCGCGAGCAGCTCGACCAAGTCAGCGGCAAGATGACACTCCTGCGGCGGCTGGCAGCCCTGCGACCGGGCCCGCTCACTTCGACGCTGGCATCGGCCAAGGCGAGCCTGCGCTCAATCGCTCGGCGCTGGCTGCTGCTGGATGCCGAGATCAAGCAGCACGACGCTCATCTGGAAACGCTGACGGCCGCCCGCGCGCCCGAACTGCTGGAGGCGCACGGAATGGCCTCGGGCACTGCGGCCGAGATGTTGCTGCTTGTCGGCGACAACCCTGAGCGCATCCACTCGGAGGCAGCATTCGCCAAGCTGTGCGGCGCCTGCCCGATCCCGGCATCAAGCGGCAAGACCATCCGGCACCGCCTCAACCGTGGAGGCAACCGGCAGGCCAACGCCGCCCTCTATCGGGTAGTGATCATCCGTATGCGGGGCCACCAGCCGACACTGGACTACGTCCGCCGGCGCGCCGCGGAGGGCAAGCCCAAATCCGAAATCATACGCTGCCTCAAACGTTACGTCGCTCGAGAGATCTTTGGGTATCTCTGCCGCAAACCAGCCCTAGCTGATGCGGCCGCAACCAGCTCTTGACCGACATAGGAGCATCAACGCCCTCGCCGAAACGATCAATGGCCTCTACAAGGCCGAAGTCATCCATCGACGCGGACCGTGGCGCAACTTCGAGGCCGTCGAGTTCGCAACCCTCGAGTGGGTGGACTGGTTCAACAATCGCCGGCTTTTGGAGCCCATCGGCTTCATCCCGCCGGCCGAAGCCGAGGAACGCTACTTCGCCATGCTGAACGACACAGCCATGGCCGCGTGACTCAAACAAAATCGCCTCCGGCAAAGCCGGAGCGGTTCAGTATACAACTACGATGCCGTTCCGAATCGTCTAAGAGTACAAGTCGTTCAGCTAATCCAGGCAGGATTAGGGAACGATCACAATGTATATGATAGCCGGCCAAATCCAGGCTACAACCATATTGTTTTAACGATGCGCCGTGAGCTTGGAGTTCCACAGACTTATCGAGAATTACACAAGTGGTTTTAGAGATGAATTGCTAGCTTGGCCCCAACAAGAACGAGATATCGATCATTGGCTAGATGGGGTCGAATTGAGTTTGAGGGTGATAGACAAATTCGTTCGCGAACAGCCAGAAATGGAGGTGTATGGACCAAGCCAAAATCCGGATGACGTAATCGAGGAGTTCAACGGACGGCTTCAGGAGGCTGCTTTGGGTTATCAATACGTGGCCGGAGAGATAATTCGCGTCGACTCACAATACATTCATGGTGAGGTCGTTCTTCCGGCTCTTCGATTGCTGCGTGATCCTAAATTCGAATCGGCCAATAATGAGTACCGCAGTGCTCACGAGGCGTTTAGGTATGGGGAGCTAGAGGACTGCTTGGTGGATTGCGGAAAGGCCCTCGAAAGCGTCCTCAAGGTCATAGGGCGAAAGCGCGGATGGACTTTTAACGATACCGACCCGGCGAGCCGACTTATACAAGCTGCTGTCGACGCTGGCTTCCTCGCCACATTTTCGCAAGCATCTCTTAACCACCTCAAGGGGCTGATTGAGAGTTCGACTCCAACCGTGCGAAATAAAATGGCTGCCCACGGGGCTGGCGCGAATCCTCGCGTGGTCCCGGTGCACCTCGCGGCATTTCAGTTGCATCAGACGGCGGCAGTGATCCTCTATCTTGCGGCGCAGGATTTAGTCTCGCCGTGACGGCGGCGTTTTGCCCTAATTGCTTAGTTAGGCCCGTTGACGAAGTCGAGTTCCGCTGATTCTGTGTTGTCGTCGAGGCATGGCGGGAATCAGCGATGGCGATGGGGCGATCGGACGTCGGTTCAGGGCGATCTGATGGCGACGTGGGCGGAGATGCCGCGTTCGCCGGGACACGCGTTCTACGATCGCCTGCAGGACCTGCTTCGGGAAACTGGGTTCGACGCGTTCGTTGAAGGGGTGTGCAGGCCGTATTACGCGCCGCGGATGGGCGCGCGGTCGCTGCCGCCGGGGCGATACTTCCGGATGCACATGATCGGCTACTTCGAGGGGATCGACAGCGAGCGTGGCATCGCGTGGCGTTGCGCGGATTCGTTCTCGCTACGCGATTTCCTACAGCTGTCGAACCGGGAGAAAGTTCCCGACCATTCCTGGCTGTCGCGCACGCGCTCACGTCTGCCGCACGAGGCGCACGAGACGGTGTTCGGCTGGGTGCTGAAGCTCGTGGCCGAGCGCGGCCTGGTGAAGGGCGAGCGGATCGGCGTCGACGGCTCGACGATGGAGGCCAACGCCGCGTTGCGCACGATCGTGCGGCGCGACAGCGGCGGGAGCTATCGCGCGATGCTGACGCGGATGGCGCAAGAGAGCGGGATTGAGACGCCGACGGCCGAGGACCTGGCGCGCTTCGACCGCAAGCGCAAGGGCAAGACGCTGTCGAACGCCGACTGGAAGAGCCCGACCGACCCCGACGCCAGGATCGCCAAGATGAAGGACGGAACGACGCATCTGGCCTATAAGCCGGAGCACGCGGTCGATCTCGACACCGGCATCGTCGTGGCGGCGCCGATCCATTCGGCCGACGAAGGCGATACGACGACGCTTTCGCCGACGCTGGACGCCGCCGCGCGCAACCTCGAGGCGGTCGGACTGGCGCCGAGCGAGGATGCGCCCTGCGTCGTGGTCGCCGACAAGGGGTATCACGCGCGCGAACAATTGAAGGCTCTGGAAGGCGGCGTGTGGAAGACGCGCATCGCCGAACCCGAGCCGGCCAAGGGCTACCTGCGTTGGCATGGCGACGAGGCGGCGCGCAAAGCGGTCTACGCCAATCGCGTGCGGCTGAGATCGGATATCGGGCGCGAGACCATGCGCCGGCGCGGAGAAATGGTCGAGCGGTCCTTCGCTCATATCCTCGATCGCCGCGGCATGCGCCGCGCCTGGCTGCGCGGACGGGAGAACCTCCACAAGCGCTACCTGATCCATGTCGCCGGGTTCAATCTCGGCGTTCTGATGCGCGCCCTTTACGGTCGGGGAACGGGGTTCTTGAGAGGTAGGACCCGCGCGGCTGGGCCCAAATGAACAGTGCCGCCGCGCCGCGCTTCGACTTCTCTCCTCATCTGGGTACACGCCGCACGTTGTATTCCTGCTAGCGCGCCCCGAGGATGCGAAGCGGGTCGCCGCTGCCGCGGCCGAGTTGGAGCGGACGGCTCGTCGCTGAAATCGTTCTTGCCTATTATACTTTTGGATCGCGTGTAAGGCCTGCAAACAGGAACGGTGTAGGAAGCCTCATCGAAAGTAATCGCGCGCCGTACTACATTGTGCGACTTGCGTCTTGATGGTAAAATGAACGATTTAAAGGAGACGCACACGATGATCGACAAGCCGAAAGAAGACCAGAACCAGAAATCCGAATCCAATCGCTTCGTGTACGACCCAGGCGAGCTCCAGCCCTACGATCCAAACGACAAGAGCGAGCTGACTGAGACCAGGGAGGAGGAGACCGAAGAAGATCCGTTCCAGATGACGGACGAAGAACTGGAGGACAAGCTCAAGGAATTCTGAGGCGGGCGGCTGTGGCCGCATCCAGTAAGTTTCGGCCTCGGCGACCGTCCCTTTAAAAGCTGCGAACGTGTCAGTTCGACCCTGAGCTGACCTTGCCTATCAATTCGGAACGTGCGGTGAACCCCAGAAAGCTGCCGTAGGCCGAACGCGACAGATGCGCTAAGTGCGGTCCTTCAATTCTCTTCGGCGTCGCACTGTTTTTCTTAGATCGCCAAACGACCGACATTCAAGGCCTACCCGCCCTCCGTCTCGCGCTTTGGCCCGCGTCCTCGGGCAGGGCGTAGCCGTCGAAGAGCCAGCGGGATCCGCCGTCGTCGAGCGCCGGCAGAGCGAGGGCCTCACCGATCGGGACCCAGGCTTCTCCCTCCGCCGTCCTACGGCGCAGCCTCATGTCGGGTGTCGGCATGTAGTGACCGAGGCTGCGCCGCTTCCATAGCTTGCGGGCAGGCCGGTAGCCGGAGTCGACCTCCGCGCGAGCCAACACGGCGTTCAGATACTCCTTCCTGCGGCGTGCATTCGGCCAGAGATGTTCCGGCAGGCGGTCGAGCGTCTGCATGAGACCATCTGCAAAAAAGCCTCGCGTATATCGGTAGGGCCCGAGGGGACGGACGGTCAGGCCACCGCAATGGGTCTTGAGGCCGGCCAGCATCAACCCGAGGGGCCAGAATTCGCCCTGGGCCCGCTCGAGGCGAACGAGCCGCCCGTCCGTGTGGACGTCGAGCGTCTCCGGTCCCAGGCGCTCGAACAGGGCCGCGAGATGGCCGCGGGCGAAGGCCTCGTCGTCGATGGCGCGGTTCAGTGCGCCCATCCAGGCGGTATGGCCGTAATCGTCCACCATCTCCGGATCCGCGCCGCGTGCGAGCAGGGTGTCGATCAGCGCGGCGTTTCCGGCGCGCGCGGCGAGCATCAGCGGGGTCGCGCCGCAATAGGCCTTGTGGTCGACGCCGTAGAGGTCGCAATCCTGTAAGACCGCCCTATTGGATCGTTCGAGATAGGGCCGCAACTGCCGCTCGCGCACCGCCGCCGCCGCGCGCGTCGCGCGTCCCATCGGGTTGCGGGGATCGTTCGAGAAGCCAGGAACCTTGGCAAGCTCCACGAACTTGCCCTCGTGTAAGACCTGCGCGACTCGCGCGAGCAACTGCCCGCGATGGGTCAACGCCAGCGCAGGCGCGAAATTCGCATTGGCGAGTCTTTCAATATAGGCACCCTGTCCGTGCCATAGCGCATAGTCAAACAGGGCCTGCTTGGTCTTGGCGGACGGATTCCTAGGATCGAGCGCCTTGGGCGTCCATTCCAGCAACGCCTGCAGTGACCAGGACGTCCAGGGCGTCGGCCGCGCAGCGAGAAACGTCTCGCGGATCGCGCGCGCCTGTTCCTGCTTGCCTTGCAGTTCGAGCTTGCGCGCCTCCTGCGCCCATTCGTCCTTGGTCGACGCCGCAACCGCCGTCGGCGCGACATCCGCAATTTCCTTGAGGTCGAGCAATCGCAGCAACGGGTGCTGAACGTCGGTCTCGACAATCGTTAGGCCTTCGACGGCACGGGTCATCGCGACATAGAGCGCGTTGACATAGAATTTGTTGATCTCGAGCGACTTGTCCCTCTTGTCCCCGGCGCGGCGGTAGTCGAGCTCGTCGCCTTCGAGATCGCCCGGCGCGACGTCGCGGCAGACTTCGGCATATGCAGCGCGGTTCGCCGAGATCATCTGGAACAGGATGACGTTGGGATATTCGAGGCCTTTGGCCTCGTGGACGGAGAAGACGAGCGGCGTTGTGAAATGGGCCCGCGCCGCCGGCTTGTCCTCGTCGCGTAGGACGATGACCGAGTAGTGGACGGACGCGCGCGACGCAGCGTTGAGCGTGCGCAGCGCTTTGTCATCGCCTTTGAGCAATTGCGCCGCGCCCGTCGCGCTGGAGGCGCACCGGACGAGGAAATTGCTCTCGCGGTCGACTGAGCCGAAGCGCGCTTGCTTGATCTTCAGGAGACGATTGGCGAGGCCGGTGACAGCCGCGGTGTTGCGGAAATTCGTCTGCAGGACGGAGATTTCGCGCGCGGCGGGCGCCTCTTCGGCCGCTTCCGCCTCTTGCCAGAACAAGGCGCGCACGGAAGCCCAAGAAAAGAAGTTCGGATGCACGATCTGATGCGAATCGCCGCACAGCAGGAAATGATGCTTGGTCTTCAGCGTATCGAGGACTAACGCGAGCTCGGCGTTTGTGAAATCCTGCACCTCGTCGACCACTACGAAATCGTAGCGCGGCTCGGCCTTGACGCGCCACGCCTGCGAGACGAGGTTCAAGTCGAATAGCTTCTCTTCTTTCAGCCAAGTCCGATATTTCTCGAAGAGGTCATGCACGGCCGCGCGCGCGTCTCCCACTAGGTAGAGCGATTGGCGCACGCCGAGCGCCTGATATTGGCTTTCCGTCAAAGCTCCGTTTGCGGGCGCGCCGAGCACGCCGCGGAATTCTTCGAACAGCGCGTGCGCGTCGGCCTGCCGCAAATCGCCTTTGAGGCCGCCACGCCGACGCTCGAGCCACGTGCGAAAGGCTGAGAAGCGGACCTCCTCGCCCTGGGGGACAGCGATCGTGTCGACGAATTCGCGAAAGCTCATGAACTCGGCGTTCTGATGCGGGTTCTCATAGCCGTGCGCGCCGTAGAGCCGGCGCGCCGTTTGAGCCAGATAGGCCGAGAGCGTCACATAGAGGACCTCTCCCGTCACCTCGCGCATCTTGGCGAGGGTCACCGCCGTCTTGCCCGAGCCCGCCGGGCCCATGATGACGAGCGGCGGCGCATGGCGGCGCACCGCCTCCTGCGCGGGGTCAAGAACGATCGGCTTGTCGAGGAGGTCGAATTCCACCGCTTCCGGCGGCAGCCACTTGAGCTCCCAGCCGAGACGCGCCTTCGGCTCGGGCTGCGGCGCGAGATCGGCCGGGCCGGCCTCAATCTTGTCGCGATCGACCGGAGCGCCCCGCAGGAAGCGGGATTTTTCGTAGGCGTGACCGGGGATCACCTCCAGAAACAGGCAGACGGTCTCGCCGTTGTATGGGACGAATTGCATGAGGAGACGCGCTTCATCGCTGAGCTTGGCGCGCCAATAGGATGTGGGGGCCAGTTTCTTGAGCCCTGCGGCGGCGAACTCGCCGCGGCCGAGCGCCGCCCGCAGCCGTTCGAGCGCTTTGGCGAAGCGGCCGGGGTGAAGGCCGCGGTAGGTGACGATTCGCATACGGCAAGTGTACGCGAACGGCGCACGGAGTGTTGATTTCCACTGAGAGCTGACCCGGGCGCTACGGGTTTTTCCACCGAGAACTGACCCATGTTCGAACCTTCCCCCCTTGGCCATTTGGGGGGGCATCGGAGTGATCGACATGGAGTTATTGAGCGTCATCCGACGCTGGCACTATCGAGATCATTTCTCGATCCGAGAGATATCCCGACGCACAGGTCTGTCGAGGAACACAGTCCGCAAATACCTGCGCTCGGACACCGTTGAACCGAAGTTCAACATCCCTGACCGCCCGAGCAAGCTGGACCCTTACGCCGACAAGCTGTCGCAGATGCTGCGGCAGGAGTCCGGGAAGTCCCGCAAGCAGAAGCGGACGACCAAGCAACTGCACGCTGATCTGGCCGCCCTCGGCTATGACGGCTCCTACAATCGGGTGGCGGCCTTCGCTCGCGACTGGAAGGCCGCGCGGCAACAGGAACAGAAGACGTGCGGCCGCGGGGTGTTCGTGCCGCTGGCGTTTTTGCCTGGCGAAGCGTTCCAGTTCGACTGGTCGGAAGACTGGGCGGTCATCGGCGGCGAGCGGACCAAGTTGCAGGTCGCCCACTTCAAGCTCTCCTACAGCCGCGCCTTCATACTCCGCGCCTATCCTCAGCAGACCCATGAGATGCTGTTCGACGCCCATAACCACGCCTTCCGCGTGCTGGGGGGTGTGCCGCGGCGGGGCATCTACGACAACATGCGAACGGCCGTCGACAAGGTCGGCCGGGGAAAGGAGCGCCAAGTCAACGCCCGCTTCTCGGCCATGGTCAGCCACTTCCTATTCGAGGCGGAGTTCTGCAATCCGGCTTCCGGGTGGGAGAAGGGGCAGATCGAGAAGAACGTCCAGGATGCGCGCCATCGGCTCTGGCAGCCCATGCCCAACTTCCCCACCCTGGCGGCGCTGAACGATTGGCTGGAGATGCGATGCCAGGAGCTATGGGCGCAGACCCTACACGGCTCGCACCCTGGCGCGATCGCCGACGCCTGGCTCGAAGAGTCGCAGTGTCTGATGCAGCTTCCCCGCCGGTTCGACGGCTTCGTCGAATACGCCAAGCGCGTGTCGCCGACATGCCTGATCCATCTGGAGCGCAATCGCTACAGCGTGCCGGCGTCCTTCGCCAATCGCCCGGTCAGCGTGCGGGTATATCCCGAGCGAATCGTCGTCGTCGCCGAGGGGCAGATCGTCTGCGAGCATCGTCGCGTCTTCGCCCGCTCTCACGAACGGACGAGCACCACAACGGTCTACGACTGGCGGCACTATCTGGCGGTCGTTCAACGCAAGCCTGGGGCCCTGCGCAATGGCGCGCCGTTCGCCGAACTGCCGCCGGCCTTCCGGGCTCTGCAGCTGCGCATGCTTAAGAGTTTGTCCGGAAACATCATGTCGGATTGCATAGCTTTCGCAGCATGAGGCGGATGGAGGCGAGGCGCAGGAAGGCGAGCGCCTTGCGGTTGAGGCATTCCCAGTCCTTGGCCAGTCTGCGGCAGCGGCCAAGCCAGGCGAGGGTGCGTTCGACGATCCAGCGCTTGGGCAGGACGACGAAGCCTTTGGCGTGACCCAATCGCTTGACGATCTCGAGGTCGAGGCGCACCAGAATGCGTTTCATCGCGCCCTGGAATTCCGGCCCCTGGTAACCTCCGTCGGCGTAGAGCTTGACCAGAAACGGGAAGGCTCCGAACAGGCTCGCCATCAGCAGCGCGCCGCCGTCGCGGTCCTGAATGTCGGCGGAATGCACGATCGCGTGCATCAGGAGGCCTTGCGTGTCGACAAGAACGTGCCGCTTCTTGCCCTTGATCTTCTTGCCTGCATCGTAACCGGGCGGATCGATGCAGGCCCCCCTTTTCCGCGCTTTTGACGCTCTGGCTGTCGATGATGGCGGCGGTCGGGCTCGCTTCGCGGGAGGCCTGCTCGCGACAGCGCGTGTAAAGCGCCTCATGGATGCGGTCGAGCGTGCCGTCCCAGCTCCACAGATCGAAATAATCGTAGACCGTCGAGCGCGGCGGCAAGTCCTTGGGGATCGCCCGCCACTGGCAGCCGGTGCTCAAGACATACATCAAGCCGTTGACGACTTCACGTACGTTCACCGTCCGCCTGTTGCCGCCGCGCTTCCCCGGCCGGATGAGCGGCTCCGACAGCGCCCATTCCTCGTCGGTCAGGTCGCTCGGATAGCGCAACTTGCTGCGGTCATAGCGACCCCGATTTTCATTCGTCCACACAGGCGAACCCCCAAGCGAATCAGGCCGCCTTGCTTGAATCACAAGCGATTCTAACGATTCGTTATTTTCCCGGACAGGCTCTAAGACACCAGGCGGCGACCGCGAGATGGTCGAGATTTTGGCCCTGGTTCTCCAGCATGACGAACAGGCCGTGCTCGCCGCCGTCGAACTGGCGCTGGAGGCCGGCGCGCCGACCAAGACCCATATTCTGAACCTGCTGCACCGCTTGGTCGACGGGAAGCCGACAGATGCGCCTACGATAAAGGCGGCCCCAGGCTCTGACGCTGACCACCGAGCCGCAGTCCAACGTCGAGCGCTACGACGCCCTGCGCAAAGTCCGGGAGGCGCGCCATGCGTCATAATCCCGCCGCCGGCGCGATCATCATCATGCTGCGCAGTCTCAAAATGCACGGCATGGCTCAGGCCGTCAGCGAGTTGACCGAGCAAGGCTCTCCGGCCTTTGAGGCAGCGCTGCCCATCCTATCGCAGCTCCTGAAGGCGGAGACGGCCGACAGGGAGGTGAGATCGACAGCCTATCAGCTCAAGGCCGCCCGCTTTCCAAACTATCGCGATCTCGCCGGCTTCGACTTCGCCAGCAGTGAGGTCAACGAGGCGCTCGCGCGTCAACTCCACCGATGCGAGTTCCTGGAAGACGCCCACAATGTCGTCCTGGTCGGCGGCCCCGAGCCCGAGTTCATAATGCTCACCTCACCATGTCATTGAAAGTTCAGGGCTAGCTCTGGCTCGTCTTCAGATGGCGGACCTATCCGAGAGCGCTTTCTTCGTCGCTCGGCCTCCCGGGCCACCTCCGCGCGCCCAAGATCGGAGGCTCGAATGGCCCACGGGCCGCCCTTGCAGGATTGGTTCGCAGGCAACGCTCCTTCGACAATCAGGCGACGAACAGTCGCCGGACTGACCGACAAAGCCTCTGCCGCCTCGTCAAGCGTGACCTCTCCTCGCTCGGCACGTTCGCCCTCTCGATAGACGACAATGTTGTGATCCTTGCGTAGGGAGGCCACCCGCGTTCGGGTCCACGAATGCCCCTTGGTCGTCGTCTTGCCAGCCCGATTGAGAGCAGCCGCAATCCCCATGTCCGGCATCTGCCGGGCCATCGCCCGCACCAGATCGACAACGTCGGCGTCGACGCGCCAGCGGTGCTCGCCCGTGCGGTTCTTGCGGACGCGTAAAGCCGTATGATCCTCGCCCGCCCAGCGGATGACGAGATCGAGACCGTCATCCGCCGTGCGCACGACGATCTCTTCGATCAGCATGCGAACGATCCGTTTGCGCGTGGCTATGGTCGCCCCTTCCGCATGCCAGGCGCGTTCGACGTCAGCGCCGAGCCGGAGCAGCGCCTCTCGCTCGCCTGGAGTTACGCCATTCAACGGCGCAACGCTGAGCGCTGTGAGCTCATCCTGAAGGCGTCGCTCTTCTTTCAGGCGCTCGTTCCAGCGCCGCTCGAGTTCGCCCGCGACCAGACGGTTGTCGGGATCGACGGCGTCATATTGCCGTCGAGCGTGCACAGCCTCGAAACGCGCCTGCTCGAGCGCCAGCTCGACCTGTCGATGCTTCTCGCCGTCTTCGCGTCCTCGCGCCTGAAGAGCCGCCAGGGCCGCTTCGACGCCGAGAGGCTGAATGCGCTCCACGACCTCGGCGGCGACTGCGGCGTCGACGCGAAGACTGCCGAAGCCAATGCAGCGCTCGGTCCCGTGGTTGATGGAAGCGCCTCGGCAGTGATAGCGCGCGACATCGCCCTTCGTTCCGCCGTAGGCGACATGCAGCTTCCGACCGCAATGGCCGCAGCGGAACAAGCCGGCGAGCAAGGCTTCTCCCCGCCGCACAGCGCCCCGGCTCGCAAAGCTCTTGCCGTTTGCGTTGTCCTTGATCAGGCGCTGATTCCTCTCGAAGGCGTCCCAGCCGATATAACCCTGATGGTGATCGCGGATCAAAACATCCCATTCAGACTGTTCGACCGGAAGACCGCGCATGACCCGCTTTCGGCCATTCTCGATTCTCGTCTTGCTCATCGACCGACCATAAGCATAGGCGCCGGCGTAGATCGGGTTGGTTAGGATGTGAAGGATTGTATTGTAGACCGGGGCTTTCCACTGCAAATGTCGGCCTTCAGGTCCATGGTCGACGGCGGGCAGCGCGATACTCTCCTGCCGGAACCAAAGATGCACCTGCCGCACGCTCTGCATCTCGGCGAACTTGCGGAAGACCAATGCGAGCGCTTCGCGCACGCGAAGGTCCGGATCCTTCTCGATCCAGTCCGGTTTGCTGCGCACATAGCCAATCGCGACTGATGTGAAGAGCTCGCCGCGTCGCGCTTTCTGTTTGAGCGCTTCATGGGCGCGCTGGCGCAGGATGGTCAGCTCCATCTCGCTCATCGTTCCCTTCATGCCGAGCAGGAGCCGGTCGTTTGGAAGACGGGGATCGTAGACGCCGTCCTCGTCGGCGATCAGCGTCCCGACGAGGCCGCAGAACTCCAGCAGCGTGTGCCAGTCTCGTCCGTTGCGGGCCAGGCGCGACGCCTCGATCTGTCAAATCGCTTTCAAGCGCGACCCCCTTTCGCGTCCAATACCGACCCCTCGGGGCGTGACGAATCTTGGCGGATGAGTGCGCGGTAAATCAGGATGAGGATGCGCCGCCGTTAGTGCGACGGAGGGAGGGCGCAGCCCGACTGGAGGCGCGGCAGCGGCGGCGCGTGGAAGATTTTATCTCACGGGGGCCGGCTCGAGATACGACGAGGCCGTGCTTGGCGGGGATCTGTCTCAGGAGCGGTTTTTGAACCGCCAGCTCGTGTTGCCGGTTTCCACGATATCGCAGTGGTGCGTCAGGCGGTCGAGCATGGCGGTGGTCATTTTGGCGTCGCCGAACACCTGCGGCCAGTCGGCGAAGGCGAGATTGGTCGTTATCAGCAGCGAGGTGTTTTCATAGAGCTTGCTGATCAGATGGAACAGCAACTGACCGCCGGGTTGGCTGAACGGGAGATAGCCGAGTTCGTCGATGACGATGAGATCATAGCGCAGCAGGTTTTCCGATAATCGGCCGCTACGACCGGCCGCCTTCTCTTGTTCCAGCTGATTTACGAGATCGACCAGATTGAAGAAGCGCCCTCTGGCGCGGGCGCGAATGACCGCGGACGCCACGGCGATGCAAAGATGGGTTTTTCCCGTGCCCGTTCCGCCGATGAAGATCGCGTTGCGTTTGGCGTCGAGGAAGGCGCCGGAGGTGAGTTCGCGAACTTGGCCTTCGTCTACCGGCGTGTCCGCAAAGACGAACTTGTCGATGTCCTTGAGGACCGGGAACTTCGCGCCGGCGATGCGATAGCTGATCGAGCGTGCCTGTCGGTGGGTGCGCTCGGCGCGGATCAGGCTGTCGATCAGCGGATAAAGCTCGTCGCGCCGGGCAAGGCCCTTGCCGGCGATCTCGTCGAAGCTGGCGCGCATGCCGTAGAGCTTAAGTTCGCTCATCGCCTCCAGAATCTCATGGCGTTCCATCAGGCGATTTTCCTTATGCGGTCGTAGCGGCCACAATCGGCCGCGGGTTCGATCTTTAGGCGAAGCGCGTCGGGAGTAGTGATGCTGGGAGGCGGCGCGGGCTGCCGCCGGCGCGCCAGCACAGTCAGGATCACGTCGCCGCTGGCGATGCCCGCCTCCAGCGCCTCGGCGCAGGCGGCCTCGACCGCGCCGAGCCCATGATCGAGAACCGCGCCCAATATCTTGACGAACTGGCGGTCGCCGTCGGTGTGCGGCTTCAGCTTGGCGCGCACCTGGGTCAGCGCGGCCGGCAGATCCCAGTCCTTGAACGGCGCGCCGTTACGCAAGGCGCCGGGCTTCTTCATCAGCACCGGCAGGTAATGCCAGGGATCGTAAATGATCCGGTCGCGCTGGAACTGACGCGGATGATCGGCGACGACTTCATCGCCCAGCATCACGACAACGCGCTCAGCATGAGAGCGCACCAGAACCATTCGGCCGGCGGCGCGCGCATCGACGCTGTAGCGATTGTGGTCGGCCATGATCAGGCAGGTGGTGCTGGCCCGGACCGCCTTCTCGACGAACCCGTCGAACGGGCCGCGAAGCTGCATCAGGCTCGCCCGTTCCTCCTCGAACACGTCCCAGATCGTTCGATCCTTGAACTCGGGATGCCGGGTTCGTTTGGCGTAGGCGATGCACTGATCTTCCAGCCATGCATTCAACTCGGTCAGGCTTTTCACCCGAGGCTTGGGCCGGAACATCTGGTCCCGCAGGTTGCCGACCTGGTTCTCGACCTGACCCTTCTCCCAGCCCGACGCGGGCGTGCAGGCCACTGGTTCGATCAGATGGTGCGAGCACATCTGGAGAAAGCGGCCATTATACCGGCGCGCTTTGCCCACGAAGATCGCCTCGACCGCCGTCTTCATGTTGTCGTAGATGCCGCGCCGGCAGATCCCGCCATAGAACTGGAACGCCTTGTCGTGGGCGTCGAACACCAGCTCTTGGGTCTCACGAAAATAAACTCGAACGAACGGCATACGGCTGTGCGACAGCTTCATGTGCGCCGCCTTGACCGTCAGCGGCAGCCCCTGAAGCGTGATCGTCTCGTGGCTCCAATCGAACTGATAGGCTTCCCCCGGCGCGAAGCTCATCGGCACATAGGCATGCGCAGGAACCCGGGCCCGTTCCTCGCGCCAGGACCTCACGAACCGATGCACGCTGTCGTGGGCGCCGTCATATCCGCGCCCACGCAGTTCCTCGAACAGCCGTTGCGTCGAGCGTCGTTCCCGCTTTGCCAGCTTGGATTCCGACTCCAGAATCTCAGTCAGCGCCTCGACCCAGACGCCCAGCTTCGGCGTCGGCTGAACGTCGCGAGCGTACTTGAACTCCGTTTGGTGGCCACGGATGATCTTGCGGACCGTCGCGCGGGACACTGAAAGCGTCCGAACGATCTCCTTGATCGGCCGCTCCTGTTCGAAATAGGCGCGTCGTATCTCGCCAATCTTATCCACGCCGACCATCCCATCAGCCCTTCCCGGCCGATCCGGGCCAAAGGGAAGAACGCTGACACACAACGTCAGAGGGGTCGTTATTGGACGCGAAGGCCGCCCCTCAGGGGGTCGTTATTGCAAGCGATTTTGCAGGCTCGATCGACACCACGCGCCGACCCGGCCGTCGCAGATCGCCGCCAGAAGCTTCTCAAACCCGGGGCGGCTGACGCCGGAGCCCGAACGGCCGAGATCGTCATCAATGACACTGACGTTGGCCCAGCCAAGCAGTCGGGCTCGCTCGACCAGTCCATACTGCCGTCGACGGCTCTCGACGTTGTTGTTCACCTGGTCGATCGTCGACTGGCGGACGTAGACAATCGCCTCCCGGGCGAGATGATCAGCCTCGACCCGGCTCATGGCGCGCCTCCTTCCGGATCGAAGTCGAGACCTCCTTCATAAGAGCCCTCCGTCAGAAGCGCTCGCACGCTTTCCACCATCGCTTGGCGGCGTTCCTTTGAGATCGGTCGCTGGCGGGGCCGCTCTTCGAATAGATCCGGTGGTCGGCGGTTCAGACACATGATCGGCTCCGTCAGTCAGGGGCGAATCCCCATCGTAGGAGCCTAGAACCGCATCCAGATAGGCGCGCAGATCGCGCAGCCGCGCCACGCAAAGCCGCGGAGCCGAACGGATCTCGCAGCCGGCAGCCGCGGGCCGTAACATCCATTCCGGCGTCAACGTCAACGTGTCGTCAGCGAGACGGATCGTAAGATGCACATCGCCGCAACGCACCACCCGCCGACCAGTCGACGACACTATCCTGCCGGCCAGCGGATGAAAGGCGTAGTAGATCGTCTCTTCGCTCGCCAGAATCCCGGCGCCATGTCGCTGTCTCGCCCGGCACGGGGAAAACGCATCTCGCCACGGCGATCGGCGTCCAGGCCATCGAGCATCACCGCAAGCGCGTCCGCTTCTTCTCCACCGTCGAACTCGTCAACGCTCTCGAACAAGAGAAGCTTCAGGGCAAACCCGGCCAGCTCGCGGCGCGGCTCACCCACTCTGATCTCGTCATCCTCGACGAGCTTGGTTACCTGCCGTTCAGCGCCTCAGGCGGCGCGTTGCTCTTCCATCTGCTGAGCAAGCTCTACGAGCGAACCAGCGTCATCATCACAACCAATCTCAGCTTCGGCGAGTGGGCAACCGTGTTCGGAGACCCGAAGATGACGACCGCTCTACTCGATCGTCTCACCCACCGCTGTCATATCCTCGAAACCGGAAACGACAGCTTCCGCTTTAAGAACAGCTCGGCAAAAGCCGCCAAACCCGCAAAGGAGAAATCTCGGAACTTGACGAACGCCTGACCCCGAAACCATCATCAAGCCGGGTCAGTTCTCAATGGAAATCCCGGGTCAAATCTCAGCGGAAATCGACACTATCGACCATTCGCGCACCAAGACCAAGAGCCCGCAAACGAATGGCATTCGTCGAGCGCTTCCACAAGACGGTGCTCGACGAGTTCTATCGTATCGCCTTTCGCAAGAAGATCTATCGATCGATCACCGAACTTCAGGACGATCTCGATTCCTGGGTTCAAAGCTACAACGAGGAAAGGCCGCATCAAGGGAGATGGTGCTTCGGCAAGACGCCAGCGCAGACCTTCCTTGACGCCACGCCGCTTGCGAAGGAGAAGATGATCGCTGCCTGATCATACCTGACAGGCAGGACCGACCGATCTCCGGACGCTGACCGTCAGATCAAGTGCCAGCTACTACACGACAGCTTCTCCGTCGCTCTGCGCCGCCATCTCCCCCCGTGCTCGACGAGCGTCCGTACCGTCCGAGCGTCCGACGCCGAGGGTCCCTCCTCGGTGAATTACTGCCCCAGTCCCCCTATGCCGTTCGTGCGTCCGTCCGTCCGAACGTCCGGGTCTTCGGATGAAATAGCCCCTGTCGGACGTTCGGACGGACGCAGGACATGATGGTGGAGATGTGGGGCGGCTATCACCGGACGTCGCGTCTGTGGGCCTTCCTCGCCCTTCCGGCGTCTGACGACGGCCCACGAGAAATTCGCAGCTACATCGATGGGTGGAAGCGGAAGCGGCCGCCGGTGGCACCTTCGCTCGGCGGTCAGCTGGCAGTTGCCGGTGGCGCTGGGTTCGGCTGGGCCTCAGGTGTGACAGGCGCGGCTACGGGAACATGGGCAGCGAGTGCCGCCCGGAGCGCGTTCTCTTTGGCGTGGTCGAACGAGCTCTGGATCACCGTGCCGCCGCCGCCCTTCAGGTCCTCGAGAACTTTATCGGTCGTCATCTTGCGGATGAGAAGAAAGAGGCCAGCCGTCCCTGGCTTCAGCGCTTCGTTCGCCTGTTGCTTCATGTCCTGATCGTTGATGCCGACGTCGACCAGCGCGCCGCCGAGCGCGCCCCCGGCTGCGCCGACAGCTGCGCCCGCCAACGGCATCAGAAAGAGCCAGCCGACCAGCATGCCCCAAAAGGCTCCCGCAACTGCGCCACTCGCGGTTGGATGCATGAGCTGGTTGAGCTTGACCCGGCCATTTTGATCGCGCGTCACGACCACCGCGTCGTCGACCTCGATCAGATATTGATGCTGCAATGCGAGCACCTTGTCGCGCACCTCCTCGGCCTGCTTCTCGGTGTCGAACGCAATGAACACGAGATCACTCATTTTCGATCCTCTCAGCCAACAGGGGTCTCCATTAAAGCTCGCGCAGGTTCACGACAAGCTGATGGCGTCGAATGGCTTCGAGCCGGGGCAAGGGGACAAGAGGCTCGGATCGAATATGCGAGATGCAGCCGCGGCCAGAATGGCGGCTTTGATGGAGCGCCTTCGGGAGAGGATGGAGGCCGTCCGCGCGACGGGGCCGGGAAGCCTCGATGCTATCGTCGTCGGACGATCCGAGAGATCCAACTGCTCTCGCGCGCGCACGCGAGAACCACTGACCTTGAAGAACGGAGACAATCGCATCCGGCCTCGTTCCGCTTCACATTTGCCCCGCCACGGCCACAGTCTAGTCGCGGGCCTTGAGCCCGTATTCGCCGAGCCATTTGTACTGGCCGATCTCGCGCTCGATGATCGGCCGAAGGGTGCTGCAGGCGGGCGCGTAGGCGAAGTTCGGGTCGAGGCCGACGACGCACCATTCGACGCCCCAGGTCATTCCGATGATGCCGAAATCTGACCCGACATTATAGATAACGGTTCGCTCCTTCGAGTCGCTCATCGCGACACGGGCGATGCAAAAGCGGCGAGTGATATAGGCAAGGCCATTGGCGCGGAAACCGATTTCGCGCACGCGGTCGAAGCCCGAAATTGCAAGCTGCGAATTCCAGAACTCCCGCTGCGTTCGCCCGAACCGGCCGCTGATCGTCGACAACACGCCGCCGTCGTCGCAGGTGGGCATGTTGGCGTAAAACGGCGCCCAGCGCGCCTCGGTCGGGACGTCGTATTGATTGAGCTCGGCCGGACCGCCTGCCGCGCGCGCGAGAGTAGGGAGAAGGAGAACGGCCACCACACCGAAGATCGCTCTATTCAACGCTCGTTTGCTCCCTTCGCCGACCAAAACCCGCCCTTGTGCGATGCCCGGCGGTCCGACATCTCTGATGGCGAAAGCGGTCGGTTTGCCACCGAAAGAATCTGTTTCGCCAATTCCAAAAATGTCAGGTGCTTTGTCACAAAAGCCCCCCCTCGACGGGAAACCGGATTTGGATTGCCCTCAGACAGAGTTATCTTGCGCATCAACGCCCAGCGCAACCGACGTATCGCGATAAGCATGCCAGAGGGCTCATGAAGGCGGTCGATCGCATGATCCTCGACCACCTGATTGCCCTGCGCGGCCAGCGACGTCATCATCCGTCTGGCGAAGGGCGAGGAATAGGCTGCATCGACGCGGCCGGCTGTGCGCCTCCGCTTCTCCGGCGAGCGCCGCTTCGAATGCGCTTCGGCGAGTTGCTGCCAACGAGAGGGGTACGTTTCGAGATGCCGAGATCGGCCAGCGTTTGTGCAGCCGCACCATGCGACCGCACAATTGGCGTTCCACGCCGGCGATTGCCGGCGGCGCCCTTCGCTTTCTCCATCTCTTTGAGGAGCTGCCCCGCCTTGCGCTGAGCGCGAAGCCGACTCTCACAAGCGCGCTGTTCTTCGCTTTCAACCCTTGCAAAATCGTCCCAGCCCGCGCAATTTCCATACGGGGCAGGGACACTTCACTATGCGCGCGCTCGAATACGTTTATGTCGTCGGCAACGGCCACGCCGTGAAGATCGGCAAATCGACGACGCCGGAAGCGCGCATCGCTTCGCTCCACACCGCATCATCGTCCACGCTCGTCACCTACTACGTCGGCGCGACGAACGGCGAAGGCGGTGCGATCGAGCGCGCAGCGCATTCATTACTTCGTCCGTTTCGCCTCAACAGCGAATGGTTCTCTTCGACGCCTGAGGCGGCCATAGGAGCCGTGCAGGAAGCCGCGCGCAGGCTCGGCGTGGCGATCATACGCTGCGATGCCATTCGAATTGAAGCGGCCCCCACGGCGATCCATGTTGATCCTGGCGTCATGAGCGGCACGCCCGCAATCACGCGCCGCCAACGAGATGCGCCGGTCGTCCACAAGCTCAATCTGAGCGTCCCGCGCGGCTTGATCAGGACCATGCTCTTGGCGTCCGCCGCCGCGGTTGGAATCATGATCGCGTTCGCGATTCAGTTTCTGATCATCAACGGCTGAAAAGAGAGCTTCGACGAGAGGCCAGGCAACTTGGCGGGCGATTTGAGGGCAATCCGGAGAATGCGCGATGGTCAGGATTAGGCATTTTGCACTCATCGCCGCCTCATGCGTTGCGGCTTCCTTGCCGGTTCGCGCTGACGATCAAAAACCGGCGCCCGTGCAACCCGCCTTTGCGCCGCGGCTCAACGACATGATGGTCGCCACACAACTCAGGCATTTCAAGCTGTGGTATGCCGGATTGGTGCAAAACTGGCCGCTGGCCAATTTTGAGTTGACGCAAATCCGGGTCGCGATCGCCGACGTGAAGCGCTTCTACGCGAATAACGACGGATCGAACATGTTGGTGATGACGCAGGCAGCCGATGACCTTGAGGACGCCATCAAGGCGAAGGTCAGCGCCAAATTTGTCACGGCCTACGCCAAGCTGACAGCCGGATGTAACGCCTGTCATGAGCAGACCGGCTTCGGCTTCATCAAGATTCGAGAGCCGCGATTGTCGCCGCTCGAGACCTCGCCGTTCACCGATGAGTCGTTCTCGGGCAAGTGACTTTGCCTGTCGATTCGCGGCGAATCGACGTCCATTTCCTGCGACGCTGGCTACCGCCGGGAAAACACTGGAGCAGTGCGGGACAGGCGCTCGAGTTCACTCAGCAACGACGTTATCGCAATCGCACACGAAAGGCGTCTGGGTTTACGCACTCAATCAAGTTTCGCGTTTCATCTTTAGATAGGCCGCGACCGCCGCGTCTTTCGACCTCGCGTGCAACCATCAGAGAGATTACAGGGGAGGACATGGCTTCGGCCAGCTTGAAACGCGCCAGTCTTAGGTGCTACGGCGCACCGTGACCTGTGCGCGCCACGACGGACCGCCCCCGACATCCCCCGTCCGGGCGGTCCGTCGTTCGTGACAGTCGCCGTGTTGGGACCTCAGTCCGCTCACCCTCGCCAGCCGCAGGGCCACGTCGCTGTAGCGGGCGATGAGTGTCGCTAGTCGACCTTAGCCAGTAACTTTTCCATCTCGGCGGCGGTGAAGCCGCGCATGGTCTCGCTGCGAACGTTGCCAAGTTCATCCGCGCTCAAGATGAAGGCCGAAGCCGTTTCGTCGTCGGGGGCCTCGACAATCGTTACGATGTCGTGCGCGCCTTGGGTCCAGATGATCTCCTTGACGGTCGCGCCGTGCTTCTTGGCTCGCTTCCTGTAGGCCTCCGACCGTTTGACCGTATCCTTGACGTGGAGAATTCCTTTCTCGGTGAAACGGAGAAGCGTGACGTAGATCGGCATGGGCGTTTTCCTTCCCGTTGGCGCGCCTCATCTTGAGGCTTCCGATACTAACACGGATCCAGATCTGCTACGCATGACGCCGCGGCTGCCGGCCGGTCAGCCCTTGCCAGACGCAGGATCACGTCGTTTCGCTCTCGCGTCGCCCCTGCGCGCCGAAGGAACCTCCGGCCGCCCGCGGGCATAGTGGGCGAGAGAGGGGACCCGATGGAACGCAATGAATACCTCATATTTATCGCGACTTTGGAACAGACACGGATGTCGATCAGCGCGGTCTTGGACGATCTTTCCGATCGTCCGGACACAGCTTCTCGTCTGAAGCAAGCAGTCGTCGATCTTGAGAACGCTATCCAAGCGTATCGGGACAAACTCAAGGCCCGGCGAGCCTGAAGGCGAGAAGCGCCGTCCGCGTCGAGCGCGCGGGTGCTGGGGGCGAGGCGTGGATCAGCAGCCCATGTCTGTCGGCCCTACCCATGAGGCGCAGAGATTGCAAAGAGCGAGCCGAAATGTTGCAATCCCCGATTGGCGTCGTGTTCAAGGACATGCGCGCCGAAATGGGCGTCAACGTGAAGTGAGGGCGTATGCGCGCGCCGTGCCGGGGAGGACATTCGACATGAAGCTATTGACCTGCGCCGCCGCGCTCTGCGTGACGTTGCTGATGACGCATTCCACTTTCGCCGCCTCGGCGCTCGCCAAGGTCTGCGCGGCGGACATCAAGGCCCAATGCGCCGACGTTAAGCCGGGCGGCGGCAAGCTGAAGGACTGCGTCAAAGCGCATTTTTCCGACTTATCGGAGGACTGTCAGGTGGCGATCATCCGCGCGGCGGCGGTCGGCAGAGCCTGCAAGCCTGACGTCAAGCAGTTCTGCGCCGACGTCAAACCCAGCAAGGGGGCGATTGCGGACTGCATGAAGTCGCATGCGGCCGACATAAGCGACGGCTGCAAGGAAGCATTGGCGAAGGCTGAGGCAGGCAACAAGTAGCGCGGGCGTCGCCCCCACGGCCGGTCTGCGGTGGCGTCGCGCGATCGATGAGATCGGAGCAATCGTCTCGCTCAGCCCCGGCGCAGTCTGCCGGGGTGAGCTGATTTGGCCTGCTCTGGCAAGGCGGCGCGTGATGATGGCCGGCCTAAGGGCAAGTCAGGCCGATGGCGAACCTGAAACAACGGATCAAAAGCATCGTAAGGTGCAGGTGGCTCAATACGCTTGGCCTCGCGCTCGGGATGGCGGGCGTCGTGATCATATTCATCTGGGGGCCGCCGCAGCCGGACCTCGATCCGCAAGGCAAGCTGCTTTTTGAAGGACCGCCCGATAAGACCGTGGAGCGGCAAAGGAACCAGTACGAGATCATGTCCCGCGTCGGGCTGGGACTTATTGGCGTAGGCTTCCTTGCTCAATTTATCGGGACATGGCCTCCACGACGCGGCTAAGCGGCCCCACACGCCCGCATGTGGACGCGGAGACATACCGCCGGTCAGGCAAGGAGCATTAGGCACGCGGTCGGACGGGCCAAAGCCCCTTTTAAATCCCGAAGAGCGTTCGACGGCGGCGGCGACGAACTCAAGGGCGGGAGGAACGGTAGATGGAAAATTGTCTGATCTGCAATTTGGGGGCTGAGGTAAGAACGGTTAGCGACGAAAATAGTAACGCAGTATATCTGATTGACTGTTCTAGATGCAGCAGTTACTTTATGTATCCGTTTGCTAGTGATGCTGTTGAAAAAGCGTGGGAGTTAGATAGATATGGAATAGATTATTACCTTTCTTTGGACGAGGACGGAGTAAAACCTAATTCGCCGACTGCACTTTTTGTCGAAGTGGCCAAGAAAGCCGCCGGTGGGAAGGGCACGAATGGTGGCTTATCCCGCTGTCCCAGGTGGCCCTAGATGTGGTATGCAGGCGTTGTTGAGTCGCCGTTCGAGGCGGCCGCGACGGGGCGCGCAATGGCCAAAGGCCGATCGCTTTCGCAGTTTCAAGAGACGTTTCCCGACGAGGGGAGTTGCGCCGCCTTTTTGTCGGATCGGCGTTGGCCGGAGGGTTTTGTTTGTCCCGGCTGTGGCGAGCAACGCGCGGCGGCGCTGAAGAGCCGGGCGTACACGTACGAATGCCTTGATTGTGGCCGACAGACTTCGGCCACGGCGGGAACGGTGATGCATCGGTCCAAGCTGCCGCTGACGACGTGGTTCTGGGCGGCGCATCTCATGGCGACACATTCCAACGGCATGTCGGCGCGGCAATTGGAGGATCAACTCGGCGTCACTTACAAGGCCGCGTGGCTGCTGACGCAGAAACTGCGCCGGTCGATGGTCGACCCGGATCGCGATCCCTTGGAGGGTGTCGTCGAAGTCGATCAGGCGGAAATTCCCTTTCGCGAAGGCGACGCCTTCTTCGAGCCCGGCAATGCCGGCAAAATCCTCGTCGTCGGGGCCGTCGAGGTGATCGATCGCGACACCAATCAGCCCAAGCCGCGACGCAAGCACGCCCAATACCTCGATACGCGCTCCGGCCGAATACACCTCGCGATGATCGCCGACAATTCCGCGGCGTCGATCGAGGCCTTCGTGAGAGCCAACGTGAAGCGTGGAGCCACGCTCCTCACCGACGGCCACGCGTCCTATCCTGGATTGACCGACTACCGGCACGATCCGCGCACCGTCGGAAAAATGGCGGGACATGTTGCCCTGCCCTGGATCCACCGGGCCTTCTCATTGATGAAGCGATGGGGCCTGGGCACGTATCATGGCCTGCGGCGCACGCACGTCGACACCTATCTCAATGAATTCGTCTTTCGCTACAATCGCCGCTTCCACCGGGACGTTTCGTTCGAAGCCTTGCTCGGGCTGGCCGCACATCATGCGCCTGCCAGCTACTGGGACATCGTCAAACGAGACCACCCTCGGAAGGGCGTCCAAACGCTCAGGCGGGCGCCGCGCCGCCGAAAGACTGCCACTGGAATGCGACCGGATGGGCCGCGGCAAGCGCTTGGCGCCAGCCGAGATCAGCTCACCCAACCGACCCATCCACTACATATAGACCAACCTGGGACAACGGGATAAGCCACCACGAATGTAGCTCGATCGGTTGTCAGTCACACTGTCCGCAAGCACGCAGGCCAACGACCACCCATATTAACTGTCGGATTGTTGGTCAACATATTAAGAGGTAATTCCGCTCTTACACCGGCAGAGCAAGCAAGTAACTTGATAGTGTTTCTTGGAGGGCGCTTTTCAGGCCCCGGTGATTTGTTCCCGATGCCGCCGGGGGAAAATATATATGGTCTACTTGGCATAAGGGTCGGCGACGCCCAGTGGAATGATCTAGACTTTATATTGAAGGAGCTCATATCGCAAAACATCTTGAAGCGTATCGATAATCCATTCAGAGTTTCGCTGACGTTCGCTGGATGGCAAAAATACGAAGAACTGCTTCGAAGCGTGAAAGACAGCCGGAAGGCTTTTGTGGCGATGGAATTTCCTGTGGCAGGCGGGTCGAAGAATTACTTTTTCCAGAATATCCTTCTCGATAAATATCTCGTCCCGGCTGTAAGGCAGACGAACTACGAGCCGGGGAATGCACTAATGAGCAACCCGAAGGCAGGCAACTTGCACGCCAGATTGGAAGTGGAGATAATAACGGCGCGATTTGTGGTCGTTGAACTGTCGCATGATAACAACGGCGCGTGTTGGGAAGCAGGATTTGCGAGGGGTCTGGGAAAGCCAGTGGTTTACATGTTCAACAAAGAGATAGCAGGAAGAGAGCGACCACATTTTGATGTCGGGTCCGACCTCTATGTCCCTTGGACCGAAAATGAACCAGATAAGGCGGCGGCAGACCTGAAGGCTGTTATTCGCGCTACTTTGTTTGGGGAAGCTAAAATGGAGGATTAGTTCGGCCGATTGGCTCGGCGGCCCCGGCGAGAGCTACAGCGACGTCATCCTGAGGCTGGCGGAGGCGAGCTAACAGGAGCAAAAAAGCCCCGCGGCACACGGGATTTTAGCCGCGGGGCGATAGGCGCGCTTGCGCAGGGGCGCAAGGATACCGCGCGCCCACCAATCAACCACAATCAGCGTTGGGGTGTTCCGTCGGGGCTTTCGTGGCGAGAGACGTCCCGCCGGCGCTCGCCGAAGGACCTGCGCCATCAGCAAAATCAGGCAAAGCGATGTCGAGGCCGAACCGCGCCATCAGGCCGTCACGGCGATAGCTCCCGGCTCCACGCAGCCGCCTTACGTCGAGGCGTTCGGGCATGTCGATAGGGCTCTGAAACTGATCCTCACACTACCGGCCAGCACCGAGCGAGATGAGTGGGAACTTGCGCTGCTCTCGATTGAAGGAACCTCGCGGATGGCGCTGGACGGCTGGGACAGCCCTTCGGCGTCGCGGATTTACGGTGCGGCTCGCCAAGTCGCCGAACGGTTAGGCCGCCCTCAGGAATTGTTCCGCTCAGTGTGGGGACAATGGATGGGGGCGCATTCGAATGGGCAACACGTTCGCGCTCATGCACTCTACCAGGAGATTTTCGACCTGCTCGATAAGGCCAACGAACCGGAATATGTCGTTCAGGCCCATCACGCAGGCGGCTCTCAGATGGTCGCCGAAGGGGTACCTTCGTCGCCGTCGGAACTGAAGGACCCTACTGCTCCCGCGCGCGCACGCGAGAACCACTGACATTCAGGAACTATCGGCCCCGGCCTGTTGTATCCTGTGGAGCGAGAGTTCACTTTTCGTCCGAACAGCGAGAGGATGGCGACTCGATCCTCGGGAGGTTAGCCTCGCCAGAAAGGCTCGGAGGGGAAAGTGACAGAGAGACACACCGAATTGGGGAGTGCGGACGTCTCATTTGGGCGTTTGTGGGAGATGGCCCGTGACGCCGGCCCACCGAAAGCTGAAGCAGTCAATCAGGCTCAAACGACGCCGCTAGGCGTGCGTCCGGAAATCGAGGTCGTCGGCGATCTGCTAATGGCGGCAAGGATGGCGTGCAGCGATCTCCCGCCTGATGCGAGGAGCCCCCTCCGGACGCTTCTCTTGGTTATCACGATGCTTTGCAAGCCGGGATCCAGAATTGAAAGAGACATCCGGGATCTCATCGAGGTTGCAGCAATGGCGTGCGCCGAACTTCCGCCCGAGAAGGGTCGAGCACTCCGGACGTTGCTCCGCTTCGCCTCAGGGAAACTTAGCGAAGTCGGGACGGTCGCCCGGAATGATTCAGACACCATTGTTGATCTTCCGGGACGTCCCCTTCGGCCCGGATATGAAAATTGAGGTCCCGCCGCTGGGGGGTGTTGCACTTCGCGTCAGAACTCAGGGTGGCGCTGTTTGTCGCGGTATTCGGGTCAAAAGGAGGCTCGACTGGAGCACGAAGCACCATCACGCGGCCGGCCCTGGTGAAGGTCGTCAGCTCAGAGGAGCGACTGACCAACCTGGACGTTGACGCCTTATCCGCAGCTACATCCCGTTCGGAGCGCTTGGAGCCGGCGCTGGCCTCAGTTGAGCCGCTGGCCACAGCGCCGGTCGCCACCTCCGTCTCCCGCCACTGCGCCTGGGCGTGGTGCTTCCTCGCCCTTCCGGCGGCCGACGAGCGCCGATGAGGAATTCGGGAGCTTTATTCATGCGTCCGCGGTGGAGCGGGCGTCGGCGGCGTCCGCTACGGCCTCGGATGCAATGATCAAACGAACGGCTTTGAGGGAGCGCGTTCGCGAACGTCCACGCGCAAGCGCGGGATCATTGAAGGGGCGGAGAGTACGAAGATCGCCCGTGCAATGCGGACGCTATACCTTCGTCGCCAGACAGTCCAAGCTTCTGCTCTCCCGCGCGCGAGAGAAATAATGGCATCCAGGAACCCGGTCGCCCATCGAGCCGATCTTGACCGTCAGTAACAGCAAAGGGTCGAGGCCGACCGAGGGCATTGCGTATCACGCGGCGAACGCTCAGGCAGGTGAAACCGTGTCGTGAGCACTCCGGGCGGCTGCAGTTTGCGGTTACATCAATACGGCACGAACACGTGGCAACGGCCGTAGTGCGGGAAGCAATAGACCGGGTAAGCGGCGAGTGAGCCAAGATCGGCGACACCGCCGAATACTCCCCTGACAGCGGCCGCAAGGGGGTTACGGCCGTATGCGGTTCGGTAGCGGCGCGTGTTGTAGGTGTAATGGTTGGCGTAGCGACGCACAGATGCATGGTTGGTCGCCCCTTTTGGTGCCTTCGTGGTTCCGCTCGCTGCGGATGCAGTGGCGCCATGCCCAGACGCCGTCCCGCCTGGTGCGGCCGTTGGTCCACTTGGTTCGGCCGTTGCTCCCCTTGGTCTTAACTCCACCCCGGTTGGCGCCGACGTCGCTCCAACGGTTGCCGGCGTCGTCGGGGTAGGTGCAGATGTCGTTCCACTCGGTTCGGCCGTTGCTCCACTGGCAGCGGGTGACGCCGGTTCAGGTGCAGACTCTGTTACTCCGATGGCTGCCGGCGTCGTCGTGCTAAGCAGACTCCCTCAGCTTGACCAACGAATTGCAGGTGTGATTCGATCTTCGCGTTGATTTGCGGAGGCGGGGCGTGGCGGGCAAATCTCGGGTGACGGCGGGTGACCAACAGCGCAACGCACTGCTGACGTTAGCCCATTCACGCGATCGGGGCGAGGCTGATCGGGCGCGGGCGATATTGCTGACGTTGTCGGGATGGACCAGCCCGCGCATTGCGGAAGCCTTCAGCGTGCGCGAAGACACGGTGCGTCTTTGGCGCAGCGAGTTCGCGCGCGGCGGTGTCGAGGCGTTGAAGGCGACCGTGGCGCTCGGCCCGCCACCGGTAAAGACCGAAGCCGCGCTGCGTGTCGTCGCGCCTCTGCTCGAAGCTCCCGTCGCCGACCGGCCCAACTGGACGATCCCGCGCCTCATGGCCGAGATCGAGGCGCGCGAGGGCGTCAAGATCGGCAAGTCGCAGTTGTCCAAGGCGTTGCGAAAAAAAACTTCCGTTGGCGGCGGCCCCGGCACACGCTGAAAGGCCGCCAGATTGCCGCCGAGATCGAACGCGTGGGACTGCGCCTTCAACTGCGCAAGGCTCAGGCCGAAGCCGGCGACATCATCCTCCTCTACGGCGACGAGAGCGAGGCCCTGACGCACCCTTATCTGGCGCGGGCGTGGGCCTTGCGCGGTGCGGACCTGCGGGCGCCGGCGCCGGGTCAGGCCAAGAAAGTGGCGATAATCGGCTCACTCGATCATGTCACGCGCCAGTTGATTGTGCATACGAGCCAGACCAAGCGCAGCCGCGACTTCATCGCTCACCTCGAGCAACTCGACCACCTGTTCGGTCCTCAACCAGGACGGGCAATAAAACCGGTCGTACTGGTCGAGGACAACGGGCCGATCCATGTCAGCAAGCTCACTCTTAAAGCCATCGAGGCGCGCAAACACTGGCTCACCGTCGAGTGGCTGCCAAAATACGCACCCGAACTCAACGACATCGAGGTTGTCTGGCACGATCTCAAGGCGCGCCATCTGGCCCATCAGACCTTCGCTGATGCCGACGTCCTCGACCGCGCAATCCACGCAGCCGTGGCTGCCCTGAACCGGGAGCGAACTGTCAATCCGTTGGTCATTCAAAGAATCTCTGCTTAGGCGCGGATGCCGCCCCACTGGGATTGGTCGTTGCTGCACTGGCAGGTGCAGACGCCGCCTCACTTGGCCCTGACGTCGCTCCGCTCGCTTCGGGCGTCGTCGCGGCGGGTGTAGACGTCGCCTGACTTGGCGCTGACGTCGCCCCGCTCGCCCCGGCTGTTGTCGTGGCGGGTGTAGACGCCGCCTGACTTGGCGCTGACGTCTCTCCGTTCGCTTCGGGCGACGCCGCGTCAGGCGCAGACGCCGCCGCGCTCGGCGCTGACGTCGCCCCGTTCGCTGCGGGTGATGTCGTGGCGGGCGTAGACGCCGCCTCGCTTGGCGCTGACGTCGCTCCGCTCGCCCCGGCTGTTGTCGTGACGGGTGTAGACGCCGCCGCCGCGCTCGGCGCTGACTTCCCTCCTATGGCTGTGGGCGCCACGTGCCGATCGCCCTCACCCACGCGAAGATGCCTCATTTCAATCGCAAAGCGCCCGCGCTCGGGCACCAGCGTGCGTCCAAGCGCGATGAACTTGTGTTTCTGAGCATCACTGAGGTTTGCATATAAGGGTTTGGCCGCCTCGACGATCTTCTCAAGATCTGCTTGGCTCTGCGCGAGGCGCTCCGCCTTCGCATTCAAGCGATCCATCGGCGACAAGTTGTTGCCCTGCTCCTTTTGCAGGGCGAGCACGCGCGCCTTTTCGCCGTCCTTAACCGCGGTCTCAAACGGCGCCCAATCCTTCTCTTGGTCATCGGTGAGCCGAAGACTGGTCTTCATGCCCTTGAGCTGGACGTCGAGAGCCAACTCCGCCCAACGCTGCACGAGTTCGGCGTGCGTAGGCTGCTGATCGCTCTGGGCGGCGGTAGTGGCGAAACCGGGAGCGGAGAGGGCGGCTGCGGCCGCCGCGGCGGCAAACGTCCGTAGGAGAGTGCGTTTCATGACGATGCCTTTACAGTGCCCTTGTCCCGACTTCGGCTTAAAGCCCAAACAACTAGTAGAACGCAGTGCAGATGCGGTTGCCGTTGTAGTCGTTGGCCCAGCGGGCGCATCCGCGCGGCGCCGGGCCACCGGCGTAAGTCGGCTGAGGCGTCGCCGCCGCGCCGATCATGGCGCCGGACGTCGCGCCGATCGCCGCGCCCGCCAGCGTTCCGCCGGCGCTGCCGCCCGACACCGCCGAACTGACCAACGCGCCGGTGCCGCCGCCCAGCGCCCCACCGACGAGGGCGTTCTGCTGTTGCGGCGTCTCACAAGCCGAGACCGAGACGACGGCGGCGTGACGCCCTGCGCCGCCGCCGGTACGGTTAGGCGTTGCCGACCTCGGTCAGGTTTATGGGTTATCAACGAGGTCGACATCTTCACTTTACTTTTCGGGAGGGACCGGAGCGGGTAGAGAGGCGTGCGGCGGTGGCCGGAACGGGGGTTTGGGTCGCCACCGTCTGAGTCCCCGTCGTAAGCAGGCTTGTAGTTACTGTCGTTTCAATGATCCCGGCGTATGTCGAGGGATCGATGGCCGTGCACCCGGTACATGCGATTGTTGTTATCACCGTTTCAGTCGTAGTTTTGGTCGTGCTCGTGGTCGTCGTTACCCCGCCGGCAACTGAAACGGTCGTCGTGCTTGCCGGCTTCCCAGCGTTGACGATGGGCGCCGGCGTCGGCGGGATCGTGCCAGCATATGGCGTCGTGGTTGTGGCTTGGGTCACCGTGTTTGTGGGAGGCAGCGTCGTTGTTGTCTGCGAGACATTGACGGGCGAGGACGTGGTTACGCCGTGAACCTTAGGAGCCGGATGCTTTCGCAACTGTGCTGACGCCTGGGATGCCGCCATCAATGCAAACAGGGCGAACGGGAGCAGCGCGGCGGAGTGGCGTGGGCGCATGACGGCAACGCCTCCTGGTAGGGCTAGTAACTATTTTAATCTAGGAGCTTGTCTGGATAATAGCGGATTGTGGTGGCGGCGTTTGCTCGAATTGGATTTTGTTTGCTTATGAGCAAGACCTTCCGGCCCTGGACGATCGATCAGCCGCTGTTGTTGCCGCCGAGCGTTGAGGACTTTGTCGGCGAGGACCATCTGGCTCGCTTCATTTTGGCGCTTGTGCTCGAGCCTCTCGACCTTGGTGAGATCGAAGCCGCGTATGCGAGCGAGCGCGGGCAGCCGCCGTTTGACCCGGCGATGATGACGGCGCTGTTGCTGTACGGCTATTGCAACGGCGTCTACTCGTCGCGCCGGATCGCCAAGGCGGCGCGCGAACGGGTCGACTTCCTGAGCATTGTCGGGCTCGATCCGCCGGATTTTCGCACCGTCTCTGACTTCCGCAAGCGGCACTTGAAGGTGCTTGCGGGACTGTTCGGGCAAGTTCTCAAGCTGTGCGAACAGGCGGGACTTGTGAAGCTCGGCCATGTCGCGCTCGACGGGACGAAGATCAAGGCGAACGCCTCCAAGCACAAGGCGATGAGCTACGAGCGCATGGAGAAGCGTGCGGCGGAGCTCGAGGCCGAGGTCGAGCGGTGGCTGAGCGCAGCCGAGGCTGCGGACGCCGAGGAAGACAGAGCCTTCGGCCGCGACAAGAGCGGCGAGGAGCTGCCCAAATGGGTCGCCGACAAGAAGAAGCGCGTCGAGAAGATCCGGGCGGCGAAGGCCGAATTGGAGGCCGAGGCGAAAGCGGCCGCGGCGGCCAAGGCCAAAGCGCAGGCCGAGGAGCGGCGACAAGCCGAGGGCCGCAAGAAACCGGGCAAGCCCGCCGCCCCGCCATCCGAAGAGCCTGACCCCAAAGCGCAGAAGAACTTCACCGATCCCGAAAGCCGCATCATGAAAACCAAGGACGGCTTCATCCAGGGCTACAATGCGCAGGCGGCGGTCGACGCGACGGCGCAGGTGATCGTCGCCCACGGCCTCGACGCGAAGCAGAGCGATCAACATCAATTGGCGCCGATGGCCGACGCCATCGAAGCCAATCTGGGCAAGAAGCCGACGCAACTGTCGGCGGACGCGGGCTATTGCTCCGACGCCAACCTTACAGCGATGGAGGAACGCGAGATCGACGCCTATATCGCGCCGGGGCGGGCCAAGCACGCCGGGGAAGGAGAAGGCGGCGGCGCCCGCGTCGCCGCCATGCGCGAAAGAATCAAGGCCGGCGGGCACTCCAGCCCCTACCGCTTAAGAAAGCAGCTGCCCGAGCCGGTGTTCGGACAGATCAAGCAGGCGCGCGGCTTCCGTCAGTTTCTCTTGCGCGGCGTCGAGAAGGTCGCCAACGAGTGGGGCCTCGTCTGCCTCGCCCACAATATCTTGAAGCTCGCCCAGGGGCGGACCCCGTCCCTGGCCGCACGCGCAACCGGCTGAGCTTCGCCACCTCGGAAACGGTGCAACGAACGATGGCCGCAAAGCTTCCACCCAACCTTACATCAAACCGGATGCGCGAATTTGCTGCATCCGGCTCTCCGACTGGCTTGAGCGGTTCAAATCCCATCTCGCCGAGGATTAAGCAGACAGGCTCCTAGCGCTCTTGTCGAGGCCTTGTGGGAAGCCGAACGTCGTGGGAGACCTGAGAGGCGGCGATGACCCCGAGCATCGCTGACGGCGGATAGAGAACGCAGCAGACGCTCCCCCGGCCCCAGAGCACGACGGCCCCGATGCGGGCCCGCATAGGTCAAGAATTTCGGATAAGACTTAGTGACCACCAACCTCGCTTGCCTCACTGGAAAAGCTTCATCGCGTTGACCAGGGTGCCGTAGATCCCCCACAGAAGCGGTATCCCGACAAAGCCCCAAGCGAGCGCCAATTTCAGTGGCGTCGTGCCGGCATTCTCGTTGTCTGAACTCATCTTCCCCTTGTCTGGAGTCCCGTCCGGCAGGGGCCCGCGCTGAGCGGACGGCGCGTCCTTGGCGTTCGAACCGGCCTCGGTCTCAAGCCGCGCGCCCCGATCCTCTCGGGCCGACTGGAGGGCCCCTTCCGCAACCGCGCGCGCTGCGGATTCAGCCTCGAACTGTTGCGTAAGTTTGGCGACCTTTTCCTCGAACATCCCCCGTTCGCCAAGCGCGTGCTTCTGCTGCTCCGCGAGTTTGGCTTCGAGGGCCTCGATCGTCCGTTCGGCGCATTGCAACGCAACGTCTCTGTCCTCAAGAGTCTTCGCAAGACCCTTGGAGCATTCGGCGGCGGCCGAGCGTGCTGCGTCCACATCCGCATGCGCCGCACGCAATGCGTTCAGCTCCTTTTCGAGATCCGAGCGTTCGAGCGCCCGCTGCTCGAACTCCCGGCTCGCTGCCTCGCGATCGCGTAACGCCGCACGAGCTTCCGCAAGGAGCCGTTCGGCCGCTTCCGAGCGTGCGCTCATCACGTCGAGTTCTTGCGTCAGTTTGGCGACACTAGTCCGGTGTGCCTCTTCAGCGTCGACAAGGGCGGACTTCAGTTTACTGAGAGTCATCTTTTCCTTGCCCATCGCGACCTCAAACTCCTTGAGAATTCGATTTGCGTCGTTGCGCCCGCTCTCAATTTCGTCAAGTTGGCGATTGAGCTTCGATACGTTCGTGATGAGCCCATCGTTAAGCGTCTTGAGCGAAAGATTGTCGAATTTGGTCTCCACTAGCCCGATCGCCTGATCGAGCGCCTCCTCCTCGCGCATGATGTCGCTCTCAGGGAGCAGCGGATGGAGCGCCCTGAGGCGTGTCAACATCGCTTCGCGCGCGCGGCCGTAAATTGCCCGACGCGTGGCGGCTGAACTCGTGCCCGGCAGTTTCGTGACAGCCCGAGTCAGCACTGATTGATAATCAGCCATAACTTGTTCGCTTGCTCTCTCGAAGACCGCGAAAGGTTCTTTTGGCCGACATCCCGAGTTGGTGGCCTAGTCGAGACTCAAATTGTGGTCGTTGAAGGGCATTTGGACGACTGTTTCCACGATGTCGCTCCGGAGGCCGTTCACTGTTGTTTCGTAGCGGCTCCGCATCATCGCAATACCTGCTCTGCTCTTCCCTGGCTCGGATGGGAATGTGAGACGTGGCCCTAACCAGAACGCCGGCTCTAAGAGTCCGTTTGAAAAGTGTTTGAATGCGGTTTGCGGCCGTGATTCAAGCTAGGGATGTGGACCCCAGCGACGCGCGGCCGAATGGCCAAGATCGAGAAGAAGACCAAGCGGTATCCGAGTGACTTGACCGATGAGGAATGGGCGCGGATTGAGCCCTTGCTTCCTCGTGCATCGAAGGCTGGCGGCCTATCGAGGTCGATTTGCGGGAGGTGTTGAACGCGATCCGCTACATGGCCCGTTCGGGCGGGGGATGGCGGATGCTGCCGAATGATTTCCCGCCTTGGCAGACGGTCTATTGGTGGTTTCGCCGATTTATCCGTCGGTTCATGTTTCAGACGATCCACGATGTCGCGCTAATGCTCGACCGAGAGCGCGTGGGACGCGAAGCGAGCCCAACCGGCGGCGTCGTCGACAGCCAATCGGTCAAAGCTCCGGAAGCTAAAACAAGGGGATACGACGCGGGCAAGAAGATCGTGGGTCGCAAGCGCCACATCGCGGTCGATGTCAAATCGCTTTGAACCGTCTCCCCGTTTTCGCGTTGAAGGCTAGCCCCCCTTTGGTGACGGGCTCAGACGCGCCGGAGCCACCCCGGCGGAGCTGGGTCGGGTTGCGCAGCCGGGGTGGCTCCGGCTTCCGGAGGGCGCTGCGTGTGGACGCGCTCAAGCCCGGTTCTTGAAGCGCCAGCTCTCGTTGCCAGTCTCGATGATATCGCAGTGGTGCGTAAGCCGGTCGAGCATGGCGGTCGTCATCTTCGCGTCGCCGAAGACCTGCGGCCAGTCGGCAAAGGCGAGATTCGTGGTGATGACAATGGACGTGTTCTCATAGAGCTTGCTGATCAGATGGAAGAGCAGTTGCGCGCCGGACTGGCTGAAGGGCAGATAACCGAGTTCGTCGATCACGACGAGGTCGTGGCGCAACAGAGCCTCGACGATCCGTCCGCTCTTTCCGGCGGCCTTTTCCTGCTCGAGCTGGTTGACGAGATCGACGAGGTTGAAGAAGCGGCCTCTCGCCCGCGCGCGGATGACGGCGGCGGCGATGGCGATAGCCAGGTGGGTTTTCCCCGTGCCCGTCGAGACAGCGACATGGCGCCGGGATTCTGGCGAGCGAAGAGACGATCTACTACGCCTTTCATCCGCTGGCCGGCAGGATAGTGTCGTCGAGTGGTCGGCGGGTGGTGCGTTGCGGCGATGTGCATCTTACGATCCGTCTCGCTGACGGCACGTTGACGTTGACGCCGGAATGGATGTTACGGCCCGCGGCTGCCGGCTGCGAGATCCGTTCGGCTCCGCGGCTTTGCGTGGCGCGGCTGCGCGATCTGCGCGCCTATCTGGATGCGGTTCTAGGCTCCTACGATGGGGATTCGCCCCTGACTGACGGAGCCGATCATGCGTCTGAACCGCCGACCACCGGATCTATTCGAAGAGCCGCCCCGCCAGCGACCGATCCCAAAGGAACGCCGCCAAGCGATGGTGGAAAGCGTGCGAGCGCTTCTGACGGAGGCTCTTTCGCAGAAAGTCTCGACTTCGATCCGGAAGGAGGCGCGCCATGAGCCGGGTCGAGGCTGATCATCTCGCCCGGGAGGCGATTGTCTACGTCCGCCAGTCGACGATCGACCAGGTGAACAACAACGTCGAGAGCCGTCGACGGCAGTATGGACTGGTCGAGCGAGCCCGACAGCTTGGCTGGGCCAACGTCAGTGTCATTGATGACGATCTCGGCCGTTCGGGCTCCGGCGTCAGCCGCCCCGGGTTTGAGAAGCTTCTGGCGGCGATCTGCGACGGCCGGGTCGGCGCGGTGGTGTCGATCGAGGCGTCGCGCCTGGCCCGCAACGGACGAGACTGGCACACGCTGCTGGAGTTCTGCGGCCTCGTCGGGACGCTGATCGCCGACGAGGACGGCGTCTACGATCCCCGTCTTCCAAACGACCGGCTCCTGCTCGGCATGAAGGGAACGATGAGCGAGATGGAGCTGACCATCCTGCGCCAGCGCGCCCATGAAGCGCTCAAACAGAAAGCGCGACGCGGCGAGCTCTTCACATCAGTCGCGATTGGCTATGTGCGCAGCAAATCGGACTGGATCGAGAAGGATCCGGACCTTCGCGTGCGCGAAGCGCTCGCATTGGTCTTCCGCAAGTTCGCCGAGATGCAGAGCGTGCGGCAGGTGCATCTTTGGTTCCGGCAGGAGAGTATCGCGCTGCCCGCCGTCGACCATGGACCTGAAGGCCGACATTTGCAGTGGAAAGCCCCGGTCTACAATACAATCCTTCACATCCTAACCAACCCGATCTACGCCGGCGCCTATGCTTATGGTCGGTCGATGAGCAAGACGAGAATCGAGAATGGCCGAAAGCGGGTCATGCGCGGTCTTCCGGTCGAACAGTCTGAATGGGATGTTTTGATCCGCGATCACCATCAGGGTTATATCGGCTGGGACGCCTTCGAGAGGAATCAGCGCCTGATCAAGGACAACGCAAACGGCAAGAGCTTTGCGAGCCGGGGTGCTGTGCGGCGGGGAGAAGCCTTGCTCGCCGGCTTGTTCCGCTGCGGCCATTGCGGTCGGAAGCTGCATGTCGCCTACGGCGGAACGAAGGGCGATGTCGCGCGCTATCACTGCCGAGGCGCTTCCATCAACCACGGGACCGAGCGCTGCATTGGCTTCGGCAGTCTTCGCGTCGACGCCGCAGTCGCCGCCGAGGTCGTGGAGCGCATTCAGCCTCTCGGCGTCGAAGCGGCCCTGGCGGCTCTTCAGGCGCGAGGACGCGAAGACGGCGAGAAGCATCGACAGGTCGAGCTGGCGCTCGAGCAGGCGCGTTTCGAGGCTGTGCACGCTCGACGGCAATATGACGCCGTCGATCCCGACAACCGTCTGGTCGCGGGCGAACTCGAGCGGCGCTGGAACGAGCGCCTGAAAGAAGAGCGACGCCTTCAGGATGAGCTCACAGCGCTCAGCGTTGCGCCGTTGAATGGCGTAACTCCAGGCGAGCGAGAGGCACTGCTCCGGCTCGGCGCTGACGTCGAACGCGCCTGGCATGCGGAAGGGGCGACCATAGCCACGCGCAAACGGATCGTTCGCATGCTGATCGAAGAGATCGTCGTGCGCACGGAGGATGACGGTCTCGATCTCGTCATCCGCTGGGCGGGCGAGGATCATACGGCTCTACGCGTCCGCAAGAACCGCACGGGCGAGCACCGCTGGCGCGTCGACGCCGACGTTGTCGATCTGGTGCGGGCGATGGCCCGGCAGATGCCGGACATGGGGATTGCGGCTGCTCTCAATCGGGCTGGCAAGACGACGACCAAGGGGCATTCGTGGACCCGAACGCGGGTGGCCTCCCTACGCAAGGATCACAACATCGTCGTCTATCGAGAGGGCGAACGTGCCGAGCGAGGAGAGGTCACGCTTGACGAGGCGGCAGAGGTTTTGTCGGTCAGTCCGGCGACTGTTCGTCGCCTGATTGTCGAAGGCGCATTGCCTGCGAACCAATCCTGCAAGGGCGGCCCGTGGGCCATTCGAGCCTCCGATCTTGGGCGCGCGGAGGTGGCCCGGGAGGCCGAGCGACGAAGAAAGCGCTCTCGGATAGGTCCGCCGTCTGAAGACGAGCCAGAGCTAGCCCTGAACTTTCAATGACATGGTGAGGTGAGCATTATGACTCGGGCTCGGTGCCGCCGATCAGGATGAGGTTGCGTTTGGCATCGATGAAGTCGCCGGCGGCGAGTTCGCGAATTTGGCCTTCGTCGACCGGCGTGTCCTCGAAGACGAAGGCGTCGAGGTCCTTTAGCACCGGGAACCTCGCGCCGCTGATGCGATAGTTGATCGATCGCGACTGGCGATGAGTGAACTCGGCTCGGATCAGACTGGCGAGGAGCGGATAAAGCTCCTCGCGCCGGTTCAACCCCTTGCCGGCGATCTCGTCGAAACTGGCGCGCATGCCATAGAGCTTGAGGCCGGTCATGGCCTCGATGATCTGATGTCGTTCCATCAGGCGGCTTCCTTTCCCTTGCGCAGATTGTCGTAGCGGGCGCAGTCGGCGGTCGGCTCGGTCTTAAGCTTGAGCGCGTCCGGCGTCGTGATGCTCGGCGGTATCGGCGGTTGGCGCTTGCGGGCGAGGATCGCCAGGACGACGTCGCCGTTGGCGATTCCAGCCTCCAGGGCCTCGGCGCAGGCGTCCGCGACAGCGGCGATGCCGTCCTCGGGCACACGCGCCGAGAATCTTCACGAACTGGCGATCGCCGTCGGCGTGGTGCTGGAGCTTGGCGCGCACGGATGACAGCGGCGCCGGCAAATCCCAGTCCTTGAACGGCGCGCCATTGCGCAAGGCGCCCGGCTTGCGCGTCAGCACCGGCAGATAATGCCAGGGATCGTAGACGACCTGGTCGCGCCCGAACCGGCGCGGATGATCGGCGACGATCTCTTCATCGAGCAGAACGACGATGCGATCGGCATAGACGCGCACCAGAACGCTGCGTCCGGCCGCTCTGGCGTCGACGCTGTATTTGTTGCGGTCATGAGTAATCAGGCAGGTCGTCGTCGCCCGCATCGGCTTCTCGACGAAGCCGGCGAACGGTCCCAGAAAAGGCATCAGGCTCGCCCTCTCCTCCTCGAACACCTCGAAGATCGTCCGATCCCGGAACTCGGGATGCCTGGTGCGTTTGGCGTAGGCGACGCATTGATCGACCAGCCAGGCGTTCAACTCGTCGAGCGTCTTCACCTTGGGCTTGGGCCGGAACAAGAGGTCGCGCATCGTGCCGACCTGGTTCTCGACTTGGCCCTTCTCCCAGCCCGACGCGGGCGTGCAGGCGACAGGTTCGACCAGATGGTGCGAGCATAACTGCAGGAAGCGCCGATTGTACTCGCGCGCCCGGCCGACGAAGACCGTCTCCACCGCCGTCTTCATGTTGTCGTAGATGCCGCGCCGGCAGACCCCGCCATAGAAGGCGAACGCCTTGTCATGCGCGTCGAAGACCATCTCCTGCGTCTCGCGCGGATAGGCGCGCACGATCGGCATGCGGCTGTATGAAAGCCGCATCTGTGCAAGCTTGACCGTCAGAGGAAGGCTCTGAAGCTCGATGCCCTCATGGCTCCAGTCGAACTGATAGGCTTCGCCAGGATCGAACCGCAGCGGGATGAAGGCTTGCGCCGGCGTTCGCGCGCGATCGGCGCGCCAAGCCTTCACAAAACGGTGGACGCTGTCATGGGCGCCGTCGTAACCGCGACCTCGCAGTTCCTCGAACAGGCGGATCGTCGAGCGCCGTTCGCGTCGCGGCAGCTTGTCTTCGGATTCGAGGATCTCGGTCAGCGCCTCGACCCATAACCCCAGCTTACGCTGGGGCTGGACCTCCCGCTTGTAGCTGAACTCCGTCGCGCCCGAACGCAGAACCTTGCGGACCGTGTCCCGCGCGACCCCAAGCTCTCGCGCGATCCGTTTGATCCCTTTGCAGTTCTGAAAATGCTCGAACCGGATCCGCGCGATCGTCTCCACACCCGTCATCCCCCGACCCCTCCGCAAAACCGGAAGGGTCGTTCAAAACCAAAAACGGGGGGCTACGATTCAAGGCGAAAACGCCCCTCAAGGGGGACAACATTCCATGCGATCTCGCAGCCGAGGTGGGCATTCGTAGGGCGAATTCAGGATCGGATGTTCAAAAAAGGCATTGGACGAAGCGGACCCCGAACTTGTTTCTATGTTCATTATCTGGCGTCCCGAAAAGCTATTGGAGTTCCCATTCAAGGCCACATTGCCCCCATCCTAAGAACGGAGAGGTCTCCTGGCTACGGAAATTTCACAGTGTTTTTGCGAGCTTGTAGCCATGCTTTCCCTGTCTTGCCCGTCGACAAGGACGACGGCATTCCGTTTAGCCAGCTGCCTAGCGTCAACGGATACGCGAGCGGGCTCTAGCTGCAAGCTGCTCGCGTCCGCCGAGAACGACAACAGTTCATAACTTTTCGCTGGGGAGATTTTGGCGGCTGAACAACAAATGTGGGGAGTGCACGGCGGTCGCGCCGGCGACGCAAACACGCTCTTCATCCGGGGCAAATGCATAGCGGCCCGTACCGGTGAGTTCCACCCGGCGACATAGAAGCATCAAGAGTGAGGCTCTATATCTGTGTCCCCAGTGTGCCCCCAAACAGCCAAATAGGCGAGACGCAAACCAAGCCAATCGCAAATTGCAGAATAATGTCAATGCCTTAAAGTGGCTCCCCGAGCAGGACTCGAACCTGCGACCATTCGATTAACAGTCGAATGCTCTACCAGCTGAGCTATCGGGGATCAGCGACGGCCGGATATAGCAGAATCCGGGGCGATGGAAAGTGCGTTTTTGCCGCTTGCGCCGGGCGAAAGGGGCGAGCACCCTCGCCGCCATGCTCGATCCCCTGGCGCAGCCTGAGCTCCTGACCCCGGCCGAAATGAGCGAGGCCGACCGTTTCGCCGTCGCCGCCGGAACGCCAGGCATTGCGCTCATGGAGCGGGCCGGCCTCGCGGTCGCCCACGAGGCGGCGCGGATGACGAAGTCGCGCGGCCGGATCGTGGTGCTGTGTGGTCCCGGCGGCAATGGCGGCGACGGCTTCATCGCCGCGCGCGTCCTCAAGCAGCGCGGCTACGCCGTCGAGCTCGGGCTCATCGGCCGGCGCGAGTCGCTAAGGGGCGATCCGGCCCTCGCCGCGTCGCGCTATGACGGCCAGGTCCTCGACGCCGCGGCGATCGATCCCGGCAGCGCCGATTGTGTGATCGACGCCCTGTTCGGCGCTGGCCTCGCGCGCGACATCGAGGGCCAGGCGAAAGCGATCATCGAGCGCGTCAATGCTTTCGCCCGCGCCGGCGGGCGGGTGCTTGCAGTCGACGTCCCCTCGGGCGTCGACGGGGGAACCGGCAAGGTTCGCGGCGTCGCGGTCGAGGCGAGCGCGAGCGTCACCTTCTTCCGCCTGAAGCCGGGCCACCTGCTGCTGCCGGGCCGCACGCTCTGCGGCGCGATCCGGCTTGCCGACATCGGCATTCCCGATGCCGCGCTGGCGCGGATCGCGCCCCAGGCCTTCGTCAACGCGCCCGCCGTCTGGCGCGGAACATTGCCGCGGGCCAACGCCGAAAGCCACAAATACGCCCGCGGCGCGGTTCTCGTCCTCAGCGGCTCGGCGCACCGGACCGGCGCCGCGCGGCTCGCGGCCCGCGCCGCGCTGCGCTCGGGCGCCGGCATCGTCACGCTGGCGAGCCCGCCCGACGCGGTCGCCGTCAATTCCGCCCACCTGACCGCGGTGATGGTCGCGCCGTTCGCGACGCCAGGCGAATTCGACGTGCTGCTCGCCGACGACCGCAGACGCGCGATCGCGCTCGGCCCGGGCGCCGGCGTCGGCCCGGGGTTGCGCAAGCTGGTCGCAGCGGCGCTGACGAGAGCCGCCGAGCGGCGGACGATCGTGCTCGACGCCGACGCCTTGACCAGCTTCGCCGGCGAGGCGGCGCGCCTTGCAGCGCTGATCGCGCGCGGCGGACATGTCGTGGTCATGACCCCGCACGAGGGCGAGTTCGCGCGGCTCTTCGACAACGCGCCCGAGGTAAAACTCGACGACGACAAGCTCGCGCGCGCTCGGGCCGCCGCGCGCCACATGGGCGCGGTCGTGCTCGTCAAGGGCGCGGACACGGTGGTCGCGTCGCGGGACGGCCGGGCGACCATCGGCTTCGACCTGCCGCCCTGGCTCGCCACCGCCGGCTCGGGCGACGTGCTCTCGGGCCTCGTCTCCGGCCTCGCCGCCCAGGGCATGCCCGCCTTCGAAGCCGCCTCGGCGGCGGTGTGGCTGCACGGCGCCTGCGGGCGGGCGGTCGGGGAAGGGCTCATCGCCGAGGACCTGCCGGAGGCGCTGCCGGGGGTCTTCAGGGGGCTGGGGTAGGCGCGGGCCGCTGCAAGCGAGGAGCGGTTCTCCCTCTCCCTTGGGAGAGAGACTCACTCCGGCGGGACGACGCCTTTCTTGAAGATGAAGTCGCCGTAGAAGCGGCGTTCGCCGGTGATGAGGATGACGAAGGCGTTTCTTGCCCGCTCGTAGAAGTCGAAGCGTTCGATGCCTTGCAGCGGTACGTGCTTGCCCGCGGCGCGGTCGAGCACCGCCTGCACTTCGCGCTGCACCGGTGGGACGGCGTTGGGGTCGCCGACCACTTCCATGCGGGCCGCCGGATCGGGGACGAAAGTGTCGAGCGGCATGACCGAGAGGATCGCTTCGACCGCGCGGGCGGCGGATACGCCGGCCATCAACAGCGGCTCGCCAGTGGTGGTCGACATCGCGGCCGAGGCGGCGGGATAGTTGGTGTCGACGATGACGATCTCGTCGCCGTGCCCCATCCGCCGCAAAGCGTAAAGCAAGTCCGCGTCAAGAAGCGGATCGATTCCCCAGAGCATCGTTTGCCTCCCTCGGCCTTCTCGCCTTCGCGAGCCGACGATAGCGGGATTTACGGGGGTTGGCCAATGGTGGAACCGAGATCAGGCCATGCAAAAACACTGCGGATGGACTCGCGCTATCAACGCCACTCGTCATCGGGAATTTCGGCCAGCCTCGCCAAATGCCGCAAAAGACCGATCTTCAGTGGAGGGTTCCCGTGGATCGGGACGGACAAGCGCAGCGTGCTTCCGGTTCTGCCGTAAATATGATGGCTGCCGCTTATCCGTAACAGCCGCCAGCCGCGCCGCTCGAGAAGTCAAGCCAAGTCGCGGCCCGACAATGATTTCATACAGCAATTTCCAGAACGCGGGCTGCGTCGTCCGCTTTCGGCTCGGCGATGTCCACCGACAGGCATCCTTCGATCGCCTCGCGCAGATTGCGCAGAAGTTCCTCCATCGTGTCGCCTTGCGTGGCGCAGCCCAGAATCGCGGGGACCTCGGCCCAAAAGCCGCCCTCCTCCGCCTCATGCACGACGACTTTTATTCTCAACTTCGCAAATCCTCTGCTTGGGCATAGGCGCCCTGCGCTTGAAGCGGGTCCCGACGGGGCAAACATAATAGCAGAGCCACCGATTTGCACTCGGTGTCTGGGGAGCGGGCGCCGCGCGCGCCCGGTTTCAGTACTGCCGCCCCCGGTCGACCAGATTCGTGAGCGGCTCGCCGCGTTCATGCGCCTCGATCTGGCGGGCGACGAAGGCGGCGATGGCTTCGGGCGTCGAGACCGACGCGTTGTGGGGGCTGACATAGACGGCGGGGTGGGTCCAGAGGCGCGAACTCCTGCGGCAAGGGCTCACGTTCGAACACGTCGAGCGACGCGCCTTTGAGGCGCCCGGAATCGAGCGCGGCGAGGATGTCGGCTTCGACCTGCAGGCCGCCGCGCCCGGCGCTGATGAGGACGGGGCCGCCGAGCCGGCCGCCCTGCCTGAGCCTGCTCAGGAGCGAAGCGTCGATCATGCCCCGCGTGGCGTCGGTCAGCGGCAGCAGCACGATGAGCATGTCGGTGATCGCGAGCAGGCGGTCGAGGCCGTCAGGCCCATGGAAGCCGGCGACGCCGGGCAGCGACTTTTGGCTCGCGCTCCAGCCGGCGACCCTGAAGCCGAGCGCGCCGAGCTTCAACGCGGCGTCGGCGCCGAGGACGCCCAAGCCGAGCATGCCGACTTGGACCTCGGCGGCCTTCGGCTGATCGTCGTCGTCCGCCCACACGCGCTCGCGTTGCTGATGCTCGTAGCGCCGCAACTGGCGCAAATGGACGAGCGCGTGCATGACCACCCACTCGCTCATCCGCCCGGTCAAATCGGGATCGACCACGCGGACAATTCTGCAGTCGGGCAGGGCGGCGTCGTCGAACAGGTGGTCAACGCCGGCGCCGAGCGAGAAGATGGCCCGGAGGTTGGGAAGGCGAGAGAGCGCGCGCGGCGGATGGCGCCAGGAGAGCGCATAGCGGACGGAGGCGCGATCGAACGGCTCGTCCAGCGATACGATCTTATGGGAGGGCAGCAGCGCTGCGAGCCGCCGGCGCCAGGGACCTATGTCCCAGCCGGAGACGGCGAGAAGGATGCTCACAGGCAGGAGGCTCCCTGCCCCCTCCACCACGCCTTACGGCGTGGTCCCCCTCCCCCGCTTCGCGGGGGAGGATAACGCGGCGCGCGCATCCTCCCCCATGAAATGGGGGAGGGGGACCGCCCGCAGGGCGGTGGAGGGGGCGGGGGCGGCGGCGCTTGGATGTTCATGCTCGCCCTGAGATGAGCTCGATCACCGGATCGCCGGGCGAGAGCGGCGCTGCGCCCAGGCGATAGGCGGCGCGAAGGCGCTTTGCCGCCGCCTCCGCTCGGCCGACCTCGCGCGCATGCATGCGGGCGAGCGGGCGATCGGGGCCGACCTCGGCGCCGATCGGCGCGAGTTCGCTCAGGCCGACCGCGGGATCGATCGCATCGGCGGCGCGCGCCCGGCCGCCGCCGAGCTCGACCACCGCGAGCCCGACCGCGCGCACGTCGATCTCTTCGACGAAGCCAGGCGTCTCGGGGATCGCGTCGACGAGGATCGGGGCGCGAGGCAGCAGGTCATGCGCGCGCGCGATGAAGCCGCTGGGCCCGCCGAGGCCGGCGACCATGCGCTCGAAATGTTCGGCCGCCGCGCCGCTCTCGAGCGCACGTTTCAGCGCCGCTTCGCCGGCGGCGGCGTCAGGCGCGAGGCCGGAGAGCGCGAGGAGTTCGGCGCCGAGCGCCATCGTCACCCGATCGAGGCGCGGATCGCGCCTCGCGCCGCTGAGATAATCGACGGCGTTGCGCACTTCGACTGCGTTGCCGGCGGCGCTGGCGAGCGGCTCGTTCATGTCGGTGATGAGCGAGATGGTCGGCAGGCCGGCGTCGGTGGCGACGGCGGCGATGCTCTCGGCGAGTTCGCGGGCGCCGTTGAGGGTCGGCATGAAGGCGCCCGAGCCGGTCTTGACGTCCATGACCAGCCCTTGCAGCCCGGCGGCGAGCTTCTTCGACAGGATCGAGGCGGTGATGAGCGCGACCAACTCGACCGTCGCGGTGACGTCCCGGATCGCATAGAGGCGCCGGTCGGCGGGCGCGAGATCGGCCGTCTGGCCGATGATGGCGCAGCCGGCCTCCCTGACCACGCGCTTGAACAGCGCGAGGTCCGGCTGCGAGACGTAGCCGGGAATCGAATCGAGCTTGTCGAGCGTGCCGCCAGTGTGGCCGAGGCCGCGGCCGGAGATCATCGGCACATAGGCGCCGCAGGCGGCGAGCATCGGCGCCAGCATCAGCGAGACGTTGTCGCCGACGCCGCCGGTCGAGTGCTTGTCGAGAATCGGGCCCGGCAGGTTCTCAGTTCGCCAATCGAGGCTCGCGCCCGAGCGGGTCATCGCGCGAGTCAGCGCGACGCGCTCGTCGAGCGTCATGCCGCGAAAATAGACCGCCATGGCGAAAGCCGCCGCCTGCCCTTCGGTCACGGCGCTGCTGGTGAGGCCGGCGATGAAGTCGCCGATCTCGCCCGCGCTCAACGTCTCGCCGTCGCGCTTTTGCCGGATGATCTCCTGGGGAAGGATCATGGCGCTTTCGCTGCTCTCCCGGCTGCAACCAACGCCCTCATGCTGAGGAGCCCCGCGAAGCGGGGCCTCGAAGCAGAAGTCGAGCGGGCGCAACGGGCTTTGCAAGCTGGAGCGTCCTTCGAGACGCGGCGCTCGGCGACGCTCCTTGTATCTCCCCTGCGTCGCGCCGGGCCGCTAAGGTAGGCGTCGCGGCGGCGGATGGGAGCCCTGGCGCTCCTTGGGTTCACAAGCCCGCTCCTGAGCATGGCGCCCCATCCGCCTATTCCACGATCCCGAACAGTCGCCGGGGCCGCGTTGCGAGCCCGCATGTGCAAGGACGGGAGATGGATTTGTTCATCGGAATCGACGTGTCGAAGGACCGGCTCGACGTCTGCGTCCGGCCGAGCGGGGAGACCTTCGTCGTCACGCGTGACGACGAAGGTCTTGAGCGTCTTGTCGAGCGTCTGCGCGCCCTGGCTCCGGTCCTGGTCGCGCTCGAGGCGACAGGCGGATACGAGACCGTGGTCGCAAGCGCCCTTGCTACTGCGCATCTGCCGCTGGCGGTGATCAATCCTCGTCAGATCCGCGATTTCGCCCGGTCGACCGGCAAGCTCGCCAAGACCGATCGTCTCGACGCCGCGGCGATCGCCCACTTCGCCGAGGCCATCCGGCCGCCCGCGAGGCCCATCGCTGACGCCGAAGCCCAGGCGCTGGGCGAATTGACCGCGCGGCGACGACAGGTCATCGAGATGATCGTCGCCGAAAAAAACCGCCGCCGCCTCGCTGGCCAGCCTCGCGTGCTCAAGGCCATCGACCGGCATGTCGATCTCCTGCAGGCCGAACTTTCCGAGCTCGATCGAGACATCGATGGCGCGATCCGCAAAAGCCCCGCCTGGCAGGCCGACGCAGACCTTTTGGCCAGCGTGCCGGGAGTAGGCAAGGCGACCCTGCGCACCCTCATCGCCGAACTGCCCGAGCTCGGACGCCTCGATCGGCGAAAAATCGCCGCCCTTGTCGGCGTCGCTCCCGTCAATCGCGACAGCGGCGTCGCCCGCGGCCGAAAAACAATCGCCGGCGGCCGGGCCCCGGTGCGGACCGCCCTCTACATGGCCGCGCTGGTCGCCTCCCGCGCCAATCCCGTCATCGCACCCTACTATCAAAAGCTCAGAGCCTCCGGAAAACCCGCCAAACAGGCCCTGACCGCCTGCATCCGAAAACTCCTCGTCATCCTCAACGCCATCATGCGAGACCGAAAGCCATGGCTCCCAGCTTGACAAACAAGACAGTCGCTCAGGACGACGTTCGGGAGGATCGCGAACATTCACGCGAAGCCGCGGATGAAGGCGCGCAGCAGGCGCTTGAAGTTTTCGGCGGCCTCATGCGCGACGGCCTGGGTCTCCTCGTGGCTCGGGTCGCCGCCAGAGAGACCGGCGGCATAGTTGGTGACGACCGAGACGGCGGCGCAACGCAAGCCGACGCGGCGGGCCAGGATCACCTCGGGCACGGTCGACATGCCGACGAGATCGGCCCCGAGGATGCGCGCCGCGCGAATCTCGGCGGGGGTCTCGAAGCTCGGGCCGGAGAACCACATGTAGACGCCTTCGTTGAGCGCGACACCGGTCGCTTTCGCCGCTTCGCGCAAGCCCGCCAGCAGCGCGGTGTCATAGGCTTTGGTCAGCGGCACGAAACGATCGTGGCCGATATGGCCGATCAGGGGGTTGGTCCCGGAAAAGTTGATGTGGTCGGTGATCGCGACCAGCGACGGCGGCGCCCATTCGGGGTTGAGGCCGCCCGCGGCGTTGGTCATGAGCAGCGCTTCGCCGCCGAGCTTGCGGAACGCATCGATCGCGACCCGCATCGCACTGGGATCGCCGCGCTCGTAATAATGGCCGCGGCCCTGGAACAGAGCCACCCGCCGGCCTTCGATCGCGCCCACCACGAGGCGCCCGGCGTGACCCTCGACGCTAGGTATGGGAAAGCCGGGGATGTCGAGATAGGAGACCGAGATCGCCTCGCGCGCCTCGTCGGCGAACGCGCCGAGCCCCGAGCCGAGCACGATCGCGAGCGGCGGCAGCGAATCGAGGCCGCGGGCTTTGAGCGCGGCGATGGCGGCGTCGAGGGCGCCCTCCTCCGTCGAGGCGGCGAATTTCGCGGTCATGGCGGACCTCCTGTCTGCTGTCGACCGCGCCGCCAGGCCGACGTGGGACACGATTACCCTATACCGCCAGATGCTCCGGTCCGAATGACTCCGGCAAAAGCTCGGCCAGCGTGAAAGTCCGGCGCACGCCCTCCGGCCCGGCGACGTGCACGCGGGTCGAAGCGTCGGCGAACTCGCGGATGCGCTGGCGGCAGCCGCCGCATGGGGTGCAGAGCGCCTCGCCGTCGCCGACGACGAGGATTTCGGCGATCCGCCGGCCGCCGGCCAGCGCCATCGCCGCGATCGCGCCCGCTTCGGCGCAGCTCCCTTGCGGATAGGCCGCGTTCTCGACATTGCAGCCCGCATGGATCGCGCCGCTTTCGGAGCGCAGCGCGGCGCCAACACGAAATCGCGAATAGGGCGCATAGGCGTGAGCCTGCGCCGCCTTGGCGGCCGTGAACAATTCTTGCAGCGCCGCTTCGGCGTTTCGGTCGACGCGCGGTCCCCCTCTCCGACGGGAGAGGGGTTGGGGTGAGGGTTTGCGCGCCAAGCGCGCTTTGACCTTGGGCGTCCCCTCATCCGGGAGGCTTCGCCTCCCACCTTCTCCCCGGGGAGAAGGGGTTCAGCGCTCTTTGACATAAGGAATCCCCGACGCCTTGGGCGGGATCGCCTTGCCGATGAAGCCCGCCAGCAGCACGACGGTGAGGATATAGGGCAGGGCCTCGATCGCCTGCACCGGCACCGAGCCGATGAGCGGCAGCACGGCGCCTTGCATCCTGATCGCCACCGCGTCGAGAAAGCCGAACAGGAGACAGGTCGCCAGCGCCGGCCACGGCCGCCATTTCGCGAACACCAGCGCCGCCAGCGCGATGAAGCCTCGCCCCGCGCTCATGTGCGGCTGGAAATAGGCCTCCTGCGACAGCACCAGATAGACGCCGGCGAGACCGACCAGAACGCCGCAGATCATCACCGCGCCGTAGCGCAGCGCCCTGACCGAAATGCCGGCGGTGTCGACCGCGGCCGGGTTCTCGCCGACTGCGCGCAAGCGCAGTCCGAACCGGGTGCTGTAGAGCGCCCAATAGGTGAGCGGCACGAGCAGGAAGGCGACGTAGGTGATGAGGTCGTGGCCCGAGATCAGATGCTCGTAAATCGGTCCCAGGATTGGGACGGTCCCAAGAGCGTGGGCGAACGGAAACTCGATCGTCTGGAACTGCGCATAAGCCGGCAGCTGCGGCGTCCGTCCGCCCTGCGACCAGATCGCATTGCCGATCAGCGCCGTCATGCCGTCGGCGACCATGTTGATCGCGGTACCGGAGACGATCTGGTTGGCGCGCTGGTCGATCGAGGCGTAGCCGTGGATGAGCGAAACGGCGATCGTCGCGATGACGCCGGCAAGCAGCCCAAGCCAGACGCTGCCGGTGAAGGTCGCCACCGCCGCCGAGCCGAAGGCGCCGACCAGGATCTTGCCTTCGAGGCCGATGTCGACCACGCCGGAGCGCTCCGACCACAGGCCGGCAAGGCAGGCCAGGATTAAGGGCGTGCCGAGCCGGATGCCGGAAGCGAAGACGACGATGAACGCGTTGAAGAGGTCCATCGCGCTCCGCCCCTTCAGATCGGCGGAGAGGTCGTGCGCCGCGCCAGCAGCACCGCGACCGGCCGGCGGAACATGTGCTCGAGCGCGCCTGCGAACAGCACCACCAGGCCCTGGATGACGACGATCATGTCACGGCTGATCTTCGGCTTCTCGAATGCGAGCTCGGCGCCGCCCTGATAGAGGATGCCGAACAGGATCGCGGCGAGGATGATGCCAACGGGGTGGGCGCGTCCCATCAGCGCGACCGCGATGCCGACGAAGCCGAAGCCGGCGGTATATTCGAGGATCAGCCGGTGCTCCTCGCCGAGGATCACGTTGACCGCCATGCCGCCGGCGAGCGCTCCAGACAGGAGCGTGGTGACGATCGTGACCCGAGCCGGCGAAATGCCGCCGTAGACCGCGGCGGTGGCGTTGGCCCCGACGGTGCGGATCTCGTAGCCGAGCCTGGTGCGCCAGATCGTGACCCAGACCGCGAGCGCGGCGGCGAGCGCGAGCAGGAACGACAGGTTGAACGGCGTGACCGGCCAATGGATTCCGAGCGGCGTCAGAAGCTCGTGGAACTGGGGAACCTGCCCGTAGATCGAGAAGGTCGGCGTCTCGGGGTTCATCTGGCTGGGCTCGCGCAGGACGTTGACCAGGAGATAGCCCATCAAAGCCGAGGCGATGTAATTGAACATGATCGTCGTGATGACGATGTGGCTGTCGCGTTTGGCCTGAAGATAGCCGGGAATGAAGGCGAACGCCGCGCCGAACAGGGCGGCGCCGATGATCGCGGCGAAGACGAGCGTATATCCGGGCAGGAAGCCGAGATGGAGCGCCGCAAGCGCCGCGCCCAGCCCCGCGACATAAGCCTGGCCCTCGACGCCGATGTTGAACAGACCGGCGTGAAAACATATCGCGACCGCAAGGCCGGTGAAGATGAAACTGGTGCCGTAATAGAGCGTGAATCCGATCCCTTCGAGATCGCCGAGGGCGCCGGTGATGAGAATCTGCACCGCCTCGAGCGGATTCTCGCCGATCGCCAGCACGACGAAGCCGGAAATGACAAAGGCCGCGGCGACATTGACCAGGGGAATGAGCGCGACGTCAGCCCAGACGGGCAGGGGCCTGAGGGGCGAGCTCATGCCGCGCGCTCGCTGACGCCGGCCATGAGGAGGCCAAGGTCCTGGGCGTTGGTGTCCTCGGGCCGCCGCTCGCCGGTGACCCGCCCGGCGCAGAGCACGATGATGCGGTCGGAAAGGGCGAAGATTTCGTCGAGCTCGACCGAAACCAGAAGCAGCGCCTTGCCGGCGTCGCGCTGGGCGACGATGCGCTTGTGGATGAATTCGATCGCGCCGATGTCGACGCCCCGCGTCGGCTGCCCGACCAGCAGGATCTTGGGATTTCGTTCGATCTCGCGCGCCAGCACGATCTTCTGCTGGTTGCCGCCGGAGAAGTTGGCGGTCTTGAGCAGCGGCGACGGCGGCCTGACGTCGAAGGCTTTCATCTTTTTCTGCGCGTCGGCGATGATCGCCCCGCGGTCGAACAGCACGCCCTTGCCGTAGACCCGTTCGTCGTGGAACCCGAGCATGGCGCTTTCGCAGGCCTCGAACGGCATAATCAGGCCGACGCGATGGCGATCCTCCGGCACATGGCCGATGCCGATGAGACGCTCGGCGCGCGGGTTGCTCTGCACATGCGGCAAGAGCTCGCCGTCGATGAGGATTTCACCGGCGCTGGGCGGGCGCATGCCGGCGAGCGCCTCGAGGAGCTCCGACTGGCCGTTGCCGGCGACGCCCGCGACGCCGAGGATCTCGCCTTCCCGCAGGGTGAAGGAGACGCCATCGACACGAACCACCCCCCGGTCGTCGCGGACCACGAGATTTCGCGCCTCGAGCGCGATTCGGCCCGGATGGGCGGGGCCCTTATCGATCTTCAGGATGACCTTGCGCCCGACCATTGCGTCGGCGAGCTCGGGGGGCGAGGTGTTGGCGGTGTCGAAGGTCGCGACCATCTCGCCGCGCCGCATCACCGACACGCGGTCGGTGAGACTCATGATCTCGCGCAGCTTGTGGGTGATGAAGATGATCGTCTTGCGCTCGCCCTTGAGCACACGCAGCATTTCGAACAACTGGTCGGCCTCGGCCGGGGTCAGCACCGCGGTCGGTTCGTCGAGCACCAGGATCTCGGCGCCGCGCACCAGCGCTTTGAGGATCTCGACCCGCTGCTGCAGGCCGACCGACAATTCGCCGACGATGGCGTCCGGATTGACCTCGAGGCCGTATTCGCGCCCAAGCTCGGCGAGCCGCTTGCGGATTAAGCCCGCGCCCTCGGCGAGCAGCGGGCCGCCCTCGGCGCCGAGCATCACGTTCTCGAGCACGGAGAGCGGCGGCACCAGCATGAAATGCTGATGCACCATGCCGATGCCGTGGCTGATCGCCTCGCGCGACGAGCAAATCCTGACCGGCTGGCCGTTGATGCGGATCTCGCCGGAATCGGCCTCGTAGAAGCCGTAGAGAATCGACATCAGGGTCGATTTTCCCGCCCCGTTCTCGCCGACGATGCCGTGGATCACGCCGCGCTCGACGACGAGATTGACGTGATTGTTGGCGTGAACCGGACCGAAGCTCTTGTCGATGCCGATCAGCTCGATGGCGGGAGGGGCTTTGTCGGCCTCAGCGGTCACGCCGCGCTCTCCAATCCGGGAAAGCGCTTGCGGGCGCACGCCCCCTCCACCGCCCCTCGGGCGGTCCCCCTCCCCCATTCCGCTTTCGCTCCATAGGGGAGGATCAGTCGGCGCCGCCGCCTTCCTCCCCTGCGCGTCGGCGCGGGGGAGGGGGACCGGGCGAAGCCCGGTGGAGGGGGCGTGGCGGGATGGCTCAAGCTACGTTGGAAGACGTGCGGGCCTGAGGCCGGCTCACACCGGGCACTTGTTGTCGGACATGTAGTTGTGCACGTCGATCTTGCCGGAGATGATGTCGGCCTTCGCCGCCTCCGCCTTGGCCTTCGCGGCGTCGCTCAGAATGGCCTTGTTGTTGTCGTCGACCGCATAGCCGACGCCGTCGTTCTTGAGGTTGAAGGTCTGAACGCCGCCCTTCCACGTCCCATTCTTCGCCGCCATGAACAAATCGTAGGTCGCGACATCCACGCGCTTGAGCGCCGAGGTAAGCACCTTGCCGGGGAAGAGGCCGTTCTGGTTCGAAGTCGACGCCGATCCCGAACTTGCCGGCGTCCGCCGCCGCCTTGAGGACTCCCTGCCCCGTGGCGCCAGCCGCCGCGTAGACGATGTCCGCGCCGCGATCCATTTGCGACTTGGCGAGTTCCCCGCCCTTGACCGGATCGTTCCAGGCCGCCGGCGTCGTGCCGGTCATGTTGGCGATCACCTCGTCCTTGTTGTCAGAGGCGTACTTGACCCCCTGTGCGTAGCCACATTCAAAGGCAGAGATGAGCGGAATGTCCATCCCGCCGACGAAGCCGACTTTGCCGGTCTTGCTGGTCTCCGCCGCGATCACGCCGACAAGAAAAGATCCTTCGTCGGCCCGAAATATCATCGACTGCACATTTGGCAGGTCGACGACGTCGTCGATGATGCCGAAATTCGTCTTGGGATATTCCGGCGGCCACCTTCTTCAAAGCGGTCTCCCAGGCGAACCCCGGCATGATGATTGGCGAGAAGCCGTCCTTGGCGAACTTGCGGATGACCTGCTCGCGCTGGGCGTCGTTCTGGATTTCGAGGTCGCGGAAGGGGACGCCGGTCTCCTTCGCGAACTTGGTCGCGCCGTTGAACACGCCTTCGTTGAAGGATTTGTCGAACTTGCCGCCGAGATCATAGATGACGGCGGGCTTGATATCGGCGGCGTAAGCCGCGGCGGAGGCGAGGAAACCGCCCGCGCAGATCGCGGTGGTCAGCAGACTGGCAGGGCGAACGAACATTTTTGATCCTCCACTTAAGGCGAGAGCCGGAGTCCGGCGGACGCCACGAAACTCACGAAACTGACCGGTTGGTCAGCATAAGTATGACCAGCGCCGACGTGTCAAGCATTGAAGCCGAAGCTCCCAGTCTTCGGTTCGATCGATAGACGCCGGCGCATATTCCGCCGCTTGCCACGGCCGCATCGAGACTATGCGCGGCGTTTGGCCACGGCAAGTCGATACTGGAAATGAGAGCGCGCTGAGCAGCGCCCGGCGCCGCCGACCTCGGTCGGTCAGTTGAAGAGCGAGGAGACGCTCTCCTCCTTGGCGATCCGCGCGATCGCCTCGCCGATCAGAGGCGCAATCGAGATGACCCGGATGTTGCGCGCGACTCTGACCGCCTCCGTTGGCTGTATCGTGTCTGTGAGCACGAGCTCGGTCAGCCTGGAGGCGGCGACGCGGGCAACCGCGCCGCCGGAGAGCACCCCGTGGGTGATATAGGCGGAGACGCTCGCCGCTCCCTGCTCGAGCAGCGCGTCGGCGGCGTTACACAGCGTGCCGCCCGAATCGACGATATCGTCGAGCAGCACGCAATTGCGCCCCGCGACGTCGCCGATGATGTTCATGACCTCGGATTCGCCGGCCCGGTCGCGCCTCTTGTCGACGATGGCGAGCGGCGCGTCGAGGCGCTTGGCGAGCGCGCGGGCGCGCACCACGCCGCCGACGTCGGGAGAGACGACCATCACGTTCTTGCTGCCGTTGTGATGGGCCTCGATGTCGCGCACCATGGTCGGCGCGCCGAACAGATTGTCGGTCGGGATATCGAAGAATCCCTGGATCTGGCCGGCGTGGAGGTCGACGGTCAGAACCCGGTCCGCGCCGGCGCGAGTGATGAGATTGGCGACGAGCTTGGCCGAGATCGGCGAGCGCGACGCCGACTTTCGATCCTGGCGGGCGTAGCCGAAATAGGGGAGGACCGCGGTGATGCGCTGCGCCGAGGCGCGCCTGAGCGCATCGATCATGATCAGGAGCTCCATCAGGTTGTCGTTGGCCGGATAGGAGGTCGACTGGATGATGAAGGCGTCGCGTCCGCGCACGTTCTCGAGAATTTCGACGAAGATCTCGAGGTCGGCGAACCGGCGGACATGGCAGCCGGTCAGCGGCTCGCCGAGATAGGCGGCGATCGCCTCGGCGAGCGGGCGGTTGGAATTGCCGGCCAAAATCTTCATCTTGCCGAGCAAGGGCCCGTTCTCCAAACCCGCGCCCGAGGCGCGATCGGGATGTTGCGGTGCGTCATATCAGCCGCCCCGGCTCGGAACAACATGACGTTTTGATTGCTCCTGCCGCCCGCCGCCGGGATGTCCACAAGAAAAACCGGAGGCGCGGACCACCACCCTCATGCTGAGGAGCGCCGAAGGCGCGTCTCGAAGCATCCTCCAGCGGGCTGCGCCGACCTGGCGCGCACTGGAGTGTCCTTCGAGACGCCAGCGTTGCGGGCTCCTCAAGACGAGGGGCGGGGAATGACCTTCTTATTGAGCGTAGCTGAGCGCGGCGGCCCCCGTCGCCGCCTCGGGAGTGTTGGAGAGGTAGGCGGCGAGATCGTCGGCCGACTTGGCCGCGACGCTGTCCAGCCCCGCGTCGCTGATCACCGCCCAGGCGTCGTCGCCCGCGCCCTTGACCGCGACCGCATCGCTCAGCCGCTGGGCGCGCCGCTTGTCCGGGGTGAAGACGTCCCAGACGACATCGACCTCTGCTCCGCCCTCGATCGGCGTCGCGGTGAGGTAGCCGCGCACCAGGTAGCGCGCTTTGGCGGAATCGACGACAGCGACCCGGCGCGCGGCCGCGGCCGCGTCAAGGGTCTGGTTGAAATGGGCGGAGAGGTCGGCCGGCGCGCCGTCGACCGACACGATCGCGACCGTCGCCGCGGCCAAGTTGGCGTCGTCGCGACGCACGAACTGCGCGCGAGCGTCGGCATTCGGCGGGTCCGCAGCGACATCGTTGCAGCCGCTGATCGTCGCGCAGCCGAGGAGCAGCAAAACACTCGAGGCGAACGCCCGCAATCGCGCGACCGGACCCCTGATGATGACCCTCACGCTGAACCGACCTCACCGCTCCCGCCAGCGCCGGCCGGCGCGAGGCAAGGGTTAACAATCCGTTAAGCAGACCTCGCCAACAGCTAGCCGCAAACGGGCGCAAGGTCCAGAGTGGCGGACCGGCGCCGCCTCCCGCTTCCCACCGCCGCCGCTCGCGCCTAGATAGGCTCGGGATGACCGGCGCAGCGAAAACCTTTCCTCCGGGCGAAGCGCCCGCGGCCGAGGCGCGGGCGGAAGCCGCGCTCGCGCGCGAACTCGCGCCGGATACCGCTCCCCTCGACATCAGCCTCGACGAAGCCCCCGCCGAGCCGGGAGGCCTCGCGCGCGGCGTCGAGGCGATCCGCGCCTTCTGGCGCCACGCGCCGCTCGGGCCCGGCGTCTACCGCATGATCGGCGCAGAGGGCGAGGTGCTCTATGTCGGCAAGGCGCGCTCGATCAAGAAGCGGATCGCCGCCTATATGGCGCCCGAACGCCAGCCGAGCCGCATCGCCCGCATGGTCGCCCAGACCCGCTCGATGGTGTTCGTCACCACCGAATCGGACGCCGAGGCGCTGCTGCTCGAGGCCAATCTCATCAAGCAGCTGAAGCCCCGCTACAACGTCACGCTGCGCGACGACAAGAGCTTCCCCTATATCCTCATCTGCACCGGGCATCCGGCGGCGCGGCTCATCAAGCACCGCGGGGCACGCTCGCTCGCCGGCGATTATTTCGGCCCGTTCGCCAGCGCCGGCGCGGTGTTCCGCACCTTGAACGCGCTCCAGCGGGCGTTCCTGCTGCGCACCTGCTCGGACAGTTTCTTCGCCAACCGGACCCGGCCCTGCCTGCTCTATCAGATCAAGCGCTGCTCGGCCCCCTGCACGGGCGAGATCGACCTCGGCGACTACGCGAAGCTGGTCGCGGAAGCGCGCGACTTCCTCTCCGGCAAGAGCCGGGCGATCAAGAGCCGCCTTGCCGCCGAAATGAGCGAGGCCGCTAGCGCGCTCGATTTCGAGAAGGCGGCGCGCTTGCGCGACCGGATCAGCGCGCTCTCGGCGATCCAGGGCGAGCAGAGCGTCAATCCGCGCTCCATTCCCGAGGCGGACGTGTTCGCGGTCACCGAGGAGGCGGGGCAGTTCTGCGTCGAGGTGTTCTTCTTCCGCACCTACCAGAACTGGGGCAACCGCGCCTATTTCCCCCGCGCCGACCGGGCGCTGGCTCCAGAGGACGTGCTCGACGCCTTTCTCGCCCAGTTCTATTTGGACCGGCCGGCGCCGCGGCTCGTGCTGCTGAGCCACGCCGTCCAGAGCGCCGGGACCTTAAGCGAAGTGTTGAGCGCGCGGGCCGGCCATCGCATCGCCATCGGCGCCCCCCGGCGGGGCGAGAAGAAGGATCTGGTCGAGGCCGCGTTGCGCAACGCGCGCGAGGCGCTGTCGCGCAAGCTCGCCGAGGCCGCAAGCCAGGAGAAGCTCATCGAGGCGCTTGGCCATGCGTTCGGCGCCGATCACCCGATCCGGCGGATCGAGGTTTACGACAATTCCCACATCATGGGCGCCAACGCGATCGGGGCGATGGTGGTCGCCGGCCCCGAAGGCTTCGTCAAGAACCAGTACCGCACCTTCAACATCAGAAACGCCGACCTCACGCCCGGCGACGACACCGCGATGATGCGCGAAGTGCTGACCCGCCGCTTCGCCCGGCTCATCCGACAGGGCGAGACGGCGGAGGCGGGCGCCTTTCCCGATACGCCCGACCTCGTCGTCATCGACGGAGGGCGCGGGCAGTTCGAGGCCGCGCGCGAGGTCTTGAGCGCGCTCGGCGTCGAGGGCGTCAGGCTGGTCGCGATCGCCAAAGGTCCCGACCGCAACGCCGGCCGCGAGACATTCTTTGTTGAGGGGCGGGAACCATTCCGGCTGCCGCCACGCGATCCGGCCCTCTTCTTCATCCAGCGCCTGCGCGACGAAGCCCACCGCTTCGCCATCGGAACCCACCGCGCCCGGCGCAAGAAGGAGTTCGTCAAGAGCCCGCTCGACGAAATCCCCGGCATTGGCCCGTCGCGCAAGCGGGCGCTCTTGTTCGCCTTCGGCTCCGCCAAGGCCGTCGCCCGCGCCGGCCTTGGCGATCTGGAAAAGACGCCGGGCCTCAACGCCGCGACGGCGAAGCTGGTGTATGATTTTTTCCGAGACGCTGGCGGAGGGTGAGGTGGAGACCATCGTGAGACGATCCCAAACAAGAGCCGTTGGAGCCATCCTCATTCTTTTAACGTTGGTCGGCGTCTGCAATGCGCTCACAATGCGCTCGGCCCGAGCGGCGACGGTGTTCAGCAACACCACCGGGGTGAACTGCAAGTGCGGATTTGGCAGCGCGTTCTACGCCGAGGAGTTCTCTCCTTCGAGCGATTTCGATTTCACGAGCGCGGCCGCGTTCGTCGACAACACGGACATTGAGGCGCAGTCCTTCTCGATGGGTCTTTACTCGTCGCTCCCAGGCTCGCCGCTGTGGACGAGCGGAACTCTGACCGCGCCTGCAAAAAGCGCTACCCTCGTCAGCGCTAGCAACACCGGATCGCCGATCTTGTTGCAAACCGGAATGGAGTATTTCTTGGTGCTCAACCTTTCCGGCAGTGACTCCCCCAATTGGCTCGCCGACGGATCGTCATCGGTCTTCGCTTTTACATCTGCGGATGGGTCCTCGTGGAACGGCCTTGGCGAGCAAAATCTGCAATTCGAGGTCTTCGGAACGGCTCCCGGCGCAGCGATCCCCGAAACCGCGTCCTGGGCCATGCTGCTGCTCGGCTTCGGACTGGCGGGCTTCCTCGCAAAAAGGCGGGCGCGGCTCATGGCCTTCGGCTCAGGCTTGGCCGTCGCCCGCGCCACCCTCGCGGACCTTGAAAAGACGCCGGGCCTGAACGCTGCGACGGCGAAGCTGGTGTATGATTTTTTCCGCGATCCCGGCGGGGGGTGAGGGCGCCGCTTATGCGGGCGGCGGGTGAATGGCCGTAGCGCCGGGCGGGCTTCCCCGCAGGCCAAGCGATTCCGTTAATCACCAAAAAATCACACCCGCTCGTTGAGTTTTTCTTGACACCTATAACGTTATGCGTTATATCGCGCGATGATACGCAGCTTCGCTGATCCAGAGACGGCGCTCGTTTGGTCCGGTCGCCGCAGCCGGCATTTGCCGCCGGATATTCAGGTGACGGCGCTGCGCAAACTGCGTCTGCTCAATCAGGCGCGTGTGCTCGATGATCTTCGGGCGCCGCCCGGAAACCGGCTTGAGGCGCTCAAAGGTGAACGGAAGGGGCAATATTCGATCCGCGTCAACGTTCAATGGCGGATATGCTTTTCATGGCGGGATGGAGGCCCGGCCGATGTCGAAATCGTCGATTATCACTGACCGCGACTGGCTGCCGAATCCGACGCCGGGGGATATCCTGATGGAAGAGTTCCTCCGTCCGCTCGGCCTCAGCCAGTCGGCGCTCGCACGGGCGTTGCACGTTCCGCCGCGTCGTATCAACGAGATCGTGCTCGGGAAGCGGGCAGTCACAGCCGACACGGATCTGAGGCTAGCGCGCTATTTTGGCCTGACGGCGGGTTTTTTCCTCGGACTGCAGGCCGATCACGATCTGATGGACCGGCAGCGCGAGCTCGGCGACGACCTTACCCGGATCTCGCCGCGCGCTGCCTGACGGAAAGCGCCGCAGCCCTGTCAGGATGAGGGGGCGCGCCGCCACCCGTCAATCGGTCCGCGCAAGGACCTGCTCGAGATTGGCGAAGAACTTTCGCCAGCCCATTTCGGCGCCCCGATAGAATTGCTCCTGATCCGGCCGGAAGCCCTTTTGCTCCATGCGGAGGCTCGTGCCTTTGCCGGCCGGGGTGAGTGTCCAGGTGACGACGCTCTCGAGCCCATTGGCTGCCCAGCTGTACGACAGCGTTTTCGGGGGGTCGATCTTGAGGACTTGGCAGTCGACCGCGCCCCAGTCGCCGCGAAGGTTGAACTTGTGGTTCGCGACCGGCTCGAAGTCGTTCTTCATCAGCCACTCCTCGATCAGGCGCGGCTCGGTCAGCGCGCGCCAGATCTTTTCCGGCGGATGGGCGATTTCGCGTTCGACGACGACGGAGCGCGTTTCGGTTGCGGCTTGGGTCATTGGTCCATCCTGTTGAGCAAATCTTCGATGCCGTCGAACCGGCGCTCCCAGAAGCCTTTCATCTCGGCCGTCCAGTCGATCAGCGGGGTCAAGGCAGCGACATGCGCGCTATAGTGCGTTTGCCGGCCTTGATGGCGGTCGCCGACAAGGCCGGCCTGTTTGAGTACGCCAAGATGCTTTGAGACCGCCGGTTGCGAGATCCCGGCCTGAGCGGTGAGGGCGCCGACCGTCCGCTCGCCTTCGCGGCACAGGCGCTCGAAGATCGCTCGCCTCGTCGGGTCGGCGAGGGTTCGGAAGAGCATGTCCTGAGTGTTCGACATCGAGATCGATAACCCGTTGGTTATGACTTGACGCATAACCGCTGAGTTATGCGTCTGTCAAGCGCACGTTAGGGAGCTCGCACCGCGGTCTCCGACGGCGGCGTTGGCCGCGGTTCTGTTCCGCCGAGCCAGCCGGCCAGCCAGTCTCGCGCTTCGAACAACCGTTCATCCCATGCCATCGCCGGCGGCCCATAGGGCGGCGACGATCCTTTCGCCCCGGGCGGTCCATGGTCGAGGTAGGGCCAGAGTTTACGCGCGTGGCACCAGCGCGGCGCCGCATCGTGCAGATGAGAATGCTCGCGCTCTTCCGGAGTCAGGCAGCGAGGCGCGGACGCCTTCAGTTCTTCGATTTCGGCTTGCGCGGACGAAAAAACAGGCCACAGCCGCGCCGTTTTGTCGTCGGACCCGGTGAGGACGCGCTTGCCGTCGGGCGAGAAGGCGACGGCTGAGACACGGTTTGTGTGTCCTTCGAGCGTCGCGACCGCGGCGCCGGTCGCCGCGTCCCACAGCCTCGCCGTCTTGTCGTCGGAGCCGGTGAGGACGCGCTTGCCGTCGGGCGAGAAGGCGACGGCCGAGACAGGGAGTGTGTGTGCTTCGAGGGTCGCGACCGCGGCGCCGGTCGCCGCGTCCCACAGCCGCGCGATGCTGTCGAAGGAGCCGGTGAGAACGCGCTTGCCGTCGGGCGAGAAGGCGACGGCATTGATAGGGCCTGTGTGTCCTTCGAGGGTCGCGACCGCGGCGCCGGTCGCCGCGTCCCACAGCCGCGCCGTATTGTCCTCGGAGCCGGTCAGTACGCGCTTGCCGTCGGGCGAGAAGGCGACGGCATTGATAGGGCCTGTGTGTCCTTCGAGGGTCGCGACCGCGGCGCCGGTCGCCGCGTCCCACAGCCTCGCCGTGTTGTCGTGGGAGCCAGTGAGAACACGCTTGCCGTCGGGCGAGAAGGCGACGGCTCTGACAGAGCCTGTATGCCCCGCGAGCGTCGCGACCGCGGCGCCGGTCGCCGCGTCCCACAGCCTCGCCGTATTGTCGTCGGAGCCGGTGAGAACGCGCTTGCCGTCGGGCGAGAAGGCGACGGCTCTGACAGAGCCTGTATGCCCCGCGAGCGTCGCGACCGCGGCGCCGGTCGCCGCGTCCCACAGCCTCGCCGTATTGTCGTCGGAGCCGGTGAGAACGCGGTTGCCGTCGGGCGAGAAGGCGACGGCTCTGACAGAGCCTGTATGTCCCGCGAGCGTCGCGACCGCGGCGCCGGTCGCCGCGTCCCACAGCCGCGCCGTATTGTCCTCGGAGCCGGTGAGAACACGCTTGCCGTCGGGCGAGAAGGCGACGGCTCTGACAGAGCCTGTATGTCCCGCGAGCGTCGCGACCGCGGCGCCGGTCGCCGCGTCCCACAGCCGCGCCGTATTGTCCAAGGAGCCGGTGAGAACGCGCTTGCCGTCGGGCGAGAAGGCGACGGCCAGGACAGAGTCTGTGTGTCCTTCGAGCGTCGCGACCGCGGCGCCGGTCGCCGCGTCCCACAGCCTCGCCGTATTGTCCAAGGAGCCGGTGAGAACGCGTTTGCCGTCGGGCGAGAAGGCGACGGCCAGGACAGAGTTTGTGTGTCCTTCGAGCGTCGCGACTGCCGCGCCGGTCGCCGCGTCCCACAGCCTTGCGGTGCGGTCATCAGAGCCGGTTAGAACGCGCTTGCCGTCGGGCGAGAAGGCGACGGCCAGGACAGAGTCTGTGTGTCCTTCGAGCGTCGCGACCGCGGCGCCCGTCGCCGCGTCCCACAGCCTCGCCGTATTGTCGTCGGAGCCGGTGAGAACGCGGTTGCCGTCGGGCGAGAAGGCGACGGCTTCGACAGCGCCTTCGTGTCCCACGAGATTCGTGCGCTCGGCCCAGTCCGACGACCATTTGCGCCAGGCGCTGTCGAGCGCGAACAGCGCCGATGCCTCCAACGGCATCATCCGGGTGCGAAAGCTGAGGCTTTTCTGGTCGGGGAGCGCGTCGAGGCCGATCAACATGCCGTCGACATAGGAACTCTCCTCGACCTTCTTGTTGACCACCTCGGCCACGAATTGCGAACGGTCCGCCATCTGCGTCCGCCAGCTCGCGAACACCGCCCATAGGCCCGCTCCCGTTCCCAACACGACCAGCGCCAGCAACGTCGCGAGCACTCCGAACATGCGGCGCTGGAACCGGCGGCGAGCCTGCTGCGCCTTCTCCGTTTCGGCGATGAGGCGCTCGCGCTCTTCGAGTCGATTCCGCTCTGCGATAGCGAGCGCGCTTGCGTGCGATTCGCTTGCAGCAAGATACGAGCGCTGCAGCGCCGTGATCTGCGGCGCATCCGCTTTCCTGCGGGCGGCCCACGCCAGGGCGTCGGACAGGTCGTCGCCGCGCAACAGAAGGTCGTCGGCGTCGCCGCCTGCCCGGCTTCGGGCGTCCCAGCGGAGGGCCGCCTCGGTCAGCCGTGTGTGCTCGCGAATCCATTCGACGTCCTGCCTCAGCGCCGTCGCCAGTTCGGCGATGGGCTTGAGCGAAGACTGGCCCTCACGGAAGAAGATGTAGTTGAGCCGCCGCAGCCGTTCCGGGACGTCGGCTTCTGGCAACGCGAGCCCCTGGATCGGGATGAGCTGAATCGGGATCAGCCGCTTGCCGAGCGTGGCGGCATGGTCAACCTCCCAGGCGCAGCGCTCGGATTTCACCGCGGCCGGGGAAATGATGAAGACCACCGTGTCGGCGCTTTGGATCAAGGCGCCGAGCCGGGCCTCCCAAATCCTCCGCGGCGGCAATGTCGTGACGGTCGATGAAAGGCTCGAAGCTCGCAAGTCCGAGGCCAGTCACGAGGTCTTCCGCCAGCGCCGCGCCATCAGCGCGAGCGTAGGAAATGAAGACCTTCAGCCTCTCAGCCGGGCTTGTGACTGTGTCGGCCATGGGTTCCCGCGCAGCCTTCCGATCGGCAACAGACATCCGGAAGCCGCGTTCCGCAATCCCCATCGCGCCGATTTGCCAGGCTCAACGCGTGAGTTATGAGCCGCTTCGATACTCGAAGAGCTGCCGCCTACCGACGCGGCTGAAGGGGCATCAGCATAGTCCGCGCCTCTTGCGGGCGAACTCCAATCAGCCACTTAAGGCCAAAGCGCCGAGCCATGCGCGTCTGACATCGCTCTTTGGCCCAAACGCCAGCTCTAGCCAATTGTGGCGTAGGCGCGATTTGCCTTCTGTTCCGGTCGGATTTCCGGGATTTCTCTCCCTGTTAGGTGCGAAAAATCTCCGTGTTCTCTCCGCGGCGATTGTGGCGGAGCCGCTGGCGAAAGTCCATGCGCCTGGCGCATGGCGCCAGCATTTCGCCGCGAAATCGCCCTGAAAGCCGGTGGTGCGCCAGGCGGGCTCAAGGGAGCGCCGAATTGTCGGCGGGGAGCCCGAGCCCTTCTCCCGCCTGCGGGGGAAGGTGGACGAGCGGCGCGCGCGGCCGGATGAGGGTTTGCAAACTATGCCGCTTGCCCTCATCCGGCGCCGTAGCTCGTCGAAAGACGGGCGTTCCCAAGAACGCCCTTTGGCGCCACCTTCTCCCGCAAACGGGAGAAGGGAATTTGCTCGAAGGCCTGCCGCCCAACAATGCCGCGCATAAAGTGAGCCTCGTCAGCGACGAGCGCCGCGCGCGCGCCGTCGCCGACCTCTTGGCCGAGAGCTTCGAGCCGGGCGAAGTCGCTGCGACCGCTTTCGAGACCGAAGAGCGCCGGCCCGGCGGGGGCAGGGCGTGGCTGATGGAGGCCTATTTCGGCTTCAAGCCGGACGAGGCGGCCATCCGGGCGCTGATCGCCGCAGCGTCGGACGAGGCGACCGCCCGCTCGGCGACCTTTGGCCTGACGGAGAAGCGCGACTGGGTGGCGAATTCGCTCGCGGGCTTGAAGCCGGTGCGCGCCGGCCGCTTTCTCGTTCATGGCGCCCATGATCGCGCCCGGGTGGGCGCCAACGACGTCGGGATCGAAATCGAGGCCGGGCTCGCCTTCGGCACCGGCCATCACGGCACCACCCGCGGCTGTCTTTTGCATTTCGACCGACTGCTCAAGCGCCGCCGGCCCGCCGCGGTCCTCGACGTCGGCTGCGGCGCGGGCGTGCTCGCTATCGCCGCCGCGAAAATCCTCAAGCGCAAGGTCTGGCTGGGCGACATTGATCCAACCGCTGTCGAAGTCGCCAACGGCAATGCGCGCCTCAATGGCGTCGGCGAGCTATGCCGAGCGGTTCTCTCGCGCGGAGTCGAGGCGCGGCCCTTGCGCGAGGGCGCCCCTTACGGCCTCGTGTTCGCCAACATCCTGGCGAGGCCGCTGAGGCTCCTGGCCCCGTCGCTGGCCGCGGTCATCGGCGCTCAGGGCGAGGCGATCATCTCCGGCCTCATTCTTGCAGATGTTCCGGGCGTGCTTGCGTCCTGGCGGGCGCAGGGGTTCAATCTCGCCGAGCGGATCGACCTCGATGGCTGGGCGAGCCTCAGATTGCGGCGGTGAAATCGTGGGCGAGGGCCTGTCGCGCTTCTGTCGCATCGGGCGGGGAAACTCGCCTTAGCTGACTGGGAAAGGGTGGAGAACGCTATGGCGAAGGCGCCGGTCGGGGTCGGCCCCAAGAATCCGCAGGTCGTGGTGCTGTTCGGTGCGACCGGCGATCTCGCGCACAAGAAGCTGCTGCCGGGGCTTTTTCATCTCTGCTCGGCCGGGTTCATCCCGAAATGCCGGATCGTCGGTGTGTCGCTCGACTCGATCGACGCCGAAGGCTTCCGCGCGATCGCCCGCGAAGCGGCGTTCGACCGGCACGACCGCAAGCCGCACAAGGAGGCGTGGCCCGCGTTCGCGGAGACGCTCGACTATGTGTCGATCGCCGCCGGCCCGGAGGCCCTCAAGGCGGCCGTCGACAGGGCGGAAAAGGCGTTCGGCGAGGAGGCTCAGCGCGTCCATTACATGAGCGTGCCGCCCAACGCCGCGCTGTCGGCGGTCAGGATGCTCTCCGAGGCCGATCTCGCCAAAGGATCGCGCGTCATCATGGAAAAGCCGTTCGGCACCGATCTCGAAACCGCGATCGCGCTCAACGACGCGCTGCACAAGGTCTTCGCCGAGGATCAGATCTTCCGCATTGACCACTTCCTCGGCAAGGAGCCGGCGCAGAACATCCTCGCGTTCCGCTTCGCCAACGGCCTGTTCGAGCCGATCTGGAACCGCAACTTCATCGACCATGTTCAGATCGACGTGCCGGAGACCCTCGACATCGGCAATCGCATCGCCTTCTACGAGCAGACCGGCGCCTATCGCGACATGGTGGTCACGCACCTGTTCCAGATCCTCGGCTTCATGGCGATGGAGCCGCCGACCTCGCTCGCGCCGGGGCCGATCAGCGAAGAAAAGAACAAGGTCTTCCGCTCGCTGATGCCGATCGATCCCGCCCATGCCGTGCGCGGCCAGTTTGTCGGCTACCGCAGGGAGGAGGGCGTCGATCCGGAATCCGACACAGAGACCTTCATCGCGCTCAAATGCTTCATCGACAACTGGCGCTGGGCGGGCGTGCCGTTCTACCTGCGCACCGGCAAGAGGATGGCGGAAGGGCAGCGGATCATCTCGATCGCCTTTCGCGAGCCGCCGAAGAGCATGTTCCCGGGCGATTCGGGCATCAGCTCGCAAGGGCCGGATCACCTGACCTTCGACCTCGCCGACCAGTCCAAGGTGTCGCTGTCGTTCTACGGCAAGAAGCCGGGTCCGGGGATGCGGCTCAACAAGCAGAGCCTGCAGTTCGCCATGCACGAGACCGGGATGGGCCGCGACGTGCTCGAGGCCTACGAGCGGCTGATCCTCGACGCCATGCGCGGCGACCATACCCTGTTCTGCACCGCGGATGGCATCGAGCGGCTATGGGAGGTGTCGACGCCGCTGACCGACTATCCGCCGCCGGTGAAAGTCTATGCGCCGGGCAGCTGGGGTCCGCAGTCGATCTATCAGCTGATCGCGCCCCACGCCTGGCGGCTGCCGTTCGAGCGCGCCTGGCGCGCCCCCAATCTGGAGGGGTCCTGAGGCTTCGCACTGCCGCGCCGGCCCACGAACGTGCTAAAGCCGCGCCGATGCCCGACCTCCCCCTTATCCTGGAGCCGGCCGCGGACGGCGACGCCGAGCCGATCGAACGGCTCAACGAACGCGTGTTCGGTCCCGGCCGGTTTGCCCGCACCGCCTATCGCATCCGCGAGACGACGGCGCCCGACCCGGACTTGAGCTTCGTCGCCCGCGTCGGCACGCTCATGGTCGGCGCTTCCGCCATGACTCCGATCGCCATCGGCGGTGTTTCGGCGCTTTTGCTCGGGCCGTTGATCGTCGAGCCGGTGTTCCGCAGCCAGGGCATCGGCGAAGCGCTGGTCATGCGTTCGCTCGCGGCGGCGAAGGCGGCCGGCTGGAAGCTCGTCATCCTGGTCGGGGACGAACCGTACTATGCCCGGATGGGATTTCAGCGCGCGCCTGCAGGCCGCATATCGCTGCCAGGCCCCGTGGATCCCGCCCGGCTGCTTTGTTGCGAGCTCGAGCCCGGCGCGCTCGCCGCCGCAAATGGCGAAGCGCGGGGCGCTTGACACCACTACGTCTATAGATTTAGGGGGTAGTAGTAAAATAATGGTTGCGGGCGCAAGAGTTGGCTTTATTATCGATTCGGGACCGGGTGATTTGTGGTGCGTCAATGGGGGCGCCGCTCATGGAGATGGTCGAACTTCCGCCGCTGAAACGCCACATTGAATGGCCGACGGCGGCGCTCGCCTTCGTCATCTACGGGTCGTGGCTCGCGACTACCTGGTTCTACCGCGATCTGCCGTGGTGGGCTCTGACGGCGATCGGCGCCTGGATCATCGCCTGGCAATTGAACCTCCAGCACGAGACCATTCACGGCCATCCGACCCGCAATCGCTGCGATGAACGAAGCGATCGGCTGCTGGCCGCTGTCGCTATGGCTTCCCTATCCGATCTACCGCTCGACCCATCTCGCCCACCACCGGGATCAGAATCTGACCGACCCGCTCGATGATCCCGAAAGCTATTATTGGGCGGATCATCAGTGGGGAGCGCTCGGACCGCTCGGGCGCGCCCTCGTCGCCGCGCAGTCGACGCTGCTCGGGCGTATGATCCTCGGTCCGGCCTGGATAATTTGGCGTTTCGTTCGCTTCTTGGCTCGCGACGTCTGGCGGGGCAAGGGCAAAACGCGCCCAATCGTCGCGCGGCACCTCGTCGAATGCGCGGCCGTGCTGACTTGGGTGATCGGCGTCTGCGGCATGCCATTCTGGCTCTATGTCGCATGCTTTGTCTATCCCGGCGTGAGCCTGGCGCTGATTCGCTCGTTCGCCGAGCACCGCGCCGAGCAGGAGGTGGGCAAGCGAACGGCGATCGTCGAGAACGCCCGGATTCTTGGGCCGCTCTTCCTGTTCAACAATCTGCACGCGGCGCATCACCTGCGCGGCAGACTGCCCTGGTATCAAGTCCCAAAATTCTATCGTCTCAATCGCGCCGCGCTGATCGAGAGCAACGGCGGCCTTGTCTACAATGGTTATTTCGACGTCGCGCGGCGCTACCTCCTTTCATCCCACGACAGCACGATTCATCCCGGGTGGAACAACCGCGCCGCATGAACGGAGCTGAGCGGCTCGCCGCCCTGCCGATGTATGATTTCCCCTGGACCGCCGCAGCCAACGACGCGCTGTGGGCCGGCATCGCCGTCCGGCTGGACGAAGCGGGCGTCGAAGCGCCGAAGAGGCTGACCCGTGGGCCCAATCTCGCCGCACAATGGCGCGATCCCCGCCTCGTTTTCGGCCAGACCTGCGGCTATCCCTACATGACGTGGCTGAAGGGCGCGGTCGCGCTTATCGCGGCGCCGGTCTATCGCTTTCCCGGCTGCGAAGACGCTTCGCATCGAAGCTTCATCATTCGCCGCGCCGGCGACCCGCGCCGGGCGCTGGCCGAATTTCGCGGCGCAACGGCCGGGCTCAATGCTCATGACAGCAACACCGGCATGAACCTCTTCCGCGCCGCGATCGCCCCGATCGCAGGCGGGGCGCCTTTTTTTCGCGCAATCGTGGTCACAGGTTCGCATGAGGCGAGCATGGCTGCGGTCGCCGAGAGCCGCGCCGATCTCGCCGCGATCGACTGCGTGAGCTTCGCGCTTCTGACCCACGGCCGACCGGAACTCGTCGAACGCATCGCCGTCGCCGCCGAGAGCCCGCCCTCGCCCAGCCTGCCATTCATCGCTAGCGCCCGTCTTGGCGCTGCCGCGATCGCCGCGGTGCGAGAGGCGCTGTTCGCCGCGGTCGCCGACCCGAAACTCACGGAGACGCGTGCCGCGCTCGGGCTGATGGGCGCGCGGCCTGTCACGCCAGCCGACTACGATTTCGTCGCCGAGATGGAGCGCGGCGCGGTCGCGGCCGGCTACCCGCTGCTTACCTGAGTACGTCTCGGCGATCCCGACAGAGGCGGTTGCGCTAATTGCATTCGTCGATGATGACGTTGCCCAGGGTGAGGGGCGCCCCGGCGTTGATCACGAGAGTCATGGTGTAGTTTCCGGCCGGGAGGTTGAATGTCAACGAACGCATCGCGGACTGACCGGCGTCTAAAGGGTCACAGGTGAGCGCTTGGCTATTGCCGCTGCCCTGATCATCGAAGTCAAAGGTGTCCTGATACTGACCGGACGCCTCGTCGCCGATGTTCTTCTCCTGCCATGAGGCTGTGAAATCCTGACCGGCGCAGGGCTGAACGGGATCGGTCACAAAGGTGACCTGAGTATCGAGCACGATATTTGCGGGCATGACTTGCTCCGTTTTGGCGTTCCAATTTTAAAAAGCGGAATGCTTGCCGGGTTTGGGTTATCGCGGCAGTAGGCCTGATCGAGATTTTCTGGTCAAGGCTCGAGGGCTTCGCCCCCGCTGTCGCGCCTTGCCGCCCTTCACGTCTCCACGATGCCGCCGAGATCGCCAGCCTGCGATCCGCTGTCGCGGCCGTGCGGCAGCGCGAGGTAGTCCGCCGAGCGCATTTCATAGAGACGCGAGGCGGTGCGGGCGAATTCGAACGCCTCCGCTCCGTCGGCGCCGGCATAGAGGGTCTCCGGTTCGCCGGCAGCCGAGACGATCAGCTTGACGCGCATATCGTAAAGCGCATCGATCAGGATGATGAATCGTTTGGCCTCGTTGCGCTCGCTGGCGGCAAGCGCGGGGATGCGGTCGACGATGATTGTGTGAAAGCGCTGCGCGATCTTGAGATAGTCGGCCGAGCCGAGCGGGCGCCGGCAGAGGGCGTCGAAATCGAACCGCGCGACGCCGTCGATCGCCTGCGGGACATCGAGATGGCGGCCGAGCAGCTCGATCTCAGCCGGCTCACCCCTCGCATGGCCGGTTAGCGTCAGGAACGCCGCGTCGAGGGCGTCGTCCGCTTTCGGACCGATAGGCGAGTAGTAGACCGGCGCGCGTATGAGCTTCTCCAGCCGGTAGTCGGTGCGCGCGTCGAGCTCGACAATGTCGAGCTTCTCCTTGATCAGCGCGATGAAGGGCAGGAACAGCGCGCGATTGAGCCCGTCCTTATAGAGATCATCGGGCGCGACATTCGACGTCGCCACCACCACCACTCCGGCGGCGAACAACGCGGTGAATAGCCGGCCCAGGATCATCGCGTCGGCGATGTCGCGCACCGAAAACTCGTCGAAGCACAGGAGCGAAGTCTTGCTCGCGAGTTCCGCCGCGACCGGCGCGATCGGGTCTTCGCCCGTGACCTCGCCGCGCTTCAGCGCCTGGCGCCATTGATGCAACCTTGCGTGCGCGCCGGCCATGAAAGCGTGGAAATGCGCCCGGCGCTTGAGCGGCGTCTCGACTGCATCGAAAAACATGTCCATCAGCATGGTCTTGCCGCCGCCGACCGAGCCGTGGATGTAGAGGCCACGCGGCGGCTCGGCGGCCTTGTGCCCGATCAGCCAAGCGAAGGCGCCGGGCTTCGCCTCGGGGCGATAGTCCTTCAGCCCCGCGCTCAGCGCGTCGAGCTTCCACGCCAACTCCGCCTGCGCCGGGTCAAATTCGAACCCGCCATCGGAGACGAGCGCGCGGTAACCCTCGGCGATGCGGGTCACGGATTGGTCTCGGTCATACTAGGGGAGGGCTAATGCGCCTCCTCCCAGTTCTGCGCGGCGCGCGCGTCGACCTGCAGCGGCACATGCAGCTTGAGCGCGGGTTCGGGCGCGTCGACCATCACCTTAGCCACCACCGGCAGCGTCGCCTCGACCTCGTCGTCCGGCGCCTCGAACACCAGTTCGTCGTGGACCTGGAGCAGCATCATTGCGCTTAAGCCCGCGCGGGCCAGAGCCTCGTCCATATGGGTCATTGCGCGACGGATGATGTCGGCCGCCGAGCCCTGGAGCGGGGCGTTGATGGCGGCGCGCTCGTTGAACGCGCGCTCCGAAGGGTTCGAGGCGTTGATGCGCGGAAAGTGGCACTTGCGGCCGAACAGCGTGGTGACGTAGCCGTTGGCGCGCGCTGTCTTCTTGGTCGCGTCCATGTAGTCGCGGATGCCGGGGAAGCGCTCGAAATATTTCCTGATATAGGCGCCCGCCTCTTCGCGCCCGATGCTGAGCTGGTTGGCGAGGCCGAAGGCCGAGATGCCGTAGATGATGCCGAAGTTGATCGCCTTCGCCCGGCGCCGGATCTCGCCCGGCATGCCTTCGATCGGGACGCCGAACATTTCCGAAGCGGTCATGGCGTGAATGTCGAGCTGATCGGCGAAGGCCTGCTTCAACGCCGGGATGTCGGCGATGTGAGCGAGAAGGCGCAATTCGATCTGGCTATAGTCGGCCGAGATGAGCTTGCGCCCCTTCGGCGCGACGAAGGCGCGGCGGATCTTGCGGCCCGCTTCGGTGCGTACGGGGATGTTCTGCAAATTGGGCTCCGACGACGACAGGCGCCCGGTGGTCGTCGCGGCGAGGGCGTAGGAGGTATGCACCCGTCCCGTCGCCGGATTGACGAAGCCCGGCAGGGCGTCGGTGTAGGTCGATTTGAGTTTCGACAACTGCCGCCATTCGAGCACCCGCCCCGGCAGGGCGTGACCTTCCGCCGCGAGGTCTTCAAGCACGCTGGCGGCGGTCGACCAGGCGCCGGTCGCCGTTTTCTTGCCGCCCGGCAGGCCCATCTGGCCGAACAGGATGTCGCCGAGCTGCTTCGGCGAGCCGAGATTGAACGGTGCGCCGACGAGCTTAGCCACCTCGTCCTCGAGCCGGGCCATGACTTGCGCGAATTCGCCTGAAAGGCGCGACAGAATTTCGCGGTCGATGGCGACGCCGCGCCGCTCCATGCGCGCCAGCGGCTGAACGAGCGGACGCTCGAGCCGCTCGTAGACGCTCGCCACGGCCTCGGCGGCGAGGCGCGGTTTCAGGACCCGCCACAGGCGGATGATAATGTCGGCGTTCTCGGCGGCATATTCGCACGCCCGATCGATCGGGACCCGCGCCAAGCCGACGAAGTTGCGGCCCGAGCCGGCGACTTCGTTCAGCGCGAGCGTCTTGTGGCCGAGCGTCCGGTCGCCGAGCGCATCCAGACTGTGGTCGTCGCCGGTGAGGCCGCCGTCGAGCGCGTAGGAGATGAGCAGCGTGTCGTCGAACGGCGCAACAGCGATCCCGCGCTGCGCGAACGCCACCATGTCGAACTTGATGTCGTGTCCAAGCTTGAGAACGCCCGGCGCCTCGAGGAACGGCTTCAGGAGCGCCAGCGCCTCCGCTTCGGCGATCTGCCCCTCGACCAGCGCGCCGCCGCCGAACAGGTCATCGGCGCCGACGCGGTGCCCGATCGGGATGTAGCAGGCTTCGCCGGGCTTGACGGCGATCGACACGCCGATCAGCTCGCCGCGCATCGGGTCGATGGACGAGAGTTCAGCATCCACCGCCGCGACGCCTTCGGCCTGCGCTCGGGCGATCCAGCCGGCAAGCTCCGCCGCCGTCCGCACGGTCGCGTAAGCCGATCGGTCGATCGGCGCGCGCGCCTCGGCGGCGCGGGCGCGGACGAGGTCGGCTGGCGCGCTCTCCGGCATCGCCCGCGGGGCGGCGGCCAGCGGCGCGGGCGCGGGCGCGGCGTCGGGCGCGGGCGCTTCGGGCGCCGGCGCCTCGGCATTTCCGCCGTCGCGCTTGAGCCAGCCTGCGGGGCCGACGAAGCGAGGGTCCGGTTCGACCGAGGACGCTTCGACCCCGCAGATCTCGGCGACCCGGCGCGCGAGGGTAGTGAGCTCCATCGCCTTGAAGAAGCCGAGCAGGCGCTTGCCGTCGAGCTGCGGCAGAGCCAACGCTTCGAGCGGCGTCTCCACCGCGACGTCGCGGACCAGCGTGACGAGCTGCTTCGAGATGCGGATGCGCTCGACATTTTGTGGGTCGGTCAGCGCCTCGCGGCGCTTGGGCTGCTTGATCTCGCCCGCCCGCGCCAGCAGCGTTTCGAGGTCGCCGTATTCGATAATGAGCTGCGCCGCGGTCTTCAGGCCGATTCCGGGCGCGCCGGGCACGTTGTCGGTCGAATTGCCGGCGAGCGCCTGCACATCGACCACCTTGTCGGGGCCGACGCCCTCGAAATATCTGACGACTTCCTCGATACCGATGCGCCGCTCCTCGCGGGAGCCCGCGACCCCGGCCTGGCCCGAAGCCGGGTCGTACATCGCCACCCCCGGCTCGATGAGCTGCATCAGGTCCTTGTCGGCCGAGACGATCAGCACATCGGCGCCCGCTTCGCGCGCCTGACGGGCATAGGTCGCGATCAGGTCGTCGGCCTCGTAGCGGTCCTGCTCGACTGGGATCATGCCGAAGGCGCGCACGGTTTCGCGCATTAGCGGAAACTGGGGCACGAGATCGGCCGGCGGGTCGGGGCGGTGCGCCTTGTAGGGCGGGTAGATCTCGCGCCGGAACGAATCCTCGGACTTGTCGAGAATGATCGCCAGATGGGTCGGCTTGATCCCCGCCGCGCCGTCGCGGACGAACTGGAGAAGTTTGGTCGCAAACAGCCGCACCGCCCCCATCGGCAGCCGGTCGGAGCGGTAATTGTATTTCTGATCTTGCCGGATCGACTGGAAATAGGCGCGGAAGACGAACGACGAACCGTCGACCAGGAACACATGGTCGCCGGGGCCGATCGGGCGATGGGGTTGGGTCATGGCGAACACATAAGCGATGCGTCCGCTGGGCGCCATCGGCTTGCGGCGGCCCCGGCGGGGAACTTCGCTTCCGTTCCGTTCATCGAATAGTCATCCTTGCGGTCGCATGTTTTTCGCTTCGACCCGCTCAGCCGAGTCGCCTAACGGAAGGCGGGTTCGATCGATAGGGGCAAGATGGGCTCTCGTTACGGCCTCGCCGCCGCAGCCGCGGCGACTGCGATCGCGATCGGTGCGGGTTTTGGCCTGCACGACGCGCAATCCTTCACAATTCCGACCCTATGCCCCGAGGGCGGCGCCTGCGCTTACGTTTGCAATAGCGTCGTCGAGGAGGGCCGGACCGCCGGCGACTTCATTGCGCTTGCCGCCTACCAGCTCGGCCCCGAAAAGCCGATCGACATGCCGGCCGTGACCCTCGCGACGCCCCCGTCGGTCGATCCGCGCAATGTCTACGCCGGGGCGGGGGCCGGCATGTTCAGTCCCGCCGTCGCCGGCCAGCCGACCCGGGTCTATTCGCCCAATCTCGCCACCGGCCGGGTCGATGTCATCGACCCCGAGACGTTCAAGGTCGTCGACAGCCTCGAGGCCACGCCGAGCCCCGAGCACATCGTTCCGTCATGGGATCTTCAGACGCTGTGGGTTTCGGCCGACGTCAGCATGGGCGGCGGCCACGGCGGCGTCATCCCGATCGACCCCAAGACCGGCAAGCTCGGCAAAGAGATCGTCGTTCCCGATTCGTATAACATCTATTTCACCCCTGACGGCAAGTCGGCGATCGTCGTCGCCGAGGCGATGCGGCGGCTCGAGTTTCGCGATCCGCACACGATGGAGCTGCAGGGCTATATCGCGACGCCGCAATGCGCGGGCATCAATCACGCCGATTTTTCGCCCGACGGCGCCTACGCGATCTTCACCTGCGAATTCAACAATTCGCTGGCCAAGATCGATCTCGTCCATCACACGCTCGCCGACACGCTGCCGCTGACGCCCGGCCATATGCCGCAGGACATCAGGATCGCGCCCGAGGGCCGGTATTTCTTCGTCGCGGATTTGCTGGGCGACGGCGTCATGGTGATCGACGGCGACTCGTTCGGGCAGGTCGATTTCATCAAGACTGGCGTCGGCACGCATGGGCTCTACCCGAGCCGCGACGGGGCGAAGCTTTATGTCACCAATCGCGGCACTCACAATCTCGGCGGCCAGCGGAATGGCAATGGGAGTGTGTCGGTCCTCGACTTTGCGACCCGCAAGGTCGTCGCCAACTGGACGATACCCGGCGGGGGCAGTCCGGACATGGGAAATTTGAGCGCCGACGGCAAATGGCTGTGGCTGTCAGGCCGCTACGACGGCGTCATCTACGCCTTCAACACCGACGACGGCTCGGTCAAGACCGTCGCCGTCGGCGGCCAGCCGCACGGACTGACCGTCTGGCCGCAGCCCGGGCGCTATTCACTCGGCCACACCGGAAACATGCGCTAGGGAGGGGGAATCGCATGCCTTCTCTCTCGTCCCGCCCCTCATCCTAACCTTTTCCCGTCACGCGGGGAGAACGCGCCTCGGGGAGGTCCCGCAATGCCGCTCACGCCCGACTGGGCGACGTTCTTCTCGGCCGAGCTCGCAGCGCTCGCCGCGCTGACCGGCTTCGTCGTGGTCGCGATCTCGATCAACCTCGCGCGCATCCTCTCCTATGAGCATTTGCCGACCCGCGCGGCTGAGGCGCTGATCGGCCCTGTTGGCGCGATCACCGCGACCAGCCTAGTCCTCATCCCGGACCAGCCGGTGGCGCTGTTGGGCGCCGAACTCATTGCGGTTGGCCTCATCATCGTCGTTGCGCCGATCGTGTTCCAGGCCCGCGCTTGGAGCTCCCGCCCGGACATAGGCGAGCGGATCACCCGGGCGGCGACCAGCGAGGGCTTCAACTTGACGTTCATCGTCGGCGGCGCGCTCATCTTCGCGGGCGCGCACGCCGGCCTCTATTGGATCGCCGCCGGCGACATCCTCCGCATCATTGCGATCGTGCTCAGCGCCTGGGTGCTGATGGTCGAGATTTTGCGCTAGAGGCCTATTTCATCTGCTCGAGCAGATGCTGGGCGCTCGAGACGTCCGCCTTGCCGGGCTCGGGCTCGATGTTGAGCTCCTTGACCACCCCATCTTTGACCAGCATCGCATAGCGCTTCGAGCGGTGGCCGAGGCCGCCAGCGGAAGCGTCGAAGTCGAGGCCGAGCGCCTTGGCGAAGTCGCCGGGGCCGTCGGCGAGGAAATCGACGTGGCCCTTGGCCCCGGTCGCATCCGACCACGCGGAGAGCACGAAATGGTCGTTGACCGAGGTCATGGCGATCTTGTCGACGCCCTTGGCTTTGAACGCCGCCTCGCTGACGATGAAGCCCGGCAGGTGGTTCTTGTGGCAGGTCGGAGTGAAGGCGCCGGGCAGGCCGAACAGCACCACCGTCTTGCCGGCGAAATAGTCTTTGGTCTCGACCGGCTTCGGCCCGTCGGGGGTCACCTGGCGCACGGTAACGTTGGGCAGGCGTTCGCCGACTTTGATGCTCATGGGGAGATCCTTGGGTTTACGGGAGGGCCGCGCCACGGGGCTGCGGCTTCGGGAGCCAAGACTAGACGAGGGGGGATCGGCGCGTAAAGCGGGGCGCCGGAATTGCCTCCCCGCTCCTACCTCAATACCGGCGTTTCCGCGGTCGTCTCCGCCGCACCCGCTCCGCCGGTCAGCGTCAGGCGCAGCGCGACCGGAAGCGAGGCGTCCTTCGGCTTGTCGCCGAGCGTCAGCGTGAAGCAGTCCTGGCCTCTTGCCCCAACGACGGGCGCGACCTTCATCCACCAACCCTCGGGCGGCTCGACGAACAGGTCGCGCGCCGCGCCTTCCTCGTGCGGCGTGCACAGGCGCCAGCTCTGGGCGTCGATCGCCTCGAGCGCGCCGAAGCCCTTCGGCTCGACGACGCGCGGCGCGGCGGCCAGCGCGGCGTCGATCGCGCTCGCATAAGGCGAGCCGGCGCCCGCCGGCAGCGTCAGCGAAAGCCGCGCCTTGGCCGGCAGACAGACTTTCTCGCAGACCGCGAAATCGGCGTTGAGCGCGAGCGTCACCGGCTTGGCCGGGTCGCGCGCCTTGACGCGCAACGGAAAGATGACGCCGCCGTCATAGCCGAACGCCTCGCCGCCGTCGGCTTCCTTGATCCGCTTCGGCGCGGGAAACAGGGGCTCGACACTCGCCACATTTTCGGAAGCAGAAAAATCGAGGGTCGGCGGCAGGCCGGCGTCGCCGGGATCGCGCCAATAGGTGATCGCGCCCGGCGCGAGAGCGATCTCGAACCCCGCGAGACCCGGTCCGGCCGCGATCAGGCGAGCCTGAGACTTCCCGCCTTGCGCCCAATCTGTCGAGAAGGAATCAGCGCGCGCGGGCGCGCCGAGCCAGACCAGCGCCAGCGCAGCGGTGAGCGCAGCCCTCAGGGGCCCGCCCGGTAGCGCGGCGCGCCGCTGCTCGTCGCATGGAGCTGTGCACATTGCGCCTCTGCCTATACCATCGCGCGAATTTCGACTAGCATTCCAGTATCACGCTCGCCCAAAGCGCGAATCCAGAGGCGATCATGAGACGGGTAGAGGCCCCGCCGCCGACCAGCCTGGAAGGACAGTTCCTGATCGCGATGCCCTCGCTTCGGGAAGGCCCGTTCGCGCGCTCGGTCGTCTATATGTGCGCCCATCGCGACGACGGCGCCATGGGCATCGTCATCAACCAGAGGGCGGAAGAGATCGATTTCGGCAAGCTCCTGGTGCAGCTCGACATCGTGCCCGAGACCGAGGCGATTCGGCTGCCGCCGCGCGCCGAAGCGGTGAAGGTCTTGCGTGGCGGGCCGGTCGAGACCGGCCGCGGCTTCGTCCTCCATTCGAACGACTACGGCGTCAACGATTCGACGGTCAAGATCGGCGAGCAGGTCTGCCTCACTGCGACGCTCGACATCCTGCGCGCGATCGCCAGCGGGACCGGCCCGGCCCGCGCGGTGCTCGCGCTCGGCTACGCCGGCTGGGCGTCGGGCCAGCTCGAGAGTGAGATCCTCGCCAATGGGTGGCTTACCTGCCCAGCCGATGCCGGCTTGATCTTCGACCCCGATTTCGCCCGCAAATATGATCGCGCGCTGGCGATCCTCGGCGTTGACGAAGTCATGCTGTCGTCCGACGCCGGCCATGCGTAGCAGCGCTTGCCCTCACCCCAGCCCTCTCCCGCAAAGGGCGTCGAAAGACGCCCGTCTCCCGACGGGCTATGCGGCAGAGGGGGCGCCGCTCTTCTCCCGCTTGCGGGGAGAAGGTGGCCCCATAGGGCGTTCGGAAGAACGCCCGTCTTTCGACGGGCTAAGGGCCGGATGAGGGTGAGGGCCGCACCCCCGTCTCGGCCGAAACCTCGAACATCTCCGCACGGCCCTCGAGCTCCGCGAACACGGCGGGATCGGCGCCGGTGAGGAACACTTGGCCGCCGAGGCGCTCGAGCGCGTCAAACAGCGCGGCGCGGCGGCGCGGATCGAAATGGGCCGCGATCTCGTCGAGGAGCGCGAGCGGCGCGATGCCCGACATCTCGGCGACCAGGCGCGCGTGGGCGAGCGCGAGCCCGACGATGAGCGCCTTCTGCTCGCCGGTCGAGGACGCCGCCGCCGCCGCCTGTTTCGGCCCGTGCCAGACCATGAAGTCGCTGAGATGCGGCCCGACCAGGGTTCGGCCGGCGGCGGCGTCGCGGCTGCGGTTGTCGCGCAGAATCGCGCGGTAGCGGTCCTCGGCCGCCAGCGCCGGACCGGCCCCGATCATCGCCTCGACCTCGCCCTCAAGCGCGAGCTTCGCCCATGGGAAAGCCGACGAATCGTCGCGATCGGCGGCGATCAGCGCCTCGAGGCGGCGCACGCATTCGAGCCGCGCCGCGGCGACCGCGACGCCGAGCTCGGCCGCCTCGCGCTCGATCGCGTCGAGCCAGGCGGCGTTGCGCCGGCCCTCCTCCAGGAGCCGGTTGCGGCCGCGCAAGGCCCGCTCGAATTGGCCGACCCGCGCGCCGTGGTTGGGATCGATCGCCAGCACGAACCGGTCGAGGAACCGGCGCCGCTCGGCCGCCGGCCCGGCGAACAGCGAATCCATCGAAGGCGTCAGCCAGACGATCCGCACATGGTCGCAAAACGCGCGGGAGGAGGCGACGGCCGCGCGGTCGATGCGGTTCAGCCGCTCCGCTTCGTCGCCATTGGCGCTCGGCTTCCAGCCCGAGCCGAGCTGGCGGGTCTCGCCGTCGCCGCCAATCTCGATCGACAGCGCAAAGCCGCCGGCGCCGCCGACCCGGGCGCATTCCCGAAGTTCCGCCCGGCGCAAGCCGCGCCCGGGAGCGAATAGCGACAGCGCTTCGAGAAGATTGGTCTTGCCCGCGCCGTTCTCGCCGCATAGGACGACGAGCCGGCCCTCGATCTTGAGATCGAGCGTGGCGTAAGAACGAAAATCGCTGAGCATGATGCGCTGCGCGCAAGGGCGGCGTCGGGCTTGATGGGCGCCGTCGAGGCTAGTCATGGTTGGCCTGTGCCACGTCCGCCCGCGGCGCGGAAGTGGGAAAGAAGGGGAGCGCCGCCGATGAAGTCCCTCGATGTGCTGGCGCCGGTCGAAGGCATGGCGCTGATCGGCGAATTGATCGGCGCCCGCTTGCCGCTGCACCGCCTCTGGCTTGAGCCCAATTCCGATCGCTGGCTCGCCGAATGGGCGCCGCGCGTCCGCGCGATCGCGCTCGCCGGCCATTTCCGTGCCGACGAAGCCTATATGCGCCGCTTCCCCAGCCTCGAGATCATCTCCAGTTTCGGCGTCGGCTACGACCACATCAACGCCAAGGCGGCGGCGCGGCTCGGAATCATCGTCACCAACACTCCGGGCGTGCTCGACGACGAGGTCGCCGACACCGCGCTCGGCCTCGTGCTGATGACGGTGCGCCAGTTGCCGCAGGCGGAGCGATATCTGCGCGCCGGGCTCTGGCCGAAGGGCGCCTATCCGCTCACCGCATCGCTCCGGGACCGGACGGTCGGAATCATCGGGCTCGGCCGCATCGGCAAAGCCATCGCAACCCGGATCAGCGCCTTCGGGCTCGACGTTGTCTACCACGGCCGCCATCCGCAGGCCGACGTCGCCTATCGCTATTATCCCTCGCTTGTCGACATGGCGAAGGCCGCGGACATTCTCATCGTCGTTGCGCCCGGCGGCCCCTCGACGCGCCATATCGTCAACGCCAAAGTGCTCGAGGCGCTGGGGCCGGACGGGGTGCTGGTCAATATCTCGCGTGGCTCGCTGGTCGACGAGGCCGCGCTGATCGAGGCGCTCAAGACCGGCAAGATCCTGGCCGCCGGCCTCGACGTCTACGAGAACGAGCCGAATGTGCCGCCGGAGCTGATCGCGCTGCCCAACGCCGTGCTGTTGCCCCATGTCGGCTCGGCGTCGGTCAAGACCCGGCAGGCGATGGCCGAATGCGTGGTCGAGAACCTGTTCGCCTGGGCCGACGGCAAGCCGCCGCTCACCCCCGTTCCCGAGACGCCGTGGCCCGGCCATTGGGGAAAGGGTGGGGCGAGGTAGCCGCGAGCCTCTCTCGCCACGCCGACGGAGCGACGCCCGACCAGCGGCGGAAAGCGCGGCTGAAGGCGCTCGCCTCCGAATAGCCCAGCATCAGCGCGACATCGCTGAACTCCAGGAGCGATGTCGCGAGATATTGCCGCGCCGTCTCGTAGCGCAACTCCTCGACGATCGTCCGGAAGCTCGAGCCGGCCTCGGCGAGCCTCATGCGCAGGATGCGCGGGGAGACCATGAGCTGAGCCGCCGCCTCGTCCTCGCTCAGCCAGCGCGTGGGGAGGCTCGCGCGCAGACAACGTCGGACCCGCTCGACGATGGTCATGTCCAGCATCGACTCGATCCTCGCGGCGCGGTCGAGCAGTTTCAGCCGTTCGGCCTCCGTTGAGGCGGCGAGCGGCCGTCCGAGGTAGAAGCGGTCGAATACGATCGCGGCCTCCGCCTCATCGAAGCGCACATTCGTTCCGAACGCGGCGCGATAGGGACGGATGTCGGCCGGCGCCTTGTGCGGGAGCGTCACCCGCGCGGGTCGCCAGCAACTGCCGCAGAGATCCCTCACCGTATTGAACGCGATCGCGATCGACAGATCGTAGAACTGGTCGATGCCGGTGATGCTTCCGGCGAGGATGCCGAAAATCAGGGAAACGTCCTCGTCGGCGACGCGCAACGCCAGTACCGATCCGCGGTCGAAGAGCGGCAGATAGCGCACGATCGTCCACAGCGCCGAGCCCACGTCCCGCTCGGCCCGCGCGACGTTGCCGACAAGGCCGAGTCCCGCCAGGCTGCAGCGCTGCCCGACCAGGAGCCCGAAATGCGGGCAGCCGGTCCTCGCGGCGCACGCCGCGAACAGGCGCCCCGCGTCGGCATGGGCCATGACGTGTTCAGGATCGGCGAAAAGATCCGGCGCCAGATCAAGCTCGGACAGGAGTTCCGTCGTATCGACGCCGAATTCGGCAAGCAGGCCCGGAATCGAACAAATCGGGCCGATCCGGGCCGAACCCGGCGGCACAAGCGGTGCCTTTTCTCCGTTCGGCGAGTCCATGGCGGCAAGGGCCCGCAGTTTCCGGAACTGTCAAGACCCGGTCGCTGTGAGGTGGTATGCGGTCGCCGCGATTCGCCGCAAAAAAGGTTGCGAATCGCCTGTTGGCCTCGCCGAAGGAAGACGGGCCCGACGGAATATCAAGGCGGTTTCGCCCCGGTCGAGGGTCGAGCGGCGTCAGCCGAAACCAACTGGAGGGAATGAGTCATGAAATCAATTCTGTGTGCGGCGCTGGGGGCGGTTCTCCTGCTTGCGGCGTTGCCGGTCGAAGCGAACGCGGTCGTCTGCGCGCGGGGCGTCTATAGGGCCGGCTGCGCCGGTCCGCATGGCGCCGTGGTCGCCCCCCGGGGGGCGGCGGTCGTCGCTCCGCGATGCTACTACCGCGCCGGCGTCCGCGTCTGCCGCTGACGCTCGCACAACATCGCAAGGGCCGAAGCTGCGCGGTCGACCATGGTGCAGCCTTCGGCTTCGACCTGCGCCGAATTGGCGCGGAAGGTCAGTCCATCTTTTGAAAGGTCGGAAAGCTAACATGAAAAGACTTGCACTTGCAGCGGCCGCCGCCGCGATTGCCGCAGTCGGCGCGGCGAAAGCCGATCCGGTCGATCTTTCGGCCTATGCCGACGCGAACGGTTTCATCGATGTCCAGGCGCTGACCTGCGGCCAGCTCGCCAACACCTACCAGGAGGACGCCAACGCCCTGGCGACCTGGTACAGCGGCTGGTACAACGGCCTCGCCCACAAGCACTTTGCCGACTTCAAGAAGGGTCGGATCGTCGAGCACCAAGTGATTGAATACTGCAAGGCGCATCCTGAGCAGAAGATCATCCACGCCATCGCTGTCGTCTTCAAGGAAGACCGCGCCGAAGGCTTGATGATGGAAAAGTGAGCGGAGACGGCAAAACTACTGGCGCTCGTCAATCCGAGCGCCGCCGATAGAAGCAAGTTTCTCATTGCGGGCAGCCGATTGCAAAGCGCCCCAGTTGGATCATTGGTGCATGGGCCAATGGCTCGCTGTGGATCCCGGCCTCAACTCCGAGAACGACCTCGGCAAGGGCGGTTTCGCAAAGGAGTAAACGACAACACCGGCCGAACTCCTGTGCCCCTTCGCTGGCGCATTCCAGTCGAGCGCCAGGCGATCGAACATTGAAGGCGCACTGAATGGGGGCTGGCCGTATAACGCGCGCAGTTTGGCCCGCGACGAGGTGGAGCTTTTGAGCATCGCGTTCGACGCCTCGTTCACCCACATGTACGCGCCGGGGACCCGGAGGCACATCCAGAATGCGCTGAAAGCGGGGGCGTCTATCGAGGAGGTTTTCGAGGTCCTCAAGATATGCGTCGCGCAAGGCGTCCAGGCCTGCAATCTTGGCGACCCGATCCTCGAAGAGGAGTTGGCGGCGCGCCGAAGCGGTTTCGAAGCAGGACGCCAAACGAGCCTGTGATATAGGCGGGACCAGCGGCGGTGAGCACACAGCGCCGCCTCATCATCAGAAAGGGAGAGACGAATGCCCAACGCCAAATTGATCGGCCTATGCGCAGGCCTCGCCGCGCTCGTCGCGGCGCCGCTTGGCGCCTCGGCGGGGGACGCGATCTCAACGCCCGGTCAGAAGACGATCGGCCAGCCGAGCCAGCCCGCCAAGGGCGACATGATTCCCTCACTCGCGGTCATCAACTCCCGGGGGGCGACCCTCCAGGGCAACGTGCTGACGATGACCGGCGTGGGGTCCAATTCGATCGTTTTCGCCGATCGTCCGTTCCGGGCGGCCGGGCACGTCCTGACCAAGCACTTCCTCAAGGAATGGGACGAGGGAAGCGACAGCTTCGCCAAGGATCCTCCGAACGCCACGATATCGGTGCTGAGCGGCGAAGGCGATGCGGTCGAGGACGCCGTCGTCGTCCTGAAATCGCCGAAGCTCGACGGCGACAAGCTGACCTTCGAAGTCTCGGTGCTCGAAGGAAACCTGTCGAAGGCGACAGGCCCCGCGTCTCTCTTCATCGACTGGTTCGCCGCGCGCGGTTATGGGGGCCGGGGATTCGTCGCCGGCGGCTACGGCGGCGGATGGCATGGCGCCTGGTATGGTCATCCCAACTACGGCGCGGTGGCGGGGGCGGCGGCGCTCGGCATCGGCGCCGCGGCGGTGGGAGCGGCGGCCGCCGGCGCGTACTACCACCCCTACGCCTATCCCTATTATGCGGCTCCCCCGCCGCCCGCCTGCGGCTACTATCCCTATCCGCCCTGCTACTGAGGAGCGCCGGAGCGAGCCGCCGCGCGCCAAATCGACGCGTCTTCAGCAAAGGAAACAGGTAATGAAACCAACACGCCGCGCTATGGCGCTCGCGGCTCACGGCCTGCTCGCTACGGTGGGCCGGGTCCTCAGCGAGGACGATCCCTCCATCCTCAGCGGTTCGTGGGCGGTCGCGCCGGCGAGCAAAACCTAGCCGGGACGGACCGCTGGATTGGCTCTTATCGCCGACATCGACCATCTGAGCGAAGCGATCTCGCACGCCACGGCGCCTGCCTTCATGCTGGGCGCCGTGGCGGCGTTTTTGTCGATCCTCATCGCGAGACTCGAACGGATCGCCGACAAGAACAAAGCGCTTCGATCGTCGGACGTGAAGCCCGATCCGAACGACCGGTTGGCCGCCGCGTTTCTGCGCCGGATGGAGCTCCTGGGCAATGCCATCTATCTCGCGGTCTTGAGCGCGCTCGCCACGGCGACGCTGCTCGTTCTCGCCTTTCTTGCGGGACTTCTGGGGATCGGGCACGGTCAGATCGTAGCCTTGATGTTCGTCCTGGCGCTCCTGCTTCTCATGACCTCCCTTGTCCAACTTGCGCGGGAAATCCGCGTCTACATGGCGCACATGCACCTCGAATGAGGGCTTGCGGCAGGTGATAGGCTGGGCGCCTTCGACGCGCGTTCTATGGGCTTTGCGCTCGGCGCCGGAAACTGCGAAAAAGGGCGCGCCGCTCGGAAGAGCCACTGATTCAAGGAGGGACCTCGCCATGGGGACGCATGACTTCACCCGCCGCGCCGCGCTCTTGGGCGTGGGTGCCTTCGCCGCCGGGGGCCTCGCCGGCTGCAACACCACGCCGACCGCCGCTGTTCAGCCGGGCGCGGCGCCGCCGTCGGGCCTGCGGATCGGAGCCCTCAATGTCGATGACGCGCCGCTGGTGGCTTACGTCGGCAACCCGACCGCTTCCTGGGCGCAGCAGGCCCTGCCCGGCGCGCTGGCCCAGGCGTTTGGAGCGCGCATGGCCCCGGGCGATGCCGGCGCCGTGCCGGTGAACATCACGCTGAACACCCTCTACCTCGGCGGCGGCGGGCCGGCCGATCCCGACCGGATGGCTGGCGTCGCGACGGTGGGCGGCCATACGATCAGCGTGCACGCCGTCTCGACCTACATTTCCAGTCCGACCGATCAGGCATTGCCGGAACAGGCCCTGCAAGGCCGGGTGCAGGCGCTGGCGGTCGCCTTCGCCTACCGGCTGAAGCGGAAGCTCGGCGCCTGACGGGCCAGAGGCCGAATTCGACAATTTCTTGCGATAATCCGAAACCCCCGCTATCGTGGGAGAGCCGGTGGCGGCCGCTTGCGCCGCCCCTCGCCGCGGGCCTCCCGTTCGACACGGCCGAAGGCTGAATTATGGAATTATGATGTTGAAAAGTCTCGACTGCGCGTCAGAAACGCGATTTGGATTTTGTTGCGCCTGATTTGGATTCGATTGCGCCGGACTTGGTTCTTATTGCGCCCGATTTTGATTGTGTTGCTCAGGCTCTCTACCCGCCGGCCGCCGCATATTGGACACCGCCCGCGGGCCGGCGATAGAGCGCGAGCGTTGCGATCAGGCCGCAGAGCGCGGCGAAGCTCATCCAGTATCCCGGCGCGGCCTTGTCGCCGGTGTGCTGGATGAGCCAGGTCGAGATGAGGAGCGACGAGCCGCCGAGCGTCGTCGCCAGACTATAGGCGAGCGAAAAGCCGGAGGTGCGAACCGAGGCGGGAATCAGTTCGGTCAGCGCCACGACCATCGCCCCGTTGTACCAGGCGTAGATCAGCGACAGCCACAGTTCGACCGCGAGCATCTTGCCGAAACTCGGCTCCCTCACCAGCCAGGCGAGCGCCGGATAGGCGGTGAGAAGAGCAAGAACGGTGAAGGCGATCAGGATCGGCTTGCGGCCGATGCGGTCGGACGTCGCTCCCGAGATCGGCAGCCAGATGAAATTGGAGACCGCGACCGCCATCGTCGCCAGCAGGGCCTGGGACTCGGTGAGATTGAGCACGCGCCGGCCGAAAGTCGGGGTGTAGACGGTGATGAGATAGAACGAGACGGTGGTCATGATGACCATCGCCACGCCGCCGAGTACGAGGCGCCAGTCGGCCGCCAGGGTGGCGAAGATCTGTCGGGTTGTCGGGTGGACCTTGCGGGACGCAAATTCTTTGGTTTCCTGCAGCGAGCGCCGAATCATATAGAGGAACGGCACGATCGCGCAGCCGATGAAGAACGGGATGCGCCAACCCCAGCCGGAGACCGCTTCGGGGGCCATCAGGTTGGCGATGGCGAAGCCGAGCAGGGCGGCGAACACAACCGCGACCTGCTGGCTCGCCGATTGCCAGCTGACATAGAAACCCTTGGCGCCGGGCGCCGCCATCTCCGACAGATAGACCGAGACGCCGCCAAGCTCGACGCCGGCCGAGAATCCCTGCAACAGCCGCCCGAGCACCACCAGCATCGGCGCGAGCACGCCGATGGTCGCATAGCCCGGCACGAAGGCGATGAGGATCGTCCCGCAGGCCATGATCGCCAGCGTGACGAGGAGGCCCTGGCGCCGGCCGATGCGGTCGATGTAGGGTCCGAGCACGAGCGCGCCGATCGGGCGCATCGCAAATCCGGCGGCGAAGCTGAGGAATGTCGCCATCAGCGAGGCATAGGGGTCGTCGCTCGGGAAGAAGGTCTCGGAAATCTCCTTGGCGAAGATGCCGAACAGAAAGAAGTCATACATTTCGAGGAAGTTGCCGCTCGTGACCCTGAGAACGGTCTTGACCTTGTCCAAGCCAGTGTCGGCCATTTCGGCTTCTCCTCGTTGGCGCGCCCGGTCCGCGCATTCCTCCGGACGGCGAGACTACGCGCCGCGCCCCGGTCCGCACAATGCCCGCGGGGACACGAGCCCGTGACCGGCGCCGCCGATTTCCGCCGGATCGCGCTCGCGCTTCCCGGCGTCGCCGAATACCCGCATTTCGACCGCCGCGCGTTCAAAGCGCGGGTGACGTTCGCAACCCTCGCGCCGGACGAACTCTCCGCCAACTTCAAGTTCGCTCCGGACGAGCAGGCGCTCAAATGCGCCGTCGCGCCGGACGCCTTCGCAGCGCTTGACAACGCCTGGGGCCGGCAGGGCTGGACCCGCGCGACGCTGGCGGCCCTCAGCGAGCCGGAACTTCAAGCCGCGCTCGAGATGGCTTGGCGCCACGGCGCGGCGCAGGCCAAGCGCCGCGGCGCAGCGAGGAGGAAGCCCCGCTAGCCGGTCGCGCGGTCCTTTGGCGATCGCGCGCCGGCCAGAGTCTCGCTCGCCTCCCAGAGCTTCGTCGCCGCGCCGTCGTCCCGCGCGGTCGCCGACGGCTGAGCGACCTTGCGGTTGACGAAATACTCGCCTGTCGTCCTGACGACCTCAGGCGAGGAGGCGAGGTAGACGATCGTTTCGGCGCCCTTCTCCGGCGAAATGAAGAATGGCCGGAGGAAAGGGATCAGACGGCCCATCAAGCCGCCGCTCGAAGAGCCGAAGCGGGTCGCGACGACGCCGGGATGGAGGCAATTGGCCGTCACTCCCGTTCCGGCGAGGCGCCGGGCGAGCTCGCGGGTGAACAGGATGTTGGCGAGCTTGGACCGGCCGTAGACCTTGAGGCCACCGTAACCCCTGGCGCTCTGCAAGTCCCCAAAGTCTAAGGTCGCGCCCTGGTGCGCGGCCGACGAGGTCGAGACAATCCGCGCCGGCGCGGAGGCGATGAGATTGTCGCGCAGCGCTTCGGTCAGCACGAAATAGGCCATGTGGTTGAGCGCGAAGGTCAACTCGAGCCCTTCGGGCGTCACCCGCCGTTCGGAAAAGAGTGCGCCGGCGTTGTTGATCAGCACGTCGATGCGCGGCTCGCTCGCGGCGATCGCCGCGCCGGCCTTGCGCGTATCGGCCATGCTCGAGAGATCCGCCAGATGGGTGCGATGGCCTAGCCCCGGCGCTTTCGCTTCGAGCTTGCGCATCGTCGCCTGCGCCCGAGCCTCGTCCCGGGCGACGAAGACGATGCGAGCGCCCAGCCCCGCCAGCGCGAGGACCGCGGCCTCGCCGATGCCCGACGTCGCGCCGGTCGCCACAATGGTCTTGCCATTCATCCGCTGGTTCTTTGCCTGCTGCATCAAGGCTTACCATTTAAGAGCATCCCGGAGACGCAAAAAGAGGACGCGCGACGCAAAGCCCCGAAAACGCCTACCGACGCGTGCATCGTGGTGCGTCGTGGTTTCGACCGCGATCTGCTCGGACTATGTTGGGGCAGACGCGCGCCGCGCGAACGCCATTGGGACAATGAATGGCCAAAGACCAGCAGGGCCTGACGCTCGCCGGCGCACCCGAGTTGGCTACGGCGTTCGATCGCGCGATCGCCGACTACTATGGCCTGACTGGCGATCCAGTCGGGATTCTTAAGCAGGCGCTGGCGCACGATCCTGAATTCGCCCTCGGCGGGGTGGCGATCGCGGGGCTATATATGATCGGCGGCTTTCGCGGCGACCATGCCGAGGTGGTCAAGGCGCTCGGCGGGGCGGAGCCCGCGATTCGTCGCGCCTCGGAGCGCGAGCGGCGCCATTTCGACGCCGCCAGCGCCTGGGCGGAAGGCAAGACCTCGCAAGCGATCCACGGCTGGGAGGAGATTCTGGTCGATCATCCGACCGACGCGCTCGCATTGCGGCTGGCGCAGGACGCCTATTTCTTTCTCGGCCGGTCGGTCGCCATCCGCGACACCGCGGCGCGGGTGCTGCCGGCGTGGGACCGCGACAATCCGCTGGCAAGTTTCATCCTCGGCCTCTACGCCTTCGGGCTCGAGGAGACGGGCGATCTCAAGCGCGCCGAGGACTTCGGCCGGGAGGCCCTGGCCGTGAACCCCCGCGACGCCTGGGCGACCCATGCGCTCGCTCACGTGATGGAGACCGCGAACCGCCATGATGAAGGCGTCGCCTTTCTCAAGTCGACGCGCGAGCACTGGGGTCCGGCGCATTTCATGGCCGGACACAACGGCTGGCATCTGGCGCTGTTCCTGATCGAGCAGGGCCGGTTTGACGAGGTTCTGGCCGACTACGACCGCTTCTCCGCACCCAAGCTAGCCAAGGACGCGACGCTGGACCGCATCGACGCCGCCGCGCTCCTGTGGCGGCTCGAACTTGCGGGCGTCGACGTGGGGAATCGCTGGGCGCCGGTTGCCAGCAGATGGATGGCGCATGTCGATGACCACGTGCTCGCCTTCAACGACCTGCATTGCGCGTTGGCCGCCGCCCGCTCGACCGACCCCGGCAACGTCGAGCGCTTCCGCCGGTCGCTCGACGCTTACGAGCGCCTAGGCTCAGGCGACAACATGAAGGTGACGGCCGAGGTCGGCCGCCGCCTGATCGAGGGCGTCCTCGCTTTCGCCGCCGCGGACTACGCCCGGGCGGTGGAAGCGATCCTGCCGGTCCGCAACGAGGCGGTGAGGATTGGCGGCAGCCACACTCAGCGCGACATTGTCAACCAGACCCTGATCGCGGCGGCCGAACGCTCGGGCCAATGGCCCCTGGCGCGCGCGCTGCTCGGCGAGCGCGTCGCTTTTCGGCCGACGGTGCGGACGAAGGCGGCGCTCGCGCGGGCGCAAAGCCATGGCGGGGCCCACTGAGTCCCGGCGGGAGGCGTCCCTTGCGGCCAGGCGACGACGTGGTTGATCGAAAGCTATCCTCGCCCTTTGTCGTCTTGAGCCTTTTCAAAGGGTTAGAGACGATTCGGGAGAGGCGTTCTAGGCCGGTCCGCGATGGGTTGGCAAAGGGTGGCGGACTGCGTTAATAATGGTTCAACGCGTACGCGATAATTTGATTCGAGTGGTCCGGCGTAAGCGTAGGGCGAGGGATGCAGGGGACAGAAGCGACATTTGACGAAGTTTCGTTCGAGGGCGGGGATGGCTCTCGGCGGGTGCTTCAAAAAGTTCTTCCCGGCGCCGCGGCCGTGGCGCTGGCTGGGGCTGTTGGCGTTTGGGCGCTGCATGTGCGCGAGTCGACCGCTCCGGAGGCAGGCACTACCCCATTGGCCCAGAGGGCCCCGGCGCCGGCAGTTTCGCCGAAGGCCTTCGGCGAGATCGTCATCGACGGCGATCTGCTCGCCGAATTGAAGCGTGCCGCGCCCGCGCAGGCTGCGTCGCAAGTGGCGAGCCTCGAAGCCGCTCAGCCTTCTCCCTCGCCACCGATTCCGCTGCCGCGCCTCGATGCGTTTCCGCCAGTTCCGGCGACCCCGCAAAGCGGGAGCGTGCCCCTGCCGCCGACGCACGAGAGCCCCGAAGTCGGCGAGAGCGTGCCCTTGCCGCCGCCGCGCCCACCGGAGCTCAGCGCTGCGCCATCCCATCGTCCGGCCCAACCGAACGTGGCGACGGCTCCGCCTGCCGCCCCAGTCGACAACCGCAACGTCTTGCAGAAGCTGTTCGGGCTCGGGCAACCGTCCGCGCCGGCCGTCGCCTCTGCGCCGGCCGTCGCTTCGGCGGCGCCGGAAAGCGGCGTCGCGGCCAGGGCGGTCTCGACCGCTTCCGCGGCGACGGAAAGCCGGGGCGCGGGCAGGGGGCCGTTGGTTTCATTCCCGTCGCCGTTCGGCGGTTCGGCCCCCGCCTCCGGCTATGACCGGAACACGGCCGTCTATGACATCTCCGGTCGCGTGGTCTATCTGCCGGACGGAACGAAGCTCGAAGCCCATTCGGGCCTGGGGGACGCACTCGATAATCCGCGCTACGTTAGCCAGCGCGCTGTTGGCCCGACGCCGCCCCATCTCTACCAATTGGCGCTCCGGGAAGGATCGTTCCACGGCGTCCAGGCCCTGCGCCTCAATCCGATCGGGGAGGGTGGCCTCTACGGCCGGGCGGGACTGCTCGCCCACCCCTTTATGCTCGGCCCGAACGGCGATTCGAACGGTTGCGTGTCGGTCAAGGACTACGACGCTTTCCTGCGCGCCTATCAGAACGGGCAAATCAACAAGCTCGTGGTCGTCGCCAAACTCTGACCTCAACGGCTGCGTTTGTGGCCCGTTTCGAGCGCGCTTGTCGTTGGCGCCGGCCCGTCGCCGTATCTGATCACGTTGAAGCGTTCGCCCGGGTCCGGCGGGACGAAGAAGCTGGTGACATGATCGAATTCCGCGTCGCTGACGCCACCCCCTCCGGAAGCGGCTCGGGCGTGCATGCGCGCTCTGCACAGTTCGTCGGGAACGTCGAGGAAGTGAAGTTGGTGAGACGCCTGGGCCTCCTCGAACATCGCGCGCATCCATTGTCTTGAGCGCACGGTATTGGCGTGAAAGTCGAGAACGACTGAAACGCGGGCCCGCAACAAGCCGACGACATGTGGCGTGAGCGTCGCGCGCAGCCGTTCGCAGCGCTCGAAAAAATCGGCGAGCGTCTTGAGCTCAGGCCCGTAGAGCTGCTCGATCCAGTGATCTTCGCTAATCACCAGCGTCTTTTCCGCCTGACCAAGCTTGGCGGAGAGCGTCGATTTCCCGGCTGCTATCTTGCCGCACAGCATGTGCAGCGTCGCATTCGAAGCGGACATTGGAGAGGTCTCTGGAAGCGGTGGATGTTTCCGCCCGAATGGATAGGAATCGCGGCGAACCCGGCCCGGCGTCAGGCCGGGCGGCGAATTTGCGCGGCTACGGCGCCGCGTCCAGCGATCCAAGTCATCAAGACCATGCGGGCTTCATAGCACCTGCGGCAATCCCGGACAATGTCGTCCTCTGCCCGTCGGCTGCGGAACATGATAGGGTGCGGTAATAAAGCCGATGTCGTTCAGGGAGCGATCAATGATCGGGAAGATGGAGGCCCACCTGCCGGCAAGGCGTTCCGGGGAACACGGCATCTATGGAGTATGGGCGGAGAACGCTGCCTTTGCCGCACGTCGCGAGCGGGCGCGGCGCATCATCGCCGGCCCGCTCCGGTTGCTGTCGGCGCTCGCCTTCGCCGCTTGTGTCACGGCCCCGGCACACGCTTTGACTGTTCAAGAGCAGGGATGGCAGGTTGCGAATTCAAAATGCGAGAGCGGCGACACCAAGCAGTGCGAGCTGCGCGACAGGCTCAGCGCGGTGTTGAAGCGTCACGGCTGCGTCTACCACGAGGACGGGAACTGGTGGAAATGCAGCGGGGCGCGCTGAGCGGCTGACGCTTCACCCGCGGCCAGCCGCGAAGCCGCGCTTGCGGAACAGCGCCGCCGGCGACGGCGGGCGGCCGCGAAAGGCGCGGTAGGCGGCGTCGTAGTCGCGGCTGCCGCCGGCCGCATAAACGAAATCATGCAGCCGCCGGGCGACGTCGGCATCGAATATGTCGCCTGCCTCCTCGAACGCCTCGAAACCGTCGGCGTCGAGAACTTCCGACCACAGGTAGCTGTAATAGGCGGCCGAATAGCCGCCGGAGAAGATGTGCTGGAAATGGGGAGCGCGATGACGCACGGCGATCGCATCCGGCATGCCGATTTGCGCCAGCTCTTGCCGCTCGAAGGCGACGACATCGACGTCCTCGGGCGAGGGATCGAGGTGCAGCTTAAGGTCGACCAGCGCGGAGGCGGTATATTCGACCGTCGCCCAGCCCTGATTGAACCGGCGCGCGTCGAGAAGCTTGCCAAGCAGCGCCTCCGGCAACGGCTCGCCGGTTTTATAGTGGAGCCCGAATCGGCGCAGCATTTCCGGCTCGTTGATCCAATGCTCGTAAATCTGCGATGGAAACTCGACGAAATCGCCCGCGACATGTGTCCCGGAAATGAGCGGATAGGTCACATCGGACAGAATGCCATGCAGGGCGTGGCCGAATTCATGGAACAGCGTGCGCGCGTCAGCGAGGCTGAGAAGGCTCGCCTCGCCCTCGGCCCCCTTGGCGAAATTCATCACATTGACCACGATCGGCAATTGCTGTCCGTCGAGCTTCCTCTGGCCGCGGAAATTGCTCATCCACGCGCCGCTCCGCTTCGAGGCCCGGGCGAAATAGTCGCCGAAGAAGAGCGCGATCGGCTTGCCGTCGCGTCCGCGCACGGTCCAGGCGCGAACGTCCGGATCATAGAGCTTGAGGTCGAAGCGTTCCTCAAAGCCGAGGCCGAACAGGCGGTTTGCGGCATAGAAGGCCGCTTCGATCATCCGGTCGAGCTGCAGATAGGGCTTGAGTTCGCCTTCGTCGAAGTCGAACTCGGCCTTTCGCCGCTTCTCGGCTAGGTAGCGCCAATCCCAGGGCGCGACTTTGAAATTGCCGCCCTCGTCAGCGACGATCGCTTGCAGGGCGCGCTCTTCCTCGCGCGCGGTCGCGACGCCCGGCGCCCACACCGAACTCGAGCAGATCGAGCGCCGCCCGCGGCGTTTTCGCCATGGTATCGGCGAGGCGGTAGTGGGCGTAGGATTCATAGCCGAGCAGGCGAGCGCGCTCGGCCCTCAAGCGCACCATTTCGCCGGCGATCGCGCGGTTGTCGGTCGCCCCGCCACTTTCGCCGCGCGCGGCCCAGGCGCGAAAAGCGTTCTCCCGCAGGTCGCGGCGACCCGAGAATTGCAGGAACGGCTCGATGCTCGATCGCGAGAGCGTCACCGCGAAGTGTTCCGGATGGCCGCGCTCGGAGGCGATGCGCGCTGCGCTCGCTCGATAGAAGTCCGGCAAGCCCTCGAGGTCCTCCTCGTCCAGCAGCATGAGCCAGGCTTTCTCATCCGCCAACACATTCTGGCCGAACTCGGCGGCGAGCGTCGCCAGCCGCTCGCCGATCGCCGCGAGGCGCGCCTTTGGCTCGAGCGCCAACCCTGCGCCCGCGCGAATGAATTTGAGATGATAGCGCTCGAGCACGCGCGCCTGTTCAGCCGAAAGCCCGAGCGTGTCCTCCCCAGCCTTGAGCGCGTCGACGCGCTTGAAGAGCGCCTCGTTCATATATGTCTCGCTGTGGAGGCGCGACAGGACCGGCGCGATTTCGCGCTCGATTGCCTGCAGCGCATCATTGGTCGCGGCGCCGGCCAGATTGAAGAAGACGCCGGCGACGCGATCGAGGCTGCGGCCGCTGCGCTCGAGCGCCTCGACCGTATTGACGAAGGTGGGCGCCGCCGGGTCGGCGGCGATGGCGTCGATCTCCCGCCGCGCGTCATTCAGCGCGGCGTCGAAGGCGGGGCGGAAGTGGCTCGGCTCGATGCGGTCGAACGGCGGCGCTTCGAAAGGCCCGGTCCAGGGGTCGAGAAGCGGGTTCGGGTTGACGGTTGATTTGGTCATGGATGGCCTCTGAGTTCTCTGCCCCTCGGTCACGTCCGAGCCAGCAATCGGCCGGGAGCGAGCCAGAACGGCGGAAGACATAGGGGAGTGGACGATAAGGGGAGGATCGAATCTCTGATCGCTATTCCGAGTTCATCGCGAACGAACCCGCGGCGCGCCTCGATTCGCTCGGAAACCTCTGGATGTCGCGCCCTCAACTCTGCCCGGAGCGCCGGATCGGCGAAGACCACGCCGTCCTCGCAATTCAGCGCCCATCCGGTCCGCAAGGGGGTCGGAATCACGTCGACCTGAAACGGCATGCCCGACACAATACGCTCGGATGATCCCTCGCGGATCGGCGTATGGATCCATTCGTCGTGGCCGGTGAGATGTCCCGGATTGAGCGCCGAGCTTAGGTCCCCCCGGGCAAGCGCGGTAGCGACCGCAGCGAACACTTCTTCCCCCGCGACGCCAATGTTCGCCGCCTCGTACCAGGCGACGAGGCCGTTGAAATAAGCGATCGCCGCCTTCAGGAACGCATCGTCGTGGTCGGCGACCAGTCCGGCGCGCGCAGAAAGACCCCCCCAGAAGCCGACCGCCGCCGCCACGCCATCGCCGCGGCTCACGATCCGGCCGCCGGGCGAGCGCAAGCCAACGACATCGTTGCGCGCGTCGCCGGTCGCATACATGACGTGAGCGGAGAGGACTTCGCCGGCGTAGCCCATGGCGCTCGCCGCCTCCAGTTCGCGGACGCCGACCCGCGTTCCCGTGACAATACGCCAGACCGCGGCGGAGGCGCGCGCGGCCCCCCATTCGTACAAGGCGATCTGATCCGCGTCGATCGTCGAACGCAGCCCGCTCGCCGGGTGCATGAGGACGGCGGTGACGTCCTTCAAGGCTTCCGTCCCGCCGGCGATCTTGCTCACCATCACGACGAGAAAATGGGGAACGAACATGCCCGGCCCGGACTCGTTCCATTCGCGCGGCTCGAAATACTTCCACCCGACAAGGCCGATCGTCTGGCCGCGGCTTAAGCCCGCCTGTCTCAACACAGAAGCAAGATCAGGCTTTCGCGAACGATCCTGACCCATAAGGCTCATGCTTTGCGCGAGCACGGTCTCCAGTCCGGGAAGGTCAGCCAATGGCGCATATGCCTCGCCCTCGTTGCCGACCACGAGCACCCGCCGGTCGCGCGGGCCAAGCAGCAACAGCGCCTCCTCGAACCGAGGATCGTAGCCCGAGAGGAAGGCGATATTGGCGAGATGCTCGCGATCGGCGTAGACGACGAGCCAGTCGCAGCCTGCGCGGGCATAGGCCTCGCGGCAGCGCTTCTCATAGGTGGAAGCGGGAATGCGCGGCGCCTGAAGCGGAACGCCGAAGGATGAAACGGCCACGTCTCGCAGCACTACCGGCACGAAACTCCTCCAAGGCTCGGGGCGATCAGCGGCGCAAGACCGCCCGCGTCATGCGGCCGCCTTCTGGTAGTCCTTCACGTCCGTAAACGCGATCTTCGGCCAGCGCTCCTGCTCGTAGCGCAGGTTGAAGGCGCTGGACGCCATGAACACCGGCGCGCTGTCCAGATCGGAGGCGATCGAGGACGGATAGGCGTCGACGAATTTCTCGATCTCGGCCTTGTCCGAAGACGAGACCCAGCGGCAGATCTCGAAGCGGCTCGGCTCGAAGGTGACGGGGAGGCCATATTCCGCATTGAGCCGCTCGACGAGCACGTCGAGCTGCAGCGCGCCGACCACGCCCACGATCGCCGCCGCGCCGTCATGGGGCAGGAACACCTGCACCACGCCCTCTTCGGCCATCTGCTGCAGCGCCTCGCGCAGCTTCTTGGCTTTCATGGCGTCGGCGAGCTTGACCCGGCGCAGGATTTCCGGGGCGAAGCTCGGCACGCCGCGAAAGGCGATCTCCTCGCCCTCGCTCAACGTATCGCCGATGCGCAGAAGCCCGTGGTTGGGAATACCGACCACGTCGCCGGCGAACGCCTCCTCGGCCAGCGAGCGATCCTGAGCGAAGAAGAATTGCGGCGCCGAGAGGGTGACCGGCTTTCCGGTCCGCACGAGCTTCGCCCGCATGCCGCGTTGAAGCTTACCCGAGCAGACGCGCAGGAAAGCGATGCGGTCGCGGTGGTTCGGGTCCATGTTCGCCTGGATCTTGAACACGAAGCCGGTCATTTTCGGCTCGTCCGCTTTCACTGTCCGGCTCGCCGCCTCCTGCGCGCGGGGGCTTGGCGCGAATTCGGCCAAAGCGTCGATGAGGTCTTTGACGCCAAAATCCTTGAGCGCGCTGCCCCATAGCACAGGGGTCATATGGCCTTCGAGGAAGGCTTTCTTGTCGAATGCCTTCAGGCCCTCGACGGCAAGGTTGAGCTCTTCGATCGCTTGCGAGCGCTCGTGCTCGGGCAAAAGCTCCGCGACGCGCGGGTCTTCGGGGCCGTTGACGGCAAACGCGTGCGCGTCCTTGCCGAGCGGCGTGAGGCGGCTGTGCCGGATGTCATAGGCGCCGGCGAGCGAACGGCCGCGCCCGACCGTCCAGTTGAGCGCCGCAGCGTCGAGCGCCAGCGTCTTCTCGATCTCGTCGAGGAGGTCGAACGGATCGCGCGTCTCGCGATCCATTTTGTTGATAAAGGTGACGATTGGGATGTCGCGCAGGCGGCAGACCTCGAACAGTTTGCGGGTGCGCGCCTCGATGCCCTTGGCGGCGTCGATCACCATCACCGCTGAATCGACGGCGGTCAGCGTGCGGTAGGTGTCCTCGGAAAAGTCCTCGTGACCGGGGGTGTCGAGCAGGTTGAAGACGCAGCCGGCGGTCTCGAAGGTCATCACCGAGGTGACGACCGAAATGCCGCGCTCGCGCTCGATGCCCATCCAGTCGGAACGCGTCTGGCGGCGGTTGGCCTTGGCGCGCACTTCGCCGGCAAGCTGAATCGCGCCGCCGAACAGCAGCATCTTTTCAGTCAGCGTGGTCTTGCCGGCGTCCGGGTGCGAAATGATCGCGAAAGTGCGCCGGCGCGCGACGGGGTTCTGATCGGCCATTGGCTCAGTTTTGGCGGGGAACGTGACGCCTATCTAGTAGGTCGGCCACAGAAGGGAAAGGGCTTGATGTGGAACCCGGACGGCCCTGTCGGGCAGGACCCTTCCGATCGCCCGAGCTCCTGCGTCGACCCCGCTTCAGTGAGCCGCAGGACTTGGATTTTGTCGGAAGCGATAGACGCGCGCCAGACCATTCGGGACTACGAACAACTCGTCCGCCTGATCGAAGCCGGCCTCACGCGCCATCGTCTTCCAGGTCGAAGCGGTCTCGGCGTAGTCGGACGCGCGATGATGGCTGTCGAATGCGGCGAATTCTTCGCCGCTGATTGCCGGCCAATGAGGCCGCATCTGACGGAAGCGCTCCATCCAATCTTCGCGGTCCTCGCCTTCTTGACAGGTCGGCTCCCAGATCAGGAAGAGCCCTTTTGGCGAGAGGAGGTCTTTGACCTTGCGCATGAAGGACTGCTTCCCGTCCGCCTGGAGATGATGGAGCGACTGGCCAATCCAGACCACATCGAGCTGGCCCCGCCACTCGTCTATGGCCTCGACGAAACCCTGGAGTTGCAGTTCCACCGGACAACGGAGAGCGGCGAGCTTGGACGCCGCGACATCGAGCGAAGGTTGCGAAATGTCGACGCCAACGTATCGTCCGACCGGCGTCCCCTCCAACGTTTCGGCAGAGCCCATTGCGGTGCCGCAGCCAAGGTCAGCAAAGACGAAACCGGGCGGGGCCTCATTCAAGAGAACGTCGCGGAGTAGACCGTACACCTCGCGGTGAGCCATATAATTCGCGGCTACCACTTTCTCGTAGGTCGCCAGTCCCTTTGCGAACAATTCTTGATCTGTGGCCATGTGCGCCTCCAGGGTTGAAAATCATTCTTCTTAAGCATCCATTAGCGCGGAAAGTCGCCACACTGCCCGTATTCCTTGAAGTTTTCAAGGAATCTCGGAAGACGAACCCGCCGCAAAGACCTCTTCGCCGCGCCCCGGCCCGCGCCTCAGGACGCAGGGGGCGCGCCCCGCCGCGAAACTGCTGAGCCCCCATCAAAATTCTGGTTGGCGCGAGACCGATCGGCGGGCATGTTGGCGTGTTCCACCAAATCCAAGGAAAATAGGTTCATGCTCGACCGCCCGACCACCCGCGATGGCTGGCTTGCCCGCGCCGCGGCGCTCAAAATTGAAGGCCGCGCCTTCATCGACGGCGCGTATGTCGCGGCGGCCGATGGCACGACCTTCGCCAAGGTGTCGCCGATCGACGGCAAGGCCTTCGCCAAGGTCGCCGATTGCGGGGCGGCCGACATCGACCGCGCGGTTCATTCCGCGAGGAAGGCTTTCGAGAGCGGAGTGTGGCGCGACGCCGATCCGGCAAAAAAGAAGAAGGTCCTACTGCGCTTCGCGGAGCTCATCCGCGAACATACGGAAGAGCTCGCGCTACTGGAGACGCTCGACGTCGGCAAGCCGATCGCCAATGCGCTGAACGTTGACGTCCCCTTCTGCGCCAATTGCATCCAGTATTACGCCGAATTCGCCGACAAGCTCAGTGACGAGGTGGCGCCGGTCGGCGCCAACGATGTGGCGCTGGTGCGGAAAGAACCGCTTGGCGTCATCGGCGCGATCGTGCCGTGGAACTATCCGCTCATCATCGCCGCCTGGAAGCTCGGGCCGGCGCTGGTGGCGGGAAACTCGGTGATCCTCAAACCTGCCGAGCAATCGCCGCTCGGCGCGCTCATGCTCGGCCGGCTCGGCAAGGAGGCGGGGCTGCCGGACGGCGTGCTCAATGTCGTGCCGGGCTTCGGCGAAAAGGCCGGCAAGCCGCTCGCCCTCCATCCCGACGTCGACATGATCGCATTCACCGGCTCGACTGAGGTCGGCAAGCTGATGCTCGTTTACGCCGGCCAGAGCAACATGAAGCGGGTTGCGCTCGAATGCGGGGGAAAATCGCCGCATGTGGTTATGCCCGACGCCGATCTCGACGCCGCGGCGTCAGCAATCGCCTGGGGCATCTATTACAATCAGGGCGAGACCTGCCATGCGGGCTCGCGGGTCTTGGCTCACGCCTCGATCCGTGAGGCGCTGGTCAAGAAGATCGCCGCGGTGCAGAAGGCCGAGATCCCGCTCGGCCATCCGTTCGACGCCGGCGCGCAGCTCGGCGCCCTGATCGAGGAACGCCACATGGAGCGGGTGCTCGGCTATATCGACATTGGCGTCAAGGAGGGCGCGCGAATCGCTCATGGAGGCAACCGCGCTCTCGCTGAGACGGGCGGATTCTATGTCGAGCCGACCATTCTCGACGGCGCGAGCAACGTCATGCGCATCGCGCAAGAGGAGATCTTCGGGCCGGTCGTCGTGGTTATCCCGTTTGCGTCCGAGGCTGAGGCGGTCAAGCTCGCCAACGACACGATCTACGGGCTCGCCGCCGCGGTGTGGACGCGCGACATGAAAGCCGCCCACCGCCTTTCGCGCGCCATTCGCGCCGGCACCGTCTGGGTCAACACTTACGATCGCTCGTCGATCGCGACGCCGTTCGGAGGCTTCAAGCAATCGGGCTTCGGCCGCGACCGCTCGCCGCACGCGATCGACAAGTACATGGACTTCAAGACGATCTGGACCGCATACAAGTAGGTCCACCGGCTGCATTTCGATCCGCCGCTTCAGGCCAGCTGGGACACCAAGCCGCGCACGTTCTGGGACGCGGCGATCGTCGCCGTCCATACCGATCTCGGGGTGACCGGTACGGCTCGGGCGACATGATGCTTGGCTTCGAGGGCCACGAGGCGCTGTTCATTGGCCAGGACGCGCTCGCGCTCGAACGGCACTGGCGCATCCTCAACAACATCAGCTTTCCTTGGGGCCGCTGCTGGCCGCTCGACTTGGCGCTATGGGATCTCGCCGGCAAACTCACTGGTCAGCCGTGTTGGAGGCTCATCGGGCCTGTCGGATCGCGTCCGCGCCTACGCTTCGTCTGGCTCGCTGCGTGGGCCGGAGGCGCTCGCCGACGCCGCCGAGCGCTATATCGCTCAAGGCTTCGCGGCGATGAAGATCCGTTTTCATCGCGGCGACTGGGGCCGACATCCGCGCACTGGAGGCCGTGCGCAAGCGCGTCGGCGACAGGCTCGAGCTCATGGTCGACTGCAATCAGGGCTGGCGAATGTCGTGGGACGCCTATGCGTCATGGTCGCTGAAGGACGCGGTCCGCGTCGCGCGCGAGCTCGAACGCCTTGGCGTCTACTGGATGGAGGAGCCGTTGCATCGTGGCGACCGCGCAGGGATGCGCGCCTTGCGCGACATGACGGACCTGCGCATCGCCGGCGGCGAGATGACGCGCGAGCTTTACGAGTTCCGCGACCTCATCGCCGAGGGCTGCCTCGACATATTGCAGCCTGACGCCGCCCTGGTCGGCGGCCTCACCGGCCTGCGCCGCGTGGCGCTGATGGCTCAGGAGCACAATCTCGTCTTCACTCCGCATACTTGGACGAACGGCATGGGGGTCGTCGCCAACGCTCATCTGGCGGCTGGCCTCTGCGATGCCCCGTTCCTCGAGTTTCCCTACGATCCGCCGGAATGGGACCTCGATCGGCGCGACTATATGATGGCTGAAGCCCTTAAAGCGGATTCCTCCGGCATGATCGTATTGTCCGACCGGCCCGGAATGGGCTATGAACCAAATATTGACGCGCTCGCACGGACACGGGTGACATAAGTGCGCCGCGCGCGGAGGAGGAATGGATCGCAAGTGGTTGCCGCTCAACGCGCTCAGGGCGTTCGAGGCGGCCGGGCAACATCTCAGCTTCACGGCCGCCGCCAATAGCCTGACGGTCGCGCAGAGCGCGGTGAGCCGTCACGTGATCGTGCTCGAGAACTTTCTTGGCGTCGCCCTGTTCGAACGTCGCCCGCAACAGCTTGTGCTCACCGAGGCCGGGCGGCACATCCTCCCGGTCGTGTCGAAGTCGTTCGATCGGATAGACCAGGCGCTGGGCGAGGTGATCAAGGAAAAGGGTCGGCCGAAACGGGTTTTGAAGGTCGCCCTGCCGACCTCCTTCGCGCACCGGCTCGCCATCCCGATCCTGCGCGATTTCCGGGCCGAGAATGCCGGCATCTCGCTCGAAATCGTCTCCAAGCCGACCACAGGGCCGGAAGTGGACGGCGACATCGACATCGCCATCGTTTATTCCGAGCCGCGAGTCACCGACGCGATCCATGATCTCTTATGGATGGTGCGCTCGACGCTTTTGTGCAGCCCGAAGCTGATCGAGGGGACCGACGCCAGCGATCCCGGACGGCTGATCGCGGCCAGCGATCTCCTGCATCTCAAGATCGACGGCCGGCCGCGCCACTTCTTCTGGGAGATGTTCGTGCGATCGATCGGCCGGCCGGATATCGCCGTCGATCGCGGCCTGGTGTTCGACACCCAGCAGCTCTGCGCCCAATATGCGATGATGGGCGACGGGCTCGCGCTGCTCGATCCGCTCCTGTTCCACGAGGAGATCAAAGCCGGCCGGTTGGTGCGGCCCTACGACCTCTGGCTGGACGAAGGCTATGGCTATTATCTCACCACCCATCCCGAGGACCTGAGCAACGAGGCGGTGGCGTTGTTCCGGTCCTGGCTCATCGCCCGGTTTTCCGCCGGCGCGGCCGCCCGTCCGCCCGAACCGGAACCCGCGACGGCCGAAGCGCCGAAGCTGCGGGCGGCAAAATAGCGGGCTTCGAAAATCTTAGGCGCGAATTGGCATGCCGCAATGCCATTTTGGCGCGAGGCGGGTATAAACGGCGCCGCTAGAACGGCGTGCGACCAGTCGCCGCCGGCGCTGAAATCAAGCCGCGCCCGCGGGCGGCAGGACTCTGGGGAACATCAATGACGACCGAATCGCCGCCGCAGGAGACGGGGCGCGGCGCCCGACGCCGGCGCGCGCCTGAACGCGGCGGCGCTGTTGCGCCGCCGGCCGCCCAGCCGCAGTCGCCCTTCGCGCCGCTCGACCTCATCTCCCGCGACGAGCTCGAATCGATCCATCGCGCCGCGCTCGAGGTCCTGAGGGAGATCGGCATCGATTTCCTGCATGACGAGGCGCGCGCGATGCTGGCGCAGGCCGGGGCCGACGTCGATCCGGCCTCGCGCCGGGTGCGCTTCGATCCCGCGCTGGTCGAAGCGCACATTGGGCTCGCGCCGAAGGAATTCACCCTGCACGCGCGCAACTCGGCCCGCAATCTCACGATCGGGGGTCGACACGTCGCCTTCGGATCGGTGGCGAGCGCCCCCAACTCGTTCGACCGCGCGGGCGGGCGGCGACCGGGAAACAAGCGCGATTTTCAAAACTTTATCCGTCTCGGCCAGAGCTTCGATTCGATCCATTTCTGGGCCGGCTACCCGGTCGAGCCGATCGACATTCACGCTTCCGTTCGTCATCTCGAAGCGCTGTTCGACATGCTGACGCTGTCGGACAAGCCAATCCACGCCTACAGCCTCGGCCGGGAGCGCAACCTGGATGCGATCGAGATGGTCAAGATCGCGCGGGGCCTCGACGACGAGACGCTCGAGCGCGAGCCGTCGCTATTCACGGTTATCAACTCGTCCTCGCCGCTGAGGCTCGATACGCCGATGCTCGAAGGGGTGATCCAGATGGCGCGGCGCAATCAGGTGGTGGTGCTGACGCCCTTCACCCTCGCCGGCGCCATGGCCCCGGTCACCCTCGCCGGCGCCCTCGTCGAGCAGCATGCCGAAGCGCTCGCCGGCCTCGTCATGACCCAGGTCGTGCGGCCCGGGGCGCCATTCGTCTATGGCGGCTTCACTTCGAACGTGGACATGAAATCGGGCGCGCCGGCGTTCGGCACTCCCGAATATATGAAAACGGCGATAGTCGGCGGCCAGCTCGCGCGCCGGCTTGGTCTGCCCTATCGTTCATCCAACGCCAACGCCGCCAATTCGCTCGACGCCCAGGCCGCCTATGAAAGCGTGTTCTCGCTCTGGGGCGCGATCATGGGCGGGGTCAATTTCCTCATGCACGGCGCCGGGTGGATGGAGGGCGGCCTGCAGGCCTCGTTCGAAAAGATGGCGCTTGACGCCGACCTCCTGGCGATGGTCGCCGAGTTCCTGAAGCCGCTCAAAGTGGACGAAGCGGAATTGGCGCTCGAAGCAATGCGCGAGGTCGGTCCCGGCGGCCATTTCTTCGGCGCCGAGCATACGCAGAGCCGCTACCGCACCGCTTTTTTTCCGCCCATGATCTCCGACTGGCGCAACTACGAGAGCTGGCGCGAAGCCGGATCGCCGACCGCCCTCGACGCCGCCGAGCGGATCGTCGCCGAGCGGCTGCGCTATTTCGTCGTCCCGCCGCTCGAGGCCGAGCGCCTCGAGGCGCTCACCGCTTTCGTCGCCCGCCGCAAGGCGGAAGGCGGCGCGCCGACCGACTTTTGAGTGCGATCCCGCCGCGCGGCGGCTCGGGCGCTGGCGCGCCGCTGCACGCGGCGGTCGCGGCGATGTTCTTCGCCCTTGGCGTCGGCCTCGGTTTGTGGGGCGGCGCCTCCGGCGCGATCCTGACCCACGCCGGCGTCGACGCGGCGACCTTCGGGATTCTGCTCACTGTCTATACCGGCGCCTACCTCATCGCCATGTCGGCGGGCGGGGCGCTCGCGCACCGTTTTCGTGTCGAGCGAGTCCTGCCGGTGAGCGCGATCGTCTACGGCGCGGCGCTCTGCGGATTGCTGAACGCTTCGCGCAAGGCCGAGGTCGCAATCGCCCTGATCGCTGCGGGGTTCCTGGGCGGTGTCGTCGACGTCACCATGAACGCCGAAGGCGCCCGAATCGAACGCCGACTCAGCCGGCCGATCCTAGCGCGGCTGCACGCCGCGGCGTCGGCAGGCATGGCGATCGGCGCGATTCTCGGCAGCCTGATCGCCGCGGGTTCGGCGCCCTGGGCGGCCGGAATTCTCGCCGCGCTGGCGCTCGCCGGCGCCGGCGTCGCCTATGATCGCGCGGCGCGGAGCGACCGTCCCGGCCCCGGCGCCGGTCGGAGTGTCGGGGCGGAGCGGACTGTCGTTCGCCCCAGCCCTGATCGCGCTCGGCGTCGTCATTGGCGTCTCGATCGCGGCGGAGCTGGCCGCGTCGCTGTGGTCGACGCTCCTCTTGCGCGAGGAAGCGCCGAAGCTGGCGGCGATCTCCGGCCTGGGCGCGGCGTTCTTTTCCGCCTGCCAGGCGGCGCTGCGCTTCAACGCCGACGCCATCCGGCTTCGGATCAGCGACCTTCGCATCATCGTCGCCTCGTTTGCGATCGCGGCCGCCGGCTTCGCCCTGGTCGGCGCTCAGGCCGGTTTTGCCGCGAGCGTCGCCGGGTTCGCCCTGATCGGCGTCGGCACCGGTCCGATCGTTCCCTGCAGCTTCGCGCTCGCCGCCCGCCAGTCGGAGGCCGGGCCGGCGGTCGGGCTCGCCTCGGCCTCGCTGTTCAGCGCGCTGACCCGTCTGCCGGCGCCGCTGGCGACCGGCGCGATCGCCCAAGCGCTTTCGCTGCCGAGCGCTTTTGCCGCTTTCGCGGTCGCGCTCGCGGTCACCGCCGGCGCGGCTGCGGCGTTCGTTGCCGGGCGCCGCCCCGTCCGGTCGCCGCGCAAGGCGTGAATGCTCCCGCCGATCGGGCCATTGCCTTGACGCACCCGGTATTGCAGAGGAAGCGCCGAGGGCGAGGCGATTCCCGACGCCGGAGGCCAATCCAGGGAAACAATGACAAAAATCCTCCCAGTGATCATGTGCGGCGGATCGGGCTCCCGCATGTGGCCGGAATCGCGCGAGAGCCTGCCCAAGCAATTCATTCCCCTGATCGGCGAGCGTTCGACGTTTCAATCGACCGTCAGCGTAGTCGGCGATGCCGGGGTGTTCGATCCGGCGGTCGTCATCACCAATTTCGACTATCGCTTTCGCGTCGCCGAGCAACTGCGGGAGATCGGCGCGGAGGCGACGATCCTGCTCGAGCCGGAGCGGCGCGACAGCGCGGCCGCGGTCGGCGCAGCGGCCGCGTGGGCGGCGGCCCGCGATCCGAAGACGGTGGTCGCGGTCCTCGCGGCCGACCACGTCTTCGAGGACGGAAAGCAGTTCGCACGGCTCTGCGCCGAGGCCCGCGACGTGGCGGCGGCCGGCGAAATCGTCACCTTCGGCATCACCCCCGACCACCCGGCGACCGGCTACGGATACATTCATCCGGCCGAGCCGCTGGCGATCGATTCCAGGGTGCAGCGCATCGAGCAATTCGTGGAGAAGCCGGACGAAAAGCGCGCGCGCGTGTTCATCGAGGACGGCTACCTTTGGAATTCGGGCAATTTTGTCTTCCGCGCCGACGTCATGCTCGAGGAGCTTCAGCGCTTCGAGCCTGAGATTGCCGCCGCTGCCATGAGCGCGGTCGCCGGGGCGAAAAAGGATCTCGGCTTTGTCGTCCTCGACCATGCTTCCTTCGCGAAGGCGCCGAAGACCTCGATCGACTACGCGGTGATGGAGCGAACCGACAAGGCGGCGGTGCTGAGAGCCGACGTCGGCTGGTCGGACGTCGGCGAATGGTCGGCGGTCTGGCGCTTGAGCCCGCGCGACCCGCGCGGCAACAGCTTTCGCGGTCGGGCGGTCGCGATCGATTCGGAGAACGTTCTGGTACGTTCGGAGGAGCAGCTGGCGGCGGTCATCGGCCTTCGCGACGTCGTCGTGATCGCCACCCGCGACGCGGTGCTGGTCGCCGACCGGTCACAGACGGACAAAGTCAAGGCGCTGGTCGAGCGGCTCAAGGCCGAGGGCCAGCCGGAAGCGACCCAGCATGTGCGGATATACCGGCCATGGGGCTACTACCAGAGCGTCGACCAGGGCTCGCGCTACCAGGTCAAGCGCATTGTTGTGCGCCCGGGCGGACGCCTATCGCTGCAAAAGCACCATCATCGGGCGGAGCATTGGGTGATCGTGCGCGGCGCCGCCGAGGTGACGCTCAATGGCAAGGTAGAGCACGTGCATGAGAACGAATCGATCTATCTTCCGATCGGCTCGACCCATCGCCTAGCCAACCCCGGCAAGATCGACCTCGAGCTGATCGAGGTTCAGACCGGGAGTTATTTCGGCGAGGACGATATCGTTCGCATCGAAGACGACTATAGCCGGGAATGAGGCTATGGCGGCGCCGCGTGGGGCGCCGCCATTGAGGTTAGTGCCGTTCCTGTGAAGCCAGGCGGGCGATTTGGTGGATGTCGGCGCGATCGATGCCGATGTCGTGCAACTCGCGATCCGAATAGTTGGTGAGTTCCTGCAACACGCTCCAGTAGACGCGGCGGGCGCGCAGGAATCGCGTAAGAGAGAACATCTTCATGGCGGTCTCCTATTTTTGACCACCCTCCCTTTTCAGCCTCGATCCATCGAGACCGATTGGTTCGCTCCTTCTCCTAGACCCGGCGTAGATAGAATGCTGCGCTGCAAAAGTCAATGGTGCATTGCGACAGTTCATGTGATATTCGCATGACGCTGACATGTCAGCACCGTAGCGGAGCCCACACACGGCAATCAAGTGCATGAAAATTAACTAATCGTACACCATGCTTGGATAAGGCATGCGCACTGAACATAGCAGCCGCCCGTGCTGATCTGCCGTCGCGAGGTCCTCTTTGCGAACGTTTGACACCAGGGTCCGGCTCATCTAGGAACGCCCCCGTCAGGCGCGCTCTCGGCTAAACGGGAGCGCGTTTGTCATTTGACGCACCCGTGGCCAATCGCCTTGCTCGGCGCATGGCCTGTCGGCGCCTTTGGCGCAGAGGAGGGCGCGTTCCTCGTTGACCCTGGATCGCTCGATAAAGAGGAATCGCGATGACGAAGCGCGCGGAAGCAAAGTACAAGATCGATCGCCGCATGGGCGAGAACATCTGGGGCCGCCCCAAGAGCCCCTACAACAAGCGAGAATATGGGCCGGGCCAGCATGGCCAGCGACGCAAGGGCAAGGCGACCGACTTCGGCACGCAGCTCAAGGCCAAGCAGAAGGTCAAGGGCTACTACGGCAACATTTCCGAGCGGCAGTTTCACAAATATTATGTCGAGGCGCGCCGGCTCAAGGGCGACTCGAGCGCCCACCTCATCGGCCAGCTCGAACGCCGTCTCGACGCGCTGATCTATCGGGCGAAGTTCGTGCCGACCGTGTTCGCCGCGCGCCAGTTCGTCAATCACGGCCACATCAAGGTCAACGGCCGCCGCGTCAACATCGCCTCCTATCAAGTGAAGGTCGGCGATCTGGTCGAGATCAAGGAATCCTCGCGGCAAATGGCGCTGGTGCTCGAAGCCAACGCGCTCGCCGAACGCGACGTGCCCGACTACATCGAAGTCGATCACGCCAAGGGCACGGCCAAGATGACCCGCATCCCCAGCCTCTCCGAAGTGCCCTATCCGACGCACATGGAGCCGAACCTGGTCATCGAATTCTACTCGCGCTGACGCGAGCCAGACGCACAAGGGCCCCTCATCCGGCGCTTCGCGCCACCTTCTCCCGCAAAGCGGGAGAAGAGTTCGCGCCCCCCTCTCCCGCGTGCGGGGGAGGGCCTCGCGGCCGACCGCCGAACCTCCAGGATCCCATGCCGATGCCTCGCTCCGGAACTGCGGGCCTCGGCGTCATCCTCTATCTTGCCGGCGTCGCATTATTCTCGATCAATGACGCGCTCGGCAAATGGCTGGTCGCGGTTTACGGCGTCGGCCAATTGATGATGCTGCGCTCGATCGGCGCCGGCGTCGTGCTGGCGCCGATGATCCTGTCGCTGCGCGTCAGCCTCATCGATAAGCGCCAGGCGCCGCTGCAGGTGCTGCGGGTTCTCTGCGCGGCGGTCGATACCTTCGCCTTCTACTACGCGACGCGCTTCATGCCGCTGGCCGACGTCATGACCTTCTATATGGCGACGCCGCTCATCGTCACCGCGCTCTCGGCGCCGATGCTCGGCGAGAAGGTCGAGCGCTTCCGCTGGATCGCGGTCCTGATCGGCTTCGTCGGCGTACTCATCGCGCTCAGGCCCTCGCCGCAAATGTTTTCCTGGGCCGCGCCGCTTGCCCTGTTCGGCGCGACTACGTTCGCACTGAGCCAGACGATCACACGCGAACTTCGCGGCGTCCACTGGCTGCCGCTGGTTTTTTGGCAATTCGTCGGCAGCGGCCTTATCGGCGCCGCGACAGTCCCCTGGGTCTGGACGACGCCGACCGCGTTCGATCTCGGCCTCATGTTCCTGGTCGGCGTCGTCTCGATGACTTGTTTCATTTTCATCGTCCGGGCGCTCGCGATGGCCCGCGCCGCGGTGCTCGCGCCGCTGCAATATTCCGCGATCGTGTGGGCGGCGATCATGGGCTGGCTCGTCTGGCGCGACGCGCCCACACTGCCGATCGTCGTCGGCAACGCCATCATCATCGGCAGCGGGCTCTACGTCGCGGCGCGGGGCAAGATGGTCGGGGACGCGGTGGAGTGAAGACCCAAGTGGGCCTTTGGCGAAAAAGCGGTGGCCGCATCTTCGCCGCACGTTAGGATGCGCGCGCTTTCGCAACCGGAGCGCGCCGCATGGCCGACCTCGAGCCCATTCCCTATTCCGACGCAAAAATCCGCTCGATCCTTGAGCGGGTAAAAACGATCGCAATGGTCGGCGCGTCGCCGAACTGGAACCGGCCGAGCTACTTCGTGATGAAGTACCTGCAAGGCAAAGGCTACCGTGTGATCCCGGTCAATCCCGCGATCGCCGGCAAGACGCTGCTCGGCGAGCAGGCCTACGCTGCGCTCGGCGACATTCCCGACAAGGTCGACATGGTCGACATATTCCGGACGTCGGATGAGGCGCCCGGCGTCGTCGCCGACGCGATCACGATCGGCGCCAAGGTGGTGTGGATGCAACTCGGCGTCCACAACGACGCGGCGGCCGGGACGGCGGAGGCCGCAGGGATCGAAGTGGTCATGAACCGATGCCCGAAAATCGAGTTCGGGCGGCTCGGGGGCGAATTGTCGTGGAGCGGCGTCAACAGTGGCATCATCCGCAATCGCGCCCCAGCGCCGCCGTTGCCGCGGCGGACGAAGCAGCGCCCCGCGCCGCCGCACAACCTCGAATATGGCTTCGAGACCCGGGCGATCCACGCTGGCGCCGCGCCCGATCCGACGACCGGCGCGCGTTCGACCCCGATCTATCAAACCACGGCCTATGTGTTCGACGATGTCGATCACGCCGCTTCGCTCTTCAACCTGCACAATTTCGGCTACATCTATTCGCGGCTGACCAACCCGACCGTCGCCGTGCTCGAAGAACGGATCGCCGCGCTCGAGGGCGGCCGCGCCGCGGTCGCTGCCGCGTCCGGGCACGCTGCGCAGTTCCTGACCTTCTTCACCTTGATGGAGCCGGGCGACGAGTTCCTCGCCTCGCGCAACCTCTATGGCGGCTCGCTCACCCAGTTCGGCCTGTCGTTCAAGAAGCTCGGCTGGACCTGCCATTTCGTCGATCCGAGCGAGCCGGAGAACTTCCGCAAAAGCCTGACGCCGAAGTGCAAGGCGATCTTCATCGAGAACCTCGCCAACCCTGGCGGTGTGGTCGTCGACATCGAGCGCGTCGCGGGAATCGCCCATGCGGCAGGCATTCCGCTCATCGTCGACAACACGCTGGCCACTCCCTATCTCTGCCGGCCGATCGAGCACGGCGCCGACATCGTCGTTCACTCGACGACCAAGTTCCTGTCGGGGCATGGGAACGCGCTCGGCGGCGTCGTGGTCGAATTGGGCAAGTTCGACTGGTCGCAAGGCGATCGGTTCCCGTCGCTGACCGCGCCGGAGCCGGCCTATCACGGGCTTAAATTCTTCGAGAATTTTGGCGATTTTGCCTTCACGACGAAGGCGCGGGCGGTGGCGTTGCGCGATTTCGGCCCCGCGCTCGCGCCGATGAACGCGTTTCTCACCATCACTGGCGTCGAGACCCTGCATGTGCGCATGGAGCGGCATGTCGAGAACGCACGGAAGGTCGCCGAATTCCTGAGCGGACGCGACGAGGTCGCGTGGGTCTCTTACGCCGGCCTCAAGCAGAGCCCCTACTACAAGCTGGCGCAAAAATATCTGCCGAAAGGCGCGGGCGCGGTATTCACCTTCGGCGTCAAGGGCGGCTACGAGGCGGGCGTGAAACTGGTCGAGAGCGTGCGCCTGTTCTCGCATCTCGCCAATATCGGCGACACCCGCAGCCTGATCTTGCACCCGGCTTCGACCACCCACCGGCAGCTCACGGACGAGCAACGCGTCGCAGCAGGGGCGGGCGACGACGTCATCCGGCTCTCGGTCGGGCTCGAGACGGCGGACGATCTGATCCGCGACCTGGGCGAGGCGCTGGGGGCGTAAGGGTTCAATCGGCCGCCCTTTCCGCGATCCTCAGGCCGCCGCGGTGCGTTGACGTAGTTGCGCCACCGTAATATGTCTTGACATATGACTGAGAGAACCACGGTCCGGCTGCCCGAGGATCTCGTCCGGCGCGCCAAGCGTAAGGCGCTGGCCGAGGGCCGCTCGCTCACCGCGCTGATCGAGGATGGCTTGCGGCGCGTTCTCGACGATCGCGCGCCGCGCGTTCGGGCTAAGCGCGTCCTGCCGCTGGTTAGCTCGGCGACAGGCGGGCTAATGCCTGGAGTCAGTCTTGATGATTCAGCCGCGTTGCAGGAATTGCAGGATTTGGAGACTGCCGGACGGCTCCGGTGATCCTCCCCGACGTCAATGTGCTGCTCTACGCGTTTCGCGCCGACTCGCCCCGCCACGCTGTTTGCAAACCCTGGCTCGACGGGATCGTCCTGGGGGAGGCGCAATTCGGATTGTCGCCGCTGGCGTTAAGCGCCGTCGCGCGGATCGCGACCAATCCACGAATATTCAAGCAGCCCAGTTCAGTCGAGGAAGCTTTCGCTTTCTGCGACAATCTGCTCGGACAACGGCACTGCGAGCAAGTTCATCCCGGTCCGCGCCACTGGTCGATCTTCAAGCGGATTTGTCTTGAGGGAGGTATCAGCGGGCCGCGCATTTCCGATGCGTGGTTCGCGGCGCTGGCGATCGAGCACGGCTGCGCCTGGATCACTTACGATCACGACTTCCGGCGGTTTCCGCAACTCGACTGGCGGGAGCCGTCTCTTTGATGCGGCTTCGCCATTGACGGGAGCCCGCGCGCTCCTCGAAGCCCGCGCGAGGGCCGTGCGCGGCCTTACGTCGTTGTTGACTTGAATTTGCCCATCAGGTACGGCCCCGACCGAACCGGCGGATATTTCGGCGTCTCGTTCGGCCCAAGGCACGCGTCGAGCGCGATGATTTCGGCGTCCCAGTTCGGCTGATGAAAAAAGGCGAAGGACTGGCGCCGTCTGGCGCCGCCGTCGTCGGGAATCACGACCCGGTGCAGGGTCGAGGTCCAGCGGTCGTTGGTCCAGCGCGCCATCAGGTCGCCGATGTTGACGATGAAGGCGGCGGGATGCGGCAGGACCTCGATCCAGTTCCCATCGGGGGCGAGAATCTCGAGCCCGCGCGAGCCGGCCTGCGGCAGCAGGATGGTCAGGCTGCCGTAGTCCGTATGCGCGCCGGCGCGAATCCGGCCGGCATTCGGCGGCGCGGCGAGCGCGGGATAATTCAGCGCCCTCAGCGCGCTCACCGGCGCCGAGAGGAACGGGGCGAAGAAATCCTCGGGCAGGTCGAGCGCGACGGCGAAAGCGCGCATGATGCGCGCCGCGAGGTCCTCCATCGCTGCGTAATACGCCTGCCAGGCGGCGCGAAAGCCGTCCGGGGCTTCCGGCCAGATGGTGGGGGCGAAGCAGAAGTCGAGCGCCTCGGGATCGGCGAGGCCCGCCGGGGCCCGCGCCGGGCCGCCGTTGAAGCTTTCCTTGATGTCCGGCGGCGCATCGACCCCGCGCGAGCGCGCGAGCAATTCCGTCTCCGGCCCGAGATAGCCATAAGGATAGCCGGGGTAGGGCGCCTTCGCGCTCTGCTTCTGCTCGGGCGGCAGGGCGAAGAAAGCTTCCGCCTTTGTCCACGCTGCTTCGACAATGCCGTCGGGAACGCCGTGGCCGGCTACGGCGAGAAACCCGGTCGTGCGGCAGATCGCATCGATCTCGGCGCCGAGCGCCCGCTTCTCGCTCGGCGAGCCAGCCTCGAAGCGGGCCAGAACGAAGACCGGAAACGACGCGTCGCGAGACATCGCGGAACCCTATCGCCGCATCGGCGCAGGGGCAACGAGGCCACCTATCTGGTTCCCGCCGCCTGCGTCGCGGCTTCGGTCTCGGCTCAGAAACCGAAAGATTGCTGCACCGGTACCGGCGGCTGAACGCGGACGCCCTCAAGTTGGAGCATGCGGATCTTCGTCTTCGAGCCGCCGGGCGCGGAGAAGCCGCCGATCTTGCCGCCGGCGGCCAGCACCCGGTGGCACGGAACGATCAGGGGAACCGGATTCGTGGCCATCGCCTCGCCGACATCGCGCGCCGCCTCGCGGCCGGCGCCGACTTCTTTCGCTAACGCGCCGTAGGTAGTCGTTTGGCCCCAGCCGATCCGGCGCAGCGCCTGGTAAATCCGGCTGAAGAATGCGTCCTCGTCGCCAAGGTCGATCTGGACCTGCGAGAAGTCCGCTTCCTCACCGCCAAAATACCGTTTCGCCCGCGCGACGACTGCCCCAACGTCTTCCGGCGGCGCTCCCGGTTCCGCCTCAGGGACGCGCCGCCGCACCGATCGTTCGGCCGCCTCGGCGCTCTTCGTCGGCAATTGAAAGCGCGCGACGCCCGCATCGCTCCAGGCGATGGCGCAGAAGCCCATGGCCGTCTCGAAGACGTGATAATGTTTCGCAGCTTGGTCCATCGCGTCGCTTCCGGCGGGCCGTCGTTGGAGGATTGCGCGCCAAGCCTCAAATTCAACCCGATTCCTGCTGGCGTCCTCGCAGGGCGGCCCTCCTTTCAAGCCGCCGCCAGGACCGCCTTCTTGACAGCCGTAGGCAAGGCGATCGGGCGAAAGAATGTCTTGGGAAAAAGATAATCGTCTCCGGACTTATCGATGACGCGCAGAAGTCCGTGTCTTTCAGCATTGAGGTCGCGCAGCGCGACATAAATTTTTCGCTGCTCGAGTGACGCCGAGTAGCCATCGTTGTTGACACAGACAACCAATCTGTTCGCTTGCGTCTTCGCCATAGTTTCGTGCTTCTCAGAGCAAGTGTTTGATCTTGAATTCCTTGCGCCCGATCCCTGACGCTTCATACCAGTGCACTTCTGCGAGCCGAATAGAGCCATCGGGCAATCGAATGCGCGCGGTCCCCTTGCGTTTGCGCCAACGGCCGCGGCCGTAGATCTTTCTCAGCCGCGCGATCTCGTGGATGGCGGAGCCTGTAGCGAAAGCCTCGGCAGCCGAAATCTCGCCCAGAATCTCGAACTTCATCCGCGTATCGTGTCATGCCATATCGCGCCGTCAACAGCACGAACTTTCGTCAGGATCGCGGCGCCGCCCTTCCCCCGCCCTTCGACTCGCCCCATATTCCGGCCATGCCCGCCCCCAAAAAGCCCGCTCGCGGGCCGAACTCCAAAGCCTCGCGGCCCGAGGTCCATCCGCTCGGCGAGCATCTCGCCGAGTTGCTCAATCCGGCCCTGGTCGAGCCGAAGCCGCAGTGGTTCGGCGAAGCGCCGCAGCCGAAATTCGAGAGCGCTGCGCCCGACAGCCATCCGCATGGCCTGATCGGGGCGCCGGCGAGCGCGGAATCGCTCAAGGAGCTGCTTGACGGCGGCGACCCCAACATCCGCAACCGCCCGCCGTGGACGCCCCACCGGCCGCCGCGGCCGGACAAGTCCGAGGGCGGCAGGCGCTTTCGCGTCGTGTCCGAATTTGAGCCCGAAGGCGACCAGCCGCAGGCGATCGAAGAGCTCGTCAAGGGCGTTCGCGCCAACGAGCGCGATCAGGTGCTGCTCGGCGTCACCGGCTCGGGCAAGACCTTCACCATGGCCAAGGTGATCGAGGCGACCCAGCGCCCGGCGCTGATCCTTGCGCCCAACAAGACGCTCGCCGCGCAGCTGTACGGCGAGTTCAGGAGCTTCTTTCCCGATAATGCGGTCGAGTATTTCGTTTCCTACTACGACTATTACCAGCCGGAGGCCTACGTCCCGCGCACCGACACCTATATCGAGAAGGAATCCGACATCAACGAGCAGATCGACCGCATGCGCCACGCCGCGACGCGGGCGGTGCTGGAGCGCGACGACGTCATCATCGTCGCCTCGGTCTCCTGCATCTACGGCATCGGCTCGGTCGAGACCTATACCGCGATGACCTTCTCGCTCAAGCTCGGCGACAGGGTCGACCAGCGTCAGCTCATCAACGACCTGGTCGCGCTCCAGTACAAGCGCTCGCAGGCGGATTTCGCCCGCGGAATCTTCCGCGTCCGCGGCGACACGATCGAGATCTTCCCCGCCCACTACGAGGACCGCGCCTGGCGGATCGGCTTCTTCGGCGATGAGATCGAGTCGATCGCCGAGTTCGATCCGCTGACCGGGGTGAAAACCCAGGACCTCGAATTCGTCAAGATCTACGCCAACTCGCATTATGTGACGCCGCGCCCGACTCTCTTGCAATCGATCGAGGGGATGAAGCTCGAGCTCAAGGGGCGCCTGGACCAGCTCAACCGGCAAGGGCGGCTGCTCGAGGCGCAGCGGCTCGAGCAGCGCACACTGTTCGATCTCGAAATGCTCGAGGCGACCGGCTCCTGCGCCGGCATCGAGAACTATTCGCGTTACCTCACCGGCCGCCGCCCCGGCGAGCCGCCGCCGACCCTGTTCGAATATCTCCCCGACAACGCGCTCGTGTTCACGGACGAGAGCCATGTGACGATCCCGCAGATCGGCGGCATGTACAGAGGCGACTACCGGCGCAAGGCGACCTTGGCCGAATACGGCTTCCGCCTGCCGTCATGCATGGACAACCGGCCGCTCAGGTTCGAGGAATGGGAGGCGATGCGGCCGCAGACCGTCCATGTCTCGGCGACGCCGGGACACTGGGAACTGGAGCAAACGGAAGGCGCGTTCGTCGAGCAGGTGATCCGCCCGACCGGCCTCATCGACCCGCCGGTCGAGATCCGCCCGGCGCGCAACCAGGTCGACGACCTCTTGGGCGAGATCAAACAGGTCGCGCTGCGCGGCTACCGCACGCTCGTCACCGTGCTGACCAAGCGCATGGCCGAGGACCTGACCGAATATCTGCATGAGAATGGCGTCCGCGTGCGCTACATGCATTCCGACATCGACACCATCGAGCGGATCGAGATCATCCGCGACCTGCGCCTCGGCGCCTTCGACGCGCTGGTCGGCATCAACCTCCTGCGCGAGGGGCTCGACATACCCGAATGCGCTTTCGTCGCCATCCTCGACGCCGACAAGGAAGGCTTTCTGCGCTCGGAGACCTCGCTGGTGCAGACGATCGGGCGCGCGGCCCGCAACGTCGACGGCAAGGTCGTGCTCTACGCTGACACCATCACCGGCTCGATCACGCGCGCGATGGACGAGACCCAGCGGCGGCGCGAGAAGCAGACGGCCTATAACGAGGCCAACGGCATCACGCCGGCCACCATCCGGCGCGGCATCCAGGACATTCTCGGCTCGGTCTACGAGGCCGACCATGTCACCGTCGACATCGGCCTCGCCGATTCCGCCGCGATCGGCCAGAACCTGCAGGGCACGATCGCCGATCTCGAGAAGCGCATGAAAGAGGCGGCCGGCAACCTCGAATTCGAGGAGGCGGCGCGGCTGCGCGACGAGATCAAGCGCCTGCAATCGGTCGCGCTCGTGGTCGGCGACGACCCGCTCGCGCGCCAGCAGGAGGTCGAGGCCGCTGCCGGCGCTTACGCCGGCGAGCGCAAATTCGGCCGCGCCGCCAATCTGCCCTCCACCCGGCCCCGCAAGCCGACCGACGCCGACATGGGCCCGCACAATTGGGGCGGTGGGGAAGCAAGGCCAAAGGGCGGACGGATGAGGGGGCGCAAGCGGGGGTGAGCCCTCTCGGAGAGCGAGAGGCTTAGAGCATGTCGCGTTTGGGCGAAACCAGCCTTGTCATTGCGAGCGAAGCGAAGCAATCCAGACAACGTCAGGGCCTTGCGTTCCTTGGATTGCTTCGTCGCTACGCTCCTCGCAATTGTCTCTTGGAGTTTGGGTAGAGAGGGTTGTCCCTGAAGATGGGATGCGCCGATTCGGGCGGCCGCCCGAATCGGCGCGCGGGGAGATTGGCCGTCTCGCAATGGGGCGCGAAGCCCGCCGTCATCTGGGCCGTCTTCCCGCTTCCCTTGAACGCTTGATGAGTTGAATGGGCCGCCATCGCCCGATGCACGCCCGCAGACAATCCCAAGCTCACGGAGGATAGCCGCAAATGTCTCACCCCGCCACGCCCTCGCGCTTCATCGGATGCGATGTGGGCAAGAGCGCAATCGTCGCCTTCGACACCGCCAGCGGCCGTACCTGCACGATCGCCAACGAGCCGCAGGCCCTGTCCGACTTCGCCGCCTCGCTCGACCCGACCTGCTTCGTCATCTGCGAGGCCACGGGCGGCTATGAACGCGATCTGCTGGCGGCCCTGCTCGCGGCCGGCGTTCCGGCCCACCGGGCCGACGCCCGCAAGGTCAAGGCCTTCATCCGCTCGTTTGGGACGCTCGGCAAATCCGACGCCATCGACGCAAGCGCGCTCAGCCGATACGGCAGGGACCGATTCGCCGAACTCCCGCTTTGGAGCGCCCGCGAACCCGAGCGGCTGCGCTTGCAGGCGCTCGTCCTGGCCAGACGCGACCTCGTCAAGGACCGCCTCGCCTACGCCAATCGTCGCGCCGCCCCCGCCGCCCAGCCTGTCCATGCTTATCTCGAGGCGCTCGTCGAAAGTTTCGACGCGCAAATCAAGGCGATCGAAGCCGATATCGACGCGCTGTGCGCCGGGTGCGAGCCGATCGCCAAGGCCGTCAAAACCCTGGTCGCGATACAAGGCGTCGGTCAAAAAACCGCGGCAGCCCTCATCGCCCTCATGCCCGAGCTCGGCTCGCTCCCCCGACGCCAGGCTGCCGCCCTCGCCGGCCTTGCGCCCCATCCCAACCAAAGCGGCCAGACCGACGCCTATCGCCGAACCCGCGGCGGAAGACCCGAAGTCAAACGAGTCCTCTTCATGGCCGCAATCTCCGCCGCAAGGCATAACCCCACCCTCAGCGCCTTCTACAAACGTCTCCTCAGCGCAGGCAAAAAGCCCCTCGTCGCCATCACCGCAATCATGCGAAAACTCGTCGTCATCGCAAACGCCAAACTCAAAACAACAAACGCCCTTCAACTGAGTTGATGACGATTTCAATTCGGTGCAAGTTGCTCTTAAGGCCGAGCTTTGGCGCGACCGATCAAGTCGTTTTCGCTGCAACGGGCGTCGACCGGCGCTGCCACATTCCAGCTGCGAGAATGCCGAAGCCCGCGATCATCATTACCCAGGTGCTCGGCTCGGGCGCCGCCGCCGGACTCACTGCAAAGGAGGTGATGGCGCCGGCCGTCGACAGCGTTCCGCTCAAGGCGCTCCCGCTGCTTATGTTGACGACGCTATAGATGCCGTCATCGACCGTATTGACGGTGTCGAAGGTAAGAAAGCCAAAGCCGGAGCCGCTGACCGTCGCGCCGGAGGGTATCGTCACGTCGAGAAGCAGATTGCCGGCGGCGGGATCGTACAGGAACGGCCGCGAGAAAGTGACGGTGTAATCGAACGGCTGGGCGCCGATTCCGGTGGCCGCGGTCGTAAGAGTGAGCGCGCCCGAATAAACCGTGGTCGCGTCGCCGCCGAGATTGTCGGCGAATGTGGCGCTCGGGAGCGAGCCGCTTTCATCGGCTCCTGCGCTCGTCGTCGACAACTGGATGACGACGTCGGAAATATTGACGGTGTTGCCAAAGAAGAGGCTCGGCGCCGCGCCCGGATAGGCCCTGAAGCTGAAGCCGCTGATGAGCTCTTCTCCTGGGAAGAGGCTGGACGCGTAGATTTGCTGAACCTGCGATCCGGAGCTGCCGTAATAATTGAAAGGCGTTGGCGCTTGCGCGTTTCCGGCGCCCGGCCCCGGAACGACGAGCGAACCCGCAATCGCCGGACCGGCAAGAACGATCGAAGCCATCGTGATCATGTGACTGTATTTCATCGCTTCGCTCTTTTCTCGGGCTGCGTGAGAACGGCGGCATTTTCCGCCGCGGGTTGACGCCTTGGCCTCTCGTCTACGGACGAGACGCAGGAAGGTTTCGAATCCCTCGGGAGATTTTCTCGAGACGCGATGAAGGAAGGGGCGGGGCGCCCCTCTCCCAATGGGACAGGGGCAGGGGTGAGGGGACCGCCGCCAATTCGCCCCCGCTTTGCGAAGGCGTCCCCAATCGTCATGGCCGGGCTCGTCCCGGCCATCCACGCCTTGACGTCAACGCGATCGGGACAAACTGCCTAGCGCGGCGGTTTCGGCCGCTTGGGCGTTACGTGGATGGCGGGGACGAGCCCGGCCATGACGCGCTCTCCCTACGGGGCGACCGCGATGCTCTCGCGGATCTGGCCGCAATATTGTTCTTCCGTTTGCCAGAAATTTGTGCTACCATGCTCCTGTTGACCGGAAATTCTCCGCGAGCGTCAGCCGGGGCGAGGCGAGCATGGCGGCGCGGCGCGGGAGCGATACCTGAGCGGAACGCGCAGCGCTGCGAAATGTTTTCGAGCGCCACAGGAGGTCAAATTTTACGGTAAGTGCTTGAAAACTCGGGATTGGCGGAAGAAAACACGGTTTGGTTTTCCTTCCGCCCGGTTTTGATTTTGTTGCGATCGGCTTGGTTTTTGTTGCGGCTGGCTTTGCTATTGTTGTGGTCCGCTTGGGAATTGTTGTGCGTTGGATCGGCGGATCTTGCGTTTCACGTGAAACAACTTGTCACGCGAAACAACTTGCCGACCCCTCCGCCGTCATACGTGCGGAGTGTACGGACCGAGGCCGCCCACCAGCCACAGGATGAGAAGGATCACCACGACCACGCCCAGCACGCCGCCGAGCCCCGGCCCTCCGTAGGTGCGGTAGCCGTAATATCCGCCCCCGCCGCCGAAGAGCAGGATCAGGATGATGATGAGGAGTATGAGGCCCATGATTAACTCCCGGAGGATTTGAACCTCCGGCCGCGCCGGAGCATTCATCACGCGATAAACGCGCGAAGCCCGCCTTGGTTGCAGCGAAGCCGCAATTTTGTCAGCTTCCACAGGCGCGACCGAACCCCCCTCCTGTCGGGAGAGGGAACAATGCGGATGGTTTCATGCGGCGCTATCGGATCGCGGTCATCCCCGGCGACGGGATCGGCAAGGAGGTCATTCCCGCCGGCCTCGAGGCGCTCGCGGCGGCCGCCAAACGCGTGGGCGGGATCGAATTCGTCTTTGACCGGTTCGACTGGGGATCGGACCTTTATCGCGCGACCGGCCTGATGATGCCGGCCGACGGCCTCGATCGGATCAAGGACCACGACGCGATCTATTTCGGCGCCGTCGGCTCGCCGGAGGTGCCCGATCACATCAGCCTCTGGGGCCTGAGGCTCGCGATCTGCCAGCCGTTCGACCAATACGCCAACGTCCGTCCGGCGCGCGTATTGCCGGGGATAACGAGCCCGCTCCGCCAGGTGAGCGGCCCCGAGCTCGACTGGGTGATCGTGCGCGAGAATTCGGAGGGCGAATATGCGGGGGTTGGCGGGCGGGCGCATCGCGGCCTGCCGATTGAGGTCGCGACCGACGTCTCGATCATGACCCGCGCCGGGGTCGAGCGCATCTTCCGCTTCGCCTTCGCGCTTGCCCGCTCGCGCCCGCGCAAATTGCTCACCATCGTCACCAAGTCGAACGCCCAGCGTCACGCCATGGTGATGTGGGACGAGATCGGGGCCGAGATCGCGCGCGAGTTTCCCGATGTCGCGTGGGACAAGATGCTGGTTGATGCGATGACGATGCGGATGACGATCAGGCCGGCGAGCCTCGACACCATCGTCGCCTCGAACCTCCATGCCGACATCCTGTCCGATCTCGCCGCGGCGCTGGCCGGCTCGCTCGGCATCGCGCCGACCGCCAACCTCAACCCCGAGCGCAAGTATCCGTCGATGTTCGAGCCGATTCACGGCTCGGCGTTCGATATCGCCGGCAAGGGAATCGCCAATCCGGTCGGCTCGTTCTGGACCGCGGCGATGATGCTCGAGCACCTCGGCGAGAAGGACGCCGCCGATCGCCTGATGCGGGCGATCGAGCGCGTCACCGCCGACCCGTCATTGCACACCCCCGACCTCGGCGGCCCCGCGACCACCCGCGCCGTCACCGACGCTGTTGTGGCGGCGATCCAGGGCGAGAATGTCTAGTCGGGATTGTCGGCCAGCGCCCCCTGCGTCAGCGAACGCACTTCATCGAGGAGCCGGGCGAACGTCTCGGGACCGCTGAATTGGTCGTAGGCGTCGATTGTGACCGGCAGATGCTGGACGGCTGCGCTGCCCATGACAATCGCTTTTCTTTGAGAAACGCCGCCGATGGAGGTGTCGACAACAACGGCGGTGTAGATCGCCTCGGAATCCTGTTCGATCAGCCCGACTGACGGATTGCTGAGCGAGCCCATCTTTTCTTGCTCCAGTTTGTTGTTTGCATCCGCGATAATATTCGAAATGGAAGCCCTGGATTGCCCCGTCGCCATTTCGGCGGCGAAGGTCTTGCGCGTCACCTCACCGGGCAGTCTCTCGGCCGTTCCGGAGTCGCTCGTTCCGACAGTCCACACGATGTAGCTGCCGAGAGTCCCTGTGCCGCTCCTGAAGGCCTGGAGTTCGCCGCAAGGCGCCGAGACCGCGATGTCTTTCAGCTTCGTCATCATTCGGTTCATGGGGCCCAGGAGATCCTGATCGGTAGAGGTGCAGTAGCCGGGAAGATTGCGGATAGCGAGGCTGACGCCGTCAACGTCGATGGTATCGGCGTGCGCGCCGCCGACGGCGGCGAGAATGACGGTGATGAGCAAGTACGATCTGATCCTCATCGCTTGCGCCTTCCGGGGTTTTTGCGTGCGTTCGCCCGATTCAGCAGTTCAGGAGCCAAGGATATTTGGAGCAGCAGCGCGCCCGCGCTTCCTCGCCCAGGTTCGCGTCGATTTGAGCACGGCCCGCGCCGGATCCGGAACACGAGCCTTCGCTTGGGTTGGCCGATTCGGTCGACCACGAGTTGATGATGGCGTAGGCGACGACGCCAGCCATCACGAGTTCATATCCGGCCAGAAGCAGTTTCCAGAGCGAGAGGGGCGCCGGGCGCCAAGGGACCTTGATCTGTTCATAGACGGGCTGCATCGCCTGGATCAAGGCGGCGGTCAGTGTTTCGCTGCGCCATTTTGGGATCTGCAGCGGGATGAGAAATGCCTGCCAGCCGGGCTTGAAGTAGACGATCGCCGTGACCGTCGATTTTGGCGGGCGTCGCGTCTTCCGATAGGGCGGAAGTGCAAATGGAAGCAGATTCCTGGTCGATTCGAGAAACGCTTCGTAGTCGCCCTGGCTCGGGACCAGGAACAGGAGCCGCTCGGGGGACACGACTTTCGGCGCTTCCTGGAATTCCCAGAGAACGCCTTCGGTCCGCGCGATCCTCAGCACCACGAGCGCGGATTTCTGCATGAGGTCCCGAACGCGCTCACGCCATTCGTCATCGGTCAAATGGAGCGGGCTGAACCCGACCAACGGCAACTGCTCCTTCGGCGTCACGGCGACGCCGACCACGGCACCGATCCGCCGCAAGGCTCGCTCCAATTGCTCCTGCTCGCTGGCGAAGGCGGGAAGCATCGGAACATCGGTCTCGCCGACTCTCGACATAATCACGTCGTCATGAAACGACCGGAGGTAGAAAACCGGCTGGCGCTTGTCCTGCTCGAGAGCGACGTCCGCGGGCAGGGTTACGATTTGCCGCGCGAGTTGATGGCAGTAGCCGGCGAGCAAACCAGCCACGGCGCCGACCCCGCCGCCCAACGCTTTGAGCAGAAGCCCGTTGCCGTGGCCCAGCGATTGGCCAACGCCGGCCAAGGCGACCAACGCCAGCAACAGCGCGGCAGCCTCGAGCAGGATGCTGAGGGCCTGTCGGGCGCGTCCCGAGGAACTCGCGCTCAATGGCATGGGGGCCTAAGCAATGATGCCGCCATTCTACCTCGACCTAGGCCCGCGACGAGTTCAAAATACGACGGCAGTCAGTCGGGCTGTCCGCGACCGGGATAGCGCCGCATCCCCGACCGCGCCCGACGGCCCACTCTCCGGGTCGTAAAGATCTGCAACGCGGCGGCGAAGAACGGCCGAATGCCTGAACGCCGCTGTTCAAGGGCGAGAGCGCTCAGCGCGCGGCCCGTAGACAATCGCTGCGCCCGTCGCCCATAGTCCATCGCCTTCGCTGGATCTCGGGAGCCAACGCATTGAACAGGGCCAGACTGCCTGAGATCGGCTTTGAATCCTACGACAGCATGGAAGGCCTCATCGCCATCGATCCGGGTGCGCCGCCGCGACAGTTCGAGTCCTGGCCGCGGGCGAAGCTGATCCATGCGGTCTATCCCGGCCTGCTCGTCGCCGGCACCATCGCGCTGGCGTCGACGTGGCTCGCCCAGCATTACACGGCGCCCGTCATGCTGTTCGCGCTTCTGTTTGGGATGGCGTTCCACTTCCTGCATGAGGAGGGCCGGTGCGTCGCCGGCATCGAATTTACCTCGCGCTCGGTCCTGCGCGTCGGCGTCGGCCTGCTCGGCGTGCGGATAACGCTTGGCCAGATCGCTTCGCTCGGCGCATGGCCGGTCGCGACGGTGATCGTGGGCGTGGCGACGACGATCGTGTTCGGGTTCCTGCTCGCGCGCCGGCTCGGCCTGTCGCCGATGTTCGGCGTCCTCTCCGGCGGCGCGGTCGCGATCTGCGGCGCCTCGGCGGCGCTGGCGATCGCTTCCGTCCTGCCGCGCAGCGAGACAAGGGAGCGCGACACCATCCTCACCGTAGTCAGCGTTACCGCGCTGTCCACGCTGGCGATGATTCTCTATCCCGTCTTCTCAACCTCGATCGGTCTCGACCACAAGCAGGCGGGCATTTTCATCGGCGGCACGATTTATGACGTGGCTCAGGTCGTCGGCGCCGGTTACACAATTTCCAACGAGACCGGCGATATCGCCACCTACGTCAAGCTGCTCAGGGTGGCGATGCTGCTGCCGGCGGTGTTCGCGATTTCGTTCCTCATCGCTCGGCGCGGCGGCCATGGGGAGGGGGCGCGGGCGACGCTGCCGCTGTTTCTCCTCGGTTTCGCTTTCCTCGTCGTTATCAATTCGCTTGGCCTGCTGCCGCAGCTCGTCATCGCGCTTGCCAACGAGGCGTCGCGCTGGTGTCTGGTCGCGGCGATCGCGGCGTTGGGCATGAAGACCTCGTTCAAGGCCCTGTTCGCGGTCGGGTGGCGGCCAGTCGGGCTCATGGTCGCCGAAACTTTGTGGATCGCGGCGCTGGTGCTGTTTTCGGTCAAGATGATTATCTGAGCGTTTGCCCGGGCGCCTCCTCAGGAGTTGTCCGCCCGGTTGCAACCTGCTGTAACGAACGCCAGATCGTGGCGAATATTCTGGCGACAAGAGGAGCTTTATCCATGGCGAATACAACCGAATGCGCGGTGCTGGCTGGGGGCTGCTTCTGGGGCATGCAGGATCTCATCCGCCGTCTGCCCGGCGTCGTTTCAACCCGGGTCGGCTATACCGGCGACAGCAAGACGCCAAACGCCACCTATCGCAATCACGGCGATCACGCCGAGGCGATCGAGATCGTCTTCGATCCGGCAAAGACCAGTTACCGCAAGATGTTGGAGTTTTTTTTCCAGATCCACGATCCCACGACCCGCAACCGGCAGGGCAACGACATGGGCCGCAGCTATCGTTCGGCGATCTATTTCACCAGCGAGGAGCAGAAGCGGCTGGCGCTCGACACGATCGCCGACGTCGAGGCTTCGGGCCTGTGGCCTGGCAAGGTCGTGACCGAGGTCGAACCGGCGAGACAGTTCTGGCAGGCCGAGCCCGAGCATCAGGACTACCTTGAGCGCTATCCGAACGGCTACACCTGCCACTTCCCCCGGCCAAATTGGGTGCTGCCGAAACGCGCGGCGGCTGCGGCCGAATAGAGGAACAGCGCGCGTCGTCCCGTCGCGCGAGTTCGGCTCAGCGGAGGCGATCCGCTGAGCCCTTGCTCTTCCACAGTCCCTCGGGGCTAACGCCGGCTGGCGCCGGCATTACCCGATCAGTACTGATGATAGTAATGCGGGTGGTGGTAGTACGCGTAAGGGTGACGGTAGTACCGATGATGATTGGTCATCGCGTTTCCGACCGCCGCGCCGCCGACACCGCCGACAACCGCGCCAACCGGGCCGCCGACCAGCGCTCCGCCGACAGCGCCGGTTACGCCGCCGGTCACCGCGCCGCTCTCATCCGCGAACGCTGGCGCCGCCGCGCAAATGAACGCCGCCGCTGCGGCGCTAAGCATCAATCGAGACATCAAACCCTCCATTGTTGGCCGAGCGTGGCGGCGCATGTGCGCGACGCCAGCCTGCCCGTGCGCCATGAACGGCTGGCCGGGGGAAAGGTTCCTCGGAACATGGGAAGGAGGACATTCCGGTCTGTGTGGGGCGGGGCGCGAAATCCGGCCTGCCGCCGGTCAATGCGCCTGCAGGAGTTCGCCGCGCCGCTCCGGGCTGAAGCGGATGCACACGATGATCGCGACCGCGACCACGCCCGCCACCAGCGCCAGCGCAAACGCGTAATTGCCGCCGTTCGCCTCCGCGATCTGGGCCTGGAGCGGGCCGTTGTAGGAGGCGAGGAAATTGCCGGCCTGATAGACGAAGGCCGGAATGGTGGCGCGGGCCGCGCCGGGAGCAAGTTCGTTGAGGTGGGCCGGGATCACGCCCCAGGCGCCTTGCACCGCGACCTGCATGATGAACGCGCCGATCGCCAAAAGAACGGGCGTCGAGCCGTACGCCCAGAGATAGAGCGCCGGCAGGGCGATGAGCGACGCCACGGTGATCGCGTTAACCCGGCCGATTTGCTCCGAGAAATGGCCGAATGCGAGGCCGCCGACGATGGCCCCAATATTGGCGGTGGCGACGATCCAGAACACCGTCCCAGGATCGAAATTGTGCTGCTTCTGCAGGAAGGTCGGATAGAGGTCCTGCGTGCCGTGGCTGAACAGGTTGAAGCACATCATCAGCACAACCATGTAGAGGACCAGCCCCCGGTGCTCGGAAATCGTGTCCCACAGACGCGGCTTCGCATGCCCCTTCGACGCCTCGAACGCCGGCGATTCGGGGACACCGCTGCGGATGAAGAGCACGACGAATGCCGGCAGGACGCTGAGCAGGAACATCGCCCGCCAGCCAACAGTGTAGTCGCCGAAGGTGCGACCGAAGAACGCCCAGTTGGCGAGCGCGGCGAGCAGAAAGCCGGTCGGATAGCCGCATTGCAGAATCCCGGACACCATCCCGCGCGCCTGCGGCGGGATCGACTCCATCGCCAGCGAGCTGCCGAGGCCCCATTCGCCGCCCATGGCGATGCCGAACAGCGCCCGCAAGATCAGGAACACAATGAGGTTCGGCGAGAAGGCGGCGAGCGCGCCAAAAATCGAATAGAGGAGGATGTCCAGCATCAGCGCCGGCTTCCGTCCCCAACGGTCGCCGAGGCGGCCGAAGATGAAAGCGCCGACGAATCGCATCGCCAGCGTGACGAAGAGTGCGTAGGCCACCGCCGAGATCTCGACGCCGAACTCCTTGGCGATGTCCTTGAGCAGGAAGGTCAGAAGGAAGAAATCGAACGCGTCGAGCATCCAGCCGAGAAAGGCGGCGGCGATGGTCTTCTTCTGCTGGCCGGTGAGATTCATCGTCACCTCCCTTGGCTCCGGCGCTCGTTCCAGGCCGTCGCAATTTTGTCATGGGCAGCAATTCGATGCATACGCGCGGGGCGACATCGGCACAAGCCGGACGTCGGCCGCGGCCGCGGTTCCCGTGCCGGAAGTCAGCGGACCGGTTGGCGACCAACGCCTTCGCGACCGGTTGCGTCGTCGTTTCGACCGGACCCATTCCCGCCTCGACAGCCGCCTCGCCGCGCTCTAAGAGCGCCAGTCAGGGCAGGAAGCCTGGGAAGCGGGCGGCTCGCGGATGATCATCGCCATCGACGGCCCCGCGGCCTCGGGGAAGGGCACCATCGCGCGCCGGATCGCCGCGCATTACCGGCTGCCGCATCTCGACACCGGGCTGCTCTACCGCGCGACTGCCGCTGCGCTGATCACCGACGACCGCAACCTTTACGACGAAGCCGCGGCCGTCGCGGCTGCGCGCGGGTTGGGCCTGACCGACTTCGACGATGCGACCTTGCGTACCCGTCAGATGGGCGAGGCGGCGTCAGTGGTCGCGGCCATGCCCGGGGTCCGCGCGGCCCTCATCGAGGCGCAGCGCGCGTTCGCCGCCCGGCCGGGCGGCGCGGTCCTCGACGGCCGGGACATTGGCACAGTCGTCTGTCCGGAGGCGAACGCGAAGATCTTCGTCACCGCCAGCGCGGCGACGCGGGCGCAGCGGCGCGCGCTCGAATTGATCCAGGGCGGCGAAAAGGCCGATTACGACGCGATTCTGGCCGACATCATCCGCCGCGACGCCCGCGATTCCGGCCGCGCCGCCGCGCCATTGCGCGCGGCCGGCGACGCGGTCCAGCTCGATACGACGCATCTCGGCGTGGACGCCGCCTTCGCCGAAGCGCTGCGCATCGTCGAGGCAGCGCGGATCAGGGCATAGGGCGGCGCTTGTGCGCCTCCCTTAACGCTCGATCCCGGCCGCTCAGGCGGCGGCGCCTTGGGCGAGGCGGCTTTGTGTCGCGCGCAACCGTTCGATGGCGCTCTCGATTTCGCCCCGCTGCCGCTCCAGGTGGCCGATCTGGGTGACGATCTGCTGCGCGTTGAGCTGATCCTCGAGGTCCGGCGTTTCGGTCGCTCCCTTGCCGCCGATCAGGTCTTGGATTTCGGTTAGGGTGAAGCCGAGCTTCTTGCCCTTGAGGATCATCTCCATCCGGACGCGGTCGGCGCCGCGATAAAATCGGGCGTTGCCGTCGCGGCGCGGCTTGATCAGGCCGCGGTCCTCATAGAACCGCAACGTGCGCAAGCTGACGCCGAAAAGGCGCGACATCTGGCTGATGGTCATCTCCGACTGCGCCGAATCGGGCGCAGCGTGGCCTTCTTCTCTGAGCAGTGCAGACGCAGACCCTACGCTTGAGTGATTTAACGACGATATCCGGCTCATAGCCCTCTCCTTTCGTCGGCGCCGTTGCGTTCGCGCCTTGGTGATTCGCGCGCCCCTGCGCGATTCGCTCATCTATGCCTGAGAAAATTCGGATTGCAATCGAAAGTTGCAACAACTCACAGATACAACTCAAGGGCTGGCGGCCTTCGCGCCGCCTGAGCCTGAAGAAGCGCCTTAACCGTTTCTTCACCACGACCGCCGAAACAATTGGCCCGCGCCGCGCCCTGGAGCGCGCGACGATTCGCGGCCGCCGAGGACATGAACCAAGCGATGGCGTGGACGATCGCCGGAATGGAGCGGCGAACTCGGGACGCCGCCGAGGAAGCCGCCCGTCGCGCCGGGATGCGTCTTGACGATTGGCTTGACGAAACGATCGCCGGCCAGGCCGCGCTCGGGCAGCGCCCCCGCCCGGAGGACGACAAGAGCGAGGACGAGCGGCTCGCCGCCGCGGCGGGCCGCCTCGAACGCATCGCGCGGCAATCCACGCCCGGGCGCGAACCGGGCCCGCCGAGGGTTCCGGACGCTTTCGATTCGGCGATCGAGCGCTTTGAGGCGAGGCTCCTACGGGCCGAAGCGCAGGCCGCGCGGGCGTTCGAATCGGTCGCCCAGATCCTCGAGCGCTCGACTGAGGCGCGGGACAGCGATCGACTGGCGCTGATCGATGCGGTCCGGCGGCTGGAAGCGATCAGCGCCCAATGGAGCGGCTCGGCTCAATCCGGCCAGGGGGCGACGCCGGAGCCGCGGCTCGATCTCAGGGCCACAGTGTCGCAGATCGCCTTGCGCCGCCAGCAGCTCGACGTGAGCGTCGCCACGCCGGCGGGCGCCCTGCCGGCCGCGGACGAGTTCGACCCGCCGCCCGCCGTCGCCGAACCGGCCCCTGCAGCGCCGCCGCCGGAATTGCTCAGCGACGACATTCGAGCCCTCGCGCTCAAGCTCGACGACCTCCGCCGCGAGCAAAGCGATCTGCACGGCTCGGCTGTCGATCTCAGCGCCATGCGGGCTGAGTTCGCAGCGATGAGCAAGAGCCTCGCCGACCTTGCGCCGCGCAATGCGATGGTCGCGCTCGAGGGCGCGATCGGCGACCTCATGCAGCGCGTCGAGACGGTGCGTCAGGCCGGCCACGTCGAATCGACGCTCGCCCCGCTCCAGGCCATGGCGGCCGAATTGCGCGCGGCGATGAAGACCCACGACCCGCAGGCGGTCGCCGCCGGGCTCGAGCGCGAGATCCGCGCCATCGGCGGCAAGATCGACAGCCTCGCGACGACGGCGATCAGGCCCGAGACCTTCGAACGCATCAGGCGGCAGACGGAAGAAGTGCGCAACCTGCTTGCTTCCGCGGCCTCGCGCACCGCGCCGCTCGACCGGATGGAACGGCGAATCGGCGAACTCGCCGACCGCGTCGAGCAACTCGGCGCAAGTCCCGCGCCCCATTTCGAGTCGGCCGCGATGGCCGCTTTTCTCGCCGAGGCGCGGCGGCAGATCGAGCGCGCCGCGGCCCCCGAGGCGCTGGCCGCAATCGAGCGCCGGCTCGAGGCGATCGCGGCGCGGCTCGATCAGGAAATTGCGCGCCCCAGCGCTCCGGCCGCGATCGATTCGCGCCCGTTCGACGACCTGGCGCGGCGCATCGACGAGTTGCGTCAATCGCTCGAAGGGCGCTCGCCGGCTGCGGTTGACACTGGCCCGATCGAAAGGCTCATGCGCGATCTCGACGCCAGACTCGACGCCGCCGGCCGGACGGACGCGGACGCGCGCGCCCTCCAATCGATGACGGCTGAGATCAGCCTCAAGCTCGATCGGCTCGCCGACTCGGACGCCGGCGTTCGCTGGCTCGAGCCCGTTCTCACCGACTTCGGCGGCAAGCTCGATCGCGTGGCCGAGGCCGAGATTGGCGCACGCTGGCTCGAGCCGGTTCTCAACGACCTCGGCGCCCGCCTCGATGCGGTCGCCCTGCGGGTCGATCTCAACCCGGTCGAGACCCTGCTGCAGGCGCTCGAGGCCAAGCTGGACGCCAGCAGTCCCGCGCTCGCGGAACGGGAGGTCGCCGAACGCGTGGCTGACCAGGTCGCCAAGCGTCTTCAGGATTTCAACCCCGGACACGACGATTTCGAGGCTCTTGCCGGGCAGATCGCCACTATTTGCGATCGCGTCGACGCGCTGGCGGCGAAGGCCGCGCAGGGCGACGATACGGGGCCAGCGGTGCGGGAGCTCATCGAGAGGTTGCGTGAAGCTGAGGCGGCGCCGGATTCTCACGCGTCGCAAACGTTGGCCGCGTTCCATACCGCGCTCGGCGCCCATCTGTCCGAGCTCAGGGCTGAGCAGGCGAGCGCGGACCGGCGCACCCATTCGCGTCTTTCGGAGTTGCAAGGCGTCCTGGAGACTTTGGTTGAGCGCCTCGCAAGCATTGAAAGCGAGCTTGCGGGCGACGTCGACGACGAGCTGCGGCCCCCGGCCGACGCGCTAAACTCGGGGCCGGTCGCCGGCTCGGCGCTGCCGGGCGTCGCGGCGCTCGGGCCTGAAGTCGCCGAACGCGCTGCACAGGCCAAGGCCGGCATGTCCAGCGAAGACCATTCGTTTCCGCCGGCGAGCGGCGAGGACTTCCTGATCGAGCCTGGCGCAGGCGCGCCGCAACGCGCGCGGGAAGCGCGCGATCTGGCGCAGATGATTGGGCCCAAGACCAATCCCGCGGTCAGCGTCCACATCGCCGCGGCGCGCCGCGCCGCGCAGGCGGCGCTGGCGGAGAGCGATGGCGCTGCGGCGAGCGGCCGCGGTTTCGGGGCCACTCGCCCGGAACAGGCGCCGCTGGCGGCGCGCGGCGTTCAACACGCCAAGGCGTTCTACGCCAGCCATAAGCGCACCGTCCTGCTCGGCCTCGCGCTCGCAATCGCGGTGACGGTCGCCGTGCGCGCGGTCGGGGTGCGGGCGCCGTTTCTTCAACGCTCCGAACTGGACGGTCAGGCGGCCAAGACCGCAAAGGTCGAGGCCGTGCCGCAGAAGCCGCCCGGATCTGCCGGGGGGACGAAGCTGATCGACCGGGCTCCGACCGCTTCGATCTCTCAACCGCCGGCGAAACCGGACACGCCCGTTCTTCCGCCGCCGGGAGCGCCGGCGCCAGCCGAGCTCCTCGCGGCGATCCCGCCCGGGATTTCGCCCAGCCTGCGCGACGCCATCACCGCCGGTGCGCCGGCGGCGCAATACGAGCTCGCGCTGCGTCTGTTCGAAGGCCGCGGGCTGCCCAAGGATCAACAGGCGGCCGCGCGCTGGTTCGAGCGCGCCGCCTCGCTTGGCCTTGCGCCAGCCCAGTATCGGCTCGGATCGATGCTCGAGAAGGGCATTGGCGTCGCTTCCGACCGGTCGGCGGCAAAAGGCTGGTATCTCAAAGCGGCGGAAGCCGGCAACGTGCGCGCCGCTCACAATCTGGCGGTCATGGACGCCGAGTCGGCCGGCGACGAGCCGGACTATGTCCAAGCGGCCGGATGGTTTCGCAGGGCGGGCGAATTCGGCGTCCGCGACAGTCAATACAACCTTGCGATCCTCTACGCCCGCGGGCTGGGAGTGGGGCAGGACCTGCGCCAGGCGTGGATGTGGTTCTCGCTCGCCGCCCAGCAGGGCGACGCGGACGCCGGCAAGAAACGCGACGAGGTCGCCGCCAAGATGGACCCGGTCTCGCTCGCCGAGGCGGCGGAAGCCCTGGCGAAATTCAAAGTCCTCAAGCCCGATCCGGCGGCAAACGAGGTCACGGCCCCGCCGGGCGGCTGGGACGCCGGGCCGGGGGCGTCGCCGACCACCGCCCCCATGAGCCAATTTCCGCCGACGAGCGGCGGCGGCCGTCAGCTAACGCCTCTTTGACCGGATCGACCGAGGGGCGGGGTTCTTTTCGCCGCCGTCCCGGGCTTTCCGGCATGGCGCTTCAGCGTAGCCCACGAGGACGACATGGAACCCCCGCTCGCAGGCGCCGCAGATTCGGCTGCGCCTGCGTCTCCTCGGTGTCACCGATCTTCACGCGAATCTCTATCCGTACGACTATTATCGCGATCGACCGGACAATTCGGTCGGCCTCGCCCGCGCCGCCTCGCTTATCGCTCAGGCGCGGAGCGAATGTCCCAACTGCCTCCTGTTCGACAACGGCGACATTCTCCAGGGCACGCCGCTCGGCGACCTCGCCGCCGCTGCGATCATCAGCGACCCGACCGCGATCCATCCGGTGATCGGCGCCATGAACGGGCTCGATTATGCGGTCGCGACGCTCGGCAATCACGAGTTCAACTATGGCCTCGAGGCGCTCGAGCGCGCTTATGCCCAGGCGCGCTTTCCCGTCGTCTGCTGCAACGTCATGAAGAGCGACGGCTCGCCCTGGTTCCCCCCTTCGATTATCGTCGAGCGCGATTTCGTCGATGAAATGGGGACGGCGCGACGGCTCAAGCTCGGCGTGATCGGCGTCGCGCCGCCGCAGATCGCGCAGTGGGACGAGGCCCATGTCCGCGGACGCCTGATGACTGTCGATATTATTGCGGCGGCGCGGGCGGAGGTTGACCGCCTGAGGGGCCAAGTCGATCTCGTCGTCGCATTGTGTCATTCCGGCATTTCCCGTCTCGCTTCGGCGATCGGCGAGGAGAACGCCGGGCAGGACCTCGCCACGCTAGACGGCGTCGACGCGCTGTTCCTCGGCCATCAGCACCTGCTGTTTCCCGGCGAGGATTTTGCCGGCGTGCCCGGCGCCGACGCCGAGCGCGGGATGCTCAACGGTAAGCCTGCGGTCATGGCCGGTTTTTGGGGCAGCCATCTCGGCGTCATCGATCTCGAGCTCCAGCTCGACGCCGTCCGATGGCGGGTTGCGCAAGCGCAGGTCGAGGCCCGGCCGATCGCCCGGCGCGGCGCCGACGGCGCCGCGATCGCGCTGGTCGAATTCGGACCCTTTGGTGCTCGACGCCGCCAAAGCCGCGCATGAGGCGACGCTCAACTATGTGCGCACTCCGGTCGGCCGGCTTACGACGCCGCTTCATACCTATCTGGCGCTGATCGCCGACGATCCGACAATCGAGTTCGTCAATGAGGCCCAGCGCGCCTACGCTGCGCCCCTCGCTGCCGCGCGCGCCGACCTTGCTTCGCTGCCGGTTCTCTCGGCCTCGGCGCCGTTCAAATGCGGCGGGCGGGGCGGGCCGGACTTTTATACCGACATCGCTCAGGGTCCGATCGCAATCAAGGACGTGGCCGACATCTATCCGTTCCCCAACAGCGTGAGGGTGGTGAAGGTCGCCGGCGCGACGCTCAGGGAATGGCTCGAGCGCTCGGCGTCGATCTTCCGCCGCATCGATCCTGATTCGCGCGACGAGCAGCCGCTGCTTGGTCCCGCCTTCGCCTCCTACAATTTCGACGTCATCGACGGCGTCGAATACGCCATCGACGTGACTGCAGCCGCCCGATACGACGAATTGGGCGCGCTGGTGGCGCCGCAGGCGCGCCGTATCCGGGATCTTGCCTTCAACGGCGCGCCCATCGATCCGGGACAGGCCTTTCTCGTCGTCACCAACAACTATCGCGCCAGCGGCGGCGGCGGCTTCCCGGGCTGCGACGGAACGACCGTGGCGATCGAGGCCCCCGACGCCAACCGCGACGTCGTCCTCAAATGCATCGAAGGCGCGACTGAAATCGCGCCGCGGTCGGACGGCAATTGGCGCCTGGCGCCCTGGCCAGGCACGGTGGTTGCGATTTATCTGACGTCGCCTGCGGCGGCGGCGCTTCCGGCGCCGCCAGGCCTCAGGCTGACCTCGATGGGCGTGGTGGCAGGAGGATTCCTGAAATTGCGGGTCGAGACGGCGTGAGCGACGGATGAGCGGCCTGCGGCTTCCTGGTCACTTCGACAAGGTCGCAGCGCCTGCGGCGGTATCGACCGATTTCTCGTTTCGCGTCGGGTCGAAAATCTCGGTTGGCGCGGCGACGGCGCCGGTGGCCACGCCGGCGGCGACGCCGATCGCCCCGCCGGTGAATGTTCCCAGCGATTCGAGCAGACCAGCCTTGGCCTCGTTGAGTGTCTGCCCCTGCGCCAGCCGCTCTCCGATCGCACCCACGACCTCGCCGCTCGCGAACTTGCTATGGTTGGTGAAGTCGGTCGAGTCGACCTTGGTGAGGTCGACGACCTGCACCCTGCCTTGCTCGAGAATCGACCGGTAGGGCTCCTGGGACGGATCGAGCGCGCCAAGGCGGGTCGAATCACGCGCGAGAAAACTTGAGATGCTCAGAGCGCGATCGTCGCGCGACACGAACAGGGTGAAATAGGCTGGCCGCGGCCCGGCGTCGATTTCCGCGATCTGACGGCGGAAGACGTCGATGTCGATGTCCGGCGCCGCCATCATCACATCGCGGATCTTGGGCGACAGCCCGCGGTCGCGGATCGACATTTGTCTCAGCGACTCCATGACCAGGTAATTGCCCATCGAGTGGGCGAGGATGGAAACGGAGTCGACGGAAGGATCATTGACCAGAGCCTGGAGCAGGACCTCCAGCGCGTCGCGCGAGTAGAGCGCGCTGTCGCGGTCGTATACGTAGTCGGTCACGTTGCCGCCCGAAGGCCAGGTGAACAGCACCGGCGCGACGTCTACGCGTGCGTCGTGGACGATCTGGGCGAAGCGATAGACGGCTTCCTCGAAGCGGGTATTGAAGCCGTGGACGAAGATCAGAACCCTGCGTCCGGGCGTGCGCCTGACTCGGGCGTCGAAGTTCGCTTTCGCTTGAGCCAAGTCCAGGCGATCGGCGCGCAGGATGACGAATTCGCGTTCGGGGTTGCCTGGCGCTGACGTGGGAAGCTGCAACTCTCCCGGCTGACGCGCGTTATCCGGCGGGATCGACACGACGATGTCGGCGAAGTCGAGCCCGCGTCCGCGCGAGCCGCCGAACATGACGCCGGGCGGTTCGACGACGGGCGCCCGCGTCGTCGCCACCAGAAGGTCGACCCGACCGGCGCCGGCCGCGGTCGACCCGACGATGAGGGTGCCATACGGTCGGTTGGAGCAGCCGGCGGCGACCGCCGCCAGCCCGATGACACAAAAGACGATCGCTCGGCGCCGTCGCGACGCCGCTCGCCCCACCGACGCACGAAACCACTGCCCGAGAGGGGCGCCGCGGCCCAGCCCCATCGCCCGAGCGCTGTTGTCAGGCGCGCGTCGGGCCAGCCGAAGAAGGCGCAGCCTCCAAGGCGTATTCGATCGTCGTGGACGGATCGAACATGCCGGTTTTCGCCGGCTCGGCCGGCTTCTGGCCCTGGGTCATGAACCAGTAAATCGCCACCAGCACGACGATGACGATGAGAATGATGGCCCACATCGGGAAGCCGCTTGAACTCGAGGCCGCCGCCTGCGCGCTTCTGGCGGCTGAGCTCGCTGTCGAGCTCGCAGCGGTCGCGGCGCTGGAAACCGTCGACGTCGCCCGGTCGGCGGCGGCCGTGGCCGCGCCTCCCAGCCCGGCGAGCAATCCCGACGCGCCCAGCGCTCTCGATACCTCGCCCGGCAGGGCCGCGGCGATCGCGCTCTTCTGGCTATTGAACATCGACAGGATCGCCGTCGGGTCAGACCAGTTCGACGGGTCCTGCTGGCCGATCGTCCCGACGACCGCATTGGTGACGGCGCCGATCAGCGGTTGCGTGGCGGCTTGGGGAGCGCCGGCATGCTGGCTCAGCGCGCCTACGAGGCTCGCCAGGCCGCCGCCGCCGAGGAGGCCGCTCAAGAGGTTGGCGCCCTCGCCGAGTAGCTGCGTGTTGCCGCCAGCGGCCGCGCCGCCGAGCTTGGTCAAAAGGTCAGGATCGGAGTTGGAGATCGCGTCGGACACTTTCTGCGCCCCACCGGGGGCCGCGGCCGCCGTGCCGAGCGCGGCGAGCACCGCGGGAAGCGCAGCGGCGACAAGCTTCTGCGCCACCGCCTCGTTGACGCCGACCGCTCGCGCCAGGTTGCTGACCATTTGCGGCGTAAGAAACTGCTGCACGAGACTGACAAGATTGATCGCCATCGCTACTCCCCTCGATCCAATAAGGAACGACCGGCGCCCTTCTACCAGACTTTCGCCCGCTTTGCGCGCCTCGCCGCATCGGAAAATTAGCTGCGGCGGCGGCAGCCTAAACGGTTGCCGGGCAAAATCCTACCCTTCCTCGCGGCGAAATTCACGCTTTGCCTGGCCGCCGCGCGACAAGAACCAGGCTCGAGAAGATCAGGACTTCCTCGTCGCGTTGGTTGACCCCGCGAAACCGGTTGCCGACCAGACCCCATTTCGGCTTCGAGGTCTCCCGCTTCGAAATTGTCTCCATCGAATAGGAGACGACGTCGCCCTCGAGCACCGGGCGCGTATAGCGCATGTCTCTGAAGCCGGGCGAGACGCCGAGCTCCGGCAGGGTTTCGCCCCGGGCGGCCATGGACGCGCGCAAGGCGTTACGCGCGTCCACCAGCCGGCGCATCCCCGCGGCCGCCACATGCAATCCCGAGGCGGCGAGAGGCGCTCCGCCCTCCGCGGCGCGGGCAACGATGCGCGGATCGAACCGCCGCCCATAGGCGAGAATCGCGTCGCGCGAAAATGTCGCCTGACCGAGGTCGGCCGACTGGCCAATGCGGACGTCCTCGTAGAACATCAGTCCGCTCGATCCCCTCCGCGCTCACGGCGCCGTTCGAACACGACGAGGCTGCGCTGGGTCATGGCGACGAGGCCGTCCTGGTCGACGACCTCGTAAAGAAACTCGACTTCGCCGGTCAGGCGGTCACGAGAGCGGCCGGCGAGCGTGCTCCGTCGCACATGCAGCCGGTCTCCCGACCTCACTGGCCGCTGCCAGCGGATCTCTTCGATGCTCGAGTTCGTCAACGACCGTCGCGCGAATGAGGAAAGCGTCGCAATTCATCCGCATGAGTAGCGCGGCCGTCTGCCATCCCGAGGCGATGAGGCCGCCAGTCGCCGGGCGCGCCGCTTCGTGGTCGAGGTGAAACGGCTGCGGGTCGAACTCGCGCGCAAACTCGACGATCTCGTCGGCGGAGACCTCGACGCCGCCGTATTCGACGACCTCGCCGGCAGGAAAGTCCTCAAAAGCAAGCGTGTCCGGCATGGCGCTCAATTGGCGAAGCGGAAATGCATCACGTCGCCGTCGGCGACCACATAGTCCTTGCCTTCGAGCCGGAACTTGCCGGCTTCGCGCGCGCCCGCTTCGCCGCGGCCGGCGACGTAATCGTCATAGGCGATCGTCTCGGCGCGGATGAAGCCCTTCTCGAAATCGGTGTGGATGACGCCCGCCGCCTGCGGGGCGCGGGCCCCTTTCTCGACCGTCCAGGCCCGCGCCTCCTTCGGCCCGGCGGTGAAGAAGGTGACGAGATGCAGAAGGTCGTAGCCGGCGCGGATGACCCGGTCGAGCCCGGGCTCGGACAATCCGACCGCCTCCAGGTAGGCCTTCTGCTCGGCCTGCGGCAGCACCGCGATCTCGCTTTCGATCTTCGCCGAAACGACGACCGCCGCCGCGCCCTCTTTGGCCGCCTGCTCTCTGACCTGATCGGAATAGGCGTTGCCCTTGTCGGCCGACGCCTCGTCGACATTGCAGACGTAGAGAACCGGCTTCGACGACAGGAGACCGAGCGACTGGAATAGACGCCGCTCGTCGCGGTCAACGCCCGCGGCGCGCGCCGGGCGCCCCTCCCTCAGCTCGGCGAGGCTCCGCTCGGCGAGCGCGAGCAGGTCCTTGGCCTCCTTGTCGCCGCCCTTGGCGCGCTTCTCGATTTGCGCGATTCGGCGCTCGAGGCTTTCAAGATCGGCCAGCATCAACTCGGTTTCGATGGTGGCGATGTCCGACAACGGGTCGATGCGGCCTTCGACATGGGTCACGTCGCCGTCCTCGAAACAGCGCACCACATGGGCGATCGCTTCGCACTCGCGAATGTTGGCGAGAAACTGGTTGCCGAGCCCTTCGCCTTTCGAGGCGCCGCGCACGAGGCCGGCGATGTCGACGAAGGTGAGGCGGGTCGGAATGATCTCTTTCGAATTGGCGATGTTGGCCAGGATCACGAGCCGCGGGTCCGGCACCGCCACGTCACCGACATTGGGCTCGATGGTGCAGAACGGATAATTGGCCGCCTGCGCGGCCGCCGTCTGAGTCAGCGCGTTGAAGAGCGTCGACTTGCCGACATTCGGCAGGCCGACGATGCCGCATTTGAAGCCCATGGAAGCCGTCGTGGATGAGGGAAGATCGCGCCCTCATGCGCGGGCTCGTCGCAAAAGGCAAGCGCGACGGGCGGGCTTCCCCTCGCGCGGAATGCAATGGATCAGTGGACGCCGACCGCCTTCATTTCCTTGAGCGTCGAGGCATAGGCTTCCGCCACCCAGTCGCGCATCTGGCTTATGTCGGGCGGAAATTCGAGCTCGACCGAGGCCGCGCCGGCGAAGCCCGCGTCGCGGATCGCGGACATGTACTCGCCGAAGGGCGTGTTTCCCCGCCCCGGCGGCAGGTCGCCGTGATTGACCCCGTCGCAGTCGGAGACGTGGACCTGGGCGATCCGGCCGTTCAGCCGCTTCAGCGCAGCGGGCGGAATGCGCATCAGCCAGAAATGCGAGATGTCCACGGTGGCCTTCACGTTCTCGAGGCCGACGTCGTCGAGGAAACGCTCCATATCCTCCAGCGTTCTGATGAAGGCGAAATCGAACGGGAGCAACTCGATCGCGAGCTCGAGTCGCCGCTCTGCAGCACGCCGTCCGACCTGCTGCGTCGCGTCGACCACGAGCTTCCACTCGCCCTCCGCCGGCAGGAGCTTGCGCTGGAACATGTACTCGCCCGGGACGAAGCAGAGGTTCCCGGCCCGGAACTCGGCGGCGAGGTCGACGACGCTTTTCGCCCGCTCGATGTGATAGGAACGGACCGCCGGGTTGAAATCGCTAAGGCCGAGGCAGGTGCAGACCAGCGAATTGACCGGCAGTCCCGCCGCGCGAACGTCGCCGACATATTTGCTGCGTTCCGCCGCAGCCATTCGGCCCGGATCGAAGCCCACGAAAACATCGAGGCTGTCGAAACCGATTCTCCTGGCTTCGCGCCGTCCCGCCTCTCCCTCGTAGGGCGAGCCGAACCAGGCCGAATCGATCAGGCCGAGCTTCCACTCAGGATGAGCTGTCATTGGATTGTGTCCTCCCTCGACAAAACGATACCGGACGATCATTTTCCCGTGCAAGGGCTCAGACGGCTTCCTGCAGGGCAGGGCGCGGTCCGCGCCGGAGGCGGCTTTGTCGAACGCACCGAACACAATCCATTCTGAGGCCGCTGCGCGGCTATTTGCGCTGCGCGAGGCGATCGCTCTGCGGGCGCGCGACTGCGGCCGGGCGTCGGAATCGGTCAAACTCGTCGCGGTCTCGAAGACCTTTTCGGCCGACGTGGTCTGGCCCACGATCGCAGTCGCCGGCCAGACCCTCTTCGGCGAGAACCGGGTCCAGGAGGCGATCCCTAAATGGCGGGACCTGCGCGCCCGCGCCGCCGCGCTCGGCAAATCGGTCGAATTGCATCTGATCGGGCCGCTGCAAAGCAACAAGGCCCTCGAGGCGATCGAGACCTTCGATGTCATCGAGACGGTCGACCGGGAAAAAATCGCCGCGACGCTCGCGCGCGAGATCGAGCGGGCCGGCAAACGGCCGCGGCTGTTCGTCGAGGTCAACACCGGCGGGGAGCCGCAGAAGTCGGGGATTCTTCCCGAACATGCCGACGCGTTCATCTCGCTTTGCCGCCATACCTACGGGTTGGCGGTCGAGGGTCTGATGGCCATTCCGCCGGCGGACGAGCCGGTCTCGCCGCATTTCGCCCTGCTCGGCGTCATCGCCAGACGAAATGAGATCGATGAATTGTCGATGGGGATGAGCGCCGACTGGCCGCTTGCCGTGCAGCTCGGCGCGACGTATGTGCGCCTCGGCTCGGCGATCTTCGGCTCGCGTGGCTGACGGCGTTTCCTATACGGGGCTCGGCCGGGTTATTAATTCCCAATCTCTACCCCGGACCTGTCGAGGTTTCGACAAAATGTCAGGATTGATGGCCTGATGGCGATAGTGATTTTCGTGCTGAGTCTCGTCTTGCTGGCCGCTGGCGCGGCGAGCGGCTACCAGAGCCTCGACTTGCTGCCTGACCCGATGGGCGTTGTGTACGCGCTCGCCGGCGCGGTCGGCGTCGCGGCGGCAGTGGTGACGTTCGCAATCGGGGTGGCGATCCGGCGCATCGACGCGCTTGCGAAGCTCGTGCTTCAATCTGCGGCGGCGGCCCCGGGCGCGCCGCCCGCAGACGAGCCGGCGCCGGCCGGGGAGCCGGCCGTCCCGCCCGTCGCGGTCGAAGCGGAGGCCGCGGCGAGTGTCGATGAGCCGGTCGCTGCGGAAGACGAGAGTCCGATCAACATCAATCGCGTGGGCCATCTGCCCTCGCTCGAAGCGATCGAGACGGTGCTCGAGACGCCGGAGACGCCGCCAAGCATGATCGGCAGCTATTCGTCGGCCGGGGCAAATTACAAGATCTTCGCCGATGGCTCGATCGAGGCTGAAACCAGCGAAGGGACCTTCAGGTTCGCCTCGATGAGCGATTTCAAGCGCCACCTCGTTGACGCGAAGGCAAAGCCGACCCCCGCAAGCGAATAGCGCGATTGGTCGCGACCCAAGGCGGCGTCGAATGCACCGCCGTCAGACCGTGAGTCCGTTCTGCTGCGCCAGTTCGGCCAGCGACACATTGGGCCGCGCGCCGAGGTGCTGGATGATCTCGGCCGCAGCCAGCGCGCCGAGCCGGCCGCAAGTGACCATGTCGCGATCGCGCGCGAGCCCGGCGAGGAAGCCGGCGGCGAACATGTCGCCCGCGCCGGTGGTGTCGATGAGCTTGGCGATGGGGAAGGCGGGCGCCTCCCAGGTCTTGTCGCCGTCGACGACCACGCAGCCCTTCTCGGATCGGGTGACGACTCCGAGCACGCCCTCGGCGCGCAAGCTGTCGAGCGCCTCGTCGAAATGCGGCGTCTCGTACAGCGACAGGATCTCGTCGGTGTTGGCGAAGATCGTATCGACGGTCTTCGAGCGCATGAGATCGATGAATTCGCCGCGGAACCGATCGACGCAGAACGAATCCGAGAGCGTCAGCGCAACCCGGCGTCCGGCGGCGCGGGCGATCTCGCCCGCCTTCTGGAACGCCGTTTTCGCCGCCGGCCGGTCCCACATATAGCCCTCGAGATAGACGACCTTCGCCGCCTTGACCAACGCCTCGTCGACGTCGGGGGGCGCGAGATAGGAACTCGCGCCGAGATAGGTGTTCATCGTCCGCTCGCCGTCGGGCGTGACATAGATGAAGCAGCGTCCGGTCGCCGGCCCATGCTCGGCCGGAGCGGTCGCGAAGGCGACGCCGGTCGAACGGATGTCGTCGGCGAACGCCGCGCCGAGCGGATCGCGCTTGACCTTGCCGATATAGGCGGCAGGCACGCCGAACGAGGCGACGCCGACGATTGTGTTGGCGGCCGACCCGCCGGAAATCACCCGCGGATCGACGCGGGCGGCGTAGAGGGCCTCGGCGCGATCCTCGTCGATGAGGTTCATCGCCCCCTTCACCATCTCCTGGGCGCTGAGATAATCGTCGTCGGCGTAGGCGAGAAGATCGACCAGCGAATTGCCCAGCCCCAGAACCTCTACCGTCGCGCTCATCGCCCCTCTCGAACTCAGCCGGGGCGGTTCCTCGCATTGGCGGGAGGCGCGGTCAACCGCGCGAGGAGCCGCTGGAATGCGCCGGCGCGTTGCCAACAGGCGGGGATTGGATAAACTCGAACGGGCTTCGGACGCCGCGGGTCGCGAACGGGCTTTGGGCGGCTCGCGGCTGACGGCGCCATAGTCGAAAAACAAATGGGGGAGGCAAACATGCTCGGGCTGATGCAGAGCCGCCCGCTTCTGATTTCAGGGCTCGCCGACTACGCTTCGACCTGGCACGGGCAACGGGAGATCGTATCCCGGGACGCGGAAGGCGCCATTCATCGCTCCACTTACGCCGAAGTCGTGGCGCGCGCCAAGCGTCTCGCAAACGCGCTCGACGCGCTCGGCGCAACCCGGGGCGATCGGATCGCGACGCTCGCCTGGAACGGCCATCGTCATCTCGAGGTCTACTACGGCGTGACCGGCTCGGGACGTGTCCTCCACACCGTCAATCCGCGCCTTTTTCCGGACCAGCTCCAATACATCATGCACCACGCGGAGGACGCGTTTGTGTTCTTCGATCCGGTGTTCGCGCCGCTCATCGAGGGGCTCGCGCCACGGCTGCCGCTCGTGCGCGGCTGGGTCGCCCTATGTGAGCGGGAGAGGCTGCCCGCGATGAAGCTTGAAGGGCTTCTTGCCTACGAGGATCTGCTGGCGAGCGCGGCGCCCGAATACGAATGGCCGCTGTTCGATGAGAACACCGCCTCAACGCTCTGCTACACCTCGGGCACGACCGGCAATCCGAAGGGCGTAATGTACTCCCACCGCTCGACATTGCTGCACGCCTTCGGCGCTTGCGCCGGCGACGCTTTCGCTCTGAGAGCGCGCGAACTCGATACTCGTCGTGGTGCCGCTCTTTCACGCCAACGCCTGGAGCCTGCCGTTTTCCGCCGCGATGTGCGGCGCGAAGCTCGTGCTACCCGGCCCGAAGCTCGATCCGGAAAGCCTCTACATGCTGCTCGAACGCGAGGAGTGCACCCAGGCGTTCGGCATTCCTACGATCTGGCTCAGTTTCCTCGCCTGGGTGGAAGCGAACAAGGCGAAGCTCGACCTCTCGAAGCTGAAACTCGAGCGGGTCGTGTCGGGCGGCGCCGCGCCCCCGCGCATGATGATCGAGAAGTTTCGCGAGCTGTTCGGCGTATTCCTGTTGCAGGCGTGGGGCATGACGGAGACGAGTCCGCTCGCCACGGCCGGCGCGCCGCTCGCGAAACATGACGGCTTGAGCGCGAGCGAACTCGTCGACGTACAGGTCAGGCAGGGCCGGCAGATCTTCGGCATCGACCTCAAGCTCGTCGGCGCCGACGGGAGCGACCTGCCGCACGACGGAGTTGCGGTCGGGGAATTGAAAGTGCGGGGCAACTGGGTGATCTCCGGCTACTTCAAGGGCGAGGGCGGGCAGGCGGTCGACAGCGACGGCTGGCTCGGCACCGGCGACGTCGGGACGATCGACGCCGACGGTTTTGTGCAGCTCACCGACCGGCTGAAGGATGTCATCAAGTCCGGCGGCGAGTGGATTTCCTCGATCGAGATCGAGAACCTCGCCATGTCGCACCCCGGCGTTTTCGAGGCCGCCGTCATCGCGGTCGAGCATCCGAAGTGGCAGGAGCGCCCGCTCTTGATCGTCCATCCCCGCGAGAGAAAGAAGCCGACGAAGGCGGCGCTGCTCCAATTCCTGTCGGAACGGCTGGCGAAGTGGCAGGTTCCGGACGACGTCGTCTTCGTCGACCGTCTGCCGCACACCGCGACCGGGAAGCTGCTCAAGACGGAATTGCGCCAGCGCTTCCATGGTCATCTCGCAGTGAGCGCCTGAGGCGCTCAGCGCCGATCTTGTGGCTCGGCGAGGCTTCGCGCCCTTGACTTTGTGGGTCGCACGGTCCACATGCACGCCCAGCCGCCTTGGTGTGGCTATTGGCGCGCCGGCCGCGTGAAGGGCTCTCTAGTCCACCTGCCGGGCGCTTCATAAATTCGCATCGACGCCCGGACACGCGGGGCGTTCCCTCCTCTTAAACCCCACGCCGCATGAACGCGCATTCCGCGCGGCCGCGGCATCTTGAAAGACTTCACAATTGGATAATTTTCACGGGTTCGGCCTCGCCGCGCCCCTCAATACCGCGCTGGCCAAGCTAGGCTTCACGCGTCCGACCCCGATTCAGGCCCAGGCGATCCCGCCCTTGATGAAGGGCCGCGATCTCGTCGGCATCGCCCAGACCGGCACCGGCAAGACCGCGGCCTTCGCGCTGCCGATCCTCAACCGGCTCGTGAGCGACCGGCGCCCGGCGCCGCGAGGCGGCGCGCGCGTGCTCGTGCTGAGCCCAACGCGCGAACTGGCGAGCCAGATCGCGCAGAGCTTCCGCGACCTCTCCGACGGGCTTTCGCTCAAGATCGCGGTCGTGTTCGGCGGCGTGCCGCACGGCGCGCAAATACGCGCGCTTCAGGCTGGCCTCGACGTGCTGGTGGCCACTCCGGGTCGACTCCTCGACCATCTCGACGCGCGCGTCGCCAGCTTAGGCGCGGTCGAATTCCTCGTGCTCGACGAGGTCGACCAGATGCTCGACCTCGGCTTCATCAAGCCGATCCGCCGCATCGTCCGCGAACTGCCGAGGAAGCGCCAGAACCTGTTCTTCTCGGCTACGATGCCAACCGATATTCGCGCGCTTGCGGGCGAGCTTTTGAACGATCCGGTCGAGGTCGCGGTGACACCGGCCGCCAAGACCGCTGATCGGGTCGAGCATAGCGTGGTCTTTGTCGACGCGGCGAAGAAGCGCGACATGCTGGTTGAGCTGTTCGACGACGCGACGATGTCGCGCGTTCTCGTCTTCACCCGCACCAAGCGCGGCGCGGACCGCGTCGCCAAGGCGCTGGACGAGGCCGGCGTCGATTTCGGCGGCCATTCACGGCAACAAGAGCCAGGGCCAGCGCGAGCGGGCGCTCGGCGCCTTCAAGGACGGCAAGACGCGCGTCCTGGTCGCGACCGACATCGCCGCGCGCGGCATCGACATCGACAGCGTGACCCATGTCGTCAATTTCGAACTTCCGGAGGTCCCCGAGGCCTATGTCCACCGTATCGGCCGCACCGCGCGCGCGGGCAACGGCGGCCGGGCGATCTCGTTCTGCGACCACGAAGAGCGCGACCTCCTGCGCGCCATCGAGCGGCTGACCCGGCTCAACCTGCCGAAGGTCGACCGCCGCGGCGCGGCTGGGCCGAAACCCGCGCCCGTGCTGCGCAAGGCGGCGGTTGCGGCGTCGCCCGCTCCGGCGCCGAAGCGCCCGCATCATTCCCCTCATCGGGACAACCGGGGCGCCGTTGCGTTCGCCGGCAAGCCGCGTCCGGTTGCTCGCCGGGCCGGCTATCGCCCGCCACGCCGCGCGCCGGGCGCCTAAGATCAAGGCGCCGCGCTGATCGCCGCGCCGTCTGGGCCCGCCTCAACCGCGAGCCGGGCGGCGGCGGCCAGCGCCCGCCAGTCGCGCTCGCTCGCCAGCGCGACCGGACAATCGCGGCCGTAAAGATCGGCCGCGACCATCGCGCCGACAACGATGATGGCGTCGCGCTCGAGCATCAGGATGCCCGCGGGTCCTTTGCCGAGGCGAAGCGCCTCGGCTAGGATGGCGCTGCCGCCGCTCGAGCCGCGCCCGGCCGGCATCATCAGCACGCGGCCGGCAATGTTCGCGCCGGCTTGAGGGTGGCGGCGATCGATGATCGCGCCGAGAGCGGGATCGAGCCCGCCCCAGAAGCTCAGCGGCTCGTCCAGCAGGAGCGGCGCGCCGGCGGCCGCGCCGGGAACGAGCGTCGCCGCGCTGAACGCGCGCGCTCTCACAGGCGCACCACCTTGCCCGCGCGCGCCGACGCGATGCATTCGGCGAGCGATCCATAGGCGACCTCGACCCCAAGATTGGCCGGCGCGTAATAGGCGCATTTGCCGGAATTGGTCATCACGGCGCCCGCGTCGATCCGCATCAGCGTCCCGATATAGATGCAGGTGTCGACCACCAGCGTGACCCGGGCGGCGCGGAGCCGCTCTTCCCAGCCGCGCTCGCGGATTTGGCCGAGCGTCGCCCGGCTGCAGTTGATCCAGATCTCGGCGAGCGGGGCCGGCCCGTCGATAAGCGGCATGAGGCGAGCGAATTCGGCGAGCGAGAAATGCGGCGTGCCGAGCGAGACCGCGCCAAGCGGCGCGCCATCGGCGACGGTCGAGAGCGACCGCGCCGCCTGGCGCAAATCGTCGGCGGTCAGGCGCAGGCGAAGCTCGGGCGCAACGCCGCCGCAAGCGGTCACAAGATCCGGCGCTTCAGGGGTGACGCCGACGACATGAAACAGCGCCACCGCGCCCGAGGAGGCCGCGGCCGCCCCCAGCGCCTTCAGATCGTCTTCGCTTGCGCCGGTGGGCAGGCCGACGATCGCCGGGACGAGGCCGCCGCAGCGGCGCCCGATCGTGTAGCCGACCGCCACCGCGACCTGCTCCGAGTCCCAGCCGTCCGGAACCGAAGCGACCTCGACCAAAGCCCGAGCGGCGCGGTTTTCCGCGAGGTGCAAGCCGTATGCAGGGGCGCGGCCGGCCATCGCGCAGCACAGGTCGATGAAGTCGCCGTAGCGGTTGGTGCGCGCGCCGATCACCGAATTGGCGAACACGATCGCATTCGATTCCCCCCAGGCTATCTGGGCGCCGAAGCGCGGGCGATGGATGCTTTGATAGGGCGCGCAGGTGAAAGTCGGAGCGCAGCCAAGCTCGACATGCGCCCGCATGAGCCTGACGCCGTTCTCGGAATCCTTCTTCGCGCCGCGAAAGAGCTCGGGATGGATCAAATCGATCGCGCCGACGTTGAGGGTCGTGGGCACGCGAACCTTGCCCCCGAGCTCGGTCAGCTTGAGCACGAAATCGAGGCTCGCGCGGCCGAGATAGAGGCAGCCGTCGACATGCGCCGCCTCGATATCGATGAAGCGGGGCGCGCCGACCGCCTCGGCGAAGCGCGCGAGGAGCCGCATCGCGAACGCTGCGCCGCCGCCATGGGCGCCGCCAAGAAGTTCGCGATCGAGCGGGGAGAGGTCGAGAGCCATGGAAAGTCACGCTATCGGGGCGCGGTCGGCGAGGTCAACGTGCGCGGCGGGCGGCCCCGTGCTAAGTCTACGAGGGCGGAGAGCGGAGCGTCGAATGCCTGTTCTCACGATTGACGCGCGATTGCGAGCCATCTGCCTCGCCCTTCCCGAGGCGCACGAGGCGCCGATGCGGCGCGGACCGTCCTATCGCGTCGGCGACAAGATCTTCGCTCTCGAGCGGCCATGGAGCGAGTGGCTGGCGCTCTGGTGCAAGGTCCCGCAAGGGGCGCGCGAAATCATCATCGACGCCGAGCCGGCGCGATTTTTCATTCCTCCCTATTTCGGCCCCAAGGGCTGGATCGGGGTCGGCCTCAACGAAGCGGCCGACTGGCGCGAGGTCGAGGCGTTCGTCCATCGCAGCTATCGGCTCGTCGCCCCGAAGCGGCTGGCGCGGCTCTTGGTGTAAGGCTTGAGCACGGGTTGCGCGTAGCCTACCCACGGGGTCATATTCGCAACGGCAAGTGGACTTGAAGCCGAGGAAACGCCGCCATGTTGCAGGGTGCCGCCGCGCGCCGTCCGCCCCCCGGGATTCCGGCTTCCGCAATCGATCCGTTTTCGCTCGACGTGCTGCGCGATCCGTTTCCCGCGCACGAGGCGCTGCGCGAGGCCGGACCGGTCGTGTGGCTCGAAAAATACCGCGCCTACGCGTCCGCGCGGCACGCCGAGGTCAGGCAAATCCTCAGCGATCCGGCGACGTTCTGTTCCGGCCGCGGCGTCGGCTTGAGCGACTTTCAGCGCGAGAAGCCGTGGCGGCCGCCGAGCATGGTTCTCGAACGCGACCCGCCCGAACACGATCGCGCCCGCGCCGTGCTCAATCGCGCGCTGTCAGCGACGGTGATGCGGTCCTTGCGCGCCCGCTTCGCAGAAGCTGCGGAACAGCTCGCGCAGACGCTCGCGCGAAAGGGGCGCTTCGACTCGATCGCCGATTGCGCCGAAGTCTATCCGATGATGGTCATGCCCGATGCAGTCGGCCTCTCCAAAGAAGGCCGCGAACATCTGCTCCCGTACGCGGCGACCGTGTTCAACATGTTCGGCCCCGACAACGAGCTGCGCCGGGCGGCGGTGGCGCAAATGGCGCCGCATGTCGAGTGGATTTCGGCCCAGTGCAAACGCGAGTCGCTCGCGGACGACGGCATCGGGGCGATGATCCACGCCGGGGCGGATGCGGGCGAAGTGACGCGGCAGGAGGCGGAACTCCTTGTCCGGTCGCTGCTCAGCGCCGGCTTCGACACGACTGTTCACGGCCTCGGCGCGGCGATGCGGGCTCTCGCGCACAATCCCGATCAATTCGCCGCCTTGCGGGCCGATCCGTCCAAGGCGCGCGCCGCCTTCGAGGAGGCAGTCAGGCTTGAAACTCCAGTGCAGACCTTCTTCCGCACCACGACTCGCGACGTCGAGCTTGGCGGCGCAACGATCGGAGAAGGCGAGAAGGTGCTGATGCTGCTCGGCGCCGCCAACCGCGATCCGCGCAAATGGTCCGACCCGGATCGTTACGACATCGACCGCCCGACCGCCGGCCACGTCGCTTTCGGCGGCGGGGTCCATATGTGCGTCGGCCAGTTGCTGGCGAGACTCGAGGGCGAAACTCTGCTCGCCGCGTTGGCGCGCGCGCTCGCGCGCATTGACCCCGACGGCGAGGCCACCCCGCTTCTGAACAACACCCTGCGCGGCTGGACGCGGCTTCCGGTCCGCGTGACCGCGGCGTGATTTTTTGACGCAAGGGCCGGGGCTCAGACACCCTTTAGGCTCTGGCTCCCTTAGGAACGCCTGCCGATTATGCGCTGGCGTTGATCCAGACTATGGCGATGTGTCGTGTCATCTATAATTGACAAACCATGAATTGTAATCTATAAGTGACACATGGCCGAAGTCCAGCAAACCGACCTATTCAAGGAATGGTTTGCCGGCCTTCGCGACCCCGACGCGAAACGGCGTATTGCGCAGAGAATTGTGCGTTTACAATCGGGTCTGCTGGGTGATGTCAAACCAGTCGGCGACGGCGTCAGCGAGTTGCGCATCGACTACGGACCGGGATACCGGCTCTATTTCGTTCGCCGTGGAACAGATGTCGTCATTCTGCTCTGCGGCGGCGACAAACGCACACAGGAGCGCGATATCATCCGCGCCAAAACGCTGGCGGCGGAGGACTAGGAAGCGACCATCGACATAACGGTCACGCAATTTCTGTCAAAGGGCAATCGAGGCCCGCTATGAGAATAGACGATGAAGCTCAAGACAACGCCCTTCGATCCGGCCGACTTTCTAGACACGAAGGAATCGCAGATCGAACTCCTCGCTGATGCCATCGAGACCGGCGACAGCAGATATATCGCGAACGCATTGGGAACCATCGCTCGCGCGCGAGGGATGTCGAGGGTCGCGCAAGAGGCCGGGATAACGCGGCAGGCGCTCTATCGTTCTTTGAGCGAGAAAGGTGATCCGCGCCTCACGACGCTTCTCGGTGTCGCCAAATCGCTCGGTCTGAAATTGTCGTTCAAGGCGCCGTAGTCGTCCTTCGCCCATTGCGCCTCCGCCGCGCTCAGGTTCCCCTCGGTTTCGCCCGCGCCGTCGGCGCGGCGGCGGCGGGGTCCTCTGGCCAGAAATGGCGGGGATAGCGGCCACGGAGATCGGCGCGAACGGCGGCCCAGGAGCCGCGCCAGAAGCCCGGCAGGTCGCGGGTGATCTGGATCGGCCGGTGCGCGGGCGACAGAAGCTCGAGCGTGAGCGGAATGCGCCCGCCGGCCAGCGACGGATGATCCTTGAGCCCGAACAGCTCCTGCACCCGCAACGCAATCGCCGGCCCGCCTTCGGCCTCGTAGTCGATCGGCGTTTGGGTTCCGGTCGGGGCGCGGAAGTGGGTCGGCGCCTCATCGTCGAGGCGGCGCGCGAGATCCCACGGAAGACGCGCGGCGAGCGCCTCGGCGAGGTCGTCGGAGCCGATCTCGTCGAGCCTGGTCTTGCCTGAGAGGAACGGCGCCAGCCAGCCGGGATCGGCCGCGAGCGCCTCGTCTGACAGGTCCGGCCACGGTTCGCCTTCGGCGCGGCGCAGAAACATGATCCGGTCGCGCCATTGCTTCAACTGCGCGGTCCACGGCAGGCGCGCGAGCCCGAGAGAAAGGACGCCGCGGGCGAGCGCGAGGGCCGCCGCCTCGTCCGCCGCAACCGCGAGCGTCTGCTCGGCGAGCACGAGCGCCCCGAACCGGCGCCGGCGGCGGGCCCTGAGCGACGCGGAAACGCGGTCGAAGCTCAGTTCATCCATGGTCGCGATCGACGCGTTGGCGACCCTCTCGATCTCGTCGAGCGATAGCGGCGCGGCGAGGAGAATGCGCGCGGAAGCCGCGCGGCCGGAGATCTCGCCGATGGCGAGGAACGGCTCTCGGGCGAGCCCGTCATGCGCCTCGACCGCCCCAGCCCGCCCGTTGGCCATCAGGAATTCGCCCGGCCTGCCGCGCGCGACCGCAATGCGGTCGGGGAAGGCCGAGGCGAGCAGGGCGCCGACACCCTCATCCGACCGGCTTCGCCGTCCACCTTCTGCCGTGGGGAGAAGGGTGCGCTCCCCCCCTCTCCCTCGGGGAGAGGGGTCGGGGGTGAGGGCCCTTGCCGCGAGCCCATGCGCTAGCCGCCTCGCGTCATCGGCTCGCTGCGAGCGGTCGTGTCGGAACGCCTCGAGCCGAGCCGCGAGATCGACCGAGTCGCCGCCAAGCCCGCGCTCGGTCAAGACGACCGCGATCTCGCTCGCCATCCTCGCCTCGCCAGCACGCGCCGCATCGACGACCATCCGCGCGAGCCGGGGCGGCAGCGCCAGACGGGAAATCGCGCGGCCCTCGTCGGTGATGCGGCCGTCGCGGTCGAGTGCGCCAATCGCGGTCAGAAGCGCGCGCGCTTCGACGAGCGCGGCGCGCGGCGGCGGATCGAGGAAGCGAAGCGTCGCCGGATCGGAAACGCCCCACAACGCGCAATCGAGCAGGAAGCCCGAGAGGTCGGCGGAGAGGATCTCGGGCGCGGAATAGGGCGGAAGTCCGCCGGTTGCGGCCTCCTGCCACAGGCGATAGCACACGCCCGGCTCGACGCGCCCGGCGCGCCCCCGCCGCTGGTCGGCGTTGGCCCTGCTGACCCGGACCGTCTCGAGGCGGGTCAGGCCGACGTCCGGCTCGTAGACCGGAACGCGCATGAGTTCGCTGTCGATGACGACGCGCACGCCCTCAATGGTGAGCGACGTCTCGGCGATCGAGGTCGCGAGCACGATCTTGCGCCGCCCCGGCTTCGGCGCCGCGATGGCGAGGTCCTGCGCGCGCGAGTTCGAGCGCCCCATACAGCGGGGCGATGTCGACGTCGGGCCGCCCGACCCGCGTCGCGAGAATCTCCGCGACGCGGCGGATCTCGCCCATTCCCGGCAGGAAGACCAGGATCGAGCCGCTCTCCGACCCAAGCGCTTCCAGGGTCGCACGCGCGACCTCGTCTTCGATCCTCGCGCCTGAATTCCGGCCGACATAGCGCGTCTCGACCGGGTAGGCGCGGCCCGCGCTCTCGATCAGCGGCGAATCGCCGAGAGCCGAGCGCACCCGCGCGCCGTCGAGCGTGGCCGACATGACAAGAAGCCGCAGGTCCTCGCGCAGCGCGCTCTGCGCGTCGAGCGCGAAGGCGAGGCCGAGGTCGGCGTCGAGCGAGCGCTCGTGGAACTCGTCGAACAGGACGCCTGCGACGCCTTCGAGCGCCGGATCATCGAGGATCTGCCGAGTGAACACGCCCTCGGTGACGACCTCGATCCGGGTCCGCTTCGACACCAGGCTTTGCAGGCGCACGCGTAAGCCCACCGTCTCGCCGACCTTCTCGCCGAGCGTCGCCGCCATGCGCGACGCGGCGGCGCGGGCGGCGAGACGGCGCGGCTCGAGCAGGATGAGGCGCCTGTCGCGCGCCCAGGGCTCGTCGAGGAGCGCGAGCGGGACGCGCGTCGTCTTGCCCGCGCCCGGCGGGGCGACAAGCACAGCGCGCGTCTTCGATGCGAGCCCCGATCGCAACGTCGGCAGCACGTCGTCGATGGGCAAAGGAGCGGCGAAAGACGTCAATTGTGCGTCCCCGGTGAAGCGCTCGGCGATTGGCCCCGTTTCTTCGACAATTCGAGGCGCTGGTTCAAGGCGTCCTGGCTCCAAGCGGCCTTTCCTTTCGGTTGCGTCTCGGAGAAAAGCGGATCCGTGTCGCGGCCCAGGCCCTCAGGAGATAGGCATGCTCACCGTTCATCATCTCGGCGTCTCACAATCGGAGCGGATCGTGTGGTTATGCGAAGAACTTGATCTCATACGAACTGAAGCGCTACGACCGCCGAGCGGACAACCAACTCGCTCCCGATGATTACAAGGCTCTGCATCCGATGGGCGTCGCTCCGGTCATCACTGACGGCGCGCTGGTGCTAGCCGAGAGCGGCGCGATCTGCGACTACCTCAATGTCCGCTATGGCCAAAGCCGACTGGCGCCTGCGCCCTCCGATCCGGATTTCGCCGAGCACCTCTTCTGGTTTCACTGGGCGAACGGGACGTTCGGGTCCGCGGGGTTCGCCAGCGTCGCGTTGGCGCTTGCCGGCAAGGGCGCCTCGGACGTTCCGTTAGTCAAAGGCCGCCTGGAACGCTGCCGGGCCATGATCGAACAACGCCTCGGCGAAGCCTCATTCTTCGGCGGCCGCAACCTCAGCCTCGCCGACGTCATGATGGTGTGGTCGCTCACCACGGCGCGGACGTTTCGCGGTACCTCGAGCGCATTGGGGAGCGCCCGGCGTATCAACGCGCTATGGCGAAGGCGGAGCCCGGCATGGCGCCGATGTTGAGGTAGAGGGGCCGAAAATGTGGTGCGGCCCGAATGAGCGGCGGGCCAAGCTCGTCATCGTCGGCCGGCGCGTTGGAAACGATCTCATCACGCAGACCGCTGGGCGTACTGACTAGGACGTGCTGCATTTTGGTGGAACCGACGGCGTTAGCGCACCCGCCCCCTCATAGCCCGTCGAGAGACGGGCGTCCTCCCGGACGCCCTATGTGGGGGCGCGCGGGGGTGGGGGGTCGCGCAGGCCGAGGAGATTATCGGATGCGCCGTCTCTCGCTTATCGCGTAGTTCCGCGCGACCCCCCACGTGGGCAAACGAAAGACGGCGAGCCGCTCCACCGCAGGCCCGCCGTCGCGCTCCAGTCAGGAGCGGAGGATTTAAGCCCCGGTCTGGCCCGCCGTCTGCAGCGTCGCGAGATCGAGCCTCACGCCTGGCCCCATGGTCGAGGAGATGGCGGCGCGGAGGAAATAGTGGCCCTTGGCGCCGGCGGGCTTGGCCTTGTTCACCGCGTCGACGAACGCCTTGATGTTTTCGGCCAGCTTCTCCTCGCCGAACGAGGCCTTGCCGACCGAGCCCTGCACGATGCCGGCCTTCTCGGCCCGGAACTCGACCGCGCCGCCCTTCGACGCCGCGACCGCCGCCTTCACGTCCATGGTCACCGTGCCGACCTTCGGATTCGGCATCAGGCCGCGCGGCCCCAGCACTTTGCCAAGCCGCCCCACGAGCGGCATCATGTCGGGGGTGGCGATGCAGCGGTCGAAATTGATCTCGCCGCCTTGCACCGCGGTCACGAGGTCCTCCGCCCCGACCACGTCGGCGCCGGCCGCGCGGGCTTCGTCAGCCTTGGCCCCACGCGCGAACACCGCGACGCGCAGCGTCCGCCCGGTGCCGTTCGGCAGGTTGACGACGCCGCGCACCATCTGGTCGGCGTGCTTCGGATCGACGCCGAGATTGATCGCCAGCTCGACCGTCTCGTCGAACTTGGCGGAAGCGTTGGTCTTGACCAGCTTCACCGCCTCCTCGAGCTTATAAAGCTTGGTCCGCTCGACGCCCTCGCGCGACTTCAGAACTCTCTTGCCGTGATGCGCCATGGCTCAGCCCTCCACCTGCAGGCCCATCGACCGGGCCGAGCCTTCGATCATCTTCATCGCCGCTTCGATCGTGTCGCAGTTGAGGTCGACGATTTTCTTCTCGGCGATTTCGCGCACCTGTTCTTTCGTCACCGTGCCGACGGAGCCGCGGCCGGGCGTCTTGGAGCCGGAAGCCGGCTTCTTGCCGAGCTTGAGGTTCGCCGCCTTCTTGAGGAAGAAGGTCACCGGCGGCCGGCGCATCTCGAAGGTGAACGAGCGGTCCTGATAGGCGGTGATGACGACCGGAATCGGCGTGCCCTTCTCCAATTGCGCGGTGCGCGCGTTGAAGGCCTTGCAGAATTCCATGATGTTGAGGCCGCGCTGGCCGAGCGCGGGACCGATCGGCGGGGCCGGATTGGCCGCCCCTGCCGGCACTTGCAGTTTGATATAGCCGGTAATCTTCTTCGCCATGAGGCTGCTCCATGCGCGGGCGCGGACGCTTCAGGGTTGACCCCGAAAGCTCGCGCCAGGTTCAGAGTTTCGTGGTCCGAACGTTAGCCCCGGCTGGCGACCGGGCGTTCTCCCACGTCTTTCAGGAAGGCGCGGCGGATAGCAGGTTTGCGGGAGGAGGACAAGTCCGGCTCGGCGTTCTGGGTCTCGAGGCGATTCGCCGCTCGTTTGAGCGGCCACGAGGCCGCATCGGCGCGCGACCAAAGCGAGCCGCCCTGGGGTTTAGGGAGGAGGGGGGTTGGCGGAAGGGAAAAAAGGGAGGGGACCGAAAGAGGAGAGCAATATGCTCAGCGCCCGGCCCGATTCTAGCCTATTCTGCGCATCCGTGGCGTGCAGTCCGAGTTTCGCGAAAAAGCTCCCTGTTAACGCGCAAAATTCTCCCTGTTATGCGAATAAGTCTCCCTGTTATGGCGAAAAATCCCCCTGTTAATTATCGGGCGTAAGTGTTTCACGTGAAACAGCTTTTCCGTTCGCGCTGCGACGTCGTCATGTCACGCCGGCGCGTCGCGCGTCTCCCGCATGCTGTAGACCGCGAGAAAGCTGATCAGGCCCGCAACCGCGATGTAATAGCCGACCCAGGCGACGCCGCCGCGCGCCTCCAAAAGTTGCGCCAGTGACGGCGCGAACGAGGCCCCGAGGATGCCGCCGAGATTGTACGTGCTGGCGGCGCCGGTATAGCGGACGGGAACCGGGAACAGCTCTGGCAATAGCGCGCCAAGCGGCGCGAAGGTCAGCCCCATCGCGCCGAGCGCGAGCGCAAGAAAGGCGAAGACGCCAGCCGGCCCGGCCGCGATGAGAGCCGGCATCGCGAGACCCACCGCGATCGCCGCCACGGCCGAGGCGAGCAGCACCGGGCGCCGGCCGAAGCGGTCGGCGAGCGCCGCCGAGATGGGGGTAGCCACCGCCATGAAGACGACCGCGCCGCACAGCATCGCGAGCAAGGTCGGACGCGGAATGCCGAGCGCGCGCACCCCGTAGCCCAGCGCATAAACGGTCGCAATGTAGAACAGCGCGTAGCAGACGACGATGGAAAGTGAGCCCTGGATCAGCGGCCGCCAGTGGTGCTTGAGCACCGCGCCGAGCGGGACCGCGACCCGGTCGTCGGCCCTGAGCGCGGCGCGGAACGCGGGGGTCTCCTCGAGCGTCACCCGCACATAGAGGCCGACCGCGACCAGCGCGGCGCTGAACAGGAACGGGATGCGCCAGGTCCAGGCGACGAACGCCTGCTCGCCAAAGCCGATGAGGAGCAACAGAAAGAGGCCGGTCGCGATAAAAAAACCAATCGGCGGCCCGAGCTGCGGGAACATGCCGAACCAGGCGCGGCGTCCCTCGGGCGCGTTCTCGACCGCGACCAGCGCCGCGCCGCCCCATTCGCCGCCGAGGTGCCCTGCATGACCCGCAACGCAGCGAGAGCAAACGGCGCGAACGCGCCCGCCGTCGCGTAGCCCGGCAGGAGGCCGATCAGCGTCGTCGCCACGCCCATCGTCAGCATGGTCGCGACCAGCGTCGACTTGCGTCCGATCCGGTCGCCGAAATGGCCGAACAGAAACGAGCCGAGAGGGCGGGCGAGGAAGGCGATGCCGAACGTGACATAGGCGTTGAGCGTCTGGGTCTCGGGCGCGGATTTCGGGAAGAACATCGGCCCGAACACCAGCGCCGCCGCAGTGCCGAAGATGTAGAAATCGTAAAACTCGATCGTCGTGCCGACCAGGCTCGCGAGCGCGATCTTGCCGACGCCGCTCCGCCCCACCTCGCTTGCCGCCACGCCCGCCGTCGCCGTCATTGTGGCTTCCCCGAATCGCTTTTGACGAGAGCGGATGCTGTAGCCGTGTCAGCCGCCGCCCCCTCTTTGACTTCAAATTTCCGTGTGCGCCTTATCGAACGCCCACACGTCCTCGAACCCCATCAACCGATTCATCTCAGCAAAGGAATAGAGCGGCGCCGGCGAGCCGAGCGACGAGCCGGTATCGCGGATATGGCGATAGACCGTGTTCAGCGCCGCGGCGGCGCTCAAGAGACCCGCGACCGGATAGATGGCGAGCGCGTAGCCGATCTCAGCCAGGCGCTTGAGTTCGAGCATGGGCGTCCGTCCACCCTCGACCAAGTTGGCGACCAGCGGCTTGTCGCCGAGCTCGCGGCCGATCGCGATCATCTCCTCTTCCGTCTCCGGCGATTCGACGAACAGCATATCCGCCCCGGCGTTGGCGTAGGCCCTTGCCCGCTTGATCGCCTCGGCGAGGCCGAGCGAAGACCGCGCGTCGGTGCGGGCGATGATGAGGAAATCGGGGCTCGTTCGCGCTTCCGCCGCAACCGCGATCTTGCGCACCATGTCGTCGGGGGAAACGACCCGCCGGCCGGGGGTGTGGCCGCATTTCTTCGGGAATTCCTGGTCCTCGAGCTGGATCGCCGCCGCGCCGGCGCGCTCGTAGCCCTGCACCGTATGCCTGACATTGAGCAGGCCGCCGTAGCCGGTGTCCGCATCGGCGATGAGCGGGACGCGGGCCATCCGCGCCATCGCCTCGACCCGGCTAACCATTTCCGAATAGCTCGCCAGCCCGGCGTCGGGCAGCCCGAGATGCGAGGCGACCGTTCCGTAGCCGGTCATATAGAGGGCGTCGAAGCCCATGCTCGCAGCCATGCGCAGCGACACCATGTCGTAGACGCCGGGCGCCGCGACGACGCGATCCGTGGGGCGGGCCTTCAAGAGATCGCGCAGACTCTGCATCGCTACCACTCGCCGGGATTGTCGCCCGCGCATGCGCCGACAAGCGCGGCGCAGCGGCCCTGGGCGCCATGGATAGGACAGAGGTCGCAGCCGCGGCAATACGGCCGCGCCTCGGCTTGAGGCCTGCGGCGAGCGTCAAGCGCCGAGTTGACGCGGCGTTGGCCGCGGATCATCCTTCGTTGGCGGCGGCCTGCCGAGGCCGGTCGACGTAGCACCATGGGAGGGGACGGATGACGATCGTCAAGCACACCATCGATGCCGAAACGGCGGAAAAGGCGGTCGCCGCCGCCGCCAAAAAGGCGGGCGAACTCAAACTGAAAATGTGCATCGCGGTGACCGACGAGACCGGTGACTTGAAGGCGTTTCTGCGCATGGACGGAGCGCCGAAGCTGTCGATCGATATCGCGGCCAACAAGGCTTACACGGCGGCGTCATTTTCGATGCCGACCCACGCATGGTTCGAATTCATCAAGAACGATCCGCCGCTCCTCCACGGCATCACCCACACGCCGCGCCTGGTGGTGTTCGGCGGCGGATTTCCCATCACGCTCAAAGGCGAGATCGTCGGCGCGATCGGACTGAGCGGCGGGCACTATAGCCAGGACATGGAGTGCGCCCGGGCGGCGCTCGAAGCGATCGGCGCCGAGGCCGCCTAAAGCCGGTTCGCTTCAACGAGGCGCACCCGTCATTCCGGCACAAGGGGGGCCGAACAAACCCGTGTCTCGAGGCCGCGATGGCCAAACAATCAGGGGAAAAGTACCGACCCCGTTTCGCCGCGCCTTGTTATGTCGGGGGCCCTGCCGCTCAATGTCCGAACGCCGTGAGTCGGCCCCGCCGCGCTGAGGAAAAGCAGCCGCTCTTGAGAAGCCCCGTTTCAGCGCCAAAACTCAGGCTTTCTGGCGAGCGGCGACGGCGTCGAGGATGGAGGAACGGGATGCTGGTCCGGGGCGCGGCCGGCTCCATGATGATCCTCCTTGGCGCGTCTGCGGCGCTCGCCGCCGACGCACCGCCCGGAGACGTGTCGGCGCCATCCCAGCAAACCCAGGGCGCGACACAAGCTCCGGCGGCGCCCGTCTTGCAGGCTTCAAGCCTTTCCGCCGGCGGCCCCGCGCCTTTCCCGGTCCTCTCCGCCCTGCCGGCGGATTATTTCGCCACGACGCCATATCTTCTCGGCGAATGGCCAGGCATCCGCTCGAAGCTGAGCGACCTCGGCATCCAGGTCTCGCTGACCGGCGTAGACGAAGCGGTCATGAACCTCTCCGGGGGCTTACGCCAGAACGCGCAGGAGGCCGGGCAAGTCGCCTTGCAAGCACAATTCGACCTGCAAAAGAGTTTGGGCCTGACCGGCGCAAGTGTCCTCGTGACGCTGGTCAGTCGCTGGGGCCGCGATGCCGCTACCGACGCGGGCATTCCCGCTCTTCAGTTGCTCAACGAAGTCTACGGGCGCGGCAATATCCTCAGGCTGGAGCAATTGGCCTGGAACCAAAAACTGTTCGACGACCGGATCGAGTTCACGGTCGGCCGCCTGGCCTTCGGGGACCAGTTTTTCAGCTTCCCTTGCGATTTTATCAATCTCACATTCTGCCCCGGACAGGCGGGCAACGTGGTCGGCGACTACATCTACAACTGGCCGGTCAGCCAGTGGGCCGCCGTCGGGCAGCTCAATTTTGGCTCCCAGGGCTATGTCAGGGCCGGAATTTTCGACGCGAATCCGGCCTATCTCAACACGACGCCCAACCCCGCCCTTTGGCCAACCGCGCCTCAAGAACTCCCAGGGCGTCATTGTTCCCGCCGAAATCGCCTGGACGCCAAAATTCGGCGCGCTTCAGGGGAGCTACCAGATCGGCGGCTGGTGGAACAACAGCGCGGCGCCAAATGTCGCGACCAGCATCAATGGCGAGCCAATCCTGGTGTCAGAACTGCCTGGGCTTCCCGGCCACGGACGCTACGGGTTTTCCACCGTGCTGCAGCAGCAGCTCACTCACGATTCCGCGAACGCGGACCCGAAAAACGGCTTGAACGCCTTCGTCCTCGCCACTTATGCCGATCGCCGCACATCGATGCTGGACTATCAGGTCTTCTGGGGAATCGTGCAATATGGCCTCGGGACCTGGAGGCCCAAGGATGGATTTGGGATCGCGGTCGGCACGACGCACGTCAATCCGAATGTCGCCAATGCGCAGATCCTCGCCAACACCTTGGGCGTCGGCCCCGGCTATGTGCAGCGCAACGAATACGTGACGGAAGCCTGGTACGGCTGGCAGGCGGCCCCGTGGCTGAACCTGAAACTCGACGCGCAATACGTCATCACTCCAGGCGGGTACACGACGCCGACAAATCGCAATGCGTTTGTGCTGGGCGTTAGAACGACGATCGCTTTCTGGTAGGAGTATCCGGGACCTCGGTCTCAACGATCGGTCTTCTCCACCGGTCGCAAGACTTTACGGCCTCAAAGGCTTTGGCCCAAGGCGCAATGGATTGGGGGGCGATCGTGGCGGTACAGCGCTCAACATCAGGTGGCCCCGGCGTCGATCCGGGCGCGCAACTCCCCGATTCGGTTCCCGATCGACTTCCCTTCGCCCGCGCCGCGAGCATCATCGCTGTCATCGTGCTCGCCGGCGCCCTCTTCGGCTACGACCAGGGCGTCATTTCGGGCGCCCTCCTCGGCATCCAGAAGGCGTTTTCGGTCGGCGCGGTCGCGCTCGAAATCGTGACCAGCTGGGTTACTCTGGGAGCGATGTTCGGATCGCTCGCCGGCGGCTATGTCGCCGACCATTTCGGCCGCAAGCGCGCGCTCTTCGCCGCGGCCGGGCTGTTCATCATCGGCGCGGTGATCGAGGCGTTGGCGCCGAACGTGCCGGTCCTCGTGTTCGGCCGGCTGGCCGCCGGCTTCGGCGTTGGCGTCGCCGCGGTCGCGGCCCCGCTCTATGCGGCGGAGCTTGCGCCTGCGGCGCAGCGGGGGCGATTCGTCTCGGCCTACCAGCTTGCGATCACGGTCGGCATCTTTGTCGCTTATTTCGTCGACCAGGCGCTGGCCGGCCCTGACGGCTGGCGCGCCATGTTTGCCGTCTCCGCGGTCGCCGGTGTTCTCCTCGCGCTCGCCGTCCTGAGCGCTCTTGAGTTGCCGCGCTGGCTGGTCAAGATCGGCCGTCCCAACGACGCCCGCAACAACCTCGTCGCTCTCGGCGCGGAGAACGACTCCGACGCGCGGCTCGCGGCGATCCAGGCGTCGCTGCGTCTGGAGCACGAAGAGACGTCGTGGACGGACGTGTTCGCGCCGCGCTGGCGGACGCCGCTCAAAATTGGCCTCGGGCTTGCGGTCCTGCAGCAGATAACCGGCATCAACGCGATCATCTATTATTCCGACAATATCTTCGCCGCCGCCGGCTTCACCACGCCGGAAGCCCAGACCGCAGCCACCACCTGGGCGATCGGCGCCGTCAACGTACTCGCGACGTTCATCGCGATCGCCTTCATCGACCGCCTCGGTCGCCGCCCGCTCCTGATCGCGGGCCTCATCGGCATGGGGCTGAGCCTCGCCGCCGTCGGCTTCGCGTTTGCGCAATCGGGCAAGATCGGAGGCGGAGCGGGCGTCGTCACGCTGGTCGCGCTGGTCGTGTTCATCATCTCGTTCGCCTTCTCGCTCGGTCCGGTGACATGGACCGTGATCAACGAAATCTACCCCGGCGAGGTGCGAGGCCGGGCGGTGGCGGTGGCGACCGCGGTGAACTGGGGCGCGGCGTTTCTGGTCAGCGGATTCTTTCTCTCGGTCGTCAATGCGATCGGCCAAGCCTACACCTTCTGGCTATTCGCGGCCTTCTGCCTCCTGGGGCTCATCTGGGTCTATGTCGGCGTGCCTGAGACGCGCGGCCGCTCGCTGGAAGAGATCGAGGCGTCCTGGCGCGACGCGACGACCCCGGCGCGCAAGCCGCAGGGGTAGTGAGCCGCCAACCCTGATCCGGGAGCGCTTTGGTCTCGCCGCATTGACGAAGACCGTCGTGAACCAAGGGAGGCACGCAATGGTGATGGGCGAGCAAACCTCCGCATCGACTCCGCCAATTCTAGAATTGCGTGGCATCAGCAAGAGCTTTCACAGCACGAAGGTGCTGGATGGCGTCGACTTCGCCGTGCGGTCTGGCGAGGTGATGGCGCTGATGGGCGAGAACGGCGCCGGCAAGTCCACGCTAATGAAGATCGTGACCGGCATTTATGAGGCTGACCCGGGCGGCACGATCAAGCTGGATGGAACCGAAGTTCGCTTCACCAACCCAGGTCAATCAATTTCCGCCGGCATCGCCATGATTCACCAGGATTTGAATCTGCTGCCGGGTCTGACCGCGGCCGAAAACCTTTATCTCGGCCGCGAGCCGCTGAATCGGTTCGGGCTTATTGATTGGCCAACGCTGCGGGAGGAGTCGCGCAAGCATCTAGCCGCGTTGCAACAGTCGATCGACCCCGGCGCTCGGGTCGGACGCCTACGGGTCGGTCAGCAGCAAATGGTCGAAATCGCCCGCGCGCTATCGCTGAACGCGCAGCTCATTATCATGGACGAACCGACGGATGCGCTGACAGACGTCGAGACCGACATATTGCACGACGCCATTCGTCGACTGCGCGACCAAGGCAAGGGCATCGTCTACATCTCACACCGGCTCAGCGAGATCTTCAAAATCTGCGATTCCGTGACGGTTCTGCGCGACGGCCGGACGGCAGCGGCGGAGCCCACGACAAAGGTCACCGAGGCGGAGTTGATCCACCACATGGTGGGTCGCGAGATCACCGATAAGTACCCATACACGCCTGCTGCGGACCGACCCGTCAGCCTGCGTGTCGATCACTTGTCGGCGCCAGGGATCGAGGACATCTCGTTCGAGGCGCATGAGGGCGAGGTGCTGGGATTTGCCGGACTGATGGGCGCGGGCGGCCCCGAACTCGGCAGAGCGCTTTATGGGGCCCTTTCGGCGCGCGCCGGGTCGATCGAACTCGAAGGGCGGAAATTGTTGCTGCGCTCGCCCGGCGACGGCGTCGGCGCTGGCATCGCCTTCGTGCCCGAGGATCGCAAATCCGAGGGCCTCGTCCAAATCCATTCCGTGCTGACGAATATGACGCTCACGGCATTGCGCCGTTTCATCACGGCGCTCGGACTGATTGCCCATCGGCGCGAAGAAAACATCGTCGGCGACTACATCAAGGCCTTCACGATCCGGACACCCGGCGAAGACGCGGTCGTCGCCACCCTGAGCGGCGGCAACCAGCAAAAAGTGCTGCTCGCCAAGGCCCTGATGACCGAGCCGAAGGTTCTCATTCTCGACGAGCCGACCCGCGGCGTCGATGTTGGCGTGCGCCGCGAGATCTATAGCCTCATCAACGATCTCAAAGCCAAAGGCCTCACCATCCTGCTCATTTCTTCGGACATGACCGAGCTGCTCGGCATTGCCGACCGCATCCTGGTCCTCTCACGAGGCCATCTCACTGGGGCATTCGGTCGAGGCGAGGCGACCCAGGACGCCATCATGCAGCGGGCCGTCGCTTAGGGGATTGCGGACAATGAACCCACTGCTGCGCTTTCTGTCGCAAAACAAATCGCTGGTTGGCCTGATCGTCTTGATCGTGGCGGTTTCGCTCATCAGCCCGGATTTCCTTGACGTCCGCAACCTTCTTAACGTGCTGCGTCAAACCTCGATCAATGCGGTGATCGCGATGGGCATGACCTTCGTGATTCTCACCGCCGGCATCGACCTTTCGGTCGGCGCCATTCTCGCATTGTGCGGCGCCTTCGCCGCGAGCCTAATCGCGAGCGGAAGTGGGCTCCTGATCGCGATGCCGATCGTTCTGCTGGCCGGCCTCGCCTTGGGCGCGGTGTCCGGGCTGATCATAACCTACGGAGCCGTCCAGCCCTTCATCGCCACCTTGGTCAGCATGACCGTCTTGCGGGGCGCCGTGCTCGTGTTCACCAACGGTACGCCGATCGACGCGAGCAGCGGAGCCGCCTCAAACGCTTTTGGGAACCTCGGCGCGGGCTACATATTCGGCATACCGATCCCCGTCATCGCCGCCGCCATCGTCTTCGCCGGATGCTGGGTGGCGCTCACCCAGACCCGATTTGGCCGCTACGTCTATGCGATCGGCGGCAATGAAAACGTGACCAGGCTCTCGGGCGTGAACGTCACGTTGATCAAGATCGTCGTGTATGCAGTGTCCGGTCTCCTGTCGGCCCTTGCCGAAATCATTCTCACCGCGCGCCTCGAGAGCGCCCAGCCGACCGCCGGAGTGGGCTACGAGCTCGACGCCATCGCCGCGGTCGTCGTCGGCGGCACGAGCCTGGCTGGCGAAATCGGCAGTATGACCGGCACGCTGATCGGCGCCCTGATCATCGGCATCCTGAACAACGCGCTTAATCTGATGGATGTGTCCGCCTACTATCAGATGATCGCCAAGGGAGCCGTCATCTTGCTCGCCGTGCTCGTCGATCGGCGGGGCGCGCAAAACTAGCGGTCCAAATACTTAGCGGTTAGTGCGCCGCGCGTTCCGAAAAGGAAACTCGCCATGATCCGAAATATGTTCCACGTGATCGTCGTGGCGGCGTTGTCTTGCGCTGCGGCAGGGGCCGCGCGGGCGGCAGATAGGATCGCCCTTGTCGTCTCGACGCTGAACAATCCCTATTTTGTCAGTTTGGCTGACGGCGCCAAAGCGAAGGCGAAGGAACTCGGGTACAATCTCACTGTCCTCGACAGCCAGAACGATACGGCTAAGGAACTCTCCAATGTCGAGGACGCGCTCAATCAGAACGTCAAGGCCTTGCTGCTAAATCCCGTGGACTCCGAAGCAGCCAGGGCGGCGGTACGTGAGGCCGAGGCCCAAAAGGTCCCCGTCCTGACACTCGATCGGTCAGCCAAGGGCATCACCGTCACCTCTCATATCGCGTCCGACAATGTGGCGGGCGGCAAGCTGGCCGGCGAGTTGATCGTTAAGGAGCTCGATGGCAAGGGCAATGTCGTCGAGCTTCAAGGCCAGCCGGGAACTGATGCCGCGCGGGATCGCAGCGAGGGCTTCCGACAAGCTCTGGCCGCAGCGCCCGGGCTCAAAATCGTCGCCAGTCAGCCAGCGAACTTCGACCGCACTCAAGGCCTGAACGTCATGGAGAACATTCTCCAGGCGCACCCCAAGGTCGATGCCGTCTTCGCCGCCGATGACGAGATGGCTCTGGGAGCGATCAAGGCCATACAAGCCGCCACGCTCAAGGTCATCGTGGTCGGGTTCGACGGGACCCCGGATGCTATCGCTGCGGTCAAGAACGGGACGATGTACGCCACCATCGCCCAGCAGCCGTCGCTTATCGGCAGCCTTGGTGTCGAAGAGGCCGACAAGGTCATCAAGGGTCAACCCGCGTCAGCCAGCATACCGGTGCAGCTGAAGGTGATCGATAAGAAATCTCTTGGCGAACCTTGATCCCATCGCGGGGTGGCGCCCTTTTCGCGCAATCCCCGGCTTGGGTCACGGACTGCGCGCCGCCGGTCGCTTGAAGAGATCCGGGCGTCCTGGAGCGATGCGGGGCCGGCTCTAAGGACCGGCCTCATTTCGAGCGGCGCGCGTCAGTGCGCGGTTTCCGTCTCGGCCTCCGCCAGATGCCCGAGCGCTTTCTCCTTCGCCATCTGGCCTGCGTGGTCGCGGGCAAGGAAGGTGTAGACCGCGGGGGTCACGAACAGGGTGAACAAGGTGCCGATCGCCATGCCGGCGAAGATGGTGATACCGATCGCGAAGCGGGAGCGCGCGCCCGCGCCTGAAGCGAAGATGAGCGGGATCATGCCGACCACCATTGCTCCGGTCGTCATCAGAATGGGCCGTAACCGAACCGCCGCCGCCTCCTCGATCGCGCTTCGCCTCGTGTGGCCGCGCGTCTCTTGCAGCCGGTTGGCGAAGTCGACCATCAGGATGCCGTGCTTCGAGATGAGGCCGATCAGCGTCACGAGGCCGATCTGCGAATAGATGTTGATGCTGGCGAAGCCGAGGAAACCGCCGATGTTGAGCGGCAGCAGCGCCCCGAACAACGCCGTTGGCAAGGCGATGAGAATGATGAGCGGATCGCGGAAGCTCTCGTATTGGGCCGCCAGCACCAGATAGATGACGATCAGCGCGAATGCGAAGACGTAGACGAGCGCATTGCCCTCCTGCTCGTATTGGCGCGCATCGCCCTGAAAATCATAGGAGTAGCCCTCGGGGAAGATCTCCGCCGATTTCGCCTTGAGGAAATCGAGCGCCTCGCCGAGGGTGCGGCCGGGGAACGGCACGCCCGACAGGGTGGCGGAATTGAGCTGTTGGAAGCTGGTCAGCGCGTTCGGCTGCACCTCCTCCGAGACGCTCGCCACCGCCGACAGCGGCACGAGCTCGCCGTTGCTGGTCTTCAGTTGATAGCGGGTCAGCCAGTCCGGCGTCAGGCGAAACTCGCGCGGCGCCTGCGGAATGACCTGATAGCTGCGGCCATAGAGGCTGAACAGATTGACATAGTTGCCGCCCAGCATCGTCGCCAGCGCAGTACCGACGTCGGCCATGTTGACGCCGATGCGGTTGGCCTTGTCGGCGTCGACCTTGAACACGTATTGCGGCGTGTCGAACTTAAGGTCGACGTCGGTGAACAGGAAGAGGCCGCTTTCCCGCGCCGCCTGCTGCATCTTGATCGCGACGTCGGCGAGGGTGGCGTAGTCGCCGGTAGTCCGGATCACGAATTGCATTGGCGCGCCGCCGGTTGAGCCCGGCAGAGCGGGCGGCGAAAACGCCTGGACCTGCGCCTGCGGCACGGCGTTGAATTTCGGTCCGAGGTCAGTCAGCACCTGTTTCTGGCTCTTGGTCCGTTCGTCCCAGGGCTTGAGGAGAAAGCCGACGAAAGCGGCGCGGACGCTCGGGAAGCCGTTGATGGTGAACACGTTCGAGATCTCGGGAATCCCTTTGATCTCCTTGAACAGGCGGCCGGTCGCCTGTTCGGTATAGTCGAGGTTGCCTAGCTGAGGCGTTTTGACCAGCGAGAGCAGAATGCCCTGGTCCTCCTCAGGAGCGAGCTCGCGCGGGGTCGAGGCATACATGACGCCGGTCAGCGCGAGCACTCCGACAAGGATGAGGAGGGTGAGCGCCCGGAAGTTGAGGGTGCTATGGAGGCGGCGCTTGTACGCGCGGCGAAGCGCGAGAAAGGAGCGGTCAAGCGTCCGGGCGAACCAGCTCTGGCTCTTCTCGTGCCGCAGCAGCTTCGAGCACATCATCGGCGACAGGGTCAGCGCGATGAAGCCGGAGACGATGACGGCGCCCGCCAGCGTGAAGGCGAACTCGCGAAAGAGGACGCCGGTCACGCCCGAGACGAATCCGATCGGCGCATAGACCGCCGCCAGTGTGATGGTCATCGCGATGATCGGCAAAGCTATCTCGTGCGCGCCCCTGATCGCCGCGTCGAACGGGGTCATCCCCTCTTCGATGTGGCGGTGAATGTTCTCGACCACCACGATCGCGTCGTCGACGACAAGGCCGATCCCGAGCACGAGCGCGAGCAGCGTCAGGAGGTTGATCGAGTAGCCGAGCGCCATAAGCGCGATCATCACCCCGATCAGCGACAGCGGGATGGTGACGATCGGAATGAAGGTCGAACGCAGATTGCCCAGAAACAGGAAGATCACGACGATGACGATCGCCGCCGCCTCGATGAGGGTCTTCGCGACCTCGTAGATCGAGGCCCGGATGAAGGTCGTCGAATCATAGGCGATGGTCGCCCTCAAGCCAGCCGGCAACTGGCTCTGAATGCTCGGCATGATCGCGCGCACGCCGTCGATCACGGTCAGCGGATTGGCCTCCGGGGTGCCATAGATGCCGACGAAAACCGCCTTGAGGCCATCGAAAACCGACGACGAATCGACCCCCTGGGGCCCAAGCTCGATTTTCGCAACATCGCCGAGGCGCACCAGCGCGTCGCCGTGGGTCGCGATCACCAGCTGGCCGAACGCCTTGGCGCTGTCGAGCGAGGTCAGCGCATTGACGCTGATCTGGGTATAGTCGCTCTTGACCTCGCCGGCCGCCGTGGTGAAGTTGTTGGCGGCGAGCGCGGCGCGCACGTCGTTCGCGGTTACTCCCAGCGACGCCATCCGGGTCGGGTCGAGCCAGATGCGCATGGCGAAGGTCTGCCCGCCGAGGATCTGCGCGTTGGCGACGCCGTCGACGGTCTGCAGGCGCGGCTGGACGATGCGGGTCAGGTAATCGGTGATCTGGGAAGCGGACATCACGTTCGAATTGAACGACAGGTACATCAGCGCATAGCCTTGGCCGGTCTGCTTGACCACGACCGGATCGTTGGCGTCGCGCGGCAGCAGCCCTCGCACCTGGTTGACCTTGGAAAGCGTGTCGGCCATCGCCCGGTCCGGGTTGGCGTCGAGACGCAAATTGAGGGTGACTGTCGACACGTTCTGCTGCGAGGTCGAGACCAGCGTGTCGATGCCCTCTGAGCTGGCCACAGCCTGCTCGATCGGGGTGGTGATGAAGCCCTTGATGACGTCGGCCGCGGCGCCTGGGTAGGTCGTGGTGATGGTGATCGTGGTGTTCGAGGTCTCGGGGAACTGCCGCACCTGCAGCCTCAAGGCCGCCATGCCGCCGATCAGCAGAATGAGCAGGCTGACCACGGTCGCCAGCACCGGCCGGCGAATGAAGAGATCGGTGAAGGTGTTCATCGGTTTTTCGTCATGGACGGGGCGTTTCCGCCGGGGCGGGAAGCGCGGGCGTATCGTCGAGCGCGACTGGCGAATAGGCCTGGAGCTTGATCTGGCCCGCGGTCACCACGCGCTCGCCGGCCCGCAACCCCTCCTCGATCGCAATCCTCTCGCCGCGCGCCGGGCCGACACGAACCAGGCGCCGCTCGACGATGAGGCCGCTCGGGCCGCCCGTGTTGTTTATGCCGCCTTGCTCGCGCGCATGCGGCGCGGCGGTGACGACAAAGACGTCGTCGCCATAGAGACTATAGACGATCGCGGTGCGCGGAAGCGTCAGCACCGCCGCCGGTTCGCCGGTCGTGACGGTCAGATTGGCGAACATGCCAGGCAGGAGCTTGCGGGCGGGATTGGCGAACACTGCGCGGGCGGTGACGTTTCGCAAATCGGCGCTGACCCGCGCGTCGATTGCCTCGACCTTGCCCTCGAAACTGCGGCCGGGGATGGCGTCGACCGTCATCCTCACCGCCTGACCGGTGGCCAGGGCGTTCAGCGCCTCCTCGGGCACGGGAAAGTCGGCGTAGATCGGATCGAGCTGCTGGAGCGTCACCAGGCTTGTCCCCACCGCGACATATTGACCGATGTCGACGTTGCGCAGGCCGAGCCTGCCGGCGAAGGGCGCCTTGATCGCCTTCTGGGCGATGACGGCGCGCGTGCGTTCGACCGTCGCGGCGGCGGAATCGCGCGTGGCGAGCGCCGTGTCGACGGTCGACTGTGGGGTGTTGCCTTGGACAACAAGCGTTTTTTGGCGGGCGAGCGTCGCCTCGGCGTTCTTGAGTTGCGCGAGGCCATTGGCGAGGTCGGCCTGCTCGACCGAATCATCGATGTTGATGAGCAGTGCGCCGACGTCGACGTCGTCGCCCGACTCGAAATGCTTGGCGGTCACCACGCCGGCCGCCTGTGGCGCGACGATCACGCCTTGATACGCTCGCAGTGTACCGATCGCGGTCAATTCAGGCGACCATTGTTCGGTCTTTACCGGCTCGGCGGTCACCGTCGTCGGCTTCGGCGCGAAGGCGGCGGTGATGAAGCCTTTGACCATCACCGGCTTGATGACGAACTGGAAATAGGCGAGCCCGCCGGTCAAGGCGACAAGAACAGCCAGCGTGACGACAAACACCACAGGCCGGCGAACCTTGAGCGGCAGCGAGCGAATGAAGAGCAGCGCGGCGAAAACAGCTGCGGCAGCGGCGAAGGCCAGCGGGGGAACAGGAGCGTGAACGAGCCCAAATTGCGCCGCAGCGCCGAGCGCCGCGAGCGCAATCGCAAGCAGAAACAGCAGCCAGTTGATAAACCGCCTCATCGGTCGCCTTCGGTTCGGGGCAGGGTTCTGTACGGCCTTTTGCAACAATTTGCCTAAGATTGAAACGAGCGGGGGCCTGCTCACGGTTCGTGGGCCGCTACGCCCCCTCGCCAGCGACCGCCCGCGGCTTTATGGTTGGAAAGCGGCCGCAAAGGGGCGGCCTGATTCGGGAGATTGATGTTATGATCAAAACGCTCGCGGTCTTCGCGCTCGCTTTCGGCATCGCCGGGGCGCCGGCGCTTGCTTACGCCGACGACGCCTGCATGATGCAGGCGACCGACAAGAAGCTCGCCGGCGCCGCCAAGACCAGCTTCATGACGAAGTGCGAAAGGACGTCCTGCGAGGGGCAGGCCAAGGACAAGAGCCTCCACGGCGCGGCGATGACCTCGTTCGTCAAGAAATGCACCAAGGACGCGATGACCATGTAAGCCGAAAGGCTCGCACTCGCCGCTACTCCGGCAGAAAACTCTCGTCGATCGCGTCGGCGAACGACCATGGGCATTGGCCGGGGAAGTGTTCTTCGCCGAGATTGGTCTCGATCGCCGCCCTACGGCGTGCGTAGCGGTAGGCTTGTCCCGTGACGGCGTCGAGCAACGACTTGAGGCTCGGATTGTCGGCGACGAGATCTGCGATCTCATCGCGGGCGTTGGCGATCGAAAGACGCCAGGACTTGCCGCGGCCTTTAGGCTGGAAGCGCCATTTCAACAGATGCAGGAGAAGAACCGTAAGGCGGCTGACAAGTTCGCGCTTCTCGGTCTTGCCCATGCTCTCGATCTCCTCGGCGATGAGGTCCAGATCGGCCTCGACAATTCGGCGTTGGCGCAGCAGCGCAGCCTGTTCGAGGCTCCAGGCGTAAAAGTCCTGGTCGTGGCGTGAAGGCTTGGCGGGCATAGTCAATATTAGCGCGTCCCGCTGGGTGAGTCGACGCGCGCGCATCGGCGGCCATTGCCTTCGTCCGAGAGTTCGGCGACGCTCGCGCAGACCGCCATCCACCGGGAACCGCGCAATGATCCGGCGAATGTTCGCCCTCTGCCTTCTCTTCGCCTTTGCCTCCCTGGCGCCGGTCGCGCGCGGCGCCGAGAGCTTCACGATCGGGGTGATGAACGACCAGTCCGGCCCCTACGCCGATCTGGCCGGACCCGGATCGGTCGAGATGGCGCGGATGGCGATCGAGGATCTTGGCGGTTCTGTGCTCGGTAAAACGATCGAGCTTCTGGTCGCCGATCACCAGACAAGGCGTGCTCGCCGAACGGCGTCCAGTGGAACGCCGACAACTGGTCGAACGGGGTCGCGCTGATGCGTCTCCTCATCCAGCAGAAGCTCGACAGCTTCTTCTTCATCACCGCCGACTACGCCTTCGGCGCTTCGCTCGAGGCGGATGCCCGTGACGCCATCGCCAAGGCCGGCGGAACCGTCCTCGGCGCAGTGCGCTCGCCGCTCAACACCGCGGATTTCAGCTCGTTCTTGATCGCCGCCCAGGGCTCGAAGGCGAAGGTCGTCGTGTTCGCGATCACCGGCGCCGATCTTTCCAATGCGCTCAAGCAGGCCAACGAGTTCAATCTCGCGCCGGCGCAGTACCTCGCGACGCCGATCACCTATCTCAGCGACGTCAATGCGCTCGGCCTCGACGTCGCCCACGGCTTAACCTTCATGCAGTCCTGGTATTGGGACCTCAACGATCAGACTCGCGCGTTCGCCAAGCGCTTCTATGCCCGCCGCGGACGGATGCCTAACGACAACCAGGTCGCGCTCTATTCCTCCGTGCGCCACTATCTCGAGGCGGTCGCCAAGGCGGGGACCGACAACTCCCAAGCGGTGATGAAGGCGATGCGCGAGGCGTCGATCCACGACATCTTCACCGACAATGGGACCGTTCGCGCCGACGGTCGCGTGCTCTACGACCGCTACCTGATGAAAGTGAAGACGCCGGCGGAATCGAAATCGCCGTGGGACTACCTCACGGTCGTCGCCAAGATTCCCGCGGCCGCCGCATTCCGGCCCCCGGGCGCTGGCGGTTGCACGTTGTCGGGGCCTTGAGAGGCGACCTGAATGAACGCGGCGTCTGCTAGACGTGCCCGCCCTTAGAGCCTGTCCGGGAAAATAACGAATTGTTAGAATCGCTTGTGATTTAAGCAAGGCGGCCTGATTTACTTGGGGGTTCGCCTGTGTGGACGAATGAAAATCGGGGTCGCTATGACCGCAGCAAGTTGCGCTATCCGAGCGACCTGACCGACGAGGAATGGGCGCTGTCGGAGCCGCTCATCCGGCCGGGGAAGCGCGGCGGCAACAGGCGGACGGTGAACGTACGTGAAGTCGTCAACGGCTTGATGTATGTCTTGAGCACCGGCTGCCAGTGGCGGGCGATCCCCAAGGACTTGCCGCCGCGCTCGACGGTCTACGATTATTTCGATCTGTGGAGCTGGGACGGCACGCTCGACCGCATCCATGAGGCGCTTTACACGCGCTGTCGCGAGCAGGCCTCCCGCGAAGCGAGCCCGACCGCCGCCATCATCGACAGCCAGAGCGTCAAAAGCGCGGAAAAGGGGGGCCTGCATCGATCCGCCCGGTTACGATGCAGGCAAGAAGATCAAGGGCAAGAAGCGGCACGTTCTTGTCGACACGCAAGGCCTCCTGATGCACGCGATCGTGCATTCCGCCGACATTCAGGACCGCGACGGCGGCGCGCTGCTGATGGCGAGCCTGTTCGGAGCCTTCCCGTTTCTGGTCAAGCTCTACGCCGACGGAGGTTACCAGGGGCCGGAATTCCAGGGCGCGATGAAACGCATTCTGGTGCGCCTCGACCTTGAGATCGTCAAGCGATTGGGTCACGCCAAAGGCTTCGTCGTCCTGCCCAAGCGCTGGATCGTCGAACGCACCCTCGCCTGGCTTGGCCGCTGCCGCAGACTGGCCAAGGACTGGGAATGCCTCAACCGCAAGGCGCTCGCCTTCCTGCGCCTCGCCTCCATCCGCCTCATGCTGCGAAAGCTATGCAATCCGACATGATGTTTCCGGACAGACTCTTAGACTTCGCCGACGCGTCAACAAGTCTCAAGACGTCGTCCCCGGCCTGTCCGAGGGCCTCCGCCGCCGTCGCGAGCGCGAGGGTGAGCTGGCGGTTAAGGCTGAAGGCCGGCGGCCCCACGATGCAACGCCACGACGCGGCGTCTTGGGCGCTCGCCCGCGCCTTGGTGTCGGCGTAGTCGATCATCGCGCAATAACAGACGACGTTGTGGTCGCAGGCGATGTCAAATTTGATTTCCGCCTGAGCTGCCGACGGCAGAATGATTTCGGCGCTGGGCAGTGTGGAGTACTGAAATGCTGGCGGCGCGTCGAGCGGCACATAGGGGACGACGTCAAGGATATAATTCATGAGCCGGCAGGTCGTTACCGTTGCTGCGTAGGCCGTGGTCCAGGCGAGATCGCCGGTGCGAGGAGAGGCGAACAGACATGCGCTGGCCTTTGCGCCCATGAGCTTTGCGACATCGAAGCTCAGGTAGGTGGCGACCGCCGATCCTAGGCTGTGGCCGCAGATGGTGACACTCGCTTGGCCGACCGCGCTCGCGATGCCGTCCGCGGCCTTCGCTCCGATCTGGACGCCGTCCAGGCCGACAAGCGTCATGGAATCATAGACACTCCAGAAGCCCTGCTCGACTTTGGCGCCAGGTGACGACGGGGCGTCGCGGAGAAAGAAATCAGCGATTTTGGGGTGGCCGATGAAGGTTCTGACGTTTCTCGCTTGCGCCGGGCTGTCCGTGGCGGCATGGCCTGCCAGTACTGACCGTTGGGCTGGTAATAATTCACGCTTCCGGACATCAAGTTCATGTTGAAGCCGAGGCCGCCGCCGACATAGGGGGTAAAACCGCTGTAGGTCCCAAGATCGACGTAGCCGTTGGCGAGGAAGGTATTGTTGTACGCCTCAGCCGTCGCAGGGAACGGCGACGCTTCAGGAGAACTTGGCGGCTAATACTTAATTATTTTTTAACAGTAACAAATTTTTATCCATACAATACTTATTATTGCGGTCTACGCTAAATATATCGGCCCGATCGATCAGCAACGACGAGCCGCTGGCGAAGTCTTGCCGCGCGCGCGGCCGCCCGTCGCCGTTCAGGAGCGGGCGAGCAAGAGGCCGAAACCGGCGAGCAGCACGCCGGCAAGCTGTCGAGCGGCGAGCGGCTTGGCTTCAGTTCCCAGGAGACCGAAGCCATCAATGAGCGCGGAGGTGGTTGCGATGACGAAAAAATACAGGATGAAGGTCTGACTGGGCCCGAGCCTCGGCGCAACGAAGGTGAGCCCGGCGAGGATGAACGCCCCCATCAACCCACCCGCGACGGCCTTGAGTTCCATGAGTCTCGACAAGGTTTGCTTCGGGAAGGGGCAGACGATAGACCGCGACAGCCACAAGGACGAGCACGACCGCCGACACCGTGGCCGAGATCGCGCCAACCCAGATTGCGCCGATGCCCGCTCTCGCGGCGGCGCCGTTGGTCATCGCCTGCAGGACCTGGAAGCAGCCGCACGCCATCGCAATAAGCCAGAATTGCACTTTCAAGTCCCTGATAGGTTCAAGTGTCCGTCGATGAACTGGGTCCTGTCGATGAACGACGACAGGCGCTTGGCGAAGTCCCTGCGCGCGCGGGTCAAAGGCGGCCGGCTTCGCCGCCAGGGCGGCGCCGGCGGGGCCTCGGCCAGCCCCGGCCAGGGCGAACTTGACAACCAGTCACGGTAGTTGCGGGCAAACCGCGCCTCGCCTCGCCAGAGCTTGAGCTCCCATGGCTTCGGCGCGTTGACGAAATGGAGCACGATCGGCTCGATCCGCCGCTCGAGGTCGAGCAAAAAGAAGTCGCCCATGAAATTGTAGCGCGGCGACAGGGGCGCGAAATCGCCCTTCAGCGTCGCGTTGAGCGCGTCCTGCTCGTTGAAGGGAAACCGCTCGGGCGTGTCGCGAAGCGCTCGCGCCACTTGCTCGGCGAGCGCGCGGCGGCGCCATTCGGCGCGGTCGATCGCCATCAGGCCCGCATTGAAATAGGGGGTGTCGAGCGCAAGACCGAGCGCGCGGCGGGTGCGCTGGAACCGCCGCGCCAGCGCGTCGCCTTTGAAGTCCATGTAAAAGATCATGTCATAGGCCGCGGCGAGCGGCCTTCCGCCGAGATCGAAGCCCTCGAGCCGCTTGAGGCCCGGGCGGACGATGAGCATGTCGGAATCGACCGAGACGATGCGCTCGAAGCGCGCGGGCAGGATTTCGTCGAGAAACAGGCGGCGAAACACGGCGCGCGAGAAGCGCCCGCTCGGCTTGAGGTTCCGGTCGAAGCGGGAGAAGTCGACTGGGAGAAGCTCGATGCGGTCGCGCAATCCCCGGGCGAGATTGTCGAAGCCGGGCGGCACGTCGCTGGGCTCGCAGACGAGGATGATCTCGTGGCCCCCGTCCGGCTCGGCCTCGATAAGCGAGGCGATGGCCCGGATCGCCGGCGCAAAGAACGCGCGGTCCGGCGTGAAGCAATAGGCGGTTCGCATGCCGTCTCTTACTCTCCGCTTGGCGCTTTGGCTCGCCGACGCCTCAGTCGGGCCGGCGCAACCTATTGCCCGGCGCGCGGCCGCCGAGTTCGGTGGGCAGCCGACTCCCCCGAAACAAAATCCAAGCCGGACCCAACAAAATCCAAGCCAGCCGCAACAAAAACCAAGCCAGACGCAACAAAATCCAAGCCGAACGCAACAAAATCCAAATCAGGTATCGCTTGAATCTCTTCGCCAGAATCCAGCCATTTCAATCCATTACCGCGAAAATCTCCTGTTCCCCATTCGCTTCGCCGCCGCGCGTCGCGGAGGCCGCCCGTTCGATCCGGCGCGTAGGTCAACGTATATCACGAATTCTGAATTTCGCAAAGCAATTGCTTAAGGAATTTTTAGGGGCGGCTTGCCGGCATTTGGCTCCGACGCTAGCTGGAATGTCCAGCAAAGCTGGTCGCGTGCGTTCGCCTCCAACATGAAAGACGACGAAATGGTCCAGCGTGAAGCAGTGTTTCCTGCCAACCGACAGGCTCTATACGAGAAGCACAGATATTCTGCTGCAGTGCGATCGGGCGACCTGTTGTTCGTGTCGGGTCAGGTGGGCAGCCGCCCCGATGGTTCGCCCGAACCCGATTTTGAAGCCCAGGTTCGCCTAGCCTTCGCGAATCTGGAAGCCACACTGCTCGCCGCGGGGTGCGGGTTCGATGACATCGTCGATGTCACGACGTTTTATACCGATCCCGAAAAGCAGCTCGCCACGGCTGCCGCAGTGAGAGGCGAATTCTTCAAAAGCCCTCCTTACCCGAGCTTGACGGGACTTGGAGTCAACTGGCTTGCGGGCTTCGACTTCGAAATCAAGGTGATCGCAAGCATTCCGTCTCGCACGTCAGCGTCGGTGAGCCGCCGCAACCCTCCAACAATGTGGGATATGGCGTCGCTCGGGTACTCGCACATCAGTGTCGCGGAACCAGGCCCCCTCGCCTTCCTGTCCGGCCAGATCGCAATGACACCGGGCAGTCAGGACGTGCCCAAAGACATCGCTGGCCAAGCAAAACTCGCGACTGCCAGCCTCGCCGCCGCACTCAAGGACCTGGAGGCGACAGCGAAAGACATTGTCATGCTGCGCGTCTACGTCGTGAATGCGACCAGCGAAGCGTTCGGGCAGGCCGTCGCCCCTCTGCGTGAACTGTTCGGGGATGCGATGCCCAGCATCACGACGATTGGCGTCCAGGCGCTCTACAAGCCGGAGATCAAGGTCGAGATTGAAACGGTGGTGCGTCTCCCCTGAAGAGGGAAATACCGGTCACCGCCACCGAACTTCGGTGGACGTGTGTCAAAGGCGGAAGCGCGCGTGCCGGCAGCTATTCGGGCCAACGTATCTGAAAGCTGCCGGCCCGTTCTTCACAGCATTCCGGCTATTCGGAGATTATTGGGGTTCGGCCTGTGGAGAAGTTCTCTTCAAACCAGTTGACGAAGGCGCGCGCTTTCGCCGTCGGCAGTCTCCCGCTCGGATAGACAGCCCACAATTCGGCGTTCGGAAGCTTCCAGTCGGTAAGCATCGGAACAACACTCCCACTCGCAATCTCTGGTTCCATCATCCAACACGAGCTAATAGCGAGGCCAAGACCTGCAATCACCGCCTCGCGGACTCCCTCGGCCGCACTGAACGAGAATTCCGGCGCGCGGCGCCGATAGGCGGGAGGGCTCACTCCGACGCGTAATTTCGATCTCCGACGCGGACCGCGGTGACACCCGCGATCTCATTCAACCGCGCTGTAAGCCTCCCAACAGGCCGCGCGCCGCGGACTTCGACCAGGAGTGAGACCATCCCCTCGCTTGGCAGGTCGCCCAACCGGGCCTCGTCTGCGTCCTCGGGATGATCCTCCCAGCCTGCGATGGGTTCTCCAAAAAGCATGGGGTTCGGCAGTTTGGGCGTCCTCGATCTACCCAGGCGCCAGGACAGTTTATGGCGTCGATTTGCTTGCGGCGACAGCTATACGTTTGACGAAAGCCGCCACCAGGGCCTTGAGCCCCGGGTCCTTGATGAGGCTCAAGGCTCTATCGGGGGCGACCCATTGAACCACTCTCTGCTCGATCTCCGGCCAGGTTTCGCTTTGACGCTTGACCAGCAGCGGAAACACCCCGACCTCACAATTTACGCCGACGCCATTCCCGTCCAGCATCTTTTTATAGCTGAAAAGGCCGATCGACTTGGCGCCGACTCGTCCCCTTACGCCAGCCTCCTCGAAAGCCTCGCGGGCGGCCGACTTTGCCGGCCGCAACCCCTTTATCGGCCAGCCCTTTGGAATGATCCATTGCCTCGATTGCCGCGTGGTGACGAGGAGGATTTCCAATGCCGCGTCGTGGTTGAACCGATAGGGGAGCGCGCCGTACTGAACGCGGACCGCGTGCTTCACCTTCCGTTTGCGTGGCCTGCCGGGAATCTCTGCTTCTCCTCAAACCCGCCGGAACACCGGCCTGGCTTCGTTTGTTCCACCGAACTCTGTCTTAATGCCTGATTCGGTATTCCCGCCACCTTTTCTGCGGCGGCCAGAATGAGATCGTGGCGCCCGGCGGGCAGACTTGGCTGCCGCCATTTGTCTCCGACGATACCCTCATATGCATTATGGATTTGCGGTAGCATGGAGTTGCGACCTCGAACTAAAGACGAGCCGCGAGGGGGACGCGCCCGTGACCGCTTCATTGCCCGCGTACACCCAAATTCCTTTGCCCGGCGAGGGGCCGGAGGATGTTGTGTTCGGGCACGACGGCCTGATCTACACGGGGCTATCGGACGGACGCATTCTTGCCGTCGCGCCGGAAGACGGGCTGTACGTGAGGTCGCCAACACCGGCGGGCGACCTTTGGGTCTCGAAGCGACCGCGGATGGGCGGCTCCTGATCTGCGACAGCCCCAAAGGTTTGCTGGAGCTCGATCTCAAGACCGGCGCGCTGAGGACTCTCGTCACCCAGGATGGCGCGGAGCGGCTCATCTTTTGCAGCAACGTCGTCGCGGCGCCCGAGGGCGATCTCTTTTTCACCGTCTCGACGATGCGCTACGACTTCCATGACTGGAAGAAGGACATCGTCGAGAACGTACCGACCGGACGCCTTTATCGCCGCCCGGCCGACGGCGGGTTGACGCGGCTGATGGACGGCCTGCGGTTCGCCAACGGTCTCGTAAGGACGCGCGACGGAAAAAGCCTGATTGTCGCCGAGACCGCCGGACATCGTCTGCTTCGATTATGGTTGGCCGGCGACCGCGCCGGGACAAGCGAGACAATCGCCGAGCTTCAGTGGTTTCCCGACAATCTTTCCGCCGACGACGACGGAAACATCTGGGTCGCCATGGTGTCGGAGCCGAACCCTGCCCTTGAAAGCCTGCTCAAGCTGCCGCTCCTAATGCGTCGGCTTGCGGCGCGCCTGCCGGAATCCGTGCTGCCCAAGCCATCACGCGTTGCCCGGGTCGTGGCGTATGACGAGAGCGGCGCGCGCACGCATGACTTCAAATGGACGGATGGCGGCTATGCGTCGGTGACGGGGGTCTGTCGGGTCGGCCGGCGCATCTGGTGCGGCGGGCTCCAGGAAAGCGCGCTGATGCGCTTCGACCTGCCGGGCTGAGATAGGCTGCGGCGGCGGCCGGTCCTCCGCGCGCTCGGAACAAACTTTTCGCTCAGACCCTCGATGACGCCGCGCCAACCCGAGGGCAAGCTGCAATACGCGACGTCAGTGCCGCCGCAACAGCGCCGTGAACAACAGGCAGACGAAGGCGCCGACGGCGGCGGCGAGAAATCCGTCTATGTACGAGAGAACCGCGGCCTGCTTTGCGACCGCGGACCCAAGCAGGCTTGTCGCCTGCGCGGCGGCGACGCCCAAGTCGCTCGTATGGACGCCCATGGCGCTGCGATAGGCCGCGAGGCGATCGGCGGTCAGGCCGCCAAGGCTGTCGACATGCAGGCCAATGAGGTTGGAATGGACCTGTTCGCGCACGCGGACAAAGGTCTGCATGAACGCCGTCCCGATCTCGCCGCCGAAGAGGCGGCTGGTCTGGAGCAGCGTGCCGATTGTGAGCACGTCGGCCGGATTCATCGATTTCACCGCCAGCACGATGACCGCTGTCAGCGCGAACGACTGGCCGATCGCCTGCAGGATCTGCGACGGCAGGAAATCATCGGTCGCCCAATCCTGGGTAAGCAGCGTCGCCATGAGGCAGGCGACGCCGATGAGAATCGCACCGATCGCAAGGATCCAACGTGGGTCGATGCGTGAAAGAAGCCAGCCGAGAGGCAGCACGATCAGAAACTGCGGCAGCGCAATCCACAGCAGCACCGCGCCGACCTGCAGCTCGCGGTAGTTCTGGACGACCTGCAGATAGGTCGGAATGATATAGGCGGTCGAGAGGATGATGAAACGGAAGCCGGCCAGGATCAAAAGGATGGGCACGATCCCTTCCCTCGCCAAGAGCCGAAGATTGAGGAATGGCTTGTCGATGATGAGCTCGCGGACGACGAAGGCGAGGGTGAGCAAAGTCCCCGACAGCAGGAGCCCGTTGACGAGACCGTTGTTGACCCAGTCGAGGCGGTTGCCCTGGTCAAGGCCGGCGTAGAGCAGAGAGAACCCGATCCCGGAATAGGCGAGTCCTGGCCAGTCGAGATCGCGCAGCAGGCCCAGGTTGATCTTCTCGCGCGGAGCTCCGTACCAGATGCAGGCGAACATGACCGGCACCGCGAGGCAAAATTGCCATTGGATCCAGCGCCAGGAGAAGTTGTCCGTATACCAGCCCTCAAGCGAAGCGGAGACGTTCTGCGACAGTTCCGAGTTCATCGCGTAGACGGCGAGACCATAGACGACGAGGCGCTGCGGCAGATTGCGGACGATGAAGCCGATGGTGAGCGGGATGAAGGTTCCGGTGCCGACCCCGGCGAGGAATTGCGCGGTGAGGAAGGCGGTGAGGTTTGGCGACAATGGCCCGAGCAGGGCGGCGATGAACAGCAGCGCCATTCCATACAAAAGGATGCGCCGAACGCTGAAAATTGCGCCGAGATAGGGACAGGCGACGCCGATGAGCATCTGGCCGACGCCGAAGCTGGTCGTCATCCAGGCGCCTTCATCGAACCCCAGGTGAAGCCCGCCACGCATGTCGGCGAGCCCGAAGGTGGTGATGCGGCTGCCGGTGAAGGACAGGATCGCGCCGATGAGAACGCCGAGGATGCCGACATAAGGTCTGAGCGTATCGGGGTCGAGCCGGATGTACCGGGTTCCGCTCTCGTGAGCAGCGATGCCGGCGCAAGTGATCGGAGCGGGAGCGGGCGCGGGCGGCTCGGCGCTTTCCCGGACGAGCGGGGCAGGGACCGCCGTCATGGATGGGGCGCGCCGCTCGCGGCGGCCCCGCTGCCGCCCTGCGGAGGAGCGGCGCCGGTATCGATCGTCGCTTCGACCGACATTCCGGGCCTGACCAGCGATCCAAGCGATTCATTCTGGTCGAGCACGATCTTTACCGGGACCCGCTGCACCACCTTGGTGAAGTTGCCGGTGGCGTTGTCGGGCGGGAGCAGCGCAAAGGTGCTCCCCGTCCCGGGCGACCAGCTGTCGACATGTCCGGTGAGCCTGACATCAGGGAAGGCGTCGACCGCGATCCGGGCCGGCTGGCCAAGCCGGACGTTGGTCATCTGGGTCTCCTTGTAATTCGCGATCACCCAGATGTTGGGCAGCGGCACGATCGCGATCACCTGCGTGCCGACATTGACGAACTGGCCGAGCCGGACCTGCCGCTGGCCGACCAACCCGTCCGCCGGCGACAGGATGCGGGTATAGCGCAGATTGTCGCCAGCGAGCGCGACCTGCGCCTCGGCCGCTCTGATTTGCGCCTTGAGCTGCTTTTCCTGGATGTCGATCGCCGCCAGCGCCGCCTTCTGCTGGTCCAGCTGAGCCTCGTTCAGCCGCCGTTGCGCGATCGCTCTCTTCGCGTTGTCGTCGGCCTGCTCGACCAACTGCTGGGTGCCGGCGATCCCGGTCCTGAGCAGGTCATGCTGGCGCTTGTCCTCGAGCTGGTAGCGCAAAACGTCGGCCTCGGTCGCGTCGATCGTCGCCTCGGCCTGCTGGACAAGGGCTTGCTGCACGATCCGCTGGTTGGCGAGATTGGCGAGCGTCGCTTCGGCGGCGGCGAGATTGGCCTGAGCCAGCTCGAGCTGGGCCTGATAGTCGGACGGGTCGATCACTGCGAGAAGGTCGCCCTTGCGGACGATCTGGAAGTCATTGACCGGCATTTCGGTGATGTTTCCGGACACCCGGGCCGAAAGCGGCGTCACATCTCCAGCGACAAAGGCATCGTCGGTCGATTCGAACCGCGCCGCGCCGGTCCAGCGGTCCCAATGTCCGGCCGTGTACCAGATGATCCAGGCGGCGAAGACGAGAAAGGCAATCCGCAGAAGGGGAAAGAGCCAGCGGCTTGACCAGCTGTCCCTCTGCGGCGAAGCGCTATCCGTCGGCTTTGTGTCGGTCATGAGACTCAGCCGAGAAAGACGGCGCCCGAGAGAAAAGCGCAAGTGCGATGATTGGGCGCTGCCTCGACCCCCGCTTTCGCGGGGTGACAAAATCAGCGCGCCTCGTCGGTCGCGGGCTCGGCGTGGCCGACGACCCGGCGCGCCTCGGGAAACGCGCGGCGCACCGATCGCTCGAGCGCGTCGACGGCGTCGTGGACGGTCTCGACCGGCGTCGCCGGATCGACGCGGCAGTGGAAAAGCACAGTGACTCCGCCGGATGTCTCGCGCACCCGGACGTTGTGGATGTCGCGCACACGGCCCTGCGCCGCAGCCGTCGCGGCGAGCGAAGCCTCGATCCGGCGGGCAAGATCGGGCTCGGCCAATTGCCCATGCGCTTCCGGCTCGGCCGGCTCGATGTGGGTCTCGACTTCGACGCCCTCGCCGATTTCCTCGGCGATGGCGTCCTCGAGCTCGGAGGCGAGCGCATGCGCGTCGCCAAGCGACATTGCACGGTCGACTTCAAGGTCGAGAGCGACGGATTTGCGCCCTTCGATCTCCTGGATGGTGACATGATGCACCGGCAGGCCTCGGCGCGCCGCGATCACCAGCACGCGGTCGAGGATGGTTTCGTCGTCGAGCTTGAGCGGGTTGGCGGTGAGGGTCAGTTCGGCCTCGGGCCACCGCCGGGCGATGCGCGTTTGCAGCTCGGCCTTGATGGCGGCGACCCGCTCGAGCGGCAGGGTGCGCGGGACCGAAACGATGACTTCGCCGACGATCCTGGGGCCGGTCGGACGAAGCCGGATCGCCTCGATCCCGGCGACCCCGTCGGTGGCGATGACCAGGGAGCGGACCGCTTCGGTCAGCCCAGCGGGCGCGCGGTCGACCAGCGCGTCGATCGTCGCCCGGCCCAGCCGAAAGCCGGCCGCGGCGATGAAACCGGCGACGCCGATCGCGGCCAGCGCGTCGGCATGCGGATAGCCGGCCCGCGTCGCCGCGAGGCCAATGAGCACCAGCACCGACGAGACGAGATCGCTTGAATAATGCAGCGCGTCGGCGGCGAGCGCCTGGCTCGACGTCACGCGGGCCACGTGAGTCAGCGCCCGCCAGCGCAACACATCGACGGCGATCGAAAACAGGATCGCGTCGATGGCGAATGCGTTCACGTCAACCGGCGCATCGCCGCTGCGGATGCGCCCGATCGCCTGGACCGCGACGACAATCGCTAGCGCGGCGAGAATGCCGGTCTCGGCCAGCGCGGCGACCGCTTCAAACTTGGCGTGGCCGAACGGATGATCGGCGTCGGCGGGCTTGTCGGCTTCGCGCACGGCGAACAGGGTCAAGGCGCTCGCGCCGATGTCGAGCGTGTTGTGTGCGCCTTCCGAAATGAGCGCGAGCGAGCCGGAAGCGAAGCCGGCCGCGAGCTTGACGACGGCCAGGATGGTGCTGGCGCCGATCGAGGCCGCCGCCGCCCGCTGCTTGAGCGCCGAGCGCGCCTTTTCCGTTTCAGACGGCCTCGTTCCCAAGCCGAGACGTCCCGTGATATTGGGGCTGCTGCTCAAGATCGGAGCCGTTATGCTCTGAAGATCGCGGCTAGGCAAACCTCGGCGAGGAACACCCCATGGAATATCTGCATACGATGATCCGCGTGACCGACCTCAAGGCGACAATTGCGTTCTTCGAGCTGCTGGGCCTGACCGAGACGCGACGGGTGGAGAACGAGAAGGGACGCTACACCCTCGTCTTCCTTGCTGCGGCGGACGATGTCGAGCGGGCGAAGAAGGATCAGGCGCCGCTCGTCGAGCTTACCTACAATTGGGACCCCGAGGTCTATACGGGCGGGCGCAACTTCGGCCATCTCGCCTATCGCGTGGACGATATCTACGCCACCTGCGCCAAGCTTAAGGCCGCGGGCGTGACCATCAACCGGCCGCCGCGCGACGGCCACATGGCCTTCATCCGCACGCCGGACAACATCTCGATCGAGCTCATCCAGAAGGGCGGATCGAAGCCGTCCGCCGAGCCCTGGGCGTCGATGGCGAACACCGGCGTCTGGTGAAGCGGACGCCGCCCCCGCTCACGTCAGAAGAAAATCGCGGATGGGCCCGATCTGGTCTTTGCTCAGCAGAGCGGGCGCGTGGCCGATGCCCGCGAATTCGGCGAGCTTCGCCTTCGGGCCGCGCCGCGTCATGTCCTCCGCCGTCGCGCGGCTAAGAAGGTCGGAATCGGCGCCGCGCAGGACGAGCGTCGGCGCTCGGATCGCGTCCCACATCTGCCAGAGGTCGACCTCCTCGATCGGGCCGGCTTTGAATGCGTTGGCGATCGCAGGATCGTAAGCAAATCCCCATCCCCCTCCCGGCTTTTCCTCCGCCATATCGGCCGCCATCTTGCGCCATTGCGCCTCGGTCAGCGTGCCGAACGGCGCCGCGAGCTTGCGCAGCATCGCTTCGAATTCCGCGAACGAGGCGAAGTTCGGGTCGAGCCCCACATAGCTCGCGATCCGCTCGAGACCCGCCTTCGCGAGAAAGGGGCCGATGTCGTTGAGCACGAGCCTGCGGATCGGATTTCGCGGCTGAGCGGCAATCATCATTCCGATGAGACCGCCCATCGACGTGCCGATCCAGTCGAGCGTTTCGACGTCGAGCCGCGCGATCAGCGCGGCGCAATCCTGCACATAGGTCGGGTAGACATATTCGGCCGGATTTGCGAGCCGTTCGCTGCGCCCGCGTCCCGGCATGTCGGGGCAGATCACGCGATAGTGCGCCGAGAGCGTCTCGGCGACCGCATCGAAGTCCTTGCCGTTGCGGGTGAGGCCATGAACGCACATCAGCGTCGGCGCGCTCTGCGGTCCCGGCCATTCCCTGTAGACAACTCGGTGGAAGCCGGAGGCGCTGAGGCAAGGAAGCGAGCGTTCGATCATTGGCGGTTCAAAGGATTGCAGCGTTGTAGAGATTCCTGAATATCCAGGAAAAATGGTCCCGGTGGTCCGGCGCCTGCGCCATGAATATCGCGAACAGCGAATCCTCCGGCGAGATCCTGAAGGTTGTCGCCGCCCAGCCGCCCCAGAAATAGTCGCCGACCGATCCTGCCGTCGCCACAACCCCATTCTGCAGGCGCACGCCGAAGCCGAGGCCGAATCCGTGGCCGGGCGCAAGCAGCGGATCGCTGCTGTCGATATGCCCTCCGAGATGATCGCTCGCCATGTACCGGATCGTTCGAGGTCCGAGGATGCGCTCGCCGTCAAGCTCGCCGCCGCCGCTCAGCATGGCGAGGAAGCGCGCATAGTCCCCGATCGTCGAGTAGAGCCCGCCGCCGCCCAATTCGAATCGCGGTGGCGCGGTCGCCGCGTCAGGGTTGATGCCGCTTTTGGCGTAAACGTCAGGCGACATCGGCTTCGCCTCCCGCCCAAGCTTGGCTGAAGGAATGAAAAAGGCGGTGTCGTCCATCCCCAGCGGCTCGAAAATGCGGGCGCTGAGAACTTCGCCAAGCCTGGCGCCCTCTATGACCTCGATGACCCGGCCGAGGACGTCGGTCGAGAGGCTGTATTCCCACACCTCGTTGGGCTGATGTTTCAACGGCAAGGCGGCAAGCGCTTCCGTCTGCTCCCTCAGCGTTCCTTCCTGACCCCCGATCCCGGAGGCCGCGACCAGCTTCTGCACCGACGAAGCCCCTGTGAAGCCGTAGGTCAGCCCGGAGGTATGCCGCATCAGATCCTGGATCGTGATCGGGCGCTTCAGCGCGACGAAATCGAGATCGTCGCCCCTCTCTACGCCGACCTTCGTCTCGGCGAAGGCGGGGATGTATTTGTGGAGAGGGTCGGAGAGGAACATCCGCCCCTCCTCGAAGAGCATCATCGCCGCGACCGAGACGATCGGCTTGGTCATCGAATAGATGCGGAAGATCGCGTCTGGCGGCATCGCCGGTCCGCCCGGCCGAATGGCGCCCAGCGTCCTGGTGAAGCCGACCTTGCCGTTGCGCGCGATCAGCATTGAGAGCCCCGCGGCCCGGCCCGCTGCGATTTCGCGCTCCATGACCGCCGTCAGCCGCTTCAGCCCGGAGCGCGATAGGCCGATTTCGTCCGGCTCGGCGGTCGGCAGGCCGGCAAAGGTTCGGGCGAGCGTGTCGGTCATGAGCGTCCTCCGGGCGCCGGCAGCACGCTCACATGAAATGAGCGTGCGGCGCAATGCCGATCGGCGCCCGGCTAGACAGCGAGGCAGCCGCGCGAGACAAAGCGCCATGAGCCTGGTCGACGATGCGGGTCCGAAAGCTGAGCCGCCGCCCGCGCCGCTCGCCGAGCGGCTGCGGCCGACGACGCTCGCCGAGGTTTCGGGCCAGGAGCACCTGACCGGGCCGGACGGGGCGCTGAGCCGCCTCATCGCCGCGCCGTCACTCGGCTCGATGATCTTCTGGGGGCCGCCGGGCAGCGGCAAGACGACGGTCGCGCGGCTGATCGGGGCTTCGCGCAATGACGCCTTCGTGCAGGTCTCGGCGATCCATACCGGCGTCGCCGAACTGAAGAAAATCTTCGAGGCCGCGCGCGCCCGCCGCTCGCAAGGGCTGGGCACTCTCCTCTTCGTGGATGAGATCCATCGCTTCAACCGCGCCCAGCAGGATTCCTTCCTGCCGGTGATGGAGGACGGCGCGATCACGCTCATCGGCGCGACGACCGAGAATCCGTCGTTCGAGCTCAACGCATCCCTGCTGTCGCGTGCGCGGGTGCTCGTCTTTCGCCCGCTCGGCTCGGAGGCGCTCGGGGCGCTGCTCGAACGCGCCGAGCGGCTGCTGGCGAAGCCCCTGCCGCTCGATCCGCAAGCGCGCGTGGCGCTCATCGGCATGGCCGACGGCGACGGCCGCGCGGTTTTGACGCTCGCCGAGGAAGTCTGGCGCGCCGCCCGTCCGGGCGAGACGCTGGACGCGGCGCGGCTGGTAGAGGTCGTGCAGCGGCGCGCGCCGATCTACGACAAGGCCCAGGACGGCCACTATAACCTGATCTCGGCCCTGCATAAATGCGTGCGCGGCTCCGATCCCGACGCCGCGCTCTATTATCTGGCGCGGATGTTCGACGCCGGCGAGGACCCTCTGTTCATCGCCCGGCGGGTCGTGCGCATGGCCTCCGAGGATATCGGACTCGCCGACCCGCAGGCGCTCGTCGTCGCCAACGCCGCCAAGGACGCCTACGATTTCCTTGGCAGCCCGGAGGGGGAACTGGCGATCGCGGAAGCCGTGGTCTATGTCGCCTCCGCGCCGAAATCGAACGCGGTCTACAAGGCGTTCGGCGCCGCGCAGGCGCTGGCGAAAGCGCATGGCTCGCCGGCGCCGCCAAAGACCGTCCTCAACGCTCCGACCCGGCTCATGAAGCGCGAGGGCTACGGCGCCGACTACCAATATGACCACGACGCGCCCGACGCCTTCAGCGGGCAGAACTACTGGCCCGAGAAAGTCGGCCGCCAGACGCTCTACGAGCCGGTCGAACGCGGGTTCGAGCGCGAGATCAGGAAGCGGCTCGAATACTGGGCGCGGCTCAGGAAAGAGCGGGGGCTGTAGCCGCACTCCGGCCGACCGGCTAAGAGCCAATAATCACCGTTTCCCACATGCGTCTTCCATGCGGGGCATTCAATCGACCTAATTTGGTTGAGGATCGCGCTGGGAAGAGCGAGAAAAAGAGGCCGCCCTGCGAAGGCGGCCTCGGATCCTATCAAGAAGACCAACACGAACCGGTCGGCCAAGATGTTGCGGCGGCTCTTTCAGGCCCCGAGCGCGGTTCTGGCGCGCGAGCGATAGCTGGCGAAGCTGAGGCCGGCGAAGCCGAGCGCCATCATTACCCATGTGGAGGTCTCGGGCACGTCTTCCGCGATCAGGTTCACATTTCCTTCAGTGATCACGCCGATGAACGTGCCGGTTATCACGTTCACGCCGTCGTGCAAGGCGAACGTTCCAGAACTGTAGTTGGCGTCACCGAGGTAATAGTTAATGTTCGGATAGGCGCCCTGCGCCTCGCAGCCGTCGCAGGGAAGCTGAGACGCGCCGCTTGATCGCTTTCTGCGGACTCGACTGGGACGACGCTTGCCTTCAGCCCCAGCGCAACGAGCGCAGCGTGAAGACCGCGAGCGTCTGGCAGGCCCGGCAGCCAGTCTACGCGACCTCGGTAGATCGCTGGCGTCGCTTTGAGCCATGGCTTGGGGAGCTGCGAGAATTGACGCCGCGGACGGAAACCTAAGTCGCTGGCGCTCGGACAGCATACCGTCGAACAGATTGTCGAGCGTCGCGATCGAGCGACCGACGGTTTCGACTATGCCAGGGTGCGAGTGGCCGAGGATGGCGCTCATGGCGCGAGGTGAGCCGGCGAGGTGGTCGAACGTTATCTCCTGAACTTCGCCTTGAGCGCCTTGACGACATTGGGGGGGGCGAAGGGGGAGGCGTCGCCGCCCATCGAGGCGATCTGGCGCACGAGCGTCGCAGTGATCGGCCTGACCGGCGAGGAGGCGGGCAGGAAGACGGTGCGGATTTCCGGCGCCATCGCGCCGTTCATGCCGGCCATCTGCATCTCGTAGTCGAAGTCGGTCGAATCGCGCAGGCCGCGGACGATCAGCGTCGCTCCCGCCTTGCGCGCCGCCTCGACCGCAAGCCCGGTGAATTCGACCACCTCGAGCTCGCAATGCGCCTTCTTCATGATCGGCGCCGCCGCCTCGCGGATGAGCTTCAGCCGCTCATCGACCGTGAACAGCCCGGCCTTGTTCGGATTGGAGCCGACGCCGATCACCAGCCGGTCGCACAGCGCCGCCGCATGCTCGATCACGTCGAGGTGGCCGTTGGTCATCGGATCGAAGGAGCCGGAAAAGAAGCCGACGCGGGTCATCGGCCAGCGTTAGCCCGCCCCGAAGGCGGCGACAAGCGGGCCTGAGGTTGAGTTGGACCCGCAGTCAGGTAAAATCGTAAAAGCCGTTCGACGCCCGACCGTCGCCGCCGACGGCAATCGCCCCACTGACTTGGCGACGCGCCAAGCCGCTCTCCCGTGAAGACCGAAAGAATCTGAGCATGCCGACCGCCAAAGCCAGCGTTCCAACCGCCAGCGCGAACAAATATGTCCAACAGCTTTGCAAGCATTGGAGCCACCGGCTCGAGGTCGATCTCTCGGACCGTAAAGGCGTCGTGAGGTTTCCGGATGCGGTCGCAACGCTCGAGGCGGGCGAGGATGCGCTTCTGGTCACGATCGAAGGCGAAAACGGCGAAGAGGTCGAGCGCCTGAAGGGCGTGGTTGCGAGCCACCTCGACCGCTTCGCGTTCCGCGAGGCGCCGCTCAAGTTCGACTGGTCGGGGCCAAATGCCGGGTGAAGGAGACGCACGCAGGCGAACGCAGACGAAATGCGCGCGATCCAGGCGTAGCTCAAGGATCGCTACCGCGCCGACCCGAAGCGAGGCTCGCGCCGACCCGAGCGCGATAGCGAAATTCGGCCGGCCGCCCGAATCGGCGCATCCCCTTCTTCGGGGACAACCGCAATGACGATGCGCGGCCCGCTTTAGCGAATCGGAATCTCGATCAGCGATGGGCCGTTACGGCCGAGCGCCTTGTGAACCGCGGCGTTGATTGCGTGACGATCGTCGGCGCGCGTCGCCGGCACCCCCATCGAGGCCGCCAGCGCCTGGAAGTCGATCGCCGGATCGGCGACCTCCATCCCCACGAACCGGCCGGCGACGGCGTTGACGTAGCCGAGCTGCCGCGCCACGTTCTGCAGCACGCCGTAGCGGCGATTGTTGAACACGAAGAAGATCGTCCGCGCCCGGTAGCGGGCCGCGCTCCACAGCGCTTGCGGCGAATACATCGCCCCGCCGTCGCCGACGAACGAGGCGACCCAGCCTCGGGTCGCGAGCGCCGCGCCGACCGCCGCCGGCATGCTGCATCCGAGCACGCCGCCGCGGGCGAAGAAGTAACGGCCGGGCTGGGTCATCAGCAAGTCCTGGACGCGGCCGAATGTCGCGGCGGAATCGTTGGCGATCAGCGCGTCTTGCGGCAGCGCGTCGAGCGCCGCCAGCACCGCAGCGTCGGGGGTCAGGGGCGGGTTGGCGCTTTCGGCCAGAATATCGAGACGGGTCGCTTGCCTGGCGTCGCGTCTGTGCGCCGCCCGCGCCGCGAGCCGCGCCGCGACCTTGTCCTGATCGAACAGCTCTCTAAGTCGTCCGGCCGCCGCGTCGAGAGTCAGTCCAATGTCGCCAAGGAGCGCCATGTCGGCGGAATGTTCGCGGCCGAACGCCTCCGGGTTGTCGGCGACATGCAGGACGGCGACGCCCTCGGGCACTGGCTCGGCGTCATGATAGGCATAGGCGATGAACGCGCGTCCGCCGACCAGCACGATCGCCTGCGCCGCCTTGAAGTGGGCGCGCATCTCGGCGAAATCGGGTTTCAGCACGCCCGCCCAGCAGGGATGGGCGGATGGGAAGGCGGTGCGGGAAGTGAGCTGCATTCCCCACACCGGAAAGCCGCCGGCTTCGGCGAAAGCGACCAGTCCCTGGCTCACGGTCGCGGCCAGATCGTCGCCGAGCAGGACAATGACCCGGTCGGGATCGAGGCCCGCGAGCGTCTCCGCCAGGCGCGCCGCGTCTGGCGAAGGGCCGAGGCGGGCGGGCGCAGACCTCCGCGGCGTCGGGTGGCTCACCTCCTGGTCGAGAATGTCCATCGGCAGCGACAGGAAGACCGGCCCGCCCGGCGGAGTGCGGCAAACCTCGAACGCGCGTCGCAGCGCCTGGCCGACATCCTCGCCGCGCCTGAGCTCCTTCGCCCATTTGGTCACCGGACCGGCGAGAGCGACGAGATCGCCCGAGAGCCACGGCTCGGTCATGAGATGCCGGGTGTCCTGCTGGCCGGCGGTGACGACGAGCGGGGTCTCGCTCGCCTTGGAGGCGACCAGGACGCCCATCGCGTTGCCCAAGCCCCCCATCGCGTGCAGGTTGACGAAGGCGGCGCGCCCCGAAGCGAGCGCCCAGCCGTCGGCCATGCCGACCGCGGTCGCCTCCTGCAGGCCGAGGATGTAGCGGATGTCCGGCGCGTCGACGAGCGCGTCCATGAGCGGCATCTCGGTCGAGCCCGGATTGCCGAAGACGTGAGTGACCCCCTCGTCGCGCAGGATGTCGAGCAGAACGTCGCGCGCGCGTCGGGTCATGAAGTCTCGCTCCCCTTATCTTCCTGCGCGGGCCACCTAGGAGCGCGCGATGGCGTGCGCCCGTTCGCCCCAACCAAAAATCTCGCGAACTGCGTCGAGGAGCCCATAGTGGACCAGATTTGGGGAGACACGCGCTTCGGGGTGGGAAAAGCATCAGCGACAAACACTGCTTGCTCTACGTCAGGGAGCGAAGCACGCCAGCGCTCAAAGAGCATGTTCTCCTTGGTACGCATTGATGTCCAAGCCTTACGCAAGATCTTTACGCGTGCGCCTCGCCGACAACGCGGATACGGCCGTGCGCGCGGTTGCGCGGCTTTGCCCTTACGGTGATTTCCACGTCTTGGCCGATCGCTGTCAGGAGGCGCATGAGGCGCTCACTGGAAAAGTTCGCCAGCCGCCCGTTGAGCAGCGCCGACACCTTTGGTTGATCGACGCCCATGAGGGCCGCGGCCGCGGCCTGTGTCAAACGTCGACGCTTGATTGCCTGACGAATGTGGGTTGCGAGCTGCGCCTTCGTCAGCTCCTCTTCCGCTTCCGGCAAACCCATGTCGGCGAAGACGTTCCCGCTGCTCGCGGTCACCGGAATTTCGGCTTTTCGCTTTTTGACCATAGCTCGTGATCCTCTCCCGCTCGCTTGAGCCGTAGCTCGATCAAATCCAGTTCGGATTTGGGCGTAGTGACGCCGCGCTTGGATTTCTTCTGGAAGGCGTGCAGCACATACACGGCCATCGCAAAGCGGACAGTGTAAACGGCGCGATACGTGTCGCCATCGAAGTCGTCTACGATCTCCAGCACGCCGGAACCGCCGAACCCACGGAGCGGCTTCACATAGAGCGCTTTGCCGCCAGTCTGGGCCTCCCACAGAGCTCCGCCCATCCGCCGCCTCACCTCCGGGGGGAAGCTGCTCAAGTCGTCTCTGCTGCCGCCGACCCACCGCACCACCTTGGGTCCTTGACCGAGCGGCCTCGCCATTTTCTTACGTTGCCTCGCAATATATGCCTGATCTGGCATAGCATCAAGGTCCGCAACTTCCCGCGCTTCGAGATATCCTGGCTCGCGCTGAGAGGTGGACTTTGACTGCTACCCCTCCTTGACCGTTGTCCCTTCTTGCTGAATCGGTACAGGGAACAGGCTCAGGCCTCCCCCTCCTCTTCGGCTTCCGGCTCCCCGATCCGGTCGACTGAGACCACCCGCTCCTCAACGGCGGTGTCGAACACGATCACGCCCTGGGTCGCGCGGCCGGCGATGCGGATGCCGGCGACGGGGACGCGGATGAGCTGGCCGGCGTCGGTCACCAGCATGATCTCGTCGCTGTCGGCGACCGGAAACGAGGCGACGAGCGAGCCGTTGCGGTCGTTGACCGCCATGGCGACGACGCCTTTGCCTCCGCGCCCGGTGACCCGGTACTCGAACGAAGAGGTCCGCTTGCCGTAGCCGTTTTCGGAGACCGTCAGGATCACCTGTTCGGCGTCCTGCATTTCCTTGAACCGCTCTGGCGTCAGCAGGGCCGAGCCGTTCGCCTCGACGCCGTTCTCGCTCTCCGTTTCCGCTTCATTTGCCTCCTCGACCGCTTCGCCGGCGAGCGCGCGGCGCTGCTTGAGATAGGTTGAGCGCTCGGCCGGAGCCGCCTCGAAGGATTTCAGGATCGCAAGCGAGATGACGTGGTCACCCTCGGCGAGCGCGATTCCGCGCACCCCCATCGAATCGCGGCCCTTGAACACGCGCACGTCATCGACCGGAAAACGGATGCACTGGCCGCGCGCGGTCGTCAGCAGCACGTCGTCCTTGTCGGAGCAGATTTGCACGTCGACGATCTGTTCGCCCTCGTCGAGCCGCATCGCGATCTTGCCGGCGCGGTTGACCTGGGCGAAGTCGCTGAGCTTGTTGCGCCTGACCGTGCCGCGGGTGGTGGCGAACATGACGTCGTATGATTCCCACGTCGCCTCGTCCTCGGGTATCGGCATGATGGTGGTGATGCGCTCGCCCGCCTCGAGTGGCAAAAGGTTGATCAGCGCCTTGCCGCGCGACTGCGGCGCCGCGAGCGGCAGGCGCCAGACCTTTTCCTTGTACACTTGTCCGGTCGACGAGAAGAACAGCACCGGCTGATGGGTCGAGGCGACGAACAGGCGGGCGACGAAATCCTCTTCGCGCGTCGCCATCGCGCCGCGCCCCTTGCCGCCACGCCTTTGCGCCCGGTAGGTCGTGAGCGGCGCGCGCTTGATGTAGCCGCCGTGGCTCACCAGCACCACCATGTCCTCGCGCTGGATGAGGTCCTCGTCCTCCATGTCGGCGTCGCTGTCGAGGATGATCGTGCGCCGCGGGGTGGCGAAATCGGTCTTCGCCTTGACGAGCTCGTCGCGGATGATGCCCATGAGCCGCGGGCGCGAACCCAGGATGTCGAGATAGTCGGCGATTTCGGCCGCGAGCCGGTTGAGGGCCTCGGCGATCTCGTCGCGGCCGAGCGCGGTCAGGCGCGCGAGGCGCAATTCGAGGATCGCGCGCGCCTGAGCCTCGGAGAGGCGGATGGCGCCGCCGGCGTCGAGCGCGTGGCGCGGATCGGCGATGAGCGCGATCAAGGGCGCCATGTCGCGCGCCGGCCACACCCGCTCCATCAGCGCCGCACGCGCGGCGCCCGAATCGGGCGAGGTGCGGATGAGGCGGATCACCTCGTCGATGTTGGCGACCGCGATCGCGAGGCCGACCTGGACATGGGCGCCATCGCGCGCCTTCGTGAGTAGATACTTCGTCCGCCGCGTGACCACGTCCTCGCGGAATTCGAGGAAGGCGCGCAGCATGTCGGTCAGCGTCAGCATCTCCGGCCGGCCGCCGTTAAGCGCGATCATGTTGGCGCCGAAGCTCGATTGCAGTGCGGTGAAGCGCCACAGCTGATTGAGCACGACATCGGCGACCGCATCGCGTCTGATCTCGATGACGATGCGCATGCCGTCGCGGTCAGATTCGTCGCGCAGATCCGAGATTCCTTCGATCCGCTTCTCGCGCACCAGTTCGGCGATCCGCTCGATCAGCGTCGCCTTGTTGACCTGGTAGGGAATCTCGCTGACGATCAGCGCCTCGCGATCCTTGCGCAGCTCCTCGACCGCGACCTTGGCGCGCATGATGATCGAGCCGCGGCCGGTGTCGTAAGCGGCGCGGATGCCGGCGCGGCCCAGAATGGCGGCGCCAGTCGGGAAGTCCGGACCCGGAATGAGCTCCATCAGCTCGTCGAGGGTGATGTCGGGCTTCTCCATCATCGCCAGCAGGCCGTCGATCGTCTCGCCGAGGTTGTGCGGCGGAATGTTGGTCGCCATGCCGACGGCGATGCCGCCCGCGCCGTTGACCAAAAGGTTAGGGAAGCGCGCCGGCAGGACGACCGGCTCCAGTTCCTTCTCGTCGTAGTTCGGCTTGAAATCGACGGTGTTCTTGTCGAGGTCGTCGAGCAGGGCCATGGCGGCGCGGTCGAGCCTCGCTTCGGTGTAGCGGGACGCCGCCGGGGGATCGCCGTCGACCGAGCCGAAGTTGCCCTGACCGTCGATGAGCGGGGCGCGCATCGAGAAGTCCTGCGCCATCCGCACCAGCGCGTCGTAGATCGCGAGATCCCCGTGTGGATGGTACTTGCCCATCGTGTCGCCGACCGTGCGCGACGACTTGTTGTAGGCCCGGTCGGGGGTGAAATTGAGCTCGTGCATAGCGTAGAGGATGCGCCGGTGGACCGGCTTCAACCCGTCGCGAACGTCGGGCAGGGCGCGGCTCACGATCACGCTCATCGCGTAATCGAGGTAGCTGCGTTTCATTTCGTCGAGGATCGAGACGGGTTTGATGTCGGCCGGCCCGCCGGGGGCAGGCCGTTCGTCAAGAGTGTCGGGCAATGCGAAGAGGTCCTTGGCGCAAATCGCGCGGCTCGCGGTCTAGCCGATTTCGACGCTGCGCGCCATAGCCCGCCGGCGGGCCGCGCGCCAATATATTCCGTGGGTATTTCAATATGTTACCGAATTGGCCGGCATCGTGGAGAGCGCGGCCGCGACGAGCGTCGCGACGCGGCCCGGCGACGGCCACGCGTTGACAGGTCTGTGAATGCGAGGCCAGTCTTCGAGCGGGCAGTTCCGCGCGCTGGGCGCGGGCCGGGGAGGGCTTCGATGACCATCGCGATCTGGTGCATATTTATCGCGGTCACTTTGCCCTATGTCGCCTTCAGTTTCGTCAAGGGCATCGATGCGAACCAGCCGCGCTATCACGTCGGCGACCTGGCCGGGCAATCCTTGCGGGCCTACGGCGCCCATCTCAACGGCCTCGAGACCTTCCCGTGGTTCGCATCGGCGGTGATCGTGGCCCATATGATCGGCGGCCCGAGCCGGATCAGCGACATTCTGGCGGTCGTCTACATTCTGGTCCGGATCGGCCACATGGTGGCTTATCTCACCGATCGTCAGCCCCTTCGCAGCGCCGCTTTCGGCATAAGCCAGTTCATCGCCTTGGCGATTTTCATCTCGCCGCTGTTTCGCTGAGGCGTCGCTCAGCGTCCGCCGGCGACATCGAGAAGCGCCCCGCTCACATAAGATGCGGCGTCGCTGATCAGCCATACCGCCGCCTCGGCGATTTCCTCGGCCGCGCCGGGACGCCCGAGCGGGGCGGTCGCGCCGAGGACACGGGCCCGGTCAGGCTCGCCGCCGCTGGCGTGGATTTCGGTGTCGATGAGACCGGGGCGAATGGCGTTGACCCTGACCCCTTCGGGCCCGAGCTCCTTGGACAGGCCCAGGGTCAGGGTGTCGATCGCGCCTTTGGATGCGGCGTAGTCGATATAGAGGTTCGGCGAGCCGAGCCGGGCCGCGGCCGACGACATCAGCACGATCGATCCGCCGGCCCCCCCGAGCGATTTCGACATCCGCCGCGTCGCTTCGCGGGCGGTGAGAAAGGCGCCGAGCGTATTGACTTCGAAGATACGCCGCATCCGTTCGGCGCTCATGTCGGCGAGCTTGGCCGTCGGCGCGATGATGCCGGCGTTGGCGATGACGGCGGTCAACGGTCCGAGCGCCTTGGTCGCCGCGTCGAACATCGCCACCGCATCGGCTTCGACGGCGACGTCGCCCTTCAAGGCGACGGCGCGGCCGCCGCTTTTGGCGATTGTCTCGACGACCGCGTCGGCGGCTTTCGCGTCCTCGCGATAATTGACCCCGACCGACCAGCCGTTCCTGGCCGCAAGCAGCGCGCAGGCGCGGCCGATGCCGCGCGAGGCGCCGGTGATGAGAACGGTTTTGGCGGGCATCAATGACCTCAGTTGCGGGGGCTAGCCCCCTCGCCCCGCATAGCCCGTCGAGAGACGGGCGTCTTTCGACGCCCTTTGCGGGGAGAGGGTTGGGGTGAGGGGCGGCGCCAGTGCGCGCGGCGTCAGGCAAGCGCCGCCTCAATGTCGGCGGCGAGCTTCTCCGGCCTGTCGGTGGGCGCGTAGCGGCGCAGGACGTTGCGCTTTCTGTCGACCAGGAACTTGGTGAAGTTCCACTTGATCGCCTGGGTGCCGAGCAGGCCGGGCGCGGCCTGTTTCAGCGCCTTGTAGAGCGGATGGGCGTTCGAGCCGTTGACCTCGGTCTTGGCGAACATCGGAAAGGTCACGTCGTAATTCTCGGTGCAGAATTCCTGGATCGCCTGCTCGTCGCCCGGCTCCTGATGGCCGAACTGGTCGCATGGGAAGCCCAGCACGGCGAAGCCGCGGGCGCGAAACCGCCGGTGCAGCTCTTCGAGTCCGGCATATTGCGGGGTGAAGCCGCATTTGCTGGCGACATTGACGACGAGCAGCGCCTTGCCGTCGAATTCGCCAAGCGCCGCCGGCTTGCCGTCGATGGTCTTGAGCGGAATGTCGGCGGGGAGGGGCATGGAGGAGCTTTCGACCAGTCGCGCGACGTGGGACGCGATCGCCGTTTACTGTCTCGGACTGAATGTCCGCAAGGGGCGTTGCGGTCTTGACGATGTCCATTCACTTTTCATTCACCCCCGTTGCGAGACAAATTCGCTCGCGTTCGTCAGAAGTGGAGGAGACGATGAAAAAGCTTTCGATGAAACTGCTCGGAATTGTGATTATTTCCGCGACCCTGTCATCGGCGGTTTCGCCCGCGTTCGCGCTCGGCGGCTGCGGTCCGAACCGTCATCGCAATGGCTGGGGCCATTGCGTCTGGGGCGGCCAGAATGAGGACTGGTGCCTGAGAACGACTGGCCATCCGGCCACGCGCATGCCCAATGGGACATTGCGCTGCTTGCACTACTGAGGCGCTGGCCGCGCTGACGCGCCCGAGGTCATTCGCCGGCGCGTCGGGACATAATCAACCGGATTGCCGGTCAGAACGGAATGTCGTCGTCGATCGGCCCCGCGCCGCCGCCGCCGGTCGAGAGCGCCGGGCGGCGGTCGGAGGTTGAGGACTTGCCGAAGCTCGGGCGTTCGCCGCGCTCCTCGTCGGGGAAGCTTTGACGGTCGGCGCCGCCGCCGCGCGAGTCGAGCAATTGCAGTTCGCCGCGGAAGCGCTGGAGCACAATTTCGGTCGTGTAGCGGTCGGCGCCCGACTGGTCCTGCCACTTGCGGGTTTGCAACTGGCCCTCGACATAGACCTTGGTGCCCTTCTTGCAATATTGCTCGGCGACCTTGCCGAGGTTCTCGTTGAAGATCACGACATTATGCCATTCGGTTTTTTCCTTGCGCTCGCCCGAAGTCTTGTCGCGCCAGGTCTCGGAGGTGGCGACCGAGAAGTTCACCACCTGATCGCCGGAATTGAGCCGCCGGACTTCGGGGTCCTTGCCCAGATTGCCGACCAGAATGACTTTGTTGACGCTGCCCGCCATGATCCTCTCCTTGCCGCCGCCCTATGAAGGGCGCGGTCTTCACGCGACATTCTTAGCCGAACGCGGCGGGCGCTTGGGCGCCCGATTGCCCGTCGGCGGCGCTTATCCACACTTCGCCGCGCCGGCCGCTTGGGAACCGGCGCCATCGCAACTACATTAACCAAGAACTGCGGGTCGCGGCGCTGGAAGAAGCGTCTTTCCCGTGTTCTGTTTTTGTTCTAGCATCTGCCTGCGGCTGGCGCAAGCGCAATTCGCGCTTCACATCCCTCGCCGTTAAGGAACGTGCTTCCAGGAGCCGTCATGGCCGGACCCAATTCTGACGGGCGCCCGCTCCGCGCGTCCAAGGACCCGCCCGAGCGCGTCGAAGCGTTGTTCGGCGGCCGGGCGATCGTGGTCCGCGGCGCGCGCGAGCACAACCTCAAGAACGTCGATCTGGTCATCCCGCGCGACAAGCTGGTCGTGTTCACCGGGCTTTCCGGCTCGGGCAAGTCCTCGCTCGCCTTCGACACCATCTATGCCGAGGGCCAGCGGCGCTATGTCGAGTCGCTCTCGGCCTATGCCCGCCAGTTCCTCGAAATGATGCAGAAGCCGGACGTCGACCAGATCGCCGGCCTGTCGCCGGCGATCGCGATCGAGCAGAAGACGACCTCGAAGAACCCGCGCTCGACCGTCGGCACGGTGACCGAGATTCACGACTATATGCGCCTGTTGTGGGCGCGGGTCGGCATCCCCTATTCGCCCGCGACCGGCCTGCCGATCGAGAGCCAGACGGTGAGCCAGATGGTCGACCGGGTGCTGGCGCTGCCCGTGGGCGCCCGGCTCTATCTGCTCGCGCCGGTCGTGCGCGGCCGCAAGGGCGAGTACCGCAAGGAAATCGCCGATTTCATGAAGCGCGGCTTCCAGCGGCTCAAGATCGACGGCCAGTTCTACGAGATCGCCGACGCGCCGGCGCTCGACAAGAAGCTCAAGCACGACATCGAGGTGGTCGTCGACCGCATCGTCGTCCGTCCCGACATGGGCGCGCGGCTCGCCGAGAGCTTCGAGACCGCGCTCGAGCTTGCCGATGGCCTGGCGGTGGTCGAATTCGCCGACAAGGCGGAGGGCGAGGCCGAGCCGCGGCGCATCCTGTTCTCGTCCAAGTTCGCTTGCCCGGTCTCCGGCTTCACCATCGCCGAGATCGAGCCGAGGCTGTTCTCGTTCAACAATCCGTTCGGCGCCTGCCCGGTCTGCGGCGGGCTCGGCTCGGAGCTTCGGGTCGACGATTCGCTCGTCGTCCCCAATCCGAAGCTGACTTTGCGCCAGGGCGCGATCGCGCCGTGGGCCAAATCGAGCTCGCCCTATTATTTGCAGACGCTCGAGGCGCTGGCGCGGCACTACAAGTTTCGCCTCGACAAGCCCTGGAGCGAATTGCCGGAGCAGGCGAGACGGGTGATCCTGCACGGCTCCGGTGCGGAAGAGATCCGCATGGCCTATGACGACGGCCTGCGCGCGTACGAAGTCAAGAAGCCGTTCGAGGGCGTGGTCGCCAATCTCGAGCGCCGCTACAAGGAGACCGAGAGCGAGTGGTCGCGCGAGGAAATCCAGCGCTACATGACCGCGACGCCGTGCGAGGCCTGCCATGGCTTCCGCCTCAAGCCCGAGGCGCTGGCGGTCAAGATCGACGGCCAGCACATCGGCGAGGTGAGCCTGCTTTCGGTCAGCGCCGCGATCGAATGGGCCAGGGGCCTGCCGGCCAAGCTCGACCAAAAGCGCAACGAGATCGCTGACCGGATCCTCAAGGAGATCATCGACCGGCTCACCTTTCTCAGCGACGTCGGGCTCGACTATCTGACCTTGTCGCGGGCTTCCGGCACGCTGTCCGGCGGCGAGAGCCAGCGCATCCGGCTCGCTTCCCAGATCGGCTCGGGCCTCACCGGCGTGCTTTATGTGCTCGACGAGCCGTCGATCGGCCTCCACCAGCGCGACAATGCGCGTCTCCTCGATACGCTGAGGCGCCTTCGTGGGCTCGGCAATACGGTGATCGTGGTCGAGCACGACGAGGACGCGATCTGGGCCGCCGATTATGTCGTCGACGTCGGTCCCGGCGCCGGCGTGCATGGCGGCGAGATCGTCGCCAGGGGAACGCCGGCCGAGATCGCCGCCAATCCGGCATCGCTCACCGGCCAGTTTCTGTCCGGGGAGCGGACGGTCGCGATTCCGTCGCGCCGCCGCGCCGCCGAGCCGGGGCGCGAGCTGACCATCGTCGGGGCGCGCGGCAACAACCTCAAAGACGTGACGGCGACGATCCCGCTCGGGCTCTTCACCTGCGTCACCGGCGTCTCGGGCGGCGGCAAATCGACCCTGGTCATCGACACGCTCTACAAGGCCGCGGCGCGCTCTCTCAACGGCGCGAGCGAGCCGCCGGCGCCGCATGATCGCATCGACGGCCTCGATCAGATCGACAAGGTGATCGACATCGACCAGTCGCCGATCGGCCGCACCCCGCGCTCCAATCCGGCCACCTATACCGGCGCCTTCACCCCCATCCGCGACTGGTTCGCCGGCCTGCCGGAGGCCAAGGCGCGCGGCTATCTGCCGGGGCGGTTCTCGTTCAACGTCAAGGGCGGCCGGTGCGAGGCCTGCCAGGGCGATGGCGTGATCAAGATCGAGATGCACTTTTTGCCCGACGTCTACGTCACCTGCGACGTCTGCAAGGGCAAGCGCTACGACCGCGAGACGCTCGAAGTGCGCTACCGCGACAGGTCGATCGCCGATGTGCTCGACATGACGGTCGAGGAGGCGGCCGACCTGTTCAAGGCGGTGCCGTCGATCCGCGACAAGATGGAGACCCTGAAGCGGGTGGGCTTGGGCTATGTGAAGGTCGGCCAGCAGGCGACGACGCTCTCCGGCGGCGAAGCGCAGCGGGTCAAGCTCGCCAAGGAGCTGTCGCGCCGCTCGACCGGGCGCACCCTCTACATCCTCGACGAGCCGACCACGGGCTTGCATTTCCACGACGTCGCGCAATTGCTCGACGTGCTGCACGAGCTGGTCGACCAGGGCAATACGATGATCGTCATCGAGCACAATCTCGAAGTGGTGAAGACCGCCGACTGGATCATCGACATGGGGCCCGAGGGCGGCGACGCCGGCGGCGAGGTCGTCGCGCAAGGGACGCCCGAGCAGATCGCACGCAATCCCAAAAGCTACACCGGCCAGTACCTCAAGCCGGTGCTGGCGCGGAAAGGGAAGGGCGGACGAAGGGCGGCGGAGTAGGGGCAGAAGGTCGCGACGAGCTGGCCGTGTCCGAGGAACGGATATACAATAGAGTTATGAAAAGGCGGGATGCAATCGCAGCTTTGAGGCGGCAAGCTGATGCAGTAAGGGCGCTCGGCGCGACCGGGCTCTATTTGTTCGGATCGACCGCACGCGATGAAGCGGCGCCCCAAAGCGATGTGGATCTCTTCATCGAATACGATCGCGACAGCCATTTCTCTCTTGTCGAGTTGGTCGGCATCAAACAGCTCCTGGAGCGGAGCCTTGGCGTTCCCGTCGATCTAAGCACCCGGGACAGCCTGGACCCCCTGCTTCGGGATCGCATCGAGGCGTCGGCCGAGCGTGTGTTTTGACAGAACGGCTTGTTCGTCCCGCGCTATTCGCCATTCTCGATGCGATCGAAGGCGTCGAGCAGGCAGTTCGAGGCAAGACGCTCGGCGATTTTGACGGCGATTGGCTTCTTCGACATGGTATACAACGCGGCGTCGAGATCGTGTCGGAGGCCGCCCGCCGCATTCCGCCCGAACTCCAGCAGCGCCAGCCCCAAATCCCCTGGGCGCAAATCATGGGTATCGGCAACGTTTTGCGGCATGAATACCATCGGGTTTCCGACAGATTGATCTGGAACGTCGTTCAAGAATATCTGCCGCCTTTGAAGGCGGCCGTTTTGGCGATTGCGGCGGACCTGAACAAATCGTCGTGAACGGCTCGGTTGGTCACCGGATCAAGCGCAAATTTGGAGTCGCGAAAAACGCCGACTGGATCATCGACATGGGGCCCGAGGGCGGCGACGCCGGCGGCGAGGTCGTCGCGCAAGGGACGCCCGAGCAGATCGCCCGCAATCCCAAAAGCTACACTGGCTAAGCAGACTCCCTCAGCTTGACCAACGAATCGCAGGTGTGATTCGATCTTCGCGTTGATTCGCGGAGGCGGGGCGTGGCGGGCAAATCTCGGGTGACGGCGGGTGACCAACAGCGCAACGCACTGCTGACGTTAGCCCATTCACGCGATCGGGGCGAGGCTGATCGGGCGCGGGCGATATTGCTGACGTTGTCGGGATGGACCAGCCCGCGCATTGCGGAAGCCTTCAGCGTGCGCGAAGACACGGTGCGTCTTTGGCGCAGCGAGTTCGCGCGCGGCGGTGTCGAGGCGTTGAAGGCGACCGTGGCGCTCGGCCCGCCACCGGTAAAGACCGAAGCCGCGCTGCGTGTCGTCGCGCCTCTGCTCGAAGCTCCCGTCGCCGACCGGCCCAACTGGACGATCCCGCGCCTCATGGCCGAGATCGAGGCGCGCGAGGGCGTCAAGATCGGCAAGTCGCAGTTGTCCAAGGCGTTGCGAAAAAAAACTTCCGTTGGCGGCGGCCCCGGCACACGCTGAAAGGCCGCCAGATTGCCGCCGAGATCGAACGCGTGGGACTGCGCCTTCAACTGCGCAAGGCTCAGGCCGAAGCCGGCGACATCATCCTCCTCTACGGCGACGAGAGCGAGGCCCTGACGCACCCTTATCTGGCGCGGGCGTGGGCCTTGCGCGGTGCGGACCTGCGGGTGCCGGCGCCGGGTCAGGCCAAGAAAGTGGCGATAATCGGCTCACTCGATCATGTCACGCGCCAGTTGATTGTGCATACGAGCCAGACCAAGCGCAGCCGCGACTTCATCGCTCACCTCGAGCAACTCGACCACCTGTTCGGTCCTCAACCAGGACGGGCAATAAAACCGGTCGTACTGGTCGAGGACAACGGGCCGATCCATGTCAGCAAGCTCACTCTTAAAGCCATCGAGGCGCGCAAACACTGGCTCACCGTCGAGTGGCTGCCAAAATACGCACCCGAACTCAACGACATCGAGGTTGTCTGGCACGATCTCAAGGCGCGCCATCTGGCCCATCAGACCTTCGCTGATGCCGACGTCCTCGACCGCGCAATCCACGCAGCCGTGGCTGCCCTGAACCGGGAGCGAACTGTCAATCCGTTGGTCATTCAAAGAATCTCTGCTTAGTACCTGAAGCCGGTGCTGGCGCGGAAAGGGAAGGGCGGGCGAAGGGCGGCAGAGTAAGGGCTTTTTCGCTGCCGGACGTAGCTGCAACCCGGGCCGAATTGTTGAGTGACGTAGCGTTTCGGCTGCCGAGGATCGCGATATAACGTGTGAAAAATTTAGACTGACCTCGCAATTCAATCCTCCCGCGCTCGGGTCCATTCTGCCAGTCCTTAGAGACGTTTCCGAAAGTCCTAACACCGGCTACGTATTTTTACGGATAGGCCAATATTGATTTGACAATCGATTGGTTGCGCCGCTATTGGCCACCCTGCGGATGTGTGAGGTTTTCCCGCGAACGCGGGATCTTGTAGGAGGGCTCAATGAAATTCAGTGTGTTTACCGGGGGGGGGGTGCGTTCGCTTGCTTATTGAGTCTTGCCGGCGGCTTGGCGCCGCCAAACGCGGCCCGCGCCGCAGCGGTCGATCTGACCTTTGACTTCGATAAAGACGCGATGAGCACAGGAACCTGCGCCGGCTCGATCTGCCCAGAGTCATTGGGGAGCGTGACAATCACGGGGACACCATGGGCAGCCTGACGTACACAGTAAGTCTGGCGTCGGGGGTGTCGTTTCAACACCCCGCCGGCTCGGCCGGCGCCTCGAGCGATATATTGTATTTCGAGCTGACGGGTGGGAGTCCAGATTTTTCGGGCGGCATCACGCCCACGGGCGGGACCAACTTTACCTATGGCGGGCCCACCTCTGGAACGTTCCACCCCAACCCCGGTAACTTCCCCGGGCCGTATGATTATGCGGTGACTTGCACCCAGTCGAAACCGGCGACGCTCTGCGGGACTGGTACTGACCCTGCTACGACCACATTTAGCTTCACGGTCACTGGCGGGAGTGTGGCGGATCCGTTTGTGATCGGCTCCCCGATTCCCCCAGGCGGAGATTTCAAGGGGATCCCGATCGCGTTCGTCGCCGACCTCTCGATTGCCGGGACGGGCACAACGCCGGGTGGACTTTGCCCTGGCACCAGCGCCTGCACTGGCTTGGTCGGGACAAATGCGGTGTCTACGCCTGAGCCTTCGACCTGGGCCATGATGCTGCTCGGCTTCACCGGGTTGGCTTACGCGGGTTATCGCAAGACGAAGCACGGGGCTCTCTCGGTCGCCTAAGGGCCGGTTCAACAGCGTCTTGAATGAAAGACCGCCTCGAGGCGGTCTTTCTTTTTGTTGAGCAGCCTCGTCGACATGGGGCCCGAGGTCGGCGACGCCGGCGGCGAGGTCGTCGCCCAGGGCACGCCCGAGCAGATTGCCCGCAACCCGAAGAGCTACACCGGCCAATACCTCAAGCCGGTGCTGGCGCGGAAGGGAAAGGGCGGGCGACGGGCGGCGGAGTGAAGCGCCATTCGGCTTGGCGGACCCGGACATTCAGGATATATAACCGGTCATTTGCAGGAGGTTTGACATGACCGGCTCCGCGCAGAAAAGCGCCGTGAACGCGTATCGGAAGCGCCTCGCCCGGCGTGGCGTCGCGCGGTTCGAAGTGCTCGGGCGCGAAGCGGACCGTGATTTGATCCGATCCGTGGCGAAGCATCTTGCCAGCGACGGGCCGGAGGCCTCGGCGCTCAGGGATGCAATTCGGCGTTCGATCGGCTCGAATCCGGCGAAAAAGGGAGGCGTTCTCTCGGCGTTGCGCCGTTCGCCGCTCGTCGGCGCCGATCTCATATTCGAACGGCCGCGCATCGAAGGCAGGAAAGTCTCGATGTGACCGACTACCTTCTCGATACGAATATTGTCAGCGACGTCACCAAGCTCGCGCCTTCGCAGGGCCTCGTCGACTGGCTGGCGGTGCAGGACGACCAGCGGCTGTTCATAGCCTCGTTGACGCTCGGGGAAGTCGGGCGTGGCATTCTCGCCTTGCCGACTGGACGAAAGCGGAAAGCGCTTGAGGCTTGGTCCCTCGGCGCCGAGGGGCCGGCCGCGCTTTTCGCTGGACGCATCCTCTCCTTCGATTCGAAAGCGGCGCTTGAATGGGCGGAACTCATGGCCGAAGGCGACAGGAAGGGGCGTCCCCGCAGTGCAATCGATATGATGATCGCCGCCGTCGCGAGGGCGAACGACTGCGTGGTCGTCACCGGGAACGCAAGGGATTTTGCAGGGGTCGAGGTTTTCAATCCCCTTCTCGAATCGTACGGATGAAGATTTTTCTTGGGCCGCGTCCTTACCGGGAACGGTTTCGAGCCAGGGCCCGCTCGACGTAATATCGACCGATCCGCTCAGCCTTATAGCCGAGATAAGCGCCAATCAGCGCCGCCGGGATCAGGACCCAGAGGGAGGAAGAATAGATCGCGCATAGTCCCGCGGCGATTGCGGCGCCAGCCAAAGCCACCCAGGTCGAAAATTCTGACGAACCTGACATTTCGTGCGCCGATCGCCCGGCTACGCCCGCCGGGCAGAGTAGCACGGCGGTGCGCCGGCTCCAGCGGCGACGCAAACTGACAAGATTGGTCCCGGCGTCGGATTGAATCGGGAGCCGCCATTGTCATTCCCGCGCACGCGGGAATCCAGACTCGCGGAGGGTCAAGACCGGATGCCGGCCTTTGCGGGCATGACAGCGAGCCGGCTTCGCGACGGGCCGTTCGTCTAGCTCCTGGCGGCTCCGACGGTGTCGGCCATGACGGCGCCTCGGCGCCCGAGCGGCTTTTCGACGCCGACGGTCGAATCGCGCGCCGTCTGGTGTTCGATCTCGGCGTTAACCTGGGCGCCGAGTAGGATGACGATCGCCGAAATCCACATCCACATCATCATGCCGACGGCGGCGCCCAACGAACCATAGGTGGCGTTATAGGCGCCGAAATTGGCGATGTACCACGAGAACAGAGCCGAGCTCGCCAGCCACGCGAGCGCCGCAGCTATGCTCCCCGTCGACAGCCATTCCCATCGCGCCTCACGGCGGCTCGGCCCGTAGCGATAGATCGCAGCGAGTGCGACCGTCGCAAGCAGCAGAATCAAAGGCCACCGCAGAACCACGATGGAAAGTTTCAGGAGAGATGAGAGGCCGATTACGGAAAGAAGGACTGGGGCGACGACGACGGCGGCGAGCGCCACCATGAGCGAGAGCAGAGCGAGTAAGGTGAACTGAAGCGAGACCAGGTTCAGCTTCACGAAGCTTCGCTTTTCCTTCTCGTCATAGACGACGTTGAGCGCGTCGATGATCGCCTTCATCCCGGCATTGGCGCTCCAGAACGCCACCGCGAGCCCGGCGGCGAATCCGAGGCTGAGCTTGTCATTACTTTTTGCGGCGAGCTTGGTGATCTGCTCGTGGAGAAGGTCGACGGCGCCGCCGGGCAAAATGCCGGACGCGAGCGAGAGATGCGAGTCAATCGTCGAAGCGTCGGCGACAAGCCCGTAGAGAGAGACGAAAGCCGCGAGGGCGGGAAAAATCGCGAGCAGCGAATAAAAGACGACCCCGGCGGCGACTGCGAGCAGACGGTTATCGTTGATGTTGGCGTAGACCCGCCAAAGAATGTCCTTCCAGCCCGCCCACGGAATTTGCCACGGAGCGTTCGCGTGGCGTCCGCGTCCGGGCTCTTTCGCCCGGAGTTGCTGTTCAACAATCGGTTGATCGTTTTCGAAATGCTCGAGCGGCCTTTTCTCGCCATCCGCCTGCGCGGATTCAAAAAGCTCCCGATCGGATTCGCTCTTCGCCGGTCTGGCCGCGTCGGCTGGCGCCTGTCGCGACGCGGCGATGGCCACGAGAAGGCCGTAGACCAGAAGCGGCCATAGCGTTGGACGTTCCGCCATCCCTCGTTTCCATCAACGGGAGGCGGCGAGCTGTCTCACCGCCTCCGTTGCCCGATCCAGAAGTTCCGCGCTCTGCGCTTATGGCAAGGGACTGGCCGGGTGAGTTCAAACGGGGCGCGCCCCAGTAAGGGCCGACGCCGTAATAGTCATGAATTTCGGTTTCGTATTCGGGATCGTCCCAGGCGGGTTCAACTCCGACGTCGTAGGACGGAGCTCCCTCCAATTGGATCTTGTCGAGATTGACGACATAACCCTCTTTGGTGGTGTCGTATTGGAGCAGAGACCACGGAAGCGGGTGATAGCTGTTGCCGATCCCGAGAAAACCGCCGAACGACATGATCGCATACGCGACGTTGCCCGAAATCTTGTCAATCATCAGGTCATGGATCGAGCCTAACGACTCGCCTGCACTGTTATAGACACCGGTGCCCTGAACCTTGCTGGCCGCGATCAGCGCTGTGTTTTCCTGGTCGATATCCATGCGGATTGCTCCTGGGTTGCGTTCCGCAGGTCAACACGGCCCGACGCGGTTTGTTCCCAGGAGCGGCTCCGAGAGGGGACGATGTCCCCTCAAGCCGCTTTCCTTCGCGCCATCTCCGCCTGGTAGAGCGGGATCTCGATCCCGAGCGCCGCTGCGACGCTCGGTCGTTTGCGCATGCGCTCGAGATAGGTCTTGACGTTGGGGTAGTCGGCGAGGTCGATTTCCGGCGTCGCCCGTGTCCAGTTCAACACCGTCGCCAGATAGGCGTCGGCGACGCTGAATCGGTCGAGCAGGAATTCGCGGCCTGCGAGTTTGTCGTCGAGATAGGCGAGGCGTGATGCGTATTTGCGCACCGTCCACGCCTTGACCTCCGGCGGCGTTTCGCTGCCGAGCAGCGGCATCATCAGCGCCTTGTGCAGCTCGGTCCCGATGAAGCTCAGCCATTGCCTGAGCCTCGCCCGCGCGAGGCGATCGGACGGCGCCGGCGCGAGCCCGGCCGCCGGATGCTCATCAGCAATGTATTGGAGGATGGCGGCGTTCTCGGTGATCAATGTTCCATCGTCGAGCCTGAGCGCCGGCACCACGCCGAGCGCGTGGATGGCGCGATAATCCTCTCCGGTCGCCACGACGCGCCCGGCCTGCGTATCCACCTCGACAAGATTGACCGCGACTTCGGCCTCGGCGCAGGCGATGCGAGCCGACATCGAACAGGCGAGCGGCGAAAAGAACAGGTCCATGGGGTCCTCCATTGCAATTTATGTACTCTTTCGCATATAATGGTCATCGTCAAGAGTTTTATTCGAAATGGTACAAAAATCTGCGCCCGCTACACGCTCGCCCTCGACGCGGCGGCGAGGGCGTCCGCGCGCTTTCGAACCTGAGACGGCGCTAAACCAGGCGATGGACGTCTTCTGGCAGGACGGCTTCGCCGCCACCTCGCTTGATGACCTGAGCGCGGCAACGGGCTTGAACCGGCCGAGCCTCTATGGCGCGTTTGGCGACAAGCGCGCGCTATACCTTCAGGCCTATCAACAGTATCGCAAGCGCGCGAACGAGGCTTTGGCGCCGTTATTTCAGGCTCGCGCGCCGCTGCGCGGGAAGCTCAAGCGCATCCTTGGCGCTTGCCTCGAGCTTTATCTCAGCGGCGACGAGGGCCCGCGCGGCTGCTTCACCGTGTTGACCACATCCTCGGACGCGGTCGCCGACCCGGAAATCCGCGCCCTTGTCGCCGAGGCGATCGACAATACCGATCGCGCGTTCGGGCGGTTGTTCGCCGACGCGCGGGCGGCGGGAGAATTGCCCGCCGGCGCCGATCCGCGCGCGCTCGCGCGTCTGGCGTCAGCGACCATCCACACGCTGTCGATCCGCGCCCGCGCCCGTATCCCCAGGGCGCAGATCCTGCCGATCATCGACGACGCGGTGCGGACGATCTGCGGCGCCAAGGATGGCTAGGCGAGGCTGATCGCCGAAGCGCCTCTTGACTCTCGAGCCTCGGTCGACGCCTCACTTTCGCGGTTAAACGAATGGAGGAAACGCCGAATGGCGCGCAAAGTTACGCGTTGGCTTCGTTGGCCTTGGGCGCGTGTTCGACCTCAATGTGCGCGGCTATCTCGATCATCCCGAGGCGGAGGTTGCGGCGCTATGTGACGCCGACCCCGCCATTCTGGCGCGACGGGCCGCCGAGCATCCCGGCGCCCATGCGACAAGCGAGTTCCAGGATCTCCTGCGCTCCGATCTTGACCTGATCGAGATCCTGACGCCGCACCCACGGCATGAGGCGATGACGGTCGCGGCGCTGGCCGGGGGCTCGCATGTGAGCGTGCAAAAGCCTATGGCGATGACGCTTGGCGAATGCGATCGAATGATCGAAGCCGCCGCCGCGAGCGGACGGCGTCTGAAAGTGTTCGAGAACTTCGTCTTCTACCCGCCCCTAGTCAGAGCCCGCCAATTGCTCCAGGAGGGCGCGATCGGCAGGCCGCTGCACTTCCGGATGAAGGTGGTGATGGCCGACCGCGGGCAGGCATGGCATGTGCCGGATGCAGCGAGCCGCTGGCGCCATGCGCTTGCCGCCGAGGGCCGCGGCGGTCCGATCGTGTTCGACCATGGCCACCACATGATGGCGGTGGCGCTCTGGCTGTTCGGAGAGGTGCGCGACGGCTTCGCATGCATCGAACGCACCGAGACGCCCGCCGGCGTCTATGATGCGCCCGCGAGGCTGATGTGGCGCCACGCCGATCCGCCGGTGCACGGCACGTGGGATGTTTCGTTGGCGCTGAAGATGACATTGCGGACTGACTATTACGCCGATGCCGAGCGGTTCGAAATTCAGGGCGAGGAAGGGATCATCGAGGTCACCCGCTGCTCCGACCGCATGCTCGACGAACCCGCGCTTACGCTCTATCGCGACGGCGAAGTGCGCGCCTTCCACAATCTCGACACCGACTGGGGCGCGAGCTTCACCCGATCCACGCGTCACTTCCTCGATGTGCTCGCGGGTAGGGAGCCGGAAGAGGCTCTCACTGCGCAAGAGGGCCGGCGAGTGATTGCGCTCTACGATCTCTTTCAGCGCAGCAATACGGAGCGACGCGCGCTGGCAACGCAGTGACCCAACCGTCATTGCGAGCGTGTGCCGAAGCGATTCAGAGGAACGTAGGGCGCGCCCTGCGGCCTGTGGATTGCTTTGTCGCCATAGCCCGTCGAACGACGGGCGTTCCTTCGAACACTATGCCTCCTCGCAATGACGATTCTGGACGAACGCGACACCCTCTCTCCGCCTCGCCCCCGTCGCTAGTCTAGCCCGATTGGCGGCCGCGGCGCGCTGGGCTAGCCTCGCCGCGCCGGCCTCGGGCCGGATCATCGACCCGACAGGAGCCAGAAATGTCGCTCAAGGCCGCCACGACCCTCGCGGGTTTGCTGCTTGCCCTCAATCTCGTCGTCATGGCGCTCGACTTTCCTTCGCCTTCGCGCGCCGCGGTCGCGGGGATGAACGCCCGTCACCTAGAGGCTGATCCGGATTTCGTCCGCGCCGTGCATTCGATCGTCGAACATTGCAAGGTCAACGTGGATCTGGCCCGGGTGGAGTGCTGAGCGCCATTGGATCGCCTGCGCGCGGACCTCTCGCGCGCCTCCGCAGGCCGTCCAGGATTTTCGCGCTCGAGGGCTCGATTGCGCGCGCGGCGGATTTCCTCGCTTGACATTTATACCGACTGGTTGGTATGCAACCTCGCATGAATGCAAACGCCAAAACGGCGGCGGCCCAGGCTTCGAGCGCAAAGCTCCTCGATGCTGCGGTCCATGTCATCAGATCGAAGGGCTATTCGGCCGCGCGGGTCGAGGACATCTGTGCCGAGGCCGGGCTGACCAAGGGGGCGTTCTTCCACCATTTCGCCAGCAAGGAAGCCTGCGCGATCGCCGCGGCGGCCCATTTCGCCGCCAATGCCGACGCGCTGTTCGACGCTGCGCCGTATAGCCTCTTGCCCGATCCGAGAGCGCGCGTGTTCGGCTATGTCGATTTCCGCAAGGCGATCCTTCAGGGCGAGCTGCCGCAGTTCACTTGCCTCCTCGGCACGATGGTGCAGGAGGCTTACGATTCCCATCCGGCGATCCGGGCGGCCTGCGACCGCTACATCAGCGAGCACGCAGCGCGGCTCGCGTCCGACATCGCCGAGGCCAAGGCGCGCTACGCGCCGGACGGCGCCTGGACGCCGGAAAGCGCCGCCCTGTTCTCGCAGGCGGTCCTCCAGGGCGCGTTCATTCTCGCCAAGGCCAAGCACGGCCCGAAGGTCGCCGCCGACTGCCTCGATCATCTCAAGCGCTACTTCGAGCGCCTGTTCGCAGGCAGCGCGGCGGAACCGGCGACGCCGTAGGGCGTTGGCCCAAGGAGGAGACGGATCCATGACCGAGCAGAAAATCACGCCCTGTCTTTGGTTCGATTTCAACGCCGAGCAGGCCGTCTCTCACTATCTCGCGATCTTCAAAACGAGCCGCGTCGTATCGAAGACGCACTATGGCGAGGCTGGCCCCGGCCCGGCGGGCGCGGTGATGACGATTCTGTTCGAGATCGACGGCCAGCAATTCCTGGCGTTGAACGGCGGGCCGCAGTTCAAGTTCACGCCAGCGCTTTCGCTCATTGTCAGCTGCGACGACCAGGCTGAAATCGACGCGATGTGGGACAAGCTTGCCGAGGGTGGCGAGCATGGCCAGTGCGGCTGGCTCACCGACAAATTCGGCGTCTCCTGGCAAATCGTCCCGCGCGGGCTGCCCGAGCTCCTGACCGGCGGCGACGCCCAGCGTACAGACCGCCTCATGCGCGCGGTTCTGGCGATGAAGAAGCTCGATATTGCACTAACTTCAGCATATGTTCGCCGCGAACTGATGGAGAAAACGATGGCTGACCAACGTCTCGCGAGCGAGCCCCTCGTCCTTCCCCCGGTCGTGTCGGACGCGGAATGGCGCCAAGCCCACGATGCGCTCATGGCGAAGGAAAAGGCCGCAACGCGCGCCCGCGACGCGCTTGCCGCCGAGCGCCGCCGCCAGCCGATGGTCAGAATCGAGAAGAGCTACGTGTTCGACAGCGCGAACGGAAACGTCAGTCTGGTCGATTTGTTCGCAGGTCGCCGGCAGTTGATCGTCTATCATTTCATGTTCGGACCCGGCGCGCATGGCTGGCCGGACGCGGGCTGCCCCGGCTGCTCGATGTTCGTCGACCAGATAGGGCATCTCGCCCATCTGAACGCCCGCGATGTTTCGTTCGCCCTGGTGTCGATCGCGCCGCTGGCGAAGATCGAGGCCTATCGAAAGCGCATGGGCTGGAACATTCCCTGGGTGTCGTCGGCGCTGAACGACTTCAACCGGGACTTCGGCATGACGACCGACCAGGGCGAGAAACACGGACTGAGCGTGTTCCTGCGCGACGGCGATCGCGTATATCGCACCTATTTCACGACCGAGCGCGGCGTCGAGGCGTTGGGCAGCGCCTGGAGTTTCCTCGACCTGACCCCGTTCGGCCGCCAGGAAACGTGGGAAGACTCGCCCGAGGGTCGGCCGCAGACGAAGCCCTACGGATGGTGGCGCCGGCACGACGACTACGCGCCCAATTGAACCAAGCGGACAATGATCTTTCGCGATCGGCCATCGAGCCGCACAGAAGGAGGAAAGCCATGACCAATCCGTCCGCATCCAGCGAGCTCGGCAAATTCATCTGGTACGACCAGATGTCGAACGACCTTCCCGGCGCCGAAAAGTTCTATTCGCGGGTCGTCGGCTGGACGATCGCTCCCAACACCATGAACGCCCAGCGCTATTCCTTGCTCCAGGCCGGCGAGACGGCGGTCGGCGGGCTGATGGCGATCCCTGACGAGGCCGCCAAAATGGGCGTGCGCCCGGCCTGGATGGGCTATATCGCGGTCGACGACGTCAAGGCTTACGCCGACAAGGTCAAGGCGGCCGGCGGCGCCATCCACCGCCCGCCAACCGAGATTCCCAATGTCGGCACGTTCGCCATCGCCGGCGATCCGAGCGGGGCGGGTTTTCTCCTGTTCAAGGGGAACAGAGATCAGGCGCCGGAGCAGCATCCGGGCAAGCCCGGCCACATCGGCTGGCATGAGCTGCACGGCGGCGACCCGGAGAGCTCATTCGCCTTCTATTCCGGCCTGTTCGGCTGGACCAAGGGCGACGCGATCGACATGGGGGCCATGGGAACCTATCAGATCTTCACCACCAAGGGCCAGCAGCGCGGCGGCATGATGAAGAAGATGGCCGCGGAGCCGGCCGCGCATTGGCTCTACTACATCGACGTCGATGCGATCGACGCGGCTTCGGAGCGGGTCAAGTCCGCGGGCGGCAAGGTCGTCAACGGACCCATTGAAGTTCCCGGTGGAAGCTGGGTCATCAATGGCCTCGATCCACAAGGGGCGATGTTCGCGCTGGTCGCGCCGAAAAGGTGACATTGCCGGGGCGCAGCAAGCGCGATGCGCCCCCTTGTTCAGGCGCTGATCAATCTTCGTGGGGAGGGACTTCATGAACGAAACCCTGGCTCTGAAATCCGCCGCCGAGCTTGCCCGCCTCAACCCGGTGCGAATCCGCAACGAAAGCGCCGAGTATCGCGCCGCCCGCGCGGCGCTGCTCGCCGAGGAGATCGAGTTGCGCCGCCATATCGAGCGCGTCGCCGCCCAACGGCGGGCGCTGCCGCCCGGCGGGCCGGTGATCGGCGACTATTGTTTTGAAGGCGAAGACGGTTCGACCGATTTCGCCGGGCTGTTTGGGGACAAAGAAACACTCGCAATCTACAGCTATATGTTCGGGCCTGAGCGCGCGCGGCCGTGCCCGATGTGCACCAGTACGTTGGGCGCATGGGAGGGCAATGCGGCCGACGTCGGCCAGAGGATCTCGCTCGCCGTCGTCGCGCGCTCGCCGATCGAGCGCCTGATCGCGTGGAAAAAGGAACGCGGCTGGCGCAACCTTCGCCTGTTCAGCGATCTCAATGGCGCCTATTCGCGCGATTATTTCGGCCTCCTGCCCGACGGCTCGGAAGTCCCCGCCTTCAACGTGTTCACGCGCCGGGACGGGTCGATCCGTCATTTCTGGTCGGGAGAAATGACGAACGAAACCGCCGACCCCGGCCAGGACCGGCGCGGCGCGCCTGATCCGGCGCCGTTGTGGATGGTGCTCGATTCGACGCCCGAGGGGCGAGGGGTGGACTGGTATCCGAAGCTCGACTACGTCTAGCGGCGCCTCGAGCTTCAAGAAGGAATGCAATGCGCGTCATGGTGATCGTCAAGGCGACCGCAGACTCCGAGGCCGGCGGCAATCCGCCGCGCGAGCTTCTGGCGGACATGGGCGAATTCAACCAGGCGCTGATAGACGCCGGGCTGTTCGTCGACGCGGGCGGCCTCAAGGAAAGCCGCAAAGGCGCGCGCGTCGCCTTTTCCGGCAAGGAGCGCGCGGTAACCAAAGGGCCGTTCCCGAACATCCCCGAACTCGCCGCGGGCTACTGGATCTGGAAGGTCAAGGACCTCGACGAGGCGATCGAGTGGGCCAGACGTTGCCCCAACCCGATGCCGGGACCTTCGGTCATCGAGATTCGCGAGATGTTCGAGATGGACGACTTCTCCTGAGGCTTCCGCCGTTTCTCGCCCTGGCTTTGACCCGCGCGCGGCGCTAGACCCGCCGGATCGAGAGAGGGCGATCCATGACTTTGAGCAAACGTAAACTTGGCGGGCAGGGGCTCGAGGTTTCGGCGATCGGCCTCGGCTGCATGGGCATGAGCCAGTCCTATGGCCCGGCGGACGAGGGCGAATTGATTGCAACGCTTCATCGCGCAATCGAACTCGGATGCACGTTCCTCGACACCGCCGAGGTCTATGGCCCATTCGCCAACGAGGCGCTCATCGGCCGGGCGCTCATCGGTCGGCGCGATCAGGTCGTGATCGCCACCAAATTCGGCTTCCGTCTCGAGGGCGGCAAGCAGGTGGGAGCCGAACGCGACGGCCGGCCGCGGACGATCCGCAAGGCCGTCGATGGGTCGCTCGTTCGGCTCAAGACCGATCGCATCGATCTGCTTTACCAGCACCGCGTCGATCGGGGAGTGCCTATCGAAGATGTCGCGGGAACCGTGGGCGATCTGATCAAGGAGGGCAAGGCGCGGTTCTTCGGTCTCTCCGAGGCCGGCGTCGCCAACATCCGCCGCGCCCATGCCGAGTATCCGGTCTCGGCTGTGCAGAGCGAATATTCCTTGTGGGAGCGCAATCTCGAGGCCGACGTCATTCCGGTCCTGCGCGAATTGGGCGTCGGCCTCGTCCCGTTCTCGCCGCTCGGCCGGGGCTTTCTGACCGGCGACGTCATGCGCGCGGAGGACTATCCGGAGGGCGACTACCGGCGGCTCGATCCGCGCTACCAGGGCGAGAATTTCGACGCCAATCAGCGCGCCGCTGCGGTCGTGCGCCAAATCGCCACGGCGAAGCAGGCCAAGCCCGGTCAGATCGCGCTTGCCTGGCTCCTCCACAAGGGCGACGACATCGTGCCGATCCCCGGGACCAAGCGGCGCCGCTATCTCGAAGAGAACGTCGCCGCCGAAGAAATCCAGCTCGACCCCGCCGACATGGAGGCGCTCGACGACGCCCTGGGAGCCGGCAAGATCGCCGGCCCGCGCTACCCCGATTGGATGCTGGAGACGATCGACCGCTGAGCGGCGTCGCCTCGCTTGCCAACGGCGCTCGGGCCGCTAGCATGCGAATCAAGAAGGCCCGCGCCGGCGCCAAAAGCGTGACTGGCGATCGCCTCGAGGACGCGCCGCCAAGAGGCCGCGAGCATGACAAAAGTGAAGGCTCCGACCACTGTCGCATTCGTCAGCCAGAAGGGGGGCGTCGGCAAAAGCACGCTCGCGCGCCTGCTCGCGGTCGGCGCTCTCCATCGTGGCCGCAAGACCCTGCTTGCCGACTTCGATCTCGATCAACTGACCTGCGTCGAGTGGGGCGCGCTGCGGATGCGCGCCGGGCTCGAGCCGGAAGTCGATGCGCGCGCGTTCAAGAGCCTGAAGAAACTGCGCCGGGAGGACAGCGTCGCCGATTTCATCGTCGCCGACACCCGCGGCCTCGCTGACGATCTTTCGACCGAGATCGCCGAGGACAGCGACGTCGTCTTCCTGCCGACCGGGGTCACAGGCGACGATCTGAGGCCGACGCTTTCGCTCGCCCGCAAGCTCGCCCGGCGCGGTGCGGAAGGGCGCCTCGTGCTCGTTCTGTCGAAGGTCGGCCGGTCGGAAACCCAATTCTCCAAGGCGGTGGAGACGATCGAGGACGCGGGCTTCGAACTCCTGGCCGAACATTGGCCGCAGCGCGACGGTTTCCAGAGCGACCTCGATTCCGGCCGCGCTGGCCGCGAGGCGCGCAACCCCTATTTGCGCGAAGTCGCCGAGCGTATGGAGGAGGCGCTCTATGCGCGCGCAATGAAAGCGAAGCCCAGGGCGTGAATTCCAAGCCGACTTCATTGATTGATAAAGCTTAATCCGCCGGCCAATCTCCGGACAGGCGCCGAAGCGCATTGATCCCGCCCTTGACCGCGGGGTGCGGTCGCTCGCTCACGGCGTGAATCGGCCGTCTGCGGAGGGCGCAATGGCAAGGCCGAAACTCAGCCCGAGGGAAATCGTCCAGAGGCTCCAGATGATCGAGACGCTGACGATCGAGGGCATGCCCGTCGCCGAAGCCATCCGCTCGGCCGGCGTGGCGCCGGCTGAATATGACCGCTGGCGCCTCGAGTACAACGGCCTCGGGCGCACGCTCGGGCCGCTCACATGCGCGCCGCCGCAGCTCATGAAGAGCGCGCGTCGCGTCAGCCGCGCCCATGTGGGCAAGCCGCCCAAGTAATCCGCCGTAGCGTCGCTCGTCGCTCCGCCAGCCTTGTCGTCCGGCCGCGCGGCATGCCATGCTGATCGCGCCGGACAACCGCGCCGCGGAGCGCGCGCGCCAATGCCGGCTTCTCACGCAAAGGGCTTCCGGATGATCTACGAGCTTCGCGTCTATCGCTGCGTTCCAAACCGGATGCCGGCGCTGTTGAAACGATTCGAAACGGCGACATTGCGGATATGGGAGAAACACGGCATCCGCCAGGCCGGCTTCTGGACAACGATGATCGGCGAATCCAATCACGAGCTGACCTATTTTCTCGCGTGGGAATCGCTCGCCGAGCGCGAGAAAAAGTGGGCCGCCTTCGTCAGCGATCCGGAGTGGCACGCGGCGCGGGACGCAAGCGAGAAAGACGGCCCGATCGTCGCCACCTTGTCGAGCGCCATCCTGCAGCCGACGTCGTTCTCGAGCGTGCGCTAGCGCAGTCTTCGGTCGAGCAAAGGGACCGTCTTCATTGCGAGCGGCCCCCGGATCAAGTCCGGGGGGAAGCAATCCAGGGAACGTCGGACGCCCGACGTTCCCCTGGATCGCGACGTCGCTCCGCTCCTCGCGATGACGACTCCAGGGCCGCGCAAGTCCGTCAGGCGCGGCTCCGAACCATGCGGACGATCCAGATCAGTATACAGGCGCCGATGAATCCGAGAACCAGGTAGCCGATCCATCCGCCCAGAGCGATGCCGAAGACACTGAGAATGGCGCTGGCGATCGCGGCTCCGACGATGCCGAGCACGATATTCATCAGCAAGCCCATATCGCTTTTCATGAATTGCTCGGCCAGCCAGCCAGCAATTCCGCCGATGATAATGGCGGCGATCCAACCAACTTCTGCATCTGCCATGGCGCTTCTCCCGAGTTAGACCGGCAGCCTCGCACCAAACCAGAGCACTTAACAAGAGCGGCTATGCGCTTCGAGGCGAAGCCGAACCAGAGGCTTTCGTTACCCCACGATCTCGTTGCCGGAGAACCATTGCGCGATCTCCATCGCCGCCGTTTCCGGCGCGTCGGAGCCGTGGGCGGAGTTCTCGCCCATCGACAGCGCGAAATCCTTGCGGATCGTGCCGGCGGCGGCCTTTTCGGGATTGGTCGCGCCCATCACGTCGCGATAGCGCTGGATTGCGTCTTCGCCTTCGAGCACCTGCACCACGACCGGCGCCGCCGTCATCATCTCGACCAGCTCGCCGAAGAACGGGCGCTCGCGATGGACGCCATAGAACGTCTCGGCCTGGGCCCGGGTCATGTGAACGCGCTTCTGGGCCACGATGCGAAGCCCCGCGGCCTCGATCCGCTGATTGACGGCGCCCGTCAGGTTGCGCCGGGTAACGTCGGGCTTGAGGATCGAGAACGTGCGCTGAACGGCCATGGGCGGTCGGGTCTCTTGTCGCGATTGTCGGGAGAAGCGGCGCGCTTATAGCCGCGAGGCGGGCGGCGGGCAAGGCGGCGGCGCCGCGAGATCGACCCTCGGCGGCGGCGCCCGTCCGCGGGCTGGCATAGGAGAGTATTCCTGCGTATGTTCCGCGCCCTACCAGGGCACTGACGGAGGCGAACCCAACATGTCGAAACTCATCTTCGCCGCGGCGGCCGCTCTCCTGTTCACCGTCGCTTCGGCTCGCGCCGACGAGCAGGTTTGGGAGATGAAGACCTGGCCGGGCGACATCGACCTCATCCCGTGCAGCGCATGGAGCAAAGCCGCCGACGGCACCTGGGTCTTGCACGGCGCGGTCAAGCTCGGCTCGGAGACCCTCGACAATATCGGCGTCAAGGGCGACGCCGCCGCCCACAAGCTCGACCGGACCTGCGGCAAGAAGTGACGGGCCCAGGCGACCGATAGAGCGTCGCTGAAGCGCCCGCCGCTCGTCGCTCTCAGCGAGCCTTTGTCGAAACAATTGATTTGACAAAATCAGAAAATCGTGCTATTCGTTTCTGATGATCGATACTGACGAAAGGCCTTTCGCCGCGGGGGGCGGCGCGCTCGCAATCTGGCGGGGCAGGGGCGCCGGAAAGATTTCGTCGCCCGGCCATCGCTACCAAGCTGGGTCGCTTCCCGGCCGAGAACCGCCGCCTCATCCTGAGCGCCAAAGGCGCGTCTCGAAGGATGCTCCAGAAGGCTTACGCGCATTCGGCGCACGTTGGAGCGTTCTTCGAGGCCCCTCCCGGGCGCCCTCAAGACGAGGGAGCGCTTGGGAGTTACGCCCGGCCCGAAAAGGCAGCGCAACCCCTTGAAAAGGTTGATTTCGCGGAACAGAATTGATTTGGTTTGGTTTTCATTGTTTCTGGCTTGGATTTTATATCAGTTTTCCTTGGATTTCGTTGCGGCCGCCTTTGAATCCGTTGCGCCCGGCTTGGATTTTGTTGCGAGCAAAGCACGTAAGTAGCGAGTTATATAGCCTACTCCCAAACCGGAGGCCCCTGAAGCCTCCTCAGCCGCACATAGAGCGCGCCCGAGCCGCCGTGGGCGCGTCCGGCCTCCTCGAAGCCGAGCACGACCGAGCGCAGGTCGGACTCGCGCAGCCAGTGCGGGGTGAGCCGCCTCAGCACGCCGCGCCCGGGCGGCCATCCGCCCGGCTCGTCCAGCGGCCCGCCCTTGCCGGTGACGACGATCACCAGTCTCGCGCCGCGCGCCTGCGAATGGCGCAGGAACCCGCGCAGCGCGTGGTGCGCCTCGGGTTGGGTGAGCCCATGCAGGTCGAGCGCGGCGTCGATCGCGCCGCGCCCGCGGGCAAGCTCGCGCTTGAGCCGGCGCTCGATCGGCGCGAGCAGCGGCGCGGACGGCGGCGCCGGCCGGCTGGGCGGCGCTTCGGCTGCGGCCGGCGGCGGACGGAGCGGCTCGCCGCCCTGCGGGTTCGACGGCGTCGGCAGCGCCGCTCCGCGCCGCCGCTCAACCCCGCGCGCGACCTCGGTCCAGAGCGCGATCTCCTCGTCGCTGAGGCGCCTCAGGCGATGTGGACGATGCGGCGCCTCTTTCACCGGCCCTCGCCGCGCGGCAGGAGCACGACGACCTCCCCTTATGCCTGATGGCGCCGGCGCGCGCGCCCGCCGCTTCGCCGCTGCCGAAGAAGAGGTCGGCGCGGGCCGGTCCGACAATGGCCGAGCCGGTGTCCTGGGCGATCATGAGCCGGCGGAAAGCCCGCGCGGTCTCGTCCGCCCACGGCAATTCGGCGTCGATCCAGAACGGCAGGCCGTAGGCCCAGATCGTCCGGTCGACCGCGATCGAGCGCAGGGCCGTGAGCGCAACGCCGGCGCCCGCGACCGGACCGAGCCGCGGGTCGAAATCGTCGACGAGCTTGAAGAACACGAACGAGCGATTGCGCCGCATCAGCTTGAGCCCTCTCTCGCCGTCGATGCGCAGCCACGCTTTCAGGCTCGAGAGCGACATTGCGCTCTCGGCGATCTCTCCCGTGTCGATCAGGATCCGTCCGATCGACGTATAGGGCAAGCCGTTGCGCCCGTCGTAGGCGAGGCGCGCGCGCCGTCCGTCGGGGAATTCGACCTGCGCCGAGCCCTGCACCTGAATGAGGAAAGCTTCGACGGCGTCCTGCACCCAGACGATGGGGTCGAGGCGCTCCGCCTCGATCTGCGCCCGATCGGCATAGGGGACATGCGAGCCGTCGCCCAGGCGCCGGGCGCCGCTGACCCCCTCGGGGAATCCCGACGGCGCCGCGTCGGGCGCAAAAGTTACGAGATCGGCCGGCCGCGCCAGGATGGGCCAGCGGAATTCGTCCGTCTCGACCATCGAACCCGGGACGCGCGGCTCGTAATATCCAGTCAGAAATGCCGCGCCCTGCTCGGGAACAATGCGGAAAGGCCGAAACTGCGTCTCGAAGAACAGCCGCGCGTCTCGCTCGGCCGCAACGGTCGCCCGCAGCGCCGCGCGGGCGGTCGCGATCAATTCGGGCGAAGCCGGCTGTGCCGGCCGGGCGCTCTCTCGACCTCCGGCCAGCGTGCGCGCCGAGCGCTCGAAAGCGCGAAGCGCCGCCAGATGGTCGTCGTCATTCCAGCCCGCGAGGCTTTCGAACCCGAGCGTCTCGAGGCGGGCTCGCACCGCGCTTTAGCGCTGAGAGGGGGACCCGCTCTCCGATTCGGTCGCCGTCAGCATCCAGTTGGGGTTGCGCGAGCGAATATCGCGGGCGAAAGTCCAAAGTCGATATGATCGGCGACGGCGTTTGGCGATCCGTCGACGACCCCGCCTTGGGCATCGCGAGTGACGGAGGCGAGCTTGGCGGCGAAACGCACTTTGAGCTGCGCCATGGCGTCGGCGAGCTGCGCCCCGACGATGGTGGCGTCGTCGATCGACACGACGGTCGTCGTCATCGTTTGGCCCGCCGCCGCGCGGCTGCGAATTGCGTTGTCGAAATTGGCGAAGGCTTCCGGCGTCATCAGATTGCGCAACGTCGCCGAGTCGCCGGCGGCGAAGGCATGAACGACCATGTCGTAGGCGAGCCGCCGCCGGAAAGAAAGGCTTGCGGCGAGAAGCTGCGATCGGCCGCGGCGATGGCGTCGAGGCCGCTCCAGACTGCGGGGTCGGGCTCGGCGACGCCCTTCCAGCGATCCGCGGCAGGCGGCTGAGCGGGCGCCGACGCCGCTCCGTCCGGCTCGACTGCGGGCGGGTCGAAGGCGCCGGCACCCGGCGCAACGGAGCCAGAAGGCCGCCCGGTTGACGCTCGGAATCCTGGCGCACGCCAAGGACGGAGCGTAGCTTGTAAGCGACGAACAAGGCGACAAGCGCAAATATGACGGTCGGTAGATCGATCTCCGGCATCGCTGTTAAGCTCCTTGCTGCCCGCGGCGATGCGTCCCGCCGGCGACGCGCCGCGCCCATACCTAGGCGCAAGCGAGCGTTTTGGCTAGGAGCAGGTCCGGCGGGGCCGTCTCGAGGCTTGCCCGGCCGGCGCGGTTGTCGTCATCACCATTGTCCCGGGAGCATAAGAATGCGGCGCGAGATGGCATGAGGGGCGCAAACCGGATCGGCGTCGCCGGAGCGGGCGCCTGGGGCATGGCGCTCGCCAACGCCGCCGCCGCTGCGGGTCGAGCCGTCGTCCTGTGGGGCCGCGACGAAACGCGTATGCGGGTCATTGCGGCGACCGGGCGCAGCGACCGGCTTCCCGGCGTCGTTTTGTCGCACGCAGTCGTAGCGACGTCGGATCTGTACGATCTCGCGCGGTGCGATGCGATTCTGGTGGCGACGCCGGCTCAATCTAGCCGCGAAATGGCGACGCGGCTCGCTGGGGTTCCGGGATCTGCGCCGCTTGGTCTTGCGCCAAAGGGATCGAGCGGGTCACGCATGCCTTCATGACCGAGGTCCTGGGCCAAGCGGCGCCGGGCGGCCGACGGCAATTCTCTCCGGTCCCTCCTTCGCCGCCGACGTCGCTGCAGGCCTTCCGACCGCCGTGACGCTGGCCTCGGCCGATGAGGGCCTCGCGCGCGCCCTCTGCGACGCGCTGCGCGGACCGAACCTGCGCCTCTATCATTCGACCGACGTTCGCGGCGTCGAGATCGGCGGGGCGGCCAAGAACGTGCTGGCGATCGCCTGCGGCGTCGCCGCCGGTCACGGGCTGGGCGCAAGCGCGACGCGGCTCTGATCGCGCGCGGCTTCGCCGAACTGCGCCGTTTCGGCGAGGCCTTCGGGGCGCGGGGATCGACATTGATGGGGCTTTCGGGGCTCGGCGATCTCGTTTTGACCTGTTCGTCGCCGCAATCGCGCAATTTCGCCTTCGGCCAGGCGCTCGGGCGAGGCGTGAGCGTGGCGGAAGCGCGAGAAGGCAGGCTCGCCGAAGGCGTCTTCACCGCCCTTGCGCTGATCGAGTTGGCGCGTGAGCGCGGCGTCGACATGCCGATCGCCAATTGCGTCGAGGGGTTGATCGAGGGCTCGCTCGACGTTGCGGGTGCGGTCGGGGCGCTGCTCGGACGGCCGCCGAAAGGGGAAGAATGAGGGGACGCGCTTTGCAATCCGAGCCCGCCTCGCTTATCGCTCCAAGGCCGCCTGCGTGGATGAGCCGCACACTGCTTTTTGGGCGCGGGCAAACGTCTGGAGTGAGCTTTCGATGGCG
>CAVYDG010000012.1:0-61289 GCA_963767245.1 uncultured Alphaproteobacteria bacterium
CTCTGCCTGTTCTTCGTTCAGGTATTGCTGGTGGGGCCGGAGGGGATGACGAGAATGTTGGTTAAGCCCTTTCGTTCGTCCTCGCCGCCTTCCATCATGATCCGAGCATGCGAGCCGCGGCTCAGGTGGGAGTCCCGGGAATCACAACGAGTTCGACGAGTCGGACTGACCCACCTATGCCTGCCTCGAGGGTGCCGACGCGGCGGTTGTCATCACCGAATGGGACGGGTTCGGGGCGCTCGATCAGGCGCGAGTCAAAGCCCCGCTCGCCAAGCTGATCCTGGTCGACATGGGCGAAACCGCGAGCATCGCTTGAGATAGTTTCGGCGGCGGTTTTCCCTGTGAGCCGCGCGGTGGGCGTGACCCGTGACTTACGCTCATGCAAGACGAGCACAGGCCGTGTGCATTTGCGATGAGGTCACCCTCCCAATGACCGGCCTCGCGGCGACTTTCAATGTGGAACGATCATGGATCGAAGCTCGATCCTTGATGGTGTCGCGCGAGGGTCTGGCGCGACGGGGACGACGGCGTTTGTGGCGACGCGTCAGATAACGCCACAAGGCCTCGGCCTTCTGTGCGGTCCGATAGACGAAAGCGTAGATTGTCTCGCTGCCGATGGCCCGCAGCCGCGGTTCGTTCCCGGATTTCAACCACCCGGAGATCTGCTCGGGCTCCATCCCTCGGCCAGCCGATCACGCACGAAAATACGTAAATCGCTCTCTCGTTCGATGATCGCTATGAGCAGTGGGAAGTTCCGTTTGACAATGTGCCGTCAGCACAATGCGCCGTCAGCACTGTCGATAGCGAATTAAGTTGTCCGGTTTTGGTAGCGCGTCATATGTCCGCTTCTTCTGCTTTTGTTCTCCTGTGGGCGGGGTGGGCGAGCCGGAGGCTTGTCCATGCCGTCCACAGGCTCGCCGCCGAGCGGATTTAGGCGGCGTTTTTCGTTTGATCTTCTCATGGCTCCTTTTTCGTCGTAGCGGCCGATGCATCTTGGCCCGTGGAAAAGGGCGTGCGATCCGTCGGCGTAAACGTGGACTTTCACCCGCGCCTTGACGAAATGCGGCCGCATCGGGCTTTCCGGGATCTGGAGCTTCAGCGTCCGGTAGGACACGCAATTGTCATGGCCGACCTGCCGCTCCTCCTCGACGCACAGGATCTCGTCGAGGTCGACGCCGGGAATGGGCGTGAAGGCCGAGCCTTCGCCGGCCGGGGGAACCGCGAAACGGGCGTTGTGGGCGGGTAGATAGACCTCGCGGATGAAGACGTCGGCCGCCTCGATATCGGTTATGCCGGCGAGCGCGAGTTCGTTGACGAGCCGATCCTGAAGCGTCCCGAACGTGCGCTCCGAACGGCCCCTGGCCTGCGGCGAATAGGCCCCGATATGCTCAACCCCAAGCTGCTCAAGCGCCCGCCCGACCTGGGTCGGATGGCCGCGATCGATCTCGCCGCCGGCTTTGGGCGTATGAAAGTAGTGCGCCCCGCGGTCGGTGTAGAGGCTCATCGGCAGGCCGTGCTTGCCGAAGACCTCCTTGAGCGCCCGGAAGGTCGAGCCCGTGCCCTCCTCCTCGATGAGAAAGGCCGAGTAGATCGCGCCCGTCGCATCGTCCATGGTCACGATCAGGTCGAGCGCAGGCTGGCCCTCGAGCCAGGCGTGCCGGGAGCCGTCCTGATGCAGCATCATGCCCGGCAGCGGGCGCCGCTCGCGTTTGCGTCGGTGCGCCCCCTTGCGCGGCGCCTTCGGAACAACGCCCGCCCATTGAAGATGCAGCTTGAGCCAGGTGTAGCCCCACCCGAAGCCGTGATCCTTGATCAGATGCTCGTGGAAATGCTTGACCGTGAAACCCTGGTAGCGCTCGCGGTAGAGCCGCTCCACCTCTTCCGCCCGGTCCGCCGGGACCCGCTTGCCCGAGGCCTTGCCAAGCCTGCGGTCGACGAGCCCGGCCTCGCCCTCCTCCTCGTAACGGCGCGTCCAGCGCCGGAACGTCCGCTCGCTCACCCCGAGCAACTCCGCCGCCTCCTCCTGATTGAGCTCCGCCGATTCCCAGCGGTTGAGAAGGTTCAAAAACATCGCCATGCGCACCCCCTGAAGGGCCTCCGTCCGGCGCATCCCAACCCCTCCAAAAGGGCTCGGACTACCGGACAGATCGCGCGCTACCTAAACCGGACATATCGTGTGCTAGCGACAAATGCGCCGTCAGCACTTGCGCACAAACCAACCATGTACTATAGTTCTGACTTAACCGACAATTCTGGCTGATGATGAGCGGAGACTACCATACAAATGCTCGCTGAGATCCGCGTCGATCTGCATGGATATTACCCTGCCAAGATAACCGGTCACCCTTACGCAATAACCGGATCGCCCCTTTGTCGGACAATTGAGCGGACGTGGGAGATGGGGGCCGGAAGCACTCGATTTATTCACGGCCACGGTCGCGGTCGCGGTCTGTCGCCAGGTTTTGTAAATACAAACACCGGCCATCTCGGCGTACAGATCCGGAGAGTACTGCGGTACCACGTAGGTCTCCGGCGATGGATCAAGTACACTACGCTAGATTGCAGCCACGAGGGGTCGACGGTCGTAAAGCTCAAACGAAACCCGAGCCCGACGCGAACTAATATCGATGGTGTTCTTCCTGAGAGACGGTTTCAAAATTCGTAAGGTTCTTGCTTGCGCCTTGCGAGGCGGCGGGCGAGGATCGTGAGGATCCGCGGCGACTTGTGACGACGATGTGCACATGCGGACATGGCCCGTTGGTCGGCTGCGGGTCGGCCCATCGGCGCGACGACCACAAAGGCGGGCCTCAAAGGGCGGGCCACCGGATCAGCCCGCGAACATGACGTCTAGCGAGCGATGGTTGTCGTCCATCTGGCTCACGGCTTCCGCTTTGTGATTTATACGCTCGATCACGAGCCGGCGCATGTCCACAACATCGGAGCTGAGGGCCATGCGAATGTGAACCTTCTGTGACCGGAAGGCCGGCCGGAGCTGGTGTCGCGCATCGGCATGAAGCGGTCGGACATACGCCGGTTGTTTGCCGAAGTGGTCGCGCGCCGAGACGCGTTCTTGCTGGAATGGGAGCGGATCCATGGCTGATTTGGCCGAAGCGGAGCTGAGGCGAGCCGAGGCGCGCGGCCGCAAAATGCTCGAGATGGAGCCGCGGGCCGTCGCCGCCCACTACGACGTCGCCGCCGGCCGCGTGGTCATCGATTTGGCCAACGGCTGCGCCTACGCCTTTCCGGCCCAGCGCGTCCAGGACCTTCACGGCGCGAGCGGCGAGGATCTGGCCAAAGTCGAAGTCGACGGCGCCGGATTCAACCTGCGCTGGCCGTCGCTGGACGTCGACCTCAATGTCCCCGCGCTGGTCAACGGCATCTTTGGCAACCGCGCCTGGATGGCGCGCGAACTGGCTCGCCTAGGAGCCTGTCTGGATAATAGCGGATTGTGGTGGCGGCGTTTGCTCAAATCGGATTCTGTTTGCTTATGAGCAAGACCTTCCGGCCCTGGACGATCGATCAGCCGCTGTTGTTGCCGCCGAGCGTTCAGGACTTTGTCGGCGAGGACCATCTGGCTCGCTTCATTTTGGCGCTTGTGCTCGAGCCTCTCGACCTTGGTGAGATCGAAGCCGCGTATGCGAGCGAGCGCGGGCAGCCGCCGTTTGACCCGGCGATGATGACGGCGCTGTTGCTGTACGGCTATTGCAACGGCGTCTACTCGTCGCGCCGGATCGCCAAGGCGGCGCGCGAACGGGTCGACTTCCTGAGCATTGTCGGGCTCGATCCGCCGGATTTTCGCACCGTCTCTGACTTCCGCAAGCGGCACTTGAAGGTGCTTGCGGGACTGTTCGGGCAAGTTCTCAAGCTGTGCGAACAGGCGGGACTTGTGAAGCTCGGCCATGTCGCGCTCGACGGGACGAAGATCAAGGCGAACGCCTCCAAGCACAAGGCGATGAGCTACGAGCGCATGGAGAAGCGTGCGGCGGAGCTCGAGGCCGAGGTCGAGCGGTGGCTGAGCGCAGCCGAGGCTGCGGACGCCGAGGAAGACAGAGCCTTCGGCCGCGACAAGAGCGGCGAGGAGCTGCCCAAATGGGTCGCCGACAAGAAGAAGCGCGTCGAGAAGATCCGGGCGGCGAAGGCCGAATTGGAGGCCGAGGCGAAAGCGGCCGCGGCGGCCAAGGCCAAAGCGCAGGCCGAGGAGCGGCGACAAGCCGAGGGCCGCAAGAAACCGGGCAAGCCCGCCGCCCCGCCATCCGAAGAGCCTGACCCCAAAGCGCAGAAGAACTTCACCGATCCCGAAAGCCGCATCATGAAAACCAAGGACGGCTTCATCCAGGGCTACAATGCGCAGGCGGCGGTCGACGCGACGGCGCAGGTGATCGTCGCCCACGGCCTCGACGCGAAGCAGAGCGATCAACATCAATTGGCGCCGATGGCCGACGCCATCGAAGCCAATCTGGGCAAGAAGCCGACGCAACTGTCGGCGGACGCGGGCTATTGCTCCGACGCCAACCTTACAGCGATGGAGGAACGCGAGATCGACGCCTATATCGCGCCGGGGCGGGCCAAGCACGCCGGGGAAGGAGAAGGCGGCGGCGCCCGCGTCGCCGCCATGCGCGAAAAATCAAGGCCGGCGGGCACTCCAGCCCCTACCGCTTAAGAAAGCAGCTGCCCGAGCCGGTGTTCGGACAGATCAAGCAGGCGCGCGGCTTCCGTCAGTTTCTCTTGCGCGGCGTCGAGAAGGTCGCCAACGAGTGGGGCCTCGTCTGCCTCGCCCACAATATCTTGAAGCTCGCCCAGGGGCGGACCCCGTCCCTGGCCGCACGCGCAACCGGCTGAGCTTCGCCACCTCGGAAACGGTGCAACGAACGATGGCCGCAAAGCTTCCACCCAACCTTACATCAAACCGGATGCGCGAATTTGCTGCATCCGGCTCTCCGACTGGCTTGAGCGGTTCAAATCCCATCTCGCCGAGGATTAAGCAGACAGGCTCCTAGCCGGCCGAACGAGATCGCCCAAGAAGGCGGCTGCGGCCCGGTCCAACGGCGCCAAGGGCGGGCGGCCACGCAAGGCGGCGAAGGGGCTGACCGGCGCTTGCTATGCGACCATGGATGCTCACCCGGTAGGGCAGGGCAGGGGCGCCGCAGCCTGCTTTCGCCGTTCACAGCCCCGCCGCCTTGGTGAGATTGACCGGGAACCGGTCGCGGCGGCGCTGGTAGCGCCGGGTCATTTCGGCAGAGGCGTGGCCGAGCTGCTTTTGCACGTAGCGCTCGTCGACCTCGGCCGAGGAGGCGAGACCGGCGCGCAGCGAATGCCCCGAGAACTTTCTTTCGCGCCCGCCCTCGGTTAGGTCGCTGCGCACGCCGGCGGCCATGGCCGTTCGTTTCACCAGCCGGGCGACGTGCCTGTCGGTGAGGCGCTCAGCGCCGAGGCTCTTGCCGTCGGCGACGACCCGCCGGAACAAAGGCCCCTGCGCGATGCGCCCGAATTTGAGCCAGGTCTCGAGCGCGACCACCGCGCAGGTCGCCTCCGAAGAGCCGCGGCCGATCTCGACCTCGCGCCAGCCGGTTTTGCCGCGCAAGGTCAGCAGCAAGCCGTGGCAAAAAATCCGATCCAGCCGCTGCTGAGGCGATCCTCGGGGCGGCAGTCGAGGCCGACGATTTCCGAGCGCCTGAGGCCGCCGGCAAAGCCGATCAGCAGGATCGCCCGGTCGCGCAGGCCGCGTAAGCTGCCAAGATCGAGGCTGGCGATCATCGCGGGGAGATGCTCGGGCAGCACCGCCTCTTTCTGTTCGGGCGGCCGCCCCCGGCTGCGGCGGATGCCGGCGAGCACGGCCGCGACGTGCCGGTCCTTGCGCTCCATCGGCTGGCCACGCTGGCGAAATTCCACATCAAGGCCGAGAGCCGCCGTTCGATCATCCTGACCGAGCAGGCTTTTGGGCCGGAGGCGCAGGCGGCGATGTAGAGGCCGAGAACTTGCGGATCCGGGGGCAGGGCGGGGAGGTTCTGCCGCCGCGCCAAGGCGCAATAGTGGCGCCAGTCGGCGGTGTAACCTGGTGCACGCTCTCATTCGAGGCCAGTCAAGCACGAACAGCCACGTTGGGTCCGCTCTCGGGCTGATGCATGGCTATTCAGCACTCGCATAACATCCGCGTCGCTGGGGTCTCTTGCAAATTAGCCGGAAATGGCTACTTTATGCTAATCAGCAGGAGGCAAACATGCCGACCACGCAGCGGCTACAGCAAAAAGATCGAACGGCGATCGTTCCGATGAGCGCCCTCCGAGGCTTCTTTCAAATCATGGACGCTTGGGACGTCAGCGCAGATGACGCGCGCGTTCTGCTCGGGTCTCCGGCGGAAAGGACCTACTATGCTTGGCGTCAGGGGAACGCTGTCCGTGTGCCGATGGATACCCTTCGAAGAGTCGGTTACATCGCTGGAATCTACAAAGCCTTGCAAATCGTCTACTCGGACGCGCATCTGGCCGACAGTTGGGTCAAACGCCCGAACAGAGCATTTGGCGGGCAGAGCCCTCTCGATCGCATGAGGGGCGGCGATGTTGTCGATTTGGCGGCCGTTCGAACCTATGTGGACGCGGCGCGAGCGCCATGGAGCTGAGAGCTGCCGACGCGTCAAATCGATTGGTCGCAAGCTTGGCGCATCGTCGCTTCACGATACCCGCCGATTTGCTTGTTCGAGCGCCTGACGGGCAATCCGGCCGTGTGGGACGCGCTGATTGCCTTGGAGCAGCTAACAAATCCTCGCGTCCGCGACCAGGTTGGAGACATCGCGCTCGTACCACCCGGTGAGCGTGTGTCGGGACCTGGAGCAAGCTACGTCATGGCGTCGTTCACGCACCTCAATCCCAAGGGATCGCGGTTCAGTGACGGGAGCTTCGGCGTCTACTACGCGGCCTCGGAGCTCGAGACGGCCATTGCCGAGACGATCTTTCATTTCGAAGAATTCGCGCGGGATAGCGGTGATCCGATGCGAACGGAGGACATGCGCGTCCTCGTCGGCGGAATATCGGCGGAATTCGAAAACGTCGCCACGTTGGCGGAGCCTCGCCGTTCCCAGATCCTCGATCCCACATCGTATGCCGTTTCTCGGGCCTATGGGCGAGACCTGCGTGACGCCGGCGCCGACGGCGTCGTTTACCCGAGCGTTCGTCGCGATGGAGGCGAATGCATCGGGGCGTTTAGACCATGCGCCGTCGGCTTGCCGCGCCAGGAGCGACACCTGAAATACCGTTGGAACGGCAATCGCGTTGACCGTTATTTCGACTATCTGCGCGACGCCTGGGTCGATCTCTAGCCCGCATTTCTCATAGGCGGGGCTTGGGTTTTAGTGACCCGACGATGATTGGGCAGTGATTGTAGCGAGGACGAGCGCGTCCCTGGCGCGGTTTGCGCGGATGGGGTCGGTCTTTTGGGGGTCTCCGGTGGGTGGTGGGTTGGATTGCCGGCGTTTGTTCGGCGTCGCGGCGACGCGTCAGGCGGTTGTGACGAGGCGGGCGGCGGCCAGCCGCCATTCGTCGGCGTAGGGACAGGCTGAGGCGAGCGCGAATTTGATGCGCCGCGCGCTGACGCGGACGAGACCTGCGAGCTTGAGGAGCTTGAGCCGGATCGTGCCGCAGGTCGCTTCGGCGAACTGGGTGTGGGCAAGACCGATGCGCCTGAGGGCGCACAGGAGCGCATAGGCGAACGAGGCGAGCCAGAGCCGCAGCTGGTTGGCGCCCAGGGTTGCGGTCGAGGTTCGGTCGGCGAACAGGTCGCCTTGGCATTCCTTGATCCGGTTCTCCATCTCGCCGCGGGCGCAGTAGACCTTCTCATAGAGAAAGCGGGCGCTGGTCTCGGCCTTGTTCAACGAGGTGACGATGAAGCGCGGATTGGCCTCGCCGTTTGTCCATTCCGCCTTGGCGACGACCCGGCGCCGGCGCGACCAGCTGTCGAGCGTCGCATAACGGAAGTCCCTGAAGCGGCGAGCGGGCTTGCCGGTCGCGGACGCCTCGGGCGCAGGAGTTCGACGCTGATCTCTTCGACCAGCCGCGCATTGCGAGCGAGCCCGAAGACGAAGTCCACCCGGTTCGTCTCGCACCAGGCCATCAGCGCCTCGCGGGCGAACCCAGAGTCGGCGCGCAGCAGGATGCGCGTTCGCGGCCAACGCCTGCGAATTTGCGCGACGATGCGCGCGACTTCCTCAACCGAGCCGGCGCTGGCGTCGATGTTCGACGGCCTGAGCTTGGCCGCCAGCAGATGCCGGCCGCAGAACACGTAAAGAGGCAGGTAGCAGTAGCAATCATAGTAGCCGTGGAAGAAGCGGCCTTCCTGATCGCCGTGCAGCGGGTCGTCCGTGGCGTCGAGGTCGAGGATGATCTGCTGGGCGGCCGGTCGTGCGCCTCGAGCAACAGGTCGACGAACAGGGCCTCGATCGCCGCGGGCTCATGTGCGATCTTGCGGTACTTCGTGGGCCTCTCGCGCGACAGTTCGAGCCGGTTCAGCGTCGATTTGCCCGCCACCGGCGCGCAATCCTCGCGCCTGGCCTCGAGCTTGCCCGCCAGCACCGCCATCAGCGGGTCGTGACGAAGCTCGTCGTGATCGTTCAGATCCTCGTAGCCGAGCGCAATGCCGAACACGCGCTGCCCGATGAGCGTGGCGACTGAGTGCTCAACCAGCCTCGGGTCTCTCGCGTCGCGGAAACATCGCGCAATCCGGCGAACCAGGCCCAGACGTTGGTCGGCGGCGCCCAACAGCAGGCCGCCCGCGTCGGACGTCAACGCGCCGCCGTCGAACTCCGCCACAACGGACCGGCCTTCGACCCGTCCAAACATGCTCCGTTCTGCGCTACACTCTGTCTGCATCGGGCCGCCTCTCCAAATCAGCGCAAGTCGTTCTCGCAAAACAACTTTTGCCTGATTGGCGACCCGATGCGCTACCCAGTTTGAGAAATGACGGCTAGGTCAAAGCGGCTTCATGCGGCGTTTCGAAACAGATTCGTTGGTTGGCACGAAAATTTAGGGTCTTCCTCACTCTCTGCGCTGGTAGGACGTCCAACTTGCGATAGGCCCTCTGAACCTTCTCGCTAAGACGGCGCACCCTCATGTCGATCATGCGCTGACGCAGTCTGACAGCGCCGGCCCGAGACAGCGGGCGTCAATGGTATGGACCCCGCACTCCCGACGTGGGTTACGAGTGTACCGCACCCGGTTCTTTGGACAAACGGTTGGCTTATGCGGCGCGCCTGAAAGGCTGGTCATGCCAAGCGGCGCGAGCGTCGTCAGGGCTTCGGTGGCCGTTCTTCTCGATTAGCCATCCGGCGTTGTAGCGGGCGGCGAAGGCGCGAACGGCGTCTCGGACGTCGTCGACGGTCTGGAAGATACGTCCGTACACGATCTGCTCCTTGAGGGTTCGGAACAAGCGCTCGATGACGCCATTGGTTTGCGGCTCTCCGACGAAGGCGTAGCTCGGCGCGATGCCCCAGGAGCGGATCTGTTTCTGGAAAGCGTCCGACATGAAGTTGCTGCCGTGATCATGCCGCAGCGCCAGGCCGCGGGCGGCGCCGGCGTCGACGCGGTCGAACTGGTTTCGCACCGCCATGCCGACGGCCTGAAGAGCTTCGAAGCGGGTCCCGCGCTTGGCGACATGCCAACCGAGCAGCTCGGCGTTCCAGTGCTCGGCGACGCCGAACAGCCAGACCTTGCCGTCCTGGACGGTGGCGATTTGGGTCGCGTCGGTCGCCCACATCACATTCGGCGCCTCGGTGACGATCCGCCGATCGTGCGGCGCGTCGGAGCGCGTGCGAGCGCGATGGGGCGACAGCAGGCCATGCTCGCGCATGAGCCGCAGCAGGCGTTTGCGTGACACCCGCACGCCATCGATCGCACGCAGCCTGGCCCAGACCTTCCGGTGTCCTTCGCCGGTCCACGGGGATCGCTCGAGGTCGGCGTGGATGGCGGCGAGCAACGCCTCGTCGCCGACGCTGGGCTTGGGCCCGCGGCGCGCCGAGGCCGAGGCTGGCGCGACGGCGCCCGCCTGCGGCGGGCGCGCGGCATAAAAGGAGGAGGCGGCTGGTCCCAGATCTGGCAGACCCGGGCCACGCCATAGCGGCGGCCGGTGGTCGGGGACGTCGCCTCGGCCATCACCGCGACCTCCTGCGGGCCAAAGGGCCGGGACGCCCGATTCTGGCGCGCAGCAGCTCGACCTCCATGCTGAGCTCGCCGATGCGCTGCATCGCGGCGGCCAGTTCGCCGCTCGCGGGGTCGCTTTCGCGCTCCTTCAGCGCGCCGTCCAGGGCGGCGTCCGCCTTCTCCCGCCATTGTTCGAGCTTGTAGATCGGCACGCCAAGCTCCCGCGACAGAAGCTCCACGGACTCGCCGCGAAGCAGGCGCAACACCACCTCTCGCTTGCGCCCCACGCTCCAACGCTGGCCGGGCGCCAACGGCCCGATCGTCGAAGGGTTCGGCGTCATACCCGGCAAACCTGTGGACAGCGTGGACGGGCTCCGCCCGCCCTCGCTGACCACAGGCGCAGCAGCAACATCAGTGCCTTCGATTTCTCGTCTCATGGCCTTCATCACCCAGGTCTCCTCTCTGACAAATAGCTGTCCAGAGAAACCGGGGGCAGCTCAACTTGCCCTAGTTCGTTAAACTATTGAAAGACATAGCAAACCAGGCCACAGGCTGAACTTTGAGGGTGAAAGGGGTTCATACCCGTCCGAAACAATCGGCACGTGGAGAACCACTATGCATAACGACAAAATCGACAGGAATTTCCCAGCAATCCGTTTGGCGGAAGACCCAAAGAGCGGCTCGCCAGTGGAACGTCAACAGCACAAGTTGAAGGAGCTCGTGGAGCGGCTCGACCAATTTCACAACTTCACCAAGGGTCAGATCGTCAAGTGGAAACCGGGTTTAAAAAACCGAAAGTTTCCGGACTACGGGGAGCCGGCAATCGTGACCGCCGTCTTGCCCAGCGCGATATGTGATCCCAGCGAAGTTGCGGCTGGCAGCCCTTATTTTCAGGAGCCTCTGACATTCGTCCTCGGAATGTATCGGGATGACGAATTCCTCGAGTTCCGGCTTGATAGTCGCAGATTTGAGCCGTTCGAAAATTAACAGGAATTGGCGGCTCAATTTACCCTGACCACCCGGTCGGCGGTTTGGGCGCTCCCAGATTGGACAAGGAATGGGGTGGGGTCCTGATTTGCGTCCGGCAGGACCCCACCGCAATGCCAAATTCATGTGTTCCATTTTCAGCGCCGGGGCTCTCCCGACATCGTCGATTGCGCCATAGGCAGGATTTCCAGCGATTTCCTTTGCCTCGCCGCGGTGGTGCGCTGAGCCGGCGTGCGCATCTCGATGGACCGGTGCGGACGCTGGATGGACGGGCGCTCGACCGCGCGGGTACAGGGTCTTTGTTAGCGGCGCCTGCCTCGTTGGCCGCGTCCGCCTTCGCGCCTTCGGCGAGACCCGGCGCGTCGAGATCGTCCTCTCCTGCAATGCCAACAAGAGTGTCGCGCATAAGTGAGCGCCGCTCCCATCCGGCGCGGCGCCGCCGTCTCGACAATCGGGCACACCGGCCATTCCGACGACAGCCACTCCCCTGACGAATGGGCGAGCGTCGTGGTCAGGCGGATGAGCCCGGCCTCACTGTCGATCGCCGTCGTCTGAACGGTTGCGATCTCATGGCCGCCAAGGGTCTTCCGCACGATGTCGAGGCCGCTTGAGAGCGCCGCATATCGAAAGGTCTGATCATGATCGCGCGGGTTCGACGCCCGAAGGGTCGCAATCAGCGACTTCTCCGGATTGGTGAGTTCGGCTTGGGCCTCAGCGAGCGCCGCGGCGATCGCCCCGATGGTCTCACTGGACCGCTGCATTGCCACCCTCCCCAAATTCCAATGTTTCCAGACACTTGAAAATGAGGTGCTCAATGAAGCCCCCGTCGACGGTCGAGCGCCCAGCCGACCGGCACGTCACCCAGCTGGTCAAACGATCCGCGCTGGCCGCCGGCGTGCGCGGCGATCTGACAGAAGGCGAGCGACGGGCCAGAATTCTCGGGGCATTTCGCTGCGCGCAGGCCTCGCCTCCTCGGCCGAGGTCGACGAGCGCTATGTCCAGAAGCAGCTCGGCCATTCAGCAGCCGTAATGACCCGGCGCTACCAGCGCCGCCGCGACCGGTACCGGGTCAATCTCACCAAGGCGGCGGGATTGTGAACCCGGGAATTCCGATCATGCCGCGCCTCGGTTCCCCGTCCGCGACCCGGATCGCTGCAAGCCTTGGGGCCTCAATCATGCAACTCGTCGAAGCGGCCCACGCATTGCCCGATCACGCCCCCGAGTTACGCACTCGGCATCCGCCTTGGAGGCTGTCTTTGAAGTCCCGCGCCTCAGTCGTGACCGGCGCTTTCGCCACCAGTTCTTCCAGGGCGGGCCACTACCCGTTGCCTCGTATTGTGCGCAAGAGATCGGGATGCGCCTGCGTGCATACGCTACCATGACCGATCCGCCATGCATCAAGGAGAGGCCCGTCGCCATGCTCTCCTCCCATTGAACGTTTGATCGGCAGCTTGGCGTTGTTCAATTCATTACCCGTCTTGAGCGGCGTCCCCTGTCCAATAGCTTTTTCCACAGGGTTGACAGCGTTTCTTCCGTTCTATCGAAGCACGCTTCCGGGAAAATCCGATTGGCATTGCGCGGCGACTCCCAGGCAGTTTTGAAAACCCGCGCCGCAATTTCGCCCCGTAGCCGCGACAACGCAGCTAGCTTTCTCTGGGCGGCGGCTGCGCAGGGGCCGCGGGCTACAGGAGCCGCGCTCCGTGTCGGCGTGAACTAGGGGGACCGCCCCTTCGCCTCGGCGTTTCGTGGAAAATTGAAGATCTTGCCCAAGGCCGCCCCAAGCGGGCCTGCGGCGTCGGCCGCTGGCCCAGGCCGGCCGCCGGCGACGGAGGGTTCGAAGCTTGGCCGAGGGAGCCGCGTTCATGCGAGCAGCGCGGCGACGTCGATCGCGATCCCCGGGACGCGAGCGGGGGCTAGCGATCCGTGGGTCAGCCGTTCCTTAACGGAGTAGGCCTTGCCCGCCGGCTCGCGGTAAACTTCAATCGCTGCGCCGACAAGATCGACGATCCAGACTTCCGGCACGCCGAACCTGGCGTAAAGCGCAAGCTTGGTCCCGCGGTCATAGGCGAGCGAGCTTTCGGAGAGTTCGACGAGGAGGAGGACGTCGGCTGCGCTCGGGTGGCGGCCCTGATAATCGTCCTCCCTCGGACGCAGGAGCATCACGTCGGGCTCCGGCTCATTGTAGGCGTCGAGCCGCAGCGGGCACTGCACGCTGATGAGGGCAAGGCCGTCGGCCGCGGCGCGCCCGAAGAGCCGGTTGAGCCGGTTGGTCTTTCCCGCGTGCGCGCTACCGATGGGCGTCATGTCAAAGATCTCTCCGCCGATCAGCTCGACGTGGTCGTTTTGCGTAAGGATCCCGGCCTCGGCCATTTTGTAATAGGCGCCGACGTCGAGCCGGTGGCGCGCCGGCGCTTCTAGACGCTCGATAATTTCGCCCATTGGTCCTCTCCGTAACGGTAGTATACGCTTGGCCATCCCGCACGCCAACCTTGGCAAAGGGCGGGTCGGCGCCAGGCCGCGTGATGGGTATGGCGGCCGTCGACCCCGCCTGTTCGGACAGTCCGTTCGAGCGTTCGGAACCTTCACCAAGGACCTACATGACCTCGCGGACTGGTTTCAATCCTGCGATGTAACGACTGTCGCGATGGAATCGACGGGCGTCTATCGGATCCCTGCTTACGAGATCTAGAACAACACGGATTCGAAGTCGTTCCGGTGAATGCCCGATTCGACAAGAACGTGCCTGGCCGGAAAACCGATGTCAGCGACGCGTCGTGGCTGCGCCAATTTCATTCCTACGGCCTCTTGCGCGGCAGTTTCCGAGATCGTGAACCTGTCGATGTAGCCGAACCTGTCCGCTCTGGCGTCACACCCGCGTCCAGTAAACCTTGCGGCCGATCCGCTCTTTCAGCGACGAGAAGAAGCTTTCCATGCCGGCGTTGTCCCCGCAGGCACTCGACCCCAACCGCCCGTCCACGGAACCGGCAGCAGGCGACTTGATCGGGATCAGTATTCCGCGCTAACGCGGACCACATGCGCACCTGAGCCTGGAATCTCTTCGACTCGTTTGAACGACTTCGCTCGGACTCTGTCCGGACGGTGGTTGGACTCGTGCATCGAAGAGAGGTTCAAATGTTTCGGATTCAGGCCCCCGTTCTCGTCATCCCCACCGCCGACGCCCGGTTGGCTCTTGGCGTCCATCTCCAGGCCGCTGGGCTCGCGGCCTACCGCGAAATCGCGGTGGCGGCGAAAGGGTTGGAGATCGCGCATCTCCAGTTCGTCTTCCGCGGTGTGACCGTTGCCGTGTGCTCGCGCATCCGTCGCAATGGCATCGTTGAAATTGAGATCGGCCTCGGCGACCCGCGCTTGCCGAAAAGCGCGTTCACCGCCGATCAGACGCGGCAGGCTGAGGCTGCATCGCGCGCGCGCCTCGGCGCCACACGCCACAGCCGGCTCGCGCGGACGCATTGACCCTTTATGCGGAGGCGCCAAGCGCGCCTCCGCTGCCTCATCCGCTTCCGATGTGGATGCAATGCAATCCTCTTACCTCCCCTTCCGCGTCGACTTCGCGCCAGAGAAAGATCATCCGGCGACCGATTTTCAGATAGACCTCATCAAGATGCCAGACCGCGGCTTGGGACGGCGTTTCCGCAATTCCGCTGCAATGATCGGTCCGAAATGATGCTGATTTCTGGCGAAGCCGCCCACCAAAACGAGATGATGTCGCCCGCCGTAACGGAATGATGCCGCCCACCAAAACGAGATGATGCCGCCCACCGGAACGGAATAATGCCGCCCGGGGTTTTTTGACGGCGACGAGCGCCTCCGCTGGCCTGTTTAGGGTCGCTCCTTTGGCAATCCAAGGGAGCGATCGATGCCAGCGGAAAGAGTTTCGATGCGCCAGGCGCGCGAGATCATTCGTCTGAAGTTTTCAGTCAGCTTGCCGACGCGCGAGATCGCGCGGCGTCTCGGCCTCGCGCCTTCGACGGTTCGAGAGACGTTGGTCCGTTTGGAGAGCGCTGGGCTTTCTTGGCCGTTGCCGGAGGGGATCGGCGACGCCGAACTGGAGGCGGCGCTTTACGCCAATCGTAAAAGCAAACGGGGACACCGCCGCCATGCCGAGCCGGATTGGCCCGCGGTCCATCGAGAGTTGAAGCGCAAGCACGTCACTCTGCTGATCGTCTGGGACGAATATGTCGCGGCCAACCCCGGCGGCTACAGCTATTCGCGGTTTTGCGAACTCTATCGCGGCTTTGAAGCGAAGCTGTCGCCGACGATGCGGCAGACGCACGCGGCGGGCGAACGATTGTTCGTCGATTACGCGGGCGACGGGGTCCCGGTTGTCGTTGACCGGCTCACCGGGGAAATCCGCATGGCGCAGATCTTCGTCGCCGTGCTCGGCGCCTCGAGCTTCACCTTCGCGCACGCGAGTTGGACGCAGGCGCTCCCCGACTGGATCGACGCCCATGTGCGCGCGCTCGAGGCGATCGGCGGCGTCCCGCAATTGCTCGTGCCGGACAATACGAAGACCGCCGTCATCAAGGCCTGCCTTTACGATCCTCAGGTCAATCGGACCTATGCCGAAATGGCGGCGCATTACGGAGCCGCCATTTTGCCGGCGCGGCCCCGGCGGCCCCGGGACAAAGCCAAGGTTGAGCAGGCCGTGCTCATCGTCGAGCGATGGCTGCTCGGGCGGCTGCGTCACCGAACCTTTTACAGCCTGGTGGACGTCAACGCGGCGATCGCCGATCTCATGACGCACCTCAATGAACACCACCCGATCCGCCGGCTCGGCGCAACGCGCCGGCAATTGCTGGAGGAGGTCGATCGCCCGGCGCTGACGTCGCTGCCAGCTGAGCCGTACGAGTTCTCCGAATGGCGGACATGCCGCGTCGGCATCGACTATCACGTCGAGGTCGCCGCCCATTATTACAGTGTGCCCCATCGCTTCGCCCGCGCCGAGGTCGACGCGCGGCTGACGGTGCGGACCGTCGAGATTTTCCTCAAGGGCGAGCGGATCGCCGCGCATGTGCGCGCCAGCGGCAACCATAAGCACACCACCGTCTCCGAGCACATGCCGTCCAGCCATCGGCGCTACGCCGGCTGGACGATCGAGCGTATCCGCGCCGATGCGCGCCTGATCGGGGCGGCGACGGCGGCCCTGTGCGAACTGATCCTTGAGGCGCGACCGCATCCCGAGCAGGGCTTTCGCGCCTGCCTAGGTGTTTGATCCCGGGGTTTGATGGTGCAATCTTTTCCATGGACTGGAGGGATGCGCTATGGGCCAAATTTTACACGGAAGCGCCACGACGACAGAGGCGGTCCGTCGAGCGATACAGCATAGTCAAGAGAGCCTGAGGGCTCTGGCGAGGCGGTACGGCGTCAATCCCAAGACCATATTGAAGTGGAGGAAACGCTCGTCGGTCGCTGACCTTCCGACGGGGCCGAGAGAGCCAAAATCGTCGGTTCTGGCGGTCGAAGATGAGGCGATTATCGTCGCGTTCCGGCGCCATACCCTCCTGCCGCTCGACGATTGTCTCTACGCCCTGCAGGCGACCATTCCCCATCTGACGCGGTCGTCCCTACATCGCTGCTTGCAACGACACGGCATCAGCCGGCTACCGGAGGTCGAAGGCGACAAGGCCGCCAAGAAGAAGTTCAAGTCCTACGCGATCGGCTTCTTTCACGTCGACATCGCCGAAGTCAGGACCAAAGAAGGCAAGCTCCATCTGTTCGTCGGCATAGACAGAACCTCGAAATTCGCTTTCGTGCAGTTGCATGAGCAGGCCGATCGCCGCACGGCTATCGCTTTCCTCGAAGCGCTGATCGCCGCGACGCCCTATCGCTTGCATACGATTCTCACCGACAACGGGATCCAATTCGCAGATTTGCCTCGCAACCGCGACGGCTGGACGGCGCGCTATCGGGTGCACCGCTTCGACCAGATTTGCCGCGAGCACGGCATCGAACATCGGCTGACCAAGCCAAACCATCCCTGGACTAATGGTCAGGTCGAGCGAATGAACCGAACCATTAAGGACGCCACCGTCAAACGCTATCATTACGACGACCACGACCAGTTGCGCGCCCACCTGCGCAACTTCGTCGATGCCTACAACTTCGCCCGCAGGCTCAAGACACTCAAAGGACTCACACCCTACGAGTTCATCTGCAAATGCTGGACTTCCGACCCGAAAAGATTCAAGCTTGATCCACGCCATCAAATGCCGGGACTAAACACCTAGGCATCGTCCGGCTCGCGGGTCCCCATGGCGCCGAGCGCCTAGAAGCCGCCGCCGAACGCGCCATCAACATCGGCGCGCGGACCTACGGCTCGGTCAAATCCATCCTCGACAACAACCTCGACCGGCGTCCCGCGCGCCAGCGCTCCACGGACGGAACGCCGATCCTGCACGCCAACATCCGTGGGCCGCGCTACTACAATTAGGAGAAACGACTTGCTCAAGCATCCCACCCTCGATCAACTCAGCGCTCTTGGCCTGCATGGCATGGCCAAGGCCTTCGCCGAACTCGTCGCCAACGGGGAAGCCGGAGGCCTCGGCCATCACGAATGGCTCGGGCTTCTGCTCGATCGCGAGGCGTCCTGGCGACAGGACAAGCGCTTCGCGGCGCGGCTGCGCGTCGCCAAACTGCGCCAACAGGCCAGCGTCGAAGATATCGATTATCGAAGTCCCCGCGGCCTTGACCGCGCGCGGTTCCAAAAGCTGGTCGAGGGCGAGTGGATCAACGCCCATGACAATTTGGTTCTCGTCGGGCCGACAGGCGTCGGCAAAAGTTGGCTGGCCTCAGCGCTTGGCCACAAAGCCTGTCGCGACAATCGGTCGGTCCTCTACCAGCGAGCGTCCCGTCTGTTTGAGGACCTCGCGCTGGCCCGCGGCGACGGGCGTCATCCCCGCATCTTACGCAACCTCGGCCGAGCCGACCTTTTGATCCTCGATGACTGGGGGCTTGAGCCGCTCGACGCAGCCGCGCGCCATGATCTGCTGGAAATCTTCGAAGAGCGCTACGGACGCCGCTCCACGGTGATCACCTCCCAGCTTCCGATCGACCGTTGGCACGAAATCATCGGCGATCCAACCTACGCCGACGCCATTCTGGACCGTCTCGTCCACAACGCTCATCGCATCGAGCTCGCCGGCGAAAGCCTGCGTCGGACCCAAGCAAAGCAATCGAGGAAGGCTTGACCCAACACCATAGCCGGTGACAACAATCCATCGGCCAGCGAGGCGCGCGACCCGGGCGGCATCATTCCGTTACGGTGGGCGGCATCATTCAGGAATCCCGGGCGGCATTATCCCGTTACACCCGGGCGGCTTCGTCGGAATCGGCACGAAATGATTCACCCAGCGTCGGACTGTTTCGTACGAAGTTGCAATTCCGCGTCCGCGAGCAAATCCTCGACATCACGAAAGCTGAGGGTCAACCGGAGATAGAGCCAGATAGAGCCAGATCGCCGAGCTGGCCAGATCGCCGAGCTGTCGATAGCGAATTAAGTTGTCCGGTTTTGGTAGCACATCATATGTCCGCTTCTTCTGGTTCTGTTCTCCTGTGGGCGGAGTGGGCAAGCCGGAGGCTTGTCCATGCCGTCCACAGGCTCGCCGCCGAGCGGATTTAGGCGGCGTTTTTCGCATCTCTGATCGTTCCGTTCTGGTCGTAGCGGCCGATACAGCGCGGCCCGTGGAAGAGGGCGTGGGAGCCGTCGGCGTAGAGGTGCACCTTGACCCGCGCCTTGACGAAATGCGGCCGCATCGGGCTTTCCGGGATCTGGAGCTTGAGCGTCCGGTAGGAGACGCAATTGTCATGGCCGACCTGCCGCTCCTCCTCGACACACAGGATCTCGTCGAGGTCGACGCCGGGAATGGGCGTGAAGGCCGAGCCCTCGCCGGCCGGCGCAATCGCGAAGCGGGCGTTGTGGGCGGGCAGATAGACCTCTCGGAGGAAAGCGTTCGCCGCCTCGACCGTTGTGACGCCGGCGAGCGCGAGCTCCTTGACCAGCCGGTCCTGAAGCGTCCCGAACGCCCGCTCCGATCGCCCCCGCGCCTGCGGCGAATAGGCCCCGATGTGCTCGACCCCCAATTGCTCGAGCGCCCGGCCGACCTGGGTCGGATGGCCGCGGTCGATCTCGCCGCCGGCTTTGGGGGTGTGAAAGTAGTGCGCCCCGCGGTCGGTGTAGAGGCTCATCGGCAGGCCGTGGGCTGAAAACACCTCTTTCAGCGCCCGGAAGGTCGAGGCCGTGCCCTCCTCCTCGGTCAGGAACGCCGAGTAGATTGCCCCCGTCGCATCGTCGAGCGTGACGATCAGGTCGAGCGCCCCCTGGCCTTCGAGCCAGGCGTGGCGCGAGCCGTCCTGGTGCAGCATCATCCCCGGCAGCGGGCGCCGCTCGCGCTTCCTCCGATGCGCCCCCTTGCGCGGCGCCTTGGCCACCACGCCCATCCACTGAAGGTGCAGCTTGGTCCAGGTGTAACTCCAGCCGAAGCCGTGGTCCTGCACCAAATGCTCGTGGAAGTGCTTGACCGTGAAACCCTGGTAGCGCTCGCGATAGAGCCGCTCCACCTCTTCGGCCCGGTCGACCGGAACCCGCTTGCCCGACGCCTTGCCAAGCCTGCGGTCCAATAACCCAGCCTCACCCTCCTCCTCGTAGCGGCGCGTCCAGCGCCGGAACGTCCGCTCGCTCACCCCCAAAAGCTCCGCCGCCTCTTCCTGGTTCAGCTCCGCCGATTCCCAGCGGTTCAGAATGTTCAAAAACACCGCCATGCGCACCCCCTGAAGGGCATCCGTCCGGCGCATCCAACCCCTCCAAAAAAGGGCCGGACTTACCGGACAGATCGTGCGCTACCTAAACCGGACATATCGTCTGCTAGCGACATGGCCAGATCGCCGAGCTTGACGCGATGGCCAAAAAATGCAAAAATGTGAGCTCGTAGTTGCTCTCGAAGGCCGGTGGGGTTGACGTAGAGCACGGAAATTGTCAGCCCCCCGTGATCCGTATGGTCGAGAGCGCAGGCCCCTTAGGGCCCTCAAATCATTGCCAGAAACATGCGATCGATGAACGGGCTGCCGCGGCGGCGGGCTCGCTCACCTGTGCTAGCCGGGCAGCGCAGGCGCAGTTCGACCGCCGCGCGAACGCGCTCGTATCCAAAGCCGTCGACATGGCTTTAAGGGGCGACGCTGCGGCGTTGAGGCTGTGCATTGAACGGATCCTGCCTGCACGAAAAGAGAGCCCCCTTTTCTTTAATTTGGCCGCCGTCCGATCAGCCGCCGGCGCTGAAAGTTTGATGGCCGCCGTCATCGAGGCTATGGCGCGGGGTGATTTGACGCCAAGTCAAGCCGCGCAAATGGCGCGCCCGATCGACGTTTTTGTGAGGACCTCAATTGCCGCGGCAATCGAACGAGACTTGGCCGACTTGCGGAAAACCTTGCGCGGCACAGAATCCGAACCCGGAGGAAGGCGTGATGCGTCTCCTCGAGCTCCAACGTCAGGTTCGGGAACTCAAGGAGGAATTTGCGCCACCGCCCTCACCCCCTGACTCCGCCCACGCTTTGATTGCTGATTTGTGGTCCGCTTGGATCCTGATTGTCCTGCACAGTCACGGTTGGAGAAACTCAAGCGATGGACTGGAGGAAATCGTCCGGTTGCTCGGGATCCCCGAGATTATCGAATGGAACGTGAACCTTCCCGGAGTTGAAGACGCTCTTTGCAAGTTATGTCGCGAAAGGATACTGTTGAAGCTCCGGACCATTGTTGATGGGCGGGGTGGGAAATGGCCAGATGACGAGACGATAGTTTTCATCAACGACGACTTAGAATCACTTTGCTCTGATATCCCCGTGGAACTAAAGGAGAAAGATCGCCTTCCGAGTGAATACCTCGAATTTTATTCCCGAGCAGAAGCTTTATTCGGAAAAATATGAATTTTTCAAGGAAATTATTCGTGAAAGGACTTTTTCGATGCTTACCCAAGAACAGCAATTTGTTTTTGCTAAATCTCCTGAAGCGGCCGAGTCGCAAGGGCTTTTCGGCCCTCCGGCCCTGCTGCCGGCGGAAAGCCCAGCCGAGTATTGGCGCCTGCATTCGCTGCTCCAGGCTGAGTTAGCTCCCGCAGATGTAATTGAGAAGATATGGCTCCGCGACTTGGTCGATCTCCAATGGGAGGTTCTGCGCTGGCGACGGCTCAGCAATGAGTTTTTATCGTCGTCGAAGTACGACGGGTTAGACAAAATCCTAAGTTCGCTTCAGTCGTACGACAGCTCTGAGGGGGAATTAAAACGCAATTGGATGCGGCGCGATCCAGCCGCGGTCGCCGAAGTCAGTAATCTGCTGAACTCAGCGGGTTTGAGCGACGATGCAATCTTGGCTCAGACCCTCGCGGTCAAACTTGACGCGATCGACCGCATCGATCGGATGACTTTTCAAGCGGAAAGGCGCCGAGACCTCGCCATCCAGCAGATCGAGCGTCGACGGGGGGACCTCGCGGCTCGCGCGCGCGCCGCGGTGAAACGCGCCGGCGAGGAAAAGATCGAAGACGTCGAGTTCAAAGAACTCTCCGAACCCGAAGCGCCGAAGAAGGCGACGGAGTCCGAGGCGGTACGGACGGAAGAACAGCTACAGGCGCCCGCGGCGGCAGAGGAACCCAAAGCGTCCGACCGCACGGAGGACGCCGAGGAGCACTCGCCCTCGGAGGCGGGTGACCATGGGCGCGGAGACGCAATGGAGCTCGAGGCTCCCGCTATCGCGGCGGATCCCGAGGGGCGTCTGCCGTCGGCGGAGTGCGAGCATGCGCTCGAGGAGCCAGAGTTGGCCGAGGTGCCCAACATTGCAGAGGATTACAGGAAGCGTTTGACGTTAAAGGACAACGATCATGCAACTGATCCGGACGCGGGCTAGTAGCGCGAAGGTCAGCCACTGCACAGGTCCCCGGTCTCCGGAGGGGAAAAAGCGTGTCGCGCAGAATGCTCTTCGCCATGGCCTGGCGAGGACGATCGCCTCCGACGAACCCTGGTCGGAGCCGATGCGGCTCCTTATCGACGCCATAGTCGGCGGGGATCGTCACGAGGAGAGACTGCATCTGGCGCATGCGATCGCCGAGCCCGCGATGGAAGTGATGCGGGTTCGGCGCGCACGACAATCGCTTCTGGATGTCGCCTTGCGAACCCAACGCTTTGGCCCGGATCCCCTAAATGTGTTGGGCCCTCGCAAGTTCGTGATGTTTGCGGGAAAGAAGCTTCCGCAAGGGGGCTCGATTGAATTGGACCCAGAGTTGAACCCCTTCGCCCTCGGTGAGCAAGAAGACCGCGAAGCCGCGATCGCCGAAGTTGTGTTGAAATTATCCGCTCTGGATCATTACGAGCGCCGTGCCTTGTCAAGGCGCAAGTTCGCGATTCGAGATTGGGACGATTACGAGGCGCGACAAAAAAGAACGACGCCGATTTCGCCTCGGAGCGGGGTGACGACCCGATCGCCGATCCGCGATGATGTCGGATCAGATGGCGGCGAGGCCGCTGGCCGATAGCCGTGCAAACGGGCCGTACTTTGTGCTGCGGATTCGGATAAAGAGCGCCAAGGACGGGAGCGCGATGGCCTTGGGCGAACATATAACATAGCGCTAATGCTTATTGTCGTCTGAAAGGCAGCCATTCTCCGCGGCACTCATTTTGGCAAAACAAACTCAACGCGGCCGGCCGGATCGCGACGAGGTCGCGCTCGAAGTCAACTCCGCATTCGTTCGGACCCAGGACCAGCTCCACATCCATGCGGACTGCCTCTGCCGGCCCGTGCAAATCGCTCAATCAACATCGTGCAAATCCGACTGGATCACCACTTGAGAACTCATCATTGAAATGACAAGAGCGAAATGAAAGATCAAGTTTGAAAAGATCGATGGAGGTCCCGTTGGCAGGCGATGCGCCTCCGACGGTCGGGCCGGATGGTGCTTCTCTACCGGCCAGGTCCGTGAAGACGAGACGGTTCAGGAATTGGAAGACGATGGCGATCGAGTTGGCCGTCGTACTTCTCGGCTTCTACGTCTTCAACGTCACGACGATCCCCGGCATCTTTGGAGGCCTCGTCGGGGTCGTCGCGCTTTGGCTACTGTTGTTTGAGCTGCCTGGCATATCGACTAACTCCGAAGCGATCTCGATGCCGACAAATCGGATTCCCTGGCTGCCCGTCTTGTCGTTTTGGCGACGAACCGTATTGCTGTCCCACGTGCGCCGATTGACGGTGTCAGCCCCTTGGCTCGGATTTGAAGTGGTCAAAATTTCCGGAGATTTCGGCTCGGATATGCTGGTTTTCGCTTCCAAGAGACAGCGGCGACGCTTCATTGCGCTCATTCGGAACATCTGTCCGGGCGTCGCCGTCTATCGGAGTCAGTTTCTATCGTACTGAAGACGGTTGTGGCCAAGTCGCGCGGATAGGGGCTCGCGCTTTTGGCCACGGCGGGAGCGCGCCGACGCCGGCGGGTCTCGGACTGAGGAAACCGCGAGATCATCATCACGGTGTTCGACATTTGGCCGACGCGGCCAGATCCGACGGCGCCCGATCAAGACGATCCAAAATCGAGGCGGTCATCCCGCGTGTCAGGCAAATCCGCCAACGCGCAGTTGCCCTTCACCCGCCGTAGAGTGGTATTAATATAGGCCGTTCAGCTGACTTGTTGCAGCTGAGGTCTCTGTAGATGACTTGAGGGCGCCTTGCGCGGCTGTGGGCCCTGCAAAATTGTGATGCTTCGCGTGCGTGTGTACCGCGACGCGGGGGCTGGTCGCATCGTTCTTAGTGACCACCGCACGAGTCGAAGGTGTGCCGACAGCTTTCGTCGGCACATCGCCACTCGGAGCCGGCGGGTTCGTCGTTCCAAGCTCATGCACATTTCCCGTTCGCTCGGCGGTTGGTTGGGGCGCGGGGCCCTCTGACGAGGCGTCAATCGGGAACGCGGCGGAGGAGATCGGACTCGCAGTCGGCGCTGGCTGCGGCGAGACGGTCGGGACTGGCTTGATGTCAGAAGATTGCGCCAGCGGGGGAGTAGGGGGGGTCGCCGCGTCCGGGATGCTGACTATCGATGCAGGCGGTGTTTCTCTCGAGAGGCCGCCGGCGGGCTGGATCGAGTTCAACCGCAGCAGTTTCAGGCGGCGCGGTCGCGGTAGCACCCACAGCAGCGGAATAGACTTCGGAGCGGTCCTTCAGCAGATCCGACGTGGCGCTTGACGCCGCAGACGGCGCGAGCACCACGGCGCTCTGAGCCTGCTCGGCGGCGCCCTGATCAGTCTCGCGTTGGTTCGGTCCAGTCGCCGCCGTAGATGGCTCGCTGAGCGGAACAAGCATGCCCCCGACGCGGATGACCACGGCGCCGATTACCGCTACGCTCACCGCGAACACTAAAGCCTTATATTTCCAGCCCTGGAAACCTCGTTTTGTAGCCTGGGTTACGTCCGTCTCATGCGCCTGAAAGTCGTCGGCTTCGATGGCTCGCACAGCTTGGTTGCCAGCGGAATCCGATGCGGTGATTTCCTTCTCAGGGCCGTTGCCGCCGCCATGTGGAAAAAGATCGCCGATGGCCTGCGACTCTTCTGCTGCAGCGGTTTCAATGATTTCGGCAGGGACACCGACTAGCTCGGCCGTGCGCGATGGCGGTTGGGACGCGTGATCTGCAGACGAGGCTTCACCTGGGTCCGCGGGCGGTGCCACCGGCTCTCTCGCAGGCATTTCCATGCTTGACAGTTTGAGCGCCGATTCGGGTGTCCTATGCGAAAGCCCGCCCGCCGGTTGGCTCGCGCCAACAGCTCCACTCCCGCCCGCCAGTGGCGCGGTGGCCGCCCCAACCGCAATTGGCGCGCCTTCGTCGATCGCCGAGACCGTGGTGGCCTTGCGGGTAGGCGTGCGCCACTCGCGCGTCTCGCAGGGCTGCGCTGCGGCTAATTTCCGCTCAAACTCCACAACAAAGTCCGGCCGAGACCCGGAACCGCTCAAGTGATCCTCTCCGCGATGCCCACTACCTCATCTGCTCGAAAAAACTCAAGCTACCTCTTTCCTCAAGGCCAATTGCGACGACCTCAAGGCCGAAGCCGAACGAAGAGGCCGAAGCACGCCGACTGTCACATCCAAACGACCACAATAGTTAAGGAGAGTTATAGGGGCTCGCTAAGCTAGCGCCAACACTTGGAGCGCGCGGCTGCGGCAGTGACAGCGTCCCTGGCGGTGACCAGCTCGAGCAAGAATGTTGAGCTCAAAGCCTCGAAGCAGCGGCGGCGGCATGCCGAATTCGCGTTGTCAATAAATGCGCCTTCGCGGAACTGGTTCCGATCCCGTTTTGCACGTCACGTGGTCCGGCACGATCGCGGCCACAGCTCAACGGATCGCTGCCGACTCAACGACGCGTGGCGAATGAGGAGATCGCCCACTAAGCGCTCGCGGTAATTCAGAGCCCGGCTACCGCTGGAACAAAATGGGAACGCTCGGCTTCCGATGGGGCTGCGTCGCGCGCGAGTTCAACGGCGAGGGCGAGACGGACCTTTGCTTGGGCCGGCATGCGCATCGAAGGGGCCCGAACGGCCGTGGTGCGGCCCGCCGCGCCACACTCACTGCGAGCGAGAGTACCTACGGCGGTGTCAGCGAGCGAAAACCAAAAATCCGGTTGTGTCGCCCACTACGGTAATGTGCCCCCTGCAAGGTGCAACGTCTTCTAGTTGGACCACGTCGCCGGTATGTAGTTGTCTCGTCTCTCCATCTGTCGTCGTGATCGAGAATACACCCTGAGCCACAATAAACAGCTGAATTGCGGGAGTGGGATGGTAGAGACGGTTAGCCAAGTCGGGAGCGCCCCAGTGTGCCTCGAATCCTGCGAAGAACACTCTCGACGCCGGCTGATCGCCTCCAATGTAGATCGACGATGCGGGTGGGGCGAAGTTTTGCTTCGCGAGTTCCGCTGTCTGCTCTCCAAAGTGGCTCTCGTTGTCGGGAGTGCAATACAACCGGGCATAGGTCAGGCGCGAACCGTCAAGTTGCGCACTCGTTGCTTTGCTGAGATCTTCTGCCGATGCTGGTGCGATTGAATTTAGGACACTAACGCTGAGAGCCACGGCCGCCGACATCATCACGGGCGCGCCAACTTTGGCTTTCATGGTTTTTTCCTTGGACGAGAAGAGCGTAGCCGATTTTCCATCAGAAGGAGACGCAGACCGCCGAGTTAACCCGTGATCCTGCTGCGGTTGGCGAAGGGCTGAAGAAGCAATTTCGCGAGACGCTCCCTGACAAAGAATAGCCTTTCTCGCTGGATCGCCTCGCGCAGCTCGGCTTCGACTTTGTCGAGAGGCGGTTCAATCGAGCGCAGCCGCAGCTCGACCGAATAGTCGTCCACCGCAAGCCGAGCATCTGTCAATGTTTGCGCCCATCTTGTCATCGCCAAAATCCACCCAGTCGCTAGGGCTTCATCGGGCAGGCCTGCAAAACGTTGGCCGCGCATCAAATAATCCGCCGTCTGCTCAAGTACCTCGTGGGCGATGTCGCTCTCAGCTAAGACGGTCTCGTCCATTGTAGCGGATTTCCGAAGTCCTGGTCGCGACAACCGTACTCGGTATTGGTTCCAATTTCGTTTACCGACGTCCCGCCCGGACGCCGGGACTAGCGCCGTGATTTTGCGGCCGGCGAAGGGCTGAGCGGCCAACAAGCGAGCAGCGCGACTTCGGGCCGTCCTTCTATTGTCCCCCGGCCGTCATGGAGGCGCGGCGCTCTCGCTGGTGCGCGGGCATCTGACCCCCAAACCCGCGTCATCGCGCCCCGCCCATCTGGTCTCGGCCGCGGGTGGCCTGGCCCCCCCGGAGAAATAGCGGCGTCTAGGAGCCTGTCTGGATAATAGCGGATTGTGGTGGCGGCGTTTGCTCGAATTGGATTTTGTTTGCTTATGAGCAAGACCTTCCGGCCCTGGACGATCGATCAGCCGCTGTTGTTGCCGCCGAGCGTTCAGGACTTTGTCGGCGAGGACCATCTGGCTCGCTTCATTTTGGCGCTTGTGCTCGAGCCTCTCGACCTTGGTGAGATCGAAGCCGCGTATGCGAGCGAGCGCGGGCAGCCGCCGTTTGACCCGGCGATGATGACGGCGCTGTTGCTGTACGGCTATTGCAACGGCGTCTACTCGTCGCGCCGGATCGCCAAGGCGGCGCGCGAACGGGTCGACTTCCTGAGCATTGTCGGGCTCGATCCGCCGGATTTTCGCACCGTCTCTGACTTCCGCAAGCGGCACTTGAAGGTGCTTGCGGGACTGTTCGGGCAAGTTCTCAAGCTGTGCGAACAGGCGGGACTTGTGAAGCTCGGCCATGTCGCGCTCGACGGGACGAAGATCAAGGCGAACGCCTCCAAGCACAAGGCGATGAGCTACGAGCGCATGGAGAAGCGTGCGGCGGAGCTCGAGGCCGAGGTCGAGCGGTGGCTGAGCGCAGCCGAGGCTGCGGACGCCGAGGAAGACAGAGCCTTCGGCCGCGACAAGAGCGGCGAGGAGCTGCCCAAATGGGTCGCCGACAAGAAGAAGCGCGTCGAGAAGATCCGGGCGGCGAAGGCCGAATTGGAGGCCGAGGCGAAAGCGGCCGCGGCGGCCAAGGCCAAAGCGCAGGCCGAGGAGCGGCGACAAGCCGAGGGCCGCAAGAAACCGGGCAAGCCCGCCGCCCCGCCATCCGAAGAGCCTGACCCCAAAGCGCAGAAGAACTTCACCGATCCCGAAAGCCGCATCATGAAAACCAAGGACGGCTTCATCCAGGGCTACAATGCGCAGGCGGCGGTCGACGCGACGGCGCAGGTGATCGTCGCCCACGGCCTCGACGCGAAGCAGAGCGATCAACATCAATTGGCGCCGATGGCCGACGCCATCGAAGCCAATCTGGGCAAGAAGCCGACGCAACTGTCGGCGGACGCGGGCTATTGCTCCGACGCCAACCTTACAGCGATGGAGGAACGCGAGATCGACGCCTATATCGCGCCGGGGCGGGCCAAGCACGCCGGGGAAGGAGAAGGCGGCGGCGCCCGCGTCGCCGCCATGCGCGAAAGAATCAAGGCCGGCGGGCACTCCAGCCCCTACCGCTTAAGAAAGCAGCTGCCCGAGCCGGTGTTCGGACAGATCAAGCAGGCGCGCGGCTTCCGTCAGTTTCTCTTGCGCGGCGTCGAGAAGGTCGCCAACGAGTGGGGCCTCGTCTGCCTCGCCCACAATATCTTGAAGCTCGCCCAGGGGCGGACCCCGTCCCTGGCCGCACTCGCAACCGGCTGAGCTTCGCCACCTCGGAAACGGTGCAACGAACGATGGCCGCAAAGCTTCCACCCAACCTTACATCAAACCGGATGCGCGAATTTGCTGCATCCGGCTCTCCGACTGGCTTGAGCGGTTCAAATCCCATCTCGCCGAGGATTAAGCAGACAGGCTCCTAGACGCTGGACGAGCTGTTTGCCTAATTCGTCATTGTGGGTAAATTCTCTTGTGTTCGCGTAGTCGGCCGCAAATCATCGAGGCTCGCCGGGAGATGCTCACTTGGTTTCAGTTTGGAGGAAGCTATTCGCGAACCGTCCGGCGCCAGAAAACGACGCGGAGCAGTCCCCTCACCGCGATGACGCTCGCAGCGAGGCGGCTCGGAGAGCAGAGGCGACGCCGAAGGCTGAGAAGGTCGCACGCATTTTCGCGGCGATCGGCCGGCGCAATGAAGATCTCCGGGCGCAGCTCGACGCGGTCGAATACTCGTTCCGCAACATTGAGGCGATCCGAGCCCGATTTCACGAGACCCTGATCCCTATCGGCCAAACCTTGGCGGAAATCGAGCGCACGAAAATCGCTCTTGTCGAGACCGAAAGGAAGCTCGAATCCCTGACAATCGAACATGGGCGCGTAAAAGGCGACCACGCCGCGCTGACGCTCGAACGAAGCGCATTGATCGTCAAGCAGGACGACGTGAGAGCGCGGAACGCCGATCTCGAACGGGCTATCACTACGGCGGAGACCGCGTCGTCAGAGGCGCTCGCCACGCTTGTCGAACGCACGACCAAACTAGCGGGAATCGAGCGCGCGCTCAAGGACAATCAGCTCCGCCTGCAAACGGCAAATGAGCAGCTGCCGGCACTGCGCGCGGAAGTCGCCGCCAAAGAAAAGGACCTTCAGGACGTCGAGCAAAAACTCGCGAATTTGCATGGCCAGCATGATCTACTGACGCAGGAAAATCGTTCCCTCAAGACGCTCAACGATGAGCTCATCGCGAACGAAGCGAAGCTCAATCGCCAACTTGACGAACTGAGCAGCGGGCGTGACGACGCAACCCGGGGTCTCAAGGAGTTTGAGGTCGCGATGGGCCAGGAAAAGACGACTCACGCGAAACTGAAGTCCGCCCTTCTCGACGCCGAAGAGGCACACCAGATTAGCGTCGCCAAACTGACGCAAGAACTCGGCGTCATGAGCGCGCGCTCGGAAGCGGCCGAACGGCTCCTTGCGGAAGCGAATGCGGCGTTGCAGTATCGCGAGGCGGCGAGTCGGGAGTTCGAGCAGCGGGCGCTAGAAAGTTCCCTTGCGGCGCAATCTAAAGAGTTGGCCTTGGCGGCTCTCGAAAAGGAGCTGAACGCATTGCGCGCGGCGCATGCGGATGTGGGCGCGGCGCGCTTGGCCGCCGCCGAACGCTCCACCGGTCTCGCGAAGACGCTTGAGGACAGAGACGCCACGTTGCAGCGCGCCGAACGGACGATCGAGGCGCTCGAAGCCAAGCTCACGGAGCAGCAGAAGGGCGCGCTAGGCGAGCGGGGGGTGTTCGAGGGAAAGATCGCCAAACTTACCCAACAGTTCGAAGCTGAGTTGGCGGCACGCGCGGTTGCGGAAGGGGCCCTCCAGTCGGCGCGAGAGGAACGCGATGCGCGGCGCCAAGAGGCCGAAGCCGGTTCGAACGCCAAGGACGCGCCGTCCGCTCAGGATGAGCCCGTGCCCGACGGGACCCCGCGCTCGGACAATCGGGGCACGACGCCGCTGAAATTGGCGCTGGTGTGGTGCTTTGTCGGAATCCCGCTCCTGTGGGGGATCTACGGCACCTTGGTCAACGCGATGAAACTTTTCGAGTAGCGGCCTGTCTGACCCGGGCCGACGGCCATGCGGAGCGGATTGCGGCGCTGCACATGATCGAGCCGCGCGCCGACCGGCCGCAGGCGATCACGGTTGGCGCCGACAAAGCTTACGACGCCGAGGATTTCGTCAACGAACCAATCATACTCGAGTATCAGCGCGAGAGGCTAGCGAGCGGGAGTGCTCGTTAACCGTGTTTCGAAAGGCAGATAGTTAATAACTCGTTAATGAGCTAATGATTGTGGGACGCCGGTCAACTGTCATCGGAGTAAACGATGGGACACGAAGGTACTCGTTTTAGCCTTCCTAGGGCCACCCAGATTCCGACGCAGCGCGAAGGCAAAGGCGAAAGCGAGGAACGGGACCTTCTGCGGCGCCTCGGTGGTTTCGGTTTGTCGCCTGTCAGTTCTGTTGAACCGTCGCCCGAGCCGTCCGCGAATTCCTTAGCGCCGCCGAACACCAAACCGAAAGTCGTTTCTCGGCCGGGACGCTTCAAATACTGGCTGCTCGCGGGCCTCGTCATTCTCGCAATTGTGGTCCCTATTGGAGTTTATACGCTCGTTCCCGGCGTGAAGGATGGCAAATTCGCCCAAACCAGCCGCTCGCCGGCTACCGGACCGACCGACAGGCTTGTGCGGGTCCTGGCGGAACCGACGTCGGCGACCCCGCCTGCGACCGCCACCGGGGGTGACGAAATTCACCCTTCGCCCGCAAGCGCGTCTGATCACACGGCGCAATTGCAACTTGCCCTCCGAGCAGTTCCGTCTTCAGACGCTGCCGCCCCCGCTACCGCGGCTTCGTCTGTCGGGACAGCAACGTCGCCGGCCTCGCACGATGTCGGCAACGCCTCTTCGATCGTAACCGCGGCCGTTGCCCCTCCGCTTGCGCAGACGAGTGCGCCCGATAGCGCGGTTCACGGCGTCAGCGACAAGGAGATCTTGTTTGGGATGGCGGCCCCGTTCAGCGGCGCGTCCCGAGAGGTCGGCCGCCAAATGAATATCGGCATAGAGACCGCCTTCAGCCAAATTAATGATGCGGGAGGCACGAACGGCCGTCTCCTGCGACTGATGACCGCGGACGACGGCTACGAGCCGACGCGGACAGCCGATGTCATGAAGGTCCTTTACGACAAAGATCGGGTCTTCGGCTTCATCGGCAATGTCGGAACGCCGACGGCAGGCGTTGCACTGCCCTTCGCACTCGATCATCGGGCTCTGTTTTTCGGGGCGTTCACCGGCGCCGGCCTTCTTCGCCGCGATCCGCCCGATCGCTACGTCTTCAACTATCGCGCGAGCTATGCCGAAGAAACAAATGCGGTGGTGCGCTATCTCGTGAAAGTGCGGCGCATCCAGCCGAAGGAGATCGTCGTTTTTGCGCAGCAGGATTCCTATGGCGATTCCGGCTACGCCGGGGTCCAGAAGGCCGTGCGTTCGCTGCCGGGCGACAATCCGGAGATCGTTCGTCTCGGCTACAAGCGCAACACCGTCGACGTGCAAGACGCTGTAGACGCGCTGCGCGCGTTCCGGGGCCAAATCAAGGCGGTGGTCATGGTCGCCTCGTACCGAGCGGCGGCGAAGTTCATCGAAAAGACGCGCGATCTCTATCCTTCGCTGATTTACACCAACGTCTCATTCGTCGGCAGCACGGCGCTGGCCGATGAGCTAATGCTGTTGGGGCCCCGATATGCCGCTGGCGCGATCGTCACCCAGGTGGTGCCTGCGATCAACAGCCACGCTTCGATCGTTCTAAGATATAAGGAAGCGCTCGCTAAGTACTTTCCTGGTGAGTCGCCTGATTACGTTTCCTTCGAGGGCTACATCGACGCCAGCGTCCTCGCAGAGGCGGTCAAGCAGGTCGGCCGCGACATCAATACAGAAAATCTGGTTGACGAACTTGAGCAAATTCATACTGTCGACTTAGGATTGGGCTCGCCTGTAACCTTTAGCGCAAACGAGCACCAGGGTTCGCATAAGGTGTGGGGCACGCAATTGGATGAAACTGGCCATTATCAGCCTATAGATTTGGAGTAGAACTCGCAGCGATTACGAAGAATTTCTCTGCTCTCGCTATGAGCTTGAGGAACTACGGGTCGTGGTACTGATGAACGTTCCCTGGCGACTTTCACCTTGGGGCGGGAGAAGGAGATTAACCAGCATCAGCCACAAGCGCTATCCCGGAAGGTCCGCTTCCCGCCCCTCCTGCCCTTCGGCCAACCCAGTCCTGGGACGGGCAGCCCTTTTGCCTGGGCGACATTGGAAGCGGCCAACGCACCGGCGATCGGCGCTCAATTGAAGTCGGTCGCGGCAGCGACCGGTCTCGGCTGTGGTCGAACATGCGGCGGATCTGCTGCGGCGGAACGCGGCGGGAGGCAGATCCGCGGGGATGTCCATTTCGCTGAACCAGCCAAAGGGCCCTCACGCCGACCCACCTAAACCCACGCCGCGAGAGCACTGGATCAACCCCCGGGTCTCAAGTGTTGAAGATCGCTTCGCGCGTTCGGAATCGCCAAGAAAACAGAAAAAAAATGCAAGGCGGTCGGCGGGCTTTGTTGGATCAATGCATTACTTTAACGGACGCGCTAGGAAATGTATCTCTTAAAAACCGCACCACACGCTTCTCGTCATGGCTTTTCATTACAGGAACGATAGCCTGCCTCATTGCAGGATATATTATGAACAGGTGCCCCTTGATGAAATCAACTCGATCAACTGAACTTCTTGGCAACTTGCACCGAAAGAAAACTAAATACGGAAATCTCGGAAACGCGCGATTAGGGAACGAAAATCCTGACCCCTTTATCTTAACTCCGATCAGTTCGGCTAGGCAACCCTGGCAGACGTAAACCACCAAGAGCGCGAGCAACATTTGGGTTGCCGTTCCGGCAGAAATAACCAATAATAACAACACAATGCCTAGAATTGTTACCCATCCGCCGCAGACCATCCATCCCCTGATGGATAGTCCGTCTTTTTTTCTGACAACCCAACCGGCGTCGAGATCTCCAACACGCATTGTTTTCGGCTCATGAATGCTGGATCCTATCGGCGCTCCGCCGAATTGGCTGAAGCGACGAACCTCCGTCTGACTTTATCGATCAGCGACCATTATTGATCACAAGAGATTAACCAAACTATTACATAATCGGCTAAGTTAGACCCATCTTCAACAGTCCGGTTTGCGAAGTAGCTGAGCGGCAACGACAATCCGCGCCGTGTTGGCGGCTTGGCACTACATATTCGGATTTGGCGTAAGTCAGGAGGCCGCGGCGTCGCGGACGGTCGGCGGCAGCGCGACACCGGCCGCGCGCAAGGCGAGGCTGGCGGCGGGACGCGGGGCGGAGCGAACGACAAAGCGCTTGCCGTCGTGCTCGATCTCGGTCTCGGTCAGCGAATCGAGATCGGCAATGATCTCCGGCCAGGAGCCGGTTCGTCCGAGCGCGGCGATGCGGTCCTCCAGCGCCTTCTTCAGCACCAGGGCGAGGAAGCTGCAGAACACGTGACCGCGAATGGTCTCGTCGAGTTTATGGAAGATCGGCCGAGTCGAGAGCAGGTGCTTGGCGGTGCGGAAGGTCTGCTCCACCATCCACAACTGCTTGTAGCAAAGCATCGCCTCGAGCGGGTTGAGATCGGTATTGGTGCGCAGTACGAAGACGCCGTCGAACTTCTTCTCCTCCTCGATCTTGTCCGGGTCGATGGCGAAGCGCTCGTCGCCGATCGTTTTGAGGTAGCGGCGGAAGCCGGCATTGCCGACGAGCGCCTTGTCGCCCTTGGCGAGCTGGCGCTCCAACGCGGCCACGATCGAGGCGCGATCGGCGGCGTCCTTCTCCGCTTCCTGATGGTTGCGGCAGACGATGTAGCGTCGTCCCGCCAGCTTGACCGTCTTGGCCTCGTAATCGATCTCCCTGCCGCGCTTGCTCAACGCCAGCGGCATGAACGGCGCCGGATCATCGAGCGCCAACTCGCGCACCAGTTTGTCGGTGCGCTCGCGCACGCCCAGGATGTAGAAGAGCCGCCGCGCCTCCAGTTCGGCCATGGCCTCGGCGCTGATCATGCCGCGGTCGGCGACCACGCACACCCGCGCGATGTTGAAGCGGCCCCGCAGCCGATCAATCACCGGGATCAGCGTCGTCACGTCGGCGGTGTCGCCCGGCCACATCTCCGAGCAGACCGGCCGCCCGTCGCCGTCGATCAGCACCGCGAGGATCATCTGCCGCAGGTCCGCACGATGGTCTTTGCTGTAGCCGTGCCGGCCAAGCGTCTGGCCGCCGGCGCCCTCGAAGTAGAGGCTGGTGGTGTCCATGAACACGAGGTCGAGCCGGGTCAGCAGATCGCGCCGATGCGCGAACAGCCGCTCCTCCACTACATCCTTCACGCAGCGCGGCGCGAACGGCGTGCGGCCGTCTTGCTCCTTTTCCGGCAGCTCCTCGCCCAACCACGCCATGGCTCGATAGAGGTGATGCAGATCGAGCGTCTCGATGCCGGCGATGGCATAATCCTCGCGCCAGCGATCCGCCGCTCTGTCGGAACCGCTCACGAACAGCCGGTGCAGCACCGTAAGGAAGACCGCGCGTTCCAAGGCAAAGCCGTGCTTGCGTTTCCCCGTCAGCTCCGTAATCGCCGCGCGACAGCCGGTCTCTTGCCACAGCCGCTCGAACACCAGCGCCGGGCCGATGCGGCGGACCGCAATCGTCGTCGCGGCCTCATCGCCGGCCGCGCTCAACACCATGGCCTTGGCCGCAAAGCGCGCGCCCGAACGCACCAGACGCTCCAGCTGGCCGCTCGCCTGCAACTCCTCGAAACGCCCGAGCGTTGCGATCACCTGCTGACGCACCTGGTCGCCGTCGCGGCGGCTCTCGACAATCTGCAGATAGGCGCGCCCGGCTGAGGTCTTGCGGCGGAAGTACATCGCCAACTCCACGTGCTGGTGCGCACAAAGAGCGGTGATTCTCCACACAATGTCAAGCCTGATCCGCTATATACGTGGCACGACACTTTCGCTAATCGGCCTCACTCAGACAAACAAAATCAACCACTTATCCCATGCCAGCCCGCTCCAAGTGTCGAAGATGGGTTAGATCAGGAGTATGGGCCTGTGAAGTCGCCATTCTTGTGGAGGTGCGGGAAGGTGACAAGGCGGGAATTTCGGGTCGATTCGGCGATAGCAGCCCGGTAGCCTACCGGGTGGTGCGCCAGATGTTTGCCGCCGTCCCCGGTTCGCTCCGTCAACTGTTCGCCGTCAGGGCCCTTGGGACAATTCGCGCCGTGTCGCCGGCAAGCCGGCTTCTTGCCGGCCTCCAGAAACTCCTTCGCCGGCTGCTTCTCCGGCTCCGGATTTCTGTCTCATCTTCGGCAGGAGCGTCAATTCGCAGAATTGGGGAGCAAAGAAATCTGAGTTGCATTCGAATTTGGTCGGTTCCGGCGGGGGCTCTGGACAGGGTGCGGCCAATAAATGCTTTTTTGGCGGAACGAACCCAATGCCGGCTCGAGGTCCGGCGACAGGGCGCACTTTCGCGTACGAAATGAATCGGGACTCGAGCTGAGACGCGTGTCCCATTGAGGGGTAGCCATGAAAGCGTCCGCGTCGAAGGCCTGGTCGGATGAGCGCGCAGGATGGTCTCTTTTGACCGCGTGACATTGTGCTGTCGTCGGAATAATCTTCCATCTAAGTTTGATTCGTTGAGTTGTCGTCATGCTGACTGACAAATCCGCGCTAACGCCGTCTGTCGTTCCGTCACCAACCGCAGACATTATGGACCGAATACTCGGGATCGCGCCCACTCCGCTACTCCCCGGCGAGGCGGAGGCGGATTATCTGGGGCTTGCAGCGCGCACCGTAGCTGTCGCCCAGCCGAAGGATGCGATTGAAGAATATTTGACCCGGGACGTCGTGGACCTAACGTGGGATATTCTTCGTTTTGCGCCGCCTAAAAGCTGGTCTACTAAGGGCCGCCACCAGCAAAGGCGTCGGCAGAATATACTCAACTCACCGTGGGCCCGGGTTCGTTGACTTTGCGTCTCGAGTTGAATTCGCCGCAAGGTGGGCCAGCGGCCTCTCTAAAGTATGTTTTAATGTACCATTAACAGCCAAGTAAAAAGTTCGGAGAGCTTGGGGAGATCGCTTCTTCACTCAATATATCCGCAAATTCCGTTCGTTCCCGCGACCTCGCGTATCAAAGGCATTTTGGCGGAACGAACCCAATGCTCGGACGATCTCGGCAGCCAAGGCTCAAAATCGGGAGCGGCATTGGAAGCCGCCGGCATCGAGTTGATTCGTTCGCCCGACGCGTCTTACGCCGCGGTCAAGTTCACGTCGGCCCAACCGCCGGCCAGAGTCGGCCGGCCGCCGTCGGCAGTCTCGCGCGGGGTTGGGTGGGGTTCGGCGATCGGGCGCCGGTAGGACCGGTTTCAATCAGGGTCTTCCACGATGTCGGAGAAGGCCGTGAAGGCTCTCGAGTACTGACAAATCGTCGACCAAGCGATAGGCTCGATTTTGAGATGTCGCCGGGAGGTTTGTTCGTGCGTGCAGCAACGCGACTTGTCGTGACCGTAGTCCGCAATTCGCAATCGAGTTCACTCGGACCAGCATCGTGCGCGTGCCGGGAAAAGTCCCTTTGCGATCCGCTTGTCAGCCTTGGCGAGATTTCAGATTGGCAGCAGCGCTGCGATAGTGCATCGTTGCCCGGCGGAGGAATCCTCATCTAGGGCGGGAGGCCCCTGATCCAGCGAAGGTCAGACAGTGGGGAAACGGATATTCGTCGCATTCATTCTTGCCGCGCCGATGGCGGGCGCTGCCGCGTTTGCCGAAGACGATGGCGGCGGTTACGTCGCACCGGAGCTCAGCAAACCCACGGATGGGCAGCTTTTGAATCAGGACTATCTGACCGGGACCGGCGCGACCGTACCGCGCCCTGGCCTCTCGCAGTCAGACGGGACGACCCCGCTCGACCGCGCCATCCAGCAGCAGGGCAACAAGATCGACAACAGCATCTGCAACGGCTGTTGAGGCTACCCCGGACCTCCACGTCGGCCGACACTAGCGCTGACTGCCTAACCACCACCTATGCGATCGCCGGCGTCTATGCGTGGCGCGCCGACGCCCACTACAAGTTAATTGGCCGAAAGTCGTTACGCTCTCGACTGGTGACGGTCTATCCTCACAATTCGGTCGAGCGTATGCCTCTAGGTTGGGAGGGCCATGGAACAATCGAGTTTTGATCGACACGGGCGGCCGTCGACGAATCACGGGGCCCCTGAGAGTTTGTCCGGAAACATCATGTCGGATTGCATAGCTTTCGCAGCATGAGGCGGATGGAGGCGAGGCGCAGGAAGGCGAGCGCCTTGCGGTTGAGGCATTCCCAGTCCTTGGCCAGTCTGCGGCAGCGGCCAAGCCAGGCGAGGGTGCGTTCGACGATCCAGCGCTTGGGTAGGACGACGAAGCCTTTGGCGTGACCCAATCGCTTGACGATCTCGAGGTCGAGGCGCACCAGAATGCGTTTCATCGCGCCCTGGAATTCCGGCCCCTGGTAACCTCCGTCGGCGTAGAGCTTGACCAGAAACGGGAAGGCTCCGAACAGGCTCGCCATCAGCAGCGCGCCGCCGTCGCGGTCCTGAATGTCGGCGGAATGCACGATCGCGTGCATCAGGAGGCCTTGCGTGTCGACAAGAACGTGCCGCTTCTTGCCCTTGATCTTCTTGCCTGCATCGTAACCGGGCGGATCGATGCAGGCCCCCCTTTTCCGCGCTTTTGACGCTCTGGCTGTCGATGATGGCGGCGGTCGGGTTCGCTTCGCGGGAGGCCTGCTCGCGACAGCGCGTGTAAAGCGCCTCATGGATGCGGTCGAGCGTGCCGTCCCAGCTCCACAGATCGAAATAATCGTAGACCGTCGAGCGCGGCGGCAAGTCCTTGGGGATCGCCCGCCACTGGCAGCCGGTGCTCAACACATACATCAAGCCGTTGACGACTTCACGTACGTTCACCGTCCGCCTGTTGCCGCCGCGCTTCCCCGGCCGGATGAGCGGCTCCGACAGCGCCCATTCCTCGTCGGTCAGGTCGCTCGGATAGCGCAACTTGCTGCGGTCATAGCGACCCCGATTTTCATTCGTCCACACAGGCGAACCCCCAAGCGAATCAGGCCGCCTTGCTTGAATCACAAGCGATTCTAACGATTCGTTATTTTCCCGGACAGGCTCTGAGAACTGAGAGCCGTGCCTCATGTCCGATCTAATCGCGGCGTCCTCCGTGGACGTCATCGGCGGTTGCCCTGGTCATGATGGAGATAAAGATCGAGCGCACGTCGGTAGCGACGGAGGCCGCAACGATTGCCCCCGGCGCTGAGGGAGGGGGACTCGGTGAGGCGCTCCATCAGGCGCGAGAGCTTGGCCATCTCCCATGCCAGTGTCGGCGAGTTGGCGAAATGGGAGACCCCGAGCCGTGATAACCGACGAAATTCATGCCGTGCCCCGCCTCTGTGATCGAGGAGATGGCGCGCGCTCTCTCTACCGAACGCGATGATACGTGTGGCGCACACCTCGAGCGCCTTGCTTCCGACCTCCGCACAAAGTGGTCAAGAGCATTCCCGAGGATGCCGGTTCAAGCAATCGACAAGTCGGTCGCCGGACTTGTTGACCGCGTGCGCTGCGGGGCGAAATGACCCTAGGAAGGCCGCTGATGTCTCCGGAGGGGTCTCGGGTTGAAACGGGGGCAGGGGCGACTTTGGGCGCCCGCCGGTGACCGTCCTGACGGCCTTGGCGCGGGTGCAAGAAAAGCGTCGCTGGCTCACTATCAATGCAATGGTCGCGCAAACAACGGGTCCCGTAACCCGGCCCTGACAAGCACCTCATCTGAGATTCTCATCGGAAGCCCGTAGTTCTATTCCGAGAACTTGACGTAAGGGAACGCGAAAAGCGCTCGTTCGAATTCCGCCAGCCAGGGCGCACCCTCGCTAGCACTTTGGCATCCGGCAGAATTGACGCGGACTGAAGTCCCTTGGCGGGAGGCTTCTTTAAGTTTTTGTGGACTAAAACCCATCCAGCCACGAGTTCGCCAAACCGTTTCGTGCTAAGGGCCGCCGGAGAATTGCCCAAACCTGTCGGCCCGCCTCTCACTCGCTACTAAAGGAAACCGTTCCATTCTGCCCAGGCGACCGCCAGGAACACGACGACGACAAAGAGGGCACGGAGCAAAAGCCTGAGTTTCATTGCACCCTCGGCCGAGAGCAGGCGCATTCTAACCAAGGTTTTGCGTTCAGAGGAGTCCGCTAGCGGCCTATCCGCTTCGCTCGGTTGGGGCCGACGCTGAGGCTCGCGCCGCCGTTGGCTGATGTTCACCCGCAGGCCATCGATCAGGCCCACTCGCGGCTGGAGAAGCGGAGCCCGTCGCGCGGGCCTACTCGTTGCTCGCTTCTGGCAACGCCATTTCGAAGTTGCTGGTCTCAAGCCAGTCCGTAGTCGCGCCCGAAGCGAGCCGAAGACGAAATCGTCCCCCAGGCGGATCACCTCGTTCATGGCGCCATTCTTCGACCGTGGCGACATCCCGTGGTCCGACAACAAGCGTGGGTGCATGCCTTTCCAAAGCGCGGCGTAATCTTACCTTGTGCCCTTGTTCGAGCAGCTTCATTTTCACTCCCGACTGGCGGCCGTCCGCGAATTCCACTCCGCTGTCCTCGAGCGCGCCGCGCATCGTCGCGAGGGTGACGGGTTGAGGCGCTGACCTCTCATTCTCGAAATTTCTGACCGTAGCCTCGTCCACCTCGGCGGCGGCGGCGAGCTCGTTTTAAGTCCAGTTGAGGAGTGCGCGTGCGGCGCGGCACTGACCGGGTGTCATCGTGTCAGAAACCGGCAGTGATAACAGTGCCACCAAAAGACCCATGTCCATATCGTCATTTGTAACGGACGAATTGCGGAAAATCGAGGCTCACGGCGCGGCACGACGCGGAAGCGCCCGGACTACACGGGCCCGACTTCGTCTGCCGGACGCCCCACCGCAGGCGACTTACGCGCGCTCCAAGCGTCGGCGCCTGACATAACGTCCTCAATCGAACCTGCCGGGCAAGATAACCAGCATAAATCCTTGGCTCCTGAGATCGTTCGAAGTTCCGCCGTGTTCGCGCCCGACCAAATCAGCGCTTTCTTGCACGATAAGTCCCCCGACGGATCGAGTTCTGGTGCGGACCGCAGATCGCGCTTGCGAAGCTTGGATACGCGGTCAAGTCCACCGGCACCGAGGACGGCCACCCGGCGCGCTATTCGCCATTTTGAGCGCGCGCACGGGTTGGCCCCGACAACTGAAATCAGCTCGAAACTCCTCAAACAACTTGCGGAGGCAGCGGGAGGATAACACCTTCTTCCAGTTAGCCGAGCCGCTTTCGGCCGCCTGCAGCTCGCCGAGATCGGTCGCGCGCCAGTTCGTGACTGTGCCGCCGGTCGGCGTCTTCGGCTTGGGGCTCCATCGGCGCGGCTTCGGCAGGCGCCGACCCCGACTTCTCTGCGAGCGCCAGCGTCGTGACAACGCCGATCACAGCCGCCGCGACCGTCGGCCAAGATCCGCCTCCTTGTGAATTCGCCTCCCTGCACTCACGCGCGACGGGCAGTCTCCGGATCATGGTGCCTAACGAGGACGAAAGAAAAGCTGCGAAGTCCCCGTTGCGCCAGGCTCCTGCGCACGCTCGCCCGCGTCAAGCGGCTCATCCTCGTCGATTGGGGCCGACGGCGCCCAGCGCCGACCAGGCACGCGATCTGCTCGAAATCGTCGAGGACCGCTACGACAAGGGCTCCTCAATCGCTGGCACGACCTGATTGGCGTTGCGCCGACCTAACTCTCGCCCCTGCCGCCGTCATGCCGCGCCCAAGCCGGACGGGCTCCGGCGGAGTTCCTATCAATGCCCGTTTAACCATCTTCGGCGTTCGTCGTCGCGCTTCAAACTACCTTTAAGGGCGCGGGACCTATGCGTCTGCGCGCAGATAAAATCGCGGGAAGCCTGATGACCGAAGCCTTTTTTGCAGTCGGCGCAATGTTGGTCGCATTGTCAGCGGCGATGGTGGCCGCAGTGGCAATGACGGCCGCTTTCATAGCGTGGCGAGATTGGCAGAGAGAGCGAGGTTCGTCGAACTGCGACGCCGGACGGGGCCATAGATTGGACGGCGTAGGCCAACGCCTGAAACCGCGCTTCTGAACCGGCGCACGTCCGCCGAGCCGGAGCGAGGGCCTGGGCCCCGGGGCCTCAACTCACTTACCGCGCGAGTGCGTTCGGGAACCCGACGAAGCGCCTAGCGTTGCATGTTCTTCTTTTGGAATGGCGTGCGGCGTGGCGGCGAGCGTGACCATCTCGCTCTTCCCCCTCATGTGGGGGATAGCGTCAAGGGCTATTGAGCGCCCACCGTACCGCATCGCGGGCCTCAGGGCTGCTGCTGGGCATTTGCGCGCTCAGGCGCATCCCCAGAGCCAGTTCGCCGAAGCGACCCGCGGCACGATCCGGCCCAAGCTCCTCAAGCTCACATGTCTCGTCCGCGTTTGCGCGCGCCGCGTGATATTCGCGCTCGCCTCAGCCTGTCCCTACGCCGACGAAGGCGGTCGCCCGCCTCGTCACAACCGCCTGACGCGTCGCCGCGACGCCGAACAAACGCGACAATCGAACGCACAGCCCACCGGAGACCCCCAAAAGACCCCGACCTCATCCGCACAAACCGCGCCGGGGACGCGCTCGTCCTCGCCACGCCACCACGCAATCATCGTCGGGTCGGACAAAGACCGAGCCCCGTCGTATGAAAATGCGCGCTAGGCTGGAATGTAGACCAGTGCCTCCGACATCCTCATCGTTTGTTGAAGTCCCGGCTGGGCAAAGACCTACAGCCCGGGGATCCTGTGGCTCACGGGGGGGCGAGCGGGCGTACAGGTCACGGTGGATAACTCGGGCCTCCACATTGTTGCGCATTGCCAGGACGCCGCACCGCCTGCAGTCTCCCGACAATCGCGATTCGGCTTGCGACCTCGGAGCCTGCGATTCGCCCCGCGCCAGTTCCTCCCACGGCGCGGGGCTTGTCCTTTTCAAGGACTGCTACCTCCTCTCATCCTCGACCTGGAGGCGCGCGAGGTTCGTCCTCGAGCAAGGGGTCGGCCCGGGTGAATCCGTGCGCGGCCAACCCAGCGCCAGCCAACCCCTTCACCCGCGACGACGCTAGTGCGAGAAAACGCCAACCTGGACGTACGGCTTCCAAAAGTAAATTCTACAATCTTGCGGAAGTGCAGGGGTCGCCGGGATGGATAGAAAGACGGCCTGGCGGCGGTCCAAAATAAAGAGCCCAGTTTGGAGGTCCCCGACGGCGCATAGCGCGCTCGTTACAGTGGGGCAATGTGAGGATGATTTGCCGCACGGTTAATCGGAAATTAACCTTTATGAGACCTAGCGTAAGCGGGAGACCCCCCGGCTATGCCGGGGTGGCAGTAGCAGTTTGACGTTTCGGACAGTCTCTCTTGATCTGTGCCACTTCTAACCCGAGGGGAGGGGCGAAACGGAATTGCAAGATAGGATCTGCCCCATCAACCGACGTCGTCACTTGGTCGCGTGCGAGTTTGGCGAAACGGCAACCTCGGATTTTGCCGTTCCGCGGGAATAGAGCTATCCGTCGCCCCTCCCGTTGAAGCCGCGTCAGCGGCGTCTTCAGCCGCTTTGAGCGGCTCTCATCCTAAAGCCCCCGGCTTTGCCGGGGGATACTTACCTGGCTCAGTTTCCTATCATTTGGGAAGAAGCATGAGCTACATCCTCATAATTGTATTATCCGTGGTGCTCGTTCGCTTAATGATAGTGTGGGTCTACCCGAAGCGCGCGAATTGGGATTATTGAGCCTGTGAATCGCGTGAGTGTGGCCAGCTTCCTCCTCACGGAAGGTGGCCCTAGCGGGCCGCAGCAAGCCGCCATCGAGCGAGCCGAGTTCTCAACTGGCGGAGGGCGCGTGCCTTATCGCGAAGCAAGAGCAGCAAATCGTTGAGATGCTCGCCGAAGGTCTGGACGTTCGACCCTACCGGGAAGCGCTCGCCCATTTCGAGGAAATGCACCGGCAATGCGCCACCTTTCTCAGGTTGTTGAAACAGCAATTCATGTCGCCCCGGTGCCGCCGGTAATCCGCATCGTCACCGCCGAGCAAATCGGTCCCGCTTTTACGGTCTCCCCCGCCAAGCCGCGACTCCAGGTTTGACCTGGTCGCGGCGCTCACGGGTCGACGCCACACCTCGAGCCTGGCGTCCGCTTGATATCTACCGCGCCCGCCGTATGCCCTCATACCGGTCGCCGGGCCAACGATCGTTCGCGGCGACAATCCGGTCGGTCTGCTCGCGCGGCTCCAAGTCTTCATCAGGACAGAGAGTCGTCTGGGCGTCGCATTGGGGGAGGGCGCCGAGGTCGACAAGCGCGGCGTCGGCGACTTCAGATGGCGCGCTGACGCCAATGAGCGCCAGCGCCGCTAAGCCGGCAAGCGCGCGGCGGGCCTCGGTGTTTACGCTGCCCTCCCTCAAGTGAAGCCTGGTCATGTTGGTCCTCACCGCAATGCCAATTGCCGCGTCGCCGACGAGACCGAACCCGTGCCCCTTAAAAAGCGCGCGATCCGGAACGCCCCACATGCGTACGATCCTGGGAATATCTGGAATATCGGTGCTACTCGGCTATTCCTGCCTACCAGCGCAGGCGGCCTGCAATTACTGGCAGTGGCTAGGGCAATGCACCCTGCCCGGCGCCGGTGTTGTCGGTTGTTCTCCGAAAGTAGCCTACTGCTCGGCGCGTTGCGATGGAAGATCTGGAAGATCCCGAAATTCATTCGGCGCCATTGCCTACAGTCCAAGCAGCGGCAGTTATGGCTATTCGGATAACTATCCCGACCGAGAGCAGGCCGAAAGCCGAGCCAACAAGGAGTGCGGCAGGAACGACTGTGCGACAGCGACCTGGTTCTTCGGTCACTGTGGTGCGCTGGCGACCGAGCAATGGCGCCTGGGGCTCTGACCAGGACACCAGCGAGCAGAAGGCCCAATCTGTCAAATCGCTTTGAACCGTCTCCCCGTTTTCGCGTTGAAGGCTAGCCCCCCTTTAGTGACGGGCTCAGACGCGCCGGAGCCACCCCGGCGGAGCTGGGTCGGGTTGCGCAGCCGGGGTGGCTCCGGCTTCCGGAGGGCGCTGCGTGTGGACGCGCTCAAGCCCGGTTCTTGAAGCGCCAGCTCTCGTTGCCAGTCTCGATGATATCGCAGTGGTGCGTAAGCCGGTCGAGCATGGCGGTCGTCATCTTCGCGTCGCCGAAGACCTGCGGCCAGTCGGCAAAGGCGAGATTCGTGGTGATGACAATGGACGTGTTCTCATGGAGCTTGCTGATCAGATGGAAGAGCAGTTGCGCGCCGGACTGGCTGAAGGGCAGATAACCGAGTTCGTCGATCACGACGAGGTCGTGGCGCAACAGAGCCTCGACGATCCGTCCGCTCTTTCCGGCGGCCTTTTCCTGCTCGAGCTGGTTGACGAGATCGACGAGGTTGAAGAATCGGCCTCTCGCCCGCGCCCGGATGACGGCGGCGGCGATGGCGATAGCCAGGTGGGTTTTCCCCGTGCCCGTCGAGACAGCGACATGGCGCCGGGATTCTGGCGAGCGAAGAGACGATCTACTACGCCTTTCATCCGCTGGCCGGCAGGATAGTGTCGTCGAGTGGTCGGCGGGTGGTGCGTTGCGGCGATGTGCATCTTACGATCCGTCTCGCTGACGACACGTTGACGTTGACGCCGGAATGGATGTTACGGCCCGCGGCTGCCGGCTGCGAGATCCGTTCGGCTCCGCGGCTTTGCGTGGCGCGGCTGCGCGATCTGCGCGCCTATCTGGATGCGGTTCTAGGCTCCTACGATGGGGATTCGCCCCTGACTGACGGAGCCGATCATGCGTCTGAACCGCCGACCACCGGATCTATTCGAAGAGCCGCCCCGCCAGCGACCGATCCCAAAGGAACGCCGCCAAGCGATGGTGGAAAGCGTGCGAGCGCTTCTGACGGAGGCTCTTATGAAGGTGGTCTCGACTTCGATCCGGAAGGAGGCGCGCCATGAGCCGGGTCGAGGCTGATCATCTCGCCCGGGAGGCGATTGTCTACGTCCGCCAGTCGACGATCGACCAGGTGAACAACAACGTCGAGAGCCGTCGACGGCAGTATGGACTGGTCGAGCGAGCCCGACAGCTTGGCTGGGCCAACATCAGTGTCATTGATGACGATCTCGGCCGTTCGGGCTCCGGCGTCAGCCGCCCCGGGTTTGAGAAGCTTCTGGCGGCGATCTGCGACGGCCGGGTCGGCGCGGTGGTGTCGATCGAGGCGTCGCGCCTGGCCCGCAACGGACGAGACTGGCACACGCTGCTGGAGTTCTGCGGCCTCGTCGGGACGCTGATCGCCGACGAGGACGGCGTCTACGATCCCCGTCTTCCAAACGACCGGCTCCTGCTCGGCATGAAGGGAACGATGAGCGAGATGGAGCTGACCATCCTGCGCCAGCGCGCCCATGAAGCGCTCAAACAGAAAGCGCGACGCGGCGAGCTCTTCACATCAGTCGCGATTGGCTATGTGCGCAGCAAACCGGACTGGATCGAGAAGGATCCGGACCTTCGCGTGCGCGAAGCGCTCGCATTGGTCTTCCGCAAGTTCGCCGAGATGCAGAGCGTGCGGCAGGTGCATCTTTGGTTCCGGCAGGAGAGTATCGCGCTGCCCGCCGTCGACCATGGACCTGAAGGCCGACATTTGCAGTGGAAAGCCCCAGTCTACAATACAATCCTTCACATCCTAACCAACCCGATCTACGCCGGCGCCTATGCTTATGGTCGGTCGATGAGCAAGACGAGAATCGAGAATGGCCGAAAGCGGGTCATGCGCGGTCTTCCGGTCGAACAGTCTGAATGGGATGTTTTGATCCGCGATCACCATCAGGGTTATATCGGCTGGGACGCCTTCGAGAGGAATCAGCGCCTGATCAAGGACAACGCAAACGGCAAGAGCTTTGCGAGCCGGGGCGCTGTGCGGCGGGGAGAAGCCTTGCTCGCCGGCTTGTTCCGCTGCGGCCATTGCGGTCGGAAGCTGCATGTCGCCTACGGCGGAACGAAGGGCGATGTCGCGCGCTATCACTGCCGAGGCGCTTCCATCAACCACGGGACCGAGCGCTGCATTGGCTTCGGCAGTCTTCGCGTCGACGCCGCAGTCGCCGCCGAGGTCGTGGAGCGCATTCAGCCTCTCGGCGTCGAAGCGGCCCTGGCGGCTCTTCAGGCGCGAGGACGCGAAGACGGCGAGAAGCATCGACAGGTCGAGCTGGCGCTCGAGCAGGCGCGTTTCGAGGCTGTGCACGCTCGACGGCAATATGACGCCGTCGATCCCGACAACCGTCTGGTCGCGGGCGAACTCGAGCGGCGCTGGAACGAGCGCCTGAAAGAAGAGCGACGCCTTCAGGATGAGCTCACAGCGCTCAGCGTTGCGCCGTTGAATGGCGTAACTCCAGGCGAGCGAGAGGCGCTGCTCCGGCTCGGCGCTGACGTCGAACGCGCCTGGCATGCGGAAGGGGCGACCATAGCCACGCGCAAACGGATCGTTCGCATGCTGATCGAAGAGATCGTCGTGCGCACGGCGGATGACGGTCTCGATCTCGTCATCCGCTGGGCGGGCGAGGATCATACGGCTTTACGCGTCCGCAAGAACCGCACGGGCGAGCACCGCTGGCGCGTCGACGCCGACGTTGTCGATCTGGTGCGGGCGATGGCCCGGCAGATGCCGGACATGGGGATTGCGGCTGCTCTCAATCGGGCTGGCAAGACGACGACCAAGGGGCATTCGTGGACCCGAACGCGGGTGGCCTCCCTACGCAAGGATCACAACATTGTCGTCTATCGAGAGGGCGAACGTGCCGAGCGAGGAGAGGTCACGCTTGACGAGGCGGCAGAGGCTTTGTCGGTCAGTCCGGCGACTGTTCGTCGCCTGATTGTCGAAGGAGCGTTGCCTGCGAACCAATCCTGCAAGGGCGGCCCGTGGGCCATTCGAGCCTCCGATCTTGGGCGCGCGGAGGTGGCCCGGGAGGCCGAGCGACGAAGAAAGCGCTCTCGGATAGGTCCGCCATCTGAAGACGAGCCAGAGCTAGCCCTGAACTTTCAATGACATGGTGAGGTGAGCATTATGACTCGGGCTCGGTGCCGCCGATCAGAATGAGGTTACGTTTGGCCTCGATGAAGTCGCCGCCGGCGAGTTCTCGGATTTGGCCTTCGTCGACCGGGGTATCATCGAACACGAAGGCGTCGAGGTCTTTTAGCATCGGGAACCTGGCGCCGCTGATCCGATAGTTGATGGATCGCGACTGGCGATGCGTGACCTCGGCTCGGATCAGGCTGGCCAAGAGAGGATAAAGCTCCTCGCGCCGGTTCAACCCCTTGCCGGCGATCTCGTCGAAGCTGGCGCGCATGCCATAGAGCTTGAGGCTGGTCATGGCCTCGATGATCTGGTGACGTTCCATCAGGCGGCTTCCTTTCCCTTGCGCAGATTGTCGTAACGGGCGCAGTCGGCGATCGGCTCGGCCTTAAGCTTGAGGGCGTCCGGCGTCGTGATGCTTGGCGGTATCGGCGGTTGGCGCTTGCGGGCGAGAATCGCCATGACGACGTCGCCGTTGGCGATTCCAGCCTCCAGTGCCTCGGCGCAGGCGTCCGCGACAGCGGCAATGCCGTCTTCCGGCACACGCGCGAGAATCTTCACGAACTGGCGATCGCCATCGACGTGGTGCTGAAGCTTGGCCCGCACGGATGACAGCGGCGCGGGCAAATCCCAGTCCTTGAACGGCGCGCCATTGCGCAAGGCGCCAGGTTTGCGCGTCAGCACCGGCAGATAGTGCCAGGGATCGTAGACCACCTGATCGCGCCCGAACCGGCGCGGATGATCGGCCACCATCTCGTCATCGAGCAGAACGAGGATCCGATCGGCATAGACGCGCACGAGAACGCTGCGTCCGGCCGCCCTGGCGTCGATGCTGTATTTGTTGCGATCATGAGTAATCAGGCAGGTTGTCGTCGCCCGCATCGGCTTCTCGACGAAGCCGGCGAACGGTCCCAGAAAAGGCATCAGGCTCGCCTTCTCCTCCTCGAACACCTCGAAGATCGTCCGATCGCGGAACTCGGGATGCTTGGTGCGTTTGGCGTAGGCGACGCATTGATCGACCAGCCAGGCGTTCAGCTCGTCGAGCGTCTTCACCTTGGGCTTGGGGCGGAACAGGAGGTCGCGGATCGTGCCGACCTGGTTCTCGACTTGGCCCTTCTCCCAACCCGACGCCGGCGTGCAGGCGACCGGTTCGACCAGATGGTGGGAGCATAATTGCAGGAAACGCCGATTGTACTCGCGCGCCCGGCCGACGAAGACCGTCTCCACCGCGGTCTTCATGTTGTCGTAGATGCCGCGACGGCAGACCCCGCCATAGAAGGCGAACGCCTTGTCATGCGCGTCGAAGACCATCTCCTGCGTCTCGCGCGGATAGGCGCGCACGATCGGCATGCGGCTGTATGAAAGCCGCATCTGTGCAAGCTTGACCGTCAGAGGAAGGCTCTGAAGCTCGATGCCCTCATGGCTCCAGTCGAACTGATAGGCTTCGCCAGGATCGAACCGCAGCGGGATGAAGGCTTGCGCCGGCGTTCGCGCGCGATCGGCGCGCCAAGCCTTCACAAAACGGTGGACGCTGTCATGGGCGCCGTCGTAACCGCGACCTCGCAGTTCCTCGAACAGGCGGATCGTCGAGCGCCGTTCGCGTCGCGGCAGCTTGTCTTCGGATTCGAGGATCTCGGTCAGCGCCTCGACCCATAACCCCAGCTTACGCTGGGGCTGGACTTCCCGCTTGTAGCTGAACTCCGTCGCGCCCGAACGCAGAACCTTGCGGACCGTGTCCCGCGCGACCCCAAGCTCTCGCGCGATCCGTTTGATCCCTTTGCAGTTCTGAAAATGCTCGAACCGGATCCGCGCGATCGTCTCCACACCCGTCATCCCCCGACCCCTCCGCAAAACCGGAAGGGTCGTTCAAAACCAAAAACGGGGGGCTACGATTCAAGGCGAAAACGCCCCTCAAGGGGGACAACATTCCATGCGATCTCACAGTCGAAACCGCCCAAGGGCTACACGGGGCGGGGCGGCCCAGTCGGCCAGGGCTCCCCTCTCATCCTGATTGTCGCTCGGTGCTCACCTTGATTGTCGCGCGCCACCGCAGACCGAGTCACATGAGCCTTCCGCGCCGACGGTGATCAGAGCCCTGCCTGGTTGCCGATTTTGTGAGTAGCCAGGAGGGCACCCATCCGAGCGCGCGCTCGGCGCGTCAATGGAGGCGGGCCGCCAAGCTGGGTCTGGCGCGCATGAACCTGGCGGCCCTCACCACGCGCCTTCAGGGGGCAAGGCGTCATCGTGGCTGACGATCTTTTCGTCCCATTGTCTTAATGAATTGCGACCAGGACTCTTCACTTGATGAGACGAAGCGCCCGTCTTTTGCGATCATCTCACCCGCATGAATTTACATTTTCTTAGCGATGGTCATGCTATTGTCCGCTTACGCAGAAGCTTGCGTGGTCGCCTCTCTTGTGAGTACTCTGTGCTTAAGGGGGTGGAATGCCGGCGGGCGTTGGAGGTTTGGCGCATGTACTTCCATCGTCCGCCGGGTCTGCGCTCGCTGTCGCCTTATCCATCTTGAAGGAGCCGGGCGCGACGCCGGTTCGCAGGTTCTCTTCAAGACAAGACCCCCACCGAGTTTGGCCTCAGGCTGCAGCGAGGCCTGACCAAAAACTCCGGGCGCAGCAGGCGTCCCAAACCTGCTGATAACCGGAATAGAACAACACCAGCATGGTCCCCGTCCCGGCGCCGGCGGCTGATGGGAACAGGGAGGGACTGTCCAGCATCAAATGCATGCCGACGCTTCGACGCGTCTTTAGCGGTGGCACAGCGACAAGGGTCATCGCCCGAGCGGGCATTTGTAGGCGCGCTCAAAGCGTATCGCAAAAGGGCGGGCCCTGATCGTGGCGCGTTTTGCCCTTGTGTTTTGCCCTTAAGGATCCTGTCGTGGCCACTGAAATAGCAGGATAATTTCTGGACAGCAAGGAGCGTGGTTGGAGAATTGGAAGAATTGGGTTTGCGTCGAGTTCGTCGGTACGGCTTCGCCGAGCTGAACTTTGGGCGGGAGCAGAACGCGCGTCACCAAAGCAAAAAGAAGACTTGCCGCCGTCTCCGCGCTTCGTTTAGTAGGCATCCCATGACACAAAAACAGGGCCACCTGTAAGCGGCCCTGAGTCTCTAGGGAGGAAACGCCCAAGGAGGGCATGCGATGCGAATCATCGCACCTTCTTTTTAAGCCCGTGCCAGACCGGTCTCAATTTCAATTTTCAATTCTAACGACGACTTGGACCTGTATGGACTAAAACCAGAGCCACGCCGTCTAAGACTGAGAGACCTTGGGGACAGAAGTTTACGCTCCTATTGCAAGCAGAATTCTTCGGTCATATGTTGACTTTGCTCTGACGGGAGAATCCAAGGATGACAAAATCGAACTCGGTCGAATTGGCTGGGGAAATCGTTGCAGCGTTCGTCTCAAATAACCCTTTGCCAAAAGGTGAGCTGCCCGCTCTGATTCACGCGGTGCATTCAGCAGTTGAGAGTTCTCAAAGTGGGGCCGGACATTGCGCCGCCTCAAGTCGAGGCCAAAACGCCCGCGGTGCCGATCCGTAAGTCGATCACCCCCGACTTCCTGATCTGTCTGGACGACGGCAAGCGATTCAAGTCTTTGCGACGTCACTTGGCCGGGCTCGGCCTGACACCGGAGCAATATCGCGTGAAGTGGAACCTACCGTCTGACTATCCCATGGTCGCCCCAAACTACGCCGCGCAGCGGTCCGCGCTAGCAAAAAAGATTGGACTCGGCCAGACTCGGGGCAAAGCCGGGGCTCGCAACGAATAAGGGAGAATTGGCGCAACCCGCGCCGTTCGCGGTCTGTCGATCAAGGCCGCTTCGCCTTTTCGCTGCGCGCGGAGGAACCATGCGGCACTTTGGGCCAAGCCGGAAGGTCGCTTGAGAAGACGCGCGACCTCTATCCCTCGATGATCTACACCAACGTCTCATTCGTCGGCAGCACGGCGCTGGCCGACGAGCTGATGCTGTTGGGGCCACGATATGCCGCTGGCGCGATCGTCACTCAGGTTGTGCCTGCGATCAACAGCTCAGCCACGATCGTTCTGAAATACAAGGAAGCGCTGGCCAAGTATTTTCCCGGCGAATCAGCGGATTACGTCTCGTTCGAGGGGTACATCGACGGCAACATTCTCGCCGAGGCTGTGAAGCGGGTCGGCCGCGACATCAACACGGAAAAGCTTGTCGACGAGCTTGAGCGAATGCACGATTTAGACCTGGGCTTAGGGATGCCGTTGAATTTCAGTTTTAACGAGCACCAGGGTTCGCATAAGGTGTGGGGCACACAATTGGACGAGACTGGCCACTATCAGCCTAGTCACGAGGTTTATCCGGTAGGAACCCTTTCAGCTTGAGCAAGTTGGAAATGAACGGGCATGGGCCGCAAGAGCCATCCACCAACAGGTTGCTAGTGACCCTGCGCCGAGCAAGTACGGCCAAGGGCACGTCACCCTAGGGAAGGAAGAGCTGGGCGTCGCCATCAAACGTGAGGGTGAAATGAACGAGGATCAGCCGCAAGCGCTGCCCACTGGCATTGCGAGGGAGGGGCCCCCTGGGTTTTCTACGCCGAGCAAACCTCGCCGACGCCAAGTCGCTCAGCGATGAGGACGACCACTTGGCCGCTGATCTGGAACGGACGGCGCAAGCTTCGCAGCCATGCGAACTGCCGGCACCGTGATGCTATAAACTTGGTCGCGCGCGAGATGCAGCGACGCGGGCAGAACCTGACCTGCTGGAGGGAGAAGGACGCGGACGCCGCACGCGAGATCGCGGAGATCCTAAACAGCTTGGATTCGCAGGCAGGGACTACGTCTGATCCAGCCTTTGCAGGTTAACAAGTTTTCCCAGTTCGAGGCCTACTTGCACCCCAGCGACCGCGGCAACCCAGATCGTCACCATCGTCGCTGATCGCTGATCGCTTTAGCCGTCCGACGATCCTCAGCGCGCGGAAAGGCCGGGTTAGCCACAATTTGAGCGGCGTAAGTCGGGAGCAGAAACTCGTCAACCCGTACGCCGGATTTGGTCCGGTGTGCGCACCCATACTCGGCTACGGATCGCCCGCGTAGTTTCACCTGATCCGCGGTAAGCCGCGTGCCTGCTTGAAGCTCGCAGTTTGGGTTCAGCAGCGCGTGGTAGTCCGTGATCCGCGGCCAATGCAACCAACCGGACTTGCGCGGGGATCGTTCTACGCGGCGATGGCGATCGTCGCAAATCAGCGATGTGAACCGCTCCGGCTTTGCCGGAGGCGATTTTGTTTGAGTCACGCGGCCATGGCTGTGTCGTTCAGCATGGCGAAGTAGCGTTCCTCGGCTTCGGCCGGCGGGATGAAGCCGATGGGCTCCAAAAGCCGGCGATTGTTGAACCAGTCCACCCACTCGAGGGTTGCGAACTCGACGGCCTCGAAGTTGCGCCACGGTCCGCGTCGATGGATGACTTCGGCCTTGTAGAGGCCATTGATCGTTTCGGCGAGGGCGTTGATGCTCCTATGTCGGTCAAGAGCTGGTTGCGGCCGCATCAGCTAGGGCTGGTTTGCGGCAGAGATACCCAAAGATCTCTCGAGCGACGTAACGTTTGAGGCAGCGTATGATTTCGGATTTGGGCTTGCCCTCCGCGGCGCGCCGGCGGACGTAGTCCAGTGTCGGCTGGTGGCCCCGCATACGGATGATCACTACCCGATAGAGGGCGGCGTTGGCCTGCCGGTTGCCTCCACGGTTGAGGCGGTGCCGGATGGTCTTGCCGCTTGATGCCGGGATCGGGCAGGCGCCGCACAGCTTGGCGAATGCTGCCTCCGAGTGGATGCGCTCAGGGTTGTCGCCGACAAGCAGCAACATCTCGGCCGCAGTGCCTGCAAAATCGCTTGCAATAACGACCCCCTGAGGGGCGGCCTTCGCGTCCAATAACGACCCCTCTGACGTTGTGTGTCAGCGTTCTTCCCTTTGGCCCGGATCGGCCGGGAAGGGCTGATGGGATGGTCGGCGTGGATAAGATTGGCGAGATACGACGCGCCTATTTCGAACAGGAGCGGCCGATCAAGGAGATCGTTCGGACGCTTTCAGTGTCCCGCGCGACGGTCCGCAAGATCATCCGTGGCCACCAAACGGAGTTCAAGTACGCTCGCGACGTTCAGCCGACGCCGAAGCTGGGCGTCTGGGTCGAGGCGCTGACTGAGATTTTGGAGTCGGAATCCAAGCTGGCAAAGCGGGAACGACGCTCGACGCAACGGCTGTTCGAGGAACTGCGTGGGCGCGGATATGACGGCGCCCACGACAGCGTGCATCGGTTCGTGAGGTCCTGGCGCGAGGAACGGGCCCGGGTTCCTGCGCATGCCTATGTGCCGATGAGCTTCGCGCCGGGGGAAGCCTATCAGTTCGATTGGAGCCACGAGACGATCACGCTTCAGGGGCTGCCGCTGACGGTCAAGGCGGCGCACATGAAGCTGTCGCACAGCCGTATGCCGTTCGTTCGAGTTTATTTTCGTGAGACCCAAGAGCTGGTGTTCGACGCCCACGACAAGGCGTTCCAGTTCTATGGCGGGATCTGCCGGCGCGGCATCTACGACAACATGAAGACGGCGGTCGAGGCGATCTTCGTGGGCAAAGCGCGCCGGTATAATGGCCGCTTTCTCCAGATGTGCTCGCACCATCTGATCGAACCAGTGGCCTGCACGCCCGCGTCGGGCTGGGAGAAGGGTCAGGTCGAGAACCAGGTCGGCAACCTGCGGGACCAGATGTTCCGGCCCAAGCCTCGGGTGAAAAGCCTGACCGAGTTGAATGCATGGCTGGAAGATCAGTGCATCGCCTACGCCAAACGAACCCGGCATCCCGAGTTCAAGGATCGAACGATCTGGGACGTGTTCGAGGAGGAACGGGCGAGCCTGATGCAGCTTCGCGGCCCGTTCGACGGGTTCGTCGAGAAGGCGGTCCGGGCCAGCACCACCTGCCTGATCATGGCCGACCACAATCGCTACAGCGTCGATGCGCGCGCCGCCGGCCGAATGGTTCTGGTGCGCTCTCATGCTGAGCGCGTTGTCGTGATGCTGGGCGATGAAGTCGTCGCCGATCATCCGCGTCAGTTCCAGCGCGACCGGATCATTTACGATCCCTGGCATTACCTGCCGGTGCTGATGAAGAAGCCCGGCGCCTTGCGTAACGGCGCGCCGTTCAAGGACTGGGATCTGCCGGCCGCGCTGACCCAGGTGCGCGCCAAGCTGAAGCCGCACACCGACGGCGACCGCCAGTTCGTCAAGATATTGGGCGCGGTTCTCGATCATGGGCTCGGCGCGGTCGAGGCCGCCTGCGCCGAGGCGCTGGAGGCGGGCATCGCCAGCGGCGACGTGATCCTGACTGTGCTGGCGCGCCGGCGGCAGCCCGCGCCGCCTCCCAGCATCACTACTCCCGACGCGCTTCGCCTAAAGATCGAACCCGCGGCCGATTGTGGCCGCTACGACCGCATAAGGAAAATCGCCTGATGGAACGCCATGAGATTCTGGAGGCGATGAGCGAACTTAAGCTCTACGGCATGCGCGCCAGCTTCGACGAGATCGCCGGCAAGGGCCTTGCCCGGCGCGACGAGCTTTATCCGCTGATCGACAGCCTGATCCGCGCCGAGCGCACCCACCGACAGGCACGCTCGATCAGCTATCGCATCGCCGGCGCGAAGTTCCCGGTCCTCAAGGACATCGACAAGTTCGTCTTTGCGGACACGCCGGTAGACGAAGGCCAAGTTCGCGAACTCACCTCCGGCGCCTTCCTCGACGCCAAACGCAACGCGATCTTCATCGGCGGAACGGGCACGGGAAAAACCCATCTTTGCATCGCCGTGGCGTCCGCGGTCATTCGCGCCCGCGCCAGAGGGCGCTTCTTCAATCTGGTCGATCTCGTAAATCAGCTGGAACAAGAGAAGGCGGCCGGTCGTAGCGGCCGATTATCGGAAAACCTGCTGCGCTATGATCTCATCGTCATCGACGAACTCGGCTATCTCCCGTTCAGCCAACCCGGCGGTCAGTTGCTGTTCCATCTGATCAGCAAGCTCTATGAAAACACCTCGCTGCTGATAACGACCAATCTCGCCTTCGCCGACTGGCCGCAGGTGTTCGGCGACGCCAAAATGACCACCGCCATGCTCGACCGCCTGACGCACCACTGCGATATCGTGGAAACCGGCAACACGAGCTGGCGGTTCAAAAACCGCTCCTGAGACAGATCCCCGCCAAGCACGGCCTCGTCGTATCTCGAGCCGGCCCCCGTGAGATAGAATCTTCCACGCGCCGCCGCTGCCGCGCCCCCAGTCGGGCTGCGCCCTCCCTCCGTCGCACTAACGGCGGCGCATCCTCATCCTGATTTACCGCGCACTCATCCGCCAAGATTTGTCACGCCCCGAGGGGTCGGTATTGGACGCGAAAGGGGGTCGCGCTTGAAAGCGATTTGACACCGCGCTTCATCGTCACCTCGTTGAACAAGGCCGAGACCAGCGCCCGCTTTCTCTATGAGAAGGTCTACTGCGCCCGCGGCGAGATGGAGAACCGGATCAAGGAATGCCAAGGCGACCTGTTCGCCGACCGAACCTCGACCGCAACCCTGGGCGCCAACCAGCTGCGGCTCTGGCTCGCCTCGTTCGCCTATGCGCTCCTGTGCGCCCTCAGGCGCATCGGTCTTGCCCACACCCAGTTCGCCGAAGCGACCTGCGGCACGATCCGGCTCAAGCTCCTCAAGCTCGCCGGTCTCGTCCGCGTCAGCGCGCGGCGCATCAAATTCGCGCTTGCCTCAGCCTGTCCCTACGCCGACGAATGGCAGCTGGCCGCCGCCCGCCTCGTCACAACCGCCTGACGCGTCGCCGCGACGCCGAACAAACGCCGGCAATCCAACCCACCACCCACCGGAGACCCCCAAAAGACCAACCCCATCCGCGCAAACCGCGCCAGGGACGCGCTCGTCCGAGCTATGCGGGAAAGTCGGTGACGGCGTGAATCAAGCGGCGGGTTTGATTTCGGCGACAGATTCGATTCCGTCCTTGAACTTTATACCGTTGACGACTTTCGGCAACTGGTTTTGACCTTGCAATCGTCGCCAGGTCCTGGACGCGGCCATCACCAGTTTGAACACCATGAGACGCGCGGTGTCCTGGGACAGCGCGCCTTTCATGCGGACGGTGCGATGCCTCACCGTCGCGAAGACGCTCTCGATCGGGTTCGAGGTTCGCAAGTGGTCCCAATGATCGGCGGGAAGGTCGAAGAACATCAGCAGTGTCTGCCGATCCTTGATCAGGCATTCGACGGCCTTGTCGTATTTGGGCGTGTATTTTTCGGCGAAGGTCGCCATTGCCGCTTCCGCCGCGCCCCGGCTCGGCGACAGCCAGATCTCGCGCAGATCCTTGTGCGCGTTGGGTTGCAGCGACTTCGGGACTTGTCGAGCACGTTCAATGTCTTGTGCAGCCAGCATCGTTGGTGACGGGTGGTAGGGAACGCTTCGTCGAGGCCTTCCAAAACCCGAGCGCGCCATCGCCAATGGCCACTTGCGGCGCGACGACCAAGCCGCGCGCCTTCAAATCGACGAGCAGCTCCTTCCAGCTTTGACCGCTCTCCCGTATGCCCGTCTGAAAGCCGATCAGTTCCTTCCTGCCTCCCGGCGTCGCCCCCATCAAAACGAGCATGCATTCGGCCTGCGGCTCCATGCGCGCCTGCAAATAGACGCCGTCCGCCCAGACGTAGACGTAGTGGCGCGCCGATAAATCGCGCTTCTGCCATTGCCGATATTCGTCTTCCCATTCGCTCTTGAGGCGCCCGATCACCGCCGCGGAGAGGTTGGGCGCGTCCTTGCCGAGCAAGGCAAGGCGGCGAGGGCCTCCTGGAAATCGCCGGCGGAAATCCCGCGCAGATAGAGAACCGGCAACAGCGCCTCCAGGCTCTTCGTGCGCCGCGCCCATTTGGGCAGGATATTCGAGGTGAACCGGATCCGCGCCGCCGCCGTCGCGCCGCGATCGCGGGCCTTCGGCTTCTGAACCTCCACCGGCCCGATCCCAGTCTGGATCTCGCGAACCGGATCATGCCCGTGGCGGACCACCCGTTGGCGGCCATCCGGAAGCACGAGATCCACGGTCGAGACCAGAAATGTCTCCAACTCTGCCTCTACCGCCTGGGCAATCAGCAGGCGCGCGCCCGCTCGCAAGATTTCGGTGAGCGGATCATCGATGGCCCCTTTCTGACGGAGGGCAACAACTCTATTCTCGGTCATGGCGTAACGCTCCTGATTGGAGGTTCGGGTGGCTTGATCACCAACCCCGTTACGCCGCCTTCTTCATACCGTCACCCAGTTTCCCCCATAGCTCCGCTCGTCCTCGCTACAGTCACTGCGCAATCATAGTCGGGTCGCTAAAACCCAAGCCCCGCCTATGAGAAATGCGGGCTAAGTTCGAGGTCTTCGAAGCGTCGCGGGCGCGGGTGGTCAAAAGGTTGCCGTCGGCTTGGGCGAGCTCGAGGCACGCAGCAACTGTCGACAAGCATTGCGACGCCCTGCGTCGCCACCCGGCACTGTTATGCGTTGCCAACCTCCGCGGTCGGATCAGCTTTATGGGTTATCACGAGGTAGACATCCTCACTTTACTTTTCAGGAGGGACCGGAGCGGGAAGAGAACAGGCAGAGACCATTGCCGTCCCAGAACAGGATCTTCAGCTTGCGCGCGCTCTTGCCCCGGAACGCAAACAAATGGCCGGAGAAGGGATCCTTTTTCAGGTGCTCCTGGACGAGCGTGGCGAGCCCATCAAGACCTTTACGCAGGTCGGTGTTCCCAGCGCCAGATGCACCTTCACGCCTGCTGGAACGATCATCATGATGCGGCGCCCCAATCAGCCACGTGCCGCTGGACTGCATCGGGATCGGCGCCTGCAGGCGCAAAGACCCTGCGGCCGTCCGGCAGGTCGACGAGCGTCATCCCGGCAGGCGCCATGAGCAGGTCGTACAGAACCGCCGCGGCTGAACTGTTCTTCCCTCCCTTCCCGGTCGTGCTGACATCGACAAGCCGCACGGGCTTCTCCTTGGCGAGCCCGAGCTGCGCCCGCCATCGGAAGAGCATGCTCGGAACGATGTCGTGGCGTCGCGCGACGGACGAGACGGTGGCGCCCGGCTGTTCAGTCTCGAGCACCATGGCGCGCTTCTCCTCGTCGCTGAACGTACGGCGGGCGAAGCGTTCGACGCGCGCGAGGTCGGCAGCGTGACCGTTTGTCAAGTGCTCATTCGGCTGTTCGTCCTTAGCACCAGTGCTAGCACTAGTGCTTATCGGCGCCCGCGCGCTCGGGTGCAGCTGCGATCGCCAATCGCTCAGCATCTCGCCGACGTCGATCAAATCACGCCATCGCGCCATGCTGTGCGACGAGATGCGCATCGTCATTCCGCTCCATCGCCGCGCCTCGACGTGCATCGCCCAAAATGCCTGGGCAGCGTCAGTTGCGCTCGTCGGTCGACAGGTTCGGACGACGCTTTTTGGCCTTCTGCTCGCGCGCCGACTCCCTGTCCGTACGCAGCTTTTCGGCGCCCAGGAGCACGTTCAGCCAGCGCGCAAATGTCTCCTTGCAGAGGCGATGTTCGCGGCAGTATTTGCGTCGCGAAAGCCGCTCTTGCGCCGGGCTTCGACGTGGATCGACCACCAACCCCTGAGCGCCTTGCTCCCGTAACGTTTCGACCCCTCCGGAGATCCTCCAACATACGAAGGAGCCCGATATGGACCGCCAGGGCACATCTGCGGAACCGCGCAGAAACCGGACGCTTACGGCTCCACCATGGACTGCAAGATAAAAGCGCCGGCGGCAGTCCGGCGCATGTTGCTGATCGGATTAGGGTTCTGCCACACTTCGCCAGCCTCCGTTGCTGGCGCTTCATGGCAATTCCCAAGCGGATTCAATCCTCCAAGGGCCGTCAGCGGTCGAATTGCGCGCGACTATGACCCGTCGCGATGACGAGATCCAAATCGACCCGGCCGCATCCGGCGCGGCGACCGCGGCGTCAAGTGCCGGAGGAGTTTTGTCGGCGAGGTCAAGCGAGCCGCCAAGGAAAACCGGCCATACCGGAAGCGGGTTCGGCCGAGCTCAAGCAAGCAAGCCTCGGTCGACGTTCGGGCGAGGCCGACGGGCGGGGCTTGCGCTTTCCTCGCGGTCGCACGCCCGGCGCCTCGTTGTTATGGCCCATGTCGTGCGCCATCGCGGCCGGCGTTTCGTCGGCGCGCCGCTCGCAAGGCATATCGCTTACCTCAAGCGCGAAGCGTGACCCGCAATCGCGAGGAGGCGCGCCTTGTCGATGCCGGGTCGGACAACGCCGACGGCCTTTGCTGAATTCTGCGCCGAAGATCGGCCCCCTTTCCGGTTAAAAGTTCGCCAGAGGATGTGGCCGAGATGATCTGCGGGCCTTCACCGCGAACTGATGAGTCGGGCGTGAAGTAGCCGGTTGCGAAGCTCAGGCGTCGCCGATCGGCCCAAGGGTGACGGCCGACGCGCGGGCCAGCATCGCCGTGACGAAGACATGCCAAAGGATGGCGAGCCGGGCCAGGAGCCGCCTGAAGTTGTAGCCGGCGGCGGCGAGCACGGCGTTGACGGCGTCGCCGTGCGCTCCCTTGAGGAAGTTTCGGCCCATGCGGTGCTCGCTCTTGGGGGCCGATGACGTGCTCGACCGCCGAACGTCGCCGCAGGGCGCGCTTGATGGCGTCGGTGACGCCGCGCTTCTGGCCGGAGACATAGACCTTCATCTTGTGGTCGGGCGGCGCGCTGTGGCCGCGATGGCCGCGCTCGGCAACGATGCGGGCGAGGCTCGCGCCGACCTGCGTCTCGATCTCTGAAATCACGGTCATGAGCGTGTGGCCGTCGTAGGGGTTGCCGGGCAGAGTCTTGACGTGGGCGATGAACTGCCCGCCCTTCGAGCGGTTGCGGAACAGCGCGTCCAAGAGCAAGCACCGAGTTTGCGGCCCCCTGAGTTCTGCAGACTGCCGTCAGACGTTCGACGCGAATGGCGAACGCGGGCTTAAAGTGATGGCGGCTCGCCCATCAGCATGTCCCTAATCGAGCATTGTGCGGGCTGGCCGGCGCCGACCCTCAGACATGGGGGACGAGCCTGATGAACGATACCATTTTTGTGGGTCTGGATGTCTATAAGGAGACGATCGCCGTGGCCGCGCCGAGCGCCGACGGGGCGGCGAGGTCCTGCAACTCGGCAATTTTCTCAAGCGCCCTGATCACATCAAGAAGCTGGTCGAGCGGCTGGCCAGGGAATCGTAGATTGTCATTTTGTTACGAAGCCGGACACATGCGTCTGATGCCATCTACTTCATTGGCCGCTGCTGTCGCTTGCCTCCGGCTTTTCGATGTTCGCGCTTGCGAATCCAGATTCTTGACGGATCGGCGGGACGGTACTTCGCCATCCTGCGATGATGAGTTGCGGCCGCGATCCTCCACCATCCGCCAAAGCGTGGAGAGGATCGAGTTTTCGTATCGCTTCGATAGTGCCTTGATGGTGTCGAACGACAGATCCAGGTCGCGCGCTTTGATCGCAAATTTACCCCCCAAGAACAGCAAGCCGCAATTTGCCTCCGCCTCATCATCGCATGACATGCTGGGTCCGGTGTTTGCCGGTTGTCTCCGAGCAAAAAAATCCTTGTGCCAATCGGTGACGCTATCGGTGATTTCGTGCGCCTCGATCCAACGCCGCAACGACAGCACCTAATGGGAAGAGCAATGGCAGGCCATCCTATTTCTACGCCGTGGCCCGCTACTTCCCAATGGGTCGGTTTTCAGCCTTCCATCTTTCGCCAACGATCGCTTTCAAATGCTCGAAGCATCGAGGAGATCGACGTGGCAACGGGATTGGAGAAATCGACCAAGCGCACGATACGGCGGCATCAGTTGCGGGAAATGGTGCCGCTTGCCGACAG
>CAVYDG010000013.1:0-579435 GCA_963767245.1 uncultured Alphaproteobacteria bacterium
TACGCGGGAAAGTCGGTGACGGCGTGAATCAAGCGGCGGATTTGATTTCGGCGACAGCTTCGATTCCGTCCTTGAACCTTATACCGTTGACGACTTTCGGCAACTGGTTTTGACCTTTCAAACGCCGCCAGGTCCTGGACGCGGCCATCACCAGTTTGAACACCATGAGACGCGCGGTGTCCTGCGACAGCGCGCCTTTCATGCGGACGGTGCGATGCCTCACCGTCGCGAACACGCTCTCGATCGGGTTCGAGGTTCGCAAGTGGTCCCAATGATCGGCGGGAAGGTCGAAGAATGTCAGCAGTGTCTGCTGATCCTTGATCAGGGATTCGACGGCCTTGTCGTATTTGGGCGCGTATTTCTCGGCGAAGGTCGTCATCGCCGCTTCCGCCGCACCCCGGCTCGGCGACAGCCAGATCTCGCGCAGATCCTTGTGCGCGTTGGGTTGCATCGACTTCGGGAGCTTGTCGAGCACGTTCAATGTCTTGTGCAGCCAGCATCGCTGATGACGCGTCGTCGGGAACGCCTCGTCGAGGGCCTTCCAAAACCCGAGCGCGCCATCGCCAATGGCGACTTGCGGCGCGACGACCAAGCCGCGCGCCTTCAAATCGACGAGTAGTTCCTTCCAGCTTTGACCGCTCTCCCGCATGCCCGTCTGAAAGCCGATCAGCTCCTTCTTGCCTTCCGCCGTCGCGCCCATCAGCACCAGCATGCATTCGGCCTGCGGCTCCAGGCGCGCCTGCAAATAGACGCCGTCCGCCCAGACGTAGACGTAATGGCGCGCCGACAAATCGCGCTTCTGCCATCGCCGATATTCGTCCTCCCACTCGCTCTTGAGGCGCCCGATCACCGCAGCGGAGAGGTTGGGCGCGTCCCTGCCGAGCAAGGCGGCGAGGGCCTCCTGGAAATCGCCGGCGGAAATCCCGCGCAGATAGAGAACCGGCAACAGGGCGTCGAGGCTCTTGGTGCGCCGCGCCCATTTGGGCAGGATGTTCGACGAGAAGCGAAGGCGCTCCCCCGAAGCGGCGGCGCGATCGCGGGCCTTCGGCTTTTGCACTTCGACCGGGCCGATTCCCGTCTGGATCGCGCGAACCGGATCATGCCCGTGGCGAACCACCCGTTGGCGGCCATCCGGAAGCACGAGCTCCGCGGTCGAGGCCAGAAATGTCTCGAACTCCGCCGTCACCGCCTGGGCGATCAGTCGACGCGCGCCGGTTCGCAGTATTTCAGTGAGCGGATCGTCGATTGCCCCTTTCTGTCGAAGGGCAACAACTCTATTCTCAGTCATGGCGTAACGCTCCTGCTTGGAGGTTCGGGTGGCTTGATCACCAACCCCGTTACGCCGCCTTCTTCACACCGTCACCCAGTTTCCTCCATAGCTCTGACCAGCGCCGCTTACGGTGGTTTGCGACCCGCTCCTGCAAGCTGATCGCGGGGGACCTACCCCCATCTCTCACGCCGCTTGCTGCGGCACACTGATGTCGGCCGCCCAGACCTGGTTCGGCCGCTCGATGGTCATGTTGCGCAGGAGGTAGGGATAAATCTTGTGCCCCGGCGCGGGATTGCTCGTCCTCGGCTTCGGCCCGAGCGCCTCGATCCCCATCAACCGCATCAGCCGCCGCACACGCTTGCGCTCGATCGGAAAACCCTCCTCCGTCAGCGTCCGTGCGATGCGCCTGGCGCCGAAGAACGGCCGCGCGGTGAACAGCACGTCGATGCGCCGCATCGCCTCAGGGTCGTTGTCGTTGGCCGGTCGCGGTTTGCGATAGACGCCCGAGCGCGCCACGCCGAGCATCGCGCATTGTCGGCGTATCGATAAATCGGAATGATGGCGATCGAGCTTGGCTCGACGGTCCGACGCGCTCATTTGCCGAACCTCCTGACGAAAAAATCGTTCTCGATCGTCAGCTGGCCAATCTTGGCGTGAAGCTTCTCGATCTCGCGCGCCGACGCCGCCTCCGCGTCCACGCCAACCTTCGGATCAAACGCCCGCGCCGCATGGTCCAGCAGCTGCTTCTTCCAGGCGTAAATCTGGTTGGGATGAACCTGATGGCGCTGCGCCAGGTCGGTTACCGTCGCTTGTTCGCGCAGCGCCTCCAGCGCGATCTTCGCCTTCAGCGCCGCGTCAATCTTCCGTCTCGCCTTCGTCATCTTCCGCTCCGTCCTATCCCATTCGGAGCAGACTTCTTCCAACTATCCCACTGGTCCCAAAATCCCGGGCCACTTCACTGTGCTCGTCGGTTGATGAGGCGCTGACCAAAATAGTCCGGCCAACCTCCGTGGGGATCGATTGCCCGCTATGGTGGTCGTCTGGTGCTGGCGGTGGCCGTCGCGCCGACAGTTGGCTTCGCAGGACTTATGGGATTCCTTCGGGCACTGTTCAGTCAGCGAACAGTCTGAAAGGCGCCGTTCTGATCCAAGGCATGGTGCTGGCAATGAAATTGCGCAAGTCCTATCCGAAGGCATCGATTACGGAATCTCATCCCAAGGCCCTGCTACGTGCGCTCGGTCTGAATGACTGGACCACCATCAGCAATTGTTTCAGTTTGCATGGTCCGAAGCCGTCGACTGATCACGAGCGCGATGCGCTGCTTGGTGCGGTAGCTGCTCGTGAAGGCTCATCCGGCCGATGGAAACTCGATCTTGCGCTCTCTCTGGACGCAAGCGAACTCGGCCCGAAGGATACTTGGTTTGGTGAGGTTCACTATTGGTGGCCCGAGGCCCCATCGGGCAGTTCTATGGCGCCCCATCCTAAGGCGACTGTCCGTTATGGTTCCAAGTCGACGAAAGCCTCAGAGGCTGATCTCAAGGTTTGCCCCGAATGCGGCCATGTGTTTCAGGGAAAAGGCTGGGGAGGAATTGACGCACACTGGAAAGCCAAGCACGAAGACGTATTGCCGTATGAGGAAGCATGGCGAGGCATTGAGGCAGGTACCTACAAGGCGGCTGGACGCTGAACGTCGCGTGTTTCGCTTAAGTCGTGCCCAACCATGTAATTTCGAAAAGGCGAGACTGGGTGTATGGCCCTATTCCCGACTGGCGGCCTCTTTTCGCTCGCGCATCAATTCATCCGTCAGGCTTCGCCCTCTCCTGACCGATCGGCGAACGATCTTCTGCGCCTCGTAGATCGTCAAAGAAAGCGGACGCGCCTCGGGTTGGCCGACGGGTTTGACCTCATGCGCCATCGCGGTGTCCCTGCGGAGCCTGGCCGACGCGCCAGTCAATACGCCGCGGGCAGGTGAGGCGCAACTTTCGTCGCCCGGCAGCCCGTTGGTCGCCTCGCCCGCCCATGATAGAAGGCCGCTCATGACCGCCGCCGCCCTGAGAGCCGAGGAACGCACGCTCCCGAACCTCGCCGGCGCCTCGCGCGCCGAGCTCCAGCGCGCGCTCGCCGAAATCGGCGCGCCCGAGCGCGAGCTCAAAATGCGGGCTTCGCAGTTATGGCACTGGATCTACCATCGCGGCGCGCGCGAGTTCTCGGCGATGCGCAATATCGCCCGGCCGGTGCTCGAACGGCTCGGCGAGAGCTTCACCCTTGACCGGCCCGAGATCGTCGCCGAACAGGTTTCCGCCGACGGCACCCGCAAGTGGCTCCTGCGCCTCGCCCCCGCTCACCGCTTCGACAAGGGCGCCGAGATCGAATGCGTCTATATCCCGGAATCCGACCGGGGCACGCTTTGCGTCTCGAGCCAGGTCGGCTGCACCCTCAACTGCTCGTTCTGCCACACCGGCACGATGCCGCTGGTGCGCAATCTGACCGCGGCCGAGATCGTCGGCCAGGTTCTCGTCGCCCGCGACCGCCTCGGCGATTTTCCCGGCGGCGTCGCTCCGGCCAACGGGCTCGTGCCAAAGGGCGAGGGTGTGCGCGCGGTCTCCAACGTCGTCTTCATGGGCATGGGGGAGCCGCTCTACAACCTCGACGCGGTCCGCGATGCGATCGCAATTCTGACCGACGGCGACGGTCTGTCGCTGTCGAAGCGGCGCATCACCGTTTCGACTTCGGGGGTGGTCCCCGAGATGGCGAGGCTCGGGAGCGAATGCGGGACCATGCTTGCGGTGTCGTTGCACGCGACCAACAATGCGCTGCGCGATAAGCTCGTGCCGCTCAACCGGAAATATCCGCTTCCAGCGCTGATCGAGGCGTGCCGAAACTACCCCGGCGCTTCCAACGCCCGCCGCATTACCTTTGAGTACGTCATGCTGAAAGGCGTCAATGATTTCCCGGCCGAGGCCAAGGCGCTGGTTCGGCTGCTCAAGGGCCTGCCGGCCAAGATCAACCTCATTCCGTTCAACCCCTGGCCTGGAAGCGACTTCGAATGCTCGGACTGGAAAACGATCGAGCGCTTTTCGGAGATCGTCTTCAATGCCGGCTACGCGAGTCCGGTGCGCACGCCGAGGGGCCGTGACATTCTGGCCGCCTGCGGCCAGCTCAAGAGCGAGAGCGAGAAACTGCGTGCGCGCGCCCGCATGATGCTCGAGGAGAGCTTGGCCGTTGGACAGGACTGACGCGCGCGATCTTCCCGCCGGCGACGTCCTGCGCGCGCCCAAGCGCAGCGAGCGCCTGCGGCAGCGGGCGGCGTGGATGTATTTCGTCGAGGAAATGACGCAGAGCGCGATCGCCGAAGCGCTCGGCGTCGGGCGCGTGACGGTGGTCAGAATGCTGGCGGAGGCGAAGGCGCTCGGCGAGGTCAGGATCGCGCTCACGCGCGGCGACGCCGAGCTTGGCGGCCTGGAGGCGGCGCTGTGCAGGCTCTATGGACTTTCCGAGGCGATCGTCGCGCCGCTCTCTTCGGCGAACGCCGACCCTACCGCGCCCATCGGCGCGGCGCTCGGCGAGCACGTCTCGGCGCTGCTGCGCAACGACATGAAGATCGGCCTTGGCTGGGGACGCACCCTCAATCGTTCGCTCGAATATCTGCGCGAGCGGTCGCTGCGCGGTTTGAGCGTCGTCTCGCTGGTGGGCGGGGTCACCCGCTTCGCCCAGGACAATCCGGCTGAGTTCCCCTCCGCCTTCGCCCATGCTTTCAGCGCCGACTGCTATCTCATTCCCGCGCCCGCCCTCGTCGATAGCGCGGCGACCAAGGAGGCGCTCATCCAGCGTTGCGGGCTCGGCGAGGTCTATGATTTCGCCCGGGCGCTCGACGCGGTGGTGGTCAGCGTCGGCTCGCTTGGATCCGAAGCGGCGATCGCGCGCTTTGCGCTGATTGGCGAAGCCGACCGCAAGGCGTTGCGCGAATATGGCGGCGTCGGCGAAATGCTGTGCAACGTCTACGATCGCGAAGGCCGGATCGTCGACCATCCCCTGAACCAGCGCGTGATGTCCGTCCCCATCGAATCAGTCCGCGCCGCCCCGATCCGGGTGCTCGCCGCCGGCGGCGCCCACAAACAGGCCGCGATCGCCGGCGCGATCAAGCTGCTCAAGCCGACCACGCTCGTGACCGACGCGGCGACGGCGCGGAGGCTGACTGGCGGGGCGGGCTAGATCGCCAGGGCGGGGGCCGTCATTGTGAGGAGCCACAGCCCGTCGAAAGACGCCCGTCTTTCGACGGGCTATGACGACGAAGCAATCTACGCCACAGTGCGGCCGACGACGACCCATCGCGGAAATAGCAGCGCTCGCGCGGGCGGCGCGACTTGGTATTTCCTGGCACAATGGCGGTTCTTGGAGGGTGAGTTTTGGTTTCCCATCCGGGCGAGGCGGCGCCCTTCTTCCCTGGGTTCAGATCCGATTCGGTTGACTGCCAAGGCGTCTCTATACACGCTGTCGTTGGCGGCGACGGCCCGCCGCTTCTCCTTCTCCACGGCGCCCCGCAGTCGCACGTGATGTGGCGCGAAATTGCTCCCGCTCTGGCCGAGCGCTTCACAATTGTCGCGTCGGATTTGCGCGGATATGGATCATCCGCAAAGCCACCCGGAGGGACAGATCACTCGGCCTATTCGAAGCGTACGATGGCGGTGGATCAGGTTGAACTCATGCGCAAGCTCGGGTTCGATAAGTTTCGCTTGGCTGGACATGATCGCGGGGCGCGAGTCTCACGCCGGCTCGCCAAGGACCATCCCGAAAAAGTCCTACAGTTGGCGATCCTCGATATCGTACCTACAGCGCACATCTATTCAAACGTAACCCGCCAGGTTGCCGCCAATTTGTGGCACTGGTTCTTTTTCATCCAGCCGGCGCCCCTGCCCGAGCTGATGATGGGTCCCAACGCCAACGTGTGGATCAAAGGGATGGCGCGATTGCTGAAGTCGCCTCCCGAGATAGAGACAGCGTACGTCAACGCTTTCCGAGACCCGAGTGCCTTTTCTGCGATGTGTGAAGATTATCGGGCGGCGCATCGATCGACCTTGAACATGACAATAGCGATGCTGAAAAGATGATCCGATGCCCGACGCTCATATTATGGGGAAACAAATCACCCACGACGTCCGCGCTCTTCGACGTTGAGGCGACTTGGCGGAACGAAGGCATGAACATGCAATTCAAAGCGATCGAGTCCGGTCATTTTCTTCCGGAGGAGAATCCACAAGAAACGCTTTCCGCACTGAACGCTTTCTTCAAGCCCTGATTCCTGAGGATGCACCTCTATTTCGCCTGACGTGTCGCGACAGCGGCGCGCGCCTCCCGGCTCTGCCAGGGGGGTTCCCCGGGGGTTAATAGGCGCCCGCTCCCGCCCGGGCGTTTCCAGCCGCAAGTCCATACGCGGCGCCGGTTCGCGGTTCGACCCGTCGAAGACTGCCTTCCTCATTTCAAATCGCGACCGGCACGGTTTGGGGGTTCTGACGAAATAACCGTCGATTGGTAAATATTTGCTCGGCCTCGGCATTCCGGTGTTGAGACCGGCAATACGGTGCTGCCACCGGAATGCTTCTTTTCGCGACCGCAGCTCTAATCTCAAAAGGTCCAGCGCTTCGCACGCATGAAATCACCAAGCTTCATACATGGGATACCGAAGTGCTGGCAGACAGCGGAATGTTTGGCTTACCCACTTTTGGGCTTTCTTCACTGACGATGGAACCACCTAGCGCTGCGGCACGAGCAATGACGAACGGGTCGGCGACCGGCGTTCCGCGAAGCATCTGCTTCTGGCCAATCAGCTGTTGGAAATGAGGCACGGCAAAGATGCGCGGGATGAACCCGGTCTCCCGCGCGTCCGATATCGGAAAAATCGACTTATTTCGCTTGCACCACTCAAGAACATGATGCTGTGGGCCATTGTTCAACTCCCGAAGAACCTCGCGCGTCGACGTTATCTCTCCAGCAGCGACCGCTTGTTCAAATTTCATCCAAAAAGCCGGAAAGACGTCTGGAAAATAAGGGCTCATCTCGGAAAATGAATTCGTATCAAACACGTAGATCATGCGGCTGCATCTCGCAGCACAAGGTCTTCGAAGCGCTCAAAATTCCGCGGCTTCACGCCGATAAGCTCGGCGGCCTCAGTTTTGGTGAGAAGCCTACGAGTGTAGCGAGAAACTACCTCCCGCAAGAACTGCTCGCTAAGGTAAGCTCCCTGTGTAGCATAATAGTTGCCTCCACCTTCATCCTCGCGACGCTGCTCCGACCAAATCCGATCCTTAGTCAGGTAGAGCGCCATTGGCGCTTGGCCACGCTCCACGAAGCGGCGCAGCACGACGCTTCGGCTGACATGATAACGTGCGGCCAAAGCTGCGAACTGCTCATCCGTAGCTGAACTCGGCGCGAGGTCACCTGCGGCCACTAGCAAATCAGCCGTCGGTACAAGAATTTCGCTTGCGAGCGCGTTGCAAAAACGTTCGAGGGCACGGTCAGACGGTGGGAGTCGGTCAATGCCCTGATTGTCAAATCGGCTTATCCCGCTTCGGTCACATAGTACGTGCGCTAGCTCGTGGATCAGGCTGAAGACTTGCCGGGTCTTCGTCGCACTGTTGTTAATAAAGATCACCGGGAACTCAGTGTGCCAAAGGCAGAACCCTGAAAACTCGCGTTGCTTAAAGCTGTTCTTGAACACGTGGACGCCGCTGTGTTCGATGGCGCGACGCCAGACCTTCAACGCCGCGTCAGCGTCGGGGAGCTGACGGATGTTATCGAGGCTGACACCAAGCAAATCGCGCACGCGCGCTGCCTGTTGCGATACATCACCGCGAGAGTCGAACTCACTTGCCGCCAGATAGGAGCGGCTATCGGGTTGCGATCTCCGTATAGCTCTATGAGCGCTAATTGAAAGGCGCGTGCCTTACGAATGAGCAGTGCGGTTTCGCGCGAAAGGTGCGCAAGGTCCGCATCTGGAAGCGACCTGAATTCGGCACGCGGCCTTAGCTCGTCAGGAGGCGCCGGCATGAAGAACAGCGCTAATGGACGCTTATAGATGTCGTACGCGAGCGTCTCCAACTGCGCATAGGTCGGGGCATCGGCTCCGCTCTCCCATGCATCCAATATGTCGGCAGCTTTCTTCAACCGGCCAGCGACGTCAGAAGTCGTCATGTTCGCGCTTTCGCGCGCCCATCTAAGGACTGCGGGCGTTACACCGACAACCGGCAAACTCCTCACGGCAACAATTCTCCCTAGTCCGCCGATTGGGTTCTTGAACGTCTACGTCGGATCACTTTTCCTTTTCGCAGCCAGGCTTGCGATTATATTCGACCACCAAAGCGCGCTACACACAGATTCAAAAAAAATGCTTCCGATTCGTCTATCATCGTGACACACGACCCCGAAACGGCACTATACGGCAGTGAAACCTAAGGCTTCGCTTGCTGTTATCGACCAGGTATTCACCAAACCAACTAGAGGGCGGGATCTCAGCCGTTTTGCGGCATCCCGCCTCGGACGCCAACCGTTTGATCTGGGCCCCCTGCGGAGAAGTGCGCCACCCACCTCCCGCAGCCGCCGCCAATAGTCAATCATTCAACGCCCGCCGGCGTCTCATCCTCACTCCGCCGGCCGCGACAGGCGGCGCTTGAGCTCGGAGATGACGAGGGCGTCGGCCTCCCGGTCGACCACAACCGGCGGCTCGTCCCTCCTGTCCTCGCCGAGGAGAGCGAAAACGAACTGGGTGGCGCGCTGGTCGCCGCTGGCCGCCCGGTTGACGAGCTGCTTCACCGTCGCCTCGAGCTTGGTGATCCGCCGCCGCCGGCCGTTTTCCTTGGCCTCGACCCGCTCGCCGAGCGCGCTGGCGACGAGCCCGCGCAAGCTCTGCGCGCCCTTCGGCCGTCCGCGCGGATTGCCGGACTGACCGGGACGGAAGCGGGTGGACCGGGGCCCCCCGCGGTCGCCTGCCAGCTCCTGCTCCCCTACGCCGTCCGGGACCAGCGACGGCGGCGAGGGAAACCGCGTCTCAGGCAAGGGGCGGCCTCGACGTCATGCGTTCCGGGCGTGCGGCGGCGTCCTCGGCCGCGCCGCTCTCGGGTCGGGGGACGGGCTGGCGGCGAACCCGCGCGACCTCGTCGAAGCGCTCGCCGGTCGAGCGCAGGCGAGCTGGCTCCCCGCTGATCGCCTGCCACCGGCGGATCGCGGCGTCGATTGCGGACAGGGAGCCAACGTCATTTCCGCACCGGAGGCGATGAGGCCCAAGCGCCCACTCGTCGCCCGGCTGCGCGACCGGGGAAGCCTTCGGCGAGGCGGCGGCCGGCTTTTTCCGGGGCGCGCGGCTGCCCCCGGACCTGATCCCGAGGTCGACCTTAAGCTCGATTTCATCGAGCTCGAAACCGGTCGCTTCGATGGAGAAATCGAGGCTCTGTAGCGCCTTAAGCTCGACGCCGAGGCGCCGATCGTCCCAGGGAGAGCTCGGCCAGCCGGTTGTCGGCGATCATGAACGCGCGGCGCTCGGGCTCGCTCAGATGCTCGAGCGCGATGGTCGGGACCTCGCTCAGGCCCAGTCGCCGGGCGGCGAGGACGCGGCCATGGCCCGCCAGAACGGCGCCGTCGCCATCGATCAGAATCGGGACGTTGAACCCGAAGGCCGCAATGCTGTCGGCGATGCGGGCGATCTGCCCGGGGCCATGAACGCGCGCGTTTTCTGGATCGGGCGTCAAGCTCCCGACCGGCAGCCAGCGGACTGAAATCCGCGCCGCCGTTCGCTCCGCATCCGCATTGCCTAGCTCCTCGGCCGATGGATCGGGATCGGTCATGCGGCGTCGTCCTCCACTCGAAGGAAGGCCCTCGGCCCCCGACTTTTGGATTTTATTCGAAGAGCGGCCGACCGTCAAGAACAAAAAAAGAACAATTGATCCTTAATGACTTTCTATCAGATGTTTACGAACATTCTTTGCAGCGCCGCGCGAACCGCGTACAGTGCGTCTGTTTTTCGACCGTTCCGCGCGTTCCTGGCCGCCTGTTATGGCTCCTATGGCGTTAGGTGTTGGCTGCGAGGAATTCGGAGGGGGCCCAGGCGTCGTGGCCGGGCTTGTCCCGGCCATCCACGAGATTCGGCGCATCGAACGCCCGAAAGTGAGCAACAAGGCAAAAAGCTTTGCGATTGCGAGGCCGCGTCAATATGAGAACTCGCTTCTGCGGCGGCATCGCATGGATGGCCGGGACAATCCCCGGATCAAGTCCAGGGACGGCCATGACGCGCCCGGGGCTCAAAGGCGCGATCGGCAAAGGCGCCGCCCAACACCTAGCGCTATAAGAGCCCCTGTTATCCTCCTGATAACCGGAATTGGACTAACCCGCTCCGCGGGAGTCGGCTGACGCGACAGGCGTGGCGGCTTGGACGCATTCGAGCGGAACTGGTCACGCCACCAGTCTCTAATGTTCTGACAGCCCAGATTGCAGGACGATGCGGCGGCGCGCTTGCGCGCACTTCGTCCCGCAATGGAGCTGTCAATGACCCCGCTTCGCCAACGCATGATCGAGGACATGCAAGTTCGGAACCTCGCTCGGCACACCCAACGCGCCTACCTCCAGCAGATCTCACTGTTCGCGCGGCATTTTGGCAAGTCACCCGACATCTTGGGCCCGGCTGATATTCGGGCCTATCAGCTCCATCTCAGCCAGGAGAAGCGACTCTCGGCCAGTTCGATATTGGTCGCGGTGGCCGCCATCCGCTTTCTCTACAAGATCACGCTCGGACGGGGTTGGAGCGTCGACGAGATCATCCCCACCTGTCGCAAGCCGCAAAAGCTTCCTGCCGTGCTCAGCCAGGACGAGGTCGCCCGGTTCCTCGACGCCGTCGACAGCCGGAAGCATCGCGCCATCCTGACCATCTGCTACGCGGCCGGCCTGCGTATCTCCGAAGCGGTCCGCCTGACGCCAGCGGCGATCGACAGCCATCGGATGGTCATCTGCGTGGAGGAGGGCAAGGGGCGGAAGGATCGCTGCGTGATGCTCTCGCCGAGGCTGCTGGAGGTTCTCAGGACGTATTGGCGTGCCGTCCACCCGAAGAATCTCCTGTTTCCCGGCGACATCCCCGATCAACCGATCTCGACCTTCGCCGTGCAACACGCCTGCAAAAAGGCGCGCCGCCGGGCCGGCATCGCCAAGCCGGTCACCCCTCACTCGCTGCGCCATGCCTTTGCCGTCCACCTGCTCGAGTCCGGCACGGACTTGCGCACCATCCAGCTGTTGCTTGGCCATCGCAACCTGAGCACCACGGCCCGCTATCTGCGCCTGGCGACCAACAAGGTGTGCGCCACGGCGAGCCCGTTGGACGCCCTACATTCATCCACTTCAGCGCCAACCCGCCCCACGCCAGCGCCCGCCTGAACACAGGCCCGATGGCCAGCGACACCCCCGAAGTGGCGGATGTGTTCCGCCGCTACGGCGATGCATATCGACAGCAGCACGGCGCCGCTCTCTCCACCGCGCAGCGTCGCGCTATGACCGCAATCGAGTTGTGTCGCACAGCAGCGCTTGGCGGTCATGTCGAGCAATGCGACAGCTGCGGGCACGAGCGCATCGCCTATAATTCCTGTCGCGATAGGAATTGCCCGAAGTGCCAGTCACTCGCCCGCGCGCAGTGGCTCGCTGACCGCGAGGCGGAACTCCTCAACACCCAGTATTTCCATGTTGTCTTCACGGTGCCGGAGGAGATCGCGGCCATCGCCTTCCAGAACAAGCGCGTCGTCTACGATATCTTGTTCCGCGCCGCGGCCGAGACTTCTCCGCACCATCGCTGCTGACCCGGCCCATCTGGGCGCCGAGATCGGCTTCCTGAGCGTGCTGCATACTTGGGGCCAGAACCTGCTCCATCATCCGCACCTACATTGTCTGGTCCCCGGCGGCGGGATCTCGCCGGACGGCCAACGATGGATCGCCTGCCGGCCCGGCTTCTTCCTACCGGTCAAAGTTCTGTCTCGCCTGTTCCGCGGGTTGTTTCTGCACTACCTGGACAAGGCGTTCGCCGCTGGCCGACTGAGCTTTTTCTCCACCCTGCTGCCCCTGCAGGAACGCTCCCCGTTCTTGCAGCATCTGGCCCGCGTGCGGACGGCGGAATGGGTGGTCTTCGCCAAGCCGCCGTTTGCCGGTCCTCACCAAGTCCTCAGCTACGTCGGCCGGTACACGCATCGCATCGCCATCTCCAATAGTCGCTTGTTGGCCATCGACGACGGCAAGGTGCGCTTCCGTTGGAAGGATTATCGCCGCGACAATCGCCACGCGACGATGACGCTGACGGCTGACGAATTCATTCGCCGGTTCTTGATCCACGTCCTGCCGAGCGGCTTCCAGCGCATCCGCTACTACGGCTTCCTTTGCAATCGTCGCCGACAGGACAAACTGGCGCGTTGTCGTCAGCTGCTTGGCATGGCCAACGTCGTGCCGGCGGCGGCGCCCGGCACGTCCGGCGATTACCGTGATGTCTATGAAGCCCTCAGCGGCAATTCGCTGCGCCGATGCCCTTCATGCGATGACGGGCGACTGCTCGTCATCAAGGTTCTACCGCGCCCGAACAACCGCCAGTGGTTCTGCGATACGTCATGACCGCCAGCGCCGACATGTCCGGCTCTCTGAACCAGCTCCGCCGCGCAGAGTTGACGGCGACCTGTCGCCTCGCGGTCTCGCCCTACCTCTGGCGGTCGTCGCACGTGGCGCCAATCCGATGCTCGGCGAGGATTTCAGACCTGTCGCCTGGAAATTTCGTCCACCGCCAAGCCTCACAGGCAGATCTTTGCGCGCCGGAAAGAGTGGCGACGGCTTTCAACGCCCATAGACTCAGCTCGGTGCCGGCGGCTTAGTCCAATTCGTCTTTGCCTCACCGGCGCGGCCCCGACCAGTTTGAGCTCCTCGACGCCTTCGTGCGCCGCGCCGCCAAGCCAAAGACGCTCTCAATTATCCGCCTGTTGCCTTCCTGTTCAAATTGCTATTCCAGCACATGAAGGTCTCCTCATAGGCCATTGACAGAAATAATTTTCACCGCCTGCGTTTAGCGACAGCGGGCGGCAATCCCCCTGTTTTCCTCTGTTATGAGAAAAGATCGTCGGGCGTCCGAAGCGCTATCTCGCCGCTCCTCAAGCCGGCCTCCCGGTCCCCGCCAGCTCCTCGATCAGCATCGCAACCTCGCGGCGCGCTTCGAGATGCGGCATGTGGCCGATGCGGGGAAAGCGATGCAGCGCGACGAGGCCGCTCAAGCCCTCTGCGTGGCGAGCCGGCGTTATCCGGTCCTCAAGCCCGAATACGATCTTCGTTGGCGCCTCAGGCGCCGCGAGAAGACCGCGGATGTCGATGGTCTGTCTCCCGCCGGCGAACAAGGCTCCGGCCAATCGCCTTTGCTCGGCGACCAGCGGCCGCTCCTTGCGCTGGCGAAGCGTGGTCCTGGCGAGAGCGGAACCCAGCGCTGCATGATCGACGACCAGCATATGGAGCCAGGGGGTCAGGGCGGCCTCGGTGTCCGCTTGCAGATAGCCGTCAAAGAAGGCCGCGTTGACGTCGTCGCCAAGGCCCGCCGGCGCGATCAGCGTCAGCGACAGCGCCTTGACGCCTGGCTCACGCGCGAGAGCGGCGGCGACGGCGCCGCCGAGCGAATGGCCGACGAGATGCGCCGCGCTCGCCCCCTCCTCGACCAGCACGCCGCGCGCCGCCTCGACCAGCGCCTCGAAGCTCGCGTCCTCGCCCAGCGGCGAGAGCCCGTGTCCCGGCAGGTCGATGGCCAGCGCCGGAAGCGTTGGGGGCAACAGACGATGCACAGGGCGCCAGCCGTTAAGGTCGGCGCCGAAGCCGTGCAGCAAGACGACCGGCGCGCCCTCGCCCCGCTGCAGCCACAGCCGATGCACATTCGCCCCGGCTGGCGCGCTAGACTTTCGCGCCTCCACGTCGCGCTGCTGCACGCGGCCGAGCGGCCCCGAGCCGCTCACGCTCTCGAGCCGCAATCCGCGCTCCCGCGCGATCCGCCGGGCGGCGGGCGTCGCGCGCGGGCGCTCCCCCTCATCCGGCGCCAATAGCCCGTCCGGAAGGACGGGCGTCCTTCCGGACGCCCTATCGCGCCACCTTCTCCCAGTGGGAGAAGGGGTCGGCGGCGGCGACGCAGCGCCCCCTCTCCCTCGGGGAGAGGGCCCGGGTGAGGGCGCAGGCGGGCTCGTACCCGCCGGCGGAACGAAGGTTTCGCCCTCGGCGACGATCCAGCCGATGCAGGCGCCGACCGGCAGCACATCGCCCTCGGACGCGGCGACGAACTTCAAGACGCCCGTGGCCGGCGCGTCGACTTCCATCGCCGCCTTGTCGGTTTCGATCTCGAACAGCGTTGCGCCCTTGACGACATGCGCGCCTTCGGCCGCATGCCAGCGGCCCATCCGGCCGGAACTCATATCCATGTCGACGCGCGGCATGACGATCTCGACCGCCATGTCAGACCTCGGTCAGCGCCAGACGCCGCGCCGCCGCGACAATGTCGTCCGTTTGCGGAACGGCCGCTTTCTCCAGGACCGGGCTATAGGGAATCGGCGCTTCGACCCCGCCAAGCCGCATGATCGGCGCATCGAGATAGTCGAACGCCTCGCTCTCGGCGACGATTGCCGAGATTTCCGCCCCGATGCCGAGCGTCTTGACGCCCTCGTAAACGGCAAGCAGCCGCCCTGTGGTCTTGACGCTCGCTACGATCGCGTCCTTGTCGATCGGCCTCAAGCAGCGAAGGTCGATCACTTCGGCCTCGATCCCCTCTTTGGCCAGGATGTCCGCCGCCTCGAGCGCGCGATGGACCATGATTGCCGCGGCGACGATCGTCAGATCGCGGCCTTCACGCCTGACAACCGCCCGGTCGAGCGGCGTCTCGTAGTAGCCCTCGGGCGTTGCGCCCTTCATTTTGTAGAGCAGCTTGTGCTCGAACACGATCACCGGATCGGGGTCCTTGATCGCCGCGAGCAGCATGCCCTTGACGTCTTCCGGCGTCGACGGCTCGACGACCTTCAAACCCGGGACATGCGCGTACCAGGCTTCGATGCTCTGGCTATGCTGGGCGGCGCCGCCGAGTCCCGATCCGGTCGGCATGCGAAAGACGACCGGAACGTTGACCGCGCCGCCGAGCATATAGCGCAGCTTCGCGGCCTGGTTGACGATCTGCTCCATCGCCAGCATCGAAAAGTCGGAGAACTGGAACTCGTAGACCGGCAGCATTCCGGTCAGCGCCGCGCCCACGGCCACGCCCGCTCCGCCGAGCTCCGAGATCGGCGTATCCATCACCCGCTCCTCGCCGAAGCGCTCAACGAGATCGCCCGTCACCTGAAAAGCGCCGCCATAGACGCCGATGTCCTCGCCCATCAGGAACACCCGCTCGTCGCGCTCGAGCGCAATAGCGAGCGCTTCGCGGATCGCCTCGGCGTAGGAGAGCTCGCGACCGCTCATTGACGTGCGCATTCGCCGGGCGAATAGACGTCGCGCATGACATCCGAGGCCGCGGGCCACGGGCTCGCGCTCGCCTCGGCCACAGCTTCGGCCATTTCCTTTTCGACCTCGGCCGCGATCGCGGCGACGCTCGCCTCGGTCGCGAAGCCGAGCCCGACGATCTCTGTTTCGAAGCGCACGATCGGGTCGCGCGCCTTCCAGGCGTCGATCTCTTCACGCGAACGATATCGGTTGCGGTCGGAACGGGAATGGCCGCGGGTCCGATAGGTCTTGGCCTCGATCAGCGTCGGCCCCTCGCCCGCCCGCGCCCGCTCCGTCGCCTCGAACGAAGCTTCGGCAATGGCGGCGAAATCATTGCCGTCGACGATCACGCCCGGCATCGCGTAGGCGCTCGCCCGGTCAGCGACATTGACGACGGCAGTGGCGCGGGCCATCGACATCGACATCGCATATTGATTGTTCTCGCAGACAAAGACGACCGGCAGCTTCCAGATCGAGGCGAGATTGAGCGCCTCGTGAAACGCGCCTTCGTTGTTGGCTCCGTCGCCGAAGAACGCCAGCGCCACCGCGCCGGTGCGCCGCTTCTTGGCGCTCAGCGCCGCGCCGACCGCAATCGGCAGGCCGCCGCCGACGATGCCGTTGGCGCCGAGATTGCCCTTCGCCGGGTCGGCGATGTGCATCGACCCGCCCCGCCCCTTGCAGTAGCCGCCCTCGCGGCCGAGGAACTCGGCGAACATTGGCTTGAGCTCGGCGCCCTTGGCGATGCAATGGCCGTGGCCGCGATGGGTCGAAGTAATGCAATCGGCGTCGCTGAGCGGCATGCAGGCTCCGACCGCCGTCGCCTCCTGCCCGATCGACAGATGCATCGTGCCGTAGCTCAAGCCGCGAATGTATGAAATCTTCCGCCGCTTCCTCGAAACGGCGGATGCGATGCATCCGCCTCAGCGCGCCTATGACGTCGTCGGCGCTGAGCCGGTCATAGACCTTGGGGCGGTTGACGCTGAAGCGCGCCGACCCGGCATGTGACGTCAATCGATAGCCTCCGAAAACCGCCGCCCCGAGGATTTGGTCTTTTAGGGCGTTCTTGAACTTTTGTCTTCCAAAAACATCAAACGTTCACTGAGGCGTCCGGCCCGCTGGACGAATGGCGATAGAGATCACCTATTATGTGATTGATAAAAAAACAGGAAAACCTCCGGCAGATTGCTTGCAGACTTCCCGGCTTCACGTCAAAATGACCGGGACAGGGAGGGAATCGATGACCAAAGTCGTCAATCAATCACTATTGCTCGGATCGATCTGCGCCGCCGCGATGGCTGTGGCCGGCGCTGCGGGCGCGCAGGAGGTCAAGAACGCGTCGGGCGCGATGGCGGCCACGGCTGCGATCATGCCGGTTTCCCAGCAGCAACTCAACAATGCGGCCAAGGATGGGGCAAACTTCCTTCACACCAACGCCAACTACGATCAGACCCGCTTCTACCCCAACGCGCAGATCAACCGCGGCAACGTCGGCCATTTGCACCCGGCCTGGATCTTCTCCACCGAGGTTAAAGAGTCACTCGAGACCTCGCCGATCATCGTTGACGGGGTCATGTACGTCACCACATCGTTCAGCCACGTTTACGCGCTCGACGCCAAGACCGGCGCCGAAATCTGGCACTACAAGCCCAAGCTCGGCCCGGTGGTGACTGTTTGCTGCGGCCCCAACAATCGCGGCGTCGCCGTCTACGACGACAAGGTGTATGTCGGCACCCTCGACGCAAAACTCGTCGCGCTCGACGCCAAGACCGGCAGTGAGGTGTGGTCGCAGCAGCTCGGCGATCCGGAGAAGGGTTACAGCGAGACCATGGCTCCGACGGCCGTCGACGGCAAAATCCTGATCGGCACCAACGGCGGCGAGTACGGCATCCGCGGCTTCGTCAAGGCGTACGACGCCAAGACCGGCAATCCGATCTGGAGCTTCGACACCATCCCCGAGAGCTCCGTTGGCGTTTGGGCGACCAAGGACGCCACGGGTCGCGACATGCACCGCGACATCGCCGCCGAGAAGGATGCGCTCGCCAAGAACGGCGACCCCTACAAAACGCTGGGCGGCGGGGTGTGGCAGAATCCCTCGGTCGATCTCGCCAACAAGCGCATCTATTTCGTCGTCGGCAATCCTTCGCCGGACCTCGACGGCGCAATCCGGCCAGGCGACAATCTTTACACCAACTCGCTTGTGTCCCTCGACCTGGAGACCGGCAAGTACGTTTGCCACTTCCAGTATATCGCCCATGACGTCTGGGACCTCGACGCGGTGAGCCCGACCGTGCTGGTCAATGCGGCGGACAAATCCGGCAAGATGATTCCCGCCGTCATGCACGCCGGCAAGACCGGTTACATCTACGTTCACGATCGCAAGGACTGCAGCCTCATCAGGTTCTCGGACCCGATGGTGTCGCAGCAGGATCGTTGGACGCTGCCAACGCCAACCCAACCGCTCGACCCCAACTCCGCCAAGATGTTCCCGGGCGCTAACGGGGGCGTCGAATGGTCGCCGCTCTCGACCGATCCGGCTCACGGCATGGCCTACGCGATCAACCTGCACCAGCCGATGACCTACACCGTCGCCAGCGCCGCCTATCCGGACGGAAAGCTCTGGCTCGGCGGCGCCTTCACGGTCATTCCGGGTCAGGAGAGCTTCGGCAACGTCACCGCGGTCGATTACAACAACGGAAAGATCGCCTGGCAGGTCAAGACGCCTGAACCGATGATCGGCGGCAGTCTCGTCACCTCTGGCGGACTCCTGTTCACCGGCGAAGCGAACGGCTGGTTCAAGGCCTACGACACCGCCAACGGCAAGGTGCTGTGGCAGTTCCAGACCGGCGCGGGCGCCAATGCGCCCCCGTCTTCGTATGAGGTCGGCGGCAAGCAGTACATCGTCGTCGGTTCTGGCGGCAACGCGCAGATCAACTCCAAGCGCGGCAACAACATCATCGCTTTCACGATCGAGTGAAGCTTCGCGCCAAGAGGCCGCTTCGCTTGACGAGCGAAGCGGCCTTTTCATTTGACCTTATGACGCGGTGGCGCGCAGATGCGCGCGGTGCTTGGCGCGTGAAAGAATCACTGCATGTTGCGTAACCTCGTTCTGGCCGCGCTCCTGTTCGGGGCGACCGGCGCTCTCGCGGATTCGATCGAGGAGAAGGCGGCGCTTTGCTCCGCGTGCCACGGCGAAAATGGCCTGCCCGCGGAGCCAGCAGTCCCGATCATCTCTGGGCAGCACTCGGGCTATCTCTATCTGCAACTCCGGGATTTTCAGAAAGGCGTGCGGAAAGACGATAGGATGACCCCGATCGTGGCGGACATGTCCAAGGAGGAGGCGTCAGCGCTCGCCGAATATTTCGCCGGCAAGCCTTGGCCCAAAACCAACGCGCCGGCGGCTTCGAAGGCGGACAAGGACGCCGCGATGGTCGCCATCAATTCGGTCGTCTGCACCAGCTGCCATCTCGATCAGTTTCAGGGTGATTCGGCCGTTCCTCGCCTCACCGGACAGCAGCCCGAGTACCTTGCAAAGACGATGAGCGAATTTCGCAGTGGCACGCGCGCCAACAACCCCGGCATGTCGGACCTCATGAAGACATGCACGTCGGACCAGCTTGCTTCGATGGCGAAATATCTCGCCGGTTTCTGAGACTCACGATTTCGCGAGCAACTTCACCGCCCGGTCATCTCCAAGCCCACGGGCGATGTCGGCGGCGGTCTTGCCACGGTCGTCCCTGAGGCTCAAGTCGGCGCCGCGCTCTTTGAGCAGCTTCAGGGTCGCCTCGACGTCCTCGACGCCCGCTGACACATCATGTCCCGCCGCCCACATCAGCGCGGTCAGGCCATGGGCGTAGCGGCGGTTGACATCGACGCCCGCGGCGATCAGGAGCTCGACGACAGGCGCATAGGCGCGGCCCGCGGCATAGATCATGGCGCTCTTGCCGTCGTCGTCGAGCGCGTTCGGATCGGCGGCGTGCTTGAGCAGAAGTTCGACGCTCCCCGCTGAGCCGTTGTAGGCGGCGGCGGCGAGCGGACGTGCGCCCTTGCGCCCTGGAATGTTGGGATCGGCGCCCCGGTCGAGGAGCAAGCGAATCGCTGCGCCGCGGTCCGCTTCGGCCGCGTAGAAGAGCGGCGTCGAACCGTCGACGGCGCGGGCGTTGACCGCGGCGCCCCGATCGATCAGCAGCGCCGCGACCGCGATCTTGCCGGCTTGCGCCGCCCGGCCAAGCGCGGTCGCCCCCTCCCGGTCCCTGGCGTCGATCGCCGCGCCGCGATCGAGGAGCGCGCGCGCTTCCTTTTCGCAGCCGAGCCGCGCGACCGAGAACATGAGCGCCGCGGCCTGGTATTCGTCGCCCTGATGGAGCGCCTCCACCGCGAGCGCATTGTCGGCGCATGGATCGGCGGCGCGCGACGAACGCCCCGCCGCGATCAGTGCCAATCCCGCCAGCGAAGCAGAGAGAAAGACGTGGCCCAGAGCGACTCCGAATCGGCGCCCGCCTTTCGATGGGCTCGCGTCCGTGCGCGGGCGCACTTTTGTCTTGGTTTGCCGCATCGGTCTTTTTCTCACTCCGCGAGCGTCACGCCAATGGGCCCGCCGGACGCAGGCGACCGACCTCGGCGCCGTTCCAGTTCGAGAGTCGCGGCGAGACGAAGGGCGCAAGAAGCGCCGCTGTCTCGTCCTCGAAGCCGCCGAAACGCCGGATCAGCGCAGCGATCATGACCTGGCCCGCCCGTCCGGCGCCGTCGTCGGCCTTGACCGCGAGGCCGAGTCCTGCCTCGGGCAGCGCGGCGCAAAACACGCCCTCGGCGCCGCCTTTGGTGAAGGCGCGAGCGCCGAGAAGGCTCATAACGTCGGTGTCGAAACGGCCATTTCCGGCGACCGTCACGGGATGAGCGGCAACGGCGGCGCGAATCCGCGCCGCGGCCTTTTGCCGCGCCGGCGACAACCCCTCCCCGGTCCCAAGCCGCGCAAATCCGCGCGCGAGCGCGATCAGCGGGATTGCGTAAGTCGGAATGGCGCAGCCGTCGACGCCGCGCATCTCCTCGCTCAACCGCGCTCCGGTCGACGCCGCGATCGCCGCGGCGACCTCGCGCTGCACGGCATGATCCGGCGCGACATAGCCCTTCGGATCGTGGCCGGTTGCGCACGCAAGACAGATGAACCCCGCGTGCTTGCCCGAGCAATTGTTGTGGAGCGCGTTCGGCGTTCGGCCTGAACGGGCAAGCGTGCGCGCCTCGGATTCGCCGAGCGGCCAGTGGACGCCGCATTCGAGCGCCCCTTCGTCGCGCCCGGCCTTGGCGAGCATGGCGCGCGCGGTCGCGACATGGTCGTCGCTGCCCGAGTGGGACGCGCAAGCGAGCGCGATCTCCTTGTCGCTCAAGCCCAGGCGGTCGGCCGCGCCGCTTTCGACAAGCGGCATGGCCTGCAACGCCTTGACTGCCGAGCGCGGATAGACCGCTTGCTCGGCGTCGCCGAAAGCCATGACGACGACCCCATCCGCATCGACGACCGCGCCGGCGCCGCGATGGCTGGATTCGATCATGTCTCCGCGCGTCGCCTCGACGACCACCGGGTTCGCCATCATTCCTCTCCTCACGGCGGGCGCATCGCCAACGCAATAGCAAAACAGCGGCCCGCCCGTCAGCCGAAATGGCGGCCGCCTTGGCTATTGCCTATTGCCTGTCGCCCGTTGCTTAGTGCCCGCGGCCGTCCGGTCCCTCTCTCCAACGGCCAGAGGCGAGGAACGAAAGAATGCGGGTTCGGGACGTGATGACTTATGGCGTGATCGGCGTGCCCGAGAGCGCAAGCCTCGGGGAGGCGGTCGAGACGATGTTGCGATCGCGCGTTAGCGCGCTGTTCGTGTTCGACGCCGGCAACGCGGTGGTCGGGGTTTTGAGCGAAGGCGACCTCATTCGCCGCAGCGAGCTTGGAAGCGAACGTAAGCGCCCCCATTGGCTCGAGCTCCTGCTCGGCAGCGGACGGCTCGCCGAGGCCTATGCGCACGAGCACGGGCGCAAAGCGGGCGAGCTGATGACCGGCAATGTCGAGTCGATTGCGGAAGACGCGGACCTTAGCGAGGCGGTCGATCGGATGATCCACCATCGCATCAAGCGGCTGCCAGTGCTGCGCGGAGAGGCCGTCGTCGGCGTCATCTCGCGCTCTGACCTCCTCAAGGGGCTGTTGGCCGCGGCGCCGGACGCGAACGCCCCCCATCCCGACGCCGAGATCAAGGCCGCCATCCAGGCCGAACTCGACAAGCTTGAGTGGGCCCCGCGCGCGAGCGTCCGGGTTGAGGTCGTAAATGGCGTCATCACCTTCGGCGGCGCAATCACCGACGAGCGGCTGCGCGAGGGCCTCAAAGTCATCGCCGAGAACACGCCAGGCGTCGCCGCGGTGCATGATCACATGGCCTGGATCGAGCCGAACTCGGGGGTCGTCATTCCAACGGAGGACGATGACGCGAAGGGATAAACAGGGCGCGCAAGCAAGTCCGTGAGGCGGCGCAGCGGCAGGCTGTCGGCTGGATCGGCCAGCAGGTGCAGGCGCAATCGTCCTATCTCGCCCACATGGACGTCTTCTGGGTGCTGATGTTGCTTTCGCTTGCTGCGGTGCCGCTTGCGCTGAGCCTGCGCAAGGTCAAGCTCGGAGGCGCCGCCCCGCGGCGACCCTGGGCTCTGAGTTGCTTTGTTTGTACATGAAGGCGCATCAGCGTGAGCATCACAATACCCCCTAACGACGGTTGCCGCGCTCATGTCGTTTGAGACAGAAGCAGGGGTTGAGGGCGCGATCGACGATTGTTGAACGGGTGGGTTATGATCGCCAAAGGTTGCCAAAAGAAAAATCCCGATCCCCAAGGCGACTGTGATGCGTACCCAAGGTGGCCGATTAGCCTTTCTGAGCGCTTCATTCGCAGACTTAAGTTCCGGATTTATATTCGTTTGCAGAAACTCACCAAATTCGTTCATCGCGGCTTTTACATCGCGATTTGGGTACTTCTGCTGAAAGGTCACAATAAGATGGTGCGCGGCTTCAGCTCCTCCCTCTGAGTCATTGGCAAAGCTCAAGAAGGTATAAGCAGCGACCCTTCTGGTCTCATAGGATACGCCGCGTCGCGTCAACGTAGCGAGAGCATCCGCAGCCTGCTCTGGATTCACCCGCTCCGCTGGAAAAGGAAGCGAAGGCAGACCACTTCTGGCAAAGTTGCCCATCCGATTAGACTGGCCCTTCCAGGAACTCGCCTGTGTATAGTAGAGGCCTGTTCCAGCAAGTCCTACTGTCGTCCGAGTCCCTCGTGGACCAACGGTAAACCACGCTCCGCGTCCGCCTATCGAGGCCGACATTCCGCTTCTCGAGAGATTTAGCCGGACGCCTGGAACGATCCGAATCCGACGAAAGAACCGAAGCCCCATCGGAAATTGTTTCTCGAAAACACGAAAGAACAGGATGTAGTAAGTAAATAGCAAGGTCAATTGAAAATATGATTCGCGTCAGTCCTCTACCAACTTTCCAGGCCCTAACACGCGCCGCCCCTCCCAGGCCTCCGCCAGGGCCGTCAGCCCCTCACGATAGGTCGGATACGCCGGCTCAAAGCCGAGCTCCTGCTTCGCCTTGGCGATCGAGACCCGCTTGTTGTCGGCATAGAACTCCGCGGCCATCGCCAAGAGCTGGGCGTCCTCGAACCGCTCCTCCGGCGGCGCCTCTAGGCCGAGGAGCGACGCCGCGTAGGCGATCACGTCCTGCGGCGGGGCCGGCTCCTCGTCGGCGACGTTCCAGATCTGGCCTTCGAGCCCGCGCGTCAGCACAAGGCGCGTGAGCTCGGCGATGTCTTCGACATGGGCCCGGTTGAACACCTGCCCTGGCTTGACGATCCGGCGCGCCTGGCCCTGGCGCAGATTGACGAGCGCGTTGCGGCCGGGGCCATAGATGCCGGCGAGGCGCAGGATGTCGGCCTCGGCGCCCCGCGCCGTGGCCGCCGCGGCCCATCGCGCCTCGTCCTCGAGCCGCGCGAGCCCACGGGCCGTTCGCGTCAGCGTCGCGCTCGCCTCATCGACCCAACCGCCGAGGTGGTCGCCATAAACGCCGATCGTCGAATAATAGATGACCCGGCGCAGGCCCGGCGCGTCCACCATGGCGTCCGCGAAGCGCTCGACCGCGGCCCCGGCCCCGTCGCGCGGCGGGATCGAGACGACGATAGCCTCCGCCTTCTTGAGCGCCCTCTCCGGCCCCGAGTCCAGGCGCGCGCCGTCGAACGCAAAAGCGTCGACGCCTGCGGCCCGCAACGCTGCGACGCGCTCGCCGGACCGCGCCGTTCCGCTCGCCTCGATCCAGGATTCGCGCGCAATAAGGCGCCGGGCGCAATATCCGACGCCGAAGAAGAAGACCTTCACGGACGCATGCCTTCGGCGAACGCCGCTACCTTTTCTTCTTCGGCATATAAAGGTCCGTCAGTGTCCCGGCGAAGGCTTCGGCGGACATGGCGAAGGTCTCGGACAGAGTCGGGTGGGGATGGATGGTGAGGCCGACGTCTTCGGCCTCGGCGCCCATTTCGATCGCCAGCGCCGCCTCCGAGATCAGGTCGCCGGCGTTGGGGCCGACAATGCCGCAGCCGATCAGCTGCTGGGTCACCTCGTCCCACAAGGTCTTTGTCAGACCCTCGTCGCGGCCGAGCGAAAGCGACCGGCCGCTTGCGGCCCAGGGGAAGACCGCCTTGCCAAACTTGGCCCCCTTCGCTTTGAGCTCCGTCTCGGTCGCGCCGACCCACGCGACCTCAGGATCGGTGTAAGCCACCGATGGGATCACCTTGGCGTCGAACGAGGATTTGTGCCCGCTGGCGACCTCCGCCGCGACCTTGCCCTCATGCGTGCCTTTGTGCGCGAGCATCGGCTGGCCGACGATGTCGCCGATGGCGAAGATATGCGGGACATTGGTGCGCATCTGCTTGTCGACCGCGATGAAGCCGCGCTCGTCGACCGCGACGCCCGCCGCCTCGGCGCCGATTCCCTTGCCGTTCGGGCGCCGGCCGACCGACACAAGGATGGCGTCGAACGCTTCCGTTTTCGCGCCGTCCGGCCCCTCGTAGGAGACATTGAGGCCGTCCTTCGCGGCCTCGACCTTGGTGACTTTCGTCTTAAGCAGAATCTTGTCGTAGAGCTTGCCGACGCGCTTGGCGAGCGGGGCGACGACGTCGGGATCGGCGCCCGGCATGAGCTGATCCATCATCTCGATGACGGTGATCCCGGCGCCCAGCGAATGATAGACGGTGGCCATTTCAAGGCCGATGATGCCGCCGCCGAGGACCAGCATCCGCTTCGGGATGAAATCCAGTTCCAGCGCCCCAGTCGAATCCCAGATGCGAGGGTCGGAAGGGATGAAGCCCGGCGCGACCGGCTCGGAGCCAGCCGCGATGATCGCCTTGGCGAACCGGACCGTCTTCGCCCCGTCGCCAGATTCGACACGGACGGTGTTCGGCGAGGTGAACTTGGCCTCGCCGGTCACCACTGTCACTTTCCGCTGCTTCGACAGCCCCGCGAGGCCGCTCGTGAGGCGCTTGACGACGGAGGACTTCCAGTCGCGGATGGCGTCGAGTTTGAACGTCGGCTTGCCGAAGGCGACGCCGTGCGCCCCCATCGCGTCCGCCTCCTCGATCACCTTGGCGACGTGCAGGAGAGCCTTGGACGGAATGCACCCGACATTGAGGCAGACGCCGCCGAGCGTCGGCCGTTTGTCGACGAGCACAACTTTCTGGCCGAGATCGGCCGCGCGGAAAGCGGCGGTATAGCCCGCAGGACCAGCGCCGAGGACGAGGATGTCCGCTTCGACATCCGCCTTTCCGCCGGGGTCCGCCGCGGGCTTCGGGGCTCTCGCTGGCGCAGCCTTGGGCGCAGGCTCCTGGATCTCAAGGCCCCCGTAACTCGTAGCGGCCGCGACGGGCTTCGCTTCGCCGCCCTCGGCGTAGGTCGCCAGCACCGCCCCCTCGCTGACCTTGTCGCCGACCTTGACGCGGACATCGCCGATCACCCCGTCCTCCGGGGCCGGCACTTCCATCGTCGCCTTGTCGCTTTCGAGCGTCAGGATCGTCTCTTCCTTGCGGACGCTCTTTCCGGGCGCGATCTGGACCTCGATGACCGGCACGTCTTTGAAGTCGCCGATGTCGGGCAGCCTGATTTCCTTGGCCATGGCCGCGTGTCTCCCGCTATCCCGTCTTAATCACAGAAGCACGCGCCGCATGTCCTCGACGTTACCCGCGAGATGGCGCATGAATCTGGCGCCCGCGGCGCCGTCGATGACCCGGTGATCGTAGGAGAGGCAAAGCGGCAGCATGAGGCGCGGCTGGAACGCTTTCCCGTCCCACACCGGCGCCATCTTCGACCGCACCACGCCCAGAATCGCCACTTCGGGTGCGTTGATAATAGGAGAAAACGCCGTCCCGCCGATCCCGCCCAGCGAAGAAATGGTGAACGTCGCGCCTTGCATCTCTGCCGGAGCAAGCTTGCCCGAGCGCGCCTTTTCGGAGAGAGCCCCAAGCTCGCGGGCAAGCTCAATCACGCCTTTCCGGTCGACGTCCTTGATGACCGCGACGACGAGGCCGTCAGGGGTGTCGACAGCAACGCCGATGTGCCAATAACGCCGCAATATCAGGGAGTCGCCTGCCGGACTTAGCGCGGCGTTGAAGGTTGGAAACGCTTTCAGCGTCGCGACCGTGGCCCGCATCAAGAGCGGCAGCAGGGATACGCGGTAAGGCTTGGCCTTGTCCTTCTTTGCCTCCTCGTCGAGAGCCTTGCGAAAGGCGTCGAGGTCGGTGATGTCGGCCTCGTCGCAATGGGTGACATGGGGCACGTTGACCCATGACGCGTGCAGGCGCGGGCCGGAGATGCGCTTGATGCGCGAAAGCGCAACGGTCTCGATCGGCCCGAATTTGGCGAAGTCGACGGCCGGGATTGCGGGCAGCGCGCCCCCCCCGGCAGGCGCGGCTGCCACGCCGCCGCGCGACAATGCGGCCTTGAGATCCTCGCGGGTGATGCGGCCCTTCTCTCCGCTGCCTTTGACCGTGTTGAGGTCAAGGTCGAGCTCCCGCGCCAGCCGCCGAACCGCGGGGCCAGCGAAGACGCCTGAGAAATCGGCCTTGGCAGGGCCGGAAGCCGGCGTGAGGGGGGGCGGCAGATCCCTGGGCGCAACGGGCGAGGTTTCGGGCGCTTCGGCGGCGTCCTCCTCTTCCTTCGCCTCTGCCTCGGCCTCCTGATCCGGCGAAACCGGCGCGGCCGATCCCGGGTCGAGTTTTGCGATCAGGGCGCCCATCGAAACCTTGTCGCCGACCTTGGCGACGATCTGGGTGATCTTGCCGGCCGCCGGCGACGGCACGTCCATCGTCGCCTTATCGGACTCGAGCGTCACCAGGGGCTGCTCGGCCTCGACCGTGTCGCCCGCCTTCACCAAAACTTCGATGACCGGGATGTCCTTGAAGTCGCCAATGTCGGGGACAGTGACGTCGATCGTCGCCGCTTTGGCCGGCGCAGCAGTTGCAGGGGCCTTGGCGGGGGCAGCGGCCTTGGCGGGGGCTGTGGCCTTGGCGGGAGATGTCGCGGGAGCGGCGGCCTTGCCGCCGGCAGAGGCGGTCTCGGCCTCGATGCGGGCAATGAGCGTTCCCATCGACACCTTGTCGCCGACCTTCGCCACGACCTCGGCGACGGCGCCCGCGATCGGCGACGGAACGTCCATCGTCGCCTTGTCGGACTCGAGCGTCATCAGCGGCTGCTCGGCCTTCACGACGTCGCCCGGCTTCACCAGGACCTCGATGACTGGCACATCCTTGAAGTCGCCGATGTCGGGAACGTTCACGTCGATTTTCGCCACCGGCGCTCTCCTCAGCGACAAAAGTTGGATGGAAACGGCGAGCAGTCAGCTTCGCGCTGGATTCGGCCCCTCCGGGTCGATGCCGTATTTCGCGATCGCCTCCGCCACCCGCCGGGTCGGCAGCAACTGATCGTCGGCAAGAGCCTTCAGGCTCGCGACCGCGACGTGATAGCGGTCGATCTCGAAGAATGAGCGCAGTCGGCGGCGAAAGTCGGAGCGGCCGAACCCGTCGGTTCCAAGCACCTTGTAGCGCGCGGGCACATAAGGGCGGATTCCGTCCGCAACCGCCTTCATGTAATCGGTCGAGGCGATGACCGGCCCCTTTCCACCCGCCAGAGCTCGGGTGATGAATGCAGTTTTTTGGTCCGCTTCCGGATGCAGCAGGTTCCACCGTTCGACGTCGAGTTCTTCCCGGCGCAATTCGGTGAAGCTTGTGACGCTCCACACCTCGCTGCTGACGCCGTGATCGGCGGCCAGCATCTCAGCCGCCGCCTCGACCTCGCGCAGGATCGCGCCGGCGCCGAGCAGACGCACCTGCAATCCGGGCCGGTCGGCCTTGACCTCGCGCAGCTTGTACGCGCCGCTGAGAATCCCCTCTTCCGCCCCTTCCGGCATCGCCGGATGGGCATAGTTCTCGTTCAGAGTCGTGATGTAGTAATAGACGTCGTCCTGATCGACGAGCATCCGCTTCAAGCCTGCGTGGACGATCACCGCGAGCTCGTAGCCGTAAGTGGGATCGTAGGTCACGCAATTGGGAATGGTCGAAGCGAGAATGTGGCTATGGCCGTCCTCGTGCTGGAGACCCTCGCCGTTCAGGGTCGTGCGGCCCGAGGTGCCGCCGATCAGGAAGCCGCGCGTGCGCATGTCGCCCGCCGCCCAGGCGAGATCGCCGACGCGCTGGAAGCCGAACATCGAATAATAGATATAGAACGGAATCATCGGCACGTTCGATGTCGAATAGGAGGTGCCCGCGGCGATGAAAGAGGCCATCGCTCCCGGCTCGTTGATCCCTTCCTGAAGGATCTGCCCTTTTGGATCCTCGCGGTAATACATGAGCTGATCGGCGTCCTGCGGCCGATAGAGCTGGCCCACCTGGCTGAAGATGCCGACCTGCCGAAACAATCCCTCCATGCCGAAGGTGCGGCTCTCGTCGGGGACGATCGGGACCACATGCGGGCCGATGTCCTTGTCGCGCAGAAGGGTGGTCAGAACCCTGACGAAAGCCATGGTGGTCGAGATTTCTCGTCCCTCGGCGGTCGCTTTCAAGACCGCGTCGAAGGCGGAGAGCGGGGGAACCTGAAGCGGCTCGCTCTGGCGCCGACGGGCCGGCAGATAGCCGCCAAGCGCAGCCCGACGATCATGCAGATAGGTCATCTCTTCGCTGTTTTCCGCGAAGCGCAGGAACGGAACCTTGTCGAGGTCGGCGTCGGATACCGGGATCTGGAAGCGGTCGCGGAAAGCCTTGAGCGCATCGTGGCCGAGCTTCTTGGCCTGGTGGGCGATCATCTGCCCTTCGCCGGCCGCGCCCATGCCGTAGCCCTTGACCGTCTTGGCGAGAATGACGGTCGGCTGGCCCTTGTGCGCGACCGCCGCATTGTAGGCGGCGTAGACCTTGACTGGATCGTGCCCGCCGCGGGTCAGCGCCCAGATCTCGGCGTCGGTCCAGTCCTCGACCATCGCCGCAGTTTCGGGATGGCGGCCAAAGAAGTGCTTGCGGATATAGGCGCCGTCCTTCGACTTGAAATCCTGGTATTCGCCGTCGACGCATTCCTCCATCAGCTGGCGCAGCTTGCCGGCCGTATCCTTGGCGAGGAGCTGGTCCCAGCCCGAGCCCCACAGGCACTTGATGACATTCCAGCCCGCGCCGCGGAAGTCCGCCTCAAGCTCCTGGACGATCTTGCCGTTGCCGCGCACCGGCCCGTCGAGACGCTGCAGGTTGCAATTGATGACGAAGATCAGATTGTCGAGTTTCTCGCGCCCGGCGAGCGAGATCGCTCCAAGCGATTCCGGCTCGTCCATCTCGCCGTCGCCGCAGAAAACCCAGACCTTGCGCGGCGCGGTGTCGGCGAGGCCGCGGCAATGCAGATAGCGCAGGAACCTCGCCTGGTAGATCGCCATCAAGGGCCCGAGGCCCATCGAGACGGTCGGGAATTGCCAGAACTCCGGCATCAGCCACGGATGGGGATAGGAGGACAGTCCCTTGCGGCCGACCTCCTGGCGGAAATTGACAAGCTGGTCGTCGCTGAGACGGCCCTCCATGAACGCACGGGCGTAAATGCCCGGCGAGCTGTGGCCTTGGAAATAGATCAGATCGCCGCCATGCCGCTCGTTGCAGGCATGCCAGAAATGCATGAAGCCCGTGTCGTACAGCGTCGCCGCCGACTGGAAGCTGGCAATGTGGCCGCCAAGCTCGGAGGACTCCTTGTTCGCCTTGACGACGATCGCGGCCGCGTTCCAGCGCACGTAGCGGCGGATGAGTTGCTCGATCTTGCGGTTGCCGGGGTGGGTCGGCTGCGCTTCCGGCGGGATGGTGTTGACATAGGCGGTGTTGGCGGCGAAGGGCAGTTTCGCGCCCTTGCGTCGAGCGGCGGCGACTACCGAATCGAGGATCTCATCGACCTTGCCAATGCCCTCGAAGGCCTCGACCAAATCGAGCGCGTCGAGCCATTCGTCGGTCTCGTCGGTTTGGTCCAAGACTCGGTCGTCCATCGGCGGCCGCCCTCCCTTTCACTCATACGAAAGTCGCAAGCGTGAGTGTGCTCCAGTCTTCTCACGGGCCCACGAAATTGGCAATCACGCTGAACTGCGCTGCAGCCATGCCAGACTTGCATGCGCGGCCAGCGCGATGGCGGGCGCCGCGCGGGAGCGATAGACTGGCGCGGCGCGACCCCTTTCGGAGGATGTTTTGACTGGCCTCACGACCCATGTGCTGGACGTCGTTCGTGGCAGGCCGGCCGATCGCGTGAGGGTCGAGCTTTACGAGCTCGCGGCCGCTGGCGGCCGCATCCTTGTCGCCGATGTCTCGACCAACGCCGACGGGCGCACCGACGCGCCGCTGATCAGCGCGAGCCAGGCGCGGGTCGGCCATTTCGAGCTCGTGTTCCATGCGGGAGACTATTTTCGCCGCCAAGGCGTGAAAACGGCCGAGCCGCCGTTCCTCGACCTGATCCCGCTTCGGTTCGCCATCGCCGAGCCGGCGGCGCACTACCATGTTCCCTTGCTGGTATCGCCGTGGAGTTACTCTACCTATCGCGGAAGCTGATTACGGGTCAATTCTAACACGATTTCCGATTTTCCGGAGCGCAATCAGACAATTTTTTCCCGACCTCTTGCATAAGCAGGCTCACTATATTATAAGCATGCTTATGTTATCACTTGCTCAGAAACCGGCGATCTCGCCCGCGCGCGAACTGGGCTTTGCGCTCCATGATGTCGCGCGGCTGCTCAGGACGTATTCCGATCAGCGCGCACGCGAACTCGGGACCACGCGCGCTCAATGGGCGGTGCTCTCGCGCCTCCAGCGTTGCGAGGGCGCCAAGCAAAACGAGCTGGCGGAGATGCTCGACCTGGCGCCGATCTCGCTCGGGCGCCTGATCGACAAGCTGAGCGGCGCGGGCCTCGTCGAGCGGCGTGACGATGCGACCGACCGGCGGGCCAATCGCCTCTACCTGACCGAGAAGGCCACGCCCGCGCTCAAGGAGCTTGCCGCGCTGGCCGAGGATCTGATGGGGCGCGCGCTTTCGGGCGTGGACCAAAGGACGATCCACGCCATGCATGACGGCCTCAAGATCATCAAGGCCAATCTCAAGAACGAATTGATCGCGGGAGCCGAACCAAAGTGACCCAACCCAAGCCCGCGGCCGGGCGCGATCCCGCCGAAGACAACTCCTCGCCCGCTCAGTCGCAGCCGGGGCAGCCGTTGCCGTTCACGCCGCCGAAGTCGAACCCGCAAGCCGCGGGCTCGTCCGCCGCCCAGCCGTCGCAGCCGATCCAGTTCACGCCAGCGCGAACGCCGGCGCCGGGCCCGCAAGCTCCGCCGGCCGCGCCACAGCCTGCGGCGTCGCCGGTCGTGGAACCGCCGATCACCATCAAGCGCAAGCGCGGCGGGACCGGGCAATTCGTCATGCTCGTGGTCATTCCGCTCGTCGCGCTCGCGCTCGGCTTCACGTGGTGGCTGAGCAGCGGCCGCTATGTCTCGACCGACAATGCCTATGTGGGCGCCGACAAGTCGCTCATCACACCCCAGGTGACCGGCGCGATCGTCGCCGTCCACGTGACCGAGGGGCAGAAGGTCAAGGTCGGCGACCCGCTGTTCGATATCGACCCGCAGCCGTATGAGATTGCGGTCGCGCTCGCCAGGGGCCGCCTCGATGCGGCAAAGGTCGAATTCGCCAATCTGAAGTCCTCGTACCTCAGCAACGCCGAGCAGATCAAAATGGGCGAGGACGCGGTGGCGGTGCGCCAAACCGACTTTGATCGCAAGAACGGACTGGCGGTGCACGGTACGGGAACCACCGCCGATCGCGACACCTCGATGGGCAACCTCATCCAGGCCAAGCAGATCCTCGAATTCGTGCGCCAGCAGCAGGCGACGGTGGCGGTGAAGCTCGGCGGCGGCCCCGATGCATCGATCGACAACTTTCCCGACTACATGCAGGCGAAGGCCGGCCTCGAGGACGCCGAACGCAATCTCCGCAACACCAAAGTCCTCGCGCCGATCGACGGCGTGGCGACGCAGGTGCCCGAGATTCAGGTTGGGCGCGTGGCGGCGGCGGGCCAGCCGGTGTTCGCGATCGTCGCCAACACCGGCCTCTGGGTCGACGCCAACCCGAAGGAATCGGACTTGACCTTCGTTCATGCCGGCCTGCCGGCGCGGGTGAGCGTCGACACGTTCCCGGACCGGGAATGGCAGGGCACGATCTGCTCGATCGCGCCGGGGACGGGCGCGCAGTTCTCGATCCTGCCGGCGCAAAATGCGACCGGCAACTGGGTCAAGGTCGTCCAGCGCGTTCCGCTTCGCTTCTGCTTCGATCCGAAAGAGGACACGACCGGCCTGAGAGCGGGCATGAGCGCCTATCTGACCATCGACACCGGGCGCACGCGCACGCTTGCGGGCACGCTTGAAGGGCTCAAGCAGTGGGTCGCGGGTTACGTCGACACTCTGCTGGGCGCGCGGACCGCCGTCATCAGATGAACGCGGCCGTCCCCGCCCCGCCGCTCTACGAGACCATCTCGCCGACGCTGCGATGGCTCTTGACCGTCTGCATCATGATGGCGACGATCATGCAGGCGCTCGACACGACGATCGCCAATGTCGCCCTGCCCTACATGCAGGGCTCGCTGTCGACGACCCAGGACCAGATCAATTGGGTCCTGACCTCCTATATCGTCGCCGCGGCGATCATGACCTCGCCGCTCGGTTGGATGGCGACCCGCTTCGGCCGCAAGAAGCTGTTCATCGTCTGCACCGCCGGGTTCACCGTGGCCTCGATGCTGTGCGGCGTTGCGCTCTCGATCGAGCAGATGGTCGCCTACCGGCTGCTGCAGGGCGTGTTCGGCGCGGCGCTGGTGCCGCTCTCCCAGGCAGTGATGCTCGATATTTTTCCACCGGCGCGACGCGGCTCGGCGATGGCGATCTGGGGCATGGGGGTGATGCTCGGGCCGATCATGGGTCCGACGCTTGGCGGCTTTCTCACCGATTCCTATTCCTGGCGCTGGGTGTTCTTCGTCAACCTGCCGTTCGGAATCCTGACCACCGTTGGCTTATGGCTCTTCATGAGCGAGACCCCCACCCGGCGCGACGTGCCCTTCTCCTGGTTCGGATTCCTCAGCCTCTCTCTCGGCATCGGCTCGTTGCAGATGATGCTCGATCGCGGCGAGCAGCTCTCCTGGTTCGATTCGACCGAGATCTGGGTGGAAGCGATTCTCGCGGTCGTCGGCTTCTATTTCTTCCTCACCGACTGCTTCACCTCCAGGCGGCCGTTCATCACGGTCCGGATCTTCCGCGACTGGAATTTCTCCATCGCTCTCGTCTTCATGTTCCTGGTCGGCGTCATCCTGCTCGCGACCATGGCGCTGGTGACACCGTTCATCCAGAACATGCTCGGCTATCCGGTGCTTTCGAGCGGCTATCTGCTCGGCGCGCGCGGCGTCGGCACGTTCGTCTCCATGTTCCTGGTCGGGCGCCTCACGGGCAAGGTCGATGCGCGCCTTCTCATCTTCATCGGCCTCGTCCTCGCCACCGTGTCGCAATACATGATGGTCGGCTGGTCCCTCGACGTCTCCGCCCGGACGATCGCGATCAATGCGATCGCGCAGGGCATGGGCCTCGGCTTCATCTTCGTGCCGCTCAACACCATCGCCTTCGCCAGCCTGCCGGGTGAACTCAGGACCGAAGGCGCGGCGCTCTGGACCCTCATCCGCAACATCGGCTCGGCGGTCGGCATCTCGATCGTCATCGCCCGGCTGACGAGTTCGATCACCATGTACCACAGCCAGCTCGTCGAGCATGTGACGCCGTTCAACGACGCGATGAGAATGCCGAACGCTTCGATGCTGTCGGGGCACGGATTGCCGAGTCTGGCGATGCTCGAAGGCCTCGTTACCCAGCAGGCGGCGGCGATGGCCTATTCGAACGATTTCCTGTTCATGACCTTCGTCTCGCTCTGCGCCTTCCCGCTGCTCGCGCTCATCCGCTCGCCCAAATCGGTGGCCGCGGCCGCGTCCCGAGAGGCGGCGGCGCATGCGGTGATGGATTAGCGGGACCCGCTCCGGCGCGTTAAAAACGCGGCGCTAGGAGGTCGCGGGCGGCCAACTGGCGCCGAGCGCTGAGGCGCCCGCGCCGCATCGCCTGAGGCAGCTGAGGGCGACGGCCAGCTTGATGCCGGCAGGGCGAAGAATGTCGGTCGAAAAGAAAAAGACCGCCCCGGAATGCGGGTTCGGCGCGCCGGGGACGAAGATCGCGACGAGGCCGCCACTCAGCGCTTCGATCTGGACGCCAAGCTGCCACCCCCCTTCCATCGGCACGAAGAAGACGGGGAGTTCCGCGATCTCGGCGACCCCGAGCGCGCTTGCGCTCTCCTGCTTCAGGTATTCGTAACCGGGGATCTTCGACAACAACGAAGATTCCAATATGTCGACAACGCGTTCGGCGGCCACGGTGTGGGCGACCAACCCAGCGACCAGACAAACGAGCGCAATGATGACGACCGACAGCGCCGTCGCCGCGCCGCCGCTCAGCGCCACAGCGCCCGGAAATCGGACGAGAATGATGTCCAGGAACTTCTTCGCGAAGTCGAACGCCTTGGCGAGGATGACGATAAGCACAACGATCGGCGCGAGGAAAAAGAGGCCGCCGACAATCGTCGTCCGCAAGAATTGGGCGAGCGTTTTCATGGATGATCTTCCTCTCCATTCGTCGCCCGTCGCGAGGCGGGCTCGGAGAGGAGCCCGCGCCGCCGGCGATCAAGGGTAGAGCAGAGTGACGTGGACGACGGCGCCCTCGCGCCTGGTGTCCATCGCGAGGCCGCTGCGCTTGAACACATTCAGCATGGGTGCATTTTCCAACAGCACCTCGGCGATGAGTTCACGAAGGCCCGCCTCACGCCCGAGGATTACGAGATGGCGCATCAATGCTGAACCGACGCCGAGGCCCTGGAAGGCGTCGATGATCGCAAATGCGACTTCGGCTTGACCGGGCTTGACGACGACATACCGCCCGCCGCCGACAATCGTCGGCTTGCCAGCGTCGTCAGCCACCGCTGCCAGGGCGACGTGATCGACGAAGTCGACGTCGAGGAAATAGTCGGTCTCCTTGTCCGAAAACTCGCGCCTGACGGCGAAAAAGCGGCGGTAGAGCGACTTCGAACTCAGGCGCGCGATCGCCTCGTGCATGCCTTCGCGATCCTCGGGACGCAACGCGCAAATCTCGACCGCGCGCCCGTCGCGCAGAGTCTCGGTCGCGGAATAGTCGGCGGCGCCGATCATGAGCCAAGCACCTCGTCGACTCGCCCGCAAGCCTCGCTGCTGAGTTCAACCCGCGAGCGCGGAAGGTTCTACCACGCGCCGCGAGAGGGTGAACAGGGCGGCGCGCTCCCGGCGTTTCGGCGATCATCGCCTCGGTCGTGATCGATGGCGACGATTGGCGCTCAGGGAGCGCTAACTCGCTGCCGCTCGGCAAGGCGTTGCGCCGCGTCCGGATCGTGCGCCGGCAAATAGATCGTCGGCGTGGAGGCGGCGAAGGCCTGGATGGCCGCGAGCGTGGCCGCCGCCTGCCCCTCGTCGTCGCTGACCCCGTCGATCGCGCCGGTGAGCATCGTCGCCTCGCTGTAGGACGCGTCGCCGGCGATGAAGACGGCCCTGTCTCCGTCCTCGACAATGACCGAGAGATGGTCCGGCGTGTGGCCGGGCGTCGCCACCGCGATCACCGCCCCGTCCGCGGTCAGACGCTTCGAGCGGGCGAACGGCCCGTAGGCGCCGCCGTCGAGGACGAGCGGTTGCGGATCGAAGAATTTCGGCCAGCGCTGCGGCAGATAGCCGCGAATCTGGCCGACGACGCCGGACGCAAGCCTGAGCTCGCGCGGGCTGACCAGAATTTCGCTCTTCGGGAACGCTCCAAGGCCGCCGTCGTGATCGATGTGCAGATGGGTCATGACGACGCGCCTGACGTCGCTTGCGCCGACGCCTAGCGCCCGTAACTGCGGCCCCGCTTCCTCCTCCGGCTCGATGTCGAAGCGCACCGCGAAGCGGAAATAGGGATGCCAGCGCGGGAGGCTCATGTTCGCGGCCGACGCGCCCGCATCGACGAGGATGACGCCGTCGCGATGCTCGATCGCGTACGCAAGGGTCGGCAGCCAGGCCGACCACTCGCTGTCGATCAGCGGCGCGAGGCGGCGCCTGAGCCCATGGCCTCGCCCCACGACCTGGCTCGCCTTGATCCGCACCCGGCCGGTCTGAATGGCGTGAACGCGCATCGCGTTCTCTCCTCTTGCCGATGCGGCCGAGATGGGTGTCGCCGAAGCCGCTCGTATACTTGAGGCCGTAGCCGAGCATGCGGTCCATGCCGATATGGGTGATCCAGATGAGGCCGAGCGCTGAGGCGATTGGCGAGGCGAGCCAAAAGCCGGCAAGCGTGAGCGGCAGAGCGAGCGCGTAAGTGTGGACCAGATTGTAGGCCGCGGCGCCCGCCCTCGGGCCGATCAGATAGGGAAGCATCGCGAGATCCGGCGCGAGAATGAGAACCGCGAACATCAGCCACGAAAAGCCGGCATGGGCGTAAAGCGCGATCGCCGCTGCGAAGGCGGCGGCGCCCTCAAGGCGCAGGATCGTTCTGATGCCGGCCGGCGGAAGAGGACGGTTCCGCCGATGGCGGGGAGAGCCCGATCGGCGAAGCGTGAGACAAACTCCGTCATGGTCTGGTCTCCTATTGACGGCGGCGGGCGCTACGAAGATGCGACCGCCAATCTCATCCTCAAGGACAAGGATGTACCCCACGCGCGGCCGCTGCGGAATTGCATATTTGTCTTCATCAGCTATACATTCTCGTATGAGCCGCCGCGAGCCTAACTGGGACGAACTGCGAACCTTCCTCGAAGTCGCGCGCGATATGAGCCTGAGCGGCGCCGCGCGCCGCCTTGGCCTGACCCAGCCGACGGTCGGTCGCCATATCGACGCGCTGGAAGACGCGCTCGGCGCGACCCTGTTCACCCGCTCGCCGCGGGGCCTCACGCCGACCGCGGCGGCGACCGCGCTTGTCCCGCACGCTGAAGCGATGGGGTCAGCGGCGGCCGCGCTCGCCCGCTCCGCCTCGTCCGCGGCTGCGGTCGATCGCGGCGTCGTCAGGGTGACCGCGAGCGAGATCATGGGCGCGGAGGCGCTGCCGGCGATCTTCGCCGGCTTCCGCGCCCGCAATCCGGGTATCGCGATCGAGCTTGCGGTCACCAACCGCAACCAGGACCTCGCGCGTGGCGACGCCGACATCGCGGTCAGGATGATCCGCCCGACTCAGAGCGGGCTTGTCGCCCGCCGCATCGGCGCAACCCGCATCCGGCTCTACGCGCATCGCGACTATCTCGCCCGGTTCGGCGAACCGCGCTCGCTCGCCGATCTGCGCCAGCATGGCTTCATCGGCTTCGACCGCGACAACCAGACGTTCCGCTCTGCCGGTTCGCTGGCGAAGGCGCTGACGCGCGAGGATTTCGGCTTTCGCTGCGACAGCGATCTCGCCCAGCTCGCCGCGTTGCGCGCCGGCGTCGGCATCGGCGGCTGCCAGGACATGATCGCCCGCCGCACGCCCGACCTCGTTCCGGTGCTGCCGAGCGCGTTCCAGATGACGCTCGAAATCTGGCTGGTCATGCACCGCGATCTGAAGGCCGCGCCGAGAGTGCGGCTGATGTTCGACTGGCTCGCGGCGGGGCTGACGGACTACGTGAGGGGACGCGGACCCTCGCCAGCAGCTTCGCCTATGCGGGCGTAGCCACCTCCAGCACGACGTCGGCGAGGCGCTCGGCGCCGTCGGGGATGCCGACCGACTTCGCCGCCGCGGCGGACGCCGCGAGCTTGTCCGGCGCGGCGAGCGCGCCCCTTAGGATCGCGGCGAGGCGCTCGGGAGTGAATTCGGGCTGCGCCACGACCACCGCGCCTCCCGAGGCCGCCAGGACCGCCGCATTCGCCGCCTGATCCTGATCGAGCGCGTGCGGGAGCGGCACGAGGACCGAAGCCCGCCCGATCACCGCAAGCTCGGAGACGGTCGAGGCGCCCGAGCGGCCGATGACGAGATGGGCGCTCGCGATCCGCGCCGGCAGATCGGGGAAGAACTCGGCGAGCTCGACCGGGAAGTTCATCCGCGCGCAGGCCGCGGCCACCCGGGAGGAATCCTCACCGCGCGCCTGCTGGGTGAGACGGATCCATTGCCTCTCGTCCGGGGCGAGCAGCGCCAGCGCCGCCGGCACGATATCGGCCATCACCCGCGCCCCCTGCGAGCCGCCGGTCACCAGGAGGTTGAGGCGCCGGCCGACAACTTCCGGATAGGGGATCTGGGCCGCGGCGAGGACCGACGGCCGGACAGGATTGCCGGTCACGCGCATCTTGGCTTCGATCGCGCGATCGAGGCCCTTCAAGCCGCGAAAGCCGCAGCCAATCAGGCTGACGCGGGGGCTCAAGAACCGGTTGGCCCGGCCCATCACCGCGTTCTGCTCATGCAGGACGCTCGGCACGCGCAGGAGCCAGGCGGCGAGGAGCGGCGGCACCGTCGGATAGCCGCCGAAGCCGACCACGGCGCGCGGCCTGATGCTTCTGAGCTTCACGAGCGCGGCGGCGAGGCCGGCGCCAAGAGTGAGCGCGGCGCGCGCCTTGGCGACCGCGCCGGCTCCGTGGTCGTCGCGGCCGGAAAGGCGTGGATGGCGCGGGCGGGAAAATCGCCGCCATATTTGAGCGCGCGGCTGTCGGTGGCGAGTTCGACCTCGGCTCCGCGCGCGGCGAGCGCGGCGGCCAGCGCAGCCGCGGGAAAAAGATGGCCGCCCGTGCCGCCGGCCGCGAGCAGGATCGGGCGGCCCACGCTCATTCGTCAGGCAGGCCGGGGGGGTCGAGATCGGCGGCCGGACGTTTGCGGGTCGCGGCGATGAGGAAGCCCATGCCGAGCCCGAGCGCCAGCAGCGACGAGCCGCCGTAGGAGATGAACGGCAGAGTCATTCCCTTGGCCGGCATCGCGCGCAAATTGACCGCCATGTTGATCCAGCTCTGGACCCCGAACATCACGGTGAGCCCTGCGGCCGCGAGCCGGCAGAACGGGTCCGGGTTGCGCGAGGCGAGGGTGAGCGCGCGCAGAACGATGAAGGCGAAAAAGGCGATCAGCGCCATGCACGCGATCATACCGAACTCCTCGCCGGTCACGGCGAAGACGAAGTCGGTGTGGGCGTCGGGCAGGATGCGCTTGTAGACGCCCTCGCCCGGGCCCCGTCCGAACCAGCCGCCCGAGAGGATGCTCTGAAGGGCGGTATCGACCTGAAAGGTGTCGACGAGGCCGCCGGTCGAATCGGGATCGAGAAAACGCAGCACCCGCTCGTGGACGTGGGGCGACAGTTTGAACACCGCGAAGCCGCCCGCCATGCCGACGCTGCCGACCGCGACCACCCAGAACCAGTGCAGGCCGGCGAGGAAGAAGAGCGCGGTCCACACGATCGCGACCAGCATCGTCTGGCCGAAGTCGGGCTCGAGGATAAGCGGCACGATGGCAAGCGGCAACAGGACGAACGAAAGGATCCTGGCAGGAAACGCGGTCGGGCCTTTCCGCCCGCCCTCGGTGAAGGCCCAGGCGCCGAGCACGACGAACGCGGGCTTGATGAACTCCGACGGCTGGAGGCCGAAGATCCAGCGCCGCGCGCCCTTGACCTCCGCGCCGTACATCAGCGCCAGAATGATGAGCGCGAACGACAAGGCGAATGTCAGCAGCGCGGCGCGGCGCATGTGGCGCGGCGAGAGGAACGAAGTCGCGATCATCAGCGCCGCGGTCGGGACCAGCATCAGCGCCTGCCGGTTGACAAAGTGGAAGGTCGAGAGGTTCAGCCGCTCGGCGACGGCCGGGCTGGCCGCGAGCGCCATCACGAGGCCGATCACCATCAGCGCCAGGAAAGACCCGATCAGCCAGCGATCGGCGGTGCGCATCCAGTCCGCGACGGGCCCGCGTTCGAGTCTCGACACCATCGGTTCTAGGCCTCCGCCTTTGCTCGCCCGCCCGCCGCGGCGCGCCGCGCGAGCCATTCTGCGACTGAAGCGCGAAAGGCGTCGCCGCGCGCTTCGAAATTCGCGAACTGATCGAATGAGGCGCAGGCGGGCGACAGCAGCACCACGGGCTCTTTCGCCGGCGAGCGCGCCGCGTCCTCGGCCGCCGCTTCGATCGCCGCGCCGAGCGTCCCCGAGCGCACGAATGGAACGGCGCCGTCGAGCGTCAACGCGAACTCGTCTGCGGCCTCGCCGATCAGGTAAGCCTTGGCGATGCGCGGGAACAAAGGCCTGAGCGGCTCGACGCCTCCGGCCTTCGGCCTCCCGCCGAGAATCCAGTGGATGTCGTGAAACGACATCAGCGCCTTCTCGGCTGCGTCGGCGTTGGTCGCCTTCGAGTCGTTGATGAACAGCACCAGGCCAAGCCGGCCAACCTCCTCCATCCGATGATGAAGGCCGGGGAAGGTTGAGAAGGCGCGGGCGATGAGCTGGCGCTCGACGCCGAGGGTCCTCGCGGCGGCGTAAGCGAACGCGGCGTTCTGCCCGTTGTGGGCGCCGCGAAGCGCGCGCGCCGGGTTAAGATCGGCCGCCGGCTCGGCCTCTCCGCGCGCCATCACCCGATGCTCGCTGACCCAGATGTCGGCGAGGGAAGGGTCTTTGCCCGATATTGCGATGACGCGCGGCACCCCGGCCCGCGCTTCCAGCCGCCAGTAGATTGCGCGGCAAGGCTCGTCATCGACGCCGACCAGCGCGACCTCGGAATTGGCGACCAGGCGCTCCTTGATCGCCGCGTAGCGGGCAAGGTCGCCATGCCGGTCAAGATGGTCGGGGGTGATGTTGATGAGGAGGCCAACGCTCGGCGCGAGCGAGGGCGCAAGATCGATCTGATAGGACGAGCACTCGACGACATGGGTGCGTCCGGCGGCCGGCGGCGGCAGTTCGAGCACCGGCACGCCGATGTTGCCGCCCATCGCCACCTCGCGCCCGGCTTCTCGCAAGACATGGGCGATCAGCGCGGTGGTGGTCGACTTGCCGTTGGTGCCGGTAATGGCGACGAACGGCGCGTCGGGCGCTCTCGCGCCGCGCTCGCGGGCGAAGAGCTCGATGTCGCCGACGATCGGAACCCCCGCCTGATCGGCCAGGTGGACCGTCCAGTGCGGCTCAGGATGGGTCAGGGGCACGCCCGGCGCGAGCACGAACAGCTTGAAGCCGCGCCACTCGGCCGCGGCGAGATCGACAAGCGCAATTCCCGCAGCCGAAGCGCGGTCGCGGGCGGCGGGACTGTCGTCCCAGGCTGCGACTTCGGCGCCGCCGGCGACGAGCGCCCGCGCGGTCGACAGACCCGAGCCGCCGAGGCCGAAGAGGGCGACGCGCTCGCCGCGCATGGTTTCGACCGGCGTCATCGTCATCTGAGCTTCAGCGAGGCGAGCCCGACCATCGCCAGCACGAAGGCGATGATCCAGAACCGCATGACGACCTGTGACTCCGACCACCCGAGCTGCTCGAAATGGTGGTGGATCGGCGCCATCTTGAACACCCGCTTGCCGGTGAGCTTGAACGAGGCGACCTGCACCACAACGGAGAGCGCCTCCATGACGAAGAGGCCGCCGACCACCGCGAGCACGACCTCGTGCTTGACCGCGACGGCGATCGCGCCGAGCAGCCCTCCGAGCGCCAGCGATCCAGTGTCTCCCATGAAGATTTGCGCCGGGGGCGCATTGAACCAGAGGAAGCCGACGCCGGCGCCGATCAGCGCGCCGCTCACGACCATGAGATCGCCGGCGAACGGGATGTGATTGATGAGCAGATAGTGGGAGTAGAGCAGATTGCCGGCGATATAAGAGATGAGGCCGAGCGTCGCCGCGGCGATCATCACCGGCACAATCGCGAGCCCGTCGAGGCCGTCGGTCAGGTTGACGGCGTTGCCGAAGGCGACGATTACGAACGGGCCGAACAGCAGGAAACCCCAGCCGAAATCAAACACGAAGCCGTTGAAAAACGGAACCGCGAGCGCGGTCGCGCCAGTGGCGCCCACCAGCATCATCGCGTAGCAGGCGAGCGCCGCAATGATGAATTCGCCCACGAGGCGCGCGCGGCCGGAAAAGCCGCGATCCGACTGCTTGGTCACCTTCAGATAGTCGTCGTAGAAGCCGATCACGGCAAAGCCCGCGGTGACGAACAGGACGATCCACACGTACGGGCTTTCGAGATTGGCCCACAGCAGCGACGAAACGAAGAGGCCGAACAGGATCATGAGGCCGCCCATCGTCGGCGTGCCTTTTTTCAGGAGAAGATGCGAGGGGGGACCGTCCGCACGGATCGGCTGCCCCCCGTGCTGTTTAAGCCGCAGCGCGGTGATGATCGTCGGACCGAAGAAGAAGACGAGGAAGAGCCCGGTCCCCGCGGCGCCGAGCGTGCGAAAGGTGAGATAACGGAAGAGGTGGAATACGCCGGGAAGCTCGGAAAGCCAGGTCAGCATCGAATGTCCTAGCCTCCCGCGCCGCGAGCGAAGCGGTCGCGCAGCGCCGCGACCAGCGGACCCATCCGGCTGCCGTTGGAGCCTTTGACCATCGCGATGTCGCCGCCGCGCAAGGCTCGGGCGACCTCGTCGGTCAGTTCGTTCGACCGCTCGGCCCAGGCGGCCCGCATCGAGGCCGGAGCGGCGTCGTAGAGCGCGCGGGTGAGCGGGCCGGCGCCGAACAAAAGATCGACGCGGCTGGCGCTAAGCTCGGCAGCGAGTTCTGCGTGCATCGCCTCCGCCTTCGGCCCGAGCTCGAGCATGTCGCCGATGACGGCGATGCGGCGCCCTTTCGGCCCCGGATTCGCCGCGGCGAGCAGCTTGAGCGCCGCCCGCATCGAGGCCGGATTGGCGTTGTAGCTTTCATCGATGATGATTGCAGGACCGTCGGGAGTGGCCACCGAGAAGCGCGCGCCCCTGCCCTGCTGCGGCGAAAACCGCTCGAGCGCCGCGGCGCAGGCGGCAACATCTGCGCCGAGCGCTTGCGCCGCAAGCAGCGCGCCAAGCGCGTTTTCGGCCATGTGGACGCCGGGCGCGCCGAGGACGAACGCCAACTCGCGGCCGAGAATTTTGGTCTTGACGCGCGATCCGCAATTGATCGCCTCGACCCCGACCAACTGAGCGTCGCAATCGGCGCCGCGTCCGAACTTGAGCACGCGCGCGCCATGCGCTTGAGCGGATTTGGCGAGCCGTTCGAATTGTGGCGCATCGTTATTGAGCGCCGCCGTTCCCCCTGGCTCGAGGCCGAGGAAGATTTCGGCCTTGGCGTCGGCGATCGCTTCGATCGAGCCGAGGTATTCAATGTGGACGGGCGCGATGGTGGTCACGAGCGCCGCGTGCGGCCGCGCCATGCGCGTCAGCGGCGCAATTTCGCCTGCGTGGTTCATGCCGATCTCGAACACGCCGTAGCGGGCGCCCGCCGGCATCCGCGCGAGAGTCAGCGGCACGCCCCAGTGATTGTTGTAGGAGGCGGCGGAGGCGTGGGTCGCGCCGCATGCCGACAGCATCGCGCGCAGCATCTCTTTGACAGTGGTCTTGCCGACCGAGCCGGTGACCGCGACGATCCGCGCGTTCGCGCGAGCGCGGGCGGCGACGCCGAGCCGCTCCATCGCGCCCAGCGTGTCGTCGACCGCAAACAGCGGACCTAACGCAGCGAGCAGGCCCGCCCGCTCGCGCGACACAACCGCGGCGACCGCGCCGGCTTCGAAGGCCCGGGCGACATGATCGTGCCCGTCCTGGGCGTCGCCCTTGATGGCGATGAAGAGATCGCCGGCCTTAAGAGTCCGGCTGTCGATCGAGACGCCTTCGACCGCTGCGCTCAGCCGCATGGTCGGCGCGGCGCCGAGCGCGGCCGTGAGTTCTCCCTGGCTCCAGAGCGCGGTCATGCGGCCTCGTTGGCTGCGGCGCGCGCTTCGTCGGCGTCGGAGAACGGCAGTGTGCGCGCGCCGACGATCTGGCCGGTCTCGTGACCCTTGCCGGCGATTATCAGCGCATCGCCGTCGGCGAGCATCGCAATCCCAGCGCGAATGGCCGCGCCCCGATCGCCGATTTCAAGCGCCGAAGGCGCAGCGGCGAGGATCTCAGAACGAATGACGACGGGGTCCTCGGAGCGCGGATTGTCGTCGGTTACAATCACAACATCGGCGAGGCGGGCCGCGATCTGCCCCATGATCGGCCGCTTGCCCGGATCGCGGTCGCCGCCGCAGCCGAACACCAGGACGAGGCGGCCGCTCACGAACGGCCGCAAGGTCGCCAGCGCTTTTTCAAGCGCATCGGGCTTGTGGGCATAGTCGACGAACACCGCCGCGCCGCGGACCTCGCCGACGCGCTCCAGCCGTCCCGGCGCGCCGCGCAGCTTTTGCAGCGCATGAAACACTGCGTCGGCTTCACCGCCGGCGCCGATGCAGAGCCCGGCCGCGACCAGCGCGTTCGAGATCTGGAACTCGCCCGGCAGCGGAAACTTGAAGCGCCGGCTGCGGCCGCCGAACTCTATGTCGAGAATTGACGAGAGGCGGTCGCGCACGGCCGCGACGAGCCGGATCGTCTCGCCGTTCTTTCCGACCGTCACCGCCTCGAGCCCGCGCTCCCGCGCCGCCGCGATCACCTGTGGCGCAACCGCGCTGTCGGCGTCGATCACGGCCGGGGCGCGCGGCGGCAGCAGGTCACGGAATAGCCTCAGCTTGGCGTTAAGATAGTCCTCGACCGTCGCATGGTAGTCCATGTGGTCGCGGGTGAGATTGGTGAACGCGCCCGCGGCGAGCCGCACGCCGTCGAGCCGCTTCTGGTCGAGACCGTGCGAAGAGGCCTCCATGGCGAGATGGGTGACGCCGCTCGCGGCGAGCCGGTCGAGGAGCTCATGCAGCGCGATCGGGTCCGGAGTGGTCAGCGATCCGTAGACGGTCAGCGGGCGCGACACGACGCCGAGCGTCCCGATCGACGCGGATTCGCGGCCAACCGCCTGCCAGATCTGGCGGACGAAGGCGGCGACCGAGGTCTTTCCGCTGGTGCCGGTGACCGCGACGATGGTCTCGGGCTGGCGTGGATAGAAGCGCGCGGCGGCATGAGCGAGCGCGGCGCGGGCGTCGGGGACCTTGACGAACGCGGCGCCGGGCGTCTCCGTCCAGCGTTCAGCGACGACCGCAGCCGCGCCTTTCGCCACCGCCTCGCCAACATGCTCGAGGCCGTCGTCCTTCGCGCCTGAGAGCGCGAAGAACAGCTCGCCGGGCGCGATCTTGCGGCTATCGAAGGCAAGCCCGGTGATAGCGCGCGAAGCGAGCCCACCGTCAGCATCCTTGAGGTCGAGGATGTCGCCAAGCCGTCTCATCGCCCTCAAGCTCACTCCTTGCCGGTCTTGTCGGCGTCGGCTCCATACCCCAGCCGGGCGATGATGGGGAATGGCTGATTTGGCGGCTCCTTCATCGGCGCCACGCCCATCAGCGGCTCGACGCGACGGATCAGCGCGCCGGCGACCCGCCCGGCGTTATAGGCGGCGGTATGGAATCCATGGTCCTCCGGCGCGGGCATGCGGATCGTCGTAGATGGTCAGGTAGAGGTACTTCGGCTTGTCGGCCGGCGTGATCGCCATGAAAGTGGTGAAAACCTTGTTCTCCGAATAATGCCCGTGGATGATCTTGTCGGCGGTCCCGGTCTTGCCGCCGACGTAATAGCCGGGAATGTTGGCGAAACTGGCGGACCCGTGGGTCGCATTGGAGCGCATCAGGTAGCGCATCGATTCGGAAGTCTGCTCGCTGATCACGCGATGGCTGACCTTCGCCGCTTCCTCTTCGGTGCGCGGCAGAAAGGTCGGCGTCATCATCTCGCCGCCGTTGGCCAGCGCGCATACCGCCATCACCGCCTGAATGGGCGCGACGTTGAGCCCCTGGCCGAAGGCGATGGTCATCGTGTTGAGCAGCGCCCAGTGCTTCGGCACCAGCGGCTCGGCGCTCTCCGGCAATTCGGTGCGCAACCGGTCGAGCTGGCCCATCTTCCTCAGGAAGGCCTTGTGGCCCTCGATGCCGACCATCAGCGCCAGCCGGGCGGCGCCGATGTTCGAGGAATGGGTGAACACTTCGGGCACCGTCAGCACGCGATGGGTGGCGTGAAAGTCGTGGATGGTGAACCGCCCGTAGCGCAAGCTGTCGCGCGCGTCGACGTGCGAGCCGAGATTGACCTTGCCGGATTCGAGCGCCATCGCGAGCGAAAGCGCCTTGAAGGTCGAGCCCATTTCGTAGACGCCGACACTGATGCGGTTGATCTTGGTCGGATCGTTCACGTCGCCCGGATCGTTTGGATCGAAATCGGGGAGCGATTCGAGCGCCAGCACCTCGCCGGTGTTGACATCGACGATCATGCCCGCCGCCGCTTTGGCGTGGAAGCGGTCGAGGCCGGCGAGAAGCTCGTCGCGGAGCGCGTGCGTCGCCTTGAGGTCGAGCGAGAGCCGGACCGGCTTCAGGCTGGCGGGATCGACGGTGAAGCCCGCGACATGAGGATCGGTCAGGCTCTGCTGGTCGAGATATTTCTCCATGCCGGCGATGCCGACGTTGTCCTTGTCGACGAAGCCGATCACATGCGCGCCGATCGGGCCGTTGGGATAGACGCGCTTGTTCTCCGGCAGGAAGCCGACGCCGGGCAGGCCGAGATGAAAGATTTCCGCCTGCTCCTTCGGCGTGATCTGCCGCTTGACCCAGATGAAGCCCTTCTTCGAGCCCAGCCGCTCGCGCAGTTCCTTCGCGTCGACGTCGGGAAGCACCGCGGTGATGAGCTCGACCGCCTCGTCCTTGTCGATGATGCGGTTGGGCTCGGCGAAAACCGACATGGTCTTGACGTCGGTCGCGAGGATCGCGCCGTTGCGGTCGAGCAGATCGGGCCTCGCGCCGGAAACCGCGTCGTCGGCCGCGGCTTTCAGCGTCTGCGGCGGATCGTGCGAGAGGCCAAGCGCGAGCAGCTTCGCGCCGAGCGCGGCATAGGCGACGAACAGGCCGAGCGCCAGGGTGCGGATGCGCGCGCCCGAGCGATCGAGCCGCGTCGACAGCAGACTCCCGCGCGAACGCTTTCAGCCTCGCATTCGTCTGCTGCCGGGCGAGCGACCGTTGCGCCGCCCGCGCGGCCGGCCGGTTCGAGATCGACGCCGAAATTCTTCGGCAGCACGCGGCGCAGCTCGAACGATGGCCGCGTCAGCCAGCATATTTGCCGGATTGAGACGCCCCCATTTGCTGGGCTTGGGCTTCGCGCCGGGATCGATCGGGGTCGCGGCCATCCTTCACCTCACCGGAGGCGTCGAGTCGGCCGCGGTGACCGCCGGGGTGGCGTTGTCGGCCGTGAACCCGAGCGATTCGAGGGTGCGGCCGATCGAGTCGACCTTGGGCTGGGCGTCCGGCAATTCTTCGACGATCGCGATCTGGCTCAGCGCCAGCGGCTGCAGGCCGAGTTTGGAGTTCGGCGACCGCCTGGATACGGTCCGGCCTGGCGAGATGGGCATATTCGGCCCGCAGGAGATTGATCGCGTCCTTTTCCTTGTCGATGAGGTGACGCGTCTTCACCAATTTCTCCGAGGCGTAGATCGTCCGGTACTTGACGCCGTAGACGTAGGCGGCCGACCCGATCAGCGCGGCGATCGCCAGCCCATGCATGAGACGCCACATCAGGTTCATCTCCCCCGTCGCGCCGGCAGTCGCGCCAGCGCCTCGATCGCTTCGTCCATTCGTTGCGGCGGCGCGGCGGTGCGCACGGCCGAAGCGCAGCTTGGCCGAGCGCGAGCGCGGATTGGCCAGCGCTTCGGCTTCGCCGGGCTCGATCGGCTGGCCGCGCGAAACCTCGAACGTCGGCTCGGCCTCAGCCGGCTCGCCCGGCAAGCGGCGCGAGGCCGAGCGCCCGCGGCCGGAGCGGCTGGCGAAGAACTGCTTGACGATGCGGTCCTCGAGCGAATGGAAGGTGACCACCGCGAGGCGGCCGCCCGGCTTGAGGAGCCGCTCGGCGGCGGCGAGACCGCGCACGAGCTCGCCAGTTCGTCGTTGACCGCGATCCGCAGCGCCTGGAAGGCGCGCGTCGCCGGATGGGTCAATCTCCCCGCGCCGCGCCGGCGCCACTCGGGCGATGAGCCCGGCAAGCTCGAGCGTCGAGACAAATGGCTTCGCCGTCCGGTCGGCGACGATGGCGCGGGCGATGCGACGGGCAGCGCGCTCCTCGCCGAAATGATAGAGGATGTCGGCGATCGTCGCCTCGTCCTCATCGCGCAGGATATCGGCCGCAGAGCGCCCCTCGCGCCTCCATGCGCATATCGAGAGGAGCGTCGAACCTGAACGAAAAGCCGCGCCCGCTTCGTCGAGCTGCATCGACGACACCCCGATGTCGAGGACAACCCCGTCCGCCGCCTCGACGCCGAGACGCCTTGCCACAGCGTCGAGCTCGCCGAACCGCGCTTCCAAGAGCCGAAGCCGGCCGCCGGACGAAGCAGCCAGCTCCGCGCCGGCCCGAACCGCCGCCGGGTCGCGGTCGATGGCGATGACCGTCGCGCCGCGATCGAGGAGCGCGCGCGCATAGCCGCCGGCGCCGAACGTGGCGTCGACATAGACGCCGCCGGCGCGGGGCTCGAGCGCGGCCATCGCCTGCCGAACCAGGACGGGAACGTGGCGGAGCTCGGCCGGGGCGGCTCGACTCATCGCGCCGTCTCCCCCGGCGCAAGGGCTTCGCGTTCGGCGCGCAGGCGCCGGACCCGCGCCCGCGCCTCCTCGAGATGGGTCTGAAAACGCACCGGCTCCCAGATCTGGAATTTGTGCCCCTGCCCGACGAACACCGCCTCGCCATCGAGCCCCAGCGCCGACTTGAGCCGCTCCTCGAAAAAGACCCGGCCCTCCGCGTCGAGGCGCAGAATCTCGCTCATGCCAAGCAGCGCGGTGGCGAAGGCGTCGCGGGCGGGCGAATAGGGCGGCATCGTCTGCAAGAGCGCGTCGATCTCGGCGATGAGCGCGTGGCCGCCGCAGTCGAGCGCCGGCTGATCGAGCGACGGATAGGCGTAGACTCCGGCGAAGCCGTCCTTGGCCAGCACTTGGCGGAACGCCGAGGGAACCGAGATTCGCCCCTTGGCGTCGAAGCGATGGATGAAGTGGGAGAGAAATCGATCCACCACACGGCCCTTCGGCGCGCAGGCGTGCATTCACCGAACGCGTTTCTGCGCTCGGCGACTGCGCATCTGCGCGGTCAGTTGACGGGATGGCATGGGATAGCATGGGAACCCATGGGCGTCAATGAATCCAAGGGGATTCCCGTCCGTGGGACCGCCCCCTGCGCCATTAGGGGTTGTTAAGGTTAATCTTCCGTTAGGGCGCGGGATTTGGGCGTCATTCCCGACCTGTTGCGATCCAGTCGAGATAGGCGCCGACCTTGTCCCACTCCCCTCGCCGGGCGGTCATCGCCACATAGCCGTCTGGCCGCACCAGCCAAATCCCATCGTCCGCGAACGGCGCCCGGGTCTCGGCCTCCAGGAGATCGGCGTGGCGGGCGATCAGGGCCGCGCTTCCCTCATCTGCGGCCGCGAACAGCACGAATCGCGGCCGATCGCCCGAGCCAACGCGATGACCCTCGGCGCTGACCGGCGCTCGCTCGCCCGCAGCGGGCCCGGAATGACTGTGCCCCTCGGTTCTGGTCAGCGGACTCATGGGATAGCCGATGGACAGTTCCGACATCTGACTCGTCACCGCACGCATGACTGGTGAAAGGCCGAAGAGAAGCCGCGCGAGATGGTTGCGAAGGCTCTGCGCGACGACGCCGCTCATCAGTGCGATCGTGGTCAGCCGGCCAGCGTTGGCCAGCACTTCCCTGCCGACCTCGCTGCGTTCGGCGCTGTAGCTTCCAAGCAGCGGCTCCGGGCTGGCGACGCTGCGGCAGACGAGCGCCAGTTTCCAGGCGAGATTGAATGCGTCCTGCATCCCAGTGTTCATGCCCTGCCCGCCGGCGGGGCTATGGACATGCGCCGCGTCGCCGGCGAGGAAGACGCGGCCCTCGCGGTAGTCTGCGACCTTGCGCTCGTTGATCGTGAACCCGGAGAGCCAGACCGGATCGGACGCCTTGACGCCGCTGGGGCCGCGCTGATCGAGAAGCGCCTGCACCTCCTCGAGCGTCGGGTCCGGCGTCTGTTCGCCGGCCTTCGGCTCGCCCGCGTCGGCGACGATCCGATAGCGCCCGGGAGCGATCGGAAAGATCACCAGCGGCCCGGCTTCGTGCCAATAGGTCTTGATCTCGTCCAGCGGCGGCCCGCCCGCGAGATGAACGTCGGCGAGGATGAAGTGGCTCGGCATGGTGTCGCCCTCGAACTCCATGCCGAGGCCATGGCGTACGGCGCTGTGGGCGCCGTCGCAGCCGACCATCCAGTCCACATCGAGCGTTTCTTCGCTCCCATCCGGTCGGCGCAGGAAGGCCGTCACCGCATCTTCGTCGGCGACAAAGCGGGTGAGCTCGACCCGTCGCTCGACTTCGACGCCTAGCGAATTCAGATGCTGCTCCATGAGTCGCTCGGTCTCGCTCTGGGGCAGCATCAGCCCATAGGGATGAGGCGTCCTGAGCCCTTCGAAGGCGATGCGAGCGACCGTCGCGCCGCCGGCGATAATGTCGGCCTCGCGCACCTTGAGCCCGGCCTCGACAAAAGCCGCGCCGCAGCCCATGCGGTCGATCAGCTCCAGGGTGCGGCTCCAGAGCACGAGCGCCTTCGACTTGTCGGTGCGCGCAGCCGCCTTGTCGACGATCCGGACGCCAACGCCGTAACGCGCGAGTTCTGCCGCCATCGTCAGCCCCACCGGGCCGGCGCCAACCACCAGCACATCACGTTTCATCGAACAGCTCCAGAGTTGCGGGGCGGCGTGCCTCCATCTTATCACCAAGGCGCGGCGAGGGCTTGCCTGCCGGCCATCGCCTCATTGGGGGAAGCGCAATGGATGGGTTTGAAGGCAAGACCGCGCTCATCACCGGCGGCGCCGGCGGCATCGGCTCGATGGTCTGCGAGGCGCTATTGGAGAGCGGGTGCCGGGTGGTCCTGCACGACCTTCCCGCTTCCGGTGGCGAAGCCAAGGCGCGCGCGCTCAGCCAAAGGTTCGGCGACGGGCGGGCGATCTTCGCCCCAGGCGATCTCATTGATCTGCCGCGCCTGAAGCACGAGAGCGAAACGCTCGTCGCGGCGGTCGATGGTTTCGATTTTCTCGTCAACAACGCCGCGATCGATCCCGTAGCGCCGATCGAAGCCTATTCGATCGAGGAGTTCCTGGCGGTTCAGACCATCAACGCCCACGCCGCCTTCATCCTGTGCCAGACGCTCACGCCGCACATGAAGCGCAGGGGTGGCGGCGCAATCGTCAACATCATGAGCGTCATTCTCTCGGGCGGCTGGTCCGAGAAGGTCCCCTACGCCATGTCGAAGGGCGCGCTCCTCGGTCTCACCCGATCGCTCGCGCGCGAGCTTGGTCCGCACAATATCCGGGTCAACGCCGTGAGCCCGGGCGCCATTCCGACTCAGCTCGAACACAAGCACTATGGCGACGACCGCGCGGGCTTCGATCAACGGATGATCGAGAAGCAAGCGCTGCCGTTTCGGTCGGACATCCGCGACGTCGCCGACGCGGCGGTCTACCTGCTGTCGCCGTTGAGCCGGTTCGTCACCGGGCAAGAGCTGCATGTGAACGGCGGCATGTACATGGGCTAGCACGCGACGTAGCCGTCATTGCGAACGACCCCCGGATCAAGTCCGGGGGGAAGCAATCCAGAACGTCGTGTGCTCGACGTCCGAAAATGCGCAAAGGCGCCCATGGACAGTTCATTCCGGCTCGCGCATTCTGCAGGCCATCCGTAAGGAACAGACCCGCAGATCGGTGGGGGAGGATCTCAATGGTGAACACGTTTGCGGCGTTCGGCCTCGGCGCGCTCGTCGCCCTTTTGCCGCTGGCCGCCATGGCCCAGACGGACGGAACGGCTCAGCCCATGCAAGTGGCCCAGGCCGCTCCGGCGGCCAGTCCGGCCCATGCCGGCGGCGGCGGCTCGCACAGAAGGCATTTGCGCCACAGCGCCAACTCGCACAAGGAAAGGGCGCGCGCCGGCGCAGAGCACATGCGTCAGATGCGGACGGCGCCCACCGCGTCCAAGAACTGATACATACCCAAGTAGTGATCGATCTCAGTCTGGCGCACGCTTAGAACGCGCGCCGGCCGGATACGACGACCCTCGCCGCCGGTCGCCCTTACGGCTCGCCCGGCGTTCGCAACTCCCCCACCGTTCCTTGCTCCGCGGGCCTACGCCACCGGACAGGGCTTCGCGCCCCAAATCTCGTCCGCATATTGCTGGATGGTGCGGTCGCTGGAGAATTTGCCCGAGCCGGCGATGTTGAGGATGCTCTTGCGCGCCCACTCGTTCGGTTTGCGATAAAGATCGCACAGGGCGGCGTCCGCCTCGAGGTAGGACGTCAGATCCGCCAGATGCATGTAGGCGTCGCCGTGGGTCAGGAGGGCGCCGCGAAGCGGCTCCAAAATCCCTGGCTCGTCCCGGCTGAAATGATCGGAGAAGATCAAGTCCAGCGCTTTCCGCGTCTCCGGCTCGTTCTGATAGTGCCAGTAGGGACTGTACCAGGGCCGGCTGTTGGCGACTTCCCCCGCGGTGAGGCCGAACAGGAAGAAATTCTCCTCCCCCGCCTCCTCCACCATCTCGATCGTTGCGCCGTCGCGGGTTCCAAGCGTCAGCGCCCCATTCATCATGAACTTCATGTTGCTGGTGCCGCTCGCTTCATACCCCGCCGTCGAGATCTGGTTCGAGACGTCGGCTGCGGGGATGCAGCGCTCGGCGAGCGTGACATTGTATTCCGGCAGGAACACCACTTTGAGCTTTCCGCGGACCGCCGGATCGTTGTCGATGGTCCGCGCCAGATTGTTGACGAACTTGATGATCACCTTGGCCAGGTAATAGGCGGGCGCAGCCTTGCCGGCGAAGAAGAACGTCCGGGGCGGGATCGGGAGGCTGGGGTTTTCGCGCAGCCGGTCGTAGAGAACGACAATCCTGAGCGCGTTGAGCAGCTGCCGCTTGTATTCGTGGATGCGCTTGATCTGGCAATCGAAGATCGTGTCGGGATCGACGACAACCTCGGTGTGACGCTTGACCCAGTCGACGAACCTTGTCTTGGCAGCGCGTTTGGCCGCGAGAACTTTGGCGCGAAACGCCGCATCGTCCGCCAGCGGGCGGAGCTCTTTCAATCGGCCGAGGTCGGCGATCCACCCGTCGCCGATGGCCGCGGAAATCGTCTCCGCGAGCGGCGGATTGGCGAGCCGGAGCCAGCGCCTCGGCGTGACCCCGTTCGTCTTGTTGCTGAAACGCTCGGGAAAGGCCTCGGCGAGATCGCGGACCGTCGTCTCGCGCAGAAGCTTGGAATGGATCGCCGCCACGCCGTTGGTGCTGTGAGAAGCGACAATGGCGAGATTCGCCATCCGGATGTGTTTGGTCTGCCCCTCCTCGACCAGGCTGATCCGGGCTGCCCGTCCGTCGTCGCCAGGGAAGCGAGCGCGAATGTCGTCCATGAGCCGCCGGTTGATCTCGTAGATGATCTCCAGATGACGCGGAATGAGGAATTGCATCCATTCGGCCGGCCAGCGCTCGAGCGCCTCGGGCAGCAGAGTATGGTTGGTGTAGGCGAGCGTGCGTTTGGTGAGGTCGAAAGCCTCATCCCACCCGAGATGCGCCTCGTCGAGCAGTATCCGCATCAGCTCCGGCGCCGCCAGGGTGGGGTGCGTGTCGTTCATCTGGATCGCCGCCTTTTCGGGCAGCTTCCCCCAGTCCGAGTTCGATTGGCGGAATTGTCGAACGATATCTCCGAGCGAGCAGGCGACGAGGAAATATTCCTGCATCAGCCTGAGTTCGCGCCCTTGCACCGTATGATCGTCGGGGTAGAGAACGCGGGTCAGCGATTCCGCGTTGAGCGCTTCGGCGATCGAGGCGACGAAATCGCCGCCGCTGAATTGCTCAAAGTCGAACCCTTCGCAGGCTGTCGCGCTCCACAGCCGCAGCGTATTGACGGTCGCGCCGCCATAGCCGACCACAGGCCGATCATAGGGAACGCCAACCTGTGTCGAGGGACTGTTCGGGATCATCCTGAGCACGCCCTGACGCAGTTCGAATGAGCAGCCGAACGTCACTTCGATGCTTTCGGCCGGGCGCACCACCTCCCATGGGTCGGGATGCTTCAGCCAATTGTCCGGGCGCTCCTCTTGCCAGCCGTTGCGGATTTTCTGCTGGAAGATGCCATGCTCGTAGCGCAGTCCGTAACCCATCGCCGGCAGCTGCATCGTCGCCATCGAGTTGAGGAAGCAGGCCGCCAGACGGCCGAGGCCGCCATTGCCCAAGCCGGCGTCGGGCTCTTCGTGCAGGATCTCCCACCACTCGCGGCCGTCCTTGCCGAAGCTCGCGGCGACGAGCGGATCGAGCATGAGGTTCATGACGTTGTTGCCGAGCGAGCGGCCGATGAGAAACTCGATCGAGAGATAGTAGACCCACTTCGGATTCTCGCGTGCGTAGGTCTCGTTCGTGCGTAGCCAGCGGTCCGAAAGAATGTCTCTCACTGCGCGCGCGGCGGCCTTATAGCGCTCTCGCGCGTTGGCGGACTCGGGTTCGACCAGATTGTCGAATTTCATCCGACGCTCATAGAGCGCGTCTGGCGCCCCGGCGAAGCGGGCGGCGCCGAGGCCGTACTGGTCTAGGGTCTTGCCGGAATCCAACGGGCTCCGCGCCGCCTTGTCGAAAGCCCTCGGTTTCTCTTCCATCGTCGCGCCCTCGGCGTCCAAGCCGTCACGAATAGCGGCCCTCAATGACGCTTTGGCGACGCCGCGCTGCCTCACGCGGCGGCATTTCCCAGAGGCCTCACTTTCTTCCTAAGCAATCCGTCCCCTGCGGGACCCGCTCGCCGGGATCGAGCGCAGGAATCAAGCAACGCGATCGCACACCACCGTTGCCACGAAAGTCTTTTGCCTTCCCAGTTCACTATGCTAATACATGCCCCACTTGGACAGTTCGAATGATCTCTTGGGGTAATTAAGCTGCCTTCAATTCTTTCCACCGATGGCCCTCGGAGGACATAGCTCGAATTTTGTTGAGCGAATTGGGGCTACGTCGGTAGGCGGTGCGACCGGGGTGGTGTGCAACTATGGATCCACATTATTGGGCTGATTGGGCGATCATTGCTCAAGCCATTCTTGCTGTCCTCGCCGGATTTTAGGTTTATTACCAAGTATGGGCTTCGCAACACGAGAGAGCCGAAAATGGAAAACTCTTGAAATCTTGCTCAGCACGAATTGGCGGAACCAGTGGGAGATCTGCGCGAGTATTTCGATAAAAAACCGAGAACAGATGTTAATCACGTCGAATATAAATGGTTGTTGATTTTGAATTATCTGGACGCAATCGCCATTGGTGTTGAACAGGGGTTATATATAGAGGAATTGGCCAAAGATCATCTCAAAAACATAGTTAACAAACATGTCAATCACGCGTTCATTTCTGAGGGATTATTGAAGGATTATAAAGATGACTACTTAAAACTCTGCGATATGAACGACAAGTGGCAGCGCGACAAATCATATTACCATGCGTATTATACATTCAGATTTAGACGATTTATTCTACATCCAGGTACAATTTTAAGCGGCGTCCTGATTATAGTTGCGGCTATCTTGCTATTAGGAAAAGCTCACGCATCGGTCTCCAGCTGACGAACCATCGTCACGTTTCTCTCGACTGCCTTGTTATTCGGGAGCGACCTGCAAGCTGACTCTTACCAACAACTGGTGGATGCCCGCATTCCGGAGACAGTTACCCCGCCACACAGCCAATTTCTTTTCTAAGCGTTGTCTCCGCCCGTTGAGATTGCGCCCCGCGCGGAAGCCACCGTCCCGCCGCCCCAGGTCCAGTTCTTGATCTCGGGCATGTCGTCGCCGTAGCGCTGAATGTATTCGCGGTGGTCGATCAGCTTGTCGCGGATTTCCTGCTTGGCGTAGGCGGCGCGCTCGCCGAGCTTTGGCACGCGGTCGATGACGTCGCCGACCAGATGGAAACGGTCGAGATCGTTGATCACGCACATGTCGAAAGGCGTGGTGGTCGTTCCCTCTTCCTTGTAGCCGCGCACGTGAATGTTGTCATGGCCGGTTCGCCGATAGGTCAGGCGATGGATCAGCCACGGATAGCCGTGAAAGGCGAAGATGATCGGCTTGTCGACGGTGAACAGGGCGTCGAAGTCGCGGTCGGAAAGGCCGTGGGGATGTTCGTCTGCGGGCTGCAGCGTCATCAGATCGACGACATTGACGACCCGTATTTTCAGTTCGGGCGCGTGCCGGCGCAGAAGTTCGACCGCGGCCAGGGTCTCGAGCGTCGGCACGTCGCCGCAGCAGGCCATCACGACATCCGGCTCGCCGTCGCGGTCGTTGCTCGCCCATGGCCAGATGCCCAATCCCGCCTCGCAATGCTTGATCGCCTGGTCCATGGTCAGCCATTGCGGCGCCGGCTGCTTGCCAGCGACGACGACGTTCACGTAGTTGCGGCTCTTCAGGCAGTGTTCGGTGACCGAGAGCAGACAATTCGCATCGGGCGGAAGATAGATCCGCACCACCTCCGCCTTCTTGTTCATCACGTGGTCGATGAAGCCGGGGTCCTGGTGGGAAAAGCCGTTGTGGTCCTGACGCCAGACGTGGCTCGACAACAGATAGTTGAGCGAGGCGATCGGCCGGCGCCACGGGATATGACCGCAGACCTTCAGCCACTTCGCATGCTGGTTGAACATGGAATCGATGATGTGGATGAAGGCCTCGTAGCAGGAGAAGAAGCCGTGCCGGCCGGTCAGGAGATAGCCTTCAAGCCAGCCCTGGCACTGGTGCTCGCTCAACACCTCCATCACCCGGCCGTCGGGCGCCAGATGGTCGTCATAGTCGAAGGTCTCCGCCGCCCAGGCGCGGTTGGTGACCTCGAGTACGTCCTGCCAGCGGTTGGAATTGTTCTCGTCCGGGCTGAACAGGCGGAAGTTGCTCGATTTGAGATTGAGCTTCATCGTATCGCGCAGAAATTTGCCCATGACGCGAGTCGCTTCGGCGTTCGTGGCGCCGGGCGAGGGAACCTCGACCGCGTAGTCGCGGAAGTCGGGCAGCCTGAGATCGCGAAGCAGAAGTCCGCCATTCGTGTGCGGGTTGGCGCTCATCCGCCGCGTCCCTTTCGGCGGCAGCGCGGAAAGCTCGGCGGCGAGCCGTCCCTCGGAGTCGAACAGCTCCTTGGGCCGGTAGCTCTTCATCCAGGTTTCGAGAATCCGGACGTGCTCCTCCGAGGACATATCGCCCATCGGCACCTGATGGGCGCGCCAATAGCCTTCGGTCTTCTTGCCGTCGATCGTCTTCGGGCAGGTCCAGCCCTTCGGCGTGCGCATCACGATCATCGGCCAGACCGGACGCTTCGTGTACCCCTTCGCGCGCGCCTTGCGCTGGATGTCCTTGATGTCGCCGATCACTTTCTCCAGCGTCGCGGCCATCAATTTGTGCATGATCTTCGGATCGTCGCCCTCGACGAAATGCGGCTCATAGCCGTAGCCGCGCATCAGATGATCGAGTTCGTCATGCGGGATGCGCGCGAGAATGGTCGGATTGGCGATCTTGTAGCCGTTGAGATGCAGGATCGGCAGCACCGCCCCATCCCGAACGGGATCGAGGAACTTGTTGGAGTGCCAGCTGGTCGCCATCGGACCGGTCTCGGCCTCGCCGTCGCCAACCACGGCGGCGACGATCAGGTCCGGATTGTCGAAGGCCGCGCCAAAGGCGTGCGAAAGCGCATAGCCGAGCTCGCCGCCCTCGTGGATCGAGCCGGGCGTCTCGGGCGCGACGTGGCTGGGGATTCCGCCGGGAAATGAGAACTGGGTGAAGAGCTTCTTCAGCCCGTCCGCGTCCTGCGTGATGTTCGGATAGACCTCGCTATAGGTCCCCTCGAGATAGGCGTTGGCGACCAGCCCCGGACCGCCGTGGCCGGGGCCGGCGATATAGATCATGTCGAGGTCGCGCTCTTTGATCACCCGGTTGAGGTGCGCGTAGATGAAGTTAAGGCCGGGCGTCGTGCCCCAATGGCCGAGCAGGCGCGGCTTGATGTGCCCCTTCTCCAGCGGGGCCTTCAGGAGCGGATTGTCGAACAGGTAGATCTGGCCGACCGAGAGGTAGTTGGCGGCGCGCCAGTAGGCGTCGATCAGCGAGGCTTCCTTTTCGGACAATACGGTCGCAGTCTTGACCTTCGCGGCCATGGCATACCCTCCCGATGTGAGCTCGGCGGTCTTCGGGGACAGGTTGTCCCCGATCGATGACATTTTAGCAACACCGCGGGGCAAGTACGACCGCGGGCGCCGCACGCATGGCGAAGCCCTCGCCGGACGGCGGCCGCCGGAAGCGCGCTAGCCGCGGTCCGAGCCGGGCGGTAGACTTCACCGGGGCAACGGGCAAGCCGCCAGAGAGCAAGCTCATGGATGCGCAAGCCATTCCGCTGAAGACGACCGGAATGCGTTTCGTCCGGGCGGTGAGGACTTTTGCCCAATCCGAAGTTGGCTGGAAAGCCAAGCTCATTTTCGTCGGCCTTGTCCTGCTCCTCTGCGCTTCGAACGCGTTGAACGTGGTCAACAGCTACGTCAGCCGCAATTTCATGACGGCGATCGCCGATCGCGACATGTCCGGCTTCGTCCGGCAGGCTTTTGTCTACGTAAGCGTCTTCGCCGCCTTGACCCTTGTCGCCGTGATCGCCCGCTTCGGCGAGGAGCGGCTCGGCCTTCTGTGGCGCGCCACCATGACTCGGGCGATCGTGCGCCGCTACCTCGCCAACGGAAATTATCAAAGCCTCAAGACTTCGGGAGCGGTCGCCAATCCGGACCAGCGCATCGCCGAGGACGTTCGCGCCTTCACGGTCACTTCGCTTTCCTTCGCTCTGATGGCGCTCAACAGCGTCTTCACAATTGTCGCCTTCTCCGAGGTTCTGTGGACCATCAGCCCGCTCCTGTTCGGCGTCGCCGTGGCTTACGCGGCCGGCGGCTCGCTCTTCACATTCCTGCTCGGGCGCCCGCTGATCAGACTGAACTACGATCAGCTCGACAAGGAAGCGGCCTTCCGCTCCGGCCTCATCCATCTCCGCGACAATGCCGAAGCCATCTCGGCGGCGCGAGACGAGACATCGCAAACGGCCTCTCTGCTTGCTCGGCTCGACGATCTGGTCGCTAATTTTCGCACGATCACCTCGATCAACCGCAATGTGGGCTTCTTCACCACCGGCTACAATTGGATGATCCAGATCATCCCGGCGCTGATCATCGCCCCCGCCTTCATCGAAGGCAAAATCGAATTCGGCGTCATCACTCAGTCGGCGATCGCCTTCTCGACTCTCGTCGCCGCATTCTCCCTCATCGTGACGCAATTCCAGTCGCTGTCGAGCTTCGCGGCGGTTGTGGCTCGGCTAAGCGCGCTCGCCGAGGCGGTTGGACAGGAAGGCGATCCCGAACGAGCGAGCTAGGCTCGCCGGGATCGGCGCGCTCGATCTGGTCCGGCTCTCGGCTACTTTTGCTTGAGCTCCCAGTGGGCGCGCAACCAATGGTCCATCGAGCGCCCTTCCGGCTTGCCCTCCTCCTCCCAGATTTGATGGGCGCGCTCCCGGACGCGCTCCTCTGCCGGTTCATCGCCATGGTGTTCGACGGCGGCTGGCGGATTGTCCGGCGGGGCCGGATCCGGGACATGCGCGCTCGCCTTGCTGGGCGCCTCTTTGGCCATGGAACGATTCTCCTCCACGTTTTCGGCCCGCCTTCGGCAATCGGCCTGTCCAGATAGTGCTCGCTTGATCTCAATTGAGCAAGATTCGAGCGCCGAGCGTTTCGCCCGGGTCCAGGCGCCCATGCCGCTCGCCGGCCTCCCCCCGTTGCGCCGGGCAGAGAATTTCGCTCAAACTGGCCCCTGATGCGCCCCGCGGCCGCAGAATAACCGAGCCGGCGCCAGAACAGGCCGGCGCAGCAGGAGGAACGACCGATGTTGACACGACGCGCTTTCGCCGCTTGCGCCTTCTGCGCGGCGACAGGCTTTCTGGCGACCGGGGTCGACGCCCAAACACCGGGCTTGAAACGCACCATGCTCAAGCAGACGGACGGACCGACGGAAGGCTATGTGACGGTCGAGGCGCGGGTCGAGATCGAGCCAGGAGTGGCCGTCGCGCGCCATACCCATCCGGGAATCGAATCCGGCTATGTTGTAGAAGGCCAAACCGAGCTCGCCATCGACGGAATGGGCGTGCTGTCCCTCAAGCCGGGAGACGGCTATCAGGTGCCGACCGGAAAGCCGCATGGCGCGGCGCCCGGTTCGACAAAGACGATCCTCGTCGCGACCTACGTTGTCGAGAAGGGCAAGCCGCTCGCCTCACCCGCCTGAGCCGGCAAAAGGAAAACCATGTCCGCCACGCCCCTCCACGCCGACAACGCCGCTCAGGCCGACTACTGGAATCGGACCGCCGGACAGCGATGGACGGACCGCCAGGAGGAGCAGGACCTGGTGCTGCGCCCGGTTTCCGATCGGCTCATCGCGGCAGCCGAGCCGAAGCCCGGCCAGAGGGTCGCGGACATCGGCTGCGGCTGCGGCGACACGACGATCGATTTCGCCGCCCGGGTCGCGCCCGGAGGCGAGGTCCTCGGCCTCGACATTTCCGAGCCGATGCTGGCGCGAGCCCGCGAGCGCGCGCCGGTTAGCCTGCCCGCGCGGTTCGTTCTCGCCGACGCCACCGTCTATGCGTTCGCGCCCGGGTGGGCCGATCTCGTGGTGTCGCGATTCGGCGTCATGTTCTTCGCCGATCCGGCGCGATCCTTCGCCAACCTGCGGCGCGGCCTCAAAGGCGGCGCGCGGCTCGTCTTCGCCTGCTGGCGCGCGGCCAAGGAAAATCCATGGATGATGATCCCGCTGCGCGAGGCCAAAAAGCACGCCCCTCCCCTGCCCGAGACGAATCCCGAGGACCCCGGCCCATTCGCCTTCGCCGACGACGCGCGGGTGCGGCGCATCCTGAGCGCCGCCGGCTTCGCCGACACCGTCGTGACCCCGCAGGATCTTGATATCGACATCGCCATCGGTCGCGGACTCGACGCCGCCGTCGCCGGCGCGCTCGGCATCGGACCGACCAGCCGCATCCTCGACGGCCAGCCCGAAGCGGTTCGCGCCGCCGCAATCGCCGACATCCGCAAGGCCTTTGCCGAGCGCGCCAAGGGCGACAGCGTGCCCCTCGGCGCGGCGATCTGGATGGTCACGGCGACGAATCCAGAGCGGTAGCGCTCAACCCCCGAGAGGATGGCGAGCAGCAGCTTCATCGGGCGCCCTCGAGGCCGTCGGACGGAACCAAAAGCGCGACGCATTCGACAAAGCGGCGAGCGGTTTGGATCGCGTCTCGCGCACTCTCGCCCGACACGTACGAACCGGGTCCGGTCCCATAGTCGGCGATGGATTTCAGCTTGTAGGCGCGGGGGAGGAATGCCCGGAGCGCTGCATCGAACCGTGGATCAGTTTTCACTAGCCGCCCGAACTCAGCTTGCACCGTCGAATGTCTTTTGAATACGCGTCCTGTCGTCTCGAAAACCAGGCCCTGAGCGGCATGGAATCCTGCAGGGTAAGCCGTGCGTCCGGCGGCTTCATTCAAGCCAACTCCCAGCATTGTCTCGGCTTGATCGAGAAGCTCTCGCGATTTTTCGAGGAATAGCGCGGTTTCCGGCTTTCAAAGATCGATGCCCTCGGCCCGGATTTCGTGCATCAAAGGCGTTCGCTCCGTGTAGGAGCCGGCGGGGTAAGGCATGGCATGAATGAACCCGCCCTCGCTATAGAGGATGACAGTCGAGGCGATTCAGTTCGGCCATGCGGTCGGGCATGTCGTGCAGAAAAACCGCCACATCGTAATCGGAATCCGGCTGTGCGTCGCCGCGCGCGCGTGAACCGAACAGAACGACGCGCTCGAGCCGGTTGCCGTATATTTCGGTTAGGGCGGCCCGGAAGCGCTCAAGAATCGGATCGTCAAGCGTCGCGGTAGTCATGGGCAGCACTATAGCGCATGTGGGCCGCGAAGAACGAAGCACAAGGCTGTTGAATGCGGCGGACGGCGCGTCATCGCACGACCCGCGCTCGCAGAAACGCCCGCATGGTGAAGCTCGCCTGGTCCGGGCCATAGGCGTGCTCGGCGCCGAAGGGGCAGGCCCGCCGCGCCCGGCATCCCGCACTCATGCAATCGGCCCCGGCCGCGTCCTCGAGATGGCCGGCGCAGGCGGCGACGTCGTAGCCGGCGGACGAAAAAGCGCCGACGGGACAGGCGTTCAGGCACGGGCGCTCGCGGCAGGGCTCGCAAGGACTTGGCGTCGCCGCGACCTCCGGTACGTCGAGCGCCTGGCGAAACCCGAGCGCCCCGCGGTAGCTGTGCCAAAGTCCGTAGACGGGATGGATCAAAAGACCGATCGGCGAAGGATAGACCGGCTCCGAGCGCCGCGCCCATTGCTGGAACGGCCAGAACGGCGGTCCGCCGAAGGGGAAAAGGGCCGTCGCGCCGAGGTCGCGCGCCAGAGCCTCGATCACCCGCCGGCTCCAGCGGTCGAGCGGATGGTCGGCGCCGTCAGCGGCCTCGGGGCTCGCGGCGAACGCGCTCCAACCGTCGCGCCCTGCCATGCCGGCGAGAACGATCGTCCGAACCTCGGCGAGTTCGCCGCGCCGCTCGTCGTCGGAAAGGAGGAAGGCGCCGCGAGGAACGAGGCCCGTTCGCGCAATGGCGGCGAGAACGGTCTCAAGCCCTGCGCCGCTCACCAGGATCGTCTCGCAGGTTGGCTGTGACGCGTCATCGATCCTGTATGGGTGTCGGCGATATTAGTTTAGATACGAACCATCTTGCCTTGAGCCCCCTCCGGGCGCACACTCGAAAGCGCCCAGCGAGCGGAGGCTTCCATTGGACGCAGCTTACAACGAAGTCACGGCAGGCGTATTTGGCGCGAGCCCCCTTACCCGCGGCCCATGGTATCCCGACCATCAGCACGCCGGCCCGCCCTCGGCCCTGATCTGCCGGGCGATCGAGCGCGCCGCCGCAGAGGCAGGCCTCAGCCATCTTGCGCGCCTCACGGTCAATCTCATGCGGCCCGCCCCGATCGGCGAGTGCCGCATCGAAGTGACGCCGGACTACCTCGGCCGCAATGCCGGCCATTTTTCGGGCCGGCTGATTGCCGGCGGCAAGGACGTCGCACGATTTACCGCTCTCGTGCAACGCGAGGAGGATTTCGCCATCCCCGATGGGACGCAGGGCCATCCGCCGCCGCACGCGCCAAGGCCGGTCAGTGAGAGTCCCGTCGTCGTCGCGCCATCGAGCCGGAAGGAGGCCGGGTATTGGAGCCTGGTCGAGAATCGGCTCGCCGAGGGCAAGTTTTTCAACGGGCCGAGCGCAATCTGGTTTCGCTTGAATCATCCGCTGGTGAAGGGCGAGACGCCAAGCCCCTATCAGCGCGTCGCCGTTGCCGCGGATTCCGGCAACGGCATCAGCGCCGTCCTCGACTTCACCAAATATGTCTTCCTCAACTGCGACCTGACCATCAACCTCGCCCGCCGTCCGGTCGGAGAATGGATCTGTCTGCAATCGCGCACCCTGCTTGGCGGCAACAGCTGCGGGCTGGCCGAATCCGCCCTCTACGACGAGCAGGGACTGATCGGGCGCGCGACCCAGAGCCTCGCCGTGCGGCCGCGCTCGGCCGGATCGTGAGCGTTCGCCGCCAGAAAAGGGAGGAGAGCGACCTTGACGGCTAAATTCTCGCTCGCGCACCTGACGGTTCTGGGCCTTGCGCCTCCTCAGGTGATCGAGGTGGCCGCGCGCACTGGATATCAGACCGTGGGGCTGCGCCTGCTCCGGGCGACCGAGACGATGCCTGGCTATCCGCTGATGGACGATAGGCCAATGATGCGGGCGACCAAGGCGGCTATGGCGGCTGCCGGAATTGGCGTGCTCGACATCGAGCTCGTCAGGATCACGCCGGATATCGACGTGGCCTCGCTCGAGCCCTTCCTGGCCGCCGGCGCGGAACTGGGCGCGAGATGCGTGATTACGTCACCCTATGATTCCGACCTGGCGCGTCTCTCCGACCGGTTGGCCGCGATCAGCGACTTGGCCTCACAATACGGACTTCGCGCAGTCCTCGAGTTCTTTCCGTGGACGGCGGTCCCGGACCTCAGTTCCGCGTTGAGGATCGTGGAAGCGGCGGAACGGGCCGAACTCGGGATATTGGTCGACACGATTCACTTCAACCGATCAGCCAGCCGGCTGGACGAGCTCGATCGCATTCCCCCGGCGCGACTGCCCTTCGTCCATGTATCCGACGCCCCGGTGCGGGGGAGCTACACGACCGAAGAGCTTCTGCACACGGCGCGCATGGAGCGGCTGCCGCCCGGCGAGGGCGGCATTGATATCAAGAATATTCTGACCCACATGCCGCGCGATATCCCGCTGGCGCTGGAAGTGCCGATGACGTCCCTGAGCGCTGTCGTCGGCCCCGAGGCGGTTGCGCTCAGGGTGCGTCAGGCGGCCGAGCGGTTGCTCGCGCCCTGACCGGCGCCGGCCTCTACTTCGCCCGCAGAGCTTCGACGCCCGGCAGCGCCTTGCCCTCCATCCATTCGAGGAAGGCGCCGCCGGCGGTCGAGACATAGGTGAAATCGTCCGCGACCTTGGCCTCATTGAGCGCGGCGACGGTGTCGCCACCACCTGCGACGGTTGTCAATTTGCCCGCCTTGGTCAGCGACGCAGCAGTTTTGGCGATCTCCATCGTGGCGGCGTCGAAGGGCGGCGTCTCAAAGGCGCCGAACGGGCCGTTCCACACCAGCGTCTTGATCTGGTTCAGGACTTCCGCGACCGCGGCGACCGATTTCGGCCCGATGTCGAGGATCATCTCGTCCTCGGGAACATGATCGACGTCGACAATGTGCGCGTTCGTGTGCGCCTTGAGCTCCTTGGCGACGGTCGCATCGACCGGCAGCAAGATGCGGCACTTGGCCTTTTCCGCCGCGGCGACGATCGCGCGCGCGGTCGAGGCGAGATCCTTCTCGCACAGCGACTTGCCAACTCCCTTGCCCTCGGCGAACAGGAAGGTGTTGGCCATGCCGCCGCCGATGATGAGGATATCGACCTTGTTGACGAGGTTGCCGAGGAGTTCGAGCTTCGTCGACACCTTGGCCCCGCCGACGATCGCGGCCACGGGACGCGCCGGATTGCCGAGCGCCAGCGACAGGGCCTCGAGCTCCTTCTGCATCGCCCGTCCCGCATGCGCCGGCAGCTTGTGCGCCAGGCCCTCGGTGGTGGCATGGGCGCGGTGAGCGGCGGAAAAGGCGTCGTTGACGTAGATGTCGCCGAGCTTGGCCAGCTCTTCGACATGAGCCGGGTCGTTCTTCTCCTCGCCCTTGTGGAAGCGGGTGTTCTCGAGCAGCAGAATGTCGCCGTTCCTCATCGTCCCGATCGCGTCGGCGGCGACCGAGCCGATACAGTCGCCGACAAAGGCGACCGGCCGGCCGATGACTTCGGCGACCGCTTCGGCGACCGGCCGCAGCGAATTGGCTGGGTCCGGACCGCCCTTCGGGCGGCCGAAATGCGCGAGCAGGATGACCTTGCCGCCCCTGTCGGCGATCTCCTTCATCGTCTCCGCGACGCGCTCGATCCGCGTCTTGTCGGTGACGCGGCCGTTCTCGGTCGGGACGTTGAGATCGACGCGCAGGAGGACGCGCTTGCCTGAAACGTCGGCGTCATCGAGCGTGCGGAACGGGTTGCTCATGGTCAGCGCCTCAAGATATGACTCCAACTCCCTCATCCTGAGGCGCCGCGAAGCGGCCTCGAAGGATGGTCGAGCGCGCGCCGGGTCGGCGGACCCCCTTGATCATCCTTCGAAACTCGAGGCTTCGCCTCGCCCTCAGGATGAGGGTGGGGTCTCGACTTCTCAGATCAGCTTCGCCATCGCGACGGCAGTGTCCGCCATCCGGTTCGAGAAGCCCCATTCGTTGTCGTACCACGACAAAACGCGGATGAAATTGCCGTCGATCACCTTGGTCTGATCCAGAGCGAAGATCGAGGAGCGGTCGTCGTGATTGAAATCGCTCGAGACATTGGGTTCATCGGTATATCCGAGGATGCCCTTGAGCGGGCCGTTGCCGTCCGCAGTCGTCTTGATCGCGGTGTTGATCTCCTCTGCGCTCGTCTTGCGCTTGGCGACGAACTTGAGGTCGACGACCGAGACGTTGGGGGTCGGCACACGGATCGACGAGCCGTCGAGCTTGCCTTTGAGCTCCGGCAGCACGAGGCCGACCGCTTTCGCAGCGCCGGTCGTCGTCGGGATCATCGACAGCGCCGCGCCACGGGCGCGGTAGAGATCCTTGTGCAGGGTGTCGAGCGTCGGCTGATCGCCGGTGTAGGAATGGATGGTGGTCATGAAGCCGTGCTCGATGCCGATCGCATCGTTGAGCACCTTGACGACCGGCACAAGGCAATTCGTCGTGCATGAGGCGTTGGAGACAACGAGATGGTCCTTGGTGAGTTTGTCGTTATTGACGCCATAGACGACCGTCAGATCCGCGCCCTCCGCCGGGGCTGAAATGAGAACCCGCTTGGCGCCCGCCTTGAGATGAGCGGCCGCCTTTTCGCGCGCGGTGAAAATGCCGGTGCATTCGAGCGCCACGTCCACGCCGAGCGCCTTGTGCGGCAGCTCGGCCGGATCCTTGATCGCGGTAACCTTGATCTTGTGGCCGTCGACGATCATCGTATCGCCGTCGACCTTGACCGCGTGAGGAAAGCGGCCGTGGACGCTGTCGTAGCGCAAAAGATGCGCATTGGTTTCAACCGGACCCAGATCGTTGATGGCGACGACCTCGATGTCCTTCCGGCCCAACTCCAGAATTCCGCGTAAGACCAGCCGCCCGATGCGGCCGAAGCCGTTGATCGCTACCTTCGCAACCATCCCCATCTCTCCTCTCGCGCCCGCTTACGATCGACGGACCCCCCGGGTCCGGGCTTAAGGCCGCGCGTCTCTTAGGTGAAAGCGATGCGCTTAATGTCCGATCCTCGCCGGAAAGTCTAGGCCAATCGGCGCCCGCAACGACGTCGGCCAGACGGCGTTGCAGTTTGATGGAATCGCACACCCACCTCGAGCTCGAGGCAAGCCGTCACACCCAATGGCAACTTGCTCTAGACGGCGCCCCACACCTGCACCAGCCGGGGAAGCGCGACCAGCGTCGAGCCGTTATCGGCGAATAGGTTGAGACCTCGAACGATCCCGTCGATCTCCGCGGCGTCGGCGAGGCCGTAGCGCAGCACCGAGGCGCGGATCATCTCCATCGTAACGGCGGTCAGTCGCTTCTCGGGGCCGGAGGCATGGACCAGCTGGAACACCCGCCACCGCGCCTGAAGTCCCGCCGCAAGCGCCAACGCAGGCAGCCGGCGGCCGAGGTTCGCCTCGCCCCCGCCGCGTCGCACCGCCTCCGTATAGAGCGTCTGGAACCGGTCCTGCGCCGCGTCGGCGGGAACGCAGTAGGCGCCGGACATGTCGATATCCTCGACCGCGATCCGGCCGCCGGGCGCGAGCATCCCCTTGAGCCGTCCGAAGACCGCGTCCGGCTCGCTGACATGCGAAAGAAGGAAGCGCGCATGGATGAAAGAGAACGGACCGCCGTCGAAGACGTGCGCGTCGGCGGTCTCAAATTCGACCGTCCCGACGCCCGCCTCCCGCGCGTCCTCGCGCGCAAGCTCGAGCACGTGCGGATCGAAGTCGATACCGAGAACATGACCCTCGGACCCGACGATCCCCGCCATATCCAGCGCGACATGGCCGCCGCCGCAGCCGACGTCGAGGACCCGGTCGCCGCGCTTGAGGCCAGCGTCCTCGAGAAGCCGCAGGGTTGTTTCGCGCATGATGTCGGAGAGGAGGTCGAGCCGTCGCTTTCCGTCCTCGCCGCCGGCGATCGCGTATGAATGCGGCGCGGCGCCGCTCCGGCTGGCCACGCTTACGGCCGCGTGAGCGCGCTCACGCCTTGAGCCGGGCGAGCGCCGCCTCGACCACCGCCTCGGGCGTGATGCCGAAATGCTGGAAGACGGCTTTATATGGCCCGCTCTCGCCGAAGCTGTGCATGCCGATGAACGGCCCGTCGCCAATGATCGCGTCCCAGCCGAACCTCACCGCCGCCTCGACGCCGACCTTCACTTTGGCCGTGCCGATCACCGAGCGGCGATAATCCTCCGGCTGCTCGAAGAACGCCGGGAAGCACGGCAGCGACACGACCCGGGCGGCGACGCCCTTCTCCTTGAGCTGCGCCTGCGCGGCGACGGCGAGCGAGACTTCCGAGCCGGAGGCGAAGATCGACACCTGGGCCTCGCCCGAAGCCGGTGAGATCTCGTAGCCGCCGCGGGCGCACAGGTTTTCCGCCACATGCGTGGTCCTGAGCGCCGGCAGGCCCTGCCGGGTCAGCGCGAGGATCGAGGGCGAATGCTGGCGCTTGAGCGCCGCCTGCCAGCACTCGACCGTCTCGACGCTGTCGGCCGGACGCCAGATATAAAAATTCGGCATCGCCCGCATCGCCGCCAGATGCTCGACCGGCTGATGGGTCGGCCCATCCTCGCCTAGGCCGATCGAATCATGGGTGAACACATGCGTGACCCTGATTTTCATCAGCGCGGCGATTCTGAGCGAAGGACGGCAATAGTCGGTGAAGCAGAAAAACGACGCTCCCGAAGGGATGAAGCCGCCATGCACGGCGATGCCATTGCACGCCGCCGCCATCCCGTGCTCGCGTATGCCAAAGTGGATGTAGCGGCCGGAGAAGTCGCCGGGCTTGATTTCCTGCTCGTCCTTGAACTTGGTGTTGTTGGACGGGGTCAGGTCGGCCGAGCTGGTGATGAGTTCGGGAACGGCGGCCCCGATCACATCGAGCGCCGCCTGGCCCGCCTTGCGGGTCGCGAGTTCCGGCTTCTCGTCGGCGAGCTTCTTCTTGTAGGCGTCGATGACCTTGTCGAGGTCCTTCGGCAACTCGCCCCGCTGGCGCCGCTCGAATTCGGCCCGCTGGTCGGGCGCGAGCGCCGCCAGCGCGGCCCGCCATTGGTCGCTCTTCGCCTTGCCCTTGGGCCCGACCGCGCGCCATGCCGCCAGGATGTCGTCCGGGATGACGAACGGATCGTATGGCCAGTTCAGCGCCTTGCGGGCGCCGGCGACTTCGGACGCCCCTTGCGCGTCGCTATGCGCCTTGCTGGTCCCGGCATGGGTCGGCAGGCCAAAGCCGATCGTCGTCTTGCAGGCGATCATCGTCGGCCGGTCGGAGTTCTGCGCCGCATGGATGGCGTCGAGGACCGCCTTGGGGTCGTGCCCGTCGATGTGGGTTGAATTCCAGCCCGCCGACTGGAACCGGGCGACCTGGTCGATGTTGTCGGCGAGGACCGGGATCTGGCCGTCGATCGAGATCCCGTTGTTGTCCCAGAACACGATCAGCTTCGAGAGCTTGAGATGGCCGGCGATGCCGATCGCCTCCTGGCTCACGCCTTCCATCAAGTCGCCGTCGGAGGCGATGACATAGGTATGGTGATCGACGACGGCGGGGAAGCGGGCGGCCAGCATCCGCTCCGCGATCGCCATGCCGACCGCGGTCGAAATCCCCTGCCCGAGCGGGCCGGTCGTCGTCTCGACGCCTGGAGCGCACCAATATTCGGGGTGCCCAGGCGTTCTCGAGCCCACTTGCCGAAACTGCTTGATGTCATCGATACCCAGCCCTTTGTCGCCGCCGACCCCGGTCAGATAGAGCAGACTGTAGAGCAGCATGCAGCCGTGGCCGCCGGACAGGACGAACCGGTCGCGATCGGGCCAGCGCGGGTCGGCCGGGTCGAATTTCAGGACATCGCGCCAGAGAACCGTCGCGACGTCGGCCATGCCCATCGGCAGGCCGGGGTGGCCGCTCTTGGCCTTCTCGACCGCGTCGAGCGAGAGAAAGCGGATCGCGTTCGCCATTGCGTCATGAGACACGCTCGCAGCCATCGGGGCTCTCCTTAGGTGATTTGGGCGCCGCCTCCTCGCGGTCCCGGGACCGGGCCGCGAGGGCCGCTCCAGGCGGGCGGCCCTGACATTAGAGTGAGGCGGTCGCAGGAACCTGTCAATTACTCACCCCTCCTATGCGGCGCGCGTTGACGCCCCGTTCAAGCATCGCGTAAACAAAGCGCCACAATGGACGGAATCAAATCCTCCTTGGATGACATTGAGATGTCGGTCAAACGGCTCGCCTCGGCGGTCGACGCGCTCGAGCTCGCGGCCGACCGGCGGATGCGCCACGACGAAGCGCGCGCCACCGAACAAGAGGAATACGCGCTGATGCAAGACGACCGCTCGCGGCTTGCGGTCGAACTCGACGCCGCGGCCGACCGGTCGCGGAGGCTCGAAACCGCCAACGGCGAAGCCGCAAAACGGCTCGCCCATGCCGCCCAGGCGATCGAGCGCATTCTCGGCCGGCTCGAGCCGGAGGCCGGCTCATAGGCCGGTCCTGCACGGAAAGGCGCGCGGAATGCCTCAGGTATCGCTCACGATCGACGGCCACAAATATCGCGTCGCCTGCAACGAGGGCGAAGAAGCGCGGCTCGAATCGCTGGCCGGCGTGATCGACGACAAGATCGGCGAAATGCGCAAGGCGTTCGGCGAAATCGGCGACCAGCGCCTCGTCATCATGGCCGCTTTGACCATCGCCGACAATCTGGCCGAGGCCCGCGATGCGGCGGCCGCCGAGCGCAAGCGCTCCGACGCGGCGGAAGAGCGCGCCCAATCCCTGGCCTCAAGCCTGGACAAGCTCGGCGCACGGCTCGAGTCGCTCGCCGCGCGGCTGGCCGGCGGCGCCGAGGCGTAGCTCGCCAGGGCTGCGCGGAGAGCTGCTCGCGGACGCCCGCGCTGCAGCTTGAGACGAACACCGCAACGTGCGTTGACCCGACGTCTGCGGCGGCCTTAGGCTCCCCTCGCAAACGGGCGCCTCCTGCACGCCCCGTTCCAAACGCCAAAATCTCACGAGGAAACGATGCCGAGGACAATCCGCCGCGCTTCCGCCGCCCTTTCGCTGCTCAGCCTCGGAATGGCGGCGCCGCTCGCCGCCAAAGCCGCTCAGACTTGCACCGCCGAAGCGCTGACGGCGCTTGGGGTTCCAAACTTTACCGTCGCCTCGGCGAAGGCGGCCGAGGCCGAAGGTCCTTTCGCTGCCCGCTGCGTCGTCGACGGGACGGTCGCGACCGACGGCGACGGCGCGGGGCCAAACTCGGCCCGCCTCCGTGTCCAGCTCCCGGAAACCTGGAACGAGAAGCTCGTCTTCTTCGGCGTCGGCGGCCTCGCGGGGTCGCTTAATCCTTCGGCCAGTCCGCACGACTTCATTTCCGCGCTCGGCCAAGGCTATGCGACCGCGATCACTGACACCGGGCATGTCGGCAAGAACCCGTTTGACGCCGACTGGATCCTGGACGCGCCGGGCAAGCCGAACGAGGCCAGGATCGCCGACTATTTCTACCGCGCGCCCCATCAGGCGACGATCGCCGCAAAGGCGCTGGCGGCGAAATTCTACGGCGCGCCGGGAGTGTCGCGCGCCTATTTCGACGGCTGCTCGTTTGGCGGCCACATGGGGCTGATGGAGGCGATGCGCTATCCGGACGACTACGACGAAATCATCGCCGGCGCGCCCTACATGGACAATCACACCCAGCTCTGGGGCTACAAGAACGCGAAGGCCTTCCTCAAGGCGCATGTGACGCCCGAGGTTGTCGCCAAAGTCAACGAAGCCGTGCTCGCCAAATGCGACGCGGACGACGGCGTCAAGGATGGGCTGATCCAGAATCCGGGCAAGTGCAGCTTCGATCCGCAATCGCTCGTTCCGGCGACGCTGACGCAGGCGCAGGCCGACGCCTTCAAGATCTTCATCGCCCCGGTGACCGACGCGCACGGGCACACGATCTATCCTGGCTCTCCGATCACCGATCTTTCAGCGGCCGACGGGCCGGCCGGGGGTTTCGTCGGCTGGGTGGTCACCCCGGTCCCGCCGGCCGATCCCACGGCCGCCGAGCCTTGGGGCGCAGCGGCGCCGGTGCTTTGGGCCGCCGCCGAAGGCTTCACCAAATATATGGACCTCCACGACCCGGCCTTCGACTTCAACAACAATTGGCATGAGACCAACGGCCAAATCGCCGACGACGCCTTGAGCCAATTCGATGCGCGGCTCGGCGTCGGCGACGCAGACCAGCCGGGACGGCTCGCGCCCTTCTTTGCCGCAGGGAAGAAGCTCATCCTCTATCACGGCTACAGCGACACGGCGATCTCCCCGCTCCGGACGGTCTGGTTTTATGAGGACCTCGCGAAAACCTCGGGTGGCTACGACAAGGTCCGCGACCATGCGCGCCTGTTCATGGCGCCCGGGATGCTTCACTGCCTGGGCGGCGACGGTCCGAGCGACTTCGACACCCTAAGCGCGCTCGACGCCTGGGTGAACGAGGGCAAGGCGCCGGACGGAATCCTGGCCGCGAAGCTCCCCGACAACAAGCCCGGCCAGAAGCCCCTCCGCACCATGCCGCTCTGCGCCTTCCCCGAACAGGCCCGATATGGCGGAACGGGCGACGTCAATTCGGCCGAGAACTGGACCTGCGTCCCGGGCGACAAGTCACAGCTCGACGTCGGCGCCGATGGCGTCGCGGCCGGCCTCGGCGCAGGCCGGAAGTAGGAACGGACGACCTCGCCGCCGGGGTCTGGAAATTTCTTCTTCGGCGCCTACATGTCCGTTCAACGCGCTGCGCAGGCTTTTGAACGGCCCTCGGCGGCGCCCCCGCACGGCGAAAGCCTGCGGCATACCCCCTGCCGCTGGCCCACCGCTGAGGGCACCGTCACCGGCTCGCTATCCTCCCCTGCGAGCCGGTGACGCTTCGGCCGATCTCACCTCCCCCACCCAGCTCCTTCTTCCGCCATCGTCCGCCAGTGCGCCAGCATGCCGGCCGGGCGCGGGCGGCTTTTGATCCAGGCGAGCGCCTGGGCGGTCGAGTCGACCTGGTCGTCGTGGCGCCCCGCGGGAAACAGGGTGAGCTCGCGCAGATATTCAGCGAGCCAGGGCGCCTCGCGCGGCAGCCAGACGAAGCCGTTCTCGATCGTCGCCGTTTGCGCATGCAGGCGCATGACCTTGTCGCCGTCGGGCGCATAGCGCGTCGCGTGCGAGACGCCCCGCTCGATCAAGGCCTGGATGAGCTGCGTTCCCGAAGCGCGGTCCTCGATCAGAATGACTTCGGGACGAAAGTGGGCGTCCTGCTCGATCACCGCGCGCTCGAGGTCGGGGAACGCAAGTTTCTTGCGAAAGACGTTGAGGAGATAGGCGTTCGGACCTTTCAGCCCCCAGGTGGTGCAGACCGAATAATCGGCGAGCTCGCTCGGCTTGTTGGCGGTGTCCCAGCTCTGGATGACCCGCTCGAAAGCTGGCCGCTCGGCCTCGGAGAAGCGGGGAAACCATGCCTCCCTGATCATCCCCCCGCCCGCCGGCGCCGGCCGCTGCTGATACTGGCCGGCGAAATTGGCTTCGCCGATCGTCGCGCGAATGCGCTCGAGCGTCGCCAGCGGCTCGCGTTCGGCATGCAGCGCTTCGCCCGCCTGGCGATGAAACGCCTTCAGCCCGAACGGCGTCTCGATTTCATGCGTCTCGTCGTTCTCCGCGATCGCCGGGAACGACACGATCTCCCAGCCCTCTGTCTTCAGCACATGGCCCACAAGATCGTCCTCGTGCAGGCGCTGCATCACGATGACGATCGAGCCTCGCGTCTTGTCGTTGAGGCGCGAATAGAGCGTGCCGTCGAACCAGGCATTGGCGCCCGTGCGGCGGCTTTCCGACATCGCGTCGGCCGGCTTCAGGGGATCGTCGATCAGGATCACGTCGGCTCCGCGCCCGGTGAGCACCCCGCCGACCGAGGTCGCCATCCGGAAGCCGCCCCGGGTGGTGACAAGCTCGCGCAGCGGCGGCCGCGCGGCGCGCAGGCGGGTCTCGAACAGCGCCCGGTACCAGGCCGACGCCATCAACGCGCGGCAGTCGCGGGCGAAGGCGTCGGAAAGGTCCTGCGCGTAGGTGACGTTGACAATTGCAAGCGTCGGATCGTGGCCGAGCAGCCAGGCCGGAAGCGCGATCGAGGCCGCGAGCGATTTCAGATGCCGGGGCGGAATGTTGACGATGAGCCGCTTCGTCCGGCCCTCGCGCACCGCCGCCAGCCTCGCCGCCATGACCTCGATGTGCCAGCCCGGCGCGAAGGCCGCGCCCCCGTCGCGGTCGCCGAACACGCCCACCAGGAACGAATAGAAGTCGCTGCGCAGCGTCGCCTCGACGTCGGCCGGCGTGACGCGATCCCCCTCATCCGGCGTTTCGCGCCGCCTTCCCCCCGAGGGGGACGGGAGGGCGCGGCGATCCCCCTCGCCCGCTTGCGGGAGAGGGTTAGGGTGAGGGTTGGGGTGAGGGGCGGCGCGAACCCTCATGCGTCGGGCTCCCGCCCGCCGCCTTCTCCGTCAAGCGGAGAAGGGATGCTTGCGGCCGAGGGCAGCGAGGAGCGACCGGCTTCCCCCCTCTCCCCTTGCGGGAGAGGGGTTGGGGGTGAGGGGTCGGCGCCCGAACGCTGCGCGCCCCCCAACCGGCGCCGAAGCTCGGCGATCACGAGCGCGTCGGCCTCGCTCGCCAGCGCGCCGGAGCGCTCTCGCTCGGGCTCGGTCAGCGCCCGTTCGTCGGCCTTGATGAGGGCGAATAAGAGCCTGGTCGCCCGCGCGTCGCCTTTCGTCGCGCCGTCGACGATCTGCTTCACCGTCGCTTCGAGCTTGCTCAGGCGCCGCACGCGCCCGTCGGTCTCCTCGACCGTGATCCGCTCGCGCAGCGCCCTGGCGACGACCGCGCCCAGATGCCGCTTCCGCCGCGGCCGTCCGCGCGGATTGCCGCTCTCGCCGGGCCGGAATCGCGTCGCGAGCGGCGGCCGGCAATGGCCGACGCGCTCCGCCTCGGCGGGCGGCGGCGCCCCGGCCATCCGCGGCTCTTGCGCGCCAACCTGCTCTTGCCCCGGCAAGCCCTCGCCCTCGCGCCCTTCCTCCTGCGCGTTCATGGGACCCCTCCATGCCTCTCAGTCTAACGGCCAGCAATGCGCCGGCGCCTCCTCGGCGCGCCAAGGCAGCCGCGCCTATTTTCATAATATCCGAAATCTTGCGCTCATGGAAGAAAATGTTTCGGAAAATTACACCGGCCTTGATCGTTTTGCCGAGGAGCGTCATGCTCATCACCAGAGCGGCGACGTGGCACTGCCCGCAGCCCGGTCCCTGGAGCCCGGAAATGTTCAATTCGCAGAGGACTGGAAAGGCCGGCCTCGGACGGTTGGAGTTCGCGGCCCTCGCTGCCATCGCGTGGCCCCTCCTCGATTGCGAGGCCGCCCGCGCGGACCTTAAGCTGTGCCGGCTCTATGTTTGCTACCGCCCGACGCCCAATCCGCTCGCGGTGACCTCGGGCTATGTCGAGGCGTGGACGACGGACGGTGAAGCGGTGGTTCAGAATCAGCAGAGCGTCCAGTGGTCGATGACGGTCAACTATTCCAATCTCGTTCCTCTGATCCCGTTGAGCGTCAACAGCACGTTTTCACTGCCGGGCGACGAGACCGACGAGACGGCGACAGCGGACGCGAACCTGAGTGTCGACAACGGTCAGCCGTTTGTCGGCGTCGCCGCCACTTCCAGCAACAGCAATCCCTACGCCGACGGCGATCTTGGCGGCGCGTCAGCCGCGGGAACGTTGGATTATCAGGTCACCGTCCTCGGAAAACCGGGGGCGGAGACGGTTCCTCCGGATGGGACGCCGGTAACCCTCGACATCGCCGGCGTGATCCTGGGAAGGCAACTGACCGGCGCCGCGTCCAGCGGCAGCTGGTCCATGGGGAGCGCAACGGTGACGATCACCGACAGCGCCGACAACCTCCTCTTTGCGATCGAGGCCCAAGGGGCGTTCGACGCCGACCCCTACAACACCGCGATAACCGTCGACGTCGGCGCCGTCTACAACGTGGAGATCGATGCGTCGGTCTTCACCCAGGGCGATATTTCCGGCGCGTATGTTTACGCCGACCCCTCAATGACCATCGATCCGTCGACAGCGGACGCCGACGACCTCTTCATCCTCTACAGCAACGGCATCGGCCAGGATTTCGGCCTGAGCGGCGCGCCTGTTCCGGAACCCTCGACCTGGGCCCTGACGCTGCTCGGATTCGCTGGGCTCGGGCTCGCGGGCTATGGGCGGGTCGTGAGGAGAGACCGGGCTCTTTTGGCGAGTTGAGGCGCTGGAGCAAGAGATCAATCGGACCGGGGCAAATCGAACCCACGTCACCGCCTTATCGGACCTGACATGAGCCACGGGGGGATACAATGGACACGCCGGCCTGCACCGAAGCCAGACGGCGCCTCGATACTGCGAGAGGCAAGTCAGTGAGGCGCACGCGACTATGAACCACGCGCATGGGCGGCGCGACAGCGCCCAGCAGGCGGGATTACGGCGGGATTACGGATTACGGTGACACTTCAGTAAGTATCCCCCGGCAAAGCCGGGGGCTTTATGGTGTGAACCGCTCAAAGCGGTAGGAGGGGTCGCTGAGGCGCCCCCTTGAGTTTGGCGGCCACCTGAAGGTGGCGTTTTTCAGCGCCAGAGATTTATCTGTTCGAGCCTCTGATCCTCTTTCTCTTGGTTGCGAATGTAGGCGCGGATCGCCTCCTCGTCCCGCCCGACCGTGTTGACGAAGAAACCTCGGGCCCAAAAGTGCTGTCCGACGAAATTGCGTTTGCGCTCTCCATAAACCCGAGCCATGTGGATCGCGCTCTTGCCCTTGATGTACCCGACGACCTGCGACACCGCATGTTTCGGCGGGATCGACAGCAGCATGTGCACGTGATCGGGCATCAAGTGCCCTTCTTCGACCTTCGACTCCTTCTGGAGCGCAAGCCGGCGGAAAACCTCGCCCAGATGGCGCCGTAGCTCCTGATACAACGTCCTGCGCCGACATTTCGGAATGAAAACCACATGATATTTGCAGTCCCATGTGGTGTGGCTTAGGCTCTCGTACTCGTCCATCGGTGGAGTTCCTTTCGTGTGAGTGGCTGCTCACGTTGGAACTCCGCTGATGGACCGCCCTAAACGTCAAACTGCTACTGCCACCCCGGCAAAGCCGGGGGGTCTCCCGCTTACGCTAGATCCCTGTTTGTTCGCTCTCGGGGCGGCATGGGGCGCGTACCGCAGAAGTGAAATAACGGGTTAGGTAAACTGTCACCAATAACCCAGGAGGCGCACAGAAGTCGGGGACAACGAACGACCAGCCGTCGCAATAAGCCGGGTCATCTGGCAAACTCGGGGGCCGCACCGCTAGGAGGACGAACCGCCGGCCATGACGCATCAAGGTCAACTCAACCTGTTCGGCGAAAGCCAGCCGGACCTTCCGGGCGTGGAAGGGGCAGCGATCTATCGCGCCGACCCGGACGAGGTGCGCGCCGAACTGCTGCGTGTGCTTGCTCAGGCCCGCGCTGCGCAGACGCTTCCCTGGGATGCCCGCCGCGCGCTCTACTGGCGCACGGTGTTTCCGCAGATGGCGAACTGGCTGCCTGACGAGGAAGCGGCGCAGTTGCGCTTCGCGTTCGAGACGGAGATCCGGCAGCTGGAAGCAGCTTAGCCTGCGCTCGTGTCCGACCGGCGAATCTCTTCCCTGTTACCGCACAAATTCTCCCTGTTCCGTGCGAAAAATATCCCTGTTCGGGCGAAAATCATCCCTGATAAGAATCAGCCATAAGTGTTTCACGTGAAACACTTTTCGCCTTGTCATGCCCGCGAAAGCGGGGCATCCAGGACGCGCTCCGGTTTTCGGAAGGAGGTCCGCCGTCCCTGGCCCCCGCTTTGGCGGGATTGGGATAAGCGCGAACCCATCCGGCGTCGCCCACCAACCTCGTCCTGAGGGCGCCGAAGGCGCGTCTCGAACGGCGATCCAGCAGACATTGCCGTAAGCGCTCACTGAAGCATCCTTCGAGGGCCACGCTTGCGCGTGGCCACCTTGAGGCATGAGGGGGCAAGAACTCGCGCCCCTATCCCCTGCCCTCGCGGCGCATGAGCCGCATGACCGCGCTCAAGGTCGCTTTCAGCGAGGCCATCACGATGTTCGGGTCCATCCCAACCCCGTGCAGAACGCGCCCCTCGGCGTCCTGGATCTCGACATAGCTCGCGGCGGTCGCGTTGGCGCCGCGGCCGACCGCGTGCTCGTGATAGTCGATGAACGAGAACTCGACCCGGAACGCCTTCTTCAAGGCGTCGACGAAAGCGTCGATCGGACCATTGCCCTCGCCCTCGATCGCGATCGTCGTTCCGTCGGCCTTGCGCAGCGTCGCGACCAGCTCGCGGTTGTCGGGGCTCGACGGAATGACCTGCTGCTTGACGAGCGTCATCGGCGCGTCGTCGAGCAGATAGGTCTGGCGAAACAGCGCCCACAAGTCCGCCGAGGTCAGCTCCTTGCCTTCGGCGTCCATGCGCTCCTGGGCGATCTTCGAGAACTCGACCTGGAGCGAGCGCGGCAGGTCGAGCCCGTAATCGGCGCGCAGGATATAGGCCATGCCGCCCTTGCCGGACTGGCTGTTGATGCGGATGACCGCCTCATAGTCGCGGCCGACGTCCTTCGGGTCGATCGGCAGGTAGGGCACGAGGAACAAGGGATCGTTGCGCTTCTCCTGGGCTTCGAAGCCTTTCTTGATCGCGTCCTGATGCGAGCCGGAGAAGGCGGTGTAGACCAGTTCGCCGACATAAGGGTGGCGCTGATGCACCGGCAGTTGCGTGCAATGCTCGGCGACGCCGCGGATCGCGTTGACGTCGCTGACGTCGAGTTCGGGCTCGACCCCTTGCGTGAACAGGTTGAGCGCCATGGTGACGATGTCGACGTTGCCGGTGCGCTCGCCGTTGCCGAACAAGGTGCCCTCGACCCGCTCTGCGCCGGCCATCAGCGCCAGCTCCGCCGCCGCGACCGCAGTGCCGCGATCGTTGTGCGGATGGACCGAGAGGATCACGCTCGCTCGCTCGGAGATGCGCCGGCCGAACCATTCGAATTGGTCGGCGTAGGTGTTCGGCGTCGCCATCTCGACTGTCGCCGGCAAGTTGAGGATCAGCCGCTTTTCCGGCGTCGGCTTGATCACGTCCTTGACCGCTTCGCAGATGTCGAGGGCGAATTCGAGCTCGGTGCCGGTGAAGCTCTCGGGCGAATATTCGAACTGGAAGTCCGTGCCCGAGGCCTCGCTCGCCAGCGCCCTGACCTGTCTCGCGGCGCTGACCGCGATCTCGGTCACGCCCTTGCGGTCGGTCTTGAAGACGACGTCGCGCTGCAGGGTCGAGGTCGAGTTATAGAAGTGGACGATCGCCTTCTTCGCCCCCTTGACCGCTTCGAACGTGCGCTCGATCAATTCGGGGCGGCATTGGGTCAAAACCTGGATCGCGACGCCGTCGGGGATCGCGCCGCTGTCGATGATCGAGCGGACGAAATCGAAGTCGGTCTGCGAGGCGGAGGGAAAGGCGACCTCGATCTCCTTGAAGCCCATGGCCGTCAAGAGGCGGAACATGCGGTTCTTGCGGTCGACGCCCATCGGCTCGATGAGCGCCTGATTGCCGTCGCGCAGGTCGACCGAGCACCAGATCGGCGCGTGATCGATGACCCGCGACGGCCATTGCCGGTCGGGCAGGATGATGGGCGCGTAAGCGCGGTATTTCTGTATGGGCATCTGTGTCATGGGCTGACCCTGGGAAGACTTGTGGCGGCCCGGGCTGAAATCAGCCGGCCGACCGTGCCTGTCGTCTTGAAAAGGCGAATGCGAAGCTATGCGTCCCGGCGCGTCAGCGCGCCGGGCGGCTAAGGTGGAGGGATGTCAACCACGTTCGCATGGCGCTGTTCAATCAGACACGGGCCGAAAAATCAACCGCCAGATTGATCGGCGAGCGCGGCGAGCGCGTTTTTCTCCGGGGCTCACGGCTTGGGCTCACGGCTTGCGCCCGAGCTCCCCGATCGAGGCCATGAGCGTCGCGCGCGCGGTCGTCATATGGGCGCGGCAGCTTTCCGTTGCTTTGGCCCGGTCGCGGCTCTGGAGCCCTTCGATATAGCTCAGGTGTTCGCGCATGGCGGCGATGTTGCGCGGCTTCTCGTCGCGTTTGTTCCATTGATAGTGGTAGTGAAAGATCATCGATATGAGATCGTAAAAGCTGACGATGAAGCGGTTGCGCGAGGCGTCGTTGATGAGGCGATGAAACCGCTCGTCGAGCTCGGAGAAGTCGGCAAATCGGCTTTCCGCCTCGTCGAGCAGGACGAGGTGCTCCTGCCTGATCCGCTCGAGCGCTCCCCACGCCGGATCGTCCGCCGCAAGCGCGACGAACCGGTGCGCCGAGCGCAATTCGAACATTTCCCGCACCTCGAACAGTTCCTCGGCGAATTCGCTGGTGAAGCCCTTGAACGCCCAGCTTCCGCTCGGCCGCCGCTCGAGGAGGCCGAACTGGCTGAAGCGGTTGAGATAGTCGCGGATCGCCGAGGTCGAGACGCCGAACTGGCGCGCCAGTTCGAGCCCATTGATCTGTTGGCCGGGCGTGCAATCGCCGTCCAGGATCCACTTCATAAACCGCTTCTCGACGATCGCGCCGAGGTGTTCGGTCTCCAGGTCCGGGTAGAGGTCGCTGGGATCGGGGCGCCGCAGAAGCACCTTGCGTCTGCCCTCGCTGGCCAGGATTCCCTTCGCCGCCAGCGCCGCGAGTACGGAGCGGACCGTCGTCCGGCTCACCGCCAGCGCCTCCGCCCAATAGGGCTCGGACCCGACGTCGGAACCGACTGCGCAGCCGGCGAGGCGCGACAGCCATTGATTGTGAGCCCGCTTGAAGACGGTGTTGGTCTTCACCTCGTGGCGTCCTCCCATTTCGCCTGTCTTTAATTGCTGGCGATTTTATATAAAAAACAGATTGACTTGCCCGATGGCAAGAGGTTTTTTGTCCATAACATACAGAAACTCCGGTCAGGGAGGGCTGGAATGCGGACGCTGGTATGCGACCGTCCAGGAGAAATTGCCGTAACGGAACGGCCGCGACCGTCGCCGCGAGCCGGCGAAGTCCTGGTGCGAATCCGGCGCGCCGGCGTTTGCGGCACCGATCTCCACATTTTCGAAGGCTCTCATCCGTTCCTCGAATATCCGCGCGTCATCGGGCACGAATTGTCGGGCGAGGTGGCGGAGACCGGACCGGGGTGCGCGATCACGGTCGGCCAGCAGGTTTATGTCATTCCGTATCTCGCCTGCGGCGCCTGCGTCGCCTGCCGGCGCGGCAAGACCAACTGCTGCCAGCGTATCGGCGTCCTGGGCGTGCACATCGACGGGGGCATGGCCGACTACATCTGCGTGCCGGAAGCCAATGTCGCGCCGGCGGACGGAATCACTTTCGATCAGGCGGCGATGATCGAATTCCTGGCTATCGGCGCCCACGCGATCGGCCGCGCCAGTCCCCGCAAAGACGATCGCATCCTCGTTGTCGGCGCAGGACCGATCGGCATCGGCTGCATGCTGTTCGGCAAGCTCAACGGCGGCGCGGTCACTGCCCTCGATTTCCGCCAGGACCGGCTGGAGTTCTGCCGCAGCGAGCTGGGCGTCGACCACGCAATCCCCGCGGGGGCGAACGCGAGCGAAGCTCTGTCGGCGCTTACCTCCGGCGACCATTTTGACGTCGTGATCGACGCGACCGGCAACGCCAAATCGATGATGGCTGGACTGAACTACGTCGCCCACGGCGGGACCTATGTTCTGGTCAGCGTCGTGCGCGACACGATCTGCTTCGCCGACCCCGAGTTTCACAAGCGCGAAACCTCGCTGCTCGGCAGCCGCAACGCCACTCCCGAGGATTTCGCCACAGTGTTCGCGGCGATGCGCGATGGACTCGTGCCGACCGACGCGCTTGTCACCCACCGCGTTTCGCTCGACGAAGCGCCGAGCAACTTTCCCGCCTGGATCAAGCCCGAAACGGGCGTGATCAAGGCTCTCATCGAGATCTAGGCTCTTGACCGCATTCCCGATCCTCCAGTTCGGCACGAGCCGCTTCCTGCAGGCGCATGTCGATCTTTTCGTAAGCGAGGCGCTGGCGCGCGGGGAGGCGATGGGGCGCATCGCGGTCGTGCAGACGACGTCGAGCAAGGAAAGCCGCAAACGCCTCGACGCGTTCGCCGCGGGCAAGCCCTATCGCGTCGAGGTCAAGGGACTCGCCGGCGGAAAAATCGTCGACGAAAGCGTCCAAGTGACCAGCGTCGGCGCCGGCGTTGACGCCGCGACCCAATGGGACGAGGTCGAGCGCCTGTTCAACGCGGCGCGCTGCGCGGTGTCGAACACCGCCGATCGCGGCTACGAAACCGATCCGGCCGACCGGCAGGACGCCGCGCAGCCGCGGTCGTTCCCGGCCAAGCTCGCCAAGCTCATGCTCGCGCGCTTTTCGCGCCGGCGCCGAGCCGATCACACTTTTCCCGTGCGAATTGACTCCGGCCAACGGCGCGGCGCTGCGCGCGGTCGTGCTCGGCGAGCTCGACCGCTGGGGCGTTGCGGCGAAAGCGCGCCGGTGGGTTGCGGACGAGTGCGTCTGGGTCAATTCGCTCGTCGACCGAATTGTCTCCGAGCCGCTCCAACCTTTGGGCGCGGTCGCCGAGCCTTACGCGCTCTGGGCGATCGAAGACCAACCCGGCCTTGAACTTCCCTGTCGCCACGCCTCGATCACGGTGGCCGGGGATCTCAAGCCCTACGAGCGGCTGAAACTGTTCATCCTCAATCTCGGCCACACCTATCTGGCGGAGATCTGGGCGCGCGGCGGCGGCGCGCCGACGCTCAATGTTCGCGAAGCTATGGCGGATAAGGCGACCCGCGCCGAGCTCGATCAACTCCTCGACGAGGAAGTGCTGCCCGTCTTCGCAGGGATCGGCATGAAAGCGGAGGCCGAGGGCTATCGGGCGACCGTCGTCGAAAGATTCTCAAATCCCTTTCTCGATCACCGCCTGGCTGAGATCTTCATCAACCACGAAGCCAAGAAGCGCCGGCGCTTTGGCGGACTGATCGAACTCGCCGAGGCGAATGACGTTCGGCTCAAACAATCGCGACTCAGAGCAGCGCTTGCTTCCCAAATCGGAAATCGCGTACCCCACACCGGATGACCTTTGCGATCATCCAAACGAAGCACCCCCGGGCGACCGGGACGATGCAAATGGAGACGAGAGCCGACAGGCTCTCATCAACGGAGGAAGCCTCATGAAGACAATGCTTATTGCCGCGGCCGTCGCCATGGCCGCCGCGCTCAGTGCGCCGACTTACGCTGCTGACCAGCCTACGATCCCGATAATCGTCAAGGACACCACATCGAACGTACTGGCAGATCGTGCTGGCCGGCGCGCGCAAGGCCGGCAAGGACCTCGGCGTCAAGGTGCCCGAACTCGGCGCGCAATCCGAATCCGACATCACCGGCCAGATTTCGATCCTCGAGAACGCGGTGTCCGAAAAGCCCGCCGCGGTCGTCATTTCGCCGACCGAGTTCAAGGCGCTCGGCAAGCCGGTGGACGAAGCGGCAAAGAAGGTTCCGATCATCGGCATCGATTCCGCTGCCGACTCCAAGGCCTTCACCTCGTTCCTGACCACCGACAACGTCCAGGGCGGCCGCATCGCAGCCGACGGGCTCGCCCAGGCGATCAAGGAAAAGTACGGCAAGGCTGAGGGCGACGTCGCGCTCATTACCTCGCTGCCCGGAGTTGGCTCGCTCGATCAGCGCGCCAAAGGGTTCAAGGAAGAGATTGCCGCCAAATATCCCGGCCTGAAACTCGTGGCGGACAAGGTGGCGGACGGACAGGCGACTACCGGCCTTAACATCATGACCGACCTCATCACCGCCAACCCGAACCTGCGCGGGAGTCTTCGCCTCCAATCTCATCATGAATCAAGGCGCCGGTCAAGCGATGGCCGAGAACAAGAAGGCCGACACGATCAAACTGGTCGGCTTCGACGGCGACGACAAGACGATCGGGTTCCTCAAGGACGGAACCGATCTATGCGCTCGTCCTCCAGGACCCCTATCCGCATGGGGTATGATGGCGTGAAAACCGCGCTCGCCGCGTCAAAGGGCGAGAAGGTCCCGGCAGATGTCGACACCGGCGCCAATCTTATCACCAAAGCCAATATGATGGGCGAGAAGGAGCAAGCGTTGCTCAATCCAAAGGTCAAGTGAACGGCCGGGGCGCGACCTGCGCGAAAGCGGAGGCGCGCCCATCTTTCCATGTGCATTTCTTGAGACGACCCAAACACAGACTTGCGCGACGTTGAATTGCGGTCGATGATCCCGCCCGGGCAAGAAGAACCGACCCACAACGAGCGCGACGATGACCTCGGCAGACCCATCCGCCCGAACCGACGGCGAGTCTCTTCTCGCGCTCCGAAAACTCGATAAACGATTTGGCGCGACGCACGCTCTCAAAGCCGTCGACCTCGCATTCGAGCAAGGCGAAATTCACGCCATTGTGGGCGAGAACGGCGCCGGCAAGTCGACGCTGATCAAGCTGCTTACCGGCGTCCATCCGCGCACGTCGGGCGAGGTTCTCTGGCGAGGGACGCCGGTCGCGCTGGCGACTCCGCACGAGGCGATCAATCTCGGCATCAACGCGGTCCACCAGGAGGTGGTGCTCTGCCCGCACCTCTCGGTTGCTGCGAATATCTTTCTTGGCGACGAGGAGATGCGCGCGGGGCTTCTCGACCACAAGCGGATGGTGCGCGACGGGCAGAAGCTATTGGACGATCTCGGGTTCGCTTTGCCGGCGACCGCGATCCTCTCGTCCTTGACCATCGGCCAGCAGCAGCTCGTCGCAACCGCCCGCGCCGAGCGGCGGGGCGCAAAATTCCTCATTTTCGATGAGCCGACCGCGTATCTCACCCGCCAGGATACGGCGGCTTTGTTCAAACTGATCCGGCGGCTCAAGGCCAATGGCGTAACCATCGTCTATATCAGCCATCGGCTCGAGGAGGTGTTCGAACTCTGCGACCGCGTCTCGGTCCTGCGCGACGGCGCGCTGGTCGGCACCCGCCGGATCGACGAAACGAACGAAGCCGCCCTGATCGCGCTGATGATTAACCGCACGATCGAACAGATCTATCACAAAGATGCGATTCCGATCGGCTCGACGATTCTCACGACCGAAGGGCTCTCGGGCGAGGCTTTCACGATGTCTCGATTGAGGTGCGCGAAGGCGAGATCGTCGGACTCTACGGGCTCATAGGCGCTGGCCGCAGCGAGTTCGTCCAAAGCGTCTTCGGCCGCCATCCGGCGAGCGGCGGTCGGATCTCCTGGCTCGGTCGCGACGTCTCGATCCGCAGCGAACGCCAGGCGATGGACCTCGGCATCGCGCTCGCGCCCGAAAGCCGCAGGGACCAGGGGCTTTGCCTCGGTCTCGGCGTCGGCTTCAACATCAATCTGCCGATCTTCAAGCGCCTCAGCTTCGGTCCGCTGATCAACCTCGGACGCAAGTCGGCCGCGGCGGACAAGCAGATCCGCGATGTGCAGATCAAGACCGCCTCGCGCGCCGACCGCGCGCGTTCGAGTCTCTCCGGCGGCAACCAGCAAAAGGTCGTGATCGGCAAATGGCTCAATCACGGGGCCAAGCTCTTCATATTCGACGAGCCTACCGTCGGCGTCGACGTCGGGACCAAGGCGGAAATCTATCGGCTGCTCGGATCAGTCTGCTCGCCAAGGGCGCCGGCGTCATCATGATCTCGTCCTATCTTCCCGAGGTCTACGAGCTAGCCGACACGCTCCACGTCTTCCGCCGCGGCGGAATCGTCGCAAGCCACGGACATAAAGATGCGTCGCACGAAACAATCCTGACCGAGGCAATCGGCGTCTAGGGCAAGGGCGAGGAAATGCAGCGGGAACGAGCGACCAACCAATCGCGCGAGACGCGCCCAGCCGGCGCTGGGCTCGGCGTGCTTCTGGGCCTCACCCTGCTCGGCGCTCCTGGCATCATGTGGCTCGCGCTGTCGATCGAGACGACGACGTTCTGGACCGCCAACAACATCGTCCAACCTGCTGCGCCAGACCGCATTCATCGCCATTCTGGCGATTGGGCAAACGTTCGCGATCATCACCGGCGGCATCGACCTCTCCGTCGGCGCTGTTGCAGGCTTCATCGTCATGATGGTCGCATTGCTGCTGACGCAACGATCTCGGCTCGCCTCGACGATCAGCGGCGCGGTCACGATCTCGCTCGGCATCGGCGATCTTTCATCGGCCTCTTTCACGCGTTCGGCATCGTGCAAATGGGTCTGCCGCCGTTCATAATGACGCTGTCGACGATGTATGCGCTACGCGGCATCGGCCTTCTCATCACCAACGGCGCAACGATTTCGATCACCAACGACACGTTCACCGATTTCTCGCGCACGCCAGTTTCCTCGGCTTTCCCTGGACGGATGGGACTGGTTCGCAATTCCATCGCTGTTCTGGATGGTCGTGGTGGTCGCCGTGCCGGCTTATATACTCCTCAACCACAGCCGCTGGGGACGCTACCTGTTCGCGATCGGCTCAAATTCCGAAGCCGCCCGCCTCTCCGGCGTCAACGTGAAGGCGGTGACCTATCTCGCCTATGTCATCTCGGCGTTCTGTCGCCGCCTTTGTCGGCATCCTGCTCGCCATGCGGATCGGCATCGGCAACCCGACCCAGGGGGAAGGCTGGGAATTGCAGGCGATCGCCTCGTCGGTAATCGGCGGAACAAGCCTTTTCGGCGCCGTCGGCTCGGTGCAGGGGCCGCTGATCGGCTCGTTCATCCTGACGACGATCAACAACGGCGCCAACCTCCTCAACCTCAATCCGTTCTGGCAGCGGATCATCACCGGCGCGCTCATCATCATCGTCGTCTATTTCGACAGCCTGCGGCGCAGGAAGCGCTGAGCGGGCGGATGACGCGCGACCCGCTCGCCTCAGGCGATCCTCTCGCCGAGCGTCGCTTCGCCTACGCCAGGGCCGCGGCCGACGTGGGCGATTTTCGTGCGGCGGCGGAGGTGCTCGAACAGGCTTTGGAGCGCGCGCCGGGCTGGGCGGCGGCGTGGTTCGCGCTCGGCGAAGCGCGACAGAGGCTGGGCGAGATCGACGCCGCCGCCGCGGCCTTTCGTTCGACGCTTCGCGCCGATCCTCGCCGACTCGCAAGGCGCCGCCGCGCGGCTCGGGCTGATCGGGCGAGGAGACGCGCCGCCTTCCCTTCCCGCGGCTTATGTCGCCCGTCTCTTCGACCAATACGCGCCGCGCTTCGAAGCGCATCTGACCGGGGCGCTCGGCTACCGCGCCCCTGCCCTCATCGCCGAAGCGTTGAGCGCCGTCGCGCCGGGCCGCCGCTTCGCCTCGGCGCTCGATATCGGCTGCGGCGACGGCCTCATGGGAGAGGCGTTGCGTGACCGCGTCGGCCATCTGACCGGCGTCGACCTTTCACCGGCCATGATCGCGAAGGCGCGGGAACGTGGCGTTTACGACGCGCTCGTCGTCGGCGACGCGACGGCGTTTCTCGCGCGCCAGCCGCCGGCGGCGTTCGATCTCATCGTCGCCGCCGACTTGCTGGTCTACGTCGGCGACCTCGCTCCCCTGTTCGCCGCCGTTGCGGACGCGTTGGCCGCTGACGGACTCGTCGTGTTCTCGGTCGAGACGAGCGAGGACGAGGGCTTCGGGCTCGCGGCTTCGATGCGGTTTGCCCACTCGCGCGCCTACGTCGAGGCGACCGCTCACGGGGCCGCTCTAAGTCCGCTGCTCATCCGGCCCGAGTCGACCCGCCGCGAGGCGGGGCGAAACGCGCCAGGCCTGATCTGCGTGCTCGAGCGGGAGCCGAGCACGTTCTAACCAGGCGGAATCAATACGCCGCGCGATGCGGAAACTCAACTCCCTGACGAATCGCCGCGTCGCAAGCTACGGGTGAGACAGGGCGTTTGCAGCGTCATGGCGTTCCCGCCTCGCCCTGATGATCGCCGCGTTGAACTCGCCGCCGAACACGAACAGGAGCGCGACCCAATAGAGATAGACCAGCGCGATCATCACCGACGCGAGACCGGCGTAGGTCGAAATGTAGTTGCGCAGGTACTCGCTCAAATAGAAGCCGAAAATCTCGCCGAAGGCGATGCTGGCGACGAAGGTCACCGCGACGCCGGGCAGAATGTCGAGAAACCCGACCCGGTGGGCCGGGAGGATGATGTGAGCGAGGAGAAGCGAGATTGCGAGCATTGAGCCGGCGACGGCAATGCGGACGAACGTCAGGAGCTCATGGGCCTGCTCCACCCAAGGGAAGAACGACGCAAGCGTGTCCAGGATCAAGGGCCCGAGCACGACAAGGAAGGCGAGCGCCAGCAGCGCGATCGACCCCACCAGCACCAGCCCGAGCGACTGGAGCCGCAGCAGCCACCACGCCCGCACCTCCAGCAGTCCATAGGCGCGATTGAGCCCGACCCGAAGCGCTTCGATCGCGCTCGAAGCGAAATAGAACGAGAAGACGCCGCCGAAGGTGAGCAACCCGCCGCTGCGCGGAGTCGTCAACACGCGCTCCACCTCGTCGGCGATCGGGCGGGCCACGACGTCCGGCCATTCGGCGAACACCAGCTTCGCCGCCTCGTGAGCCAGATCGCCCGAGCCGATGAACCCGGCGAGCGCCGCGACGAAAATCAGGAACGGGAACAACGACGTCAGCAATGTCAGGCCGATATAGCTGGCGATCGCCCAGCCGTCGTCGGCGGCGAATTTCTCCGCCGCCTGCCAGATGATTCTGAAGACAGCGCGCACCCTCGCCCCGAGCCTCCCGTGGCCGTCCATTTTGGCCCGGCGCAGGGCCGAACGCTACCCGGAAGGTTGAGATTTCTCGCCCGGCGGCGCCAAAAGACGCATTGCAACGAGGAATGCGACGACGCATGCTGCGGCGCAGCAAAGGCGCCAGCCTCAAGGAGAGACGCCCGGTGACGCTCGACGACCTCGCCCGCCAAGCCCAGTTCGCCGCCGAGGGGCTCATGGATTGCGCGCTGACCGCCGTGCGCGAACGGGTGAGCGAGAACGGCAAGCTCAGCGCCGCCAGGATCGAGGCCGAACAGCACGCCGTCCATGGCCTGGCGTGGCTTGCGACCTATGTCGAAGCGATCAAGGAAATGGCGGCCTATGCGGCGCGCATGCGCCGAAGAGGGCCGCTTCGGCCAGACCGAGGAGCTGCTCACCCGGGTGGGCTTGGGCGAATATCTCGCCCAAGTCTTCGGCGGCATCCCGATGAACCAGGGCGAGATCGTGCGGCTCGCCGACTTCGGGCTCGGCCCGGAAGAGATTGCGCCGTTCCGCACCGAAGTCGTCGAGGCGCTGATCGCCTCCGGCAACACCCGCGAAAACCGCGCCGCCCTCGCTGCGCTCGGATCGGCGAAGCGCGGGAAGGCGCGATCGGCGATCCGGGTCTCGACGAGACCTTCGAGGCCATTCGCGGCGAGATGCGCCGCTTCGCCGACGCCGAGGTCGCGCCGCACGCGCAAGGGTGGCATCGCGCCAACGCCTATATCCCGCTCGAGGTCATCGCCGGCCTTGTCGGAAATGGGCGTGTTCGGCCTGACCATCCCGGAGGCCTATGGCGGCATGGGGCTCGGCAAGGTGGCGATGTGCGTGGTGTCGGAGGAGCTGTCGCGCGGCTATATCGGCGTCGGCTCGCTCGGCACCCGCTCCGAAATCGCCGCCGAACTCATCCTTGTCGGCGGCACGGAGGCGCAGAAGCAGAAAGTATCTGCCGAGGATCGCGAGCGGCGAAATCCTGCCGACCGCCGTCTTCACCGAGCCGAATACCGGCTCCGACCTCGCCAGCTTGCGCACCCGGGCGGTGCGCGAAGGCGACGAATACGTGGTCAGCGGGGCCAAGACCTGGATCACCCATCCCGTCCGCGCCGACCTGATGACGCTGCTCGTCCGCACCAATCCCGACGAGAAGGGCTACCGGGGCCTTTCGATGTTCCTGGCCGAGAAGCCGCGCGGCAGCGACGCCGAACCGTTTCCGGCCAAGGGCATGTCAGGGCGGCGAAATCGAGGTGCTCGGTTATCGCGGCATGAAGGAATACGAGATCGCCTTCGACGGCTTCCGCCTGCCCGCCGAGGCGCTGCTCGGCGGCGAGGAAGGCCAGGGCTTCAAGCAATTGATGGAGACGTTCGAATTCGGCGCGCATCCAGACGGCCGCGCGCGCGGTCGGCGTCGCCCAGTGCGCCTTCGAGCTTGGCCTGCGCTACGCCCGCGAGCGGGTGCAGTTCGGCAAGACGATCATCCATTTCCCCCGCGTCGCCGACAAGCTGGCGCTGATGGCGGCCGAGATCCACATCGCCCGCCAGATCACCTATTTCGCCGGCCGGGCCAAGGACGAAGGCCGGCGCTGCGACCTCGAGGCGGGGATGGCGAAACTGCTCGCCGCCCGCGTCGCCTGGACCGCGGCCGACAATGCGCTCCAGATCCACGGCGGCAACGGCTTCGCGCTCGAATACCCGATCTCGCGCGTCCTGTGCGACGCGCGGATTCTCAACATTTTCGAAGGCGCGGCGGAAATCCAGGCGCAGGTGATCGCCCGTCGGCTGCTGGAGGGCGGGAATTAGGAGGCGACGCGCGGTTTGGCGCGACCCATCCGCGGGCGACATGGAATCGTCGCAAGTCCCCTGCAATATCCGACCACTTGACGGCCGCCAAGCAGGGCCGTCCTGCAAACGCTTACTGGCGGTCCGAGGGAGGAAATCCGATGAAAAAATTCCTGGTTCTGTACATGGCCGATCCGGCCGCGTTCGAGACGGTGATGCGGAACTCCACCCCGGAGATGCAGAAAAAGGGGATGGAGGCGTGGATGAACTGGATGGGCGCGCATAAGGCGTCGATCGTCGACGGCGGGGCGCCGTTGGGGAAAACCAAGCGGGTCGACGCCAACGGCGCCAAGGACGCGAAAAACGGGATTGGCGGCTATTCGGTCGTCCAGGCCGATTCCCACGAGGCCGCCGCCAAGCTGTTCGGCAAGGACCATCCCCATCTTCAGATGATGCCCGGCGCGTCGGTGGAGATCGTCGAGATCATGCCGATGCCGGGAATGTAACGCCTCGCGTCCGCGATCCGGCGGCGGACCGGAAGTAACCGGCCCGCCGACAGGCGCGAAGCTGAGATTCGCTCGATCCTCACATGCGCCAGGCCAGCCTGGCGGAAGCCGAGCACGCTCGCGGCGGAGGGCGAAACATCGATGATGCGCCCCCGGATGAACGGCCCGCGGTCGACGATCTTCACGATCGCGCTGCGGCCGTTGTCGAGATTGAATACCTTCACCCGGGCTCCGAACGGGAGCGTCTTGTGGGCCGCGATCAGCCCGCCGTAATACGGATTTTGATAATAGGAGGCTATACCTAATTCTCCGGCGACCGACTGCGCCTGTAAATCCGATGAACATCGCACACGCAAAAACGATCTTCCGCATTCCATTTCACCTCATTGTTTGGAGAGTTGCGTGGCCCGTCTGGAGGGTAGTTACGGCGAAAACAAGGCAAGCCAATTTTCACTTCGGCTATGCTCGGAGTAACTTGACACTCGTGCGGGGATATGCAGCGCGGCCAAACCGCACTAGTTTGCGCAGGTCCCCGATCGGCTTGGATCCGGGACCGGCGAAGGGAGAAAGCTTCGGATGAAGGTGCTCATCATCGGCGCGGCGGGCATGATCGGGCGCAAGCTCACCGCGCGCCTCGTCCGCGACGCCCGCCTCGCGGGCAAAACGATCGACCACGCGCATCTCGTCGATGTCGTCGCGCCACAGCCGCTCAAGAACGCGCCCTTCCCGGCCGCGCTTGACGCTTTCGACATTGCCGCCCCTTACGTCGCGCCCAAGCTCATCGCGGCGCGGCCGGACGTCATTTTCCTCCTCGCCTCAGTGGTCTCCGGCGAGGCCGAGGCGGATTTCGACAAGGGCTACGCCATCAATGTCGGCGGAACCCAGGCTCTGTTCGAAGCGATCCGGCGCGAACAGGCGCTTGCCGGCGGCGCCTATCGGCCACGCCTCATTTTCACTTCCTCGATCGCCGTCTACGGCGCGCCGTTCCCGGACAAGATCGGCGACGAATTCGTCGCCGCGCCGCTGACCAGCTACGGAACCCAGAAGGCGATCTGCGAGCTTTTGCTCGCCGACTATTCGCGGCGCGGCTTTTTCGACGGCATTGGCCTGCGCCTGCCGACGATCTGCGTGCGGCCGGGAGCGCCCAACAAGGCGGCCTCCGGGTTCTTTTCCGGCATCATCCGCGAGCCGCTCGCCGGCAAGGAGGCGATCCTGCCGGTGGGCGACGACGTCCGCCACTGGCACGCCTCGCCCCGCGCCGCGGTCGAGTTCCTCATGCGCGCGGCGGAGCTCGATCTCGCCCTGCTCGGCGCCCGCCGGTCGCTGAACCTGCCTGGAGTGAGCGTCACCGTCGGCGAGCAGATCGAGGCTTTGCGCGCCATTGCCGGCGCCAAGACGGCAAGCCTCATCCGCCGCGAGCCGGACGAGACGATCGCCCGCATCGTCGCCGGCTGGCCGCGAGATTTCGATCCGGCGCGGGCGAAAAGCCTCGGATTTCGCGCCGACGCCAACTTTTCTGCTATAATCAATACTTATATTGAGGACGAACTAAAAACCTGAAGCAGCCCGAGCAGACCATGCTGGACCTCCCGGCTCGAAGCCAAAGCAGCGCGGAAACGCCCGCGCTCGCCCAAGCGCTCGCCCAGACCTTCGCCCGCCAGGCGGACGGTTCGGGCGCGCCGGCTGCCGCTGCGCGGATTTGGGCTCGCGGCGCGGGTGCTTGCGGTCACGCTCGCCTTCATCCTGTTGGCGATGGGTCTTTTCTACTTGACCCGTCTCGTCGCCTTTCGCGAGATGTGGCTCCACAACAAGATTGCCGCCGCCCAGACCGCGGTCGAGGCTTTCAACGCCGACGGCGCTACGCCCCTGCCCGAGGACTTGTCGCGAAGAATCCTGAACAGCGTAGGTGTGAAGTCGATCGCAATCATCACGCCGACGGGCCGGCGCGAGCTCGTTCTTCCCGGCTTCTCCCCCGACGCCGCGGAGGCGATCACGGCCGACGACAGTTCCTATCTCGAGAGCATCGAAGCGACCTTCCACGCGCTCTTCGCCTCACCGGGAAGGATCGTGAAGCTCGCCTCCCCGGCGGCCCCAGACCCAGACGGCGATCGAGGTGACGTTCGACGAGACGCCCCTGATCGAGGGATTGTGGCGCGTCTCGCGTAATTTCCGGAATATTTCGCTCACCATCGCCGCCGTCGTCACCTGCGTGCTGTGGGCGGCGCTGTGGAGCATGGTGCTGCGGCCGGTGCGCCGCCTGACATCGAACATCATTGCCTTCGGCGAGAGCCCGCAGGACGCTTCGCGGGTTATCGCGCCCAGCGGCCGACGCAACGAGATCGGCCGCGCCGAGACGGCGCTCGCCGTCATGCAGGGATCGCTCGCGCATGAACTCGCGCAACGCAAACGCCTGGCCGAGCTCGGCATGGCGGTCGCGCGCATAAACCACGACCTGCGCAACATGCTGAGCGCGGCGCAGCTCATCTCGGATCGCCTGGCGACGATTCCCGATCCGCTCGCCCAGCGGCTCGCCCCCCGGCTGGTCGCGACCCTCGATCGCGCGATCCAGTTCTGCCAGTCGACGCTGACCTATGGCGCGGGCCGCGATGCGCCGCCGGCGCGCCGGCGCTTCGATTTGCGGGAACTGGTGCGGCAGGTCGTCGAGGCGGCGTATGCCGAGCGCGGGGATGCGATCGACTATGACATCGACATTCCGCCCCGATTCGATCTCTACGCCGATCCCGACCATGTCCAGCGGGTGCTCGAGAACCTGAGCCGCAACGCCGCGCAGGCGCTGATGGCCAAGGGCGCCGAGGACGGCCGCCCGAAAGCCATCCGCTTCGCCGCCATCCGCACCGAGGGGCTGGCTCTGATCGAGATCAGCGACACCGGTCCCGGCTTTCCCGCCGATCAGGCCGAGCGGATTTTCGAGCCGTTCCACACGTCGACGAGCCAGGCCGGCGCCGGCCTCGGCCTCGCGATTGCATCCGACCTGGTGACGCGAAACGGCGGGGCGATCGCGCTCGCGCCGGCCAAGGCGGACGACTTCTATTGCGGCGCGCGATTCCTCATCAAACTGCCGACCCCGGAGGGCGCCGCGCGCAAGGCCGCCCGCATCCTCCCCGAGGCCTGAGCGCGGTTTGCCCATTCCCTTCGAGGCGCGCCGCCGTCGCATCGCCGAGCATGAAGCGCCTCCGTACGGCATGGCGCTCCGCTTCCGAAACGCCGGGCGCTCGGATAAGAGTGCCTGGCGCGCGAGAGGGGAGCGAGCATGTCGGTCATGACTCCAGCGTCGCGAACGCAAACGATCGCCTTCCGGTCATCCGGTGCGACGGAAGCCAACGAAGCGCTCGAAAGGTTGACGGCGCTCTATGGCGACAGTCCACTCGAGGAGGCCGACGTCATCGTTGCGCTCGGCGGCGACGGCTTGATGCTGCAGACCCTGCACATGACGATGAAGGCGCCGAAGCCGATCTTCGGCATGAATCGCGGCTCGGTCGGTTTCCTGATGAACGACTACTGGGAAGCGGGCCTGCGCGAGCGCCTCCGGGCGGCGCTGCCGTCGATCATTCATCCGCTCATCATGCGCGCACGCGACGTCCACGGGGTCGAGACGACGAGGCGGGCGATCAACGAGGTGTCGCTCCTGCGGCAAGTCTATCAGGCGGCCAAGCTCATGATCGAGATCGATGGCAAGACCCAGCTCGACGAATTGATCGCCGACGGCATCCTGGTCGCCACGCCGGCAGGCTCGACCGCCTACAACCTCTCCGCCAACGGGCCGATCCTGCCGCTCGGCGTGCCGCTGATGGCGCTCACTCCTCTCTCGCCGTTCCGCCCGCGCCGCTGGCGCGGCGCGCTGCTCAGAGATTCGCAGCGCGTGACAATCAAGGTGATGGAAGCCGACAAGCGCCCGGTCGCCGCCGCCGCCGATCATTTCGAAATCCGCAGGGTGGTCGAAGTCGACGTCGCGATGGACAAGGCGACATCGCTCATCCTCCTGCATGACCCCGGCCATTCGCTTGACGAGCGAATCCTCGGCGAACAATTCCGCTACTAGGAGCCTGTCTGGATAATAGCGGATTGTGGTGGCGGCGTTTGCTCGAATTGGATTTTGTTTGCTTATGAGCAAGACCTTCCGGCCCTGGACGATCGATCAGCCGCTGTTGTTGCCGCCGAGCGTTCAGGACTTTGTCGGCGAGGACCATCTGGCTCGCTTCATTTTGGCGCTTGTGCTCGAGCCTCTCGACCTTGGTGAGATCGAAGCCGCGTATGCGAGCGAGCGCGGGCAGCCGCCGTTTGACCCGGCGATGATGACGGCGCTGTTGCTGTACGGCTATTGCAACGGCGTCTACTCGTCGCGCCGGATCGCCAAGGCGGCGCGCGAACGGGTCGACTTCCTGAGCATTGTCGGGCTCGATCCGCCGGATTTTCGCACCGTCTCTGACTTCCGCAAGCGGCACTTGAAGGTGCTTGCGGGACTGTTCGGGCAAGTTCTCAAGCTGTGCGAACAGGCGGGACTTGTGAAGCTCGGCCATGTCGCGCTCGACGGGACGAAGATCAAGGCGAACGCCTCCAAGCACAAGGCGATGAGCTACGAGCGCATGGAGAAGCGTGCGGCGGAGCTCGAGGCCGAGGTCGAGCGGTGGCTGAGCGCAGCCGAGGCTGCGGACGCCGAGGAAGACAGAGCCTTCGGCCGCGACAAGAGCGGCGAGGAGCTGCCCAAATGGGTCGCCGACAAGAAGAAGCGCGTCGAGAAGATCCGGGCGGCGAAGGCCGAATTGGAGGCCGAGGCGAAAGCGGCCGCGGCGGCCAAGGCCAAAGCGCAGGCCGAGGAGCGGCGACAAGCCGAGGGCCGCAAGAAACCGGGCAAGCCCGCCGCCCCGCCATCCGAAGAGCCTGACCCCAAAGCGCAGAAGAACTTCACCGATCCCGAAAGCCGCATCATGAAAACCAAGGACGGCTTCATCCAGGGCTACAATGCGCAGGCGGCGGTCGACGCGACGGCGCAGGTGATCGTCGCCCACGGCCTCGACGCGAAGCAGAGCGATCAACATCAATTGGCGCCGATGGCCGACGCCATCGAAGCCAATCTGGGCAAGAAGCCGACGCAACTGTCGGCGGACGCGGGCTATTGCTCCGACGCCAACCTTACAGCGATGGAGGAACGCGAGATCGACGCCTATATCGCGCCGGGGCGGGCCAAGCACGCCGGGGAAGGAGAAGGCGGCGGCGCCCGCGTCGCCGCCATGCGCGAAAGAATCAAGGCCGGCGGGCACTCCAGCCCCTACCGCTTAAGAAAGCAGCTGCCCGAGCCGGTGTTCGGACAGATCAAGCAGGCGCGCGGCTTCCGTCAGTTTCTCTTGCGCGGCGTCGAGAAGGTCGCCAACGAGTGGGGCCTCGTCTGCCTCGCCCACAATATCTTGAAGCTCGCCCAGGGGCGGACCCCGTCCCTGGCCGCACGCGCAACCGGCTGAGCTTCGCCACCTCGGAAACGGTGCAACGAACGATGGCCGCAAAGCTTCCACCCAACCTTACATCAAACCGGATGCGCGAATTTGCTGCATCCGGCTCTCCGACTGGCTTGAGCGGTTCAAATCCCATCTCGCCGAGGATTAAGCAGACAGGCTCCTAGGCGCGCGCGATGGCCAAAGCCGCACGCGTGATCGGCGAGACGCTCCTCAACAGAGGCCGATTCGATCTAACCAAGACCGTGATCGAGGTCGCCGAAGAGGACGGCTCGACGCGCACGCTCGCGCACGAGGTCTATCGCCATGGGCTGGCGGCGGCGGTGCTGCTCTACGACCCGAAGCGAGGCGTGGTCACGCTGGTCAAGCAGTTCCGCGCCGGCGCCTATCTGAGCGACGGGGCGCTGGCGACGATCGAGGCCTGCGCAGGCATGCTGGACGGCGATCCGCCCGACGTCTGCGCTGTCCGCGAGGCGCTCGAGGAGACGGGGATTGCGATCCGCGAGCCTCGCCACGCCTTCGACGCCTATATGAGCCCCGGCGGCATGACGGAGAAGATTTTCTGCTTCGTCGCGCCTTACGGCGAGGCGGACCGCGCCGGAAAGGGCGGCGGCGTCGATGAGGACGAGCGCATCGAGGTCATCGAGATCCCGCTCGCCGAGGCGCTCGCGATGATCGAGCGCGGACAAATCGCCGACGCCAAGACGATCGCGCTCCTGTACTACGCCAAGGCCAAGGGGCTCATGCGGCTTTGAGCAGGCCTCCTCGCGCCGTGCGCGGGGGCAGAAATTTTTTCTCTTATCGCCACAGTCCTCCGCGGCGTCGGGACTGGCAGCGCCTCATAGCCCCGCGGCCGCCCTTTTCGCCGCTTCAAGCGTGTTAGCCATCAGCATGGCGATTGTCATGCGCCCGACGCCGCCGGGCACGGGGGTGATCGCGCCCGCGACCGCTGCGGCCTCCGCATAGGCGACGTCGCCAACGAGGCGGGTCTTGGCTTTGCCGGAAACGTCATGCCCGTGGCCCGCGACGCGGTTGATGCCGACGTCGATCACGATCGCGCCCGGTTTCACCCAGTCACCGCGCACCATTTCCGGCCGGCCGGCAGCGGCGACGAGGATGTCGGCGCGACGGGCGACCCCGGGCAGGTCGAGGGTGCGCGAATGGGCGATGGTCACCGTGCAATGACGCGCCAGCAGAAGCTGGGCCATAGGCTTACCGACGATGTTCGAACGGCCGATGATCACCGCCTCCATGCCCGGAAGCGACCAGCCCAGACGCTCGCAGGCCCGGTCGATGAGGATCATCGCCCCGGCCGGGGTGCAGGGGATGAGCGCGCGGCGTGTATCGCCGATCGACAACAGACCGACATTGATCGGATGAAAGCCGTCGACGTCCTTGGCCGGCGCGACCGCTTCCAGCACCCGCGACGAATCGATGTGTCCGGGCAGCGGCAATTGCACCAGCACGCCATGCACGGCCGGATCGGCGTTGAGCGCCTCGACCAGCGCCAGCAATTCGGCCTCGCCCGTTTCGGCCGGCAGATCGTGCTGGACCGAATGAAAGCCGCAGGCTTTGGCCGCCCTGCCCTTGCCGGCGACGTAGCTCTGGCTCGCCGGATTGTCGCCGACCAGGACGACCGCGAGGCCAGGCGTCACGCCACGGGCGGCGATTGCGCGCGATTCTTCGGCGACTTTCGCCAGCACGCCCTCGGCGATCGCCGCGCCGTCGAGCACGAAGGCGGAAGCGTCGGTCATCGATCGTTCCTGCACAGACATTGACCCTCACTCCGGCTGGAAAACGAAGCGCGCCTCGTGGCGCGCCCGCGCGCCGGATTTGAGCGTGCGCATGCCGGGCTTGTCGATGAGCTCGCCCTCGAACCCTTGGGGGTCGCTGTAGCCCGTCCAGGCTTCGAGGCAAAGGAACGGCGCGCCGGGCCTCGTCCACAGCGCGGCGTGGGTAAAGCTCGGGTACTCCATCGTGATCGAAGCCCCCGAGGCGTCGATGAAGGCGAGCGACCGGCTGGCGCAGTCGAGGAAGCAGAGCGCATCGTGTGCGAACAGCGCGTCGGTCAGCGGCAGGTCGCGGCCCTGAAGCGGAATCGGGCGCGCGCCGGCGCCGATCAGGCCGCCAGGCGCGATGCGCGGAACCTCGGGCCGCTCCGCCCGATCGAATCGGACAAGAGCGCCGTCGCGTCCGGCCGCGGCCAGCGGCCAGCGGAAACCCGGATGCAGCCCGCAGGCGTAGGGCGCTGGCGCGCCGCCGGGATTGGCGACTTCGATCGCCATTGTGAGCGCGACAGCGCTCAGCTGGTATTCGATCGCGAGCGCAAAGGGGAATGGATAGATCGCGCGCGTGCGGGCATTGTCGCTGAGCGCAAGCCGCGCAAAGTCGGGCGCCGAGGACTCAACGGTGAAGGTCTCGAACCGGGCGAAGCCGTGCAGGCCGAGTGGGTAGCGGCGCCCTCCGACCCGCTCCTCGCCGTTCCGCGTCCAGCCAACGACCGGATAGAGGATCGGACTGATGTCACTCCAGATCGCCGGATCGCCGGGCCACAGCAAATCGCGCCCGGCGATCCGCCATTGTCTCGCCTCGGCGCCGAGGAGCGCGATCGTCGCCTGCGCATCGCCATGGGTCAGCATGATTTCGCTCATCGGGCGAAGTCCGCGAAGGCCGCGGCGGCGATCAGGGCGTCCTTGACCCCGGGCGCGCAGGCGACAAGCGCGTTGCCCTTTGTCAGGCCGTCGTCCTTGAGAAAATCGCTGACGTAGCCGCCGGCCTCGCTCACCAGCAGAATCCCGGCAAGACAGTCCCAGGCGTTGATGTGATGCTCGACGAAGCCGTCGCTTCGTCCCGCGGCGACATAAGCGATGGCGAGCGCGCCCGAGCCGGTGCGGGAAGGCGAAGCACCGGTCGATGCGACCCGCCGGAGGAGATCGACATACTGCCCGAAGCCCGCGCGCGAATTCCAGCCGACCTCGACGGAGGCGTTGGCGAGCGAGGCGGCGGATGAGGCGCTGATCGGCGCGCCGTTGAGCCGCGCGCCGCCGCCGCGCCGGGCGGCGAACAATTCGTCGAGCATCGGATTGTAAATGACCCCGACTTCGACCTTGCCTGCGGCGACGCAGGCAATCGAAACGCAGAAATGCGGCACGCCGCGGGCGAAGTTCGCGGTGCCGTCGATCGGATCGACCACCCACACTGCCCCGCCCGCGCCCGCGGCGCGCGCGTTGCTCTCCTCGCCGATGAACCCGTCGGTCGGAAAGACTTCCATCAGGCGCTCGGCGATGAACGCCTCGGTCTCGCCGTCGACCTCGGTCAGAAAGTCCTGCGGACCCTTGAAGCCGACGTTGAACGACTTGTCGAGAAAGCGGCGCCGCGCCTTCGCGCCAGCTTCATGCGCCACCGCCTGCGCCGCGAGCAGTCGCATGTCCATGAGCGCCGACGCGGCTTCGGTCATTCGGATGGCCTTCAGAAATGGCTATAGGAGCGGCGGGCAAAGACGACCGGGGCGCCGTCGGGGCCGACGAAGCTCGGAGGTCGCCGGCCCTCGACCGCTTCGCCGACGAACGTCAGCGGCACGCCCGCCGCTGCGGCCGCCGCCTCGAAGGCGGGCGCGGAAGCGGGCGCTGCCGAGGCGAGAAGCTCATAGTCGTCGCCGCCGGTTGCCGCAACCTCGAACAGGCCCGGATCGGCGGCGACCGCCGCGCGGGCGGCGATCGAGAGCGGCAAGCGATAGATCGCCACCCGGGCGCTGACCCCCGATGCGTCGAGCATCTTGGTCAGATCGCCGACGAAGCCATCTGAGACGTCCATGCCGCCGCTCGCATGATCGGCCATCGCTTCGATCAGGGCGAGGCGCGGCTCGGGCGTCAGATAGCGCTCGATGAGGAAGGCTTTGTCGGATTGCGGGATGTCGGGCCCGCGCCCCTGTCGGAGCCTAAGCCCGATCGCTGCGTCGCCGATCGTGCCGGTGACATAGAGGCAATCGCCCGGCTTCACGCCGGTGCGGCGGGCCATCCGTCCCTCCGGAACCGAGCCGATTGCGGTCACGCTCAGCGTGAGCGGCCCCGGCGTCGCCACCGTGTCGCCGCCGATCAACGGGCAGTCGAAGGCCAAAGCGTCGGCGCCGAGACCATCGGCGAAGGCTGCGAGCCAATCCTCGCGCCAGTCGCCCGGAAGCGCGAGCGTAAGCAAGAATCCGAGCGGCCGCGCGCCCTTGGCGGCAAGATCGGAGAGATTGACGCGCAACGCCTTGCGCGCGATCGCCCCCGGCGGATCGTCTCCGAAGAAATGCACTCCCGCGACCAGCGCATCCGTGGTCAGCGCCAGGTCATGGCCCGGCGGCGGGCGCATCAGCGCCGCGTCGTCGCGCAGCCCCAAGCCCGCCGGCCCCGCCAGCGGGGCGAAATAGCGGGCGATCAGATCGTCTTCGCCAAGGCGGGGGGACATCGGCGCGCGGTTCCTGACGGGCGCGCCGTATCGTAAGGCGCGGAGGGCGGTCTGTTAGCGCATTCGACCGGCGGTGTCGCGTGCTCCGGATGCCGGCCCAGGCGCGCTTGGCGGCGCGAATTCCTTGGCGTGTTTGCATGCGCGGCCCTAGCATCCCCGTTCGTCTGCGCGGGACTTTGGCGCGGGCTGATGAGGAACGAAGCGCTTCGGAGGGGATTGGCGATGAGCAGCGAGCCGGTTCGAAGACTTTGCTTGGCTCTTGCGCTTGCCGCGGTGATCGCCGCTTTGCCAGCGCGGCCCGCTTCGGTGCAGGGCGCGTCCGAGGACTTCGAGGCCATCGCCGCGGCGCAGGCGGCGGCTAACGCGAAGCCCGGGCCGCGCACGACGCCCGGCATGGTCATCCCCGTGCCGACGGCGGATGTCAGCCCTGAGATGCAGGCGATCATCGCCGCGCCTTACGGCCCATTCCGGGACGCGCCTGGGACGGCGGCGGAATGGAAGCGGACGATCGCGGAACGCACCAGCCCGGTCCTCGACGGCTTGCCGGCGCTCCGCCAGGCGCTGGGCGTAACGATCCGGCCCGCCGTCATCGGCGGAGTGAAGGCGTTCATTCTCGAACCCAGGTCGATTCCGCCGAAGAACCGCAACCGCCTGCTCGTGCTCATTCACGGCGGCGCTTACGTTTTCTATCCGGGCGAAGCGGGAACCGGCGAAGGAACGCTGATGGCGGGACTCGGCGGCTTCAAAGTGATCTGCATCGACTATCGCATGCCGCCAGACGATCCCTATCCGGCCGCGCTCGACGATACGATCGCGGTGTGGAGGGAGCTGCTGAAGTCGACGAAGCCTGAAAACGTCGGCATGTTCGGAACGTCGTCAGGCGGCGGCCTGCTGCTGGCGACGATGTTGCGCGCCAAGGACGAGCGCCTTCCGCTTCCCGGCGCGATCGCGCCGGGCACGCCGTGGTCCGACCTTGACAAGATCGGCGACAGCTATTTCGCCAACGCCTGGATCGACAACTACCTCGTCAACTACGACGACGAGCTGGCGAGCGCCGCGCGGCTCTACGCCAACGGACACGACTTGCGCGATCCCTACCTTTCTCCCGTCTACGGCGATTTCTCCGGCTTTCCGCCGACCATCCTGACAACCGGCACGCGCGACCTTTTCCTCTCAAACACGGTCCGGGTTCATCGCAAGCTTCGCCGCGCCGGCGTCATCGCCGAACTCAACGTCTACGAGGGCGTGAGCCACGCCGAATATCTGGCGCTTCCCGACGTGCCGGAGACGCGCGAGGCCTTTGGGGAGATCGCGGAGTTCTTCGACCGCAATCTGGCGGAATGAGCGCGGGGGGCGGCGCAATGAGTTGCGCTCGGCGCCCCGCCCCCCTAAAGCTCCGGCGCCCGAAGCGCCCAAAGGACCAAGCTTGACCGACGCGTTCCAGCCTCGATCCGACTTCCTGCGCGTCATGCAGGAGCGCGGATTCGTGCATCAGTGCTCAGACCTTGCCGGCCTCGACGACAAGGCGCGATCGGGAGCGCTTGCCGGCTATATCGGCTTCGATTGCACTGCGCCCTCGCTGCATGTCGGCAGCCTGGTGCAGATCATGATGCTGCACTGGCTCCAGCAGACCGGCGGCAAGCCAGTCGCGCTGATGGGCGGCGGCACGACGATGGTCGGCGATCCTTCGGGCAAGGACGAGAGCCGAAAGCTGCTGACCGTCGCTGAGATCGAAGCCAACAAGGCGGGCATCCGCAAGGCGTTCGCGCATTTCATCCGCTTCGGCGACGGGAAGCACGACGCCATCATGCCCGACAACGCCGATTGGCTAGCGAGACTTAATTACATCGATTTCCTGCGCGACGTCGGGCGGCATTTCTCGGTCAACCGCATGCTGGCGATGGATTCGGTCAAGCTGAGGCTCGAGCGCGAGCACGAGCTGACGTTCCTCGAGTTCAACTACATGTGCTTGCAGGCTTACGATTTCACCGAGCTCAATCGTCGCCATGGCGTGACGCTGCAGATGGGCGGCTCCGACCAGTGGGGCAATATCGTCACCGGCATCGATCTCGGCCGCCGCATGGGGCTCGAACAATTCTACGCCTTGACCACGCCGCTCATCACCATGGCTTCGGGCGCAAAAATGGGCAAGACCGCCGCCGGGGCGGTCTGGCTCGACGAGGCGATGCTCGCGCCATACGACTACTGGCAGTTCTGGCGCAACGCAGACGACTCCGAAGTTGGCCGGTTCCTCAGGCTGTTCACGCTCCTGCCGCTCGACGAAATCCGCCGGCTCGAAAGCCTGCCCGGGGCGGAGATCAACGAGGCGAAGAAGACGCTGGCCAACGAGGCGACCGCGCTGCTGCATGGGCCGGCGGCGGCCGAGGCCGCGGCGGCGACGGCGCGCCGGACCTTCGAAGACGGCGAACTCGCCGAGAGCCTGCCGACCGTCGACGTGCCGGGGTCGGAATTCGACGCCGGCCTGGGCGCGCTGACCGCCTTCGTGCGCGCCGGCCTCGTCGCCTCGACCGGCGAGGCGCGCCGTCAGATCCGGGGCGGCGGCTTGAGGGTCAATGACGCGACCCTTGGCGACGAGAAGGCGCTGATCACCCGCGAGGCGCTGAAGAGCGGCGGCGTGGTCAAGCTGTCGCTCGGCCGCAAGAAGCACGTGCTCCTCAAAGCGGTGTGAGCTACCCCGCCGTTCGCTGCGGCAGCCATTCGTCGCTCGCGAAAAATCATATTTGGCCGCGGGGGTCGCAGGCCGGATTGCATTTGTATGTACATCCATACAGAACTATGATATGGTTGATGAGGTCGTTTCACCGCTGTTCGAGTGGGATGAGGGCAACAGGGGGCACTGCCAGAAGCATGGTGTTCCGATTGCTGAGATCGAGGCGCTTCTGCGCGGCAGTCCGAGAATCGCTCCTGACCTGAAACACGCCCATCTCGAAGACCGGCTGATCGCTGTTGATCGCACGGCGCGGGGACGCTCCCTATTCGTTGCCTTCACGATCCGGGGGAGATCGGGACGGCGAACCATCCGCGCGGTTAGCGCACGTTAAATGCACGAGACAGAGGCCAGAAACTATGAAGCGCAAGGTTCCGATCATGACCACCGATGAGGAAGCCGAAGCCTTTCTCGAACAGAACTTGTCGGACCTTGATTTTTCCCAATTCAAGCCGGTGAGGTTCGAATTTCAGGCGAAGGCCGCCAGGCTCAACATGCGCCTGCCCGTCCCACTGCTCGACGCGGTGAAGGCCAGAGCCAAAGCGCGGGGCGTTCCCTATACTCGCTTCATCCGGGAGGTTCTCGAGCGGGCGACGATCGCCAAGGGCGCCGGCCGCTAGACGGCGCCGCCGCCGTTGGTCTGACCCCAAGTCTGACGAGAAAAGACTGTCGATAGCGAATTAAGTTGTCCGGTTTTGGTAGCACATCATATGTCCGCTTCTTCTGGTTCTGTTCTCCTGTGGGCGGAGTGGGCAAGCCGGAGGCTTGTCCATGCCGTCCACAGGCTCGCCGCCGAGCGGATTTAGGCGGCGTTTTTCGCATCTCTGATCGTTCCGTTCTGGTCGTAGCGGCCGATACAGCGCGGCCCGTGGAAGAGGGCGTGGGAGCCGTCGGCGTAGAGGTGCACCTTGACCCGCGCCTTGACGAAATGCGGCCGCATCGGGCTTTCCGGGATCTGGAGCTTGAGCGTCCGGTAGGAGACGCAATTGTCATGGCCGACCTGCCGCTCCTCCTCGACACACAGGATCTCGTCGAGGTCGACGCCGGGAATGGGCGTGAAGGCCGAGCCCTCGCCGGCCGGCGCAATCGCGAAGCGGGCGTTGTGGGCGGGCAGATAGACCTCTCGGAGGAAAGCGTTCGCCGCCTCGACCGTTGTGACGCCGGCGAGCGCGAGCTCCTTGACCAGCCGGTCCTGAAGCGTCCCGAACGCCCGCTCCGATCGCCCCCGCGCCTGCGGCGAATAGGCCCCGATGTGCTCGACCCCCAATTGCTCGAGCGCCCGGCCGACCTGGGTCGGATGGCCGCGGTCGATCTCGCCGCCGGCTTTGGGGGTGTGAAAGTAGTGCGCCCCGCGGTCGGTGTAGAGGCTCATCGGCAGGCCGTGGGCTGAAAACACCTCTTTCAGCGCCCGGAAGGTCGAGGCCGTGCCCTCCTCCTCGGTCAGGAACGCCGAGTAGATTGCCCCCGTCGCATCGTCGAGCGTGACGATCAGGTCGAGCGCCCCCTGGCCTTCGAGCCAGGCGTGGCGCGAGCCGTCCTGGTGCAGCATCATCCCCGGCAGCGGGCGCCGCTCGCGCTTCCTCCGATGCGCCCCCTTGCGCGGCGCCTTGGCCACCACGCCCATCCACTGAAGGTGCAGCTTGGTCCAGGTGTAACTCCAGCCGAAGCCGTGGTCCTGCACCAAATGCTCGTGGAAGTGCTTGACCGTGAAACCCTGGTAGCGCTCGCGATAGAGCCGCTCCACCTCTTCGGCCCGGTCGACCGGAACCCGCTTGCCCGACGCCTTGCCAAGCCTGCGGTCCAATAACCCAGCCTCACCCTCCTCCTCGTAGCGGCGCGTCCAGCGCCGGAACGTCCGCTCGCTCACCCCCAAAAGCTCCGCCGCCTCTTCCTGGTTCAGCTCCGCCGATTCCCAGCGGTTCAGAATGTTCAAAAACACCGCCATGCGCACCCCCTGAAGGGCATCCGTCCGGCGCATCCAACCCCTCCAAAAAAGGGCCGGACTTACCGGACAGATCGTGCGCTACCTAAACCGGACATATCGTCTGCTAGCGACATCTGACGAGAAAAGACTTGACAAATTCAGAAATGAGCGCTACCTTGTTTTCCAATAGTCGAAGTCGGCGCACCAGCCTGCCTGAGCGGAACGGACATGGTGCACTTGTGATATCGACGGCGCTGCCGAGAGGGAAGAGCAAGAACCCGGTCCGGAGTTGGCCGTAACTCATTGAAAAGCCCCGAGTCCGGGAAGCGGAATGAAATGGAGTGAAGGCCAAAGGCAAGCCGCGGGAAGCATCCCGCCTGCGTTCGGTTTCATCCCGCGTCCGCCTGGTTCAATCTGCTTCACTGAACCCGTCGTCGCCAGCGCCACGCGGCTACCTCGCCGACCGCTGCGCCGGCAATTCGTCCGCTTGCGCCGGTTCGGCCGCGCCGCCGCGGCTCACCGTGCCGTCGATGGCGCCGAGGATCCGGCGCAAGATCCCGGGCGCGATCGCCGAGAGCGGATTGACCGTCAGCGTCGGCCCGCTCATTGGCCCGTGCACGCGATAGCTGACGCCGAAGACGCCGTCGTTCTGGCCGCCGCTCAGCAGAACGCCGACCAGCGGGATTTTGGTCAGCATGGTGTTGACCGTATAGGCGGGCACGAACGATCCGCTGACGTCGATCTGGCTGTGCTCGAAATCGATCAGCCCCTGGGTCGTGAGCCCCATGTAGGGGTTATAGATGACAGCGTCCTGAATCTTGAGTTTTCCCGGCGAGCGCTCGAACGAAGCCGTCATCCTCTGAAAGCGCACCAGCGAAGGATCGATTGCGCCGGCGCCGTCCTCTGACGCGCGCGGGCGTCCGGCCGACACCAGCTGGCGGAACGCCGGCTCGTCGCGCAGGACGAAATTGGTGAGCACCGCTTCGCCCGTGCTGCCATCGCCCCTGGAGCGCAACACCAGATTGAGATCGCCGCCTTCGAGGCGCCCATAGAGATCGGCAAAACGGGCCAGCGCGCCGGCGTCGGTGGTCGTGAGTCGCGTTTCCCCACCGTTCCCGGTCGCGGTTATCGCGCCGCCGCCGATTCGCCCACGTAAACTGCCGAGCCGCATCTCGCCGGCGCGGCGGAAAGCCGTCAGCTCCATACCGCTGATCGCCTGCTTGTTGGCGCCGGTGACGGTCGCGACCTTGACGTCGAGGTCGAGGTCTTTGGCCGGCGGTTGTCCCGACGGCGTCCCATCGAACAGCGTTTTGACGGAAGCGCGGGCGTCGAGCGTCGCCCCGCGCACCGACACCTTGAGCAACTGGCCGTTGACCACGTCCGCCTTGAAATCGTCGCCCGGCGCGATGCGCGCCTGGGTGATCGTGGCGGTCTGGATCGATCCGTCCGCGCCGGTCTGGGCGGACCCGCGCATCATCGGCACGCCGAGATCGATCAAGATGTTGCTGAGCGAAGAGCCTTCCTGCGCCGGCTTGACGACGAACGTCGCCTTGCCCGGCTTTCCCGCCGGCTTCGACACGCCTGGCACGGGATTATCGATTCCCGCCGGCGTGAGGTCGATCTCGACCTCGGCGCTCGTTCGGCTCAGCGGCGCCTTGAGCTTGACCGGCAGCGTTCCGGTCAGCCACGAGCCTAGATTGATGTTGCGCTTGGCGCGCCCGGCGGCGTCGAGCGCGAAGGTAATTATCGCCGAGCCTTCCTCGCCTGCCGCGCGGCTCACCTCGATATGGGTCGCCGCGCCAAGGACCATCCCGTCGCCGACGATCTTCATCGTTTCGCGATCGCCCTGGAACGAAGCAGTGGCCGAACTCGAGCCGTTCGTCGGCGAGGAACTTCTCGATTTGAAGGTCCTTGAGCGTCCCCGAAGTGTGGAACTGCGTGTCGTCGGGACGCGCGCTCTTCCCGAGCTTGAGGTCAAGGGCGAGATCGCCTTCCGCCTGTCCCTTGATGGTCGACGGATCGATCGCCAGGCCCGCCTGGCGGCGTAGCGGCTCGCGCGTCAAGAGGTCGGCGAGCGCGTCGGCGGTTCCGGTCATGTGCGCGTGCGAGGAAGCGTCGACAATGGGGCGCGGCGTGATGTCGGCAATGCTGAACGCGAGGTCGCTCGCCTGCACCCGCCGGGTCGGCGACAGGGTCATGGAGGCGCGATTGCCCGACAGCGAGAACTCATGGCCGGTGAACGACCCCGACCCTTGATCGGTCATCATGATCGGCAAGCCGGGCAAAAGGTCGACGCCGACGTCGCGGGTGGTGAACTCGCCGTGGAGGCTGTCGCGCGGCAAGCCGCGCTTGTGGGTCATCGCGTCGAGGTCGGCCGCAGTCCAGTTGGCCTTCATCTTTCCCTGCAGCCGGCCGCCATGCAGGTTATGCGCGCACCATTCGCGCACATCGGGATTGATGAATTGCGGCCATAGTCGGATGAGGTCGGGCGTGGCGCTGGGGCCAGCCTCAAGGTCGAGCTTGAGCGACGAGCCTTCGCCGTCCGGCGCGGACTCCGCTTTGAGCGTCAGATCCACCGTCGGTCCGCGGGCAGTGACGCCGTCGATGATGAACCGCGACGACGGCGCCAGGTAGCGTGTGTCGGCGATAATGGATTCAAGCTCGACCGGATTGGCGCCCGTGCGCTCCGGGCCGAATTGGGCGTCGCGCGCCTCGAGATGCGTGGTCCAGATCCTGTCGGGCTCCGCAGGAGGCGCGACCCACCCTTGAGCCCGAACATGCGTCAGCCCGGACAGAACTTCGAGCTTGTCGACGCGAAACCGCCGCGCGTCGTCGTCCCAGGCGACGTCGCCTGTCGCCTCGTCGATAGAAAACGGCATGGCGTCAGGATTGTTGATGCGCACGCGGCCGGCGCCGATGCTGAACCGGCCGGTGAAGGATTGCAGCGTCGACTGCGGCGTAACCGCGGCCTCGATCCTGATTGCGATCGGCCCGTCGGCGATCAGCGGCGGAGGCCGCTTGTCGAAGACCTGGAGGTCGGCGAGGCTCACGTCGCGCGCTTCGAGCGAGAGGGCGGGCGCGTTTCCGTCGGAGGCCTGCGCGCCGATGCTCCACGGTCCGGCGGGACCGGTCGCCGAGATCGTGGCGTGCGCCCGCGAGCCCGAATGGTCGAACACGACCGCGAAGTCGTCGTACACCACCTGGCGTTGCGTCGCATCGTTCTGGATCTCGAAATGGCCGTTGGCGAGAGTCAGCCGGTCGAGCGCCTGGGCGGCGCCGGCCATGGCTTCGGCTGCGAAGCGGACGAAGGCGGCGATGTCCGGGGCCCCCCCGCCCCCAGGAGCCGCGCCCGGCAGAGCAATCGGAGTCGCGCCGGAATCGTTGGCGACCGCTAGCGAGAGCGCGCCGTCGGCAGCGACCCTGAGGCGCAGGTCGAGCCCGTCGAGCTCGAGCCGGCGCACCTTCACGTCGAGGAGCGCGAGCGCAAACGGATCAAGGCCGACCTTGCCGCTCGGGGCCGAGAGAACCGTTCGACCGGCGGCGTCGCGCAGAGTGAGGCCCTTGAAGCCCAGTCCCACGCCCCAGGAATCGTGCATGATGTAAGTCGGGCCGAGGCTGAGCGCGTAACTGTCGCCGACCCGTTCCTTCAGCGAGGCTTCGATCTGGTCGTGCAGGCCAACCAGCCGAATCGGCCCGCGCGCCAGCACCGACGCCAGGATCAGCCCCCCGACGATGAACAGGGCCGCAGCGAACTCGACGGTCCGGAGCAATATGTGCGCGACCCGGTGGGCGCTGATCCCCCGCAAGCGCGGGCGGAGCCGCGGACCCTCGGCGTCCGCCGCCATGCCGCGCACGGCGGCCCGGGCGCGCGCCCGCGTCGTCATGTTAAACCCGGCGACCAATAACCATCATCCTCCGTGGACCGACCAGGGCATAACGCGCCATCCTAGAGGATTCGAGGCCGTCGCGCGCCCCGCGCGCTTTGGCCGCTTGCGGCGGCCTGTCCGGTCCGCCGCTTGAAACGCCAGGCGCCACAGGTCAATGTCGGCCAGACGCGTTTGTTCCGCGACCGGACTGATCCCATAATGAGACAAAACGAGGGCGACATGGCGAAGGAACTGGCCGAGGGCGATTCCGCGCCCGATTTCGAGCTGCCGATCGACGGCGGAGGACGCACCCATCTGGCGGATCTCAAGGGCAAGCCGGCGGTGATCTATTTCTACCCGAAGGACGACACGTCAGGATGCACCGCCGAGGCCATCGCCTTCAACCGCTTGCGGGCCAGCTTCGCCGCCGCCGGAACCACGATCATCGGCGTCTCGCCGGACAGCGCTGCGAGCCACGACAAATTCAAGCGCAAGCACGAGCTCAAGATCGCGCTCGCCGCCGATCCCGAGCGGTCGACTATCGAGGCTTACGGGGTGTGGAAGGAGAAGAGCATGTATGGCCGGAAATATTTCGGCGTCGAACGCTCGACCTTTCTCGTCGGCCGCGACGGGCGCATCGCCCGGATCTGGCGCAAGGTGAAAGTCCCGGGCCACGCCGAAGAGGTTCTGGCGGCCGCAAAGGCGCTCTGAGGGCTGCGCGCAACAGAAAGGCCGCCCGAAGGCGGCCTTCCCAGGTTCGCGCGAGGCCTGGACGGGTCAGGCGTCGATGGCGAGCTGCGTCCTCGTCCTCCGGTATCCGGCGAAGCCGAGGCCCGCAAAGCCCAGAAGCATCATGGCCCAGGTCGACGCCTCGGGGACGCCCCGTGTGAAGCCCTGTCCATAGCCAACGAACCCCTGCCCGGTCGTGCCGGGGTAGAGACCGAGCGAATAGTCGGTGGCATGCGCCGCCGCATAAGCGAGATCAAGGGCGATCAGGCCCGTGGGCGTAGTGTTCGGCGCCGCGCTCCCGACGGCGCCGTCGCCGGCAACGCTCAGCGAGTTGGCGCCCGTGTTGTACTCGATGTACCAGATCGAAGCGGCGAGCGCGGTATACACATCCGCGCTCGTCACGCCGCCGAAGTAGTCGGCGGCGCCGAGGTTGGCGAGCGCCTGGATTTCCCCGGGCACCGGCGGGTTGGGCAGCGGGTTGCCCGTTCCTGGTTGGACGCCGGTCGAATCGGTGGCGACAGAGCCGGTGATATACTGCAGCGGCGGGCTGTAGCCCCCGATGTTGACGTAATGGAGCAGATCCACGCAAAACACGGGAAGAATGTCTCCCGTCGTCGTGGTCAGCATAAGCAGCGTCGTGATGGGACTTTGGTTGATCGCGTCGCCGTTGATCGTCCCGGAGATGTTTGTCGTTTCGCCGGACTGCACGGCAACATTGGTGATATCCACCTGGCCGGCCTGCGCGTTCGACGCCACGAGGAGCGCCGCTGGGGACGCTAAAGCAATAGTAAGACCTTCATCCGCATTTTGTAGCTTCCCATGTTTGCGCGCTTCTCGCGACGCGATTTCGGTTGCAGTCAATCCGACTGTCTTTTGTCTTTTTCCGCCTCGTCCGGCAGCCGCGACTTGAGCCCTCTGTCCGCCGCTGCTCGCCTTCCCCTCGGTACTTACAACATTTTTTCCATATCTCACCTTAGGGAAGCGTAATAGATATTCCATTCAAAGAACGAAAGTCAAGCTGCGCCCGAGCGGTTGCAGATCGGCGGGACACGTGCTCGGTGCGCTGCCCGCGCGTGCATGTTCCGCAACGGAATCGCAGGCTTTTCGATCCATTAACCTTAATGAGCTTTGCTGCGCGCCGGGCTGGAGCGCTGCCAATGTCGCTGGGAGAGGGCTATCCAAAGCTGGGGCTGCCGAGGAGCCATTATTTTCTATCGCTCTCTCGCGGCGACGCGATCCGCACCATCATGCTGCGGCCAGCGGGCCTATTTGCGCTCGCGGCGCTCGCGGTCCTCATCTTCGCCTGGGCCGCCGCCGCCACAGCCTATGTCGCATTTCACGACGACCTTATGGGGGCGATGATCGCGCGGCAGGTGCAAATGAAGAGCCTTTACGAGCGCCGTCTGGCCGAAGCCGGCGCCCGGCTCGACGAGGCCGCGAGCCGCAGAGAGCTCGACCTCAAGTCGTTCGCGTCGAAGCTCAGCGAACTCGCGTCCCGGCAGGCCCGGCTTGAGAAGCGCGGCGCGGTCGTCGCCGCGCTCGCCGAGACCGAATCGCGCAATCACCCGGCGGGTGTCGCCGCCGCCAACGCGTTAGGCGCTATCCAGGCCTTGGCCCCTGCGCCGCAGTCGGAAGCAAGCCCCGTAACGGTTCCCGCCTACGCGCCTCTCCCTGCCTCTGCGATCGAGTTCAGCTCGCCCAAACCCCATCCGATCGACGAAGGAGGGGGCGCCCCGGCGGGTTAACCCAGGGCGTCCCCTGCGCCTGCAAGCTCATCCGCCGCCGACGATCCCGATCCCGCGGCGCGCGTGGCTCTCCTCGACCGTTCGTTCGAACGCATGGACATGGGCCAGATGAAGGCGCTCGCGGTCATCGACCGCTCGGCGGAGAGCGGGGCCTCGCGCGACGCCGCGATCGTGGCCAGGACCGGCCTCGACCCCGCGAAACTCATTCCGCCACATGCCGAAGGGGGCGTCGGCGGCCCCTTCGTCCCGGCCGAAGTCGATCCGAAGGCCCCAGCGTTCGACCAGGCGTTGACCCGCGTGGCGCGCGATGTCGCCATGGCCGAGCGCCTCAAGGCGCTGATGCCGTTCGTGCCCGTGCGGATGCCGCTCGCCGGCGACCCCAGCGTCTCCTCTCCGTTCGGCTATCGCGCCGATCCGTTCCTGGGCCGCCTCGCCCTTCATCCGGGCGTCGATCTTACCGAGGCTTGGGGCGCCGAGATTCACGCGACCGCATCGGGCCGCGTCACCCACGCCGGACCGATGGGCGGTTATGGAATCATCGTCGAGATCGATCACGGCAACGGCCTCGTCACCCGATACGCGCATATGTCGAGAGTGGCGGTCGAGGAAGGCCAGGACGTCGCTCAGGGAGCGGTGCTGGGCAGGATGGGCTCGAGCGGCCGCTCGACCGGGCCGCATCTCCACTACGAAGTGCGCGTCGACGGCGAGCCGGTCGACCCCGAGCGCTATCTGCGCGCCGGCGCCGACCTCACGGCGGCGGAATAGCGCCCGGACTCGGTTCCGGTTTCCAAGGCGGGCCGGTAAACAGGACTGCATGGACGTCCTGCTGTTCCGGGCGCTTGCGCTGCTTGGCCTGGCGATTTTGGTCGCGCTGGCGGCGCGCCGCTTGCATCTGCCTTATACCGTCGGCCTCGTGCTGGCGGGGGCGGCGCTCGCCGCCACCCGCAGCCAAGCGGGTCTCGCGCTCACCCACGACCTGATCTTCGACGTCGTCCTGCCGCCGCTCCTGTTCGAGGCGGCGCTGAACCTGCGCTGGACCAATTTGCGGCGCGATCTCGTCCCGGTGGTCGCGCTTTCGACCATCGGCGTCGCGCTCTGCGCGGTGGTCGTGGCGGGCGGGCTCGCCTATTGGCTCGGCTGGCCGCTCCAATCGGCCCTCGTGTTCGGGGCGCTGATTGGCGCGACCGATCCGATCGCGGTTATCGCGCTGTTGCGGGAATCGCGCGTGACCGGGCGGCTGCGGCTGCTGATCGAAGCCGAGAGCCTGTTCAACGACGGCGCCGCGGCGGTCCTGTTCACGCTCATCCTCGTCTGGGCGGCCCATGACCCGGCAAACCCGCAAGGCCCGCTCTCCGCCTTGACGACATTCGCCGTCGTCGCCGGCGGCGGGCTTGCCGCCGGGTTTGGCGTCGGCCTGATCGCGGTCATGATCGCGGGAACCTCCGACGATCATCTGGTCGAGACCGCGCTGACCGCCGTCGCCGCCTTCGGCTCGTTTCTGATCGCCGAGCATTTCGGCGCCTCGGGCGTCCTCGCAAGCGTCGCCGCCGGCATGACCATGGGCAATCTCGGAGTTCTGGGGCCGAAGGAGCGCGGTCTCGCGCTCACTGCGCGAGGGCGCGAATTCGTGCTCGAGTTCTGGGAGTTCGCCGCCTTCCTCGCCAACTCGTTGGTGTTTCTTCTCATCGGCTCAGCGTTGGCGACGATCGATTTCGCCCGCGAAGGACTGTTCGCCCTGGCGTTGGTGATCGCGCTCGCGCTCGCCGGGCGCGCGGTCGCGGTCTATCCGGTTTGCCTCGCCTTCTCGCGCACGCGCTGGGCGATTCCGCTCAATCAGCAGCACCTGATGTGGTGGGGCGGGCTGCGCGGCGCGCTTGCGCTCGCGCTGGCGCTGTCGCTCCCCGCCGACTTAGCCCGGCGCGACGACATTCTCATCTCGGCCTTCGCCGTGGTCGCCTTCTCGGTTATCCTGCAGGGACTGACGGCGCCGCTTGCAATGAAGGCGCTGGGGCTCGCGGGCAAGCCGGCCGGGTAAGGCGCAGACGCTCCCACATCGAGAGGCGGCGAAGCGTGCTCGCCCCGATGAACTCTTTCAGGCGGACCCACTTCGCCGCGGGACCGATGTCGGCGATCTTGCAGAAGAAAAGGTCGCCCGCGCTGTCCACGCGCGGCGGAATCCGATGAAGCCGACACCAAGGAAACCGAGGATCATCATTGCCCACGTGGAGGGCTCGGGGGCCGCACTGGCAGTTGTCGTCACCAATATCCCGCTCGGGTTAGCAAAGTCCGGACTAGCGAGGTCGTTATAAAGCATGAACTGGTAGACATATTCCGTGCCCGGCGTGGTCGCAAATGTTTGGGAGAACGTATCGTAACTGCCTACGGTGGTGCCGCCGAACCCGAGTGCGGGAACAGAAATCACGTCTGAAAGGATATAGGCAGCGCTTCCCGACGAAGCTGGAACGAATGTCCAGGTGTCCCCCAACATGTTTGCGCCGCCGCCCAACGGTGTCACGCTGTTAATTGCAGCCACCCATACAAAATCCGGTTCGTAGCCTCCGACCGAAAGGCTTGTCGTTGATGCGTTTGCAATAAAATCTAGATTGTAGAGCGTTTCCGTGTAACCGATGTCGGTCAGCGACAACAAGACCGTATCGGCGCGCGCAGACGCCGCGCCGAACAACCCAAGTCCAATAGCGACGCTGACCTTAAAAGCCACGATCAAGCTCGCGACCAGATCGGTCGTGCGGGACGCTACCGTGATTTCTCCCGCTGTCAGCAACTCGCCCGCGGCCATGGGTCCCCTCCAGAATTTTCAGGCGCTTGCTCGGCGCCCCTCTCTCTTTACGCGAACTCCACTCCCCCGCCAATTCTAACCCTGGCGCGGGCGCGCTCTGGCGAGAACTTTCAAAACGAAAGGCCGCGGCAGGAACCGCGGCCTTCGCACAGAGCAATGACTGGAGACGATCAGACGGCCACAGCCCGCCCCCGCGACCGGCGGTATGCGACGAAGCCGAGACCGGCGAAGCCGGCGAGCATCATCGCCCAGGTGGACGCCTCCGGAACCGCTGTCGGCGGCAGCGCGCCGTCGAAGAGATTGTTGTTGTGCAGCTCCCCCGCCGGAGAAGCTGGCGGCGAACACCGACCCCTCGATGTCGCCGCCGCCAGTGATCGTGAGGTCGGCGTCGGGCGCAAGGATGGAGGCTCCAAACTGACCGAGGTCGAGAGTCGCAGCGTCTTCGAAGTTGAACAGGGCGTTTCGTTGATCGGTGTTGAAGTGCGTGCTGCTCGGCTGGGAGAAGTCGCCAGTGACATTAATGATGTACGACGTCACGCCCGTGCCCGTGAAGCTGAAATCGTGGTTGGTGAGGTCGGTCTCGAGTTGGGACCCAGCGATGTCGAACACAACGATGCCGGTGTTGGAGCCAGCGTTGAAGTTGCCATTGGTGATGGACGTCCCCGAAGTCGCGGAAAGGGTCGAGAGCTGGGTTGAGAGGGCCCCGAGCGGGGAGGTGTAGGTCGAGAGCGGGTTCGGCAGCGTCGTGAAATGGTGTCCTCCGCCGTTGAAATTAACCTGCCCGGGAGAAACCGTCCCCGAGTAGTAAAGGTCTCCGGCGGAGTCGAGGTTGAGGGGGTTGCCGGTGGTGTTGCCGAGATTGCCGTAAAGATCGACCGCGGGCGACGGCGGCACATTGTTGTTGAAGAAGGTGGAGCCGGTGAGGTTCCCGCCAACGACCGCGGACCCCTCGATGTCGGAATGCGTCGCGACGTCACCGGTTGTGACCAGATTGAAGGTCGACAGGATGTCCTGAGCCGTCTCGGCTCGCGCCGATCCGGTCGACGCCAAACCGAGGGCGAGCATTGACCCGAGCCCCCAACCAAATGAAAATCTTCTGACCATTACCCTTGTCCTTTCCCTCTAGGATTAGCTGAACGTCGAGGTTTCCCCGCTCATCGCAGAGCGCAAAAAACTCCGGTCCCCGCCCGCATCGGCAGTGGCTTCTTAACGTTCGCTATTGGTAGTTCCGCACGTCAGTTAAAGCCGGCCCGCACGGCAATTGTCAACTCACTTTTGGCAATCTGTCCGGTGTAGACTTACGCTGGGTCACCGAATTGGCTGGTTTTCTCTGAATCAAAAATCGGCGACCCCTATATTGCGAAAAAGAGAATCGTCTGGTATGGTGCGTATGTGCCGGGTCAGGTCCCCGGGCGCGGGACGATCCACCTCGCAGCGTCGCCCTGCTCACCGCGACGAGAAATAGAAATCGCCGACTCGAATTCGCACGCTAGTCATTGAAAAGATTGTGCGCGTAGGCGAAAGCGAATTTGGTTTTCGTTGCGCCGGATTTTGATTTTGTTGCGGCGGCCTTGGGTTTCGTTGCGCTGGGGCTTTGAAAAGGTTGCGCGGGCTTGGTTTTTTCCCCGTCCCTCAGGAGGGAAGGCCCGCCTTCGCGACTTTGGCCGCGCGCAGCCGCGCGACCTCGATCACGTCGGCTCCAAGCAGCGGGCGCAGGTAGTCGAAGAACGCTTTCGTCACGTCGTTGCCGGCGGCGTTGATGAGATGGTCCTCCATCACCCGCGTCTTGCCGGCGACGGTCTCAAGCGGGATCAGCGGGTAATCGACCGCGTAGTCGGCGACGCGGCGGATCGCGACTGAGCCGTCGCCCGCGCCCTGAAGCGCATATTGCACCGCCTTCTCGCCGACCTCGCGCGCCTCGCGCTGATCGACCTTGCTGACGCAGCCGACAAACGAACGCTGCAAGTAGCCGAACGTGTCGCCGCGCACCCGTTTGATGCCGAGCTTCGCCTTCACCTCCTCGCACAGGAGATCGGCGAGCGCGCCGGTGCCGGAGAGCTGGACATTCCCATGTGCGTCCTTCTCGGTCTCGCCGATATACTTCGAGATGATCGCCTCGCCCTTCTCATCGTGGATGCCCTCGGAGACGGCGACGATGCAGCGGCCGTGGCGCTCGAACACCTCCTTCACGTCGGCGAGGAATTTGTCGACGACGAAGGTGCGCTCGGGCAGGTAGACGAGATGGGGCCCATCGTCCGGATATTTGCGCGCGAGCGCCGAGGCCGCGGTGAGGAAGCCCGCATGCCGGCCCATCACCACCGCGACGTAGACGCCCTTCAGCGCCTGATTGTCGAGATTGGCGCCAGCGAAAGCCTGGGCGACGAAGCGCGCAGCGGATGGATAGCCGGGCGTATGATCGAAGCCGACGAGATCGTTGTCGATGGTCTTGGGGATATGGACCGCGCGAAGCCCATGATCGGCCGTCTTGGCTTCCTCGGCGACGATGCGCACGGTGTCCGAGGAATCGTTGCCGCCGATATAGAAGAAGGTGTCGATTGCGTGGGCTTTCAGGACCTTGAAGATTTCCTGGCAATATTTGCGGTCCGGCTTGTCGCGGGTCGAGCCGAGCGCCGCGGCGGGGGTCGCGGCGACCGCTTCAAGATTAGCGACCGTCTCCTGCCCGAGATCGACGAGATCGTCGTTGACGATGCCGCGCACCCCTTGCAGCGCGCCGTAGACATGGGTGACGTCGGGAAACCGTCGCGCTTCCAGCGCCACGCCGGCCAGCGACTGGTTGATGACCGCGGTCGGGCCGCCCCCCTGCGCGACCAAGATCCTGTGCGACATTCCGATGCCTCCCTCTCGTGGGCGTTCAGGCCCGATGAACGCGCCGCAAGGCTTTAGGCGCCGCGCGCGTTACAAGCAAGCCTGCAGGAAGCGCCGCATCCGACGCAGCGATCCGTCTTGCCAAGAACGGCCGCGAGGAACAGAATTTGCCCGCTCGACCGCAGGACAATGGACCGAGGTCGCCATCTCGAGTTGTTAGGCAGCCGGCGTCGAGCTTTGGCGCGCTCATACTGGAGCAGCTTGCATGAAGCCCGACCCCTTTATCCGTGCGGCCACGTCACAGGATCTCGCCGGCCACGGTCCTTTTGCCGTATCAGCCAACGGCGTCGACCTGGCGCTCGTCCGCACCGGCGCCGGCTGGCGCGCCTTCCAGGGCCGTTGTCCCCATCAAGGCGCGCTGCTCGGCGAGGGCGAAATCGAAGGCGACAGGCTCGTCTGCCGCAATCATCGTTGGCGCTTCTCGCTCCAGTCCGGCCAGCGCGACGGCGGACCGGAATGTCTCGCATCCTGCCCCGCTGTGGAGCGCGACGGGGTGATTTTCGTCGACGTGTCCGGACTGGAGCGCGCTTCCTTGAAGCCGGCAGGGAAACGATCGCTGGACGAGCTCCCAGGTCCGAGGCCCCGTCCGATTTTCGGCAACGCGCATCAGGTCGATCTCGCGAAGGCCCATCTCGTTTTCGAAGGCTGGGCCAAGCAATATGGGCCAACTTTCAGATTTTGGCGGGGGCGGACTCCCGTCGTGGTGACAAGCGACGCTGCGAAGATCAACGAAGTCCTCCGGGCCCGGCCGGAGACGTTCAGGCGGAGCGCCAGGCTCGACGAGACCTTGTCGGAATTGGGCGTCAAGGGGGTCTTCAACGCCGAGGGTGAGGCTTGGCGTTCGCAGCGCAAACTCGCCGTGGCCGCGCTCGCGCAGCGTAATCTCAAGCAGCTCTATCCCCACCTCGAAACCGTCGCCGATCGCCTGAAACGCAGGTGGGACCGAGCCGCCGCGACCGGCGAGGCGCTGGACGTGGTCGACGAAATGAAGCGCTTCACGGTCGACGTCACAATGCTGATCGCTTTTGGGCACGACGCCAACACCGTCGAAGCGTCGAACGATGTCATTCAGCGTCACCTGGAAGTCATCCTGCCGAGGGTGAGCCAGCGCCTCTTCGCCACCGTTCCAATATGGCGCTACGTCAGGCTCCCGAGCGACCGCCGGTTGGACCACGCAATGGCTGCGGTGCGCGAATGGCTCGGAGGTCTGCTCGGGCAGACGCGCAAGCGTCTCGAAACCGGTTCCGAGCGCGGGAATCGGCCCGCGAACTTTTTGGAATCGATGGTCCTGGCGGTCGACGAGGACGGCGAGCCGTTCTCCGACGACACGATCATGTCCAACCTCATCACGATGCTCATCGCCGGCGAGGACACAACGGCGTTCACCCTGGCCTGGGCGATTCACGAACTCTGCGACGCTCCCCAATGGCAGGACGCGCTTCGACGGGAAGCCGACGATGTCTTCGGCCTGCCGGACGTGGCGGCGGACGTCGACGCGGTCAACCGGCTCGCGGTCGCGAGCGCAGTCGCCAACGAAGCGCTGCGCCTGAGGCCTGTAGCCCCATTCGCCGAAGCGAGCGCCAATGTCGACACGTCGCTCGGGGAATATTTCATTCCCAAGGGCACGACGGTCCTCCTCCTATTCCGTCCCGAGGCCGTCGGGCCGACGAACTTCGCCGATCCGCTCGCGTTCAAACCAGAGCGATGGCTCGACGCGCCGTCCGGCCCTCACAACCCGGCGGCGCAAATTCCGTTCGGCTCGGGCCCGCGCATGTGTCCAGGGCGTTCGCTCGCGCTGCTCGAAATGAAGACTTTGCTGTCGACGATGTACAAGAGTTTCGACGTGGAACGCGCGGGGCGGGCCGAGGACGTGACGGAGCTGTTCGGCTTCACCATGTCGCCAGCCGGGCTCCGAGTGCGCCTGCGACCGCGATCTGGAGTCGCCCATTGATCCCTGGCGGCCTGAAACCGAAAGCGGATCGGCCACGGCGGGCCTCAACACAACTTCCCTTAAGACTCCACAGCGAGAAGCGACTTCATGCGCATCCACGTCATCAATCCGAACACCACCCGCTCGATGACGCTGAAGATCGGCGCGGCCGCCAAGGCCGCTGCTTCGCCCGGGGTCGAGGTCGCCGCCGTCAATCCCGATTTCGGTCCGCCCAGCATCGAAGGCTATTTCGATGAGGCGTTCTCGGTTCCGGGGCTGATCGAGGAGATCGGCAAGGCGAACAACGCTGACGCCTTCGTCATCGCCTGTTTCGACGACACCGGCCTCGACGCGGCGCGATGCGCGACGGAATCGCCCGTCATTGGCATCGGCGAGGCCGCGTTTCACATGGCGAGTCTCATTGCGGCGAAATTCAGCGTCGTCACTACGCTGTCGCGCTCGATCGCGCCGATCGAGCATAACCTCCTCAGGTACGGGCTCGCCGCCCGCTGCGCCCGGGTGCGCGCCGCCGAAGTTCCGGTGTTGGCGCTCGAGGAGCCGGGATCGGGCGCGAGGGCGACGATCGAACAGGAAATTGAGCGCGCGCTGGTCGAAGACGCCGCTGAGGCGATCGTACTCGGCTGCGCCGGCATGACCGATCTCGCCCGCGACCTCGAACGCAAGGCCGGAGTGCCGGTGCTCGACGGGGTCGCCTGCGCCGTTTCTCTCGTCGAAAGCATGGTCCGGCTGGGCTTGAGGACCTCGAAGCGCCGCACATATGCGCCACCCCTCGCGAAGGATTACCTAGGAGAGTTCAAGCGCTTCTCGCCACAGTGAGGGAACGCGGCCCCGAGCGGCGGCTCCAACTAAAGAGCCTGCGCCTTGGCAAGAGCGTCCGCGAGATCCTCGTAGTATTCGCACTCCTTCGATCCGCAGAGTTTCTCGATCGTCGACAATTGATCCTTGGCGAGGTCAAATTTACCCTGGATGACATAGGCCTCGCCAAGATACTCGCGCACCTGAGGATAGTGGGGGTCGAGAGCCACAGACTGCAGATAGTAGCCGATGCCTTCGTCCGTCCGCCCGAGTTTGCGGGTCGCGTAGCCGCGATAGTTGAGTGCGCGCGGAGTATTCGGGTTATCCAGGAGGTCCAGCACGTCGATCGCTTCCTGGTAACGGTCGGCCTTGGCAAGCGAATAGGCGTATTCGGTCAGCTCTGAATCAGGCAGGACCCCGCTGTGTCTCTCGAGGCACTTATGCGTCTTCTTGTCCCAGACCTGACCCGGCGGGCACGTTGTGAGGTCGGTCTTTTTGATGCCGGGATCGGCCTTTTTCTCTGGCGCGGCTCCGGTAGGTGCGCTGGTATCGCCTCCTCCGGCCGCGATCGCGGCAGGCGCCGCGAATCCGAGCCCGACGGCGAAAATTCCACAGAAGATAGCCGATGCGCGTCGGGAAGATGGAAAAGGGGCGGACATGGTTGGCTCCTTCAGTTTAGGAGGGGGAACCTGGATACGCTTGAGCATACGAATTTATTCGCAAAAAACCGCCTTTTTGCTCAGGTCGAGAGCCGCCTCGACCGCGGCGTTAGGGCGCTGTCGTTCACGGCATCACGTAAGTCGCCCGGCCCTTGCCGAGGAGAGCGGAGGGAATTGCGCCCGGCTCGTCGACCGAGAAGACAACGATGGGAATGCTGTTGTCGCGCGCCAGCGCGAAGGCAGCGGTGTCCATCACCTGGAGCTTTCGGGCGATCGCCTCGTCATGGGTGAGGCGTTCGTAGCGCTTGGCGTCCGGGTTCTTCTTCGGGTCGGAGGTATAGATGCCGTCGACCTGGGTCGCCTTCATCACCGCGTCGCACGAGAGCTCGGCGGCCCGCAGCGCCGCTCCGGTATCGGTCGTGAAGAAGGGATTGCCGGTGCCGCCGGCGAGGATGATCACCCGACGTTTGACCAAATGAGCCAACGCCGCCTGGCGCGAGTAGGGCTGGCATAGCGACGGCATTGCGACCGCGGAGAGGACGCGCGCGGGCTGGCCGATCTGCTCGAGCGCGCCCTCCATCGCGAGCGCATTCATCACCGTCGCGAGCATGCCGATTGAGTCGGCGCGCGCGCGCTCGATGCCCTTGTCCGCGCCCTGGAGCCCGCGAAAGAAATTGCCGCCGCCGACAACGACCGCGACTTGCACCCCGAGCTCCGCAGCGGCCTTGAGATCGCCCGCCATGCGCTGCACGGTCGGGGCGTGCAGGCCGTGCGTATCGGGCCCCATCAGCGCTTCGCCCGAGAGCTTGACGACGACCCGGTTGAACAAGGGTTTCGGCGATTTCGTCGTCATTGGCGCCCTCCTCGAACCGTCGATCGACCCGCACGGCCGCCGAGCCATCGCCGGCCGGCAATCGTTGGCGATAAAAAAAGCGGCCCCCAGGGGCCGCTTGGTGAATTCGCCAGGCCGTCAGGCCTCTTCGGCCGGCTTCTCGACGCCTTCGCCCAATGCGTAACGGACAAAGCCGGTGACTGCGATCGGCGCGCCGACCGCTTTCTCAGCCTCTTTGATCGCCTGGGCGACGGTCTTGGCGGGATCGTGGACATAGGCCTGATCGAGGAGGCAGACTTCCTTATAGAAGGTCTTCAACCCCGATTCGACAATCTTCTCAAGCACGTTCGCGGGCTTGCCGGCGTTCTTCTCGGCGAGCACCGCACGCTCGCGCGCGACCGTCGCCGCATCGACTCCGGCGGGGTCGAGAGCGACCGGGCTGGCCGCGGCGACATGCATCGCGAGCTGGCGCCCGAGCGCAACCAGCCGGCCCTTGTCGCCGCCGGATTTGAGCCCGACGATGACCCCGATTCTGCCCAGGCTATCGGCGATCGACCCGTGCACATAGTGGCCGATTGCGCCCTCGGCGACGCTGAGGCCCTGCGCCCGTCGCAGCGTCATGTTCTCGCCGATGGTGGCGATAGCGTTGGCGATGGCCTCGCTGACCGTGCCGCCGCCCGGATAGTGCGCGCCGAGCACCGTCTCAGCGTCGACCTTCGGCGCATGGTCGAGAGCGACCGCTAACACGCCGCGCACCAGCGCCTGGAAGTCATCATTGCGGGCGACGAAATCGGTCTCGGAATTGACTTCAACGACGACGCCGAGATTGTCCTCGACCGCCAATCCCACAAGGCCTTCGGCCGCGACGCGCCCGCTCTTCTTGGCCGCCTTGGCGAGGCCTTTCTTGCGCAGCCAGTCGATCGCCTGCTCGATATCGCCGTTGGTCTCGGTTAGCGCATTTTTGCAATCCATCATGCCCGCGCCGGTCTTTTCGCGCAGATCCTTGACCAGCCCCGCGGAAATGGTCGCCATGGCGTCCCTCTTCACTCCAAACGCCGCGCCCGGCGCGGCGACGCGACTTCAAGTCACTTTCGAGGCTAGGCCGGTCGCGGCCCTCGCCCGGATCAAGAGCCTTACTCGGCGGCCATCAGAGTGCGCGCCTGCTCGCTCCACTTGTCGCGGGCGACGCGACCGTTGAACCTGAGATCGGCGTCGAGCTTCGCCGATTCGTCCGGCGTCATCGCAGCGAGCTGCCAGTAGTGGAACACGCCATGCTCGTTGAGCTTCTTGACGATCTGCGGCCCGACCCCGGTAAGCTTGGCCAAATCGTCTGGCGCGCCGCGCGGCGCCGACAGGAGTTCGAACTGCTCGGTCGGCGAAACCTCAGCCTCGGTCGACGAAGTCGACTCGAGATCGGCGGGCTCGGGCAACGGTTCGGCGACCGGCGTTACCGCTTCGCCAATATCGACCCCATGCGCACCCTGGCCGCGGGAAATACCGTCGATCGCCGCGCGGGCGACGAGATCGCAGTAAAGCTGAATGGCGCGGCCGGCGTCGTCGTTCGCCGGCACCGGAAAGGCGATCCCGTCCGGATCGCTGTTGGTGTCGAGGATCGCGATCACCGGAATCTTGAGACGGTTGGCTTCCTTGATCGCCAGCGCTTCCTTGTTGGTGTCGATGACGAACACCAGGTCGGGAACGCCACCCATGTCCTTGATGCCGCCGAGAGCGGTCTCGAGCTTGTCGCGCTCGCGCGACAACATCAGGCGTTCCTTCTTGGTCAGGCCCTTCGCGCCCTCGCCGAGGAGCTCGTCGACCTTGCGCAGGCGCGAGATCGAAGCCGATATCGTCTTCCAGTTGGTCAGCATTCCGCCAAGCCAGCGCGCGTTGACGAAATATTGCGCCGAACGCTTGGCCGCGGCAGCAATCTCGTCAGACGCCTGACGCTTGGTGCCGACGAACAGGACCCGCCCGCCTTTGGCAACCGTATCGGAGACCGTTTTCAGCGCCTGGTGCAGCAGCGGCACGGTCTGGGCGAGGTCGATGATGTGGATCGAGTTGCGCGAGCCATAGATATAGGGCTCCATTTTCGGGTTCCAGCGGTGCGACTGGTGGCCGAAATGCGCGCCAGCCTCGAGCAACTGGCGCATGGTGAAATCTGGCAAAGCCATGGGTGTCGTCCTTGTCCGGTTGAGCCTCGGCGGATCGTTTGAAGGCGAAGCGAGCCTCGCCACCGGAGCGGAGCCTTAAGCAGGAACCGCGAAAAATCCGCCTGTGGAATGGCGCGCGGTATAGGAGACCGGAAGCGGAAACGCAAGCCTAGCGTCGTTATGGGGCCGCCGGAAGCGCTCTTCCGGCGGCGCATGCGACAGGCACTCGGTCGCCAGCGACAAAGTCGCGGGCCTTCGCCGGCCCTCGTTGTCATACCGTCATATGCGCTCGTCATGGCTGGCCCGAAGATCGATCTGCGTGGGCAAGTCAAATTCCGATTGCTTCGGCCGCGGCGAGGGTGTTTGACCTCTTCCAGCGTCCGTTTGGCCGCCCGGTTCGCCCTCGCATCGTCTCGCCAAACGGAAGTCGCCGATGCCCCAACTGACCACCTTTGTCTCGGCCGGGCGACGCATCCTGCCGAACCAGTGGGATCTGGTCGCCTTCGCCGCGATTCTGGCCGTGCTGACCGCGGTTGCCCGCAGCTATCATGGCATTTCCGCGCCTCTGCCGGCGCCGAGCAAATCGCCGATCACGCTCGACTATTGGCAACTGCCCTACTATGCATTCCGGACCACGCTGCGCATGTTCGCAGCGCTTGCCGCCTCGCTCGTCTTCACCTTCACTTACGCCACACTCGCGGCCAAGAGCCGGCGGGCGGAGATGGTGCTGATCCCTGTGCTCGACGTTTTGCAGTCGGTGCCGATCCTCGGCTTTCTGTCCTTCACCGTGACCTTCTTCCTCGGCCTCTTCCCCGGCAACACCCTGGGCGCGGAACTGGCGGCGATCTTCGCTATCTTCACCAGCCAAGCCTGGAACATGGCCTTCTCGTTTTATCAATCGCTGCGCACCGTGCCGCGCGATCTGGACGAAGTCGCCCGCGGCTTCCGGCTCACTGGCTGGCAGAAGTTCTGGCAGCTCGAAGCGCCTTTCGCGATGCCGGGCCTGATCTGGAACACCATGATGTCGATGTCGGGCGGCTGGTTCTTCGTCGTCGCCTCGGAGGCGATCACGGTCGGCGATACGACCATCGCGCTCCCGGGAGTTGGCTCTTACATCGCCAAGGCGAATGACGAAGGCAACTGGTGGGCGATCGGCGCGGCGGTGCTGACAATGGGGATCGTCATCCTCCTGTACGACCAATTGCTGTTCCGCCCGATCGTCGCCTGGGCGGCGAAGTTCAGGGTCGAGCTCTCGGTCAGTCAGGACGTCGAGTTCCTCCTGGGTGCTCAACCTGATCAAGCGCACACACTGGCTGCGCCTCGGCGTCACACCGGTCTTCGCCGCCCTGCGCGGGGTGAGCCTCCTGCCGATACGTTTGCCGACCATTGCGCCAGCGCGAAACCAGACCTCCGATGAGCCTTCGCGGCTCATCGACGCCGTCTGGATTCTCATCGTCATCGCCGTGGCCGCCTGGGCGGCCTGGCTCACCATCACCTATATCGCCACCGAGCTGAACTGGGACGAAGTGCTGAATGTCTTCGTCCTGACGTTCTACACCCTCATTCGCGTCATCGTGCTGATGGCGCTCGCGACCGTCGTCTGGGTGCCGATCAGCGTCTGGATCGGCTTGAGGCCGCGCTGGGCTGAAGCCGTTCAGCCGATCGCCCAATTCCTGGCCGCCTTCCCGGTCAACCTGTTGTTCGGCGCCGCCGTCAGCCTGGTGCTTGTGTTCAATCTCAACCCGAATATCTGGCTGAGCCTCCTCATCGTTTTCGGCACCCAATGGTATATTGTCTTTAACACCATCGGCGGCGCGGCGGCCTTTCCCAACGACCTGCGCGAAGCGGTGGCGAATTTCCGCATCCGCGGCTGGCGCTGGTGGACGCAGGTCATCATTCCGGCCGTCGCGCCCTATTATCTGACCGGCGCAATCACGGCGTCGGGCGGATCGTGGAACGCCTCGATCGTCGCCGAATACGTCAAATGGAAGGACCATACCGTCGTGGCTCAGGGGGTCGGATCCTATATCGCTCAGGCGACCGACAAAGGCGACTTTCCACGAATCGTGCTCGGCGTCGCGATGATGTCGCTGTTCGTGACGCTGTTCAATCGACTGTTCTGGCGACGCCTCTATGCCATTGCCGAGCGACGCCTGCGCCTGTGACGCCGCCGCTTCATTGAGGAGTTCCACTCATGTTGGACCCAGCTGCAACGACGCTCTTGAACGTTGACAAGGTCAGCCAGGTCTTCTCGACGGGATCGGGCGAGACTCGAGCGCCCGTCTTGAGCGACGTCTCCATGAGTTTGAGAACTGGCGAGATCGTCGCCCTCCTCGGCCGCTCGGGATCCGGCAAGTCGACCCTTCTGCGCCTGATTGCCGGGCTCACCCGGCCGACCGAGGGGACGGTGACGATCTCCGGCGAACCGGTGAGCGGACCGGCGAAGGAGGTCGCGATGGTGTTCCAGAGCTTCGCTCTCTTCCCATGGCTCGACGTCCTCGACAACGTCGAGATCGGGCCGCGCGCCAACGGCGTGCCGCTCGATGAGACGCGCAAACGCGCGCTGAAGGCTATCGACACTATCGGACTCGATGGGTTCGAATCGGCCTATCCGAAGGAATTGTCCGGCGGCATGCGCCAGCGCGTCGGCTTCGCCCGCGCCCTCGTAATGCAGCCGAAAATCCTCTTGATGGACGAACCGTTCTCGGCGCTCGACGTGCTCACCGCCGAGACCTTGCGCACCGATCTCCTCGACCTGTGGCAGGAGGGGCGGATTCCGATCAAGGCCATCCTGATGGTCACCCACAATATCGAGGAAGCGGTGCTGATGGCCGACCGGATTCTCGTTCTGGCGTCGAATCCGGGCCGCATCGCATCCGAGATCGCCGTCACCCTTCCGCACCCGCGGGATCGGCTCGACCCGAACTTCCGCGAGCTGGTCGACAGGGTCTATGCGTTGATGACCCAGAGGCCGGATACGACAAAGCCGGCGGCGCGCGAAGCCGCCGCGGCGGCGATGGGGCTCGGGCTTGCGCTCCCGCGCGTGTCGACCAACTCGCTCGCCGGCATGCTCGAGGAGATCGCCGCCCCACCCTATAACGGCAAGGCCGACCTGCCGCATCTGGCTGACTCGCTCCAGCTCGAGATCGATGAACTGTTTCCGCTCGGCGAAACGTTGCAACTGTTGCGCCTGGCGGAGTTCGAGGACGCCGACATAAAGCTGACCCCACTCGGCCAGCGCTTCGTCGACATGGACGTCGACCAGCGCAAAAAGGTGTTCGGCGACCAGGTGCTCGCGAACGTCCCGCTCGCATCGCACATCAAGCGGGTCCTCGACGAACGCCCTTCGCATCGCGCGCCAGCTACCCGTTTCCGCGAGGAACTCGAGGACTACATGAGCGAGGACTACGCCGAGCGGACCTTGAGGGCGATCATCAATCTCGGCCGCTACGGCGAGCTGTTCGCCTACGACGAAAACAGCCAGACATTCAGTTACGAGAATCCTCAATAGCGGCCGGCCGCGCCCGTTCCCTTGTTTGACTTATTGCGTTTTATGCGCTGCAATATACATATTGCAGTGCAAGAGCGCTTTGAGCCTCTGGGAGACGCTCGATGACCCCGACTTCCGCCACCTTCGCCGTCGACGATAAACCGCTCGAGAAGCGGACCCCGGCTGCCGCAACCCTTACGGTCGGCCCGAAATCCATCGAGCTGCCGATCAAGCACGGCGTCATCGGCCCCTCGGTCATCGACATCGGCAAGCTCTACGCCCAAACCGGCATGTTCACTTACGATCCCGGGTTCACCTCGACCGCGAGCACCGAATTGAAGATCACGTATATTGACGGCGACGAAGGCATACTGCTGTACCGCGGGTATCCGATCGACGAACTCGCCGAGCACGGCGATTTCCTCGAGACGTGCTACCTGCTCCTGTACGGCGACCTGCCGACCGCGGCGCAGAAAGCCGACTTCGACTATCGCGTCACCCGCCACACCATGGTGCACGACCAGATGAACCGTTTCTTCAACGGCTTCCGGCGCGATGCCCATCCGATGTCGGTCATGGTCGCGAGCGTCGGCGCTCTCGCGGCCTTCTATCACGATTCGACCGACATCAACGATCCATGGCAGCGGGAGGTCGCCTCGATCCGCATGATCGCGAAAGTGCCGACGCTCGCTGCGATGGCGTTCAAATATGCGATCGGCCAGCCGTTCGTCTATCCGAAGAACGACCTCGACTACGCCTCGAATTTTCTGCGCATGTGCTTCTCGGTTCCCTGCGAGGACTACAAGGCCAACCCAGTGCTGGCGCGGGCGCTCGACCGGATCTTCATTCTGCACGCCGACCACGAACAGAACGCCTCGACCTCGACGGTGCGCCTCGCCGGATCGTCGGGCGCCAATCCCTTCGCCTGCATCGCCGCCGGAATCGCCTGCCTTTGGGGTCCTGCGCATGGCGGCGCCAACGAGGCGGCGCTGAAGATGCTGGGCGAGATCGGCAGGGTCGAGAACATTCCCAAATTCATCGCTAGGGCAAAGGACAAGAGCGACCCGTTCCGCCTGATGGGCTTCGGCCATCGCGTCTACAAGAACTACGACCCGCGCGCCAAGATCATGCAAAGGACGGCGCACGAAGTGCTGAACGAGCTCGGGGTGAAGGACGATCCGCTGCTCGACGTAGCGATCGAGCTCGAGCGCATCGCGCTGCACGACGACTATTTCATCGAGAAAAAGCTCTATCCAAACATCGACTTCTATTCCGGCATCACCCTCAAGGCGATGGGCTTCCCGACCGACATGTTCACCGTCCTGTTCGCGGTCGCGCGCACCGTCGGCTGGATCGCTCAGTGGAAAGAAATGATCCAGGATCCGGAGCAGAAGATCGGCCGTCCGCGCCAGCTCTACACCGGCTCGCCGCCACGCGAATATAAGCCGATGGGCAACCGGTGAGGGACCTATTCGAGGGTCGCCAATAAGCGCTGGGCCGCCTTAAGGTTTGCCGTATCCGAGCCCTCGGCGAACCGATCGAACACCGGCTGGAGTAACGTCCGGGCGCGCTCGGGGTCGCCTTGTAGGGCCAACAGCGCCGCGAGATCGACTGCCGCGCGCAATTCCCACGCCAGTGCGCCCTGACGACGGCTCATTTCCAATGCCTCGACATAGGACGCTTTCGCATCGTCAGCACGGGGCTCCGGCAATGAAAGGAGAAGTCCCCCTCTCACCCGCAGCAGCTCAGGCATGTAGCAGAAGTCGCCATTGTCCTCGACAAGTCGCACCGTCTCATCAAGCAACGTCTTGGCTTCAGCCAAGCGGCCGATCGCTGCGAGGCCCTGGACGAGCGAGATGTTGAATGGCGTGGTCAAGAACTCGTAATGCGCGGCGCGGAGCTTATCCAGACAACCCTGCACGATCTCAATTCCGTGGCGTTCATCGCCGAGGCGGATAGCCAACTCCCCTTTGAAGCCGTGCCCGATCGCGAGTGACGGCCCCAGCGAGTGGGGACGGCGTGGACGGAGTCCGCAAGTTCGTCGCCTGGATCCTGGCCAATCATCCGGACGCGCGCGGCGAGATCAAGCGCGTTTTCGCCGACGGAGATTATGTCATCCTCCACAGCCAATGGCACGGCCTGTCGGACAATCCGCGCGGCGAAGCCGTCGTTGACATCTCCCGATGGGAAGATGGCAAGGTGGTCGAGCACTGGGATGTGATCCAACCTGTCCCGGAGACGGCGGCGAACAACAATACGATGTTCTGACCCGTCGCCGATAAGATGCTGATTCCGACGGAAGCCGCCACCTTTAACGAGATGATGTCGCCACTCATAACGAGATGATTGCGCCACCTGCAACGGGATGATCCCGCCAGGGTGGGCGTCTCTTCGCTGGCCAGATTTAAGGTCGCTTCTTTGGGCCACCAAGGGAGCACCGATGCCAGCCGAGAGAGTCGCCATGCGCGATGTACGCGTGATCATTCGCCTTAAATATTTGTCTTCGCTCACGACGAGCGAGATTGCCCGGCGTCTTGGGTTGGCGCGTTCGACGGTACGGGAGACCTTGAGCCGTTTCGAGAGTTCGGACTTGATCTGGCCGCTACCCGAGGGCCTGAGCGACGAAGGGTTGGAAGCTGCGCTTTACGCCAACCGGCGCAGCAAACGGGGTCATCGGCGCCATGCCGAACCGGACTGGCCGGCGGTTCATCGGGAGATGAAACGCAAGCACGTCACCCTGCTGATCGTCTGGGACGAGTATATTGCGCAGAACCCAGGCGGCTACAGCTATTCGCGGTTCTGCGAACTTTATCGAGCCTTCGAGACAAAATTGTCGCCGACGATGCGCCAGACGCATGCGGCGGGCGAACGATTGTTTGTCGATTACGCCGGCGATGGCGTTCCAGTCCTGATTGATCGGCTGACGGGCGAGATTCGCAAGGCGCAGATATTCGTCGCGGTGCTCGGCGCATCGAGCTTCACCTTTGCCTGGGCGAGCTGGACGCAGACCCTTCCCGATTGGATCGACGCCCACGTGCATGCTTTCGCGGCGATCGGCGGCGTTCCGCATTTGCTCGTGCCGGACAATACCAGGACCGCCGTCATAAAGGCCTGCTTCTATGACCCTCTGGTCAATCGCACCTATGCCGAAATGGCGGCCCATTACGACACCGCCATCCTGCCGGCGCGGCCGAGAAAACCTCGCGACAAGGCGAAAGTCGAACAAGCGGTGCTGATTGTCGAGCGCTGGCTGCTCGGGCGGTTGCGTCACCGCATCTTCGTCAGCCTCGCTGAGGTCAACGAAGCCATCGGCGAGTTGCTCAAGCATCTGAACGAAGAACGACCCATCCGGAGGCTCGGCGTGACTCGCCGGCAATTGCTGGAGGAGATCGACCGTCCGGCGCTCAAGTCTCTGCCGGCCGAGCCCTATGTCTTCAGCGAATGGCGCGTCTGTCGGGTCGGCATCGATTATCACGTCGACGCCGGCTCTCACTATTACAGCGTTCCCTATCGCTTCGCCCGCGCCGAGGTGGACGTCCGGATGACCGCCAGGACGGTCGAGATTTTCCTCAAAGGCGAGCGGATCGCCGCGCATTTGCGCATCAGCGGCAATCGCAAACATACGACGATCCCCGAACACATGCCGTCCTCCCACCGCCGCTATGCGGGCTGGACGATCGACCGCATCCGCCAGGACGCGCGCGCGATCGGACCGGCGACTGCGGCGCTCTGCGAGCAGATTCTCGAGCATAGACTGCATCCGGAACAGGGCTACCGGGCGTGTCTGGGGATCGTCCGCCTTTCCGGTCCCTATGGCGTCGGACGCGTCGAAGCGGCGGCGGAACGCGCCATTGATATCGGCGCGCGCACCTATGGCTCCGTCAAGTCCATCCTCGACAACAATCTTGATCGGCGCCCCGCGCAAAAGCGCGCCGCGGACGGAACGCCGATCCTGCATCCCAATATCCGTGGCCCGCGCTATTACAATTAGGAGAAGCGATCTTGCTCAAACATCCGACCCTCGATCAACTTTACGCCCTCGGCCTCCAGGGCATGGCCAAGGGCTTTACGGAAATCGGCGCCGAGGCCGACAATCTCGACAAACGCGAATGGCTCGGGCTTCTGCTCGATCGCGAGGCGTCATGGCGTCAGGATAAGAGGTTCGCGGCGCGACTGCGCTACGCCAAATTGCGCCAGCAAGCCTGCGCCGAAGATGTCGATTATCGAAGCCCGCGCGGCCTCGATCGGCCCCTGTTCCAAAAGCTCGTCGAGGGGCATTGGATCGAGGCCCACGAAAACTTGGCCCTCGTTGGCCCGACCGGCGTCGGCAAGTCATGGCTCGCTTCAGCGCTTGGCCACAAGGCCTGCCGCGATAATCGCTCGGTGCTCTATCACCGCATCCCAAAGCTCTTCGAAGATCTCGCCCTGGCGCGCGGCGATGGCCGTCATCCGCGCCTCCTGCGTGCGCTCGGCCGCGCCGACCTTCTCATTCTCGACGATTGGGGTTTGGAGCCCCTCGACGCCGGCGCCCGGCATGATCTTCTGGAAATCCTCGAAGAGCGATACGGCCGCCGCTCGACCATCGTCACATCCCAACTCCCCGTGGACCGCTGGCATCACGTCGTCAACGACCCGACCTACGCCGATGCGATCCTCGACCGTCTCGTTCACAACGCCCATCGGATCGAACTGGCTGGCGAAAGCTTGCGACGCGTCCGGCCAAGTCGTGAAAAAATTGCAGATGAAAACTTGACCAGACAACAGCCCAAGCGCCAATAATCAAAGCGCCAGCGAGCCCGCTCCACCCCGGCGGCATCATTCCGTTACAGGTGGCGGCATCATCTCGTTACAACATGGCGCTTTCGTCGGAATCCGCACCGATAAGATCGCTGGCGGCACGGCCAAATCCGCCCTGAAGGGAACGACCATGTCTGAAACGAACAAGGCCAACACTGTCGCCTTCCACAAGAAAGCGGTCTTTGAAGGCGACGTCGAGACCGCGTTCCGGACCTACGGCGGAAGCCCCTATCGCCAGCACAATCCTCTCATCGAGGACGGCAGGGAGGGCCTCCGCAAGTTCGTCGCCTGGATGCGCGCCAATCGTCCGCACGCTCACGGCGAGATCAAGCGCGTCTTCGCCGACGGCGACTACGTCATTCTCCACAGCCTGTGGCATGGCCTCACGGATAGTCCGCGCGGCGAAGCCGTCGTGGACATCTACCGGTTGGAAGACGGCAAGCTGGTCGAGCACTGGGACGTGATCCAGCCGATCCCGGAAACGGCGGCGAACAAGAATACGATGTTCTGAGGATGCCAATGGTTCGAACCCATCAGCCGGGCGAGGCCGCTTTCCGCGCCGTTCTGCCCGAGGACATCGACTGGAAGCCGTTCCTGGCATTCCCGTCTGGAGTCCGTCTCGCCGTTCTCATCGGCGATCCGAGCCAGCCCGGCCCCTATGTGATCAGGGTCAGGGTCCCCGGCGGGGCCAAGCTCATGCCGCACCGGCACCCGGAGGACCGCATCTATACGGTCATCTCCGGCGTCTTCTACATCGGCTTTGGCGAGAAGTTCGACGGCGAAAAGGTCGGCGCCTATCCGCCGGGCAGCGTCATCGTCCTGCCGGGCGGTACTTGGCACTTCCACTTCGCGAAGTCTGGCGAATACGTTAGCCAGGTCAACGCCATCGGTCCCCTCGGCCTCGAATATCAGGATCCAGCCGACGATCCGCGGACGACGCCTATACGCGGGTCTCGATCGTCTCGATGACCGCGCGAGCGGCATGGGAGCTCGGGGCGCCGCCGTCGGGGAGCGCCATCAGCCGGTCGAGGCGCGACAGGGCGGAGAGTTGCGCATCGCGCGCCTCCCCGTCGCAGACAATGTCGGCAAGCACCGCGCCGAGCGCCGCCGGCGTGCAGTCGCGCTGCAGGAATTCGGGGATGGCGCGCTCGCCGAGGATGAGGTTGGGCAGCAGAATCGAGGGAACCTTGATCAGGTATTTGAGCTGTTCTTCGACCAGCGAGACCTTGTAGGCGCCAACCATCGGCACGCCAGCAAGCGCGAGTTCGAGGGTCACCGTGCCCGATGCCGCGAGGCCGGCTCGCGCGGCGCGAAAAGCGGCGTATTTGGCGTCCTCGCCGAGCACGATATTCGCCGGCTCCGGCCATTGCGCTGCGAGCGCGCGCACCTCGCTTTCGACGTGCGGCAGCGTCGGCAGGACGGCGGCGAACGGGCCGACCGACTGGCGCAGCACGGCAAGCGCGCCGCCGAAGTCCGTCATCAGACGGCTGACTTCCGAGCGGCGCGACCCGGGCAAGACGACAATCAGCGACGGCCGCGTCGCGCGCCGGCGCGCTTCGTCGGCGTTGGGCCGCAAAGCCCCGAGGCGCTCGATGAGCGGGTGGCCGACATAGACGCAGCGCGGGCCGTTCAGCCGCCGATACGCCTCGGGCTCGAACGGCAGCAGCGCGAGCACGCAATCGACATAAGCCCGCATCGCGCTGGCGCGACCGGGCCGCCACGCCCAGACGCTCGGGCTGACGTAGTCGACGATGGGCAATTTCGGCAGCGCGGCGCGGACGCGGCGGGCGACGCGGTGGGTGAAGTCGGGGCTGTCGATGATGACGAGCGCGTCCGGCCGCGCGGCGACGATCGTCTCGGCCGTCTCCCGGATTCGGGCGAGAAGTTTCGGCAACCGCGCCAGCACCGGCAGGATGCCCATGACCGCGATGTCGCTGATCGGAAACAGGCTCGCCAAGCCTTCAGCTTCCATCGCCTCGCCGCCGACGCCCAGGAAGGCAACAGCGCCCGCGCGCGCTTCATAGAGCGCCCGCATCAGCTTGGCGCCGAGCTGGTCTCCCGAGTGCTCGCCGGCCACCAGGGCGACGCGCAGCGCGCTCATCACGCCGCAACCACGGAGGCGAATCCGGCGATGAACAGGCCGGCGGCGTCGGCTTCGCGCGTCAGGCGCTCGCGCTCGACCATCAGCACGCGGCCCGCCGCGACCGCTGCGCCGCGCAATTGCGCCTTGACCGCGCCCTCGATCGTCTTTGGGCCGATCGCTGGCATGTCGAGCCTCAGATCCTGCCCGCGCTTGGGCGCTTTCACCAGCACTCCGGCCTGTCCGGCGAAGCGCAGCCGTCCGTTGGCGCGCATTTCGGCCACGCGGGCGAGCATCGCATCGGTGCCTTCGGCCGCCTCGATCGCCAGCACCCGGCCGGCGGCGACAACGGCGCCCTGCCCCGCGTCGAAACTCGATAGCGCGTCGATGAGGCGGGCGCCGAGCGCGATATCGGCTTCGTCCTCTGGCGACGCCGCGCCCGCGCCGAATGCCCCCAGCGGCGCGAGCAGAAGTGGCGCGACGTCGTGCGCGCCGACGACGCGGATCCCCTCGCGCTCGATGATCGCGGCGAGGCCGACGAGAAGCCCGTTGTCGCCGCGGCGGAACAGCTGCGCCAGCCCCGCCGCGCGCGTCACTGCGCCCCAGTCGAGCCTGAGATCGGCGAATTCCGGGCGCGCCATCGCGCCGACGATCACCAACTCGGTGACGGCGCGCGCGCGCAAGGTGGCGAACAGCTTGCCGACCTCGCCCAAGCGCACCCAGACATGCGGGTAGGCGTCGATCGCCGAATCGGTCGTGCCGACGACGCCGACGAGAAACGGCTCCCGGCCGGCGCGGCGCGCCTCCAAGGCGACCTCGAGCGGAAACGCGCCCGCACCGCAGAGGATCGCCAGAGGCGGCTCCGAGGCGGCGAAGCCTGACCCGGTCACCCCTCCTCGCTCTTTCCGGCGCGCGGGACGCAGATCGCGCGATCCCCGCTCTGCTGGAGAAAGGCGACGATCTGCTGCACCGCCTCCTGGCCGGCGAACGCCTCAGCGACGTCGGCGACGCGCTCCTTCAGGGCGCCGCCGCCGTTGAACAGCATCTTGTAGGCGCGCCTGAGCTCGTGGATCGTCTCGTGCGAGAAGCCGCGGCGCTTCAGGCCAACGACATTGAGGCCAGCGAGCGCGGCGCGATTGCCGAGCGCGAGGCCGAAGGGAATGAGGTCATGCTCGACGCCCGCCAGTCCGCCGACAAACGCGTGCGCGCCGATGCGAACGAACTGGTGCGCAGCGGCGCCGCCGCTGAGAATCGCGAAATCGCCGATCTGGCAATGCCCGGCCAGCATCACGTTATTGGACAGGATGACGCCCTCGCCGATCCGGCAATCATGCGCGACATGCGCGTTGGCCAGGAACACCGAGCGCGGACCGACGATTGTTTCCGAGCCGCCGCCCGCGGTGCCCGGATTCATCGTCACCCCTTCGCGAATGAGACAGTCTTCGCCGATCGAAAGGCGCACCGGCTCGCCGCGGTATTTGAGGTCCTGCGGCGGATGGCCGATCGAGGCGAAGGGATAAATGACAGTGCGCGCGCCGACCGTGGTGTCGCCGGCGAGGCTGACATGGGAGAGGAGCCGCACCCCGTCGCCGAGCGTCGTTTGCGGCCCAATGTGGCAAAACGGCCCGATCTCCACGCCCGCCCCGAGCCGCGCGCCGTTCTCGACGACGGCGGTCGGATGGATCGTTCCCTTCATTCACGCACCAGCATCGCCGACACTTCGGCTTCGCATACGAGCTCGCCGTCGACTTTCGCTTCGCCGCGAAACCACCACATGTTGCGACGCTTGTTGATGCGGGTCATGTGAAACCGCACCTGGTCACCTGGAACGACCGGCTTGCGGAACTTGGCCTTGTCGATCGTCATCATGTAGACGACGCTCGGCGCACCGCTCGCTTGTTGCGAGGCGACGCAGAGCGCGCCTGCCGTCTGCGCCATCGCCTCGATCAACAGCACGCCCGGCATGACCGGCCGGCCGGGGAAATGGCCCTGGAAATGAGGCTCGTTGGCGGTGACGTTCTTCACCCCGACGCCATATTCGTCGCCGCGGGCTTCGATTATGCGGTCGACCAGCAGAAAAGGGTAGCGGTGCGGCAAGAGCGCGAGCAGCTTCTGGATGTCGAAGCTGTCGAGCGCTCGGCCGATCGGTTCGTTCATTCCGTTTTCCCCTCCGTCGTCTCCGTCATCGGCGTCCGCTTTGGCGGGCGTCAGTCCGCGTTGCTTTCGCCGCGCGCATCGCCGGCCAATCGCTTGATCGCGGCGACCTCGCGAAAGAACTCCCGCACCGGCTTCGCCGGAGCGCCCGCCCAGCGCTCGCCGGCGGGAATGTCGGTCATGACGCCGGCCGCCGCTGCGACCTGGGCGCCCGCGCCGATCGTCAGATGTCCGGCGATGCCCGCCTGCCCGCCAAGGGCGGCAAAATCGCCGATCGCGCTCGATCCCGAGACGCCCGACTGCGCGACCAGCACCGCATGACGACCGATGACCACGTTGTGGCCGATCTGCACCAGGTTGTCGATCTTCGCCCCCTCGCCGATTACGGTGTCGCGGTTCGCGCCCCGGTCGATCGTCACTCCAGCGCCGATCTCGACATCGTCCTGGATGATCACGCGCCCGATCTGGGGCACTTTGAGATGGCCACGGCTCCCCAACGCGAAACCGAACCCATCCTGCCCGATATGGGCGCCTGGGTGAATGATCACCCGGTCGCCGATCAGCGCGGCTCCGATCGTGGTCGAAGCGCCGACGGAACCGTTGCGCCCGATCCGCACCTCAACGCCGATGACCGCATTGGGGCCGATGACCGTCCCCGCGCCGATCTCGGCCCCGCGGCCGATCACCGCCCCAGGGTCGACGATCACCCCCGGTTCGAGCCGCGCCGATGGGTGAACAATTGCCGCAGACGAAACGCCGGTCTCGCCGAACACCGAACCCGGCTTGACCGCGCTCGGGTAGAGTTTCGTCATCACCAGCGCCATCGCGCGGTAAGGCTCCTGGACGATCAGCGCGGCGCAGGTCGAAGGCGCAGCGGCGGCGTAGCGCGATGTGACCAGCGCAGCGGCGGCGCGCGTTCGCTTGAGCGCGTCGAGGTACTTCGGATTGTCCAGGAAGGTCAGATCGCCGGGGCCCGCCTGGTCGAGGGCCGCGACATCCTGGATCATCCGGCCGGCGTCGGCGCCGGCCGCTAGCGACGCACCGCACCAGCTCGCGACTTCGGCCAGAGAAGGAGACGAGCTCGGCGGAAAGAAACGTATTTTCGCCAATTGCGGGATTCCGTCAGAAGCGACGACGGGCGCGCCACCTCTGGCGCGCCCGCTTGTTAAAGAAGCTGGTTTGATCGGCGCTAGAACGTCGTGCCGCCCGAGAAGTTGAAGAACTGGGTCTGGTCGTACTTGCCCTTTAAAACGGGGAGTGCGAAGTCGAACCGGATCGGCCCCATCGGCGAGGCCCAGATCAAGCTCGCGCCGACCGAGGCGCGGATCTGGTTAGGGTCCCACACATTGGCGCAGCTGATCTGGGTGATGGGTAAAGTGCCCGACGGCGGGCAATAGGTATATCCGAGAAATCTCGTAAAGTCGGTCGGACCCGAATATCCGATCAGGCTGCCGGCGTCGGCGAACACCGCGCCTTTCAGCCCGATTTCCCTCGGCAGGCCGAAGATCGGGAAATCCACCTCGGCCGAAGCGCCGTAGTAGGTCGTCCCGCCAAGGGCCGCGGACTGAATGTCAAACGGATTTGAGATGTCGCGCGGACCGATGCCGGCTCGGAGCGAAGCCACGCACCAGCGACGGGCCCTGCATGAAATTATTGATGATCAGCGGCTGGTTGTTGCCGAAGGAATTGATCTGGCCGGCCTGGAGATGAATCTGGCCGATAAAATCCTCCGTGATCGGATGATACCAGCGCGCGTCAAACGTCTCGCGGATGAAGTCGGATTGGCCGCCGAGGCCGGCGAAATCCTGCTTGTAGTTGACGTACCAACCGGTCGTCGGGTCCTTGCGATTGTCGAGATTGTTGTAAAGGAGCGAGAATCCGGCGAGCGAGGTCACGATAGCGCCTTGCGCTGCCGCCTGCTTGATTTCGACCGGCGCCTCGCCGTTGCTCAAGCAGTTGATCGCCACGGTGGGTATGACCGGGATGAAGGTGCCTCCCGGAAACCAGGTTTGATCGGGTCCGACGCAATCGTCGTAGGGTTGCGCCGAGTTGTTCGGAATCGTGATCTTCGACTCGTAGATCGAATAGTTGGGCTGGAACGTCAAGTCATCGGTGATCGGAACGCCGAGCCGGACCGTCGCGCCGGTCGTCCAGTTCTGGTAGAGCGCATATTGGTTCTGGTTGTTGACCTGGTGGAAAATGTCAAAGCCTGCCGCCAGACGCTGGCCGAGGAAATAGGGCTCGGTGAACGAGGCCTTCCAGCCCTGGGTGTACTGCCCATCGGAGACGCTCAAGCGCACATACTGACCGCGGCCGAGGAAGTTCGTCTCCGTATACGCGAGCTCGGCAAGGAAACCCTGGGTCGTCGAATAGCCGCCGCTGAGGCTGATCGAGCCCGTCGGCTGGTCCTCGACCTCGACGACCACGATGACGCGGTCCGGAGCCGACCCAGGCCGGTTCGAGATATGGACCTTCTTGAAGTAGCCCAGGCTGTTGAGGCGCCGCTCGGCGCGCTCGATCAACACGTGATTGTAGGGGTCGCCTTCGCCGATATCGAATTCGCGGCGAATGACATAGTCGCGAGTTCGCGTATTGCCGACAATGTCGATGCGCTCGATGTAGACTTTGGGTCCGTTGTCGACCGAGAACGAGATCGCAATCGTATGATTGACGGTGTCGCGATCGCCGTGCGGACGGGCCTCCGAAAACGCGTAGCCTTGCGTAGCGACATCGCGGCTGATCGCCTCGACCGACTTGTCGATCGCGCTCGCATCGTAGACGTCGCCGGGCCGCAAACCGACAAGTCGATTGAGCGCCGGCCCATCGACCTTCGGAATGTTGGAAACCACGTTCACGCTCGAGACGTGGTATTGCGGCCCCTCCTCCATCGTGATCGTGATGACGTAACCAGCCGGGTTCTCCTGGTAGGTGACGTCGGTACTGACGATCCGGAAATCAGCGTAGCCATTCTTCATGTAATAGCGGCGGATCGCTTCCTCGTCGGAGGCGAGACGATCGGGATCGTAGACGTCGGTGCTCTTGATGAACGACAGCAAGTTCATCGTGCTGGTCTGCATCAGGCCGCCCAGGCGGTAGTTCGAAACGGCATGGTTGCCGACAAACTTGATCTCGCGGATGCCGGTCTTGCCGCCTTCATCGATGGTGAAGACCAGATCCACGCGTCCGTTCGGCAATTGGACGAGCCTCTTGGTCACCCTGGCTTCGTTGCGGCCATATTTCTTGTAGGCGTCCTTGATCCGGCCGATGTCGCCGACGGCGGTCTCCTCGTTGTAGGCGGTATGCGGCTTCGACTGGACTTCGACTTCGAGCTGCTTCGTTTCGATCTGTTTGTTGCCCTCGAACGCAACCCTGTTGATGACCTGGTCGCCGCCGCTCAGGTTGACCACGATCTTGCCGTCGACCAGCTTCGCGCTGACGTCGGAATAGATGCCCGTCGCCTTCAGGTCTTCGACGCCCCGCTCGATCGACGCCGGATCGGTGCCGGTGAAGTAGGGTTTGAGGGTCGAAGGATCGACGTTGGCGCCCTGAACGACGATCTGCTGAGCGCTCGCCGGGGTCGTCCAGTTCACCCCGCATAGACCAAGGGTCACCGCCAGGAGGACGCCGCCAACAAACCCGCGAATCCAATCCATATGGCCCAGTGCCCCTGTTCGCGCCGTCGCAGCATTCGCCTCTGCGGCGCCGCTTCGGCGTGATCCTGCCTGTGCGCCCTTCACCAGCGCCTCACGGCGCCAATTGCGGACGACGCCGCAGACGCGACGCAGCGCTCAACCCCCGCCAACCGGGCGGCGGTCGGAACGATTAACGGCGTTTTACAATTTTTGCTCGCCCGTGCAAACCGTTATTGGCTCGAACGTACACCATTTCTCGCGAGCGTTGCGCGGGGGACACGCAACATGGTCGATTGTTGGTTAATTGCCGTTCGTGACCAGGCGCAAAATGTCGTGCGAGGTGGTGAAAACCACCAGGAGCGCGACCAGGGCGATCCCGATTCTCAGCCCGATCTCCTGCGCCCGCTCGCTTAACGGGCGCCCGCGCAGGCCCTCAAAGGCGTAAAACGCGAGGTGGCCGCCGTCGAGCAGCGGCACCGGCAGCAGATTCATCAGCCCGACCGAGACCGAAAACCAGGCGGCGAGACTGAAGAGCTCCCAAAAGCTGATTTTCGCCATCTCTCCAGCCATTTGCGCCGCGCCGATCAATCCCGACATCTGATCGGTGGATTCCCGTCCGGCGAAAATCCCGACGATATAACGTTCCGGTCGCCTTGACGATGAACCATTCCTGCGCCGCGCCCCAGGCCGCGCAGGTCAAAGGCCCGCACCGCTCGACCTTGGCGTCGTTCGGGTCGGCCGACGAGGCGAGGCCAAGATGGCCCATCCGGCGCTTGCCGAACACGCCCTGGTCGACGACGGTGATCTTGGGCGTCGCCGTAAGGTCGACGTCGCGCCCCTGCCGGTCGACGACGAAGCTCATCGGCAGCCCGGTGCTCATCAGCGTCGATTCCTGAAGCGCTTCAAAGCTGTCGATCGGCTGGCCGTTGATCGACTTGACGACGTCGCCGGCCTGAAACCCCGCCGCCGCCGCCGGACTGTCCGCCTCGACCCGCCCGATTCGGGCCATATGCTCGACCCGGCCAAAGGCCATGAACATCCCGGTGAAAATCACGAAGGCCAGAGATGAAATTGGCGATCGGCCCGGCGGCCACGATCGCCGCGCGGTTGCGCAACGGCTGCCCGGCGAGGGTCAGCGAGCGGTCGACCGACGGATCCGGCTCGGCGCCGTCAGCGACGCTCGCGACATTGGCGTCGCCGTGGAACTTGACATATCCCCCAAGCGGCAGCGCGCCGACTCGCCAGCGCGTGCCGCGCGAATCGACCCGCGCCCACAGCTCAGGGCCGAAGCCAAGCGAGAACGCATCGATTTTGACGCCGCACCATCGGCCCGACCAGATAGTGCCCAAGCTCGTGGATGGAGACGATGAGGCTCAGAATCAGGATGAAGGGAACGACGTACCATCCGAGCCAAGCCGCGAGGTCGGCGATCGCATTCACTACCGCCATGCGTGGCCTCCGGCTCCGCCAGAAGCCGCAGCGGCCGCTGGAAGATGGTTACTGAACGGTTAGAGTGGCCGCAAGTCCGCGGTCACGCCAATAGGCTCGCCGTCCTATCTAGCGCGATATGGTGAATCGCCAGCGCTTCCGCAATGTCGAGCCGGCGCGCCCAATTCGCCGGCTTCCGTCATCGCGGAGAGCGTTTTCGCCACCAGGCCGGCGATGTCGCCGAAGCCAATTTTCCGGTTGAGAAACGCCGCGACCGCGATTTCGTTGGCGGCGTTGAGCGCGGTCGGCGCGCCGCCGCCGGCGCGCAGCGCCTCGATCGCAAGGCCAAGCGCCGGAAAACGCTTGAGGTCGGCGCGCTCGAAGGTCAAGCGGCCGAGCGCCGCGAGGTCGGGCGGGCGCACGCCCGACGCGATTCGGTCCGGATAGGCGAGGCAATGGGCGATCGGCGTGCGCATGTCCGGAGACGCCATGCCGGCGATCAGCGACCCGTCGGCGAAGGCGATGAAGCCATGCACGATCGATTGCGGATGGACGACGACGTCGAGCCGGTCGGCGGGCAGGCCGAACAGATGATGGGCTTCGATCAGTTCGAGTCCCTTGTTCATGAGACCCGCCGAATCGATCGTCACCTTCGGCCCCATCACCCAGTTGGGATGGGCGAGCGCCTGTTCGCGCGTGCGCCGCTGAGATGCGCTCGGCGCTCCATTCGCGGAACGGCCCGCCGGACGCGGTGATGGTCATGGTCTCGATCGTGTCGGGATCGCGCGCCCCGATCGCCTGGAACAGGGCGTTGTGCTCGGAGTCCATCGGCAACAGCGTCGAGCCGGCGCGCCGCGCCGTCTCCATCACCGCGTCGCCCGCGCAGACCAGCGTCTCCTTGTTGGCGAGCGCGACCGTGCGCCCGGCCGCGATCGCGGCGAAGGTCGGCTCCAATCCCGCGGCGCCGACGATCGCGGCAACCACCAGATCGGCGTCGCGCAGCGCGGCTTCCTTGACCGCTTCCGGGCCAGCGGCGATTTCGACCTCGAAGCCCGCGAGCCCCGCCTTCAGGTCCGAATAGCCCGGCGGGGTCGGCGAGCGCGGCGAAATCGGCCCCAAGCTCGATCGCGCATTTCGCCAGCGCTGCGCCATTGCTGCCGCCCGCGACCGAGACGACCGAGAACCTGTCCGGGCGCGGCGGCGATGACTTGCGCGCACGAGCGTCCGATCGAACCTGTCGCTCCCAGAATCGCCAGGCGTTTGCGCGGCGAGCCGGGGCGGGCGCGCGCTTGCGCGAGCGGAGCGGAGCGGCCGGCGCGATTTGGGAGACGCTCACCATTGAAACAGTCCGCTCGCGATGTAGTCGCCCCTGGGATGCAGGATGGCGACGACCGCGGCGAAAAAGGATGCCGCGGTGAAGGCGTCGAGCCGATCCATCAATCCGCCATGGCCGGGAATGAGGCCGCTCGAATCCTTGACGCCGAAACGCCGCTTGAGCGCGGATTCGAACAAATCGCCAAGCTCGGACACGATCGCCGTCGCGAGGCCGAGCCAGAACAGCGCCGCGAGGCGATTCGTCCACGCCGCCAGCATGAGGCCGAGGACGCGCCCCGGCGAACGCGCCGACGATCGCCCCGGCCCAGGTCTTGCCCGGCGAGACGCCTCGGCCACAGCCGCGGGCCGCCGATCAGCCGGCCGGCGAAATAGGCGGCGATGTCTGCTCCCCAAACGACCGCGAAGAGCCAGAGGATCGCGGCCATGCCGAAGCTCGGAGACTGGCCCTGAGCAGCCCGACGCTGGCGACCAGCGCGCCGGCGTAGAGCACGCCCGCGGCCGCCCAGCTGGCGCCTGCCGCGCGTCCGGCGATCCAGCCGACCGCCGAGCGCGAGCGCACCGAGACACGAGCGCCGCCACGACGCACGAGAACGGATTGTGCAGCGCCGACAGCGCCGCGAGCGCCAAGCGCAAAGCGCGCCGACGGCGACCCGTTCCGATGAGCCGCTCGCCGCCGACCAGCCGCTGCCATTCCCACAACACGACAATCGACGCGAGCCACCAGAACGCCGCGAACAGGAAGCCGCCGATCCACGCCGCCGCCAGCGCGACGCTCCCCATCGCCGCCGCCGCCGCCACCCGCGGCCAGAGATCCGGCCCGAACCGCGCCCCGCCGTTGCGGCGCCGATCCGGCCGCCGGGCCCTCCGCCGCTCGCCGCCATGCCCATCCCCTCACGACGCCGACTTGACGGCGGCCGGCTCGACGACGCGCCGAACCGCCGCTCGCGCGCCGCATATTGATCGAGCGCGGAGACGAAAGCCGCGTCGTCGAAATCAGGCCACAGGATCGGCAGGAAGACGAGTTCGGCATAGGCCGTCTGCCAGAGCAGGAAATTCGACAGGCGCATCTCGCCCGAGGTGCGGATGACGAGATCGGGATCGGGAAGGCCGGCCGTATCGAGCCGGTCAGCCAGATCGTCCTGCCCGATCGTCTGCGGCGTCGAGGCGCCCGTCACGAACGTCGATCGCGAGGCGCCGCGCCGCCTCGACGATCTCCTGCCGGGCGCCATAGTTGAAAGCCACCGTCAGCGTAAGCCCGCGATTGCCGGCCGTCAGCATCTCGGCCTCGTCGATCAGCGCCACGATGTCGGGCGCGAGATTGTCCCGTTCGCCGATGATCCTGCACCTTGACGCCGTTGGCGTTGAGCTCGGCGAGGTCGTTGCGGATGAACCGCTTGAGCAGCCCCATCAGCATCGCCACTTCCTCTGGCGGGCGGCTCCAGTTCTCCGACGAGAAGCTGTAGATGGTCAAGAACTGCACGTCGTGCTCGATCGCCGAGCGGACGGCCCGGCGGACCGCCTCGACGCCCCGCCGGTGGCCTTCGAACCGCGGCAGGCCGCGCGCCTGCGCCCAGCGGCCGTTGCCGTCCATGATGATCGCGACATGGGCCGGCTTTCGAGCCGTCCTGGGATCAAGATTGGGGCGGGAATAATGCATGATGGCCTCGGACAATGAGTGCGATCGCCTAGACCTGCATGATTTCCTTTTCCTTCGCGGCGAGGGAGGCGTCGATCTCGTGGATGGCCTGATCGGTCGCCTTCTGCACTTCCGCCTCCTGGTGCTTTTCGTCGTCCTCGCTGATCGCGTGCTCCTTCAAGAGCTTCTTGAGGATGTCGAGGCCGTCGCGGCGCACGTGCCGCACCGCCACCCGCGCGTCCTCGCTATATTTGTGCGCGATCTTGACCATTTCCTTGCGCCGCTGCTCGTTCAGTTCGGGAATGCGGATGCGCAGAACCGTGCCCTCGACGGTCGGGCTGAGGCCGAGATTGGCGTCACGGATCGCCTTGTCGACCGCCTGGACCATACTCTTATCCCATACCGAGACGGAGAGCGCGCGGGGCTCGGGAACGCTGATCGTCGCCACCTGGTTGATCGGCATCCGTTGGCCGTAGGCCTCGACTTGCACCGGCTCGAGCAGGCTCGCGCTCGCCCGGCCGGTGCGCAGTCCGCCGAGTTCGTGCTTCAAGCGTCGCGTGGGCGGCCTGCATGCGGCGTTTGAGTTCGGCAAGGTCGAATTGAGGCAATTGCGCCATGTGCGTCCTATGAATTCAAGGCCGAATCGCGACGGCGACGCGCAAACCGCGCGGCCAAAGGGCGAGTCGGCGGCGATATTCCGCGCCCGGCGCCTCATTAGCATAGCTTTCGGCCTCTGACAGCGCCCAAAGCGGAGGAGCGTCGGCAGCGGGCGCGTGGGGCGGCAAACAGGCGCCTGACAACGCGCGGCCTGCTCAATTCCGGGCTTCCTAAAGCCTCATGCCTGAGTTTCCATTTGCGGCTGCGGCTTGGCGGACCTGAGTCTTCGGCCTATCCCCGCTCGCCAAGATGACGGCTCGCGCCGAAGGTTGCAAGGCGAACGCGGTCCGCCAGCGCTGATAGGCAAGCCACAGGGTTGCGAGCGCGAAAGCGAAAAGCGCGCCGCGCAGGTCCGCCACGCGGCGCAAGAATGCGCTGCTTTAAACGCTTCCGGCTAGGCTCCAGCGCCGAGAGGCGGAAAAGCTGCCGCCGCCAAGAACTGCTTGATATTGGCGGCGTCGGCGGAGCTGATTTGGTAGGGGGTCGAGCCATTGTGAGCCGGCGCGTTGGCGACAGTGACAGTAACTGTCGCAGCCCCCGGCGGTTGAGTGTCGTCGACCTGACACGTCAGAGTCGGGTGAAAAAAGATTATCGTCGTTGTGCAGGTCAGCGTATTCGCGCTCGCTCTGACCGCGTAAACGTCATAGCTGTCGGTGTGCGAAGCGCCACTCTCAGTTGTCAGAATGGCGATGCTGCCGGTGTCGGAGCCTGTCTTCGTGATTGTAATCGTGAAATCTGTCCCATCCTGGGAAGTGGAGTTTACGGTTACGGACAATGCCATTTTGCGCCTCCTCGGGCTAAACGCAGGCAGCATAGCCTAGACGCGCGTCACCCCAAAGGATCGCTCGCATCGTCTCGGATTCCGAGCGGGACCGTCTACTCCACCGTCACTGATTTCGCCAGGTTGCGCGGCTGGTCGGCGTCCTTTCCCATGATGACAGCGGTGTGATAGGCGAGCATCTGGATCGGCGCGGCATAGACGATCGGGGCGAAATTGGCGCGCATGTCGGGCATGGCGAGGAAGTGCTCGATATCGACCGCGGCTTCCTCGGCGGCGCGCTTTTCGCCGATCAGTACGATCCGCCCGCCGCGCGCCGCGACCTCCTGCATGTTGGACACGATCTTCTCGAACACTGCGTCGCGCGGCGCGATGACGATCACCGGCATCGCTTCGTCGACAAGCGCGATCGGCCCGTGTTTCAGTTCGCCGGCGGCATAACCTTCGGCATGGATGTAGCTCAATTCCTTGAGTTTGAGCGCGCCTTCGAGCGCCAGCGGATAGGCGGTGCCGCGGCCGAGGTAGAGCACGTCGCGCGCGCGGGCGACCGCATGCGCGAGCTTTTCGGCGGCGGGTTCGAGCTTCAGCGCTTCGGCCAGCAGGCCCGGCGTCGCGACGAGTTCGCCGAGCAGGGCGGCCTCGCCAGCCCCGTCGATGGTCCCGCGCGCCTTGCCGAGGCCGATGGCCAGCGCCGCCAGGGCGGCAAGCTGGCAGGTGAAGGCCTTGGTCGAGGCGACGCCAATCTCGGGCCCGGCGAGCGTCGGCGCGAGCGTGTCGGTCAAGCGGGCGACGCTCGAATCGGGCACGTTGACGACGCCGATCGTCTTCGATCCCCTCTCCTTCACATAGCGCAGCGAAGCGAGCGTATCGGCCGTCTCGCCGGATTGCGAGACGACGATCGTCAGGCCGCCGTCGTCGACCGGCGCCTCGCGGTAGCGGTATTCCGAGGCGACGTCGATCTCGACCGGCAGACGCGCAAAGCGCTCGATCCAATACTTGGCGGTGAGACCGGCCATGTAGGCGGTGCCGCAGGCGATGATCGAGACGCGCGTGAGCTTCGTCGGGTCGGCCGGCCAGGCGAACGGCTTGAGCCGCATCGCCGCCATGTCGACGTAATGGGCGAGGGTATGGCCGACAACCTCGGGCTGCTCGTGGATCTCCTTGGCCATGAAGTGGCGATAATTGCCTTTTTCCGCCAGCAGGCTGCCGGCCGGGCTGCGCTGGATGCGGCGCTTGACCCGTCTCCCGTCGCGATCGCGAATGTCGGCGCCTTCGCGCGTCACCACTGCCCAGTCGCCCTCCTCGAGGTAGGCGATGCGGTCGGTGAACGGGGCGAGCGCGAGGGCGTCGGAGCCTAAAAACATCTCTCCGTCGCCGTAGCCGATCGCAAGCGGCGCGCCCTGGCGCGCGCCGATCAGGAGGTCGTCCTCGCCCACGAACAGGTAGACCAGCGCGAACGCGCCACGCAGTCGGCGAAGCGCGGCCTGAACCGCCTGCTCGGGCGTCTTGCCCTGAGCCAGCTCGTCCTCGACCGCGAACGCCGCGACCTCGGAATCGGTCTCGGTGGCGAAACGATAGCCCTTGGCGGCGAGTTCGTCGCGCAGAGCCTTGAAGTTCTCGATGATGCCGTTGTGAACGACTGCGAGCCGGGGCGAGGCGTGCGGATGGGCGTTGGCGACGGTCGGCTTGCCATGCGTCGCCCAGCGGGTGTGGCCGATGCCGATCGCGCCGCCCAGCGGCTCGGCGGCGAGCTTGGCCTCGAGGTTCTTCAGCTTGCCCTCGGCCCGCCGTCGCTCGAGCCGGCCGTTGTCGAGCGTCGCAACGCCAGCGGAATCATAGCCGCGATATTCGAGGCGTTTGAGCGCATTCACGATCGGCCCGGCGACAGGACCGCGGCCCAAGACGCCGACAATGCCGCACATCGAAGAAATCCCCCTCCAAATTGAACCGGACAACGGTTAGGCCAAGGGTCGGCGGCCGCACAAGTCACTTTCAATGAAGGAATGTTTCGGGGCGCCTGCCGGAGCGGGAATTGCGCCGACCGTCCCGTTCGGCTACCCATTACGATCGGAGGATGTTCTGGTGAGCCACGCGCCCCGGAAATCAGCGCTTGAGACGCGACCCGCGCGGCGGGGCCTTGCGTCGTTCCGGTCGGCCCTGACCGCCTTCGTCGTCGCGCTTTCGCTCGTCGTTCAGCTGATCGCCATGCCCTATTCGCAGGCGCTGGCCGGGCCGGCGATGGCGGGCTCCAACACAGCGGCGATCGCCGCCGATCTCAAGGCGGTTTTCGGCGACGCCGCAGGGTTCTGCGCCCATATCGGCGACAAGGGCGTACCCTCGCCGCAGGCGCCATGCAACCATTGCGACGACCAATGTCCATTGTGCCGGTCTGTCGCTGAGGCGGCGACCTTTCGTCGCGCCGGACGTCCCGACGTTGCCAGTGCGCCCGAACGCTGCCCGCTACGCCATTGGCGCCGCGCCCGATTTTGGCGCGTTTTCCGCCTGCCCGGCTCAACGCAACCGCGCCCGCGCGCCTCCCCTCGCCGTCTGACGATTCGTTCGCCGCGCACGCCATCCGGCGCGCGCGTGAGCTTGTTCAGACTCGAGGGTTTCCTTCCCATGTCGTTCATTCAAATCCGTTCGGCCCGAGCCGCGCTCTCGGGCGCGGCCGCGGTCTTGTGGGTCACGCCCGCCTACCCCCACGCGGTCTGTGGCGCGCGCATCTTCCCGGCCACGCTGGCGATCGACGATCCCGGCGTCACGGACGAGCTCACGCTGCCGACTCTCAGTTATGTTCCCACCAACTCCGACGGCGCCCACGAGTGGGACGCGAGCTTCAGCTGGACCAAGACGATCACTCCCGGGCTCAGCGTCGTGATCGGCTCCGGACCGACATGGGAACACCCAGGCGGCTACGGCTGGAACGCGCTCGACACCGAGCTGCAGTGGCAGGCGCTTTGCATCCCGGACGCCGAGTTCATGTTCAAGGTCGGCTTCGACATATCCTGGGCCGGAACCGGCACGGGAATGCTGGCGGGCTCCGGCGGGCAAAACACTTACTCTCCACTGGTGGACTTTGGTCTCGGCTTCGGAACGCTCCCGCCCGCCCTTAAGTACATGCGCCCATTCGCCATAACCGGCGAATTCAGCACGTCCACTCCCGGGCAGGACTACACCAACGGCAGTCCCAACGTGTCCACGTTCAACTGGGGGTTCACCCTTCAATACAGCCTGCCTTACTTCAACGCGCAGGTGGCTTCGATCGACAACGACTTTCTCAAGCACCTGGTTCCGGTCGCCGAGTTCGCCTTCCAGACCCCGATCTATAATGGCGCTGTCGCCGGACAGACGACGACCGGCTACTTCCAGCCCGGCGCCGTCTACATAACCGACAAATGGCAGATCGCGCTTGAGGCCATGATCCCGATGACCGGCGCGACCGGTCATGGTGTCGGCGTGATCGGTTCACTTGATTTCTATCTCGACGACATTGTCCCCGACACGTTCGGCCGACCGATCTTTCCGCACGGCCTTGGCATAGCGCCAGGCATCTGACCTTAAGGAGTCTAAGCCATGCGCATCTCTCCAAGAATCGCCGTATCCATTGCCTGCGCGCTCGCCGCGACCCAGGCCTTTGCCCACGCCCAGCTCGAAAAGTCGACGCCGCCGGTCGGCGGCACGGTCGCCTCAGTCTCGGAAATCCGGCTCGAGTTCAGCGAGGGCGTCGAGCCCAAATTCTCGAAGGTCACCCTAGCCGGCCCGGGCGGCGGCGCGGTGTCCTTGGGATCCGCGACAACGGCAGCGGGCAACCAGGCCGTGCTGATCGTACCGATCCCGAAACCCCTGCCCGCCGGCGATTACAAGGTGCACTGGCAGGCGGTGTCAGTCGACACTCATCACACGCAGGGAACTTTCGAGTTCACCGTGAAGCCGTGACCGCCGCGAAGGGCGCCGAAGGCCGAGTCAAGACATTACAACTGGAAAGGATGGACCCATGAGGCGTTCCTCAATTTTCGCGCTGACGCTCGCGCTCGTCGTCGGCGCCGCGCACGCGCTCGCGCAGGAGTTCAAGGCGGGCGACATCGTGATCTCGACGCCCTGGGCGCGCGCGACCCCGAAAGGCGCCGAGGTCGGGGGCGCCTATCTGACCATCCAGAACAAGGGCGCGACGCCCGACCGCCTGACCGGAGGCTCGGCGGATTTCGCCACCGTCGAGATCCATGAGATGAAATCGGAGAACGGCGTCATGGAAATGCGCGAGGTCACGGGCGGCCTCGCCATTCCCGCCCACGGCTCGGTCGGGCTCGCGCCCGGCGGCTACCATCTCATGTTGACCCACCTCGCTCATCCCCTGACGAAGGGCGACACCGTCAAGGCGACGCTCAGTTTCGAGCGCGCCGGCCCGGTCGAGGTCGAGTTCAAGGTGGTCGGCGTCGGGGCCTCGGCAGCGGCGGCATGAAGGGCGGAGCCATGGGCGGGATGAAGATGTGACGGGCCGCGTGGCGGCGCGCGCGCGTGGCCGCTCTTGCCCTTTGCCGCTTCGCCCATTTTCTGGCTGCGATGCTGACGTTCGGCGCCAGCGCCTATCTTTGGCTCTACGCGCCTGAACGACTGACCCAAGCCCTGTCGCCGGCCATCCGGCGCCTGACGCTCATCGCCAGCGTCGTCGCTCTCCTCACCGCGATTGTGTGGCTCGCGCTCGAAATCGGCCTCGATGGCCGACGACTGGAGCGCCGCCGTCGATCCCGGAGCGATCGGCGGCGGTCCTCACCGACACCGCCTTCGGCCATGCGTGGGCGCGCGCATCTCCTTCTGGCGGCGGCGCTCGTCGCCGTCGTCGTCTTCGGCCCGCGCGCCCGATGGGCGCCCGACGGCCGTCGCCTCGGGGGCGCTGCTGGCGAGCCTCGGCCTCGTCGGCCACGCGGCGATGCAGACCGGGGCCGAAGGGGTCCTGCATCGCGTGCAACCACAGCCGTCCATCTTTTGACGACCGGGGCGTGGATCGGCGCCCTCGTTCCGTTCGCTGATGTGCCTTGGCGCCTACGAGCGCGGCGAACTGCGGCGCGAGGCGGTCATGGCGATGACCCGGTTTTCCTTCTCGCGGCCATTTCATCGTCGCGGCGATCGTTCTCACCGGCGCCGTCAATATCGCGCTGACCTCCGGCCGTCCGCCGATTCCGCCGGACACGCCCTACCGCGCGCTTCTGGACGTGAAGATCGTCGTCGTCGCGATCATGATCCTGTCCGCGGTCTTCAATCGCTATGTTCTCGCGCCGCAACTCAAGCTGGACGCGTGGGCGCTTCCCGCTCTGCGCGCGACCAGCACAGCGGAAGTCGCGCTCGGGTGCGTCGCCATCGCCCTCGTCAGCGTCTTCGCGCTCTTCGATCCGGGGTGAGCCGCTACAACAACTCGGTCGTGTCCAGCCTAAAACCGCCAGAACCATAAGACATCGAGGCGATCACAAAATTGTGAAGGTCCCTTCCGGCGCGAGCTTTCCATCCGTTATAGGTATTCTTGCGCATGCCGCTCGCGGCCGTGTTTGGCGATACTGGCCACCAAACATGGCACCCTCCAACGCTCCAATCTTCGTCATCGGCTCGCCTCGCTCCGGCACCAGCATCCTCACCTGGTGCCTTGGGCAGCACCCCAACATTCTGCCACTCGAGGAGACCGGGTGGTTCAGCCGGTTGGCGCTGACGTTGCAGAGCTGTCACGAGGAGGGCTCGGCGCGCGGCGAGCGCTCCCAGCTTTCAGCCATGCAGATCAGCCGGGACCAACTCTTCCAGACTGTTGGCGACGCCATCAACGCAATGATCCTCCGGCAGCGTTTAGTCTATGAAGCAGCGTGCGCGGAAATCGCGGAGGCTCGCGGCGCGGCGCCCCACCCCGCTTTCCTGCTGGCGCGAAATGGGAACGATCCGAAAGGGCGCTGGGTCGATGGCACGCCGGAATATTCGTTTTCGGCGTTTGCGCTGCGCGCTCTGTTTCCCGAGGCCCGCTTCATTCATATCTTGCGCGATGCGCGAGCGGTCGTGCGATCTCTGATGCGCTTCTCCGACTTGGCCGGATATCAATTGGTGAAGACGGAAGAGGACGCGTATCGATATTGGCTGCGCACCACTCGCGCCTGTGTCGCCGCCGGGCGCGCATTCGGCTCGGATGTCGTGCACCGGCTACGCTATCGCGATTTGGTGGAAGCGCCCGATGCGTCGCTTCAGTCCTGTCTGGAATTCTTGGACGAGACGTACTCAGCCGATCGCCTGATGCCTCTCAAAGAGAAGATCAATAGCTCCAAGGTGCATGACGGCTTCGATCCTACGGACGAGCGCACCGACCCGGCGCTGCGCCAGGAGGCGCATGAACTCTTCGACGCGCTCAACGCCGAAGATCCTGCCCTTGTCGGCGCGGTGGAACTCTCGACGGAGCTGGAAATGCAATTTGTCGAGCGCGCCCATTTCATCGCCTGGGCCGAGTGCGAAATGACGCGACGGCAGGAAGCGGAGCGGCGGCTGGAGCGGGAATCAACCCGCCGAGGTTTCCGATTTTCAGGGGTCGCGGCGCACAGCGGCCGCTTTAGCGTTTTCGCTCTATTCGGCCCGGCGCATAGCGCTGGCCGCAATGTGCTGCGAAGCCGTGGGCTCGGTATTTTTCCGATCTTGCGGGACAGGCGACGTTGGCGCACCCTCCGCGCGAGGAGCCCGAGATGAAGGCGCATATCGTTGGCGGCGGGTTTGGCGGACTGGCGGCGGCGGCATATCTTATCCGGCACGCTGACACGCCCGGTAAGGACATCACGATCTACGAAGCGGACGGGCAACTGGGCGGCGGGTTCTTTCTCGCCGGCAGCGCGGCGAGCGGCTACAACCTGCCCGGCTCTGTCTTCGACAAGGAATTCCGCTGCGCCTTCGACCTGCTCGCGGCCATTCCCACCGCAGACAATCCGAAGATTTCCGTCAAGGATCAATTCTTCACGTTCAACAATGACCACCCGTTCAACGACAAAACGCATATCGTCGACCGCGATCTGAAAGTCGTGCATGGCCCGCATTTCGGCCTGAGCCCGCTAGACGGCCTTGCTCTCTCGCGGGTGTCGCTGACGCCAGAGTCGATGCTGGACGGGCGGCGGATCGATGAGTTCTTTTCCCCCAAATTCTTCCAGACCGAGTTCTGGCTGCTCTGGTCGACGATCATGGGGTCGCTTCCGCAGCATAGCGTGATCGAGTTCCGGCGCTACATGAACCGCTTCATCTACCTGTTCGGCAACCTGTCGACGATGGCGGGCGTTCTGCGCTCGCCCTTCAATCAGCACGAAGCGTTCATAAAGCCGCTGGTTGCCTGGCTGAGCCCTCGTGGGGTGAATTTTGTGACCGGCGCCTTCGTCCGCGACATCGCCTTCGCTCCGTTGCCCGGCCGCATGACCGTCAACCGGCTCGACTACGAACGGGAGGGCGCCGTGACCTCGGTCACCGTCGCGCCGGAGGATATCGTGCTCGTGACGACGGGATCGCAGGCCGCCGACCTTTCGGCGGGATCGATGACCGAGGCGCCAAAGCCGGTGGATAGCGGACGGTCCTGGGCGTTGTGGAGTCGTCTGGCGGCGGGGCGCAAGGATTTCGGCAATCCGGACGCGTTCTTCGGCGCTCCCCGGATATCCAACTCACGCTGGGTGACCTTCACGGTCATCACGACGGGAACCGAGTTCGTCGACCAGATGACCACGCTGACCGGCAGCGAGCCGGGCAGCGGCGGGCTCCTGACCTTGAAGGATTCAGGCTGGGTGCTGTCGCTGACGATCTTCGACCAGCCGGAAGTCCTCGATCAGCCGAAGGGCGCGACCGTCTGGTGGGGCTATGGGCTCTACCCCGAACGCAACGGCGATTTTGTGCCGAAACGGATGGATCAATGCACCGGCGCGGAGATCCTGGACGAAATCCTGCGCCAACTGCGGTTCGACAAGACGGACGAGATCATGAAGTCGTCGATCTGCATTCCGTGCAACATGCCCTATGTGAACAACATCTGGCTGACGTGCAGCCGCGGCGACAAACCCCCGGTGGTTCCCGACGGGTCGACCAACCTCGGGCTGATCGGCCAGTATGTCGAGGTCCCGCAGGATATCGCCTTCACCTTCGAATATTCGGCGCGCACCGCCTGGGAGGCCGTCCATCGCCTGCTGAAGCGCGGCCCGCCGCCGCCGCCCGTCTATCAGGGCCAGTTCGATCCAAAGGCCGTGTTCGCCGCCCTGCAGGTGTTTGTCGGTTAACGCCCCGGGTTGCGTAACTCGCCGCGTGGGTGGAACATCGCGAGGAGCCGCAGCGGTGTCCGCCCGCCCGATGAAACGGAAGAGCCCGTTTCCGTTTCGGTAACTTTTGGGCGCCTACGGTTAGCGCGCTGGCAAAGGGGTGCGTGTACGGGCGTCCGAACGTTTGAGGAAGTGGTCATCCCTCGCGGCTTTTGTCCTGGCCCTGCCGTGCGCTCTTCCGGCGCTCGCAGCGGAGGAAGCGCAGCCGCTCGTCGCCTCCGTTTGCCGGATTATCAATTCCTCGGCGCTCGCCCAGCGTATCCCGGCGGCATTCCTGACCCAGCTGATCTGGCAGGAAAGCAACTTCCAGCCCGACGCCGTCAGTCCCGTCGGCGCCCGCGGCATTGCCCAATTCATGCCGGCCACCGCGGCCGAGCGCGGGCTCGCCGATCCCAACGACCCTGAGGCCGCGATCCCCAAGGCCGCCGAGCTTTTGGCCAATCTGAAGCAGCGCTTCGGAAACCTGGGTCTCGCCGCCGCCGCCTATAACGCCGGCGCGACGCGCGTGGCGAACTGGCTTGCGGGCGGGGGCGAATTGCCGCCCGAAACGCGGGGTCTACGTGATGAGCGTGACCCGTCATCCGCTCGAGGACTGGAACGGCCCCGGCGCAGCGAAACTGACCGACGACACAGTCTTCCCCGATGCGTCTTGCGTCCAGCGCATCGCCGTCGTGAGCCGCGGCAAGCCCGTGGTCCTCGCCAACTCGGCGATGTCGGCGCTTTGGGGAAGCGGCTTCTCGAAAGGGGCGGCCATGTTGACTGCATACGCCAGCGCGGTGAGCGGCTATCTGTCGTCGCAGCCAATTCAGCAATTCTACACGACATATATCTCCTCGCAGCTTCGCCTGGATATCGTCGTCTGTGTCGCCCTGATCTTGTTCCTGCTCGCTTATATCCGCAGGCCGCTCAAGCACATCCGCGACGAACTGCGGCGAAACAAAACTCAGCTCGAGGCCCTTCTTCGCTCCGGCGCGATCGATCGGACGACGCCAATACTTGCGAAGCCGGTTTTTGCGGCCGACAGGAAAGAATTCCTCCATGCGGAGCCGGCAGAGCGCCTGTTCGAGACGGCCAAGCCGCGCCCATGGTGGCGACCGCCGGCGAGTTTCGATCCCCGAGGTCATGCGACAGTTCAGACGCTCTTTGCGGCGCTCGGCCGGAAGGGCGTCGCGACGTCGCCAACGACGGGACCGGCGCCGGCTGATGCAACGCCGCCCGAGCCGCCCGCATTGGCCGGCCGTCCCCTTGTGGCGCCCACCACCGAGGTCGAAAAGCGCGAAAGCGCGCGGCTGGAAGCCGCTGCCGATCGCAATCGGTTTGGCGCTGTTTGCAGCCAGCGGCGCCGTCGCCGTTTACGGCTCGCCAGCGAACTCGACATTCGCCGCTACGAGAGATCAGGCGATCGCGGGCCTTGTGTCGGCGGTCGACATTCTCAAAACGCCGCTCGAGGCGATCACGGGCTCGAAGCAGCGCGAGGAGGAGCGCGCCGCCATGCACGACCTCGGCGCCGCGCTCGCCCAAGCGACGGTCCGGCTGGACCAGATCCAGCACGAGTACGACGCGCGTCTGGACAGGCTCAGCGAGCGCATCGATCAGGATTCCTCTACCAGATTTGCCGATATCGGAGCGAGGCTGGACAAGCTGGAGCAAAGGGCCGCCGCACCAACGACATCCGCTTCCGAGCTTGCTGGCGTCGTAGCGAGGCTCGACGCCTTGGAGAAGAGAGCCACCCCAGCGGCCGCGCCCACCCCCCCGCTTGCCGACGTCACGGCGAGGCTCGACAAACTGGAGAAGAAAGAAGCCGTCACTGCGCCGCCTTCGCCTGAAGTTCCCGACACCGGGCCGAGGCTCGGCAAGGGAGAGAAGAAAGCAGCCGTCCCGCCCGCAAGCTCCGTCATGCCGCTTCCGCCTGCCGCGCCGAAACAGTCGATGCTCATGGCGAGAGCGGAGCCGTCCGCCGCGAACGCGAGCGCGAGACCGGACAATTCGCAGCCTCTGCTGCGGGACTATAGCGTCGAGGATGTACGGTTCGGCATCGCGGCGATCCGCAGCCGCCATGGCTCGCAACAGGTCGCGCCGGGAGAAATGATCCCTGGAGCGGGGCGCGTTTTGCGGATTGAGAGACGCGGCGCCAATTGGGTCGTCGTGACCAGCCTCGGCGTCATCGCGAGCGGCCCGGCGGCACGCCAGTAGACACTGAGGCGATTCGCTCAAATTCGACCGCGAGCGAGCGCCGACGCCGGCGCATTTGATGCGCCTCTATCCGCCTCATTTCGCTCTCAGTCTCTAGTGACATCGGCTGAATTTTCCAGCAGAAGCTCGGCCCAACCGATTCTGGTAAGCAGGGCCCCGCAGAGGGCTGGTTCATGATCCTGCGCCGCTATGGGCCGCTGGAGCCTTGATTCAATCAGACTTGGAAACCGGACGACATCGAACCGATCGAGCTGCTACGCCAGAAAGATCGGCGCCAACGGGCATACCGCCGCAGACCCGCGACGGTTGCAAACGGGCTGGAAGGAACAATGAAAATGAAAATAATCACATACGCAATGCTGGCGCTCGGTTTGATGGCGGCTCTGCCGGTTGAAGCCAATGCCGTCGTCTGCGCGCGAGGCGTTTATCGCGCTGGTTGCGCAGGCCCGAATGGCGCGGTCGGCGTCCATCGGGGTTACGGTTACCGCGGCGGCGCCACGGTCGTCCACCGGGGCGGCTACGGTTATCGTGGCGGGGTCCGCGTCTACCGCTAAGGCACAAAAGCGGATCTGAGGTCGCATCGGCGGAAGAGCGTCAAGCCCTCTTTCGCCGGCGCGCCATCACTATTCGAAGGCGGTCGCGCTCGCCGCCCTTCACGCCTTCAAGACGCCGCTCTTCTTCGCCGTCCAGGTCGCCATGTAATCCATCAGCCCCGGCGACAGGCAATCGTAGGGCTCGAGCCCGATCTGCTTGAAGTGGCCGCGAACGCCTTCCATCGCCTCGGGCTTAACGCCGCCTTCGATCGCCGACGAAACGAAGGCCGCGAAACCGGGCTCGGTCCAGCCAGCCTCCTTGAACCGCTCCGGATGGATGAACGAAAGCCCTTTGAAGGCATGGTCGCGCTCGACCGGTCCGTGCATATGGACCCCGCATGCGGTGCAGGCGTGGCGCTGGATCAGCGCGGCTGAATCGACGACCTTGAGCTTGTCGCCGTTCTTGGCGACACTGACCTTATCGCTCGGCGCCACGGCGACGATGGAAAAAGCCGCGCCGGCAGGCTTCCAGCACTTGGTGCAGCCGCAGGCGTGATTGTGCGCGATCCCGCCCTCGACCTTGACCTCGACCGGCCGGTCCGTGCAGGCGCAAACGAGTACGCCTCCGGCGAACGACGACGAACCCTTCTTGACCCCCTTGTCGAGAAGCGGATGCAAAGCGACCTGCGCCATGGTTTCCTCCCGAGCCGGTTCTCTCGCTGGACTGGACGAGCCGGCTTGCTCGACACCCGGTCCGATTCTCTGAGCCCATGCGCGGCCGAGGCCGTCATCACGGGCCCAGGCAGGTTCGCGCGCATGCCGCGCCGCGTCAACAGGCATTGGGAGCTGACGGCGTCCCGGGCGGGCGCGCCGCCGACGACGGCGAACAGAAATCGGCTCAACGGGCCGGCGACAGGTCTGCTCTATCCTCCGTTTTTTTTTCAACGATGTCCTGATCAGGCGATACGAGAGCTTCCCTGCCGTATCAGCCCTTCTTGTGCCTGGCGCGGAAGGCCTTTGCCCAGCCGGGCTTCGCCTCCTGCCGGCCGCGCGCGACCGCGAGCGCGTCCGCCTCGACCGGTTCGGTGATGACCGAGCCCGAACCGACAATGGCGCCGTCGCCGATCGTCACCGGCGCGACCAGGGCCGAGTTCGAGCCGATGAAGGCGCCAGCGCCGATGTCGGTCCAGTGCTTGGCGAAGCCGTCGTAGTTGCAGGTGATGGTTCCGGCGCCGATGTTGGCGTGCGCCCCGACCCGGGCGTCGCCGATATAGGTCAGATGATTGACTCTTGGCCCCCGCTTCGATCGTGGCCTGCTTGATCTCGACGAAGTTGCCAATTCGGGCGTTGGAGGCGATGTCGGCTCCCGGCCTGAGGCGCGCGAACGGGCCGACGGTCGCGCCCCCCGCCACCCGCGCGCCTTCGAGATGCGAGAAGGCGCGGATGATCGCGCCATCCTCGATCCGGACGCCAGGCCCGATCACGACATGGGGCTCGATGAGGACGTCGCGGCCAATTCTGGCGTCGAACGCCAGGAACACCGTCTCAGGAGCGACCAGCGTCGCGCCCTCGGCCATCGCCCGCCGGCGCAACCGATCCTGCAGCGCCGCCTCGGCGGCGGCGAGTTGCGCCCGGTCGTTGACACCCATCACCTCCTTCTCGTCGGCGATCAGGGCTCGCGCGACGAGACCCCTTGCGTCGGCGATCTCGACGATGTCGGTGAGGTAGTATTCCTTCTGGGCGTTGTTGGGCGCCACAGCATCCAGAAGCTTCAGGGCCTCGGCGCCGCTGAAGGCGATCGGACCGGCGTTGCACAGGAGCGACGCCCTCTCCGCGCCGGTCGCGTCCTTGTGCTCGCGGATCGCGATCAGCCGCCCGTCGCGCTCGATCAGCCGGCCGTAGCCGGTCGGGTCCGCTGCCTCGAAGCCCAGCGCGACGACGTCCGCGCCTTGGCCAAGCGCAGCGCGCAGCGCGCCGAGCGTTGTTGGCTTGATCAGCGGAATATCGGCATAGACGACGAGAACCTCTTCGTAGCCCTGTGCAATCTGCCCGCGCGCGGCGAGAACGGCGTCGGCGGTGCCTCGCCGCTCCGGCTGAACGACGATCTTCGCCCCCGGCGCGACTTTCAGCGCTTCGGCGCCGACACTGTCCCGATCAGGCCCGACGACTACCACGACATCGCCCGTGGCGCCGTCGAGCACGGCCGAGAGCGTGTGCGCCAACATCGAGCGCCCGGCAAGCTCGTGCAGGACCTTCGGTCGGGCCGAGCGCATGCGCACCCCCTCGCCGGCGGCGAGCACGATGGTCAGACAGCGTCGGGCGTTGGCGCTCATGGGCCGTTTTGCTCTCTCATAAAGACGCGATTCGCGAGGCGAGGTTTCAACTCCGCCAAATCGCAAGCGGGATCAGTCAAGCTCGCGCCAATATCGGCTCCGGCAACCCCTTTTTCCAGCTGCAGCGCCTCAACCAATCGACGGCGGGGCAAAAAGCGTCTCGCTGCGTCGCAAAAAACGATATACAACCAACCCGCCAAGGACGGAGCGCGCCGGGCTTGCGGCGTGGTTTTATCCTCCGGGCTGACTTTTCATCTTGGCAGGGAGCGACACGGGCCGTCTTTGCGCGGTCCGTTCGGTGGCGAACGAACGAAGAATACGATGGCGGACAAGCAACGTCGCGAATTCTTGCAACTCGCGGTCAGCGGGGCGCTCGCGGCTTCGCTGGCGCCGTCCGGCGCGTCGCCCGCCGCCGCCGAGCCGCTGGGCCAGCCGGTTCCGTTCTCTTCCGACACCGTGCTGAAGATGGCGGTTGAACTGGCCTCGAAGCCGTTCAAGGCGCCGGAAGCGCCCCTGCCCAGCATGTTTTCCGGCCTCACTTTCGAGGAATACGCGTCGATCCGGCGCGTGCCGGGCGCCGCGATCTGGAGCGACCAGAAACTTGGTTTTTCGCTTGAGCCTTTGCATCGGGGCTTCGTTTATACGACGCCGATCGCCATCAACATCGTCGAGAACGCGACGGCGCAAAAGGTGATCTACGAGGCCGCTAACTTCGACTTTGGCAAGCTGCAGCCGCCGGCGGTTCTGGGCGACCTCGGCTTTTCCGGCTTGCGTATTCTCAAGGCGTCCGACCAGGGATTCGAAGACGTGGCGATTTTCCAGGGCGCGAACTTCTATCGCGCGCGGGCGCACGCCCAGCCGTTCGGGGTGACCGCGCGGGGGCTCGCAATTCGGACTGGCGACGAGCCGAGCGAGGAATTTCCCCTCTTCCGCGAGTTCTGGGTCGAAAAGCCCAATCCCGCCGCCGACACGCTGACCCTTCATGCGCTGCTCAATTCGGCGAGCGTCACCGGCGCGTTTCGGTTCACACTGCGCCCGCTCGAAGCGACCATCATCGACACTGAGGCGACGCTCATCGCGCGGGCGGCGGTCGACAAGCTGGGATTCGGAGCCATGGCCGCCGCCTACCTGTTCAGCGGCCTCGACCATCGCCTCGTTGATGACGTCCGCGCCGCCGTCTATGAGTCGACTGGATTGCAAATTCTTACCGGCAGTGGCGAGTGGCTCTGGCGTCCGGTCTCCAACCGCGAGACCTTGCAGATCTCGGCTTTTTCCGACCTCAACCCGCGCGGTTTTGGACTTTTGCAGCGTAGCCGCTCGTTTGAAGCGTTTTACGACGACGACACGCATTGGGAACTCAAACCGTCGCTGTGGATCGAGCCGATCGGCGACTGGGGCGAGGGCGATCTCCGTCTATTGGAGATTCCGGCCGCAGCCGAAACCAATGAGAACGTTATCGCCCAGTGGCGCCCCAAGGCAGGGATGGCCGCGGCGACGAGCCTGATGGTGGCCTACCGGCAGTTCTGGTGCTGGTCGCCGCCTTCGAGGCCACCGCTGGCGTCGTGCGTGTCGTCGCGGCGCGGCAAGGTCGGCAACCGCCAGCGGTTTGCGGTCGAGATGGCCGGCGACCTGTTCGCCGACCCCGCCAAGGCGGCGGCGGCAACCGCGGACGTTCACGCGGCTCCGGGCAAAATCGTTTCCGTTCGCCTTTTCCCCTACAAAGACAGGCGTTCAGTTCGGGTCGTTTTCGATCTCGACCCGGGATCGGAAACCTATTCCGAGTTGCGTCTGACCCTTAGCGTCGACAACCAGCCCGCGAGCGAAACATGGCTCTACCGGTGGACAGCCTGACGCTCGCGCCAACGGACGCCGGGCCGGGCGACATCGGTTCGTCGCTCGGCTCCTCGATGCCCGGTTTCGCGCCGCTCGCCATGCCGGCGCAGTCGTTCAAACGGTTCTCACGCCGCGAGCGCCGGGCGCTGGTTGCGCCGCGTCGTGCATCAGCGCCGATCCTCAGCCGGCTCTTCGTCTTCGGCGGCGCCTTGGCTTTGACCGCCTACGGCGCTGTGCAGATGTTCAAAGTCGTTGCGATCGGCACAATCACCCCGCTCGAATGGGCGATGGTGGTGCTGTTCGTCGTGACGTTTTCGTGGGTCACGCTCTCGCTCACATCCGCCCTCCTCGGCTTCGCCTGGCTTCTCGCTCATCGCGGCCGCCGCGAGCCACCGGCGCGCTTACTCGAACGGACGGCGGTCGTGATGCCGATCTACAATGAGGCGCCTTCGCGCGTGTTTGGCGCCATGCAGGCGATTTTCGAGGACGTCGAACGAACGGGTCAGGCGCACGCGTTCGACTTCTTCCTCCTGTCCGACACCACCGACGCCAATGTTTGGATCGCCGAGGAGCGTGCTTTCGTCGCCATGCGCGCGCGCCTTCCGCAGGCGCGCCTCTGTTATCGGCGGCGGCGCAAGAATCTGGGCCGCAAAGCCGGCAACATCGCCGATTTCGTCAGCAACTGGGGCGGCCACTACCCCCACATGGTGGTCCTCGACGCCGACAGCTTGATGACGGGAGAGGCGATCGTGGGCCTGGCGGCGGCGATGGAGGCGGACCCCGACGCCGGCATCGTGCAAAGCCAGCCGCTGGTCATCAACCGCAACACCATGTTCGCGCGGCTGCAGCAGTTCGCCGCCCGGATGGCCGGTCCGGTGATCGGCGCAGGCTTGAGCGCGTGGATGGGGCGCGACGGCAACTACTGGGGCCACAATGCGATCATCCGCACGCGCGCGTTCGCCGAGCATAGCGGACTGCCGGACCTGCCGGGCAAGCCGCCGTTCGGAGGCCATATTCTCAGCCACGATTTCATCGAGGCGGGGCTGATGCTACGCGCGGGCTTTACCGTCTACATGCTGCCCGACCTCGGCGGTTCGTACGAAGAGAGCCCGCCCTCGCTGATCGATCTTGCCGCCCGCGACCGGCGATGGTGCCAGGGCAATCTCCAGCACGCGCAAATCATCAGCGCCAAGGGCTTCACGCTCGCGACGCGCCAGCATCTCGCGCATGGCATCATGGGCTATCTCGCTTCGCCGCTATGGATGGCGCAACTCCTGGTCGGCATCGCGCTCGTGCTGCAGTCCCACTACATCCGGCCCGAATATTTCACCAAGGAATTCTCCCTCTTTCCCGACTGGCCGCGGTTCGACTACGAGCGCGCGCTGGCCCTGTTCGAGCTGACCATCGCGATCCTGCTCGCGCCGAAGTTCCTTGGCCTTTTCGTCGCCCTCATCAACTCAAAGACCCGCCGAGGCTCGGGCGGAGCGCTTGCGCTCATCGCCTCGACCTTGGTCGAGATCATCATCTCCGCCGCGCTTGCGCCGATCATGATGCTGATCCAGTCCGGGTCGGTGGCGCAGATCCTGTCGGGGCGAGACACCGGCTGGAATCCGCAGCGGCGGGACGACGGGTCGATCCCCTTCTCGAGCATCGCGCGACGCCATCGCTCGCACGCCCTGCTTGGCGTCATCACCCTGTTTGCAGCGGCGCTCATCTCGCCCTCCCTGGTCGTCTGGATGTCGCCGACGATCGCCGGCCTCATCCTTTCCATCCCGCTCTCCTGGGCGAGCGGAAATCTCGCCATCGGCCTCGCCATGCGCCGCATCGGCCTCCTGCGCACGCCCGAGGAGACCTCGCCGCCCGCGGTCGTCGAGCGCGCCAACATGCTGGCGGCGGAGCTCGCCCTGATCGGCCATGACCATGACGACGCTCTCGAGGCGATCTCGACCGACCCGGGCTTAAGGGTGCTGCATGAGTCCTTCCTCGCCGAGGCGCCTCGCCACCGGCGTGGCGAGGTCGAAGTCGAGGCCGCCGTCGCCGCGGCGAAGCTCAATGACGCCCTAGACTCTCGAAGACGCCCGCGCCTGGCTCACCCCGCGCGAACGGGTCGCGGTCCTCGCCGACCGGGCGCTGATCGCCATGCTGGCGCGACTGCCAAGCGGCGCGGAGCGGCCCGACGCTGCCTGAGCTGCTATCCTTTTGTCGGACCATTGCCGTCATGGCCGGGCTTGTCCCGGCCATCCACGCCGCGCCGTCGGCTGGCGCGCCCGAGATTGAGATTGAAGTCACCCCAGCTATGATTGAGGCGGGGTTTGAGGTTCACGAGCGCGCCCGTTGCGTTCGACCAACGTGAGAGCGGCTTTCTTCGGCGCAGTCTCACGGAAGGCGCGGTTTTCGGCTTTGCCGCCGACAACCGTTTCCTCGGCTTCCGCAACCTTGTCTTTGCAGCCAAGCGGGCCGCTAAGGCCCCGCGGATGGCCGGGACAAGCCCGGCCATGACGCCTTGACGGCCATCCGCGAATTCCGCCATGCACCAATTCCGCCCCGCCAACAACTGACGCCATAAGAGCACTATTGGGGCGTCGCCGGCGCCGCGGCCGCGCTCATGTCGGGCCCTGCCCATGCGGGCTTCCGCGCCCCTCTCCCGGCCGGGACTGCGCGGCGCGGTTCAGCGCCGTGATCGACAGGAAGCCGCCGATCCAGGAGCCGATCGCGGCGAACAGGACATAGACCCAGTTCGACGTGTAGCTGATGACGGCAAAGGCCGCGAGCAGGTACCAGGCGCTGCTCCACGACGCCGCGGCGAACCGGCGCCGCGCCGCGACGGCGGCGGTGAATTGCACGTAGATGGCGTCGGTGAACGCGGTCGTGAGGACGACGCCTCCGGCGATCAATGGATCGATGGTCGGCAGAACCATGGTTCCCCCCAAATTGGCTGAAGGCGGCGGAAGTATAGGTAACAGTACCTGATGGCGTATGCCGCCGAGATGTGTTCCCACAAAACCTGAACGCGCGGCGAAGGCAAAGACTTTCCCGTCGTCCAATCGCTCCGCGCCACAGGACGCGACGGAGGCGCAAATGAGGTTAGACCAACTCGCCAACGCGCCGCTCTCGGAAAATCGGCCGAAGCCGGAAACGGCCAAGCTTCTCGCCGCCCGGATGGCGGCAATGTCTTGCCTTGCTCTATCGGGTCTGAGCGGAACGGCTTTGGCCGAAGATGAGCTTTTTCCCACCCCGCCGCCTCTGGCGAACTCTGGCTGGACAGTCCCCTACAACGAATTGCTGCTCGCCTGCTACCAAGGGACGATGGAGGCTTGCGATCGCGTCGCATCCGATCGGGGAATGGTTTTCGATACGCCCATCTATAACTATGCAGCCACTTGCGGCGGTCGTTTGGATGTCGTGACGGCGCGCCGTCTGAGCGCTCAAATGTTAGAGAACGGCATTCCGGGAGGGACGTGCTCCCACTTTTTGAAGCCGAGTGAATGAGCTGGCATGAGGCCGCCCGCGCGCAATTACGCCAAATTCCTTCCCTGTTAACGCGCAAAATTCTCCCTGTTATCGCGAATAAATACCCCTGTTCGCGATTTAATTCTCCCTGTTCGTATTTCAGTGCAACGCCTTGTTCGGACAGTGTTTCACGTGAAACACCCGGGCGCTGCCTCCGTGCGGAGTCAAGCCTCGATCGGCTCCGGGTCCGTCGCGAGTTCGCCCGCCATCGGCGGGGGGCGCAAGGGGCGGTCGAACAGCGGAAACAGCAGGAGCCCGGAAAAGAAGCCGCCGAGATGGGCGACCCAGGCGACCGGCATGTCCGAGAAACCGAGCGTCTGGGCGCCGGCGCCGAAGATGAAATTGGTCATGAGCCAGAAGCCGAGGAAGATCATCGCCCGCCGGTCGGCAAGCACATCGCGCAGGCTCGCGGAGGGAATCGATTCGATCGCGGGCTGGCCGATCGGGGCGTAGGGGCCGAGCGGCGCCCCGGGCTGGAACATGAAGCGCGTCGCCGCCCCCATGAGACCGGAATCGGACCCCGACGCGCCGATCAGGGGCGAAAAATCCATCGACGCGCTCGCCCAATGCGCGAGCGCGCTGAAGACCGCGGTGACGGCCATGAACAGAAGGAATCTCGCAGGGCCGAACCGGCGCGCGATCGGCGGCCCGAACGCGACGAGCCAGACGCTGTTGAGCAGCACGTGGGTCCACGAACCGTGGAGGAAGGCGTAGGTCAGCAGCGTCCATGGCTTCGTCCCGCCGCTCAAGATCTGCAATTCGCGGATCGCCCGGAGCTGCTGCAGCGCCGCCCGATCGGAATGCGCGCGATCGAGCAATTCGACGAGCCGCTGCGGCCAGATCGAGAGCGTGAGCCGGCCGGGAACGAAGGCGAAGTTGCGAACGGCCGCGTCCTGGAGCTGCTCGGGCCCCCAGCTCATCGCCGCCTGGATGGCGATGAGAATGGCGATAAGGCCAAGCACCACCAGCGGGGCGTTGAACATTGGCTCGCTGCGGCGCGCAATCCTGCGCAACTCGGTAGCGCTCATTCTCTCGTCAGCCTCTCGGTCACGAACCCCGACGCCCCTCGGAAGCCGGGACCGACGCCGGGCGAGTTACCCCGCCGCAAAGGCCAATCTAAGCTCGCAGGCGGGCTTTTGCGAGATATGCGTCCGCCGAGCGTCGGACGGCGCCTTGGGACGCCGCTTCAGCACGAGCCCCTTCTCCGCGCGAAGCGGGGAAGGAGTCGCGCGGAACGGATTGTGTCCCGATTCCGGACGGGGCGGACAATCCCAGAGTTAGCGCCGGGTAAATCGCCCGACGCCTGCCCCAGCAGCGCTCGCGGATGCGCTTCCTCCGGGGAATGGCACGGTCTCTGCCTCGTCTTGCGCGAGCCGTCGCCGGCGGCTCAAAGGCGTCCCATTCCGGGACAGGCGTCGCAGGGGGTTCATAAGTGAAGCTCGCCGTCACCACCGAGCTCTACGCGTACTGGAACCGGCTCCGGGGAGCGCGCAGCGCGCCCGAGCGCAACGACGTCGATCCGGGCGCGATCCGCGGCGTGCTCGCCGATACCTTCGTGCTCGATTTCGACGAGGGACGCGGATTTCCGTTCCGGATCGCCGGATCGAGGGCGAATGCGATCTTTATGAAGGAGCTCAGGGGCCTCTCCTTTCTCGAGCTTTGGCGCGACGACGAGCGCAAGGAGCTCAATTCGATCCTTCATTGCGTCGCCGACGAAGCCCAGCCGTTCCTCATCGGCGCCGAGGCCCGGCCGCCCGGCCTTGGGGCGGTGGAGATCGAGGCCATTCTCCTGCCGCTTCGTCACCACGGATTGACCCACGCGCGCGTTCTCGGCGCCTTCGCCGTCCATGCGGCGCCGTCGTGGATCGGGCTCGTCGGCGCGGGGCCGATTGCGCTGACCTCGCTGCGCGCGCTCGATCCGGCGTCACGCCCCGGATCGGCGCGCGACAGCGCGCCGCCGGCCGGCGTTTCGCTCCGCAATCCGCCCAGGCGCTACAAGCACCTCTATGTCTATTCCGGCGAACGGCGGATGACCTGACGCCACGCGGCGCGAACAGTCGCAGGAATCGGCTCCCGCGGCGGGCGGCGCGGGGTTGTGTGCGACCTCGGTTCCGCGCAACGCGCAGCGATGGCCAAGCTCGTGTTCGGATTAAATCAGTCGCTCGACGGCTATGTCGACCATCGGCGAATGTCGCCGGAACCCACGCTCTTTCGGCATTTCATCGAGCAGGTGCGCGGCGCAGCCGGCATGCTCTACGGCCGCGGCACGTACGAGGTGATGCGCTATTGGGACGACGACCTTGCCGATTGGGATGCGGAGGAGCGCGAATACGCGGCCGTGTGGCGGAGCCAGCCGAAGTGGGTCGTGTCGCGCTCGCTCAAGTCGGTCGGACCCAACGCGACGCTGCTCGAAGGCGACCTCGAGGCGGCGGTGCGCGGGCTCAAGGCCGGGCGCGCCGGCGAGATTGATTTGGCCGGACCCGAACTGGCGCAAAGCCTGACCGACCTTGGTCTGATCGATGAATATCGCCTTTACCTTCACCCGGTCGTGCTTGGCGGCGGCAAGCCGTTCTTCGCCGGCCCCCGGCCTCCCCTCCGCCTTACCGGCAGCGACCGGATTGGCGCGAACGTGATCAGGTTGACGTATGTTCCCGCCTGATCGGGCGCGCCTCGCGCAATAAACCGCCGCCGAATACTAACGCTGCGTAACGGCTTGCCGCGCGCGCGCCGCGTAACAGCGCCTTAATCCCTCGCCGTTAAGGTTAGGACGCCGGCGCCGGCTTGATCGCGAACACCCGATCGCGTCATTGACCGCCTCCCGTCCGGCGTCGACAAATCCAAGGAGCACGCCTCTATGGGCGCCCTGGCATGGAGCATCGCGGAGCCGGCGCCGCTGGAGCGGCGACGCCACCAGCGGGTCAAGGTGCGCCTGGCGGGACGGTTCATGCGCTCCGACCGGCTCGAATTCGACTGCGAGTCGATCGACGCCTCTCCCGGCGGCATCGCTTTCTCATCCGACGCCGGGGTGCAGCCCGGCGAGCGCATCGTCGCCTATCTCAATCAGGTCGGACGGATCGAAGGCCGGGTGGCGCGCAGGTTCCCCGGCGGGTTCGCGGTGCAGACGACGCTGCCGCCGGCCAAGCGCGAGAAGCTTGCCGACCAGCTGACCTGGCTCGCCAACCGCCAGTCGCTCGGGCTGCCCGAGGACCGGCGCCACGAACGCATTGCGCCGCGCGACCGATACACGATGCTGAGGCTCGCCAACGGACGCGAGTTCACCGCCATCCTGATCGATATCTCGATCTCCGGGGCGGCGCTCAGCGTCGACTTCCGGCCGCCGCTCGGCGCGCGCGTCATCGTCGGCTCGACCCAGGCCCAGGTCGTGCGTCACCTCGAGCTCGGGATCGCAGTCGAGTTCATGCGCCCGTTTCCCGCCGACGAGTTCAACGAAGACACGACGCTCTGACCCAAGGGTGTGCTACGGCCTCGTCCTGAGCCGGCGGCGCAGCCGCCGTGTCGAAGGGCGGTCCAGTATGCGCCGGACAGCGCCGCATCCCGGAAAGTCCTTCGAGCCCCCGGACTGTGATCCGGGGGGCCTTTGGCGCTCCTCGAGGCACGAGGAGGTGTGGCGCCTCCCGTCAGACGCCAGGGTCGATCCGTTTGAGCCCCTTCGCGAACCGGCGCCAATTCTCGACATAATGGGCGGCGGAGAAGCGAAGGGCGGCGACCGCGTCCTTATCCAAAAGCCGAATCGCCTTCGCGGGCGAGCCCATGATGAGGGAAAAGTCGTCGAAGCTCTTGTCCTCGGTCACCAGCGCGCCGGCCCCGACGAGCGAGCCGCGGCCGATCCTGGCGCGGTTGAGAACGATCGAGCCCATGCCGATCAGCGATCCCTCGCCGATCGTGCAGCCGTGCAGGATGACCTTATGGCCGATGGTGCAGTCCTCGCCGATGGTCAAGGGCGAGCCCATGTCGGTGTGGAGAGTGCAGGATTCCTGGATGTTCGAGCGGGCGCCAATGACGATCGGTTCATTGTCGCCGCGCACGGTCGCGCCGAACCAGATCCCGACATCGATCCCGACCCGGACATCGCCGATCAGGCAGGCGTTGGGCGCGATCCAGAAGCGGCCTTCGGCCGGCAGGGTTGGCCGGCGGCCGTCGAGGGAATAGAGCGGCATCGCCTATTCCTCGTCGTCGAGATCGACGTCGAGAATCGCCATTTGCAGGGTGAAGGTCGAGCCGTCCTGATCGTCCGCGGAGATGACGCCGAGAAAATCGGGACCATTGTTGAGCTCGACCGAGTTGGTTTTCTTGAGCCGCCCGGCGACGGTCAGCTTGTCGTTCTCGAACAGCCGGCGAAGATAGTCTTGCAGAACGGGACGGCCGACCGGCACTTTCATCGCGAACGCGAACGATCGGTCGCCGTCCTCGTCGTCGACCGTGATCGTCCCGAGCTTGCGCTCGCCGAGCGACACGTCGGCCGCTTCGGCGGAAGTCGAATTGGGCGCGACCTTCAGCGCCGGCGCGCCAAACGAACGGCGCAGGAACTCCCTCAGCTTGGCGATCTCGGATTTGTCCATAATGTCTCCCCGGCTCGCGAGCCGCGGCCCGAGGCTCTGCCACGAACGGACGGCGCGTTGCAAGAACGGATCGGCGTGGTCCCGCGCCCAGCCCTCATCCCGGCCTTCTCCCCGCGTGCGAGGAGAAGGGGCATGCCCCGAGGGCGCCGCTCTACGCTTCGAGCGCCTTCTCGGCGAGAATCTGGTTCATGTCACGCGACGGCTCGGCGCAGCCCGCTTCGCCCACGATGCGCGCCGGAACGCCCGCGACCGTCTTGTTGTGCGGCACCGGGGCGAGCACCACTGAGCCCGCCGCCACCCGGGCGCAGTAGCCGATCTCGATATTGCCGAGGATTTTGGCGCCCGCGCCGATCAGCACGCCGTGGCGGATCTTGGGATGCCGGTCGCCGGTTTCCTTGCCGGTGCCCCCGAGCGTCACCCCCTGCAGGATCGAGACGTTGTCCTCGATCACCGTCGTCTCGCCGACCACGAGACTGGTCGCGTGATCGATGAATATGCCCTTGCCGATGCGGGCGTTCGGATTGATGTCGACGCCGAACGCCGCCGAGACGAGGCTCTGCAGGCTGAGAGCGAAATCGCGCCTGCCCGCCTTCAGAAGCCAATGCGACAGCCGATAGGCCTGGAGCGCCTGGAAGCCTTTGAAATAGAGCAGCGGCTCCATCATCCTCAGGCATGCGGGATCACGGTCGGCGACCGCGATGAGGTCAGCGTGGAACGCCTCGCCGATCGAAGGGTCGCGCGCAATCGCCTCTTCGAAGGTCTGCCGGATCAGAGCGGCGGGAAGGTCGCGATGGTCGAGCCGCGAGGCGACGCGGTGCGACACCGCCCCTTCTAGGGTGTCGTGGTTCAGCACGTTCACAGCCAGAAACAGCGCCAACTCCGGCTCGCGTCGCGACGCCTCTTCGGCTTCCTGACGGATGCGCGCGAACAGCGGATCGGCGCCAGCAATCCCGACGACCCGGGCGGTCAGACCTTGCGCCATGACGAAACTCCCAAACTCGGCCGGACGGCTATGGCCGACCTCCAATCTAGCACAAAAGCCCGGCCGGCGCGAAGGCCGGCCGAGTTCGTGCGGGTCTGGTCACATCAGGCAGCGCCAAGCTTAGTTGGCGCAATCCGTTGTCTGACGGGTGACGCTGGCGCCGGTATTGTTATCCTGCGTGGTCGTGGTTCGCGTATTGCACGGGCGAGCTCCGGGAGCGACGACCACCGGCCCGGAAGCAGCGCCGCCGATCACGCCGCCTGCTATGCCGCCAACCGCCGCGCCTACCGGTCCGCCGACCACGGCGCCGGCAACCGCGCCGCCGGCCGCTCCCGTCAAGGCTCCATCGCCATCAGCGAAAGCCAAAGTTGGCAGGGCAGCGAATGTCAGAGTTGAAAATCCGATGATGATGCGACGCATGAAGTCCTCCTCGTTTGAGAGGAAGTGAAACTCACCGTCATAAGAAGGGTTCCGACGCCAAGATACCAGATTCAGAGATCCGATACTTTTGGAACAATGCGCCTCCTCGAGCGTTCGATCGTCACGTGAGAATGGGACACAGCAATATGCGACTGCTGCTCGCCTTGATCGTTATTGTCTACCTTGTTGGCGTCGGCGTCGTTCTGTCGCCCGTCATCCAACAGACGTGGAACACCCAGCCTGCCTCGGTTGTCGCTGGAGACATCGGGCAGGCGTTGCCGGACGCGCTCGCGTGGCCGGTCAGGGCGGCCCACGCCGTGACCGGGTCCTGAACGCCGCAGCGGGTCAGGATTTGGCGATTCGCGCGGCTGGCCGGAATCCCGGCCACATCCGCGACAACACCGAGTCGCGCTTGATCGCGGCGTGCCAGACGACCGCGCCGAGATGCGCGGCCAGCACGAAGGCGATCGTCCAGGCGAACACATAGTGCGCCTCTGACCCCGCCGATCGCAGAGCCTGGTCTTTCGGCGTGAGGGCTGGAAAGGAAAAGAGGCCGAACCATGGGATTTCGGCGCCGCCCGCGCTCGACAGCAGGTAGCCGCTGACCGGCATCGCGATCATAAGCGCGTAGAGCCCGATATGCGCGGAATGAGCCGCGGCGTGAGTGAGCCTGCCCAGCGGCTCCGCATAAGCCGGCGCCCCTGCGATCAGGCGCAACACAATGCGCAGCGCGACGAGACAAAGCACTGTCATACCGATTGATTTGTGGACGAACAAAATCCCGGATCGCGTTTCGCCGCGCGGCAAGAGCGACGCCCAGACGCCGAGCGGCAACCCGACAAAGATCAGCGCCGCCATCAGCCAATGCAGAAGGCGCAGACCGGGATGGTAAGCCGCCGGCGGGCGTGGCGGCGGAAAGGCTTTCATCAAACGGACTTTTCAAGCATCGCGCCACGGCTTCGCTGCGGAAAGCGACAATCTCAAGGCCGACGACCTGCGGGATCGTTCACGATTCGAAGATTGCGACCGCCCGCGTCCAGCCGGCCGAGGCGCGCTCGATCTTCACCGGAAAGCAGGCGACAGTGAATCCGGTCGGCGGCAGCGCCTCGAGGTTGTGCAGTTTCTCGATGTGGCAATAGCCGATGTGGCGTCCCGCCTTGTGGCCCTCCCAGATGATCGACGGATCATGGGTCTCGGCGAAGCGCCTGGCGGTGTGAACGAACGGCGCGTCCCAGCTCCAGCCGTCGGTTCCGGTCACCCGGACGCCCAGCCTCAAGAGGTGGAGCGTCGCCTCGGCGCCCATGCCGCAGCCGGAGGCGACATAGTCCGCGCGTCCGTATTTCGCGCCGGCGCTGGTGTTGACGAGGACGATGTCGAGGGGTTCGAGCGCATGGCCGATGCGCGCAAGCTCGGCGTCGACGTCGGCGGCGGTGGCGACATAGCCGTCGGCGAAATGGCGGAAGTCGAGCTTCACTCCGTTCTGAAAGCACCATTCGAGCGGCACATCGTCGATCGTCCAGGCGCGCTCGCCCCCGTTCATCGTCGGGTGATAGTGCCAGGGCGCATCGAGATGGGTGTCTTTGTGAGTCGAGAGCTGCACGCGCTCGACCGCCCATCCCTGCCCGTCCGGCAGATCCTCCTTCTTCAGCCCGGGAAAGAACGGCAGGATTTGCGGCAGGCTCTGCTGGTGATCGATGTATTCGATTTCCCGGTCCGAGCCCCGGAGGGTCCGCCGCGACATCGTTCTGCAGCGGCACGGAAATATCGATGAAACGTCGAACCATGCGTCGCTCTCCTTGCCATGCGCCCTCGCGCGCCTGCGCGCGGCGCCGCTCTGAAGCCGTTATCCGCCCCGTGTTTCCCGGCGCGGCCACCATGCGCTGCGCAACACGCTCGCCGCGAGCGCCGCCGGCATGGCCAGCGTCAGCAGGAGGCCGGCGACCCAGGGCGGGGCGGCGGCGGTGAGCGCGAGCGCGCTCGCGAGGGCGACGGCGACGAGGATGGCGGCCGCCAGAAATACGTCGTCGACGAAGAGGCCGATCAAGCGCACGATCGCGCCGGTCATGCGGGCCTCGCCAATTGCGGCTTGAGCAGCGCGATGAGCGCCCAGGCGACGCCGAGAAAGAGCGCGGCAAAAGCGAGGATCGCGGCGTCGCCGCCCGCCCACTCGACGCCGAGGCTTTCTCCGGTCCAGAACAGGCCGAAGGCCGAAAGCATCACGCCGACCGCGAACTTGAGCGCGTTCTCGGGCACGCGCGCGAGCGGCCGGAGGATCGCCGCGCCAATAATCGCCACAAGGACGCACGCCGCGAGCGCGCCGGCGCTCGCCAGCCCGATGAGGCCCCGCGCCGCGCCGATAGCGATGACAATGAACACCACCTCGATCCCTTCGAGCAGCACCGCCTTGAAAGCGGTCGCGCCGGCGATCCAGTCCGCTCCCTGCGCTTCACGGCGTTCGGCTGCAGTCAGTTCGCGCGTCTCGCGCTCAAAGGCGGCGTCCTCGTCGTGCAGAGCGACGACGCCGATGGCGCGCAGGATCGCCTTGCGCAACCAGCGCAAGCCGAACATCAGCAAAAGCACGCCGACGACGAATTGCAAGGCGCGGATCGGAACGACGACCATGAGCGGCCCGAGGGCGGCGACGACGAGCGCGAGCGCTACGAGAGCGGCCGCCGCGCCGGTCAGCGCCGGCCGCCAGCCCCGCGCAAGTCCGACAGCGAGCACGACGGTGAGCGCCTCGACCGCCTCGACGAAGGAGGCGGCGAACGACGCCCCGGCGACCGAAACAATCGTCGTCAGGTTCGCCATCGCCAGCTCTCCGTGCGGCGACTGAGAGGCGCGCGCCCCCTCCACCACCCCCTCCGGGCGGTCCCCCTCCCCCGCCGCTTCGCGGCATGGGAGGATCGAAAGTCGCAGCTTTTGCCAAATCACGCTGCGCCCTGAACAGGGGCTGTCAGCTCGTCCGTCGGGCCAGCGAAAGCCAAACGCCGCCGCCGATGAGGACGGTTCCGGACAGCCGGCCGAGCAGCTTTGCCCGCTTCGGCTTCATGAACCAGGCGCGACCCATGCCCGCCGCGATCGCCCAGGCGCAATCGGAGACGCCGGCGAGCACGACCGTGGCGACGCACATCGCTACCAGCTGCGGTCCCGCCGGCAGCCGCGGATCGATGAACTGCGGCAGGAAGGCGGTGAAGAAGACGATCGTCTTCGGATTGGAGAGTGCAACCAGGATTCCGCGCACGAACCGGGCCCGCCCGGTCTCCATCAGCCTTGCGTCGCCCTCGCCCGCGTGGCGCCACGCCTGGATTCCGAGCCAGATGAGATAGGCCGCGCCGGTCCAGCGCAGCGCGTTGAACAGGAGGTCGGCGTGCGCATGCACCCAGCCGAGCGCGGAGGCGATCGCGGCGAGCAGCAGCGCATTGCCAAGGGTCGTCCCGGCGCAGGTGATCAGCGCAGCGCGCCGGCCCTGCAGAACGCCGGTCGAGATGATGAGAGTCACGATCGGGCCGGGCGCGATGATGAGGACGATCGTGATCAACAGAAAGGCGGTGAAAAGTTCGATGTTCATATTCTGCTCGCTCTCCGCTCGAACTCGCTTTACCGCTAAGCCGCCTTCCAGAACAGCCCGATCGTCAGCGCCACGCCGATGGCGACGACGCCCAGTTTGAGCAGTCTCTCGTTGATGCGTTTGAGCATCAGCGCGCCGGCCCAGCCGCCGAATGAGGCGCCGATCGCGAGGACGAGCGCCTGCAGCCAGCGCACATCGCTGGAGAAGACGAAGATTGCGACCGCGGAGGCGTTCGCCATTCCGGCGAGAATGTTCTTGAGCGCCGCTGCGTTGCGTACGGCAATGCCGGTCATGGTCAGCGCGGCCATCATCATGAAACCGATGCCGCCGCCGAAATAGCCGCCGTAGACGGCGATGAAGAATTGGATGATCCCCATCCCCCAGGGCGGCAGCCGCGCTTCGACCGTGTCCACGGAGCGGCGAAAGAAACTCCCCCAGGCGAAGAGCCCGGTCGCGAGCAGGACGAGCCACGGCACGAGCCGCGCGAAAACCGACGCCGGCGTCGCCAGCAAAATGACCGCGCCGATCGCCCCGCCGACGAGGCTGATGACGACGAGCGTCCGCATCGTCAGCCCCGGCGGGCTCCTCGCGTCCGCGCGGCCGGTGAAACCGGTGATGAGCTGCGCCGGAAACAGCGCGACCGTCGAGGTGATGTTGGCGGCGCGCGCATCCATGCCGGTCAGCATCAGCGACGGCAGGGTGATGAACGAGCCGCCGCCGGCGAGCGCATTCTGCGTCCCCGCCCAGACCGAGGCGATGAAGAGGATGATGAGGCCGGTCATTGTTCGCGAGCTCCCCGCATCAGGCGAAATCCCGCGCCGCGCGCTTGTGCTCGGCGATTAGCGCGGCGAGGTCGAGCCCGACCGGCGTCCCGTCGACGACCCGCCATTCGCCCGCAACCATCACCCGGTCGGCCCGGTGGGCGCCGCAGAGAATGAGCGCCGCAATCGGATCGTGGGCGCCCGAGAAGCGCGGCTCGTCGAGCTTGAACAGGGCGAGGTCGGCTTCATAGCCCGCCTCGATCCGGCCGATGTCGGAGCGCCCGAGGCAACGCGCCGAGCCTTCCGTCGCCCAGCGCAGGACGTCGCGATGGGTGACCTTGTCGGCGCCATAGCGCAGGCGGCCGATCATCAGCGCATGGCGCAACGCCTCCATCATGTTGGAAGAATTGTTGGAGGCCGAGCCGTCGACGCCGAGCCCGACCGCTGAGCCCGCCGCCTCGAGCTCGCAGGTCGGGCAGATCCCCGAGGCCAGCACCATGTTCGAGGCCGCGCAATGGCTGACGCCGACGCCTGCCGCGCCGAGCCGCGCAATCTCCTGCGTGTTGAAATGAATGCCGTGGGCGAGCCAGACCCGGCTCGACATCCAGCCGGTTTCCTCGAGCAGGTCAACCGGCCTCAGGCCATACATCTTGAGGCAGAAGCGCTCTTCGTCCTCGGTCTCGCAAAGGTGGGTGTGAAGCTGGCAATCGTAGCGCTGGGCCAAGCGCGCGCTCTCGCTCATGAGATCCCTGGAGATCGAGAACGGCGAACAGGGCGCGAGCGCGACGCGAATTTGGGCGCCCGGCTTCGGATCGTGGAACAGCTTCAGCACCCGTTCGCTGTCGGCCAGGATCGTCCCTTCGTCCTGCACCACGCTGTCAGGCGGCAGACCGCCGTCTTTCTCCGAGAGGTTCATCGAGCCGCGCGAGACGGTCATCCGCATACCCAGGCCAAGCGCCTCCTCGACCTCGATGTCGACCGCGTTCTCGAGGCCCTCCGGGTAGAGATAGTGATGATCGGCGGCGGTGGTGCAGCCAGACAGCATGAGCTCGGTCAGCGCAAGCCGCGCCGCGAGCCTGAGCTGGTGCGGCTTGAGCCGGGCCCAGATCGGATAGAGCGCGGTGAGCCAGGCAAACAGCGGCTTGTTGATCGCCGAAGGATGGGCGCGGGTCAGCGTCTGGTAGAAATGATGGTGGGTGTTGACGAGCCCCGGCAGCACGACATGGCGGGAGGCGTCGAACGTCGCCTCGATTTGCTCGGGCGTCGCGCCCTGCCCGACCCGCTCGGCGATCCGCGTTCCCTCAACCACGAGGCCGCGCTCGGCGCCGTCGGCGAGGATCGCCAGCGGGTCCTTGATCCAAAGCCGCATCGCTCGCCCTGCCCTCGTCTCCGCCGGTCCGCTATTGGGAAGCGCCTGAGGGCTAAGTCAACCATGCGGCAGGCGGCGCTTCGGTCTCATTCCCCAACCTCTTCAACCCGCCGGCGGCTTTTTCGAAGTGGGCCAGGCGGCCATCGCGACATCGACGATCTCATGCAACTCAGCCGCATCGGCGCCGCTAGCTGCTTCGACCGCCATGCCCCGCATCACCGCGACCAGGTAGCGCGCCAGGGCCGCAGGATCAGCGCCTCGGGGCAGGTCACCCTCGCGGAGCGCGCGCTCGAGGCGTTCCTCGATCGCCAAGCGCAGACGGTTACGTCGATCGCGGGTCTCCCGCCTGGCCGAACCGGCGGCGTCGGAGCCAACGAGGGCGCCCTGAACCATAAGACACCCTGGCGGGTTCGCCGGGTTGGCGTGAAACTCTGCCGCCCCGCGCAACAGGCCGACCGCGACTTCGCGCGCCGTCGCGGCGCGAATCGACCCGGACAAGAAGTGGGCGGTTCGCTTGTCATAGCGATCGAGGACTGCGCGGAACAACTGCTCCTTGGCGCCAAATGCCGCGTAGAGGCTCGGCTTGGCGACGCCAAGCGACGCCGTGAGATCAGACATCGACGCGCCTTCATAGCCTTTTCGCCAAAAGACCAGCATCGCCGCCTCAAGAGCCGTGTCGAGATCAAATTCGCGCGGCCGTCCGAGCGGCGCGGGTTCCGATCCCTGTCTGGATGAACGCATGGCTTGACTTGACCCTCGGCCTATTCTATACCGATCGGTAGCTAAAGTGTTTTGACGCAGCGAATGTCAATTCAACTCGACGTGAAGGGGGGAGTTCAATGACAACAGCGATCAGCATGGACGGCACCGACCCGTCCACCTGGGACCCGGCTCTCGACGGCGTGCTTGCCGCGCCCGAGAATCATGCCGTCCTCTACGAGGATGATGCGATCCGCGTCATTTCGGTCAGCATTGCCGCGGGCACCATCGAGAAGCCTCATCACCACCGGCTCCCTGCCGTGTTTATCGTCGACCGGCTTGTGAGGTTGCGCGATTTCGATGGCGCGACGGGCAAGGAGATTCCGCTGCCGATACCCAAGCAGGTCGAGCTTCCAATTGTGCTCAAATTCTTGCCGCAGCCGCTCCACTATGTCGAAAACCTCGACAGCGCGCCGTTTCATGCCACTCGAATCGAGTTCAAGCAAGGCTTTCCCACCAGCATGTGATCGCCCGACAGATCGCCTCGGCAAGCGCCTCTGCAGACTGCAGCCCGGGCGCTTCCATAGGGCGGCGGCGGCAGGCAGCAGCCCCGTCAACCGTGGGCGTGTGCTCGAGTTGTCTCAGGCGGGAACGAGGCCGTGGCGCAGCATGATCTCTTTGAGCCGCGCCGGATCAGGCTTGCCGGGACCGCTCACCGCCTTCGCGATCTCCTCGAAATAGGCGCGGCCGATGCTGCCGGGATTAAGCACGAAGAGCGTGCGCGACGTTTCGCCGCTGAGGTTCTCGTGGTGATGGACGGCGCCGCGACGGATGAATATTGAATCGCCGGGCAGAACCTCTCGCTTGACGCCGTCGACGGTCGTCGTCAGCGCGCCTGAGAGACCATAGACGATCTCGTCGACCTCCCGGTGGTAATGCGGAACAGGAACGCGCGCGTTCGGTTGCACCGTCATCTCGAACATCACGAGGTCGCCCGAGCCTTGCGTCTCATCCACCAGGAACCGCAGCTCCATCCCGCCTATGCGAACAACGTCGGCGCCTGCGCTTTCCATGACGGCCTCACTATTGTAAAATATTTTACCCTAGGCAACCCCGAGAACGTTCGCCGGCGCCCTTTTGTTCGAAGGCTTCGGCCTCTTGCGCTTTCGTCATCGCGCCGACGGCATTCGCCACACCCGGCCAGGATCGCCGATCGAGGCCGATCCTGTGCTACTTTGGCCCGCCCCAAGAGACGCCATGAGCGAAACCCGGAAAATCGCTGCGATCCTCGCCGCCGACGTCGTCGGCTTCAGCCGTCTCGCCGGCGCCGACGAGGAGGGCGTTCTCGCGCGACTGCGAGCGCTGCGCAGCGATCTGACCGACCCGACGATCGCGGTCCACCACGGCCGGGTCGTCAAGCGCACCGGTGACGGCCTGATCGTCGAGTTCCGCAGCGTCGTCGACGCGGTGAGATGCGCAATCGGGATGCAGAACGGCATGGTCGAGCGCAACGCGGGCGTCGCGCCGGACGAGCGCATAGAGTTCCGCATCGGCGTTCATCTCGGCGACGTGGTCGAGGAGGCCGACGGCGATCTGATGGGCGACGGCGTCAATATCGCCGCGCGGATCGAGAGCATCGCCGAGCCGGGCGGGATCTGCCTGTCGGAGGACGCTTGGCGGCAGGTGCGGGACCGGGTGAAGGAGACCTTCATTGATCGCGGCGAGCAGGCGCTGAAGAATATCGCCCGTCCGGTTCGGATTTACGCGCTCTCAGCCGCCCCTTCGCGCGACGCGAGAAGCGAGCCCGCGCTCGCCCCTGCTCAACCGGCCGAGCCCGCCCGCTCGTCGATCGCCGTGCTGCCCTTCGCCAACATGAGCGGCGATGCCGAGCAGGAATATTTCGCCGACGGCATTTCCGAAGACATCATCACGGCGCTGTCGAAGCTGCCGCAGCTCTTCGTCATCGCCCGCAACTCGGCCTTCACTTTCAAGGGCAAGAACGTCAATGTCGGCGAGGTCGGCAAGAGCCTCGGCGTGCGTCACGTCCTCGAGGGCAGCGTCCGCAAGTCCGGCGGCCGGGTCAGGATCACCGCGCAGCTCATCGACGCGACCACCGGCGGGCACCTCTGGGCGGAGCGGTTCGATCGGGAGCTGACCGACATCTTCGCCGTTCAGGACGACGTGACGGCGCACATCGTCTCTGCGCTCGAGCTCAACCTCAGCGGCGGCGATCGCGAGAGCATCGCCGTCGAACGCACCAATAATCAGGAGGCTTACGACTGCTTCCTGCGCGGGCGCGAGCTATGGTGGCAATTCACGCCCGAGGCAAACCGCGAGGCCGAGCGGCTGCTCAGGCGCGCAACCACGCTCGACCCCGGTTTTGCGCCGGCCTTCGCCTTCCTCGCTGCGGCGCTCGCCAACGCCTATTCGAACGGATGGGGCGAGTTGCCGGCCGAAGCGCTGAAAGAGGCCGAGAAGACGGCGCGCGCGGCGGTCAAGCTTGACGAGCGGTACCCCTACGCGCTCTGGTCGCTTGGCATGGCCCTTTCCTGGGCGCGCCGCAACGAAGAAGCGCTTAGCGCCGCGGAGCGAGCGATTGCGTTCAATCCGAATTTCGCCGCCGGGCACAGCATGGTCGGCGTCCAGCTGAACTTTGCCGGCCGGCCGGCGGAGGCGGTCAGCTTCTTCGACCGCGCGATGGCGCTCGATCCCCATTTCAACAGCATCGTCCTCTATTTCCGCGCCCAGGCGGCCTATCAGCTGGGGCAATACGAGGAGGCCGTGAGCCTATTGAAGCGGCGCATCTTGCGCAGCCCCGAGACCGATAGCTCCCGCGTTCTCTTGGCAGCGACTTTTGGGCAGATGGGCCGGATCGAGGAGGCGCGCGAGGTGTGGCAGGAGGCGCTCAACATCAATCCGGAATATTCGCTGGAGCATCGCCGCAACGTGCTGCCGTACAAGAACCCGGCCGACTTCGAGCGCATCGTCGAGGGTCTGCGCAAGGCCGGGCTGCCCGAGGGATGACCGCCGGCCGGAAGCTAGCAGCGATCCTCGCCGCCGATGTCGTCGGCTTTAGCCGGCTCGCCGGCGCCGACGAAGACCGCACCCTCGCGCGACTCAGGGCTCTTCGCAGCGATCTGATCGACCCGACGATCGCCATCCATCACGGGCTTGTCGTCAAGCGCACTGGCGATGGGCTCATTGTGGAGTTCCGCAGCGTCGTCGATGCGGTGAAATGCGCGGTCGAAGTCCAAAGCGCCATGGTCGAGCGCAACGCCGGCGTCGCGCCGAACAAGCGCATCGAATTCCGGATCGGCGTTCATTTGGGAGACGTCGTGGAGGAGGCCGACGGCGACCTGATGGGCGACGGGGTCAATATCGCAGCGCGATTGGAGAGCCTTGCCGAACCGGGAGGGCTATGCCTCTCGGGCGCCGCTTACGAGCAGGTTCGGGACCGCCTGAAGGATCAGTTCGTCGATCTCGGCGAGAAGGGTCTCAAGAACATCGCGCGCCCGGTGCGTGTCTATGCGATCGAGCGCAAGCCGGCCGACGAGGCGCGGCCATCGGCGGCGCCTGTGGCGGACAAGTCCGGCCCGCCGCGCCTCTCCATCGTCGTGCTGCCCTTCGCCAACATGGGCGGCGATCCCGAGCAGGAATATTTCGTAGACGGCGTGACCGAAAGCCTGACGACCGATCTCTCCCGCATCAATGGCTCCTTTGTCATCGGCCGGCACACGGCATTCACTTACAAGGGCAAGGCAGTCGATCTCAGACAAGTCGGCCGTGATTTGAACGTGCGCTATGTGCTGGAGGGCAGCGTCCAGCGCGCGGGCAATCGGTTGCGGGTGAACGTCCAGCTCATCGACGCCGAGAGCGGCGCGCATCTCTGGGCCGATCGTTTCGACAAGCCTTTGGCCGATCTCTTCGATTTGCAGGACGAGATCGTCGCTCGGCTCGCCAACGCGCTCAATTCTCAACTCATTACAGCTGAGGCGCGACGCTCCGAGCGAACAGCAGTCCCCGATTCAATGGACCTTTACTTTCAAGGCATGGCTCGGTCCAACAGGGGATCTGCGCCCGAGGAGATGCCTCAGGCAAGGGAGTTGCTCGAGCGCGCCCTTTCGCTGGACCCTCATAATGTCGAGGCGCTGGTCGGTCTGGCGGCTGTGGACTTGATCCGTGCAATCACCTTCTTCGTCGATGACAGGAGCGAACGTTTGGCCACTGCCGAGGCGGTTTTGGCCCGTGCGCTCTCTTTAGCTCCAGACCATGCTTTGGCTCACGCCTTTATGGGTCGAATCGAAATCTACACCAACCGCGCGACCCAGGGCACCGCCAATTGCGAACGGGCGTTGGCGCTGGATCGAAATCTGAGCGACGCGCACGCCATTATCGCCGTTGGTAAGATCATCATTGGCCGCCCCGAGGAAACTGAGTCCCATGTCAATGAGGCGCTGCGCCTCTCCCCGCGCGACAATCATGCGTTCGGCTGGATGCAAGTCGTCGGGGCCGCCAAGATTTATCTCGGCAAAGATGAGGAAGCGGTCGCTTGGCTGCGGCGATCCATCGAAGCCAACCGAAATTATCCGCTTTCGCAATTCTACCTGGGCGCCGCATCGGCGTTGCGCGGTCGTTTGGACGAGGCTCGATCCGCGGTTAACGCGGGACTCTTGCTCAATCCGACCTTTACCGTCTCCCGCTTTCGCGCCGGCGTCGGAAGCGATAATCCGACTTATCTCGCGCAGCGCGAGCGCGTCTACGACGGCATGCGCAAGGCGGGGATTCCCGAGGGATGAGCGTGGCCCGGAAGCTCTCGTCACTCCCTCATCAGCTCGCGGTTGCTCGGTCCGCGCGCGGTGACCACCTCTGCGCGGCGCCCTCGGATGATTGCCATTTTCGCGATCCCCGTCAGCCCTGAGCCGGCGTCGAGATTGAGGCGGAAGCCGGCGATCTGATCCTCGTGCGAGGCGTCGCGCCTGGCGTCGTTCGGGGTGTGGCCGTGGACGACGAACACGCCGCCGAAGCCCTGCGGCCCCGGCCGGTGCTTGAGGAACGGCCAGCGCACCCAGGCCCAGTGGCGCTCTTCGTCGAGGCTGGCAAGCGGCACATTCCACGGGGCGGCGAGAAACTCTTCGCGGTCGAAGCGCGGGTTGACGCCGGCATGGACGAACAGGAGGTCGCCCGAGCGCCAGCTGACGCGCAAACTTTCGAGCCAGATGCGCACGCGCTCCGGCAGCGACACGCGCGCCGCCTCGAGCAGGTCGTCGAGATCCTCGGGCGGCTCGTCGGCCTCGATGAACTCAGCCAGCGTCCGGTCGCCGCCGTTGGCGATCCAGGTTTCGAGCGCCTCGATCGCGACGTCCCGCGGCGTCGCCGGATCGAGCGCGAGCCGCATCATCGCTTCATGGTTACCCATGAGCGCGATCGCTTGGTCAGCGCCGATGCGCGCCGCGGCGCCGGTCGCCAGATCGATCGCGCCGAGACTGTCCGGTCCGCGATCGACGAGGTCGCCGAGAAAGACGATCGCACGCTTCGCGAGGCGCCTCGGCTCGCGCGCGGCTTCATCGATGAGGGCAGCGAAGAGGTCGCTGCGGCCGTGAATGTCGCCGACAGCGAAAATCTCTTCGTCCGCGCTCGCGGCGAACGGCAGCGCGAATTCTCGGCGCTCGGCGGCTGCGGACACGGGAACTCTACCTTGCGCGGACGGCTTAAGGCCACGAGCATTGCACGGCGGCGCCGGCGCACGCTAGGATCACAGCATGTTCCTCCAGTTCTTCGCCAACCTGCGCCAGGCGCATGTGCCGGCGACGCCGCGCGAATATCTCGACCTCATGCGCGCGCTCGAAGGCGATCTGGCTCGCATGTCGGTCGACGAATTCTATTGGCTGTCGCGCGCGCTCCTGGTCAAGGACGAGCGCAATCTCGACCGGTTCGACATCGTGTTCGCGGCGACGTTCAAGGGCGTCGTGACGGTCTCGGCCGCGGTCGAGGCCAAGGAGCTGCCCGAGGAATGGCTGCGCCGCATGGCCGAGAAATATCTGAGCCCCGAGGAGCGGGCCGAGATCGAGAAGCTCGGGTTTGACAAGTTGATGGAGACGCTGCGCCAGCGCCTCGCCGAGCAGAAGGGGCGCCACCAGGGCGGCTCGAAATGGATAGGCACGGGCGGACAATCGCCATTCGGCGCCTATGGCGACCATCCCGAGGGCGTGCGCATCGGCCAGGACAAGGGCCGCCGGGGCAGCGCGGTCAAGGTCTGGGATAAGCGGGAGTTCAAGGACTTCGACGGCGACGCCGAGCTCGGGCCGCGCAACATCAAGCTCGCGCTCCGCCGTCTCAGGCGCTTCGCCCGCGAGGGCGCGGCCGAGGAGCTCGATCTCGACGGCACGATCCGCTCGACCGCCGACAAGGGCTATATCGACGTCCTGCTCAGACCCGAGCGGCGCAACGCCATCAAGGTGCTCCTTTTTCTCGACGTCGGCGGCTCGATGGATTGGCACGTCGAGGCGGCCGAGCAATTGTTCTCCGCGGCAAAAAGCCAGTTCAAGCGGCTCGACCACTTCTATTTCCACAATTGCCTCTACGAGAGCGTGTGGAAGAACAACCGCCGCCGCCATGACGAGCGGGCGCCGACGCGCGACCTCATCAACTCCTATCGCCGCGACTATCGGGTCGTATTCGTCGGCGACGCCTCGATGAGCCCGCACGAAATCATGGCCCCGGGCGGCTCGGTCGAGCATCTCAATCCGGAGCCCGGACGGGTCTGGCTCGAGCGGGCGGTTCTCGCCTGGCCACGCACGGTGTGGATCAATCCGACGCCGCAGAGCCAGTGGAGCCATTCCCTGTCGACGACGATGATCGCCGAGATCTTCCAGCATCGGATGTTCCCGCTCACGCCCGACGGCGTCGAAGCGGCGATGCGGGCGCTGGCGGCCTGATTCCCTCGGCAGGCGAGCGGGCGGTTCTCGCCTGGCCACGCACGGTGTGGATCAATCCGACGCCGCAGAGCCAGTGGAGCCATTCCCTGTCGACGACGATGATCGCCGAGATCTTCCAGCATCGGATGTTCCCGCTCACGCCCGACGGCGTCGAAGCGGCGATGCGGGCGCTGGCGGCCTGATTCCCTCGGCAGGCGGTTCGGTCACTCCCTGACCACCAGCACGGAACATTGCGCGTGGCGCACGATCGTCGTCGCGTTTGAGCCGAGCAGATAGTCCGACATCACGGGACGATGCGAGCCCACGACGATGAGGTCGGCGCCCCATTCGGAGGCTTCCTCCAGGAGTTCGTGATAAATCCCGCCCGACCGCGCCGCGGCGCTCTTGCGCTCCGCCGGCAGATCGAGGCCGGCAACAAGGGCGTCGAGCCCAGCCTTGGCCCGCTTCTCCTGTTCCTCGTCGAAGTCCACCGGCACATATTCCATGAACGTGGCCGGAATGACCGGCTGGACATTGACCAGCTTCAAGTCGCCGCCGGCCGCCTTCGCGAGCTCGAGCGCCTGCGGAAGTCCCTTGGGAGCCGCGGCCGACTCGGCGAGGTCGACCGCGAGAACGATGCGCTTGTACATGACAGCCCTCCTGCGGGAGTTGACGCCCCGGTCGCGTCCCGGCCCTTGAACCTGAAGCGATCTTTACTCTCTAGCAAGGCCGCTGAGGCAAAAGGCCTCGGACAGGCGCCGGATCGCGCCGGTCTGCCGCGCCAAGGGAAATCCGCAACGATAGTCATTGTTCCTTAGCCGACGGATCGCTATAAGGCCGCGAAATTCCATGCGGAAACAGGATTTGCCAATGAACGACCTCGCCGTTGAAAGCTATAAGCCGTCAGACGACGAACCGTTCATGAACGAGCGACAGCGGGAATATTTCCGCCGCAAGCTGATCGGCTGGCGCGAATCGATCCTGGCCGAAAGCCGCGACACCCTGGCCGCCCTGCAGCAGGAGAGCGAGAATCATCCCGACTTCGCCGACCGCGCGTCGTCGGAAACCGACCGGGCGATCGAACTGCGCGCCCGCGACCGGCAGCGCAAGCTGATCGCCAAGATCGAATCCGCGCTGACGCGCATCGACGACGGCTCTTACGGCTATTGCGTCGAGACCGGCGATCCCATTTCGCTCCGGCGCCTCGACGCGCGGCCGATCGCGACCCTCTCGGTCGAGGCGCAGGAACGGCACGAGCGGCGCGAGAGAATTTATCGCGACGAGTAACGATTCGCCGCCGCCCCGCCTTGCGCATCGCATTCATCGCCCGTCGATAGTCGGGCGTATTTTCAGACCCAGCGGAAAAGAAGAGCGGAGATCGCGCCTAGAGGCGGGCGTGCCGCCGCGTTCAGCCGTCAGCGCTACTTTTCGCGGCCAAGCAGGCGCGCCATTTCGGCTTCGAGCAAATCGAGGTCGGCGAAAGGATCGTCGACTTTCGCCGGCGCCTTGACGCTCGGCGCTGCGTTTGGCTTGTCGCCAACTGAGCGGATTTCGCCGGATTTCAACGCCTCCCCGGACGGTGGCGACTTCGCCCCCGGCCAAGCCGGGGCGGTCGCGGCCGGCGGCCTTGCGCGCGGCTCAACCGCTGCGGCCGCCGGTTCCAGTTTCTCCGGCCGGGGCGGCGCGGGCGGGGGCGGCGGCGGCGGATGGCCTGGGATCTGCGACGGTCTCAGGGGAACTTTCTCCGTCAGGCGGGTCACGGTCGCCCGATTGACGGCGCCGCTCGCGGGAACGATCGGCGGAGGCATTGCCGGACGCCCTGCCGGACGCGGCGGCGGCGAACTCGCCGGCTCGGGGAGGACCGGTTCCGGGGATTGCGCGGTCGGGGGCGGAACGGGAACGGGGCGCGCCGCCGGCTCCGGTTCGATGGGTTTGGCGGCGACCGCCGGGGCGATTGCGGGCGCCGGGGCCGGGACTGGGACTGAGACTGGGACTGGGACTGGCGCCTTAGGGGCGGCCGGGGCCGGGGCTGGCGCTGGCGCCTTGAGCGCCGCGGGCGGCGGGGCGGGCGCCTTAAGCGCCGCGGCGGCCGGCGCGGCGACCTTCGCCGGCGGCGCTTCGGCAACGACTGGCGCAGCGGCCGGCGGCGTCTCGGTCCGTCGTCCGGACGCGCCCGGCGCAAGCGGAGGCGAGGCCTGGTTGTTCTCCCGCGCTGGCGTCAGCACGCGATTGATCTGCGATTCGACCAGAACGTCGTTCGGCCCGCCGATCATGACCAAGTGCTCGACATTGTCGCGCCGGACGAGCACCAGCTGCCGTTGGCCATCGAGGCTGAACGCATCGACCAGACCAAGCCGCGGCTGGCGCGTCCGTCCGCCGGGAACGCGCAGCCGATGGGCGAACACCAGCCGGTAGAGGATCGCAAGGACGACCAGCGCGGCGATGCCGCACGCCGCCAGGAATCCTATCTGGACGACCCGATTTTCCGCGAACGGAAGCTGATCCAACCACTGCATGCCTAATCCAAGACTCTGGCCGCCGAGCGCGCGACAGCCTGCTCTTCAGCTTCGGCTTTCGAGCGGCGGCTGCGCCGCATTCCCGAGAAGCAAGGTCCTCCCCGAGCCAAAGACGTCGCTGGCGCGCCGCTCGCGCCGAATCCATCCGGCGCTTGTGTGACATTCATAACAAAATGCGATCCCGTTGAAAACCGGGGCATTCACCCCACTTTCGCCCTGGTTCGGCGGTTCGCCGTCAAGACATCGCACGCCGCCCATGGTAGCACACGCGCGACCGCGATCGACTCGGCGCGTTCGCGTTCGGCAATGTCCTTTCGGGTTTGAACCTCAAATGAAAACGGCGCCGCCTCCTCCGGTGGACAGAATTGAGCGGGCCGTCAATCCGCTCGCGCTGGCGATCCTCATCGTATGCCTCGCCGGCGCTCTTCTGGCCCTATGGCTTGCGCCGAGCGCCATCGGCGCAACGCTCTTGACCTGGATGATCGTCATCCTCGCCGTGTGCGGCGCTTTTGGCTTGATCCTGTTCGCTTTCGGCCTGCTGCAATTTCCGACCCGGGCGGCGCGCCTCGACACCACCAAGGCAATCGCCGACTCCAATCCGGACGGAATTCTGGTCACCGACCGGGAAGCGCGAATTGTCTACGCCAACGAAGCCTACCGCGCGCTCTCGGGCGCGCACGCGGCCGGCGATCTGCGTCCGGTCGAGCGCCTGTTCTCCGGTTCCCCCGACGTCTCGGAATCGGTCTATCGCCTGTCCCAGGCCGCCAAGTCCGGGGCGCGGGCAAGCGAGGAGCTGCGTCTCTCGCCGCCGCCGAGCGGTGAGGGAGAGGTCGCCTGGTACCGCATTCGCGTCAGACCGCTCGAAGGCGCGGCCAAGGACGGGATGATGGCGTGGACGGTGTCGGACGAGACGCGCGACCACGACCGGCACGAGACCTTCTTCCAGGACCTCCAGCACGCGATCGACTATCTCGACCACGCGCCGGCCGGGTTCTTCTCCGCCGAGCCCGACGGCGCGATCGCCCATATGAACGCCACCCTCGCCGGATGGCTCGACTACGATCTCGCCCAGTTCAGCGTCGGCCGGCTCAAGATCGACGACATCGTCGCCGGGGATGGCGGGGCGATGCTGGCCATGATGCCGGGTGGCCCGGGCGAAGTGACGACGCAGCAATTCGACGTCGACCTCAAGCCGCGCCGGGGCCGGGTGCTGCCGGTTCGCATCCTCCACAAGGTCGCCTTTTCCGGCGACGGAACCCCCGGCCCGTCGCGCTCGCTGGTAATCAACCGTGCGCCCGGCGAGATCAAGGGTGAGGACCTGCGCGCCGCGGAAGTACGGTTTGCTCGCATCTTCAATTCGACCCCGGTGGCGATCGCGGCGGTTGACGCCGCGGGCGCGGTCACTCGTCCCAACGCCGCCTTCGCGCGGCTCGCCCAGGCCGCTCTCAAGGCCGACGCCGCCAAGGGACGGCTGTCGATCCTGGATCTGGTCGCCGAGCGCGATCGCGCCGCCCTCAACGCCGCGATCGAGGCCGCCGCCCAGGGCAAGGGCGAGATCGCGCCGCTCGACGTGTCGCTTGAGGCGGCGGCGGGCGCGGCGCGTTCCGCGCGCCTGTTCGTCTCGGCGGCCGACCCGAAGACCGACGAGGGCGCGAGCGCGACCATCTTCGCCCTCGACACCACCGAGCAGAGCACGCTGCAGGAGAACCTCGTCCAGAGCCAGAAGATGCAGGCGATCGGCCAGCTCGCCGGCGGCGTCGCGCACGATTTCAACAATGTGCTGACCGCGATCATCGGCTATTCCGACCTTCTGCTCGCCAATCACCGCCCGACCGATCCGTCCTTCCAGGACATCATGCAGATCAAGCAGAACGCCAATCGGGCGGCGGGGCTGGTGCGGCAATTGCTTGCCTTCTCGCGCCGCCAGACCCTGCTGCCGCAGACGCTGCAGCTCAACGACGTGCTGTCGGAACTGCAGATGCTGCTCCGCCGGCTGGTCGGCGAGACGATCCAGCTCGATGTCGTCTATGGCCGCGACCTGTGGCAGGTGAAGGCCGACATCAACCAGTTCGAGCAGGTGATCGTCAATCTCGTCGTCAACGCCCGCGACGCCATCAGCGACGGCGGCAAGATCACCCTGCGCACGCGCAACTTCCCCGCCTCCGAATGCGGTGAATTGAAGGAGATGGCGATCGTTCCGGCGGACTACGTGCTGGTCGAGGTCCAGGATGACGGCCACGGGATTCCGCCCGAGGTCCGGGCCAAGATCTTCGAGCCGTTCTTCACCACCAAGGACGTCGGCAAGGGCACCGGCCTCGGCCTGTCGATGGTCTACGGCATCATCAAGCAGACCGGCGGCTACGTGTTCGCCGACAGCGAGCCCGGCCAGGGCGCGACATTTCGCATTCTTCTCCCCCGCCGCCAGGGCGACGAGGCCGACGAACCGGTCAAGAAGGAGGCGCGCCAAGCCGGCCGCTGACCTCACCGGACGGGGCGCGATCCTGCTCGTCGAGGACGAGGAGGCGGTGCGCGCTTTCGCCTCGCGTGCGCTCGCGTCTCGCGGCTACACGGTTCTGGAGGCGGAAACCGGCCTCGACGCGCTCAGGGTGGCGGAGCAGGCGGTCGAACCGATCGACCTCATCGTTTCGGACGTCATCATGCCGGAAATGGACGGGCCGACGATGCTAACGGAACTGCGCCGGCGCGGATTGACCGCCAAGGTCATCTTCGTCTCCGGCTACGCCGACGACGCGTTCGCGCGTAACCTGCCGGAGGGCCAGGAATTCGTGTTCCTGCCCAAGCCGTTCTCGCTCAAGCAGCTCATCGAGACCGTCAAGGGCTTGATGAATTGACGCGCCCCGCCCATTCTGGGCGATCTCCCCGGGAGCTTGAAGTCGATGCGTTTCGAAGGAACGGCCACCTATGTGGCCGGCGACGAACTCAAGACCGCGGTCAACGCCGCGATTGCGCTCGAGCGCCCGCTCCTCGTCAAAGGCGAGCCCGGCACCGGCAAGACGCTGCTGGCGCAGGAGATCGCCGGCGCGATCGGCGCTCCGTTCATCGCCTGGCATGTCAAGTCGACCACGCGAGCCCAGCAGGGCCTGTACGAATATGACGCCGTCTCGCGCCTGCGCGATTCGCAGCTCGGCGATCCCCGGGTCTCCGAGATCGCCAACTATATCCGGCGCGGCAAGCTGTGGGAGGCCTTCGCTTCCCCCGTTCGCCCGGTGCTGCTGATCGACGAGATCGACAAGGCGGATATCGAATTCCCCAACGATCTCCTGCTCGAACTCGACCAGATGGAGTTTCACGTCTACGAGACCGGGGAGACGGTGAAGGCCCGCCTCAGGCCGGTCGTCATCATCACCTCCAACAACGAGAAGGAGCTGCCCGACGCGTTCCTGCGCCGCTGCTTCTTTCATTACATCCGCTTTCCCGACGCCGAGACGATGCGCCTCATCGTCGAATCGCATTACCCGTCGATCAAGCCGCGGCTGGTCGAGGAGGCGATGCGGTCCTTCTTCGCCCTGCGCGAGATGCCGGGGCTGAAAAAGAAGCCGACCACCTCCGAGCTGCTCGACTGGCTGAAGCTCCTGCTCAACGAGGACATTTCACCCGAGGCGTTGCGCGAGCGCGACGCCAAGAAACTGATCCCGCCCCTGCACGGCGCGCTGCTCAAGAACGAGCAGGACGTGCACCTGTTCGAGAAGCTCGCGTTCCTGAGCCGGCGCGAAAGATAGAGCATGTTGGACGTTGAAGCGTCATTGCTCGCAATGACGGCAGCTCAGCCCCGCTTGCCAATCCCGAAGGCGTCGAGCAATCTTTGCGCATGCGCCGGTTGCTCCTCATCCGTCACGCCAAGGCGGAGCCCCATGTCGGGCGCGACGATTATCAGCGCAGGCTGACCGATCGCGGCCGCGCCGACGCCCGCCGGATGGCCGTTGCGCTGGCGGCGCGCAAGATGCTTCCCGGAGTCCTCGTTCACTCAGGCGCCGCGCGCGCCAGGGAGACGGCGGAGATTTTCGCCGCCGAATGGAAACGCAAGGTCGAGCTCAGAGAAGAACCCGGGCTCTATGACGCCAGTTCGATGAGCTTGCTCGCCCTCACCCGCGCCCTCTCGAACGACCACGCGCGCGTCGGCCTCGTCGGCCACAATCCGGGGCTTGGCGAGCTGGCGACGGCGCTGGCCGGCTCGGGCGCCGAGCCGGAGATGCGCCGCCTCGCGGCCAAATATCCGACCGGCGCCGTCGCTGCGCTGGACTTTTCCGTCCTCCGCTGGGAGGACATCGAGCGCAATTCCGGCCTGCTGGCGCTCTACCTGACGCCGGCCGAGCTCGAGGCCGACGCGGACTAGGCCCCTGTCCAAACCGGCGGGCGCCGCCTAAATAGGCTCCCCGGTTTGCGCGTTCGGATTTTTCCTTGCCAGGTTTCAGCGATTTCGTCTTCGAGGCGGGGCTCGTCGCCCGCTCGATCGGCGATTATTTCTCCGGCGGGGCGCTGCGCCTCGGCGTCACCGGCCTGTCGCGCTCCGGCAAGACGGTGTTCCTGACCGCGCTCGTCAACAACCTGATCGCCGGCGCGCGCCTGCCGGTTTTGGCTGCCTCGGCCGAAGGGCGCATCATGCGGGCGCGGCTCGAGCCGCAGCCGGACGACGCAGTGCCGCGATTCGCCTACGAGGAGCATCTCGCGAGCCTCTCCGGTCCCGACCGCCGCTGGCCGCAATCGACCCGCCGCATCGCCCAACTCCGGCTCACCATCGAGTTCGAGAGCGCCGCCGGCTGGGGCGCCGGGAGCTCGAGCCTCAAGCTCGATCTCGTCGACTATCCCGGCGAATGGCTGCTCGACCTGCCGTTGCTCGACAAAAGCTACGCCGAATGGTCGCGCGAGACGCTTGCAGCAAGCGAGACGAAGGCCCGCGCGCCGCTGTCGGAAAAATGGCGCGCCGCGCTCGTCGGCCTCGACCCGCAAGCCCAGGCCAGCGAGGACGCGGCGCGGCGGATCGCCGAACTCTTCACCGCCTATCTCAGACAAGCGCGCGACGACGTCTATGCCCTCTCGACCCTGCCGCCCGGCCGGTTCCTGATGCCGGGCGATCTCGAGGGCTCGCCGGCTTTGACCTTCGCCCCGATCGCCATCGCCGACGAGGCGGCGATCGCGCCCGGTTCCCTCGCGGCGATGATGGCGCGCCGCTACGAGGCCTATAAGGCGCATGTGGTGAGGCCGTTCTTTCGCGATCATTTCGCCCGGCTCGACCGGCAGATCGTGCTGGTCGACGCCCTTTCGGCGCTCAATTCCGGCCCGGCCGCGCTCAGCGATCTCGAGAACGCGCTGACCGACGTCATGCGCGCCTTCCGCGCCGGCCGCGCCTCGCGGCTCTCCTCGATCTTCCGCCCCCGCATCGACCGCATCCTGTTCGCGGCGACCAAGGCCGACCATCTGCATCATACGAGCCACGACCGGCTGGAGGCGATCCTGCGCGCCCTCACGGCGAAGGCGATTGCGCGCGCCGAAGGGGTCGGGGCGGAGATCGACGTCATCGCGCTCGCCGCGATCCGCGCCACCCGCGAGGCTGAGATCAGGACCGGCGGCGAGACTCTCGACGCCATCATCGGCGTGCCGGAAAAGGGCGAGACGATCGGCGGCGAGGTCTTCGACGGCGTCGCGGAGGCGGCGGTATTTCCGGGCGAATTGCCGGCCGACCCGGAGGCGATCTTCAACGGCGACGGGATCGCCCTGCCCGAGGCGGACAACGACTGGCGGTTCGTGCGCTTCCGCCCGCCGCTCACCCAGCGCGGCGAGCCGGCGCCGCAGATCCGGCTCGACCGGGCGCTGCAATTCCTGATCGGGGATCGCCTCGCATGAGCCGCGCGCTACCCCTCGTCCTGAGGAGCGGCGCCGCAGGTGCCGCGTCTCGAAGGACGTTCCACAGCGCACGACCGGCGGCGCTGGCTGGACCATCCTTCGAGACCCGGGACTATGATTCGAGGGAAGCTCGCCTCGCTCCTCAGGATGAGGGCTTGCGAGGTGGCTGCGCCAACCCTACAGGCAGAGCGCCCGCGATGAGCCGCCCGCCGCGGCCGCGCGCCTTTCGTCTCGACGACCGCCGCATCGCGGTCGACGATCAGCCCGCCCCTTATGCGCCCGCAGCGGTCATTCGCTCGCAGCACGAGCCGATTCCCGCCCCCGCGCTGCCTCAGCCGATCGACGAAGCGGAGCTTGAGATCGAGGCGGCGCAGAAATCGGGCCTGATCGCCCGCTCGCGCTTCACGCTCGCGCGCCTCGCCTGGACCGGGCTCGGCGGCCTCGTCTCGCTCGCGCTCGGACTATGGGCGACGAACCTCATCGAAGGCCTGTTCGCCAGGGCCGAGTCGCTCGGAATCATCGGGCTCGTCTTCGGACTGGTGTTCCTGGTCGGCCTCATTGGCCTCGTGGCGCGCGAGATCATCGCGGTCGCGCGCCAGACGCGGATCGCCGAGATGCATGTGGCCCTCGCCAGGGCGCGCGCCGCCGACGATCGCGCCGCCGCGCGCCGGCTGGTCGGCCAGCTCGTCGCCCTCTATCGCGACCGGCCGGAGACCGCGCACGCGCGGGCCGAGGTCGAGGATGCGATGCGGGCGATCATCGACGGACGCGACCTCATCGACGTCGCCGAGCGGGCTTTGTTGCGGCCGCTCGACGAAAGGGCGGAAGGCGAAATCGCCGCCGCCGCCAAGCGCGTGTCGCTGGTGACCGCGATCAGCCCGCGCGCGGTGCTCGACGTCGTGTTCGTCGTCGCCCAGATCGTCCGCCTGGTCAGGCGGATCGCCGAAATCTACGGCGGCCGGCCCGGCCTCCTCGGCCTCATCAAGCTCGCGCGCTCGATCGGCGCCCATATCGCCATCACCGGCGGCATGGCGGTCGGCGACAGCCTGCTGCAGCAATTGGTCGGCCACGGCATCGCCTCGCGCATCTCGGCCCGGATGGGCGAGGGCGTGCTCAACGGCCTGCTTACCGCCCGCGTCGGGCTGTCCGCCCTCGCCGTCTGCCGCCCGGCGCCGTTCGCGGTCGACAAGGCCCCCGGCGTCTCCGAGGTCGCGCCGTTCCTGTTCAGCAAGGGGGAATGACTCAATTTTGCCGAGAAGTCGGGGGGCATACAGGGCGACCCCTTCATCCCGTGCTATACGAGGCCGGATTAGAGAGAATCCAATGATTGCCGAGATTTCATCGCATCGAGAGGAATTGCGGGAATTGTGCCGCCGGTTCCACGTGCGCCGGCTCGATCTTTTCGGCTCGGCTGCGGGCGACGATTTCGATCCGGAGCGGAGCGATCTCGATTTTTTGGTCGAATTTGAGCCCGAAGGGCGCGACGCGTTCAAGACATATTTTGGGCTCAAAGAGTCGCTTGAGGCGCTATTCGGCCGTAGCGTCGACCTTGTTGAGCGGAGCGCGATACGCAATCCCTACTTCAAGGAGAGCGTCGAGCGTTCGCGCGAGCCGATCTTTGAGGCGTGACCCCAAAAGTCTCATCTGGGACGCCCGCGAAGCGGCAAGAGCCATCGCTGACATGATCGCGGGCAAAAGCTTCGCTGATTTCGACAGCGATCTTGTCCTACGCTCAGCTGTGGAGCGCCAATTCGAGATTCTCGGCGAGGCGCTCGGTCAACTTGCCCGACTTGACGCAGCGCTCGCGGCAAAGATTCCTGATCTTCGCCAGATCGTAGCTTTCCGCAACATCCTGATCCACGGTTACGCGTTGATCGACCGCGCTCGTGTGTGGCAGACCGCGCAGGATGATTTGCCGTTGCTACGCGCCGCTTTGGACGATCTCCTCACGGAGCAGCGTTAGCTAGGTCAGGGGACTTCACTCCACCGGCTCGAGGCCGTCCGCGCCAACATGCGCCAGCACGCCGGTGTGGACGTCGAACCAATAGCCCTGCAGGGCGAGATGGTTGGCGGCGACGGCTTCGGCGATCCACGGGAAGGTCATGAGGTTGGCGAGCGAAAGGCGCACCACCTCGGCCTCGATCCGCTCGAGCCGCCCCTCCGGCTTGTCGCCCGCGGCCAGAACCGCCGGCTGGCCGATCTCGACCCAGGAAGCAATGAAATCGCGCGCCTGCGGCGGCGCGCCATAGGCCATCGCCTTGACGCCGCCGCACTGTCCGTGCCCGAGCACGACCAGGCGGGCCACTTTCAGCACCTTGACGCCGAATTCGAGCGCCGCGCTGGTGCCGTGATGGCCTGGGTCGGGGCTGTAACGCGGCACCAGCGCCGCAACGTTGCGCACCACAAACAATTCGCCGGGCACGGCGCTGAACACCGTCTGCGGGTCGACGCGTGAATCCGAGCAGGCGATGACCATCGCCTCCGGGTTCTGGCCCCAATGAGCCAGGGCCTCGTAGCGCGCCCGCTCGGTCGGCCACACGTCGGCCCGAAAGCGGCGATAGCCTTCGATGAGCGGGTCCACTGGGCCTCGGCGTAAATGCTGCGCTGCGATAGCGCGCAGGCGCCGGCGACGCAACCCGTCGGCCCGGCCGCTCACGAGGATATTGCCTCGCCTCAGGCTCTAATTATCTTGATATGTCCAAGACTTGTAAAATTATCGGACAAATGATTTCCCATTTACAGAATATGAGATAGTCTCTTCGGACATCCGTGAATTTTACGCCGAAGGAAGCGCCCATGACCGATGACTCTTCTACCCCATCCGCGCGCGCCAGCTTGCGCGCCGAAAGCAGGACGCGGCGCAAGGAGCGGCTGGCGCGGCGCGAGGGCGTCTTCGAAATGGTCGCGTCGGGCTATGACCTGGAGACGATCGGCGCGACGCTCGAGATGAGCGTGGCTACCGTGCGGCGCGAACTCGACCGCGCGATCGCCGAGCGGAGGCTCGACGCGCCCGAGCGCTACGCCCGGCTGCAGATCGCGCGGCTCAACAAGGCGCTGAGGGTGGCCGACGGCCGGCTCGACAAGGGCGATATGAAGGCGGTCGCGCCGCTGCTCCGGATCGTCGCCGCGCTCGACCGCTATCACGGGCTCGCCCCGTCCCGCCCGGCGTCGGAAACTCCGCTCCCGCCCGTAGCCCTGCCCGCTCCGCCGCTCGCGCTCACCCACGCTGCGCCGCCCCTCGGCGGCGAGCCGCTGGCCTGCGAAGAGGCGCAGAATTCGCCCGATGCGATTTGACGGCGTACGCCGCGGCTTCGCGCCGCCAGCTTTTTCGCTGGCGAAAGCGCGGCGGCCGGGGCTAAGTTTGGCGGGCCGCTCCGACGCCAGGCCACAACTTCGGGAAAGACAATGATTCGCGTGGTCGCCGTCATAACCGCCAAGTCCGGCCGCCGCGACGAGATCCTCGCGGCGTTTCGCGCCAATGTCCCGGCGGTCAGGGCGGAACAGGGATGCGTCGAATACGCCGCCCACGTGGACGCTTCCGGCATTGGCCCGTTTCAGGCGAAGTTTGGCCCGGATACTTTCGTCGTGCTCGAAATTTGGTCGAGTCCCGAGGCGCTCGCGGCCCATATCGCCGCCCCGCATATGGCGGCCTACGGAAAGCAGACGAAGGAGTTGATCGCCAGCCGGGCAATCCACGTCCTCTCCGCGATCGACTAAGGCGAGGAGAGAGGACACCACATACCGCCTCGTGAGACATATCAGTAAACGGTCTTAACCTATTTAAAAGACAATGATATATATCTTACGAGGTCCACGCTACGCGCGGGCCGTCCTCATCTGCCCGTGTTTTTGTCGCGTTGCAGAAAACGGCGCCTAAGGCCTTGAAATTGCTTTGTCGCTCGCAAAAGCGCACATCCGGCGGCAGGTCGTGAATTGAGCGGCGGCGCCCGCCGTCAAGTCCTGCGCGGCGCCCTTGCGCGCCCGCCCTCTTTCGCGTATGATCGCGCCCCTTGAGAACCGCCCGGCTGTAAGGGCTGCCGTGGCGGTTTTTTCGCTCGCGCGAACGGGGCTTGATCGTCCCGCCCAATGCCAAGAAGGCGCCAAGCCTTGAGGAGAGCCAAATGCCCAAGTTGAAGACCAAATCGGGCGCGAAAAAGCGCTTCAAGCTCACCGGGACCGGCAAGGTCGTCTACGCCCAGCGCGGCAAGCAGCACGGCATGATCAAGCGCACGCCCAAGCAGATCCGCGATCTGCGCGGCACGTCGGTCCTGTTCAAGACCGACGGCGAGAAGGTCAAGAAATTTTACCTGCCGAACGGCTGAACCCTTTCCCGGAGAATTGAACCATGTCGCGCGTCAAAAGGGGCGTAACGTCCCACGCCAAGCACAAGAAGGTGCTCAAGGCCGCCAAGGGTTTCTTCGGCCGGCGCAAGAACACCATCCGCGCCGCCAAGGCCGCGGTCGACAAGTCGATGCAATACGCCTACCGCGACCGCAAGAACCGCAAGCGCGAGTTTCGCGCCTTGTGGATCCAGCGCATCAACGCGGCGGTCCGCGAGCATGGGCTGACCTATAGCCGCTTTATCTCCGCCCTCGCCGCGGCGGGGATCGAGGTCGACCGCAAGGTGCTGTCCGACCTCGCAATTTCGGAGCCCGCGGCGTTTGCCGCGATCGTCGAGCAGGCGAAGGGCTCGCTGCCCAAGGCGGCCTAGTCTCTCTCTCCCGCTCGCGGGAGATCGCCGGGTGAGGGCAAGCGCGCTCACCCTCCGTTTGGAATACCCTCATCCGGCGCGATAGCCCATCGTCAGACGGGCGTTCTTTGCGAACGCCCTATGGCGCCCATCTTCTCCCGCATGTCCGGGGGAAGAGTCCGGGCGGCGCCTGCGAAGGAATAGGCCCGTCATGTCCGACCTTCCCGCCCTCGAACGGGAGACGCTGGCCGCGATCGAGGCGGCGAGCGACGAAAGCGCGCTCGAAGCCGTGCGCGTCGCCGCGTTTGGCAAGAAGGGATCGATCTCGGCGCTGCTCGCCACGCTCGGCAAGCTCGAGCCCGACGAGCGGAAGGCGCATGGCGCGGCCATCAACGCGCTGAAGGACAAGGTCGCCCAGGCGCTCGCGGCCCGGCGCGCGGTGCTGAAAGACGCGGCCCTCGAAGCGCAGCTCAAGCGCGAGGCGGTTGACGTGACCCTGCCCGTCCGCCTGCCTGGCGTCGAGACCGGGCGCATCCATCCGATCAGCCAGGTCATGGATGAGATCGTCACCATTTTCGCCGACATGGGCTTTGCGGTCGCCGAAGGGCCGGACATCGAGACCGACGACTACAATTTCACCAAGCTCAACTTCCCGCCCGGCCACCCTGCCCGCGAGATGCACGACACGTTCTTTCTCGCCCCCGGCGCGGACGGCGAGCGCAAGCTCCTGCGCACGCATACGAGTCCGGTCCAGGTGCGCACGATGCTCAAGCAAAAGCCGCCGATCCGCATCATCTGCCCCGGCCGCACCTATCGGCGCGACGCCGATCAGACGCACACGCCGGTGTTCCACCAGGTCGAGGGGCTGGTGGTCGACGACCGCGCGACGCTCGCCAACCTGAAGTGGGTGTTGGAGGAATTCTGCAAGGCGTTCTTCGAAGTCCCGCACGTCGGCATGCGCTTCCGTCCGAGCTTCTTCCCGTTCACCTCGCCCTCGCTCGAGGTCGACATCCAGTGCCGCCGTTCGGGCGGCGAGATCCGGTTCGGCGAGGGCGACGACTGGCTCGAAGTCCTCGGCTGCGGCATGGTCCACCCCAACGTGCTGTTGAACTGCGGCATTGACCCGGAAATCTATCAGGGCTTCGCCTGGGGCATGGGGGTCGACCGCGTGGCGATGCTCAAATATGGCCTCCCCGACCTGCGCGACTTCTTCGATGCGGATCTGCGCTGGATCAATCACTACGGCTTCAAGCCGCTCGATATCCCGACGCTCGTCGGGGGATTGAGCGGGTGAGTCGCAAAGGATTTTAGCCGATGGCCTGGATAAGGAATTTCGAGACGCGAGACGGAAAAGGGAAGCTCCAACCCTCTCAGGTTGTCGGTTTCATCAAAGTCTTTGAGCCGACTGGCGGCCACCCGATTGTGCAAATCGATACCAACGGATCAGCCGATAGAGCCAACCCAGGAAAACAAAGCCAAACCATCCAACTAGGTCGAGAAGCCGCGAAGGAACTCTTTGATATTCTCAAGCGAACCTTCGATTTCACATAGAGCGACGCCTCACGGTCCATACAAACGATGAAATTCACCCTCTCCTGGCTCCTCGACCACCTCGACACGTCGGCTTCGCTGGCCGAGATCGTCGACACGCTGACCCGCGTCGGCCTGGAAGTGGAGAGCGAGGACGATCCGAGCCGTAAATACGACGGCTTCGTGGTTGCTGCCGTCATCGAGGCCAAGCCGCATCCCAACGCCGACCGGCTCAAGGTATGCATCGTCGACGCCGGCCAGGGGCCGGTGCAGGTCGTCTGCGGCGCGCCGAACGCCCGCACGGGCATAAAGGGCGTCTTCTCTCCGGTCGGCACGTATATTCCGGGCAAGAAGATGACCCTCGCCAAGGGCGTCATCCGCGGAGTCGAGTTCGAACGGCATGCTGTGCTCGGCGGCGGAACTCGAACTCAGCGACGATCACGAGGGGATCATCGAGCTAGCCGGCGACGCGCCGGTCGGCGTCGCCTATGCGCGCTTCGCCGGGCTCGACGATCCGGTCATCGACGTCGCGGTGACGCCGAACCGTCCCGACGCCACCGGCGTCGCCGGAATCGCACGCGATCTCGCCGCGGCGGGGCTGGGTAGCCTGAAGACGCCGGCGCCGAAGCCCGTCGCCGGGGCGTTCGACTGCCCGACCCGCGTCCATCTCGATTTCGCCTCCGCTGACCAGCATCTCAGTCCGGCGTTCGCCTTGCGTCTCGTGCGCGGCGTGACCAACGGCGCCTCGCCGGAATGGATGCAGAAGCGGCTCCGCGCCATCGGCCTGCGGCCGATCAGCGCGCTTGTGGACATCACCAACTACATCACCTTCGACCGCGGCCGTCCGCTGCATGTCTTCGACTTCGCCAAAGTCGCGGGCGATCTCGCCGTCCGCCGCGCCCACCCCGGCGAGAGCGTGCTCGCGCTCGACGGCAAGTCGTATGCGCTCGACGAGACCATGGTCGTCATCGCCGACGCCAACGGCGTCGAATTGATCGCCGGAATCATGGGCGGCGAGCATTCCGGCTGCGACGAGACGACGCGCGACGTCCTGATCGAGAGCGCGCTATGGGACCCGACGAATATCGCCCAGACCGGCCGCAAGCTCGGGATCATGACCGACGCGCGCTATCGATTCGAGCGCGGCGTCGATCCCGAATTCTGCGTCCCCGGCTGCGATCTCGCGACCGATTTCGTTGTGTCGATCTGCGGCGGCGCGCCTTCGCGCATGGTCGTGGCGGGCGATCCGTCGCCGCCCCGGCGTTCGATTCCTTTCCCCTATGGCGAAGTCAGGCGACTGCTTGGGGTCGACATCGCGCGCCCTGAGGGCGAGGCGATCCTCGCCCGCCTGGGCTTCGGCGTCGGGGAGGAAACGGTCGTTGTCCCGTCGTGGCGGCCGGACGTGCAGGTCAAGGCTGACGTCGTCGAGCAGATCCTGCGCATCGCCGGCGTCGACCGGGCGCCGGCCGCGCCCCTGCCCAAGCTCGACGAGGGTGTGGCGAAGCCGGTGCTGACGCGGTTGCAGAAACGCACGCGGCTCGCCAGGCGCACCTTGGCGGCGCTCGCGCTGCGCGAGGCGGTCACCTGGTCGTTCGTCTCGAGGGCGGCGGCGGGGTTGTTTGGCGGCGGGGCGCCGTCGCTGGCGCTCGCCAATCCGATCGCAGCCGACCTGTCCGACATGCGCCCGAGCCTCATTCCGAACCTCGTCGCCGCCGCCGAACGCAACGCGCGCCGGGCCTTGAGCGACGTTGCGCTGTTCGAAGTCGGGCAGGTCTTTCTCGGACCGGGCGAAGACGACCAGCGCATCGCCGCGGCGTCGGTGCGGCGCGGCAGGGCCAAGGCCGAGGGCGAGGGCCGGAATTGGAGCGGCGGCGGCCTCGTGGATGTCTTCGACGCCAAGCGCGATGCCATGGCGCTACTCTCCGCGCTCGGCGCCGGCCCGAACGTGGTCCAGATCGTTCCCGGCGGCCCGGCGTTCTTGCATCCGGGCCGCTCGGCGACGCTGCAATTCGGGCCGAAAACCGTCGTCGGCTGGTTCGGACAGTTGCATCCGAGCGCCCTGCAGGCGCTTGACGCCGAAGGGCCGATGGTCGCCTTCGAGATCGTCCTCGACGCCGTCCCGGCGCCCAAGGCAAAGCCGACCAGGACCAGGCCGAAGCTCGATCGCTCGGATTTCATGGCGGTCGAGCGCGACCTTGCATTCGTGGTCGACGCCAGCGTCCGCGCCGGGGACGTCGTCAGGGCGGCGGAGAGCGCCGAACGCTCGCTCGTCGCCAAGGTTGGCGTGTTTGACGTTTATCAGGGGGAAGGTCTGCCGGGGGGCTCGAAATCGATAGCCATCCAGGTGATCCTGCAACCGCGCGACCGGACCCTCACCGACGCCGAGATTGACGCCGCGATGGCGAAAATCGTCGCCGAAGTGTCGAAGCGGACCGGCGCCGTGCTGCGGAGCTGACGGGATGACCGCGCGAGCCGCCGCGATCGGACTATGCCTCGCCGCTGTGGCGGCCGCCGGGCCGGCCTTCGCTCAGGACGATCCGGCTTGCGCCCAATTTCAGGCGCCGATGGCTTATAATGCCTGCCTTGCCCGACACGGACCGAAGGCGAACGGGCCGCGCGCTGGCGCGGGTGAACCGCAACGCGCCGGACGGGGCCAAGCCCGCGCCCCGGCGAGCGGCTTGGGCCGCTGGCCGCACGCCCACCGCGTCCACGGCCGTGTGCACATGGAGTTCCACGTCCAGTGAGCGGCGTTTGAAGCTTGCGAGCGCGGCGCCTATGCGTTGCGGAAGCGCAGGCGCCGCGCTCTATGCCCCGCGCGGTGGGAGTCGGCGCGGGGGCCCGCGTTTGGCGCCCGGCCCCGGGACGCGATGACGCGGAATCCAAACTTTTGCCGGACCAACACTTCTGGGAGGGGTCGCCGTCCGGCAATCACACCTCTGATTACACCAGCGTTAAGCCTCCGACTGTGATCCCGGTCACACTGCGGCCATCCACCGTCCGATGGCGTGGTCCGCGACAGGCCGGGGTCTCCCCTATTATGTCGACTCAAACCCGGCGCGGGCCGCCTCGAACCTGCTTGACGCGGCGGCAAAGGTCATCCACCGTCGAGTTCAATCATCGGCGAGCGCGATGATGTTACCGAATTCACTTTCAGCGCACCCTTGTTTCAAAACGCTCGATCCCGAATCCTGCCGGATTCTCGATCGCCATTGCGCGTGGGTGAAGACGTCAGCTGGCGCCTGGGTGGTCGGTCAGTCCGAGAATGACCGGGACGTCTATTTCATCATGACCGGGCGCCTCAGAGGGGTGCTGCACGGCGTCCGCCAGAACCTCACTTTCACCGATATGGAAGCGGGCTCGTTCTTCGGCGAGATGAGCGCCTTCGACGGCGCGCCGCGCTCGGTCAGCGTGTTCGCGGTCAACGATTCTCTTGTGGCGAGAATGCCTTGCACGGTGTTCCTCGAAACGCTGTTCACCCACCACCCGCTCGGCGAAGCGGTCGTCGCGGCGCTGATCGGGCGCGTTCGTGAGCTGTCGCGCCGGGTCGGCGAACTGAGCGCGCTCGACGTTCGCAGCCGCGTCCATGCCGAACTCCTGCGCCTTTCGCGTCCCGACCGCGACGATCCAAAGCGCGCCATCATCCTGTCCCCGCCCAATCAGTCGGAACTCGCCTCGCGCATCAACACCCGACGCGAAACGGTGTCGCGCGAGATCAACGCCATGGAGCGCGAAGGCCTCATCGAACGCCGGCGCGGCGCGATCGTGATCAACGACGCGCTGCGCCTCATCGCGAGGCTCGAAGCGACGGCAATGAACGCCTAGCCGGGCGGCGCCGACTGTAAGGACACGTCCCGACGAACCGCGACAATGGGGGTGGGTCGCAAGCAGAGATAACTGGCCGAATGGCTAGACCCCGCTCGCCGCGTCGGCCAGCGCTCGCCACCAGCGCTCGTGTCGGCCCCAATTCCAACCCGCGGCCGGCGAAGGCGACGGCAGCACCCACAGGCGTGTTTTGCCAATGCGGTCGGTCTGTTGGCCGAAGCCGGCGGCGCGGCCAAGGTATCGGCGCCCGGCTGTGAGGCTCGTGAACGCCAGCCACCTCGGCGAGGCGGCTTCGATCCTGGCCTTGAGCTCCGCGCAGGCCTCACGTCCCAGCGCGGCGGGCGGCAATTCCCGATCCATGCCGCTCAGATGCTTGGCGATGTCGGTGAGCCCCAAGCCCCATTGCGGCAAATCGGCGAATTCCTCAGGCTGCAAAAGTCTCGACGTCAATCCGGCGCCGTGGAGCGCCGACCAGAACCTGTTCTGTGGATGGGCGTAATAGGCGCCGCGCGCCGCCGATACGGTTCCGGCCGCAGTGCCGCAGAAGACGATCCTGAGACCCGGGACCAGTACGTCCGGCAGCACGTGGGTCCGGCGGTTCGCCTCGTCGCGCATCAAATCGTCTGGTTGTAGGCGCCAACCTCGGGGTTCTCGCGCAAGATCAGGTCGAGCGCCTCGAACATAGCCCGCATGCCCGATTCCGACGTCGGGCTCTCGACGACGACGGTCAGTTCCGGCTTGTTCGACGACGCGCGCACCAGCCCCCAGGCGCCGTCCTCCACCGTGACCCTCACCCCGTTGACGGTGACGAGGCCGCGAATCGGCTGGCCCGCGAGCTTTTCGCCTTGCGCCCGCATCGCCTCGAGCCGCGCAGCGACGCGATCGGCGACCGCGTACTTCACCTCGTCGGCGCAGGCGGGCGACATCGTCGGCGAGCCCCAGGTCCTCGGCAGGTCGCGATAGAGATCGGCCATCGACTTTTGCGGGTTCCGATCCAAAAGGTCGAGGATGGCGATCGCCGTGACAAATCCGTCGTCATAGCCACGCCCGACCGGGGCGTTGAAGAAGAAATGGCCTGACTTTTCGAACCCGGCAAGCGCGTCGAGGTCGCGGACCCGGCGCTTGATGTGCGAATGGCCGGTCTTCCAGAAGTCGACCTTCACGCCCTGAGCGGCGAGGACCGGATCGGTCGCGAACAGCCCGGTCGACTTGACGTCGACGACGAAGGTCGCGTTCGGGCGGCTCTTCGACAGGTCGCGCGCCAGCATGACCCCGATCTTGTCGGCGAAGATCTCATGGCCCTCGTTGTCGACGACGCCACAGCGGTCGCCGTCGCCATCGAAACCGAGCGCGACGTCGGCGCCGGTCTGCGTCGCCGCCGCCGCCATCGTATGCAGCATCTGCATGTCCTCGGGGTTTGGGTTGTAATGGGGGAAGGTGAAGTCGAGATCGCAGTCGAGCGGAATGACTTCAGCGCCGAGCGCGCTGAGGAGTTTGGGCGCAAAGGCGCCGGCGGTGCCGTTGCCGCAGGCGGCGACGACCTTGAGGGGACGCGTGAGCTTCGGGCGGGCGGTGAGGTCGGCGATGTAGCGGGCGGGAAAGTCGGCCACGAATTCGTAAGTCCCGCCGGCCTGGTAGGCGAAATCGCCGCCGATGACGATGTCACGCAGCCTCGCCATCTCCTCCGGCCCGAACGTCACCGGCCGCGTGGCGCCCATCTTGACGCCGGTCCAGCCGTTGTCGTTGTGCGAAGCGGTCACCATCGCCACCGCCGGCGTATCGAGCGCGAACTGGGCGAAATAGGCCATCGGCGTGATCGCAAGGCCAATGTCGCGCACCTTTAGCCCGCCGGCCATCAGGCCAACGGTCATGGCGAGCTTGATCGAGGCAGAATAGCTGCGGAAGTCGTGGCCGACGACGATCTCGCGCTTGACCCCGAGTTCCTTGATGAGGCGCGCGAGGCCGAGCCCCAGCGCCTGGGCGCCCATCAGGTTGATCTCCTGTTCGAAGATCCAGCGCGCGTCATATTCGCGAAACCCGGTCGGCTTGACCATCGGCTGCGATTCATAGGCGTAAGTGTTGGGCAGAAGCTGCGGCGACGGCTTGAGAAACAATGGGGGCCTCGGGGCGCCGCTGCCGATCCGAGGGCATCCGCGCTGGCCACCCAATAAAGTCGATGGCCAGACGAGGCAAGCCAACAACCCTGCCGGGACGCCCGCGTGGGAAAAACGGCTTCCATGACCCTTTCCTTCCCTGTGTCGTCGTGGCGGCGTATGCTTCACATACGCGTGAACGCGCTCTTGCCGCCGCGTTCAGCAAGATCGAGAGGGAGCGAATCATGCTGCTGGCGATGAACCGCCGTCTTCGGCGGACCCAGGGCGGGCTCGCGATTGCCTTTGCTCTCGCCCTGGCCATCGGGCCGGAACTCGCGGAAGCCCAGGACGCCGCAGGAACGCCGCCCGCCGCGCCGGCAGCGCCTCAAACCCCGGCGGCGCCCGGGACTACACAAGCGCCGACCGCCGAGCCCGCTGCGCCGCAATCTCCGGCCTCCCCCGCGGCTGCAGAAACGCCGACCACTCTGCCTGCGGGTCAAGCGGAGCAACCGGCGCCTGAGGCCGACCGCTTCAGCAACGAGGAACTGCGCAAGCTACTCGCGCCGATCGCGCTCTATCCGGACGCATTGCTTGCGCAAATGTTGCCTGCGAGCGCTTATCCGCTCGAGATCATTCAGGCGCAGCGCTGGCTCGACAAGCACCCGGACCTCGTCGCCAAGAACGACTTTTCCGGCATTGACAAGGAGAAGTGGGACCCGGCGGTCAAGGCGATGGCGCGCTTTCCCGACGTCCTCCGCAAGATGAGCCAGGACCTTCCTTCAACGACCGATCTCGGCGATGCGATCGTCAACCAGCCGCAGGATGTCGCTAGCGTCATCCAGGAATTGCGCGCGGAAGCGGAAAAGGCGGGCGCGCTCAAATCGAACGCGCAGCAGACGGTCAAGCGCGTAGGGTCGAGCGCGCCTCCATCCGGCGGCGGGGGTGGCGGCGGCGGAGGCGGGGCCGGCGTCGTCGCGCCTCAGGGCTCGGGCGAGTTCATTTCCATCCAGCCGACCGACCCCTCGATGCTCTATGTTCCCTCCTATGATCCCTACGCCGTGTTTGGCGGGGCGCCTATCGTCGCGCCGCTGCTCACCTTTGGGACCGGCGTCGCGCTTGGCGCACTGGCGACCGGAGCCTGGTGGAACTGGGGAAGCGGCGCGATCTACCCGGGTTGGGGCGGGGCCTATGGCGGCTATGCGGGCTGGCGAGGGGGCGCGATCAACAACGGCAACATCAACGTCGGCAACAACGTCAACATTGGCAATGGCAATCGACAGTGGAGCCCGAACGGCAATTATCGTCCTGGGCAAGGCAGCAAGCCGGGCATCGGCAATCGGCCAGGCGGGGGCGGACGCCCCGGCCGTCCGGGCGGGCCCGGCGGCGCCGGCCGTCCGGGCGGTCCTGGCCGTCCAGGCGGAATTGGAGGGCCCCGCGGCCCGGGCAAACCGGGTGGAATAGGAGGTCCCGGCAATCGACCTGGCGGCCCGGGAGGTCCGGGAAATCGACCCGGGGCAGACAACCGTCCGGGCGCCGGCGGTCCCGGCAATCGACCTGGCGCCGGCAATCGACCTGGAGGGGGGAATCGTCCAGGCGCAGGCGGTCCCGGGCGTCCCGGAGGCGCGCGGCCGGCCACTCGTCCGGGCGGGGCCCGGCCGGGCCCCGGGCACGGCGGGCGGCCAGGCGGCGGGTATGGCGGACGGCCAGGCGGCTACGGCGGCGGCGGCTTTGGTGGCCATCGGCCGGGCGGCTACGGCGGCGGCGGCTTTGGCGGCGGCGGACGCCCGGGCGGCTTCGGCGGCGGCGGACATGGCGGCTTTGGGGGAGGCGGCGGACGCGGCGGCTTCCACAGCGGCGGGCATCGAGGCGGCGGCGGGCATCGCGGTGGCGGCGGCGGTCGCCGGCGCTCCGATTTGCGCCTCAAGCACGATATCGTCCTGCTCGGGCGGCTCGATGACGGCCTCGGCTACTATCGCTTTGTCTACAACGGCGGCCACACGACCTATGTCGGCGTGATGGCGCAGGACGTTGAGGCTGTCATGCCGAAAGCGGTGACCTACGGTCAGGACGGTTACATGCGCGTTTCCTACAAGATGTTGGGATTGCCGTTCGAAACCTACGCCCGATGGCTCGCGACAGGAGCGCATCTGCCGAGGGTCAATCCGGTCGCGCACTGAAAAGGGGATTCGCCGCGGGCGCCACTTTCTGATCGTTCCTGCCGGCTGTATGCTGCGGCCAAACGATGCGTGCAGCCCCCTCCGCCGGCGGAACCTTCACCATCGACGGCTCCGGCGACGGGGAGGCGACATCTGACCCCGCGCCCCGTGCGCCGGGCGGCTAGCGTCGGCAGGTTTCCAGGGATGAAGCGATGCCAGCAAGCCCGTGGACCACATTCGCAGATCCCTTCGAACACGCCTTCACGATCTCAATTCCCGCCGGCTGGCGCGTCACCGGCGGGCTGCTGCGCCACAGTCCGATCGATGTGAACATCTGCATGCGCCTCGTCTCGCCCGACATGGGCACGCTCATCATTCTCGGCGATCCTCGGATGGGGATGTTTCTGACGCCCCAGCCCGCGCTCCTCGGTTGGCTGAGCCCGACGCCGGGCTCAATTCCACAGCGCCCCTATCTCTCGGGCGGCGACTACGCCCGCGCCTATGTGCTCGAGACGATCGCCAAAGACCTCGAGGCTGTGGCGCTCATCGGCCAAAAGCCGCGTCCCGATCTCGCCCAGGGGCCGCATACCCGGTTGAACCCGATGGCGCGTCATGACGGCGGCCAAGCGACCTTCACCTGTCAGCGGGGGGGCGAAGCAGCGGTCGGCTTCATCGGCGCAGACACTTACATCTATGGCTGGCCGATGCAGGGCGGCGTTCTGTGGGGCGTCGGCCTGCTCGCGGGCTTCGTCGCGCCGCCGGAGCGCGTTGCAGCGGCGACCGAGATCCTCGTGCAAAGCGCGACGAGCACGCGGATCGATACGACCTGGAGCGCACGCCAGAAGGAGCTTACGGATGCTTACGCTCGGGGCGTTCTCGAATTGGGCGGGGCGATGCGCGCAGCCGCCCAGGAGAGCGTGGACCGCACGACGCGTATCATCGACGGGATCGGACGCGCTCAGCGCGAGAGCTTCGCCAGGACGCAAGTCGAACACGATGCACAGCAACAACAAATGGACGAGATCATCACCGGCTATAGCGACTATCTCGATTCCGCTGGCAACCATTTACAAGCTCGACAACACCAAGGCGTATCACTACGCCGACGGCTTGGGTGGAACGTCTTCGGCGAATAATCCCGGCGCACCGGGCCTCAACTGGGAACCGCTCAAGAGGAAGTCGTCGTAGAATCCTCCATACCGGTTTACGGCTCCCCCGGCGCGGGCTCCTTGTCGGCGGGCTCCACCCGCTTGCGCGAACGGCGCGCGCCGGCGGCGACGATGAGATCACGCTCGAGTCGCGGCTGGGCCGGCCCTTCCGGGTAGACGAAGCCTAGCTTCTTTACGCCCGTCTCGTCGGCCGTGACCACCACCTTGACCACGCCGCCGCTCTTCAACCGTCCAAACAGGACTTCGTCGGCAAGCGGGGTCTTGATCTGGGTCTGGATCACTCGCGCCATCGGGCGCGCGCCCATCGCCTCATCATAGCCGTTCTTGACCAGCCACTCGCGCGCTTCGTCGGTCAATTCGATCGTGACGTTGCGGTCGCTGAGCTGAGCCTCGAGCTGGAGGATGAACTTGTCCACGACCCGGGCGATGACCAACTCCGGCAGACGCGAGAACGGCACGATAGCGTCGAGCCGGTTGCGGAACTCGGGCGCAAACAGGCGGTCGATCGCCTCGCGGTCGTCGCCCTCGCGCTTCGACTTGTGGAAGCCGAAGGCGGCGCTGGCGAGATCCCGCGCCCCCGCATTGGTGGTCATGATCATGATGACGTTGCGAAAGTCGATGGCCTTGCCCGAGTGGTCGGTCAGCTTGCCGTGGTCCATGATCTGCAGAAGGATGTTGAACAGATCGGGATGGGCCTTCTCGATCTCGTCCAGAAGCAGAACCGAGTGGGGATGCTGATCGATGGCGTCGGTCAACAGGCCGCCTTGATCGAAGCCGACGTAGCCGGGCGGCGCTCCGATCAGGCGCGAGACCGTATGGCGCTCCATATATTCCGACATGTCGAATCGGATCAGCTCCAGCCCGAGGCTGAGCGAGAGCTGGCGCGCGGCCTCGGTCTTGCCGACGCCGGTCGGGCCGGAGAACAGGTAGCAGCCGATCGGCTTCTCCGCGTCGCGCAAGCCGGCGCGGGCGAGCTTGATCGCCGAGGCCAGCGCCGCGACCGCCTCGTCCTGGCCATAGACGGCGCGCTTCAGGGTCTCCTCGAGATGCTGGAGCACCTCGGTGTCGTCCTTCGACACCGACTTCGGCGGGATGCGCGCCATCGAGGCGACGGTCGCCTCGATCTCCTTGACCCCGATCGTCTTCTTGCGCTTGGGCTCCGGCACCAGCATCTGCGAGGCGCCCGTCTCGTCGATCACGTCGATCGCCTTGTCGGGCAGCTTGCGGTCATGGATGTAGCGCGACGACAGTTCAACCGCCGCCTTCACCGCTTCGCCCGTATAGCGCAGCTTGTGGAACTCCTCGAAATAGGGCTTGAGGCCCTTGAGGATCTCGATCGCGTCGGCAACGCTGGGCTCCTTGACGTCGATCTTCTGGAACCGGCGGACGAGCGCCCTGTCCTTCTCGAAGTACTGCCGGTATTCCTTGTAAGTGGTTGAGCCGATGCAGCGAAGGGTCCCCTGCGCCAGCGCAGGCTTGAGCAGGTTCGAGGCATCCATGGCGCCCCCCGAGGTGGCGCCGGCGCCGATGACGGTGTGGATTTCGTCGATGAAGAGAATCGCGTCCTTGTGCTGCTCGATCTCCTTCATCACCTGCTTCAGGCGCTCCTCGAAGTCGCCGCGATAGCGGGTGCCGGCGAGAAGCGCGCCCATGTCCAGCGCGAACACGGTCGATTCGGCGAGCACCTCGGGCACGTCCGAGTTGACGATCTTGCGCGCCAAGCCCTCGGCGATCGCCGTCTTGCCCACGCCTGGGTCGCCGACCAGAAGAGGATTGTTCTTCTGCCGGCGGCACAGCACCTGGATGGTGCGCTGGACCTCGGCCTCGCGGCCGATGAGCGGATCGATGCGCCCCTCTCGCGCCTTCCGATTGAGGTTGACGCAATATGCTTCCAAGGCGCCTTCCTTTTTCTTTGAATCCGAGTTGTCCTTCGACTCCTTGGAATCGCGCGATTCATGCTCTTCATCGGTCCCGCGCGGCAGGCGCGAGGGATCCGCGTGGCCCGGACGCTTGGCGATGCCGTGACTGATGTAGTTGACCGCGTCGTAGCGGGTCATGTCCTGCTCCTGCAGGAAATATGCCGCGTGCGTCTCGCGCTCGGCGAAGATCGCGACCAGCACATTGGCGCCGGTCACTTCCTCGCGGCCCGACGACTGGACGTGGAACGCCGCCCGCTGCACCACGCGCTGGAAGCCGTTTGTCGCCTTGGCCTCCTCCTGACTGTCGACGACGAGGTTTTCGAGCTCCGTATCGAGATAATGGACGACGGTCTTGCGCAGCCCGTCGAGGTCGACGCCGCAGGCCCTCAGCACCGCCGCCGCGTCGACGTCGTCGATCAGTGCCAGCAAGAGATGCTCGAGCGTCGCATATTCGTGACGGCGCTCGTTGGCGAGCGATAGCGCCCGACGGAGGGTCTTTTCTAGCGCGCGGGAGAAAATCGGCATCGGGCGCCTTTCACTTCTTTTCCATGATGCATTGAAGGGGGTGCTGATTCTTACGCGCGTGGTCCATCACCTGAGACACTTTGGTCTCCGCGATCTCGTAGGTGTAGACGCCGCATTCGCCGACGCCGTTGTGGTGCACCTGGAGCATGATCTGCGTTGCCTCTTGGGCGTCCTTGTTGAAGAACGCCTGCAGAATTGAAATCACGAATTCCATCGGCGTATAGTCGTCGTTGAGCAACAGCACGCGATACATATTCGGGCGCTTGGTCTGCGTCCGGGTGCGCGTGATCACCGCCGCGCCGGCGCCGGGCGTTTCCCCCCTCTCTTGGTTTCGCGCGACGCCATCGACCGCGCCGGCGTCAGCGCCGAGGTCGCGCCGAAGCCCGGATAGAACCAGCGCGCCAGCCGAGCCATTCCCGCTCGCAGCCGAACGACCAACGGATTTGAGGCGGCAGCCACGGAAAGACCCCGATTGATGCCGATTGGGCCTGAACACACATTTTTACGCGCACACGAAACTTACGCAACTCAATCTATGTACGACACGCCGCCAGCGCCAGATGTCGTCGCCGAATGGCAGCATTGCCAATTTGTCCGTCACGCGCAAGACCCTCGCCGGTGGAACAGCGAGAAGCCGCATCCGCGCGCTCTTCGAGCTGCGTCGCACCTCGATTCGCACGGCGTTGCTTGCGCCTTGCGCCGGAAACGCGGCGATGATGAGAATCGTTCAAGAAGGACTGAAAATAAAAAAGCCGGCGCTTGGAAGGCGCCGGCGTCGGCTCGATGCGATTGTTTTCGCCGCGCTAGCGGCGACACTGGGTCGCCCGATTACTTCTGGATATGGGCGTAGGCCGTGGTGACCGGCTTCAGCGCGTCAGAGGCGACTCGGGTGTAGAGCTCCGAGACCTTGGTCGCCTGAGCGACAAAGCCCTCGTAGGCCTGCTTGGCGAATTCGGTCTGAATCTGGACTGCCGTTTCAACGCTGCGGGCGCCGAGAAGCTTCTCGAACATCGCAGTGCTGGCGGCGAACGCCTTCTTCGAATAGTCGGTCAACTCGCTGGCGATATCCTGCAGGCCCTTCGACAGGGTGGTCGAGGCGGCGGTGAAGGCTTCGAGCTGCTCCTTGGAGAACTTCTGGAACTCGTCGAAGGTCGGGGTCGTGGCGGTCATGGCTGATCCTCTTCTGTTGGCGTCGATTTCGCTCCTCCGCGGTGGATGTGGGAGGCGAACTCTCGATGGGGCCAATATGTGCAGTGCACAATAAAAGTCAAGGCTGTTTTATTGCATTGCAGCATTATTTCGCCCGCAATGGTTTCAGCTACCAGGAAGCGGGCTAAACAAAGTCCACAGAACTAACTTGATTACAATCAATTACGGCGTAACATTTAACTGACACTTCATCGCATCAAGACGCCCGCCTCAAGCGCGGGGCAGCGATTCCAACCGCTTGCCGAGGATGGCTTTGTCTGCGCGCCGTTCCGTTAACCGCGGCGTAACCGCGCCGACATATCGTTCACGACCGTGTGAGTTGCGCAACGGTCGAGCGGGTTGGCCTCAGCCGTTGGTGAAGTCGAATAGGGCGCGTTCATGGCGTTGCGTAATGGCTGCTCTCGAATCGGCTGGCTTGCCCGTCTCGCGACGGCGGCCTTGATCTCCGGTTCTGCCCTTCTCGCCGCAGGCGGGCCCGCGGCCGCCCATCATTATCGCCACGCTCGTTATTACCCGCGCGTGGCCCATGCGTACCCGCACACCGCGCATCATGCCATCCATTACGCACGCTACGCGGCTCGCTGGCGGGTCCATTCGGTCCGCCAGGCGGGCGCCGCGATTCCCACTTCGCCCGCCTTTTCGGCGATCGTCGTCGACGCCAATAGCGGCCAGACGCTCTATTCGGCGGACGAGAACGGACTGCGCCATCCGGCCTCGATCACCAAGGTGATGACGCTCTACCTCCTGTTCGAAAAGCTCGAGCGCGGCGAGATGACGCTCCATACCGAGATACCGATCTCCCAACACGCGGCGGCGCAACAGCCCTCGAAACTCGGCCTTAGGCCCGGCGACTCGATCGAGGTCGAGGACGCGATCAAGGCGGTCGTGACCCGTTCCGCGAACGACGTAGCGGTCGCGATCTCCGAGGCCGTCGGCCAGACAGAAGACAATTTCGCCGACATGATGACGCGCAAGGCCCACGAGCTCGGCATGTCGAACACGCTCTACCGCAATGCTTCAGGACTCCCCAACAACGAGCAGGTGACCACAGCGCACGACCTCACCATCCTCGGGCGTGCAGTCGAGGAACGGTTTCCCCGCTACTTCCATTACTTCTCGACCGCCGAGTTCCAATATGATGGCGAGGTCATCGGCAACCACAACCATCTCCTCGGACGAGTCGACGGCGTCGATGGAATCAAGACCGGCTACACCCAGGCATCCGGCTTCAATCTCCTGACCTCGGTCCATCGCGACGGACGGTCGCTGATTGCTGTCGTCATGGGCGGCCGCAGCGCCGCGGGGCGCGACAGGATCATGGAAAATCTGATCGGCGACCACCTCGCCGAGGCTTCCACCGCCCGCACCGCGACCATGATCGCCGCCGCTACGCCGGCCGCAGCGGCTGAGCCGAGCGACGAGCCGGCCGCGGCGCCGCCAGTGGGCGCGCGTCCCGCCGGTGTCGCCGAGGGCAGGATTCAACGCGCTTCCGCGACGAGCGCCGAGAATGCAGCCGGAGAAGGCGACGATGGGGCGGGAGACGAGGAGATTCCGGCCCAGCAGCCAATGCTGAAAGCGCCCGCCGCCGCCCCGCACGCCGCGCAGCCAACGGCCGCCGATCTCGGTTTGCTCAAAAGTCCTGCCCGCGCCAAGCCGTCAGCGAAAACTCAGGCCCGGCTGGCGGCGGCGAGCGCGCTGGTCATGCCGCCGCTTGGACGGCCGAGCCCTGCCGAAGACCGGCGCCGTTCGGCGCAGGCTTCCCAGCAGGTCGAGGCCAACGGCGGTCCCGCGGCACACGGAAGCTGGATGATCCAGGTCGGCGCCGCCGACGATCCCGCCAAGGCCAACGCCCTTTTGTCCCGCGCCCGCGAACGCAACCCCTCGACCCTGGCCTCCGCCAAGCCGGTCACGGAAAAGGTGCGCAAAGGCGACGCCACCCTCTATCGCGCGCGTTTCGCCGGCCTCAACTCAGCTTCGGCAGAGGCGGCGTGCCGTTCGCTCAAGCGCAATGGATTTTCCTGCTTCACCGCCCACGACTGACGCGTATTCTTGCGGAGCCGCCTAGCCTTGTCGTTGCATCAAAACATCCTTGGCCTGATTGACCCGCGCGGCAAGCGCGGTCGAGCCGCCGTGATCTGGATGAAACTTTTTCATCAAGGCGCGATGGGCGCGAATGATGTCGGCCGCGCTCGCGCCCTCGGCGAGTCCGAGAACTTCGAGCGCGTCTTTGCGCGACATCGCGCCGCCGGCGCCGCCCCCTCCCCGCCCCTGAGACTCACCCTGGTCTGCCTCACGCCAGCCGGCGAACCGGCGGTCGAGATACGCCTCTAGCAGTTTGACGCCGTCCGGATCATCGCGCGCCAGCTCCTGCCGAAGACCCAGGAGCTCCGGCCGCGACAGGGTTTCCAGCGCTCTGCCCGCATAACCCCCGGCGAGCACCGAGCCGGTCATCACTCCGGTATCGTGATCGAGCCGCATCTCGATCATCGCCGAGCACGCCGCCGAGGCGCGGCCCGGGCGGGCCCCCGGGCCGGTGTTGCGAAATCGGGGACCACCCGCGCCCCGCGTGCGCCAGCCGGCGAAGTTCGCCACCATGCTCGCGACCGCAGTCGCAAGCCCGACCCGGCCGCGCAGGAGCAGGAGAAGCGCGCCAAGCATCCCGACCACGCCGCCGCCATGACGGACCAGCCGCGCCGCCGCAGCGGCGTCCATGCGCGCGAATTGCTTGATCGCCGACAGCAAAAGGAACAGCAAAATCAAGCCGATGACAAAGTTCATTCCCGCAGAGCTTTCACCTTGGGCCGGAGTCTTGCCTGGGTCCCGCGGCCCAAGTCAAAATGACCGTCGGGTCTCAGACTACGCCAAGTTTATTTGCCCCGCATCTGCGACAGCAGCAGCCGCGCCTCGGGATCGGCGGCCGCCTCGCGCGCCAGCGCCGTGTGGCCGCCCGCGGCGTAGGCTGCGGCCGCGCGCAACAGCGCCGCCAGCCGCGCCGACGCCCCAGCGTCGAAGGCGCTGAAGGCCCCGCCGGTCAGGCGCGCGATCTCGCTGTACACCCGTTTCACCGCCGGATCGTGGCCTTCCTGGAACATGAACGCCTTGACCCCGAGGAGCGCAAGCTCGCCGGCGAGGACTGCAAGCCGGTCCGGGTCCTCCTCCATCGCGTCGCCGACGAAAACGAGGACCGCCACCTTGGCGCGTTTCGCCTCGTCGCGCGCATGGGCGAGCACCTTCCTGATCTGCGTCGATCCGCCGCGAACTTCGATCCGGCTCATCAGTTCGGCCAGCCCCTGTCCGCCGGAGACGAAATTCGACGCCCGGCATTCGTTCATGCCGCGGAAATAGACGAGCTGGACGTCGAGGCCTCCAAGCCCGGCGGCGGCCTGGAACATCTTCGCCTGCAGCGTCTGGGCGAGATCCCAGGTCGGCTGGCGGCTCATGGTCGCGTCGAGAGCGAAGATCAGCCGTCCGCGTCCGGACGCAGCCGGCGCCGGAACCTTTTTCGCCGCCTCGACAAAGGCGGCGATGTCGTCGGCGCCGGTCCGCCGGGTGAGGGCGCCGTCCTTGTCCTTATTCATTCACGCCTCAAACCTATGACCGAGGCATTAGATTGGGCGCCGCGACCCGCGCCACAAGCAGGCAAAGCGCCTTATTTACAGCAGCCCGAGCCCCGCGAGTTCGCGCCGCAGCGCCTCCGGCATCTCGGCCAAGCCGGGCTGGCTCTCGTCGATGTCCGGCGGCGCGGACTTGGCTTCGTAATAACGCCAGCCCTGAAACGCCCGCATCGGCCGCGGCGCGACCGCGACCACCTCGGCGTCGAGCCAGAGCCGGCAGCGGCCGATCCCGTCCGAATCGACAAACGGCTCGATCCCCAGCATCTGCTGGCGGGCGGCGATCTGGCCCTTGATCACCCAGTAGAGCGAACCGCCGTCGAGAATGTCCGCGGCCCGCTTGGGCGCCATCCGGGTGACGTGGGCATGACGGAGCGGCGCGCGGCGGCGCCTGGCCTCCGCCATCCGCGCTCCCATCCACCCCCGCAGATCGGCGAGCGAGTCGGCGCCGACGCAAAGCTTGATCAGGTGCAGGGTCATGGGGACGAAACTAACGCAGAGCGCCCAGCCTACCGAGCCTTGCTGCGCCGCTATCCACCGGGTTTGGCGCAGTCGTGCGCCTCGGCGCTGGTCTCGAATCGGGTCAGGCGCTAAATTGGGCGCTCGCCGCGAAGGCGATAGATACAGAACTGGCGGCGCTAGGTGGATTTTTCTCTCGCGGCGTCCGCGCTGCCTGAAAGCCGCCCGCTTCTTGTCGGCGCTCTCCATCTCGTCATGGCCGGCGCAGTCACTATCCACGCCCTCCTGACTAAACGCGAAGTTCCGGCGGCAATCGGCTGGATCGGACTTGCTTGGCTCGCCCCGGTCCTCGGGTCGGTCCTCTATGTCGGATTTGGCGTCAACCGGGTGAAACGCCGTGCTCGCCGGCTGAAGGGGCCGGTTCGGAGCCACGATTCTGTGTCCGGGGACGACGCGCCGCCGCATGAGCCGCTCGACCGCCTCAAAGCCGCGGTCGGCAGGATCACCGGTCGCGACCTGGCGCCGAGCAGGGTCGCGGCGATTCTCGATTGCGGCGACGAGGCCTACCCGCAAATGCTCGCCGCGATCGAGAGCGCGAAAATTCATGTCCGGCTCTGTAGCTATATTTTTCGGGCCGACGAGGTCGGCGTGCAATTCATCAATGCCTTGGCAGGAGCCCATCGCCGAGGGGTCAAGACCCGCGTCCTGATCGACGGGTTTGGCGGCGGATTCCTGCGCTCGCCCGCCTATCATCGATTGCGGAGCCACGGCGTTCCCGTATCGCGCTTCCTTCATTCGACGCTGCCCTGGAAGATGCCGTTCCTCGATCTGCGGCTGCACAAGAAATGCCTGGTCGTGGACGGAGAGAGCGCTTTCGTCGGGGGTCTGAATATCGGCGACGAGAATGTGAACGCGCGGGAGCCGACGGCGCCGGTTCGGGACACCCATTTTCGCCTCGCGGGGCCGATCGTCCGCCAGATCGAGCAGGAGTTCGACGACGACTGGCTGTTCGCGACCGGAGAACAGCCCGTTCCAGCCGCCCCGGCGTCCCAGACAGTCCCGCCCCGCTGCCTGCCGGCGCGCGCAATCGTCGCCGGACCGGACCAGGAAGACGACCAATTGGTGCTCATCTTCCTCTCCGCCATAAACATGGCGCGAGGATCGATCAGGATCGCCACCCCATATTTCTTGCCGCCGGAGGAACTGATCACCGCGCTCCAGCTGGCTGCTTTGCGCGGCGTGGAGGTTGATATTCTCCTGCCCGGCAGAACCAATCATCGGCTGGTTGCTTGGGCGGCCCACACCCATATTCGCCCCTTGCTCGAGGCAGGCTGTCGCGTCTGGCGAAGTCCGCCGCCTTTCGATCATTCGAAATTGATGACGGTCGATGGCGAGTGGAGCCTCGTTGGCAGCCCGAATTGGGACATGCGAAGCCTTCGCTTGAATTTCGAGCTTGCCGTTGAGCTTTACGATCCGGAATTGGCCGCGAGGCTCGCCGAAATCATCGACGCCCGCCGCATTCAGCCGATCACATTGGACGAGATCAATGGCCGCCTGTGGATTATAAAGCTCAGGGACGCTGCGGCTCGGCTCGCCATGCCCTATATCTGAGATCAGATCGGATCGGATCGAGGTGTCCGTTGAAAGTTGCATCCTATAACATCCACAAATGCCGCGGCGCCGATGGCATGACCCGCCCAGACCGGATTGTCGGGGTGATTCGCGAGCTTGGCGCGGACGTCGTCGCGCTTCAGGAAGTCGACCGGCATTTCGGTCGCCGCGGCGGCCTGCTCGATCCGCTGGCGCTCAGGCATGAAACCGGAATGCGGCTTCTGGTGCAGTCGGACGTTTCCCACCGTCATGGCTGGCACGGCAACGCGTTGCTCGTTCGCGGCGATCCCGTATCTTACACGCGCTCCCGCCTGAGGCTGCCCGGGCGCGAGCCTCGCGGAGCGGTGGTCGCCGAATTGGATCTTGGCGAGGGGAAGTTTCGCATCATCGCGGCGCACCTCGGGTTGCTGCGTCTTTCACGGTTGGATCAGGTCGACGCGATCCTGGCGGCCTTTCACGATCTGCCCGCCATGCCGACCATCCTGCTCGGGGACTTCAATGAGTGGCGACGGAGGCGACGCTCGGCGCTGAGCCGGCTTGAGCCGACGTTCGGGCTCTCGCCATCCGTGCTCAGCTTTCCCTCCCCCCGGCCGATCTTCCCGCTCGACCGAATCCTCGGCTCGCCGAAAGGCCTGGTTACCGACCTCGCTGTGCATGACACGCCGTTGGCCCGACGATCGTCCGATCACCTCCCCTTGACGGCCAAAGTGGACCTGGCACCCGCGCAGCGGATCGCGGCCTGAGGTCGCAATGCTCGCGGCTCTTCGATCGACCCGCCAACTTAGCCGTGGCTCGCCCGGCGGCCCCAGCGGCGAAGATGCAGGCGACGGGCCTTCGAGCGCAGCCGTACCACTTTCCCGCCGCCGCCCTCGGGCGAGAAGGTCGGCGGCAGCGGATCGCACCTGAAAAACCGATAGCTTGTGAATTTATTTGACAAAATCAGAAATCGTGCTATGTTTGCGGTGGAAGCGCGGCGCCTGCGGGACAGGCGGCGCCGGGAGAGACGGCCGAAGAGAATTTTTTATGTTTGGAATCGCTGTAACCCATTGAAAAGTCCCGAATCCGCCAAATAAGACCAAGCTAATCCAAGCATTCTTGTTTGGCTTGGCTTGGTGGGATTTGGTTGCGCTTGGGGCTATTTGGATGTGCAGCCTAGATCTGTGTATTTCCGTGCTCATCCCCGCGCTACGAGCGCTGCTGGTCCAGTCGTCGCCTTCGCCCCGGCCTTTCCCTCCGGCTCCACCCGCATGATGCGCTCGCCCATCTCGACCTGGTCGCCGACGTCGACGGTGAGGTCGCGCACGACCCCCGCGTGCGGGGCGACGAGGGCGTGCTCCATCTTCATCGCTTCAACGACCGCGAGGCGTTGGCCCGCTTCGACCTTCTCGCCATCCCCGACCGCGAGCGCAACCACGCGCCCGTTCATCGGCGCGCGGATCGCGGCGTCGCCCTCTTCCGCCGCCCCCTCGGCCTTGGCGAACGGATCGACAAGCTCGACGAACGCCTGCCGGCCGCCGGCGAAGGCATAGGCGCCGCCATCCGCCTCGTAGAGCGTGATCTCGTCCCGAGGCTGGGGGCCGTGGTCGTCGCCAAAGTCGGCGTTGGGGCCCTCGACGAGGTGCAGGCGCGCCGGGATGCGGTCAATCGTGACGTCGAGGCCGATCCGGCGCGCCCCGACCAGCTCGAACGAATCGGCGTTCCTCCACGGGTCGGACGGAGCGAGCGGCGAGCCCCGGCCTGCGTCGCCCTTGTCGAACAACATGAGCGCGGCGGCATGGACGGCGCGCTTGTCCGGCGGATGCGGCTGGGCGCCGAGGCGCCCGAGATTGGCGTCGATGAAGCCGGTGTCCACCGTGCCCGCCGCGAATTCCCGGCTGCGGATAAGCGCCCGCAGGAAGGAGAGATTGGTCTTCGGGCCGATGATCACGGCGTCGTCGAGCTCTTTCAGCATCGCCGCCAGCGCCTCGGCGCGGGTGGCTCCATGAACGATGAGCTTGGCGATCATCGGGTCGTAGTAGGGGGTGACGCTGTCGCCCGCGGCGACGCCGGTATCGACCCTGACGCCCTTAAACCCCTCCTCGCCCTTGAGGTTCAAGAGATGGATCCGGCCGGCCGAGGGCAGGAAATTATGCTCGGGATCCTCGGCGTAGACGCGCGCCTCGATCGCCGCGCCAGAACAGGCGATCTGCCCTTGCGCGAGCGGAAGCGGCTCGCCGGCGGCGATCCGGAACTGCCATTCGACCAGGTCGAGGCCGGTCACCGCCTCGGTCACCGGATGCTCGACCTGCAGCCTCGTGTTCATTTCGAGGAAATAGAAGGCGTCGGGTTTCAGGCCGCGCGACGGATCGGCGATGAATTCGACCGTCCCCGCCCCGACATAGCCCGCAGCCAGCGCCGCCTCGGTCGCCGCCTTGGCCATCGCCGCGCGCGTCTCCTCAGGCAGCCCCGGCGCCGGGCATTCCTCGACCACCTTCTGATGCCGGCGCTGAGCCGAGCAGTCGCGCTCGTAGAGATGGACGCAAGCTCCATGCGCGTCGGCGAAGACCTGCAATTCGATATGGCGGGGCGAGGCGAGGTATTTCTCGATCAGCACCCGTCCGTCGCCGAACGCCGCCTCGGCCTCGCGGATCGCACTCTCCAGCCCGGCGTCGAACTCGACATGCGCGTCGACGCGGCGCATGCCCCGCCCGCCCCCGCCGGCGATCGCCTTGATCAGCACCGGATAGCCGATCTCATAGGCCTTCTCGCGCAGGAATTTCGGAGTTCTGGTTGTCGCCGTGATAGCCGGGAACGACCGGCACGCCGGCGCGCTGCATCAGCGCCTTGGCCGAACTTTTCAGGCCCATGGTCCGCATCGCCGCCGGCGGCGGACCAATGAAGACGATGCCGGCGCTGGCGCAGCGGTCGGCAAAATCGGCGTTTTCGGACAAGAATCCATAGCCAGGATGCAGGCACTCGGCGCCGACCTTCCGCGCCAGCGCGACAATGGCGTCCTGGTCGAGATAGCCGCTCGCGCCCTCTCCGATCTCGTGCGCTTCGTCGGCGAGCCGGGTGAACAGCGCCCCGCGGTCTGCCGGCGTATGCAGGACGATCGCCCGGATTCCCATGCCCCGCGCGGTGCGAATGATCCGGCAGGCGATCTCGCCGCGATTGGCGATGAGGACGTTGGCGAACATGTCAAGGCTCCCCGAGAGCGTTGTCTAGCGAACGGCGGCGCCGATGGCGAGCGCCCGATGGCGCCGCCTTCCGCGCCCGAGCCAAAGAAAGTCACAAAGCCCCTTCATAAGGAGGTCCACTCCCCCTTCAATCGCAACCCAACGGATCATCCCGCCGATGACCTTCATCGACCGAGCGCGCGCCTTCATCGGCCTCGCCGACCCCATTCCCAAATGGCCCCCCGACAGGCTTTCGCTCGCGCTCCAGGGCGGCGGTTCGTTCGGCGCATTCACCTGGGGCGTCCTCGACCGGCTCCTGGAAGAGCCCGCGATCGGCTTTGACGCGATCAGCGGCGCCAGCGCCGGCGCCGTCAATGCCGTGGTGATGGCGTCGGGTATGGTCGACGGCGGGCCGGACGAGGCGCGGGCGCGTCTTGGCCAGTTCTGGCGGCGGATGAGCCGGGCGGCGGCGCTCATGCCCAAGCCGGCCGAATCTCCGTTCGGGGCCGGCCTCGAATTCGCGATCCGCTCGCTGTCGCCCTATCAATTCAATCCGTTCAACCTCAATCCGCTGCGCGAGGCGCTCCTGGCGTCGGTTGATTTCGACCGCCTGCGGGACCACTCGCCGATCAAGCTCCTCATCGCCACGACCCGAGTCAGCGACGGCAGGCTGAGAATCCTCACCACCCCCGAATTGACCGTCGACGCCGTCCTCGCCTCGGCCTGCCTGCCCCTCGTTCATCATACGATCGAACTCGACGGCGAAGCCTATTGGGACGGCGGCTATGCGGCCAATCCGCCCCTCATCCCGCTCATCCGGGCCTCGGAATCCGATCACGCGCTCGTCGTCCAGGTCACGCCGATCAAGTCGGACCGGCTGCCCAAGTCCGCGCGCGATATCGCCAGGCGCATCGAGCAGATCCAGTTCAATGCGACGCTCAACAGCGAACTGGAGACGCTCAAATTCGGGAAAATGATCGGGGCGACCGAGAAACTGCGGCGGCTGCGCATCGGCCGCATTTCGGTCGACGAGGAAATCGAAGGATTGGCGAACGAAAGCGCGGGCAACCTCGATTGGGACTTCCTCGAACGCCTGCACGCCGGCGGCCACGTCGCCGCCGACCTGTGGCTCAGACAGGACATGCCTCAGGCCGCGGCTGCCCGCAGGCCCGACAAAGCTGCTTCGTAAGCCGAATCAGAATTTCGCCTGCGCGTGTCCAGGCATGTTTTTTGACATCGGTCGTTGTTCGAAGCTACGTTCGACGCCTGGCTCGCGCCTCATCGATCAGCGCCGGACTCGCGTTGGGGAGGGATTTCCAAAATGACAATTCGCCAACTTGCCTGCTTGACCGCCGCAGCGGCTCTGACCGCGTTGGCGAGCTCTCCCGTTCCGGCGCAAACGAACGTGCAGGCCGGAACCCTTACCTGCGATGTGTCCGCGGGGATCGGCTTGATCTTGACGCAGAAACAGACGATGACCTGCAGCTTCGTACCTGTCGCTGGCGGGCCGCCAGATCTTTATACCGGCCGCATCGACCAGTTCGGCGTCGCAATTGGCGCGGTTCAGCAAGGCACCCTGATCTGGGGCGTACTCGCGCCGACCAGCGGCGTGCCGCATGGCGCGCTGGCCGGCACTTACGTGGGCGTCGGCGCCCAGGCGACCGCCGGCGTTGGCCTCGGCGCGAACGCGCTCATCGGCGGGACCGGGCGGGCGTTTTCGTTGCAGCCGCTTTCGGTCCAGGGACAGACCGGCGTCAATATCGCTGGCGGCGTCACAACGGTTACGCTGACGCCGGTGCATTGACGTAAAGGGGAAAGCAAGGGCGCGGGTATGAGAGTGCGGTTCGAGCGGCGGCGAACCTGCGCCTGACTTGACCGGGAGCGAGCGGCATCGGCGGCAGGGGCCCTTACGTTCGGGAGGGAGCGCATGACGAAAAAGGACCAGCCGGAAAGCGGAGAAGAGGCGCAAGGCCATGAGAACCCTAGCGCCGCGGCTGTATCGGCCGCCGCCAAACACGCGCAGCATGCGCTCGAAAACGCAAAGGACATCGTCGCCCAGGCCCACCTCGACGAGGTCGGCGCCAGGGCCGCAGCAGCAGCGGCGAACCTCTATCGCGAAGGCCGCGAGCGTCTCGCCGGCAACGAGGAGCTGTCGCAGGCGACGGAACAATTGAGCGCCGCCATCCGCAGGAATCCGCTCGCGGCGGTTGGAATCGCGTTCTCGGCTGGTCTTCTGCTTGCGCTTCTGACCCGCGGTTAGGGCGATGGGAAACATGATCGTCGAGATCGCGCAACAGCAGGCGCAGGCTGCGCTCCGTCGCGCGGTTATTCCAGCTGCGATCGCCGTCGTCGCCCTGGTGTTCTTTCTGTTTGCCTTGGTCGCGCTGTTCGCCGCCCTGTTCTTTCTTGAGGAACCGATCTACGGGCCGCGCTCCGCGGCGCTGATCGTCGCGGCGGTCGCTTTCGCCCTCGGCCTCCTTGCGGTGCTGTTCCTATTCGTCGGGCGCCGTCCGAAACCTGCGCCGACGCCGCCGCCGGCCGAGTCGACGCTGCCGCAACTCCTGACGCTGCTGGCCCAGGCCGCGCCGTCGGTCGCGCCAAGACAAGCCGCGTTTGCGGCCGCATTGCTCGCGCTAGCTCTCGGGCTGATGTCGCGCGGCTCGTCCACCGAAAAGAAGTGACCGGCGAAGCTGCCGCGATGATCGCGGCAGCTCAGCCCGCGCTGCGATCAGTGATGCCAGAACAGGGCAAGAAGAATAATGACCGGAATCGGAACTCCGAGCAGCCACAACAGCGCGCCTTTACCCAAACCCATGACCCCGCCTCCTCTGAAGGAACCGGGGCAACAACGCGCAACTCGGAAGCAAGTTCCCGGAGGCGACGAGCGCCAAGCGCGCGGGCCAGAGGTTCCGCTGATCGAGCGGCGCACGTTGAAGACGGAATCTCGCGATCGCGCCGACTACTCGACGAAATAATTCTCGTCGATCTTCCGCACTTCATAAACGTCCTTGACCCGGATGCCGACCCGATGGCGGATCATCAGGTTGGCGAGTTCCTGTCCGTCGATGAGCACGACCCGCTTCGACACCCGGGTGATGAAGTCGTAGGCGGTGCTGGGAAAATACGAGGTAGTGACCAAAACCCCCTTGGTCGCCCGATGACCCTCCAGTCCGCCGACGAAATCGCGCACTTCGCACAGCGGAACGGCCTTGTTCGGATCGAGTCGCTTGGCTTGGACGTAGACGACGTCAAGGCCGAGTTCGTCCTCCTTGATGACCCCGTCGACGCCGCCGTCGCCAACCCTGCCGAGCGCGCGGCCCATTTCCGCGCGTCCGCCGCCGTAGCCCATCCGCACGAGAAGGTCGACTATGAGGCGCTCGAAGAAGGCCGGACTGAAGGAATGCACCCGCTCGACGATCTCTCGCGCAAGCTCGCAATTGAGCAGTTCGAAACTCGAGGCGATCAGTTCCTCCGCGCCGTCCCGGGTCTCGAGCTCGGTCGTTTCGGAGACCTTTGGTTTGGCTTTTCCAGGCGACGAACTCCGGATAGCGCTGCAGCGTGCCGAGGTCGATCTCGCTCACGCCCTCCGCAAGCAGCTCCCGGCCTCGGTCGGTGGCGCGGCAGTAGCCACGCCTCGGCAATTCGATCAGTCCCGCCTTCGAAAGGTAGGACCGCGCCCAGTTGAGCCGATTGGCGAACAGGTCTGATTGCCGCTCGGGAGCCGGAGTTGGCGTTCCTCCACCGAGATCCTCAAGGCCTTGCCGACTTCGTCCTCCAGCCCCGCGATGCTGATCTCGTCATAACGCTGCCCAATCGTTTGCAACGCCGGCAACATGAGTTGCTGAAAACTGGGCACGCTCATCGGTTTCTGAGGCTCCTGATCCAAGGCTACATACGAAAGACGCCGAAGCGGGTCGGCTCGACCCTGGCGTTGAGCGTGGCGGAAAACGCCAGGGAAAGGACCCTCCGGGTCTCCGGCGGCGTCAGGATGCCGTCGTCCCACAGGCGGGCGGTGGCGTAGTACGGCGACCCCTCGGCCTCATATTTGGCCCGAATCGGAGCCTTGAACGCTTCCTCGTCGTCCGTCGGCCATTCGCGCCCTTCCGCATCGAGACCCTCGCGCCTCAGGGTTGCGAGCACGCTCGCCGCCTGTTCGCCGCCCATCACGCTGATGCGCGCATTCGGCCACGTGAACAGGAAGCGCGGAGAATAGGCGCGCCCGCACATGCCGTAGTTGCCGGCGCCGAAGGAGCCACCGAAAATGAGCGTGATCTTGGGCACATTGGCGCAGGCGACCGCGGTAACGAGCTTTGCGCCATCCTTGGCGATGCCCCCCGCCTCGTAGCGCCGCCCAACCATGAAGCCGGAGATGTTCTGCAGGAACAGCATCGGCACATCGCGCTGTGCGCAGAGTTCGACAAAATGCGCGCCTTTCAGCGCGCTATCGGAAAACAGGACGCCGTTGCTGGCGATGATGCCGATCAGCATGCCCGAAAGGCGGGCAAATCCGGTGACCAGCGTCGTTCCATAGCGCGGCTTGAAGGCGTCGAACTCCGAACCGTCGACGATACGGGCGATGATCTCATGGACGTCGACCTGCTGGCGAAGGTCGACCGGCATGATGAGTTCAAGCTCCTCGGCCGGATAGAAGGGCTCGACCGGCTTCGACCATTCGATTGCCCGCTTCGGCTCCCGGTTCAGGTTGGCGATCGTCCGCCGGGCAAGGGCGAGAGCGTGCGCGTCGTCGCGCGCCAGCGCGTCGGCGACGCCCGAGACGCGGGTGTGCATGTCTCCTCCGCCGAGTTCCTCGGCGCTCACGGTCTCGCCGGTCGCCGCCTTCACCAACGGCGGGCCGGCGAGAAAGATCGTGCCCTGCTTGTCGACGATAATCGTTTCGTCCGACATCGCGGGAACATAGGCGCCGCCCGCGGTGCAGGATCCCATCACCACCGCGATTTGCGCAATGCCGGCGGCGGACATGCGCGCCTGGTTGAAGAAGATCCGCCCGAAATGATCGCGGTCGGGAAACACCTCGGCCTGGTAAGGCAAATTCGCCCCGCCCGAATCGACCAGATAAACGCAGGGCAACCGGTTCTCGGCAGCGATCTCCTGGGCGCGCAGATGCTTCTTGACCGTCATCGGATAATACGTTCCGCCCTTGATCGTCGGGTCGTTGGCGACGATCATGACCTCGCGCCCGTCGACGAGGCCGACGCCGGCAATAAGCCCGGCGCCGTGCACGTCGCCCTCGTACATGCCGAAGGCGGCGAGCGCGCCGATTTCCAGAAACGGCGAACCGGGGTCGATCAGGCCGGCGACGCGTTCGCGGGCCAAAAGCTTGCCGCGGGCGACATGACGTTCGCGCGCCTTGCTCGAGCCGCCCTCGGCGGCGACGCGCCGGCGGAGGTTGAGTTCGTCGATGAGCCGACGCCATTCGGCCGCGTTGGCGTCGCGATCGCCTGCCCTCGCAGTCAAGGCGCTCTTAATCCGCGTCATCGCGTCCGAATTCCCCGGTCCCAGCTCACGACTTTGCGGCAGGCGCCGGCGTTGTTGTCGTTGTTCACCCATCATATTGCGGGCAAAGCCATTTCCGATCTCATAATATCATTCAGCGAATGCTTTGCTTCCGTTAGAGCATGCGGGATGTTGCTTATTTGCAACATATAGTCGTTGTTCCGCACTCATTCCTGACTTTACGGAAAGGCGGATCACCGCCGCTCATCTTCAGCCAGCTGACTGACTTCTGTCGCGGGCTCCATGCCCGGTCGAGGGGAAAGTCCGTCATCGGCGCTTCCCGCCGCAGGCGAGTCCGGCCGGGTCGCATCGATCTTCGCATAATCAATGTGGCGCATGCCCTGCTCGTCGATCCAGACGAAGTCCACGTATTCGTGGCCAAAGCGCACCTCCTGGGCGGCGAAAACGTCGCGCGCGCGTACGATCTGCCCGGACGCCTCATCGAACCCGACGACACTGACGACGAAATTCATCTGGCTCGCGGCGAGCGTGTCTTCATCCCGCCCGAACAGGGGACTCCTTTCGTCGACCGGATGGAACAGCGTCCAGCTCAGAGCAAACGTCGGGTTCTCCGACCTGAGGAGCTGTAGCTGCTCAAAGCCGATCAGCCGCTTGCCCTCGTCGGTGACGGTTGGTCTCAGAACCCACAGTTTGGCGGTGGCTTCAGTGATGAAATTGCTCCGCGCGTTGGCCATCCGGAAAACGAGGGTCGTCACGCCGTTGTGCTTGGTCACCACCGGATATTTGGCGAAGATGATCCGCGCGCGGGGGCGCGAGAAGCGGGCAAATACGAGGCCGGTCATCACCGCCAGCAGCAGGAGGCCGGTGAAATTCTCGGCCGTCGCGACCACATGCCCATAGATGGTCTGCGGATGCATGTCGCCATAGCCGACGGTCGACGTCGTCTCGACGCTGAAAAAGAAGAGATCCGCGAGGCTCCCTTGTCGTGCATTGGCGATCGGGGCTTCGCCGAGATCATAGATCACCGCGAAGATGAAGTTGAGGGCCACGAAAGCCGCGGCGAGCGTGGCGACGAACTTCGGCCACGAGATGGTCATGGCGTTGAAATAGAGGTCGCTCCAGACGTTGCGCTCCAGTCCCTCAGCGATGATGCGCCGGCCCGCAATGTCGCGGACTTGCCCGCGAAGGCGACGCGGCCTGCGGCGGTTCATGCTGTCCAGCGGGCCGTTGTCGTCCGGCGCGCTCAACGGCTTCGGGTCTCGTCAGATGGCGTCATAGCGTTCGATCCGCCACGGCTCGGCGTGAGCGTCGGCGATCCAAGCCTTCCACGCCGGCAGGGCCATGATCGTCTCCATATAGGCGCGCGTCGGCTTGGAGACAGGCACGTCGTAGACGTGAAAGCGGTTGACCACCGGCGCGAACATCGCGTCGGCGGCGGAGAAGCGCCCGAAGAGATAGGGTCCGCCCTTGCCGAAGGTCGCGCGCGCGCCTGCCCATGCCGCTTCGATGCGCGCGACATCGGCGCGAACTTCATCGCTGAGCGGGATCGCTCCGACCGGCCGGCGGAAATTGGTCGGACACGCCTGCCTCAGGGCGCCGAACCCGCCGTGCATTTCGTTGGCGAGCGAGCGCGCATGTGCCCGCGCCGCCTTGCCCCTGGGCCAGATCGGCTTGTCCGGATAGGCCTCGGCGACATATTCGATGATCGCCAGCGACTCCCAGACCGCGATCTTGCCGTCATGCAGCGATGGGCACTTTGCCGTCGGCGCATATTTGAGCATGTTGGCCCGCGTCTCGGGCTGATCCATCGGGATGACAAGCTCCTCGAACGGGATCTTGAAATGCGCGAGCAGGATCCAGGGCCTCAGCGACCATGACGAATAGGCCTTGTTGGCGAGGATCAGCTTCAGCGGCACGACGGATTTCCGGCAGGGGTTCGGGGCGATTGATCGGCGCGCGCCAAGAGCCAAGTCAAGGCAGCGCTCCCGACGCGCACGCGTTGACGCGGGTCCAAATGGGCTGGAAAAGCGTCCTGACCGAGTCCCGGAGCCCTGAATTGTCGTCGATCAAGGTCGCGCTCCTCGTCGTCGCCGCCGGCCGGGGCCGCAGACTCGGCGCGGAGCGGCCGAAGCAATATCTGAACTGCGCCGGGCGGCCGCTGATCGCCCATACGCTCGAGGCGCTCGCCGCGGGCTGGCCGTTCTCGGCCGTGACAGTCGTCATCCATCCCGACGACCGCGCGCTCTATGACGACGCGACCGCACATCTGACGCCCGCCGCCGCGGCGGCGCTCGGGCCGCCCGCGACCGGGGGCGAAACGCGCCAGCACAGCGTTCTGGCCGGGCTTGAGGCGCTCGTCGCCGCGGCGCCGGACATCGTGCTCATCCACGACGCCGCCCGGCCCTTCCCGCGGCCCGAACTCGTTGCGCGCGCGGTTCAAGCCGCCGAGCGCCACGGCGCGGCCGCGCCCGGGACGCCGATGAGCGATACGGTCAAGCAAGTGGACGCCGACGGTCGAGTGCTGGCGACCCCGCCGCGCTCGGCGTTGCGAGCGGTGCAGACGCCGCAGGCTTTCGCCTTTCCGCTGATTCTTGCCGCGCATCGGCGCGCCGCCGCCGCCGGGGTCGCAGGCCTCACCGACGACGTCGCGGTCGCCGAATGGGCGGGGGCGCCGGCTTACGTGTTCGAAGGCGATCCCGCGAACATCAAGGTGACCACCATGCAGGATTTCAGCGCCGCCGAGGCCAGGATCAGTGCGACCGCAGGCGAGACAAGGGTCGGTCAGGGCTTCGACGTCCATGCTTTCGCCCCCGGCGACCATGTGTGGCTGTGCGGCGTTCGCATCCCCCATTCGTCGGCGCTCAAGGGTCATTCGGACGCCGACGTGGCGCTGCACGCACTCGCCGACGCACTCTATGGCGCGCTTGCCGAAGGCGACATCGGGGCGCATTTCCCGCCCTCCGACCCGCAGTGGAAGGGTGCGGCGTCGAAAGTCTTCCTTGCCCATGCGGCTGGCCGGGTCCGCGCGCGCCGCGGGCTCATCGTCAATCTCGACGCGACGCTCATCTGCGAAGCGCCCAAGATCGGCCCGCATCGCGAGGCGATGCGCGCCCGCGTGGCCGAAATCGCCGGGCTCGACATCGGCCGCGTCGGCGTCAAGGCGACGACGACGGAGCGCCTCGGATTTGCCGGCCGCGGCGAGGGCGTCGCGTGCCTCGCGACCGCGACAGTACGGCTGCCGTAACGCGGGAGTTTTCGCTCGTTAACAGGCAGTTTTTCCGCCCTCAACAGGAACTTTTGGTGGGCGAACAGGCGTCTGTGTTTGCCCCCAAGCCAAGCTCAAGCCTTGTGATGCACCTCTTGCAATCCATAGACCGGAGTTGGAATCCCCTCGAGACGAGCCTTCAATTGCAGCGCCAGGAATTGCGAATAATGGCGCGACTGATGCAGGTTGCCGCCGTGGAACCATAAGGCCTCCTGCTGCGTCGGCTTCCACATATTGCGCTGCTCGCCTTCCCACGGGCCGGGATCCTTCTTGGTGTCGGAGCCGAGGCCCCAGACTTTGCCGACCTTGTCCGCCATCTCCTGCCCGCAGAGATCGGCGACCCAGCCGTTCATAGAGCCGTAGCCAGTGGCATAGACAATTACGTCGGCCGGCAATTCCTTGCCGTCGTCGAGTTTGACGCCGCTCGCGGTGATCTCCTTTACCTGCCCCGGCGCGAGCTTGATCTTGCCGTCGATGACAAGCTGCGACGCGCCGATGTCGATGTAGTAGCCCGAACCCCGACGCAGATATTTCATGAACAGGCCGGATTCGTCGTCGCCATAATCGAGCTTGAAGCCCGCCTTCTCCAAAGCGGCGTAGAAGTCGGCGTCGATCTCTCTCATCTTGTCATAGAGCGGCTTCTGGAACTGGTTCATGATGCGGTAGGGCAAGGACGCGAACACCAGGTCGGCCTTCGCCGTCGTGACGCCGCCGCGCAACGCGCGCTCCGAATAGAGATCGCCCAAGCCGATTTCCATCAATGTCGCGGAACGCACGATGTGCGTGGTCGAGCGCTGCACCATCGTCACGTCGACGCCCGCCTCGTATAGCGCCGCGCAGATGTCATGCGCCGAATTGTTCGAACCGATGACGACGACCTTCTTGCCTTTGTAGCCGTCGGGGCCCGGGTGCCGCGAGGAATGATGCTGCTCGCCCTTGAATGTCTCCATGCCTTTGAAGCGCGGCATAACCGGCTTCGATGACATGCCGGTCGCAAACACCAATTGCTTCGGTCGCAGCGTGACGTCCTTGCCGTCGCGATCCACGACGACAGTCCATTCCTTTTTCTTCGGATCGTATTTCGCACTCTTTGCGGTCGTCTTGGTCCAGTAGTTCAGCTCCATCACCTTGGTGTACATTTCGAGCCAGTCGCCGATCTTGTCCTTCGGCGAGAACACCGGCCAGTTCTTGGGGAAGTCGATATAGGGGAGATGGTCGTACCAGACCGGATCGTGCAGGCAGAGCGACTTGTAGCGCTTGCGCCAGGAATTGCCGGCCCGCTCGTTCTTCTCCACAATGATCGTCGGCACGCCGAGCTGCCTTAGACGCGCCCCGAGCCCGATCGCGCCCTGCCCGCCGCCGATGATGAGCACGTAGGGCTGCGTTGTCGTACCGAGCTTCTCTGTCTCCTCGTCGTGCAGCTCCTTCCAGGTCTTGGCGCCGGGATTGACGCCGTGCCTCGCGCCGAGCGGACGGGTCAATCCAGCTTTCTCCTCGTGGCCCTTGAGTTCGGCCATGGTTGTCAAAAGGGTCCAGATGAGGCCGTCCTTGACGCGGATGAGGCCGTAGCCGCGGGCGATTTCGGTCTCAAACGAAATCCAGGAATTCGAGCACGCCGCCGGCCTCTGTCGCTTTCTCGCCCTCGGCGACTCTCCAGTCCCGCGGCTTGACGCGCGAAAGGCGCTTAGCGAGCATGTCGCGCACCTCGGCGCGCCCCTCCATTGTTTTGATGTTCCAGGTGAAGGCGACAAGGTCGCGCCAGTAGCTCTCTTTGGCGAACATCTTGGCTGCGGCGTCCACGTCGCCCCCGGCCAACACGGCGCCAAATTTGTTCAGAACGACTTCAAGGCGCGCGTTGGGCGTCGTGTCGAGCATCGTATCCTCCCGGTAATTTCGTCCGGCGCGCCAGACGGCCCTCCCGCCTCGAATAAAGCCTGCGCGAGTTTGCCTTTGCTTTCAAGCCGAACCCTTGATGTCCATTGGCCGCGATCTCTTGGACGAATCCGCTCGGCCAGCGGTCGAGCCACTTACGGAGTCGGTCGCACCGTCGTCACCCCCTGAGCGCCTGGCGCAGCATCCGCTGCACGACGCCCGGCTCCTCGAAGCGTAGGGTCACGGGCAGCGTCATGACGGCGAGGGCGTGGCGGGCGTCGAGACGGACGAGGTCCTTCTCGGTCGTCGCCAGAAGCGCGCTCCGCCGCCCAGCCTCCTCGATCAGCGCCTCGATCTCGCGCGGCGTGTAGGGATGATGGTCGGCGAAGTTGCGGGTCATGACGATCTGCGCACCGACCCGGCGTAGGGTGGCGTAGAATTTCTCCGGCCGAGCAATGCCGGCGAAGGCGACCACCTCGCGGCCGATGAGCGGCGCGGCGGCGAGCGCGTCGGGCTCGAGGCTGGCGCGGATCAGGGGTTTGCCCGGCGCCGAGCCGGCGATCGCCGACAGCGCCGCCTCTTCGCCGCCGAGCACGATCAGCGCCCGCACGAACGGTAGCTGAACCGAAACCGGGGCCCTCAGCGGACCGGCAGGAACGCATAAGCCGTTGCCGAAGCCGGTCTCGCCGTCGACAGCGGCGAAGGCGAGGTCCTTGACCAGCGCCGGATTCTGCAGGCCGTCATCGAGAACCAGCGCATTCGCGCCGGCTTCGACCGCGCTTCTCGCGCTTCGGAGGCGATCCGTTCCCACCCAGCACGGCGCGATCTTGGCCAGAAGCAGCGGCTCGTCGCCAACCGTGGCCGCAGTATGGGTGTTGGGGTCGACCATGAGCGGCTCGACGCGTTCGGAGCCGCCATAGCCGCGCGACAGGAAGGCGACGCGACGGCCGTTGCCGATCAGCATCCGCGCAAGCGCCAGCGCGGCCGGCGTCTTGCCGGCGCCGCCGGCGACGAAATTGCCGACGCAGATCGTCGGCGCGCCGGCGCGCTCGCTTGGGCCGCGCATGCGCCGCGCGGTGGTTCGCCCGTAAAGCGACCCTACGGGTTGAAGCAGACGCGCGAGCAGGGTCGGCCTGCGTTTGCTCCAGAATGCCGGCGTCCTCACCGCGCCGCCTCGGCGACCGGCAACAGGGCGGCAAGCGCGCGCATCGAGCGCTCGACGGCGCCTGCCCGGCGCTCGACCGTATCCCCCGCCGCCCGCGCCATCGCCCTCAGACGCGCCGCATCGACGAAGAGCGCAATCAGCGCGTCGCCCAAGTCCTCAGAACGCGCGAGGGCGAGCGCGCCGCCCGCGTCGTCGAGCGCCGCATAGGCGTCGGCGAAATTCGCCACCATCGGCCCATGCAGTATTGCGCAGGCGAGCCGGGCGGGCTCAATCGGATTTTGCCCGCCGCCGCCAACGAAAGACTTGCCGACGAACACCACGCCGGCCAAGCGATAGAACAGCCCCAGTTCGCCGATCGTGTCGCAAACATAAACCGCCGTTCCCGAGCCGACGGCGTCGCCGCGCGAGCGAAGAGCGCAGGCAAGGCCCTGCGCCTCGATCTGGCGCAGCACCGCCTCGCCCCGTTCCGGATGGCGTGGCGCAATCAGAGTCAGCGCGTCGGGGAATACCTGGCGCAGGCGCCTGTGCGCCGCTGCCGCGATCACCTCCTCGCCTTCGTGGGTCGAGGCGGCGATCCAGATCTGACGGCCCGAGGTCAGGCCGGCGAGTTCGGCCAGTTCGCGCCGGTCGGCCGGCAGCGTCGGCGCGTCGAACTTGACGTCGCCGGCGACCAACACCCGCGGCGCGCCGAGCGCCACGAGCCGTTCGCCGTCGCTCTCGCTGCGGGCGAGGCACAGATCGAAGCCCTTCATCAGCGCGGCGATGAACCGCGGCGCCTTCATCCAACGGCGCATCGACCGCTCGCTGATCCGCCCGTTGACCATCGCCAGCGGCGATCCCCGCCGCTTCAGTTCCACGATCATGTTGGGCCAGAGCTCGCTCTCCGCCACCAGCGCGGCGTCCGGGCGCCAATGCTTGAGGAACCGGCGCACGAACAGGGGACTGTCGAGCGGCGCATATTGATGCACCGCGCCCGGCGGCAGGCGCTGCGCCAGCATAGCGGCCGAGGTCAGCGTTCCCGTGGTGACGAGCGCGGTTGCGCCCATGCGGGTGATGCGCTCGACAAACGGCAGCAGCACCGAGGCTTCGCCGACGCTTGCGCCATGCAGCCAGACGAGCGGTCCCGCCGGGCGGGCGAGATGGGCCAGACCCCGCCGCTCGCCGATCCGCTCCGAATCCTCTTTGCCGCGCCTGAGCCGCATCGCCAGGATCGGCCCGGCCAGAGGCGTCGCCAGGAACGAAACTGCCCGATAGACGATAAGCGACAGCGGCGTCGTCATGCAGGTCTCAGGTGGGCGCCAGGATCCACTGCGCCGAGCATGGCGTAGGCCTTCCGGTGCGCCTCGTCGAGCCCACGCTCGACGGCGCGTCGCGCCGCCTCCATCTCCGCTTCGTCCGCGTCCGCCGAAACCCGGATCAGGTCGCCGGCGACGACAATCGCGCGGCCGAAAGGCAACCCGAGCGTGGCCCGATCCCAGGTGTCGAACTGGACGCGCAGGCTCGGGGCCACCGCGGTCGGGACGATCGGACGACCCGACAGCCTGGCCAGCGCGATGATTCCGGGCCCCGCGACGCGCGCGCGCTTCGGCACGTCGGCGGTCATGGCGACGGAGACGCCCGATCCCAGTTGACGCATCAGTTCGCGCATCGCCAGCGCGCCGCCCTTGTAGTAGACGCGGTCGGCAGGTCCGCCCGAGCCGCGCACCGGGATGATGTCGAGCCGCTCGGCGGCCAACGCCTGGGCGCCGGCGTCTTCATGGCGCGAAATGAGGACCGCGAGCCGATCCATGGCTTTCGGGCGGGCGAGCGGCATCATCAGATGCTGGCCGTGCCACATCGCGGCGATCACCGGCAGCTCGCCTCGACGAATGCGTCGAGGTCCGCGGGGACCGTCGTGAACCGGCTGGTGCGCTGAACGAGGCGCAGATAGGCCGCGAGCAGGAAGCCGATCGTCTCCTGCGCCCACTGCGACCTGGCGACACGCCTCGCCATTGAGCGCTCAGGCGGTCCGGGTCGGCGGCGTAAGGTCCGGTTCGAGCAGGCGATGCAGGTGGACGACGTAATAGCGGAACTGCGCCTTGTCGACCGTCGCCTGGGCCTTGGCGCGCCACGCCCGCTCGGCGCTGGCGTAATCGGGAAAAAGGCCGACGATGTCGATCTGGTCGAGATCGCGGAATTCGTGGCTGTCGAGCGATTTCAGCTCGCCGCCGAACACCAGGTGGAGCAGTTGCGGCTTCGCCTCGCCTTCGGCTTTCGGATCGCGGGACGTCATGATCGTTTTCCTTGCGACGCATTGCGCGGGTCGGCGCCGGGTCGCCGGCTGGCCTTTGCCTTTGTCACGGCAAAAACGCAAGCCGTCCGATGACCGCCGCCGCCGGTCAGTTTGGCCGCCAGCCGATCGCGGCGCGAAAGGCTTCGATCAGGCGGGGCGCGGCTGGATCCGACGTGGCCAGGAGCGCGCCGCGCCGGACGTGGCGGCCATTGTATAGCAGCCGCTCGCCCGACGCGCCGATCAGGCGCGCGCCCGCTTCCTCGAGCAGAAGGTCGGCGGCGGCGATGTCCCAATCGTGCGAATTCTCGGCCGCGACGGCAAAATCGACGGCGCCGCGCGCCGCCATGCACAGGCGGTAGGCGAGCGATGGCACGCGCGGCGTGATCTCGACCGGCGAGCCGAGCTTCGCCGCCATCGCCTGAAGGATCGGCTTGGGGCCGGCGGCGGCCCGCGGCGGCCAGCCCTCGGCTGCGGCGAGCTGCGCGCCGTTGATCGTCGCGCCGCCGCCGCGCGCGGCGACGAAAGTCTCGTCGAGCGCCGGGGCGTGGACGACCCCGGCGAGCGGCCTTCCGTCGACGATGAGGGCGGCCGAGACCGCCCAGCGCGGATCGCCGGTCACGAACGCGCGCGTGCCATCGATCGGGTCCACGACGATGAGACTGCGACGCGCCAGGCGCTCGAAATCGTCAATGGTTTCCTCCGAGAGCCAGCCCGCCTCGGGCAGCGCCTCGAGCAAACGGCGCTTGAGCAGCGAATCGGCGGCGAGATCGGCGGCGGTCACCGGCGAACCGCCGACCTTGGTCTCGACTTGGGCCGAGGTGCGCGCCCCCGGCCTGAAATATTCGAGCGCCACCGCCCCGGCCTCGCGCGCGGCGGAGGCCAAGAGATCGCGCGCGGCAAGCGCATCAATATCCGCGTCGACGCTCAAGGGCGGGATGTCCGCAGCGAAAGAAGGATCGCAGCTTGGCTTTAGCCGCGCCGGCGGCGGCGCGCAATCGGGAAACCCGCGCCCTGAGCTCGTCGCAAGCTTCGCTCCCTCTCACCGGTGCGGGCCCTTCGGAAGGAAGCACGCGCCGAACAAAACGAAGTTTTGATCTGGGCGCCCCTTGGCTCGATGCCGATATACGCCAAGATAGTCGAATTGGTCGGAGTGGAGCGCCATTCGGCCCTCCGCCCAAAGCGCACAGGAGGCGCGCCGATGAGACCATCGATCATTTGCCGGCTCATGCTCGTCGCCGCCCTCGCCGGGTGCGTTGCGGCATGTCAAACCGAGAGAACCATTCCCAACCTCACCGCAGAGGCCGCGAGCAAGCTGCCGCCGGACAAGCTGCCGACAATCTTCAGGGATCCGACCAACCCTTATGGCTACCCCTACAATATCCACGAAACCGACGGACTGAGCCGCAATCCCGACGATTGCGCCAAGTGGGGCTGCGTCGATGTCGGCGGGGGCGCGCTCTGATCGCGTGCCGCTTGCGCTCGGGATAGGGCTGGCGTCTCTCCTGGCGGCCTGCGCTGGCCGAACGCTCACCGCGCAGTCCAACCGTCAAATAATTCGACGTCTGAATGCGGCGCGCTGGAGTGGGGCCTGAAAGAAATGTCTGACAAAATCAGAAATGACCCTCATGGTATTTCTTACTGTCAGAATAGGACGCGCTGCCAACCGGAACCGCCGATGACCGGCTGCCTGGTGATGCCGAGGCTTGGAGAAAGCAGTTGAGATGAGCGACAAGCCGCCGGGCGCAGGTCATATGAACTTCGGGGACTTCCGGCGCACGTCGCCGATCGACGACAACTATGGCCTTGAGCGCGGGACCCCGATCGATCGGTCCTACATCGAACGATTTCTTGAGAGGCATCGCGCTAACATTGCCGGCGCAGTGCTCGAGATGGGGGAGCCGGAATATTCTCGAATGTTTGGCGCCGGCCGAATTGTGCGGCAGGATGTGCTGCACCTGTTCGAAGGCAACAAGCAGGCGACCATAGTTGGCGATCTCGCCGCGGCCGGTACGCTCCCGTCCGCGGTGTTTGACTGCATCATCGTCACGCAGGTGCTTCAATACATTTACGATGTCCAAGCCGCAGTCCGCAATCTGCACGCAGCGCTGCGACCTCGCGGAGTAATCCTTGCCACGCTACCTGGGATCACTCGGATTGACCGCGCAGCCGATTGGAGCGGCGTGCAGCAATGGTCGTTTGCGGCGGCGTCCGCAGCTAGGCTGTTCGGCGACGTGTTCGGGTCGGGGGTTGCCATTGAGCAACACGGCAATGGCCGCTGTCGCCCTGTTGCACGGGCTGACCGCCGAGGATGTTGGCCGTGACCTTCTCGCCGTCAACGACTTGGCCTACCCGGTGATCATCACCGTCCGGGCGGTAAAGAGCATCGGATAGGGTCCAGAAACGTCAAAAGCGCTCAAATGAATTGAAATGAAATGAAGCCTGACGGAGCCAAAACTGGCCTTTCGCCTTCACTGGCTTTCCGGCCGCTTCCGCTGTTTGATGCGCTTCGCCGAACCCGTCGTCGCGCCGCATCTTCCGCCCGGCTACGGAAGCCGCCGCCGCCGTCAACGCCGGCAACGGTGATGCCGCCTGAACGCGCTGCGCTCCGGGGCCGCGTCGACAGCAGCGGCTGACCGTTCGCTCCGCGCCGATTGGCCCGGCTAGACGGCCGGGGCGGCGAGCGCGCTGCGCACTGCCTTCGCCACCGCGCGGCCCAGCAATGCATGCTGGTCGGCTTCGTAGTGGATGCCGTCGAGGTCCGAACAGCGAATGACTGCGCCGGCGTCGAGGAACGCTACGCCCTCCTGCTTGGCGAGCTCGCCAAACCGCTGGCCGAGAAGGCGCGATTTCTCCGTCCCGCCTTCGAACATCTCCGCATAGACGGTTAGCTTGGCCAGCGGCGGCGGCGCGACCAAGAGGATCTTCGGCGTCCCGCCGTCCGGCGCTTCGCCATAGGCACGGGCGAGAAAGATGAGCCGCGCCGCGCCCTCGGCGATGTCGAAGGCGGACACTGAGAATCGCTTCTTCAGGTCGTTGCAACCGAGCGCGAGAATGAGGAGGTCGAGCGGCGCATGGCTCATCAGGCACGGCGGCAACCCCTCCACACCGGAGCGATACGGCATGATCGGATCGTCGTGAACCGTCGTGCGGCCGCCCAGTCCTTCGGCTATCACTTCGAAATCGGGGCCGAGCTCCTGCTGCATGACGGTCGGCCAGCGCGTTGCGCGAGCAAAGCGCCCGCCGGTCGCCGGGTCGAAACCCCAAGTGTTGGAATCGCCGAAGGCGACAATGACAGGCATCGGATCAAGGCTCCCTTGTTGATCTCCGAGGGTTTACGGGGAACCGGCCCAGGACGCCAGCCTTCGTCGGCGATGCAAACTTCTTCAACGCGCCTGGGCGCGGACCCATCCCGGGCTTCTGTCGCGCCTTGCTTGCCACGGGATCGCCAGCCATCGTATGAGCGCAACCAACACCCTCAAACAATCGGCCGCCGGGAGGAGACCATGATCACCAGGCGTCACGCGATCGGCGTCAGCGCGGCGTTCCTCGGCGCCGGGGCGCTGTCCGGCCTTCGTTCGGCTGCGCTTGCCGCCGCCAATGACAAGCTTGTCCTCAAAGCATCCGATGTTCATCCCGAGGGGTATCCGACGGTTCAGGCGGTCGAGGACTTGGGCGCGGCGCTCGCAAAGGCGACCGACGGCCGGATCAGCATTCAGATGTTCGCCTCGATGCAGCTCGGCGGCGAGAAGGAGGCGATCGAGCAAGCGCAGGTCGGCGCGATCGCGCTGGCCAGGGTCAGCGTCGGCGCGCTCGGGCCGGTGATTCCCGATCTCAATGTCTTCAGCCTGCCGTTCCTGTTTCGCAACACCGCGCATATGGAGGCGGTGATCGATGGCCCGATCGGCCAGGAACTGCTCGACAAGGTCACTCATCACCCGACCGCCAATCTGATCGGCCTCGCCTGGATGGATTCCGGCGCGCGCAACATGTACGACACCAAGCGGCCGATCCGCAGCATCGACGACCTCAAGGGCCTCAAGATGCGTGTGATGGGCAACCCAATGTTCGTCGACATGATGAATGCGCTCGGCGGCAACGGTGTCGCCATGGGCTACGACCAGGTGTTCACGGCGCTCCAGACCGGCGTCGTCGACGGGGCGGAGAACAATCAGCCGAGCTTCGTGTTCGACAACCATTATCAGGTCGCCCACTACTATTCGCTGACCGAGCACCTGATTCTGCCGGAAATCCTGGTGTTCTCGAAACGCATCTTCAATCAGCTGTCGGAGAGCGACCAGGCGTTGGTCCTGAAGCTTGGAAAAGAGGCGCAACAGAGCGAGCGGGCCTATTGGAAGGCTTACGAGGCGAAGGCGCGGTCGAAGATGGAGGAGGCGGGCATCGTCGTCGTCGACATCGCCGACAAGAAACCGTTCCAGGACGCCGAAGCGCCGGTGTGGGCGAAATACGCGCCCCAGTTCAGCGATCTCATCAAGCGCATCGAGGCGGTCCAGTAACGCCCGCGCCGGTCGGAAACGGTCATTTCGGAGGAGCGGAGTAGAGAATAGGGATTGCTTAGCTGCGGTCGCAACGACGGCGAGCCTGCTTTCCCGGCGAGCCGAACTTTCAGGGGAGGAGGATCAGGTATGGGGGCCGCCTACCGGCAGGCGATGGACCTGCTCTACCTCGCTTGCGCCATGGCCGCTGGGGCCGCCCTCGTCCTCATCACCCTCATCATCCCGTGGGGCGTCTTCACCCGCTACGGATTGAACAGCGCGGCGTCCTGGCCGGAGCCGGCGGCGATCCTGCTCTCGATCGTTCTAACTTTCTTTGGCGCCGCCGCCTGCTACCGGATCGGCCAGCACATGCAGGTGACTTTCGTCCGCGATCATTTGCCGCCGCCGGCGCGGCGGCTGGCGGATGTCGCGTCGGAGCTTCTGGTTGCGGCGCTTGCAGCCTTCATGGGCGTCTGGGGCCGGCGGCTCTGCCTCGACACCTGGAATCAATCGATCGCCGAGTTCCCGGTTCTTTCGGTCGGCCTCACCTATCTGCCGATCCCGCTCGGCGGCGTCTGCCTGATGCTGTTCGTGATCGAACGCCTGACTCTCGGCCGGCCCTCGGCGCCAGGCGCCGCCGATCATGTCGTCGCTCCGTTCGACTAGAGGCAGGCCGGCGCATGCAAGCCCTGGTGGTCATCGGCGCGCTGTTCGGGTGCATCGCCATTGGCGTGCCGATCGCCTACGCGCTCGGGCTTGCTGCGCTGGCCGCGGCCTGGTGGATCGACCTCCCGCCCGAAGCGATCATGCTGCAGGTTTCGGCGGGGGTGACGAAATTCTCGATGCTGACGATTCCCTTCTTCGTGCTCGCCGGCGCGATCATGGCCGAGGGCGGCATGGCCCGGCGACTGGTCGCCTTCGCCAATGCGCTGGTCGGCGTCTTTCGCCTGCGCGGGGGCTTGGCGGTGGTCGACATCGTCGCCACCACCTTCCTCTCCGGTATCTCCGGTTCCGCGGTCGCCGATATTTCGGCGGTCGGGTCGGTCATGATCCCGCAAATGGAAAAGGCCGGCTATCCGCGCGTTTTCTCGACCAACGTGACGATGAGCGCCTCGGTGCAGGCGCTATTGATTCCGCCGAGCCACAACGCAGTCATCTATTCGCTCGCCACCGGCGGCACGATCTCGATTCTTAGCCTGTTCCTGGCCGGGGTGATGCCCGGGCTCCTGCTTGGATTCTCGCTGGTCGTCCTGTGTCTCGTCATCGCCTACCGCAACCGCTACCCGACCGGCGAGCCAGTCGCGCCACGCGCCGCCTTCGGCATGGCGGTTTCGGCGTTCTGGGGCATGATTACCCTGGTCATCATTCTCGGCGGCATTCTGGCCGGCGTCTTCACCGCAGTCGAAGCGGGCGCGGTCGCCTGCGTCTGGGCGTTCCTCGTCACCATGCTCGTCTACCGCGACTTTCGCTGGCGCGATCTGCCCGGCCTCGTGCACCGCACGTTGCGCACGGTGTCGATGGTAATGACCCTGATCGCGTTTGCCTCCGCGGTTGGCTACGTCATGGCGCTCATGCAGGCGCCGGCGAAGATCACCGCCGCGTTCCTGACCATCTCGGACAACAAATACGTCATCCTGATGCTGATCAACGTATTGCTGCTGGTGCTTGGCTGCCTGCTCGACATGGCGCCGGCGATTCTCATCTGCACCCCGATCCTGTTGCCGGTGATGAAGAATTTCGGCGTCGATCCGGTCCATTTCGGCATGATCATGATGCTGAACTTGGGCATCGGCCTCTGCCATCCGCCGATCGGGTCGATCCTCTTTGTAGGCTGCGCGGTCGGCAAGGTCAGGATCGAAGACGTGATGCGCGAGATCTGGCCGTTCTACCTTGTCATGTTCGCCGTGCTGATGGCGGTCACATATATCCCCGCGATCTCGCTCTGGCTCGTGCACGCGCACGGGTGAGCGCGGCCTTCCGGACCCTACGCAGCATCGCCGCCTTTGGCCTCTAAAAGCGCCTCGGCGATCGCCGCCCATTCCTCGTCGAGCGGAGTTTTGCACACCGGCTTGCGGGCGCGGCGATACCAATAGGCAGCGTTGCCGACGTCGCCTTCCTTCCGGTGCAGATAGGCGTGCACCCAGTCCCCTGCCCCGCCCTCGTCGGCCTGCGCGGCGCTATGCGCCCCGTCCCAATCCCCATGCGCTTCGAGCCACAGAGCGCGCAGCGAAGGGCGCAAGTTCGCAGGCGGTGAAGCAAGAGAAAGCGAAGCACGGAGGCCGGCAAGGTCCATCATGCGCGAGGTTGGCGCCGAACGCCCGCGGCGTAAAGCGCCCGTCGTCGTGGCTATCGCGTTTCGCCGGTTCGAGACCCGCCAATGAATCGGCGCAGCCGAAGAAAACCGGTCGCTTCGGCCTCACGCTCGTGCCGGCTGGCGTCGCACGCCTCGGATGGAAGCGGCCTTTCTCCTCTCAGGTCGGAGAGGAGTGTTTCGACCTCAAGCTGAATGTCGGGCGGCAAGCGCCGCAATCCTTGCCGGTTGAACATCCTGGATCCCTTTTTTGCGTAGGCGCGCGTTAACCGGCATGCAGCACGTTTCGCTCGAAGTCAGTGATGCAGATCACACTTCAGCGGAACGCCTCCGCCCGTAATAATGCAACAAAGGCACGGGCTATTTCAGCGCCAAGTAAGACTTGCAGCCGTTTGATCCGCGCGATTCTCGACGAAGCCAGGAAAAAACACGATCGACGGGCCAATTACACGCCGATCTTCAGTCCTCTCGCGTCGGTGGCGAAACAATGATAGCGTTGCATTGACCCTGAGGCGCGATTCGAACTCGGGGTTACCGCGTCGTGAGCGTAGTATATTTGAGCGACGCCCATGTGTAACTTCCTTGGCCTCGTCACCGGCCAGTCGGGTACTCACGGGAGGGATCGCGATGAGAACAGGAACCGTGAAATGGTTCAACACGCGCAAAGGCTACGGCTATATCACGCCAGTTGACGGCGGATTCGACGTCTACGTCCAAATCGACGCTGTCGAGCGGGCCGGATTGACCGACTTGAAGGAGGGGCAGAAAATCAATTTCGAGATTGTTTTGGACCAGCGCACCGGCGAGACATTCGCCGCGACTCTTGAGCTGTTGGGTGACGATCAGGAAAAGACGGGCAGCGTTGGAGACGAATTTGGCGCTCCGCCCGACATGTTGACGTTGGCGCGGCTGCTTGCCAGAAAAATAGCCCCAGGTCTCGGTCGGATCTAGAGCGCGGGGCGGCTTGCGCGCGAGTCGGCGCGGCGTCATCTTTCAATTCTTGACAACGATGCCGGCTTTTCGACGACGAAGATCGCCACCTCTTCCCAATTCGCGGACTCCTGGTTTTCCTCGCCGCGGACTGGTTTGGCGCACGGCGCCGGGCGGGTCGAACTCGCCCGCTGTTCACCGGAGTCCGCGCTGAGCCATGCCAAGACCTAATCTCACCGAGATCCCGCTCATCGACATCGCCGCCCTCCGAATGGGCGCGCGCGACGGCGTCGAAGAGGTTGCGGCGCGGATTGTCGAGGCGTGCGAAACCGCCGGTTTCTTCTATGTCACCGGCCACGGCGTTTCCGATTCGACGATTGGTGGAGTGTTCGACGCCGCCCATTGGTTTTTCGCCTCGCCGCAAGCCTTCCGCGACGCGCTCGACGTCAAGACCTCGCCGAACTTCCGCGGCTATGTGCCGATGGGCATCGTCGGCCCAACGAAGCCGCGCCGGATGCTCGAAGCGTTCCAGATGATGCTCGATCTCCCGCCCGACGACCCCGACGTGCGCGCCGGCAATATCATGGCCGGCCCAAATCGCTGGCCCGACGACGCGCCTTTATTTCGCGCCGCGATGGAAGCCTATTTCGCCGCCATGATGGAGCTCACGCGCCTCATGCTCACGGCCTTCGCGCGCGGGCTCGGCTTGCCCGGCGATTTCTTTTCCGTCCATTTCGTCAAGCCCCTGACCCAATTGCGTCTGTTGCACTATCCGCCGGAGCCGCCCGATTCGGATGCCGAGGGCGTCGAAGCGCATACCGACACCGGCGCCTTTACCATCCTGCTGCAGGACGACGTCGGCGGGCTCGAGGTCAAGACCCGCGCCGGCAACTGGACCGCCGCCCGGCCCATCCCCGGCAGCTTCGTCGTCAACATCGCGGACATGATGCAGCGCTGGACCAACGGCCGTTTCGTCTCGACCCCTCATCGAGTGCGCAACCGGACCGGCCGCGACCGTATTTCCGTCCCTTTTTTCGCCAACCCGGACTATGGCGCGGTCATCACGCCGATCGAGCGCGGCGGGCGCGACGGCGAGACATCCTACGCGCCCCTCGCCTGCGGTCCCTATGTTGAGGCCGCTTACCGTGCCGCTTGGCCGCACGCGGAGCGAAAGCGGCGATAAGGGATTGGACAATCACGCACGCCCTCCTTCCGCGGCCGCGATCGCCGCCTCGACCGCGGCGCGGCGCGGGAGCGGCGCAACGGCGCCGTAGCCGAGAGTCGAGAGGGCCGCCGCGGTATTGGCGAACCGTGCGGCGGCGAACGGATCGCCGCGCCGGACATATTCGGCCAGAAAGGCCCCGTCGAAGCAATCGCCAGCGCCGGTCGCATCGACCGCTTTGACCGCATTCGGATAGATGCGTTCGCGCTCCTTCGCCGTCGCCGCCAGCGCGCCGCCCCGACCCATTTTCACGACGACTACGCTGGCGCCGAGTTCAAGGTAGAAACTTGCGATGGCGTCGGGATCGCGCAACCCGGTCAGACCCTCGGCGTCGTCGAGTCCCGGAAGGGCGATGTCGCATGACCGCATCGCTTCGTGGATGATCGCCCGCGCCCGTCTGAGCGGCCAGAGCTTAAGCCTCAGGTTTGGATCGTACGAGACGAGCCGCTTGGCGTCACGGGCCATGTCGATCGCGGCGAACACCGCATCCGCGGCAGAGGACGAGATCGCCTGGCTGATGCCGGAGACGTGCAGGATCTTGGTCGCACGGATGCGGCCGTCCGGCAGGTCGGCCTCGCTGATCCGGCTCGCCGCCGAGCCTGCCCGCAGATACGAGAATTCATGGCCTTGCGCGCCGTGGGTGACGAAGTAGAGCCCGGTATGGGCGCCGCCGTTGACCACGATCCGGCTCGCGTCGACCCCTTCGCTGCGCCAGAGCTCGGTCAGCGCCTGGCCGAACCGGTCGGCCCCCACCGCGGTGAAATAGGCGGCGTCGGCGCCGAGTCGCGCCGCCGCAACCATCGCATTCGAGGTGTCGCCGCCGAACCCTTGCACGAACGGCGCGCCATCCCTGGGCTGGTTGAGCTCAACCAGCGCCTCGCCGATCGCCAGGAGATCCGACATGTCCTACCTCGTGGCGACGGCGACCGCGACGCCGGCCATCAGTCCGCCGGCGGCGCGATGGACGAACTTCATGGCCCGGGTTGACGAAAGAAACGCCCGCGCACGGTTCGCGGCAAGCGCGTAGAGCGCGAGCGTCGAGAAAATCACCACCCCACAAACCGCGGCGAGCTCGACGAGCGCCGGCAGGGTCAGCATCCTGACGTCGACGACGACCGGCATGATCGAGAGGAAGAAGACCATCACTTTGGGATTGCCAAGGGTCAGCGACAGCGAGGCCACGAACGCGCGCCAGCCGCGCGAGGCCGGCGCCGGATCCACGTGGAGGGCGACCGGCGCGGTCGCCATCTTCCACGCGAGATAAAGCAGATAGGCGGCGCCGGCGAACTTGATCGCGACGAACACACCGGCGAAGGTCTTGGCGATGGCCGCAAGACCCGTCGCGACCAGCATGAGCCAGACCATGTCGGCGACGAAATAGCCGGCGATGAACGGCGCGACGCCGGCGAGCCCCTGACCGAGCACCCGCGCGACAAGCGCCGCGACGCCCGGACCAGGAGTCGCCACTGCGGCGAAGTAGATGGCGGCGAAAATGATGAGCGAGGATAGGGTCATGTCGTCCGCTTGGCTCTGCGCCTGGCGAGCGCGTTAAGCGCCTCGACCAAGGAGGAAAAGAACATCGCCGCGTAAACATAGCCCCGTTCGATATGAAAGCCGAAGCCGTCGGCGATCAGCGTCATGCCGATCATGAGCAGGAAGCTGAGAGCCAGCATCAAAACCGTCGGATTGCGGTTGATGAACGCCGCCAAAGGCCCGGAGGCCGCGATCATCACCCCGATCGCGCCGACGACCGCCGCGACCATGATCGGAAACTGGTCGGTCATGCCGACCGCCGTGATGATATTATCGACCGAGAAGACGATATCGATCACGATGATCTGGATGAGGCCGGCGGTCAGGCTGAGCGGTGAGCGGGTCTTCGTTTCATCATCATCGCCGTCCGGGTCTACTTTGTGGTGGATCTCGGTTGTCGCCTTCCAGACCAGGAACAGTCCGCCGGCCAGCAACAAGAGATCGCGCACCGAAAAGGCATGCCCGAACAGCGACGCGATAGGCTCCCTGAGCCGCACAACCCAAGACGCGGAGGCGAGAAACGCCAGGCGGAACAGAAGCGCCAGCGATAGGCCGAGGCTGCGCGCCAGACGTCGACGATGTTCGTCGATCCGGTTCGACAACAGAGCGATGAAGACGAGGTTGTCGAGGCCGAGAACGACCTCCATGGCGAACAGGGCCGCGAGCGCCACCCAAGCGCCAGGGTCGGCCGCGAGCTGAAGAAGGTTGTCCATGCGCCGCTCCGCCCGGAACTCGGATCTCGCCCGCCCGACGGTCGGCGGCGCCCCAATCTATGGCGCCAAGTTTGTCGTTTCCATGCCTGCGCCGCGGCCGGGCGGCGAGGCCCCCGACTACCGGCGCCTCGCCATAGCGCCGCGGCGGCGCTGCCCGCTTACTTCAGCGAGTTGCCCACCTCGGTAAACACCGTGCTGACCTGCGTGCCGACATATTGGACGGCGACAATGATGAAGACCGCGATCAAACTCGCGATCAGCGCATATTCGATCGCCGTTACGCCGGATTCGTCGCCCAGAAAGTTTTGAACTCGAGTCATCGGATTCTCCACATGTTCGACGGGCGCCCCATCTCGCAAGGTCCCGCTCAGAAAGGAAAATCCCAGCAAACGATTACCTACTCCTCGATGTGATTGGTAAAATTCTCGCGAACCTTCGTCACGACGGCGTGATTGCGTATTCATGATTAACCTGGCCAGCGCCGCCTGCAGTCACGAGGCCGCTCGCGTCCCTGTCACCTCGAGCGCCTCTTCGACCTGCCCGAGCCGATCCTTGCCGAAGAACATCTCGTCGCCGACGAAGAAGGTCGGAATGCCGAACACGCCGCGCGCGACAGCAGCGGCGGTGTTGTCAACCAGCTTCTGCTTGATGGGATCGGTCTGAGCCGCTGCAAGCAGGCTCGCCGAATCGAGGCCCGCGGAATCGATACGGCGCGCCAGCACGTCCTTGTCGTCGAGCTTGAGGCCCTCCTCCCACATTCCCTCGAGACCCAACTCGAGATAGGCGGCGCCCGAGCCGGCCTCCTGCGCCGCGACCAGCCCGCGCATCAGCATCAGCGTATTGACCGGAAAATGCGGGTTGAGGCGAAACTTCTCGAATCGATGCCTGGCGACGAAGCGCCGCACCTCGAGCATCTCATACTCGAACTTGCCCTTGATCGGGGTGAATGCGATCATCGGCGCCTGGTTGCCGGTCGCCTTGAAAATGCCGCCGAGCAGGCACGGGATGATGACGAGCCGCGCGCCGGTGCGCTCAAGGATGGGAGGCAGGGCGCGATAGGCGAGATAGGCGTTGGGGCTGCCGAAATCGAATATGAACTCGATCGTCGCGCTCATCACCACGTCTCCTTCCACGGCCGCAAATCCATTTCGAAGGTCCATGCGCCGCGCTTCTGGTTATGCAGCCAGACATAGTTGCGGGCGATCTCGTCAGGAGCCAGAATCTCCTCCCGCGCCAATTTCTCGGCGGCGTCCGGCATCAGGCCGCGGATGAAGGCGCCGTCGATCGCGCCGTCGATGACGACATGGGCGACATGCACGCCCTTCGGCCCAAGTTCGCGGGCGAGACTCTGGGCGAGCGCTCTGAGCGCGTGCTTGGCCCCGGCGAAGGCGGAAAAGCCGGCGCCGCCGCGAGTGCTGGCGGTCGCGCCGGTGAACAGGATCGTACCGCGCCCGCGCTCGATCATCGCCCGGGCCGCCTCGCGGCTGGTGAGGAACCCGGCGAGCGCCGCCATCTCCCACACCTTGGAATAGACCTGCGTCGTCGTCTCGACGACCGGGAAACGCACGTTGGCGCCAATGTTGAAGACCAGAACCTCGATCGCGCCGATCTCGCGCTCGATCCGCTCGACGAGCGCCGCGACATCGGCTTCGATGCGTGCGTCGAGCCCGAACGGAAAAGCCTTGCCGCCTTCGGCGCGGATCGTCTCCGCCAGGGTGTCGACGGCGTCGGTATGGCGCGGCCTTCGCGTCACGCAGACGCCGAGGCCGTCGCGGGCGAAGGCGCGCGCGATCGAAGCGCCGAGCCCGTCGCCGGCCCCGATCACCAGGCAGACGCCGGGTCCCTGCCCCGTCTCGCTCATGCGTGGATGTCCGACACACGGACCCCCCGAGTTGTAAGGACAATCGCGCTCAACTCACTCTCCCAAACGCTCAGGCCAAGCCTCCGCAGGGCGGCAAGCAAAGGCAAGCCGGTGTAAGCAGATCAAAATAAAATACTTGCGTTTGCTTTCTCTTATTTTTCGGAATCGAGACTTTTCAATAGGTTACGGCCGATTCAGATAGAAAATTCCGTCTCCGTTCTTCTGGCCGCGGCCATCGCGCAAGACGCGGGCTCGATCCGGCGAATGGGAATACGTATACCACCGATTTCTGTTTTTCGCCAGACAAATTTGGTGGCTCTTTGCGCAGCTATCTCTCGCTCAAGGTGGGCTCGGGTAGCGGGTCATGTCGACTTGACGCCGCCGGGCCAGCACGAAGAAGGCGATCAGGCCTTGGGCGAGGTAATAGGTCGGCAGCGTCCATTGGTCCGCCGGCCAGCCGACATTGGCGAATTTCCCCAGCGCGATCGTCATGTCGGACAGCATGAAAGTAAATGCCCCGGCGGCGACCAGGGTCGCGGGGCCGTCGCGGAGCACGTTCGCGCGTCCCGCCGCCTGCGAGGCCATCAGCGCGATCACACCGACATAGACCGCGACCGGCGCCTTCAATCCCGGCGCGACGCCAGGCCAGACGAAGAGAAGGACCAGCGCGGCGAAGGCCGCGATGCCCGCCAACGCCGCGCGCGACGGCAGAAAGCCGACCCCGCGCGAGAAGGCGGCGATATAGAAGCCGTGCGCCGCCAAAAAAGCGACAAGGCCGGGCAGGAAAAGCGAGGGCGACAAGAGCAGCGTATCGCCGATCAGCGACGCCGCGAGCGCCCCGAGGACCAGCCGCTTCACGCTCTTGTCTCCATCGCGCGGCGCGACGGACAGAATGAGCAGCGCCATCGCGAGCGGCTTCATGACGCCTTGCACGAGCGGCCAGTCGAGCGCGTAGGCCGCCGAGGCGGAGGCGGCGGCGAAGACGTAAAGCGCTTCGCTGATCGAGATGCGCTGGTCCAGAAGCGCCCCAATCGCCCACAACGTCGCGGTCAGCGCGAAAAAGACGGCGACGCCATTGGCGAGCGGCAGATGCGGCGCGGCGACGAGGAACGCCGCGGTCGCGCCGATCATGGCGACGAGCGCCGCCGATGCGAGGATCGACGCCGCGCGGCCTACCGGCGGATCGTAGATGACGGTCGCATACGGGTCGTAGCGCGGCGGGTTGGCGGGCCGTAGATTGGCCGGGACCCAGCCGGGCGGCTTGAACCAGACGCGGATCTTGTCGCGCCAGTCGGTCGCCCGGCGGCAGAGGTCGAACATCGTCCGGTAATAGGCCAGGTTGGCGGAGATCGGATCGAACGCGCCAAGCCCGCCCCTGACGCCATAGACCGGCGGCTCGACCTCGTCCTCGAAGGTGCCGAACAGTCGGTCCCAGAGGATGAGAATGCCGCCGTAATTCCTGTCGAGATATTGGTCGTTGACGCCGTGATGGACCCGGTGGTTCGAGGGCGACGCGAACACGCGATCGAACCAGCCGAGCTTGCCGACCAGTTCGGTATGAATCCAGAACTGGTAGAGGAGATCAATCAGGCCGACCGCGACGAACACGAGCGGAGGCACGCCAGCGATCGCCATCGGCAGATAGAAAACCCACCCCAGCAGCACGCCCGAGCTCGGCTGCCTCAACGCCGTCGACAGGTTGAAGGCTTCGCTCTGGTGATGAACGACATGGGCGGCCCAGAAGACGCCCACCTCGTGGTCGATGCGGTGGTTCCAGTAGTAGAAGAAATCATAGGCGATGAGCGCGCCGACCCAGACGCGCCAGTCGGTAGCGCTGAGCGAGAGGAGCGCGAAGTGGTTATAGACGAGTACATAGACGCCAACGCTCAGCGCCAGCATGAACACGCCGGAAATCTGGCTCAGGATTCCGGCCGTCATCGAGCCGATCGCATCATTGAGCCGATAGACGCTGCGTCCCAACGCCAGCGAGATCCCGAATTCCGCCGCCATCAGAGCGACGAACACCGGAATGGCGTAAACGATGACGTTCAACCGTTTCCTCCCTGGTGCGGAGGCGATATGACCTATTGCCGCGCTAGCGCCATTTTTAGCGCGTGCTCGTCGTCCTTGATCAGATCGCCGCTCACGTCGACGGTCGCGCTGTGAAGGGCGCCGGTGAATCTGAACGGCGGCTGATATTTGTCCCACACCGGCGATCCAGTGTCGGCGCCGCAGACTATTCCGCCGGCCAGACCGATAGCGAGCGGCATCGTCAGGGGAACGTCTCCCTGTCCGACAAGCTTGTCGTCGATATAGAGTTGGGCCACGCCGGGAGCGCCCTTGCCATTCTTGATATCGGGCGGCCCCTTGACCTCAAATTCAAAGCGCAGTTTGTGCCGCCCCTCGGGGATGGCGACATTTGATTCGACGTGAGTAAAATTGCTGCCGACGTAATTGTAGACGTAATGCAGCTTGCCCCCCTGCACGTAAAAGCTGAACCCGCCTTGCACATCGCCGGCTGAGAGCAGCGCTCCTTCGGCTCCGCCTTTGGGAATTTCGACGTCCGCCGTGACGCTGTGGGGGCGGTTCAGCAACTGCGGTCCCGCATTGGGGGGCACCATCTGCGTGTTGGAATAAAACGTATAACTCGTCCGCGCCTCGGCGATCTGCGGACGCTCTTCGGCGATGCGAGCCGTTCCGCGAGAGTCGATTGGCAGGACGTTGTACTTGCCAGCCTCGACATACCACGTCGCGACCATCTCGATCAGCTTCGGACGGTTCTCGGCCGCCAGATCGTGGTTCTCGGCGAAATCCTCATCGACATGATAGAGTTGCCATCCTTTTGCGTCGAGCTCGGTGAGCTTGTCCTTGTCGATCGGCATGCCGAACGGCATCCCCGCTTCGGTGAAAGACGTGCCCGGCCAAGGGCAAACCGCGCGCCAGCCATCGTGATAGACCGAGCGATGCCCCATCATCTCGAAATATTGGGTGATGTGTTTCGAGGGCGCCTTAGTGTCGTTGAACACATGAGCGAAGCTGTGACCCTCGATGGGCGATTGCGTCACGCCCTTAACCGTCGCCGGCGACTCGATGCCAAGCGCTTCAAGCACGGTCGGAACCATGTCGATGGCGTGGGCGTACTGCGCGCAAACCTCGCCCTTGCTTTTGATGCCTTTGGGCCAATGCACGACGAACGGATCGGAGATGCCGCCGCGATAGGTCTCGCGCTTCCAGCGGCGGAAGGGCGTATTGCCGGCGTGGGTCCAACCCCAGGCGTAGTGGTTGAACGTCGACGGGCCGCCCAGTTCGTCGATTTTCTTGAGGTTCTCCTCGAGTGAATCCGGCACATTGTTGAAGAACTTGTTCTCGTTCACCGAGCCGGTAGGCCCGCCTTCGGCGCTGGCGCCGTTGTCGGAGATGAACATGATGATCGTATTGTCCCAGGCGCCGATCGACTTGAGGAACTCGAACAGCCGACCGTAGTGATAGTCGGTGTGCGAGACGAAGCCCGCGAACACCTCCATCATCCGCGCGTAGAGCTTCTTCTCGTTCGCCGGCAGGGCGTTCCAGTCCTGGACGTCCGGGTCGTGGCGCGAAAGTTCGGCGTCCTTCGGAATGACGCCGAGTTGCTTCTGCCGCTTGAATACGCTTTCGCGGAAAGCGTTCCATCCGCCGTCGAACTTGCCCTTGTATTTGTCCGCCCATTCCTTGGAAACGTGATGGGGCGCGTGCGCCGCGCCGGGACAAAAATACAGGAAGAACGGTTTGCTGGGCGCGACCTGCTTGGCGTCGGCGATGAAGCTGATCGCCCTGTCCACCAGATCCTCGGTGAGATGATAGCCCTGTTCCGGAGTCTTCTCAGGCTCGACGCTGTGGTTGTCGTAAACGAGCTCGGGATAATATTGGTGGGTATCGCCGCCGAGGAAGCCGTAGAAGCGCTCGAAGCCGCGGCCGAGCGGCCAGCGATCGTATGGGCCTGCCGCCGAGGCCTGGTCCGCGGGAGTCAAGTGCCATTTGCCAAGCGCGAACGTGCTGTAACCCTTCTGGAGCAGCATCTCGGACAGCATGCCGTTCTCGAACGGGATGTTACCGTTTCCTCCGGGAAAGCCGGTCGAGCCCTCGGTGATGCAGGACATCGCATTGGAGTGATGATTGCGGCCGGTCAGCACGCAGCTACGGGTGGGCGAGCACAGCGCGGTCGTATGCATATTGTTAAACAGGAGGCCGTTCTTGGCCAGCGCGTCGATATTCGGCGTAGAGATCGGGCTGCCATAGCATCCCATCTGGCCAAATCCGGTGTCGTCCTGAACGATGAAAATGACGTTCGGCGCGCCTTCCTTTGCCCTGACGGGCTCGGGCCAGGCCGGGCTCGACACATCGAAGGTGCGGCCGATTACGCCAGTGAACGCGGTTCCGGACTTATACTCTTTGAGAGCCATTCATTTCCTCCCGAACCGGATGGGCGTCACGATCTTTGAATATTGGAATCGTCGCCCCGCCGCGCCTCCTGTCACATATCGCGGTCCAGCGTTCAACTCCCGGCGGGGGTGGCGGGCGAGATTCGTAAATGGCGCGCCTGGCGGCGACCCCTCGGGTTTCTGTTGATCCTGGAGGAAGAATGGCGCCCAGTTGATTCGAGGCAAGATGGGGTTCTCCGGCGCGCTCTGTCCGCTCGAACGCGGGTGGGAAGAATACGCGCCGCGATCTCTCGAGTGGGCGACCTTCGGGGCATCCAATATGCATTCAACGAGGCTCGCATATTGCGCGTCAGCGCTCACATTTCGCGCCCTCGAGAACTGGATCACGTCCGTTTCGGTCCGGACGCGCAGGTGATCTGGCCTGCGACGCCAGGCAAGACGGCGCTGTTCCTAGGCTACTGGGAAGGATCGTGTTCTAGGACGGGATCAGCCGCCTATCAGCGCCTGGAGCCCGCCGAATGCGCCGACCGCCGAGACCAGCGCTGAAACGCCGACAATCAGGCCGAGATACCAGCCGCGCAAGCGGTGCGGCTCGGGGAGCGCCTTGACCGCGAGCGCGACCAGGATGCCGATGACCAGCGGCATCAGGAAAGCGTTGAGGACCTGGGCGGCGATATTGAGCCAGACGAGGTTCGAGGCGAGCCACACGACGGCGCATGAGCCGACCACACCGACGGCATAGACGGCGTAAAACCATCCGGCCTCGAACGGCCGGTATTCCAGCGAGCGGCGGTATCCGGTGACTTCGCCGACGCCCCAGGCCAGCGCCAGCGAAGACACGATCGCCGCGACCAGCGAAGCGCCGAGCACCCCGGCGCCGAACACCACCCGCCCGGCGCTCCCGCCCAGGACCGGCGTGAGCGCGCTGCTGATTTCGCCGACGCTCCCGAGGCTCGCGGTCGGCGATCCGGTTGCAAATGCGGCAGCCGCCGCCACCAGCACCGCCCCGGTCAGGCACTGAGTGAGGACCGCGCCGATTCCGGTGTCCCACCGCGCATGGACGAGGTCGCCGGGCTGGAGTTTTTTGTCCACGGTCGCCGACTGCTGGTAGAAGATCATCCAGGGGTTGAAGGTCGCGCCGATAACGGCGGCGACCAGGAGCAGGAAGTCCCGATTGCGGATGGGAAGATCGATCGCGTCCCTCGCCAGCGCCGCAAGGCCGGGGTGAGCCCGCCAGGCGACGACGAAAAACGCCAGCTCGAAGAGGCCGATGAACAGCGCGACCCGCTCGACCCGCTTATAGGAGCCGCTGGCGACGATGATCAGCAGCGTGGCCGCGGCCAGCGGCAGGGTCAGGCTGCGGGACAGGCCAAAGAGTTCGCCGACGCCGGCGACGCCGGTAAACTCGGTGACCAGCGAGCCGACGACCGCCGCGGCCAAGCCGATTGTCGAAACATAAGCCCAGCCGATACCGAACCGTTCGCGGATGAGTTCGCCGTGGCCGCGGCCGGTGTAGAGCCCGAGTCGCACCGTCAATTCCTGCACCATGTACAGCATCGGAATGAGCGTGAGCACCAGCGGCAGCAGGCGATAGCCCCATTGCGCGCCCGCCTGGGCGGCGGTCACGACATTGCCGGCGTCGGTGTCCGCCAGCATAACCAGGAGACCCGGACCCCAGATCGCGATCGAGCGGGCGAATGAGGAGGCGCGGACGGCGCCCGGCCGCGCTTCGGCCTTCATCGTGCGGCCTCCAAAGGCTCGTCGCGGCGCCTGGCCGCGGACGAAGCGGCGGCCGGATGCGACGATGGCTCGCGGCGAGCGGGACTATCGGAACGGGGAAATGAAAGTCAAACCCGCCGAAGCGCGCGCCCCGGCCCGGACGGCGCGCCGTTGTCCCGCTCCCTCTCGATACGCGGCGCGAAGATCCGGACCTACGCCGACGCGGCCGGCGGTCCCATCCACTTGAGGAAGTCTGCGTTCTCCCCGTTGAAGCGATCGCAGTCCAATGGACGGCTGAAGCCGGGCACGGAGCCGTCCGAAGTGTATTGCCAAAAACTCCAGGCCGGCCAGGTTGCGGTCGGCCACGACGGTTCGCCCTCGGTGTACTGGGCAAGCCAGAGCGACGTATTGGCGGCGAGCCAGGCATTGCGCTTCTTGCCGAGCTGCTGCTTGATTTGATTTCCGGAATAGACCGTCAGCTGGAGGTCTGGGCGTGAGGTCAAGATTGCCTGCAGGAAGGTAAGCAGATTGGCAAGGCTGACATCGGGGATCTCGTAGTCGGCGACAACGCGCTCCCCTTGCCTCGGCTTGACGACGTTGAGAAAGAATTGCGCCTGGGCGTTCATGTCGCCTGGACGAAGGAAGTGGTAGGAAGCGACCGCGAGATTTGCGTCCATCGCCTGATCCCAGAAGCTGGAATAGCTCGGATCGCGAAACAGCGCCTCCGAGGCCTTCAGGATCACGCCGAGGCCTCCCCCGGCCTTGAAGTCCTCAAAATTGAACCCGGCCTGATAGTGGCTGAGGTCGACGCAAATGACCGGCATTTTACTTTGCCCCCTCTAATTTCGAGCACTCGAACCGGGCGTTGCGGTCACCGCTGACTTCAATCGCATTGAAATACTTTGTCAGTCCGTCAAGGCACTCGTCCTCCGCCTGGAACTGATACTCCTTTCCTAGCCGGAAGATTGCGTAGGCGTTCGCGATGTCGCAGGAAGGAGTGGGAATGGACGCGACGCAGACAAAGATCAGCCCGACCCACATTTATTGAACTCAAATGAATATTCGCGCTCTACGTCCCTATTGGAATCCGCGGAGCGCTGTCAACGAGCTGGATCTGAGTTCAAGCCTGCTTGAGCGAATTCACCCTCTGCATGTTCGATAGCGTGTCGGCCAGCGCCGCCTCGATGAGGAGGGCCGTCTCCGTCAATGCCCCCTCGGCCTTCTGGGACGCGACCTTTTCAAAGACGCGCGCGTGGTCCGCGACCGGATCATGCGCAAGGCTCAATGTCGGCAGCATCATCTGCAATTTGATCGACCACCGTAGGGTCGTCTGGATCGCGGGCCAGAGCGAAGAGAGGGCCTCGTTGCGCCCCGCGGTCAGCAAGTCCTTGTGGAAGGCAACGATGGCGTTGAGCCAGGCCCCGGTGCGGGGATTCGAGCGCGCCATTCGCGAAAGGTCGTCGGCGAGCCGCGACACTTCTTCTTCGTCGCGCCGCATCGCGGCGAGGGCCGCTGCGCTGGGTTCGACGATCTTGCGCAGTTCGAACAGATTTCGAATGAAGCCCTCGCTCGCTGCCAATTCGAAATGCCACGCCAGCACGTCGGGATCGAGGATATGCCAGGCCGAGCGCGGCGCGACCTTGGTCCCGACCTTAGGCTGCGCCGTCACGATGCCTTTGGCGGCAAGGGTGCGGATGGCCTCGCGATAGGCGCTCCGCGAAACGCCGAACGAATCGCTTGCGCTCTCCTCCCGAGGCAACAGCGATCCCGGCGGCTGATCGCCCCTGATGATCTCGCCGGCCAGGCGATGGGCAAGCGAGCCATGAAGGCGCGACCGACTGGTCGTGAACAGCGGCTCGACATCCACGAGCGCGGGGGCCTCATCCAGCTCCAAATGGGCCACGACGTTGTGCGCCGGCTCCCGGACGCGGCCCGCGAGAAACGGCGCCCGCGAAGCGCGGGAACGCGCCGGAGACCCCTGCCCTCGCGCGCCGACAAACTGCACCATCGACCCCGCCGCTTCGGTCACGCTTCCGACCGCGCCGACAAAGTGCATGCAGCCGTGCGGCAGGCTGGACCACAACGACAGCGACACGTCGACGCCCACTTTGGTGAGCTCGCCGTAGAAGGCGAGTGTGTCGTCCAGGAGCAGGTCGCATTCGGCGCCGATGCAGAGCGTCGGCGGAAAGTCAGACAAGTCCGCCGCCAGTGGACTGAGCTTCTTCGCCCGAGCTTCGGGCGCGAGCTGCGGCGCATAGAGGTTCCAGAACCATCGCATTTGCGCCTCGGAGAGTCCGAACCGTCCGTCGCCGTAGAGACGGTGCGAGGAAAGGTTCATTTCCGGCGCGTAGGCCCCGTAGATCGAGACGAAGCCCGCGATCCTGAGTCTTTCGTCCTTCGACAGCCCGAGAATGGCCATGGCCGCGAGATTGGCCCCTGCCGAATCTCCGGCGACAAGGACCGGCTCGGCCCTCGCATCGGCAAGCGCGGCAGAGATGACAGCCGTGATCTCGTTCACCGCCGCGGGATACGGGCGCTCCGGCGCGAGGCTGTACTCGATCTGGAGAACGCGGCTCCCGGTCTCACCGGCAAGCCAGCGCGCGATGTGGTCGTGGCTTTTGACGCCGCCCATGACCCACCCGCCGCCATGGACGAAAATGAGCGCCGCCGCCTGCCCGTCACCATTGTAGAGGCGCGTCGCCACTGGGCCCGCGGGCGTTTGGACCGTCCCCTCCGCGGTCGTAATCCCGCGCACTTCGCTCCCGCGGGCGGCGAGAGCAGAGTACTCGTTGATCCAAAACCGGTACTGATTGAGCTCGAAAACGCCGTCGTCCAGGGCGTATTTCAGCTCCGCCTCGATAGCGTTCATTTTGTCTGACAAATCCGTCGCAATTATACCGTCGGATCGGCCCAGAGCATGCCTTTCAATGAGAAGCGCCATCAAATCCTTCGCAAAAACCCAGACATTAGTTCCTCCGGGTGTTGACGATGTCAGACAAATAACCTACCAAACCTCTGCCCGCCCGGCAATGGCCGCGCACGACGCTGGCCTTCCGTCAACACGCGGATCAGGGTCTTGGGGGCCCAAAGTGGAGGAACGTCATGATGTTGAGAGCCGCTCGTGATCTCGCGCTGGGCGTCGGCGCGACGACCTTGATCCTTGCCGCAGCCTGCGTCTCGCCGGCGTCCGCGGAGGACAAGCCTTTGTCGATAGCCTTCGTTTCCGGCCCGCTCAACGATTCCTTCTTCCCGCCGCTCTATCAGGGCGCTCAGGACGCGGCCAAGGCGCTCGGGGTCAAACTGAACTATATCCCGATCGATGAGGCTGACATCGAGGCGACCTCGGCGCGGACCATGCAAACCGCGATTGCGCAGAACCCGGACGCCATCGTCGTCGGCGATTTCGTCACCAGCGTCGTCGATCCCTACATCAAGCAGGCGATTGCGGCGGGCATCCCGGTCTATGTCAACCAGTCCGGGCAGGACCAGTGGCAGGCCGACGGCGCCTTCGGCTTCGTCGGCCAGCAGGGCCCGGAGGTCGGCAAGGTCGCCGCCGACCGGCTGGCCAAGGCTGGCTCCAAGAACATCCTGTGCGTCATCAACGTGCCGGGCAATCCCTATCTCCAGGCCATCTGCAAGGGGCTCGCGGAGAAGGCCAAGGAGATCGGCGTGACCGCCGCCAATCTCGAACTGCCGACGGCGGATTCGACCGACCAGGCGAAGGTTAGCCGCGACATCGGCGCCTATCTTCAGTCGCACAGGGACGTCGACGGCATCTTCACCGAAAACGCCGCGGTCGGCACGGCCGCCACGGCGGCGGTCGACGCCGCGCAGCTGACCGGCAAGGTCCATGTCGGCACGATGGAGATTTCGCGCGTCGCGCTGCAGCAGATCCAGAATGGCAAGATCGAGTTCCTGATCAATGAGCAGCCCTATCTCGACGGCTATTTCGGCGTCGTGTTCGCGGCGCTCTATGCGAAATACGGCCTGGCGCCGGTCGGCGCCGTTTCAACCGGCCCGAGCATCGTCGACAAGAAAAACATCGACAAGATCGCCAAGGTCTTCGACACTTACCCGAATGTCATAGGTTCGAAGTAGGTCCGCCCTGCGGCCCGACTCGGACCCCCGCGGCGTCTGGCCGGTGACCGAAATGCAGCCGGAAGCGGACGAGGACAACGCCGTCGAAGCCCGCGCCGCGGCGGCTGTCGACGACCTCGATGCGCTTCCCCCTGTGCAGCGGCGAAGCGTCTTCATGAGCGCGCTGTTGCGCCCTGAAGCGGGCGGTGTGGTGTCGGCGCTGCTCGTTTTCATCTTTTTCGCCATCGCCGCCGGCCAGAACGGATTTCTGACCACGCTCGGCATCGCGAATTGGCTGGATACCGCATCCGACCTCGGCATCGTCGCGCTGCCAATCGGCATGCTGATGATCGGCGGCGAGTTCGATCTCTCCGTCGGCTCGGTGGTCGGCGCCGCATCGATGATCGTGGCGATCTGTTCCGGCTATTACTCACTCAATCCCTGGATCGGCGTCGCCATCGCCTTCCTGTTCGGAGCCGCAGTAGGGGCGGCGAACGGGTTCATAGTCGTGCGGACGAAACTGCCTTCGTTCATCGTCACCCTGGCGACCATGTTGATGGTGATGGGCGGTATGCTCGGCATCGCGATCGCGCTCACCGGATCATCGAGCATTTCCGCGGTGCCGTCGGGCTCTGCGGAGGCCGTCTTCGCTTCGAACTTCGCCCAGTTTCATGTCTCGATCGTCCACTGGATCGTGCTGTCGGTCATCGCGACCTATGTGATGCAGCGCACCGCCTTCGGAAATTGGGTCTACGCCACCGGCGGCAACGTCGAGACTGCCCGGTTGGCAGGCGTGCCGGTCGCGTCGGTCAAGATCATTCTGTTCGTCTGCACGGCCCTTGCCGCGGTGTTGAGCGGCGTCAACGAAACTCTGACGTTCCAGAACGGCAACATTACGCTCGGCTCCCAATATGTCTTCACTGGGATCGCCGCGGCAGTCATCGGCGGTGTATTGCTGACCGGGGGTTACGGCTCTCCCGTCGGCACGATGTTCGGCGCCATCACCTACGGCATCGTTTCTCTCGGCGTGTTTTTCCTTGGCTGGAACGCCGATCTGGCCAATTTCTTTGTCGGACTGCTACTGCTGCTCGCGGTTCTCGCCAATCACCGGCTGCGACAACTTGCGATGGGGAGAGCTTAAGATGACGCCCATCGTCGAGCTGCAAGACGTCACCAAGCGCTTCGTCGGCGTGACCGCGATTTCCGACCTGTCGCTCAAGCTTCTGCCGGGCGAGGTCTTCTGCCTGCTGGGCGAGAACGGCGCCGGCAAGTCGACGGTGATCAAGATCCTGACCGGCGTCGAGACGCCAACCAAAGGCCGTGTCCTGGTGGACGATGAAGTGGTCCACTTCTCGAGTTCCGCGGGACGCGCGGGAAAAAGGGATCGCGACCGTCTACCAGGAAGTCGGCACACTGCCCCTGATGAGCGTCGCCCGGAACTTCGTGCTCGCCGCCGAGCCGCAGAAAGGACGCGGCCTGTTCCGCCGACTCGATCTCGAAGAGGCGTCCCGCATCGCGCTCAAGAGCCTGAAAGATCTCGGCATCAGCCGGGTGACGAACGGGAATCAGCTCGTCGGCACGCTGTCAGGCGGCGAACGGCAAGCTTTGGCCATCGGCCGAGCGGTGCATTTCGGCGCTCGCGTTCTCGTGCTCGACGAGCCGACGGCCTCGCTCGGCGTCCGCGAATCCGCGACCGTCCTCAAGCTGATCGAGCGCGTGCGGGCGCGAGGCGTTGCGGTATTGTTCATCACCCATAACGCCTATCACGCCTATGCCGCCGGGGATCGTTTCATGGTCTTGCGCCGCGGCAAGGGGCTAGCTTCGTTCAACAAGAACGAGAAAACGATCGGCGATGTCATCGAACTGATGGCGGGCGGGGCCGAATTGAAGTCCCTGCTTACCGGGGCCGAGGCCGATATCGCGCGCGCCTGAGGCAGTTTCAAAATGGTGCGCACGCAGACCTGTCCCTTTCCGCTGCTCAGGCGGGGACTGGCGCGTCGGCGCGGATGAGCTTCTCGTGCTTGAGCTCCGCCCACAAGTCGGGCGGAATGGGATGGCGGAAGGCGGCGACGTTCTTTTCGACTTGAACACGGGAAATCGCGCCCGGGATGATCGAGGCGACAATGGGGTGCCCGAGCGGGAACTGCAGCGCGGCGGCGGGCAGCGGGACGCGGTGGCGGGCGCAGACGCGCTCGATTCTGGTCACCCGCTCGAGGATCGCCTGGCCCGCGGGCTCGTAATTGTACATCGCGCCCGGAACGGCGCCGGTGGCGAGAATCCCCGAGTTGTAGCCCCCGCCAATAACGATGCCGACGCCGCGTTCGGCGCAGCGCGGGAACTCGCTCTCGAGCACCTCTTGCTCGAGCAATGTGTAGCGCATCGCCAAGAGGAAGAAATCCATGTCGAAGAGGTCGAGGAAGCGCGGGATGCTGCCCAACGAGTTGAAGCCCGCCCCGATCCCGCCGATCACCCCGGCCTCGCGCAGTTCCGCGAGCGCGCGCCACCCGCCGGTCTTGAGCTCGGTGAAATAGGCGGTGAGCGCCGCCGGATTGTGGTCCCAGGGATCGAGGTCGTGAATCAGGAGGACGTCGACCCGATTGATTCCGAGCCGCTGGAGACTGTCCTCGAACGAGCGCATCACGCCGTCGTAGCTGTAGTCGAACACGGTCTGGAACTCGAGTCCGCCAAGCCATTGATCCTTGATCGCGTTGGGTCCCAGCGGGCGGCGCAGGACGCGACCGATCTTGGTCGAGATGACGTAGTCGCCGCGCGGCTTGCGATAGAGCGCCCGGCCGAGCGTGTGCTCGGCGAGGCCGCGTCCGTACCACGGCGAGGTGTCGAAATAGCGCGCGCCGCCGTCCCACGCGGACGCCACGAGTTCACCCGCCTCATGGTCATCAATGCGATCGAACAGCTCGCCAAGCGGCGCTGTGCCGAGGCCGAGTTCGGTCACGCTGACATTCGTGCGGCCGAGCTTGCGCGTCTTCAAGGGCGGGAGGTTCGCGCCGCTCATGCACTCAAATCCTTCTGATCGGGAATATCGAACCGAGGCCGCTCTACTCCTCGGGCTCCGTTCCGAAACGCAGCGGATAGCCCTTGGCGGCGCCGGCTTCGGTGGCGCGCGCCGCCTTGGTCTCGGCGATGTCCTGGGCGAGCACGACGACGACGCAGACGCCCTTGCGATGCGCGGTCATCATCACGTTGAGCGCCTGGCTTTCGTTGAGCCGGAACACCCCCTTCAGCACTTCGACCACGAAATCGCGCGGAGTATAGTCATCGTTGAACAATATGACCTTGTGCAGGCGCGGACGTTCAACTCGTGGTTCGGTCTTGACCTGCCGCTTGGTGGCGATCTTGCTCATCCCGTGATCTCGTTTAAGGCGGATTGTCGTGCTCGCGACACGAATATTCTGGCACGCGCGGCCAGCCGGTTTCAAGCCGCTTCGCGTTGGCGTCTCATCGTGCGCCGGGACGACCTGCGCGGGACGCGCGCGGCGCGCTTCTTGCGTCCTGATGGAAGCGCGCGCAGCCGCAATTCGCCTTAGGAAAGCCGCCCATGCTCAACACCCGCCAACCGGTTCTGCGCAATTTCTGGTACGCGGCCCTGCCGGTCGCCAAGCTCGACGAGGCGCCGAAGCCCTTTCGCATTCTCGGGCAGGACATCGTGCTCTTTCTCGACGCGGCCGGAGAGCCGGCGGCGCTCGAGGACCGCTGCTGCCATCGGACCGCCAAACTGTCCAGGGGATGGGTCCGCAACGGCCATATCGTCTGCGGCTACCACGGCTGGGAATACGACGGCTCCGGCAAACTGGTGAATATCCCGCAGTTCCCATTCGAACAGGCGGTTCCTGACGCACGCGCGAAGAGCTTTCACGCCAGGACGCGGTACGGCTATGTCTGGGTCTGTCTCGGCGAACCGATCGACGACATTCCCGACCTGCCCTACGAGGACGATCTTGAGTTCCGCCGCATCCACCAGTTCGACGAACTCTGGCGGTGCTCGGCCCTGAGAATGATGGAGAACTCGTTCGACAACGCCCATTTCGCCTTCGTCCACAAGGGCACGTTCGGCGACATCGACCAGCCGAAGCCGGAGAAATACCAACTACCGAAACCCACTACGGCTTCGTCGCCGAGACGATCGTGCCGGTGAGAAATCCGCCGCAAGCGGCGCGGATCACCGGCACGAGCGAACCATGGACCAGGCGCAAGATGCGCAACGCCTGGTTCATGCCGTTCTGCCGCACCATGGACATGGAATATCCGTCGGGCTTGAGGCACGTCATTTTCAATTCGGCGACCCCGGTCGACGACGGGTCGATCCAGCTCATCCAGATCCTCTATCGCAACGACCGCGAGGAGGATTGCTCCACCGAAGAGCTCATCGCCTGGGACAAGGCGATCATCGAGGAGGACCGCGATATTCTCGAATCGACCGATCCGGACGCGATCGTCGATATCGGCCGCAAGCTCGAAATGCACATGCCCTCTGACCGGCCCGGCATGCTGATGCGCAAACGCCTCAACGCACTGCTCGAGGCGCATGGGGAGCGCGAGGTTCCGCGCTGAACTGGGCTAATGTCTCTCGCGCGCGACTTGACACGAAATTGATTGAGCGAGCATCAAATCGACAAGCGAACGCGCTACTGAAGCGCAAACCCTGCCAGGGACGAAGAAGCGATGGTTCGATACCCGATGGCGTTATTGGGAACCGCGCTCTTTCTGTTCGCCATGCCGGCGCAGGCGGAAAACACCCGGAGTTGCGACAGCCTCGCCGGCCTCGATCTGTCGAAAATCGCGGACAAGCCTGCGCATGTCACATCGGCGACGGAGGAGCAATTCCTCGGCCGCGTCGTCTGCCAGGTTTCCGGCGTTGTCGAGCCCAAGGTGCAGTTTCGGCTGAGGCTGCCGATTGAAGGTTGGGACGGGCGCTACCTGCAAACCGGTTGCGGGGGCTTGTGTGGGCGGATCACCGACGAGGTGTCTCAGGTCCACGGCTGTGCGCCGTTCGATAAGGTCGAGATGGCCGTCGCGACGACCGACATGGGCCACGAGGGCCCGACCCCGGACTTCGGCGACGATCCGCAGCTCAGGATCGACTTCGCCCATCGCGGCGTGCATGTGACCGCCGAAGTCGCTAAGGCGATCATTGCGGCGTTTTACGGCCGGGCCGCTCAGCACGCCTATTTCGTCGGCTGCTCCGATGGCGGGCGCGAGGGCTTGATGGAGGCGCAGCGCTACGCGAGCGATTTCGACGGGATCCCCGCCGGGCGCCGGCCTTCAACTTCCAGATCCAGAATACTTTCTATCACGCCTGGAACGCGCGCTCGAACACCGGAGCGGACGGCAAGCCGATCATCGTCGCCGCCGATCTGCCGTTCCTTCACCGGGCTGCGCTCAAGGCCTGCCACGCCGAGGACGGCGTGATCGCCGATCCGCGCCGCTGCGCATTCGATCCTGCGGCCGCGCAATGTGCGGCCGGTCAGGACGCCGACTGCCTGACCGCCGAACAGGTCGAGGCCGCGCGCAAGATCTACCAGGGACCGCGGACCGCGGACGGCGTCTGGCTGACGGTCGGCGGGCCGCAGCCCGGGTCGGAATTGTCCTGGGCCGGGGTCTATGTGCCGAAGCCCGGATCGGACGACATTTTCGGCCGCGTTATCGCGGGCGGCACGATCAGCCACATCGCCTTCGACCCGAACCCGCCGAAAAACTTCGGGCTCGACGACCTCGGCTTCGATCGCGAAACATTCGAGCGGCTGAAGCCGATGCACACCCTCTACGATGCGACCAATCCGGACCTATCACCCTTCCTCGGACGCGGCGGACGGCTCATCCTCTGGCACGGCTGGTCCGACCCGCACATCTCGCCCCTGAATTCGATCGCCTAATACCGCGCGGTTCGCGCGACCCTCGGCGCGGACGCGGCCGACAAGGCGGTTAGGCTATTTCTCATACCCGGCCTCTATCATTGCGAACGCGGAGAAGGTTTCACCAAGACCGACATCCTGACGCCGCTCATGGCCTGGGTGGAAGACGGCAAGGCGCCCGAGGCGCTCCTCTTTGTCGGCGACGACGGAACCCGTCCGGTTTTCCCTTACCCCGCCGTCGCCGAATATGCCGGAACGGGCGAAAGGAGCAGCGCAGCGTCCTGGCGGCCGGTCGTCCCTGCGAGCGAGCCCGCGCTCCGGCGATGGATCGGCGAGGGCTTTCTCGCCGCGGAGAAGAAATAGCGAGGATTAACTTCGGGCCGGATGCTATCAATAGGGCCGGCCGGGTCAGCCGAGGAATCGCGCCGTTGACGCGGCGAGCGATCGCCCGAAGGGTTCAGCCATGACGCTCGCTCCCCTGCTCGACGCCCCGCCGGTCATCCGGTTTCACGCCGCCTTCGCCTTCGCGGCGATCGGTCTCGGCGCCGTCCAATTGCTGGCCCCGAAGGGAACGCTGCCGCATCGGACGATCGGCTGGGCGTGGGCGATCCTGATGATGCTGATCGCCGGAACCTCGCTCTTCATCCATACGATCCGGATCTGGGGCCCGTGGAGCCCGATCCATCTGCTCTCGCTATTCACGCTCGCCGTCGTGCCGCTCGCCGTCTGGCGCGCCCGGGAGCACGACGTCAAAAGCCATCGCCAGGCGATGATCTGGATATTCGCCCTGGCTCTCGTCGTCACCGGCCTGTTCACGCTCGCGCCCGGGCGGATCATGAACAAGGTGATGTTCGGCGGCTGAAAAGCGTCTTCAACGCAATTGTGACCGCCGTTTCCGCGCTCCGCCTTGCGGTCGCGGCGTCCCGGCGCCATGAAGACCCCGACCCGAAAGCCCCGATGCGCTCCCCCCTTTTCACCGCGCTCATCATCGCGACCGCCCTATTCATGGAGAACATGGACGGGACCGTTATCTCGACTTCGCTGCCCGCGATCGCTCGCGATTTGCATCAGGACCCGATCGTCCTCAAGCTGGCGCTGACCTCCTATATGCTGACGCTGGCGGTGTTCATTCCCGCCTCCGGCTGGATCGCCGACCGCTTCGGCGCCCGCACCGTGTTCTGCAGCGCGATCGTCGTGTTCACGCTCGGCTCGATCCTCTGCGGCGCCTCGTCGTCGCTGCCGACCCTGATCGCCGCACGGGTGTTTCAGGGGTTGGGCGGGGCGATGATGGTGCCGGTCGGACGGCTGGTGCTGTTGCGCAGCGTGCCAAAGAGCGAACTCGTCAGCGCGATGGCCTACCTGACCGTGCCCGCGCTCATCGGCCCGGTCGCCGGTCCGCCGCTCGGTGGTTTCATCACCACCTATTTCCACTGGCGCTGGATTTTCTGGATCAACGTCCCGATCGGGATTCTCGGCATCCTTCTGTCGCTCAAGTTCATCCACAACCTGCGCGAGGAGGCTGTGCCACGTTTCGACTTCAGGGGATTCGTACTCTCCGGCATCGGCCTCCTGAGCCTCATCTCGGGCTTGAGCATGATCGGGCGCGGCATCGCGCCGGTGTGGCTGGTGGTGGCGATGGTCGGGATCGGCGCCCTCGCGCTTTGGGCTTACGCCCGGCACGCCGACCAGAACGAGGACGCGATCCTCGATCTCAAGCTCCTCAGGATCCCGACCTTTTACTCCGGCGTCATCGGCGGGCTCATTTTCCGCATCGGCATCGGCGCGATGCCGTTCCTGTTGCCGCTGTTGTTGCAGATCGGCTTCGGCCTCACGCCGTTCGCGTCGGGCTCGCTGACCTTCGCCACCGCCGCCGGCGCGCTGATGATGAAATTCACCGCGCCGACCCTGCTGCGCTGGTTCGGCTTCCGGCGCACGCTGGTCGTCAACTGTCTGATTTCCGGAGCGTTCCTCGCCGTCTGCGCGCTGTTCACGCCGTCGACGCCGCACTGGCTGTTGCTGCTGACGCTCCTGACCGGCGGCTTCTTCCGCTCGCTCCAGTTTACCGCGCTCAACGCCATCAGCTACGCCGACATCGACCTGCCGCGCATGAGCCGCGCCACCAGCTTCGCCAGCGTTTCGCAGCAGATGTCGGGGGCGATCGGGGTTGCGGTGGCGGCGATCTGCGTGCAGTCGGTTCAGCTCGGCTTCGGCGATCCCGAGCTTCAGGCGCGCGACCTGTCGCTTTCCTTCGTCATGGTGGCGATCATCTCGAGCCTCTCGTTCTTCATTTTCGCCAAGCTCAAGCCCGACGCGGGGGCGGCCGTTTCCGGCAAGCTTCCGGTTGCGCAGGAGGCGCAGCCGGCGGCGGCGGAGTGAGCAGAGGCGACGTCCGCGGGCCCGGTTTGCCGGATCGTCGCGTCGAAGTAAGCTAGGCTAGGTCATCGACGGCGGCGAGAATTTGGGGATGGATCGGTTTCAGCCGCGCGGCCGAAACATCCGGTTGGTGGCGATCGGGATGGTTCTGATCGCGCTGACGGCCGCCTACCTGCTGATGATGCGCCACTTCAGGGTCTCGGACCTGCCCAGCGAGCGGCATTTTGGCGTCGCCGACCCCGTCGTGCCTGCGGGGGAGATCTATCTCGAGCCGGTCGGCATCGACGCTCTCAACGACGCCATGCAAATGCGCGCCTATCTCTCGCCAACCGTCTCGGAGAGCGAAAACGGTCGCGCCGGCTCGAACCGCGATTTGACCCTGTTGGTCAGCCACGACAGGACGGTGGAGGAAATCAAGCTGAGGGTCGCCGACCATATCGCCAGTTCGACCTTCGAGATCGACCTGAATGAAGGCAGCGTCACCCATTACCCGGTGGACTTTTACGTGGCGCGGTTCGGCGTCCAGCTCCTGGACGGAAAGTCCTCAACCCCGCTTCCCGCCAGGGTCACGGTATGGGAGGGGGTGCTCGGATACGATCTGCATACAATGAGCCAACCCGGGTCGGATCAGGATGGCGTTCATCTGACCACCGCGATCGCGCGCAGCGGCGCCTTTGTGCTGTTTGCGTTATGCGCGTACGGCGCCATGGTCGTCCTCGGCTTCTGCGCAATTGTGGTCGGCGTCCTGACCTTCATTGAAGTGCGCCCGCCGGAGACGTCGCTGATCGGCTCTCTCGCGGCGTTCGCCTTCGCCCTGCCCGTGCTGCGCAGCGCGCTCCCCGGCTCGCCGCCGCTCGGCGTCCAGGCGGACATGTGGGTGTTTCTGTGGACCGAACTCGTAATCGTGCTGGCGCTTGCTTTGGTCGTCTTCAAATGGGCAAAAGCCGGTCCCCGATTTTGAGCCGCCGCGGGGGCGACAAGTCGCCGCAAGACCGTCGAGCGATCGCAGCGAAGTCTACCTATAGGTCGGCGGATAGGTCACCGGGTTGGCCACGCATTTTGCGACTTCCTGCTGGAATCTCGCGATGTCGGTGATGCCCTTGTTGACCACCATCTCGGTGCAATATTGCTTGGTCATCAACGACACTGGGGGCCCCCCTCCTCCACGCGCGAGCACGGGCTGGACGCCGGCCGCCACGATCGCGATCACAAACATGAGGCGCAGACCCTCCAGCCGCGCTCGCCGAGCGCGGCCGGGCATATCTCCTCGGCTCAATCCAGCAAATCCGGCTGCTCCTTGACGATCCGCGCGTAGAGCGGCTGGAACTGGAACCAGCCGGCGAAGGCGCTGCCCGTAATCTTGTAGGACTGCGTCGCGGCTTCAGGCGAGATCATCTTCAGGGTCTCGGTCCCGCGCAGCGCCGCCTCGGCGATCAACTGCACCTGGCACGATCGCTCCATGGTGATGAACCACCACACCGCTTCGTCGACAGTCGCCCCGACCGTGATCAGGCCGTGGTTTTGAAGAATCGCGGCCTTCTTCTTGCCGATCGCCTCGGCGATCCGCTGGCCCTCGTCGAGCTCGACCGCGACGCCGCCGAAATCGTCGTAGAGAGCGTGATCGTTGTAGAAGGCGCAGACGTCCTGGGTGATCGGCGCGAGCGGGCGCCCAAGGGTCGAAAAGGCCCGGCCATAGGTCGAGTGGGAATGGGCGGCGGCGACAGCGTCGGGGCGCGCCGCGTGGACGCGCGAATGAATGACGAAGGCTGCCGTGTTCACCGGATGATCGCCCTCGACGACATTGCCCTTGTGGTCGCAGCGGATCAGGCTCGAAGCCTTGATCAGGCTGAAATGGACGCCGAACGGATTGACCCAGAAGGTATCAGGAAACTCGGGATCGCGCGCGGTGATGTGGCCCGCGACCCCCTCGTCGAAGCCGAATTTCGAGAACAGCCGGAACCCGGCGGCAAGCCGCTGCTTCCGATGCAGCCGCTCATCCGCGAGGCTCGCGAACTTCGGCGGCATGGGCAATTTTCCGATTCCCGGCGCAGGACTGGCCGGCGCTTTCGTCTCCTTGGCCTGGACATTCATCGTCGCTCCTCCCGGGTGAGCTTCGCCTGCCCCAAGCATAGGGCGGAACATCGCGTCCGTCAGCATGATAACCGAGTTCGCCTGATCGGCTCCCTGGAGCAAATTGCATTTGGGTCGAACCGCGAGCGTCATTGCGAGCGGAGCGAAGCAATCCATCCTGCGCCGTTGGTCGGATTGCTTCGTCGCCATAGCCCGTCGAAAGACGGGCGTTCTTCCGAACGCCCTATGGCTCCTCGCAATGACGATTCCACTGAATTGCAACTTGCTCTAACTCCGCGAGCCGAGGCGCCATTTTGGATCCCGTTTTGAACAATTTCAGCCGCTTGCGGCGCCATTTGGGACCGTCGTCCGCGCCTTCCGAGCCGCAGGGCCGCGCAATGCCGTCGCGCGCGTCGCGAACCGCGTTCCTGGCGGCGCCGACGCGCGGAACCCGGAGAAACGGAAGGATTCCTTTCGCGGAGCGAAGCGGACGATTTCGCGACGCACGCGTAAGCCCTTGAGACCATTAGAGGCGCGAAATGGGGCATTTCGCGGAATTCATTGTTTTCAATGGCTTCAACCCCATTTCGTTTGGCGCCGGCGCCAAAGCCGCTGTGGCCCGCGCTGATGACAAGCCCGGGCCGAGGCGTCGCCGATTTCTGAAAAACAATACCGCGCGCCAGCGGCTTGGGCAAGAAATTGTCGGCTTTTTGTCGCCCGCCCCTGCCCGGTTGGCGAGCTGCTTTGGGCGAATAGCGGACTTGGCAAAGTCGTCCGCTCCAACGTCCGAAAGGCTTAAACCGCGAATGGGCCTGACATCGGGCGTTGCCCGCGCTTTCAGGTTGCGGCGTAAGCTCGAGAATGCGGCATTGGCGACCGCGCGCTTAGACGCGATTTCAGCGCTAAGGCTTTCGCACCGTCGTTGCCGTGCGCGACCACTGTGAATTTTCGTGCGACTGCCGAACGGAAATCTCGGCACGAATCGACCGGCTCGAGAGCACCATTTCGCCCACAAATGCGGCTATCGAGCCAATCGTCATGATGAGCGCCAGGCCGAAAGCTGCAAGAAGAACGTTGGCGGCAGCGACCCGTCGTCCGAAGCCTCCGATGAACAAAAGCAGCGCCGCCACGCAGCTCAATCCTCCACCGACTGCGCCGAGCATCACTGCTGCGTCGAGAAGTTTCGATCGGTGGTGCAGCCGCGTAAGCTCCCTTGCGCGGTAGGGATGCGCCCGTTCGTCAGTCTGCATCTGACGGGACAGCTGCTCGACCCGGTCGGCGACACCGTCGAGCCGGCTTGCGAAGACGCCAAGCAGACCGGCCAAGGCTGCGAGGAGAAAGGCGGGTGTCAAGGCGGTCTGAATGACATGTGCGACGTCGTCGAGCGGAGTGAACAAAGCTGGCTCCTTGAGCCGGGCCGCAGTTCAAATCAGCTGCCTCGCAATCATCACCGCGGCCAAAGTGATTGAGAGGCGCTGAATAAACTCGTCTTCAAGTCGCGAGAAGGCTGAAGCCGATAGCGCGCGGCTATCGTATTCATACCTTTGAAATTCAGTCGTTTTCCAGGAAACACGGTGTCTCTCCAACTGTGTCGCCTTGCGGAGGGCCGCCCGCAACTCACCCCAAAGGACGTGACTGATGTCCCATCATTTTGACACGCCAACCGCACGCGAAGATCCGCGGATCAATGTTTGCGATTTCTACCTCTTCGAGGGCGCACCCGGAGCAACGGTGATGGCGATGACTGTCAATCCCGATGCCGGGTTATCGGCGCCCGATTCCTTCCGAGACGAGGGACTATATGCCTTCCGATTTGATTTGGACGACGACGCGCGCGAGGAACTGACCTTCAAACTGCGCTTCGGAGCGGTCGAGCACGGTGCGCAAGACGAGCATCTGCATGTGCAGTCGTACGAGGTGCGACGGTCGGCCGGCGCATTCGCTATGCGGGGATTGGATGGCGACATCGTTGCGACCGGGCAGACCGGCGAGACGATCGATGCCGCATCCGGTGTTCGGGTCTTTGCCGGTCTCGCGCCTGACTTGTTCGCGGGCGATGGCGCTGCGCTGGCGCGTTTCCGCAATGCGGCCTTCCAGGACAACCGGTTCGATCCAGATGCCTTTCTCAATCGCAAAAACCTGTTCGAGCGCCGCAATGTGAGCGCTATCGTGCTCGAAGTCCCAACGCCGATGATCGGCGAAGGGCGGGTGCGGTCCTGGGCCACGGCGTCTCTTCTCGGCCACGCACCGGAAGTTCAAGTGTCACGCTGGGGCTTACCCCTGATAACACATGTATTCATGTCCGATCAGGATATGCACGAAGCTTATAATCGGGCGTCGCCTGCTTCCGATCTCGCCCAGTTCGCTGACCAAATCGGAAAGGTCGCAGCCATGTTGACACGCCTTGCAGGTTCCGCGGCCGATCCGCAGGAATATGCCAAGCGCCTGATTGAAAGGCTCTGCCCGACTACGTTGCCCTATGAACTCGGCACAGCGGCCTCCTTTGATTTTGCTGGAATCAACGGCCGTGGGCTCGCCGACGATGTCATGGATGTCATCCTTACTCTCGCCACAAATACTGCTCTGGGCGACGGTGTGAGGCCCGACGCGAAGCGCCTTCGGCCCGAGTTTCCCTATTTTGGCGAACCTTATTCGCGGGATGAACAGAGGGGCGTGATGCCGGCCCGATGATGAAACAATCGAAATGCAAGAACCTGCCTTTATCTGCGAGGCGTTCCGGCCGACGCGGGACGCGCATTGACCGGGCGCGTGATTAACGCGAATGGCGGCGACAGACCTTGGCCGCTAGGGGTCGGGACTTGTCTGACCCCACCTTTGGCGACAGTGTTTCGAGGGATTAGCATGGTTGCGAATGCGCGGGGCGCACCACCCGTCACACCTGCTTCGGTGAAAGACCTCGTTCATGGAAATGCAGCAGATCGTCTACTTCCGTGCACTTTGCGATGAGTTGAACTTCACTCGCGCGGCGGCCCGCTGCAAGGTTTCCCAGCCATCGCTCACGCGCTCGATCAAAAACCTCGAAGAAGAGTTTGGAGGCGCCTTATTCCATCGAGAGCGGTCAAATACTCACCTGTCCGAATTGGGCCAGATCGTGAAGCCGCATCTCGACGAGGTGTTGAGTTAAGCGGAGGCCGCGGCGCGCCAAGCCCAGAGCGTCAAGGAACTCAAGGCGACACGTCTCAAACTCGGCATCATGTGCACGATCGCGCCCACCCATCTCGTCTCGCTGCTCGGCAATGTCCGAACCCGTCACCCCGGCATTCAGCTCGAGATTGGCGACGCTCCTGCGGCCAAGATAGACGACGATCTCCGCAACGGTGAGCTCGAAGTTGCGATCTTCTGTAAGGCCGGAGAACACCGCGACCCTCGTTTCCATTACCTGCCTCTGTTTCGCGAAAGGTTCGTCGTTGCGGTCGCCCAGGACCACGCGCTGGCGAAGCTAAAGGAGGTGAGAGTGCCGGATCTGATCGGGACTCCTTATCTGCGACGAATGAATTGCGAATATGGCGACTTCGCTCGAACAGTGTTCAATCAGCAGGGCCTTTTCAACGAGATCGTCTATTCCAGCGATCGGGACGATTGGATCCTCGCGTTGGCAGCCGCGGGAATGGGCTATTCGTTCATGCCAGAACGCTCCGCCCGTCAGCCCGGCGTGGTGGCGAAGCCGATAGTGGACCCGGAGTTCTGGCGCGAGGTGAGCCTGGTGACGGTGCGAGGGCGCCCTCATTCCCCGGCCGTAGGCGCGCTCGTACACGAAGCGATGTTGGGAACGTGGTCGAACGACCGTGCACTGGCGGTGCGACAATGGACCGAGAGCGAGCGAGTTGATTGATCGGCCGAGGTGCAAGAGTTGCGGCCTTCATATCGCCATCCCCGTTTTTCGAAATTGGCGTGAAAGCCGCCAGTCTGCTCTCGGCCAATGCCGGCCATCGTCGGACCTCACGGTGCGAGCCCCGTATGGCCGCTTCGAACCGAAACCGGTCGAATCGATTGCGCTTCAACCCTCCTTCGACCCCCTGAATCCCGTCGCCAGCAGGTAAAGCTCGGCGCTGTCGGCGCGGCTGGCTTTGGGCTTGAGGTGGCGCACGGTGGCGAAATCGCGCTTGAGGCGGGCGAGGAGGTCGCCCTCGGCGCCGCCTTGCAGCACCTTGGCGAGGAAGAAGCCGCCGGGCGCCAGAACTTCGCCGGCGAAATCGGCGGCGAGCTCGACCAGGCCGACGATGCGCAGTTGATCGGTCTTGCGATGGCCGGTGGCGTTGGCCGCCATGTCGGAGAGGACGCCGTCCGCCGGGCCGCCGAGCCATTCCCTCAAAGCCGCCGGCGCCTCGGCGTCGTGGAAATCCATCTGCCGGAACTCGACCCCGTCGATCGAATCCATCTCGAGGAGGTCGATCGCAATGACCCGGCCCCTGCCCTCGCGCGCCTGCACCCGGGCCGCCGCGGCCTGGCTCCAGCCGCCGGGCGCGGCGCCGAGGTCGACGATCCGCTGGCCCGGCCGCATGAGCTTATGTTTGTCGTCGATCTCGATCAGCTTATAGGCCGCGCGCGAGCGATAGCCTTCGCGGCGCGCCTGGGCGACATACGGATCATTGAGCTGGCGTTCGAGCCACAGCGTCGAAGCGAGCGAACGCTTGCGGGCGGTTTTTACCCGGACTTTAAGCGCCCGGCCGCCTTCGCGCCCCGAGCCGCCGCTCTTCGTCACCAGCGCCCGCGCGACCGCCGGTGCGGGCCGACCCCGTCGTCGCGCATCATGTGGCTGAGAATGCCCTCGCGCAGCCCCCGGTCGGCGATGCGCAGCCGCTCGGCGGGGAAATGCGCTCGGATCGCCTCGAGAATGGCGCAGCCGGCGAGCACGAGGTCCGCACGCTCGTGGCCGATGCAGGCGTTGGCGGCGCGCTCGGCGTAGTTCATGGCGCGCAGCCGGGCGATCGCCCCGTCGACCTCCGCCCGGCCGAGCCAGAGGCCGTCGACCGCGCGCCGGTCGTAGCGCGCGAGATTCAGATGCACCCCGGCGATGGTCGTCACGGTTCCTGACGTGCCGAGGAGATGGAAGCGGGCGCAGCGCGCCTCATTCGCCACTTTGGCGACAAAGGGGGCGAGCGCGTCCGATACGTAGGCGGTCATGGCGGCGAAGGCTTCGTCGCTCACATCGACCCCGCCAAACGTCTCGGCCAGCGAGACCACTCCGAGCCGCAGAGATTCCCAGGCCTTGACCCGGTTCGCGCCGCGCTGCGCGCGGACGTCGAAGGCGAGCCAGATGATCTCCGACGATCCGCCGCCGATGTCGAACATCACCGTGGAGCGGGCTTCGCTGTCGGCGAGATCGCCGACGCCCGCCGCGGCGAGATGGGCTTCGGTCTCGCGGTCGACGATTTCAAGCTCGATGCCGAGCCGCTCCCGCACCGTGGCGACGAAGGCCGCACCGTTGGCGGCCGAGCGGCAGGCCTCGGTGGCGATGGTGCGGGCCCGGGTCACGCCCCGCGCCGCCATCTTGTCGCGGCACACCTTGAGCGCCTCGAGCGTGCGCGCGATCGCCGCTTCGCTCAACCGTCCGGTCAGCGACAGCCCCTCGCCCAGGCGAACGATGCGCGAGAACGCGTCAATGACCCGGAATCCCTCAGCGGTCGGCCGCGCGACGAGCAGCCGGCAATTGTTGGTGCCCAGATCCAGCGCCGCATAAGTCCCGCCCCGGCCATTGCGCGCACCGGCCGGCTGGCTTCCGGAACTTGAAAACGACGCGCGAACCCCCGGCTCAGAACTCCACGTTGAAACCTGACTCAAACCAATCCTCGCCGTCGCCGCGCTCCACCAACCTTGTCCGCGGCGACATTTGTCAAACGAGTGTAGCAATCCTGGCGGCGGATGCAACGCGGCCTCCGCGGCTCACGTCCCGAAGAACGGATGGCGAACCTTGTCGCCGAGCTTGAGGCCGATCCTGGCGGCCGCGCCGCCGTTCAATTCGAGCACCGCCATGCAGGGTGGGCCGGAGGGAATCGCGCGCTCCGACAGCGGCTCGGCATTGGCGGCAATGTTCGTCACCACCCCCGCTCGGGAAATGAAGATCATGTCGAGGGGGATGTAGGTGTCCTTCATCCAGAAGGCCTCAGGCGCCTCGCGGTCGAACTCGAACAGCATGCCGTGGTCGGCCGGCATGAACCGGCGGTCCATCAGTCCGCGCGCCCGGCTCGCCTCGTCCCTGGCGATCTCGACCTGAAAGTCGTGCGCGCCGGTGGCGGTCACGATCTGCAGCGCCTCGAGCCCGTCGCTGCGGGCCGCGCCGCCTCGGGCGGCGAGAGAAACGATGACGATGACCGCCAGCGCCGCCCACAGCCGAACTCCGATCGCCCTCATGCGCAGCTCCTCGCTTGTCAAGCGTCACGCGACGCCGCCGGTTTCAAGAGCAACCTGACAGCGCCGTCAAGCCGTCGCGGCGCGCGGGATGGTCCGGAGAGACTGGTCTGAAGCTCGTCGGGGAACGCGACGCTCAGTGGGGCCCAAGGACCTTCGAGCCGTCGAGCGGCCGCACCTCGGCGGCCATCAGCCCCTTTGGACCCGGACCGAAGCGCGCCAGCATGCTGTCGCCGGGCTTGGGATCAACGAAGCCGTAGCGGCGTAGCGTCTCCATATGGACGAATATGTCCTCGGTGCTTTCCCCGCGGGTGAGGAAGCCGAAGCCCCGGGCGCGGTTGAACCATTTGACGACGACGATCTCGAACCCGCCGACGGAGATCGCCTGGGCGCGAGTGCGCGCCGGCTGGGGCGGAACCGCGAGCGAGGCGTCCGGCTCGGCGATCGAGAGCACCCGGAACACCTGGAGCCCGCGCTCGCGCCGTTGCGCCTCCGCGACGACGCGCGCGCCTTCGCGAATGGCGGTGAACCCGTCGCGCCTGAGGACCGTGACATGGATGAGCACGTCGGCCTCGCCGCTATCCGGGACGATGAACCCATAGCCCTTGGCGGCGTCGAACCATTTGACCCGTCCGGCGATCTCGACCAACCCGACAGGGCGCTCGTCGGCTTGTTCGGTGCGCGCCGTCTCGTCCGGCGACTTGCTGAATTCCTCGCTCAATTCGGCCCCCACTCAACGCGTCGGCTGTACATCCTCGCCGCCTACGAACCTCTCGCGCGTCGCGATTGGGACCATCCGCTCGGCTCCGCCAAGACCGACGGAGATCCGCAACGCAAGTGATTTTTCGCCAAGATAGCAAATCGCCCGCCGCTGAACATAGGTATTGCGCGAAACTTGAGCGGGCCTGTGGATAGGGAGCAAAAAAAACCCGCCGCGCCCAACAGGCCGACGGGATCAGACGGTGCAACGCCGCGGCGCCGCAACGGCAGAACGGCCGTCGCCGCTTACTCGCCATCGTCCTCCGGCTCGGGTGGCGGCGTCAGGCCCTCGAGCCCCCGCAGCAGATCATCTTCGGTCATGCGGTCGAACTGGACGTCGGCGCCAAGTTCGATCTGGGTCTGCAGATTCGGGTTGACCATCGGCGGCGCCGCCTCGGTCTCCGGCTCGTCGATCTCGACGTGCTTCTGCAGGGCGTGGATGACGTCCTCGCGCAGGTCGCCGGGCGACAGCTTTCCGTCGCCGATTTCGCGCAGCGCAACGACCGGATTCTTGTCGTTGTCGCGCTGAACGGAAATCGGCGCGCCCGACGAAATCGCCCGCGCGCGGTGGCTGGCCATCAGCACCAGATCAAATCGGTTGTCGACCTTATCGATGCAATCTTCGACGGTGACGCGAGCCATGGAGACTCCTCGGCTTATGAAACAAGGGACTTAGAGGAAGCGCGCCTCCTACACCGCGCGCCGATGGGATGCAAGTTTTCCCGCCTCCTGGCTCTTTACCGCCCGGGCTCGCCTTCAACCGCCAAGCTGCGAGGCAATCCGAACGCACCCGCCGTCCTGCCACGCAGGCAAAAGGCGGCGACCCAGGCCAGAAACGCCAGCGCGGCGCCGCACAGCAGGGTGGCTCTGAGGCCCCAGTCCGCAGCTGCGGCGCCGACCGCAGCGACGCCGATCGCCCCGGCGAGACGCGTCATAAGAAAGAGTGTGCTCATGATGCGGCCGCGCATGGCGTCGGGCACGGAAAGCTGCAACAGCGCCAGCGCGCCGGTTCTGCAGATTTCGAAGCAGGCCCCGAGCGCCGCCATGGCGAGCGCCGCCTCGCCGAGCGTATGCGACAGCATCAGCGCCGAAACAGCGGCGACGAAGCCGAGGAACCCCCACAGGATGGTCGCCGGCGAGGCCCTCGCGACACCGCCGTGGGCAAGCCAAAGCGCCGCAACGGTCGCCCCGACCCCGGCGCCGGCGAGCATCGTGGACAATCCTCCGACCCCCGCGCCGAGCGCCCGGTCGGCGAAGGCCGGCGCCATCTGCCGGACCACGCCATAGAGACCATCCCCAAACAGCAGCAGCAACAAGATGACTTTGATCCCGTCGTGAGCCCAAATGGCGGCGGCCGCCTCAAGAACGTCGCGGGTGAAATGCTTGGGGGCCGCGCGCTCCTGCCGATATCCGGCCGGCGTGCGCATCGCCGCGACGCTGAGGAAGAACAGCCCGTAGCCGAGGACGTTGCTGGCGAAGGCCGCAGGGGTTCCGAAGCGCAGAATGATCCAGCCGGGCGAGCGCAGGACCGACAAACAGGCCAAGCTGGCTATAGGCGGCGCCGACCGCGATCGCCGAGGACAATCGGCGCGGCGCGATGAAGCGCGGCAGCAGCCCGTAGCTCGCCGGGATGCTGAATGCGTGCGCGGCGCCGTGGACGGCCGCGAGCGCGGTCAACGCATGGATCGTCAACGCGCCGGAAAACGCCAATCCGGCGAGGATCGCGGCCTGGGCCGTCGCGCAGGCATAAGCGATCATGAGAACGCGCAGCCTGTCTCCCCGGTCGGCGAGGACCCCTCCAATCGGCATCAGGACAATGTTTGCGGTCGCATCGGCGAGGGCGACGATCGCGAGCCAGGCCGTCGAATGCGTCAGGTCCCACGCGGTCCATGACACGGCGACCGCCTGCACGAAAAAGCTCAGCCACGAAACCACCGAACCGAGCGAATACCAGCGAAAGTTGCGCTCGCCAAAGGCCTCCGCGATGCCGCCCAGGCTGAACGTCACGACGAGCTCCGCAACCCGCGGGCAGTTCGAGGCGCCTTCCCTGCTCTCACGCCGCCCCCTGCCGCGCCGCCTGCATCCGCGCCATGACGCCACGGAAGACCTCGGCGAAGCGCGCTACGTCGGCTTCCGCCGACGCCCAGCCGAGGCTGAGACGGATCGCGCCGCGCGCCAGCTCAGGCTTCACCCCCATCGCCGCCAACACGTGCGACGGCGCCACCTTGCCCGATGAGCAGGCCGAGCCGGAGCTGACCGCCACGCCCGCGAGATCGAGCGCGATCATCAGCGTCGCCGCCTCGACGCCGGGCGTGGCGAAACAGATTGTGTTGGGCAGGCGCGGCGCGGCTGCCGAAAAGATGACCGCGTCAGGAGCGACCGAGCGGACCGCGCTGGCGAGATCGTCGCGGAGCCGCGCGAGCCGCGCTGCTTCGCTCGCCTTGCCGGCCAGGCTCGCGCGCGCAGCGGCGCCGAATCCCGCAATCGCCGCCACCGCTTCGGTGCCCGCCCGATTGCCGCGCTCCTGGCCGCCGCCCCGCACCAGCGGCCCGCCCAGGCTGATCCCGGCGCGCGCCGTCACCAAGGCGCCTGCGCCCTTCATTCCCCCGATCTTGTGGGCCGAGAGCAAGAGCGCGTCGGCCCCGAGCGCGGCGATGGCGCAATCGATCCGCCCGGCCATCTGCACCGCGTCGCAAAAGATGAACCCGGCCGCGGCGTGGACCAGCGCCGCCGCCTCGGCGACCGGCTGGAGGACGCCGGTCTCGTTGTTCGCGCCCTGAAGCGCCAAAAGCGCCCGCCCCGGACGGCGGCAGGCGGCCTCGAGCCAGTCGAGGTCGATCTGGCCGTCAGGGCGCAGGGGCGCGATCTCCGACGCCGCAAACCGGTGTCCGGCGAGGACGCTAGCATGCTCGCCGGCGGAGACGATGAGCCGCTCAAGCGGCGCTGCGCCCTGCCCGGCCCCGAAATGCGGATTGAGCGCCGCGTTGGCGCCCTCGGCGCCGCCGGAGACGAAGGTGACGCAACGAGGCGTGACGCCCGCGAGCCGCGCGACCTCGCTTCGCGCCTCCTCGACGATCCGGCGCGCCGCCCGTCCTTCCGCATGCACCGAAGAGGGGTTGCCGGTCGTCTCCATCGCCGCGAGCGCGGCCTCGCGCGCTTCCGGGCGCAGCGGCGCGGTGGCGTTATAGTCGAGATAGGTTCGGCTCAGCGGCCGGGCGGCGGCCATCGCGGCTCCCCTTCCGGCGGCCCCGAGGCGAAGCGCGCCCAGGCTTGCGGTTTTTCCTTGCAATTGCCGGCGCCTAGCGTGCTATGAGGCGGCCTCCGAGGCGAGCCCCCGTCGACCGACCGATTGATACGCGCACCCGAACCCGCGCCGCAAGGCGTGGGCGGGCGCATTTCACCTCCGGCGGAGCGCGCTTCAAGGCATTGTGGAGTTTTCATGCCCGAGGTTTTCTTCAATGGTCCCGCCGGTCGGCTGGAGGGTCGCTTTCATCCGGCCAAGCAACGCGGGGCGCCGATTGCGGTGGTGCTGCATTCTCATCCCCAATTTGGCGGCACGATGAACAACCAGATTGTCTACAACACTTATTACAATTTCGCCGAGCGCGGGTTTTCGGTGCTGCGGTTCAATTTCCGCGGCGTCGGACGGTCGCAGGGCGCCTTCGACCACGGCCAGGGCGAATTGTCGGATGCGGCTTCCGCGCTCGACTGGGCGCAATCGATCAGCCCCGAGGCGCGCGCGTGCTGGATCGCCGGCGTGTCGTTCGGCTCCTGGATCGGCATGCAGCTCTTGATGCGCCGCCCCGAGATCGAGGGCTTCATTTCGATCGCGCCGCCCGCCAACCGGTTCGACTACAGCTTTCTCGCCCCCTGCCCGTCGTCCGGGCTGTTCGTCCATGGCGACAAGGATCGCGTGGCGCCGTTGAAAGAGGTCCTCGCGCTGATCGAGAAGCTCAAGACCCAGAAGGGCATCGTCATCGAGCATGCGGTCATTCCCGAAGCCAATCACTTCTTCGAGGATTGCATCGACGAACTGCAGACGGTGGTCGGCGCCTATCTCGACAAGCGTCTCGGGATGCCCCGTCATGCGCCCCCGGCTGTGCGCAAGGAGCGGGCGAAGCCGTCTCTACCGCAGCGCGACAACGATAGAGCCAGCAAGTAAAGTGTCTTTGATCACGACCACGGACGAACTCGCTCAAGCCTGCCAGCGTCTGGCGCGCTCGCCGTTCGTGACCGTCGACACCGAATTCCTGCGCGAGACGACGTTCTGGCCGATCCTCTGCGTCGTCCAGCTCGCCTCCGACGACGAAGCGATGGCGATCGACGCGCTCGCCCCCGGCCTCGACCTCGAGCCGCTGTTGCAGCTGATGGCCGACGAGGATGTCGTCAAGGTGTTCCACGCCGCCAGGCAGGACCTCGAAATCTTCTGGAAGCTCTCCGGCGTCCTGCCGACGCCGTTGTTCGACACCCAGGTCGCGGCGATGGTCTGCGGCTACGGCGAGCAAGTGTCGTATAGCGAGCTTGCGCATTCGATCTGCCATGTCACGATCGACAAGTCGTCGCGGTTCACCGATTGGGCGCGCCGGCCGCTGGCCGAGGCGCAGATCGACTACGCGATCGGCGACGTGACCCATCTGCGCGACATCTATAGAGAGTTGTCGAAGCGCGTCGCGGCCACCGGGCGCCAATCGTGGCTCGACGACGAAATGAAGACGCTGAACTCGCCTTCGACCTACGAGCAGCATCCCGAGCGCGCCTGGGAGCGCTACCGGACCAAGGCGAGGAAACCCCGCGATCTCGCGGTGTTGATGGAGCTTGCAGCCTGGCGCGAGAGCGAAGCGCAGGCGCGCGACGTGCCACGCGCCCGAGTGCTCAAGGACGACGTGCTGATCGAGCTCGCACTCGCCGCTCCGCGCAGCATCGAAGCGCTCGGCAATCTGCGCGCGTTCCCGCGCGGAATGGAGCGCTCGCGCGCCGGGGGCGAGATTCTGGCGGCAATCGAGCGCGGGCTGGCCCGCGACCCCAAGGCGCTGCCGAAGATCGAGCGCGACCGGCGCAACGGCGCCAATATCGGCCCGACGGTCGAATTGCTCAAAGTACTGCTCAGGCAGGTGAGCGAGGAGAGCGGCGTCGCCGGCAAGCTGATCGCCACCGTCGACGATCTCGAATCGATCGCCTCGAGCGACAAGGCCGAAGTGCCCGCGCTCATCGGCTGGCGGCGCAAACTTTTCGGCGACCGGGCGCTCGAGCTCAAGCACGGCCGCCTGGCGCTCACCGTCGAGAATGGCAAGGTCGTCACCCTCGAGTGGAAAGACGCCGAGGCGGCGAACCCGGCGGCGTGACGACGCGACGATCGTCTGCATTGGCGCACCCCCACCACCGTCCTTCGGACGGTCCCCCTCCCCCGCTTCGCGTGGGAGGAATGAGCGGCGGCGGCTTTATCCTCCCCCATGAAATGGGGAAAGGGGACCGCGCGGCTGCGGGGTGGAGGGGGCGATGACGGGAAGGCCGTCAGCGCGAACGGCGACATCGTCTGGCTGCGCGACGACTTCCGTCTCGACGACCAGCTGGCGATTCACGCCGCCGCCAATCGTCCAGCGCTCCATATCTATGTGCACGACAACTCGCCGCGGAACGGCCGACCGCTCGGCGGGGCGGCGAAATGGCGCCTCGCCCAGTCGCTGAAGGCGATGGAGGAGCGCCTCGCCACGCGCGGCGCGCGCCTCGACGTCCTGCGCGGCGAGGCCGACAAAGGCGTCCTCGCGCTCGCTGCTTCCGCCAATGCTGGCCGCGTTCTCTGGACGCGGCGCTACGAGGCGGCGTCGATTGTCCTTGACGCCGGCGTCAAGAGCCGCTTGCGCGAGCGCGGGGTCGAGGCCCTGAGCTTCAACGGCCGATTGATGCGCGAGCCATGGGAAGCGGCGAAGCCGGACGGCGCCCTGCCCGGCAACTTTTCCGCCTTCTGGCGCCGCCATCGCGCGCTTGCGCCCCTGCCCGCGCCGTCGCCAGCGCCGGATCGCTTCAACGCCGCGCCCTGGCCTGAAGACGCCCCGGAACGCGTGACGATCCAGGCGCTGAAGCTCACGCCAGCCAAACCCGACTGGTCGGGCAAACTTGCGCTCGGCGAGACGCCTGGTGAAGCGGGCGGGCTCGCTGCGCTCGACCTGTTCGTCGACGGCGCGCTCGCCGGCTACGCGGAAGGCCGGGATCTGACCTCGCGCGAGACGACCTCGCGCCTCTCGGCCCATCTGCGGTTCGGCGAGATCTCGCCGCGCCGCGCCGCAGCAGCCGCCGAGAGCGCAGCCGTCGCGCGGCCGGCGCTTGAGCGCGACGCCGAGAAATTCGCGGCCGAGCTCGGCTGGCGCGACTTCGCCGCCGCGCTCCTTTATCGGCATCCCGATCTCGCGACGCGGCCGCTCAGAGCCGAATTCGATCGCTTCCCCTGGCGCGACGATGACGAGGGCTTCCGCGCCTGGGCGCATGGGCGAACCGGCTATCCGATCGTCGACGCAGGGATGCGCCAGCTCTGGCGCACCGGATTCATGCACAATCGCGTGCGCATGATTACCGCCTCGTTCCTCGTCAAGCACCTGCTCGTCGACTGGCGCCGCGGCGAGCAGTGGTTCTGGGACACGCTCACCGACGCCGATCCCGCTAGCAACCCGATGGGTTGGCAATGGGTGGCGGGCTCGGGCGCTGACGCGGCCCCCTACTTCCGCATCTTCAACCCGGTGCTGCAGGCGGACAAATTCGACCCCGACGGCGCCTATGTGCGCCGCTGGGTTCCCGAGCTTGCCGAGCTCGCGGCGCCGGAAATCCTTGCGCCCTGGCAGGCTTCGACCGAAGCGCTGGCGCGCGCCGGCGTGGTCCTGGGCAAGACCTACCCGCAGCCGATCGTTGAACACGCCTTCGCCCGCGCCCGCGCGCTCGCCGGCTTCGCGGCCATGCGCGCTCCCTAAGCGCGATCCATAGGGCCTCCCAAGGGACGCGGTCGTTCGACGGGCTGCACTGAGATCGATCCGCAGGTTCGGAGCGCTCTCCCCGCAGCGGGGAGGCCAGGACGGAGATCGCGCCGCTCTCACTCATGTCGAAATTTGCGACAGCAATGTATTGCTCGCCGCTGGACCTGGCGGTAACTCAGTGAAGACGACGATACGGGATATCTTCGGGGGCATTCGATCTGGTCGTAAGCGCCAACCAGCCGTCGGGAATCGCGCCGGTCCTGTGGTCGTCCTGCCTTGCGATGCTGGCGGTCGGCGCCAACGGCACGGCGATCATGGCGGCGCTGCCAAGCATGCGGACCGAGCTTTCCCTCAGCTCAGCGGGCGTGCAATGGGCGGTCAACGCCTATCTCGTCACGTCCGCGGCCTGCATCGTGCTCGGCGGCCGGGCCGCAGACCGGTTCGGGGTCCGCCGGTCGTCCCTGGTGGGATTGGCGCTGTTCGGCGTCGCGTCCTGTATCATCGCCATGGCCGACAGCCAGGCGGCGCTGCTCGCTGGACGAACCTTGCAGGGCTTCGCGGCCGCCTTTGCCGTTCCCTGCACTCTGGCGGCCGTAAACGCCAGCGCGGCGCCGGAACGCAAGGCGGCGGCGATCGGCGCTTGGACCGGGTTCCTGATGCTCGGCTTTAGCATTGGGCCGCTGCTCGGGGGCGCTCTGACCCACATCGCCGGCTGGCGCGCAATCTTCTGGCTCAACGCCCTGCTGATGATCGTCGCCAGTGTTGGCATGGCCTTACCGGGCTCGGCGACGCCCCATGCCGGCATCAAGAAGCGCCCCCACGAGGATTGGCTGGGCTTCCTTCTGATGGCGACATTCATGGTGGCGTTGGTGTTCGGACTGAACGCGTTGTCCGGCGCATGGTCGGCGCCTCTGCCCGCTCTCGGCCCGTTCGTGTTGGCCGCGGTCGCGTTCATCCTCCTCCTGCTCGTGGAGGCGCGAGTTGAGACGCCGCTGGTCGACTTGCGCTTCTTCAAGCGGCGCGAGTTCGTGATGGGTTTAGCCATCGGCTCACTGTCGATGTTCAGCATCATGAGCCTTCTTCTCTACTTCAACCTCTATGCCCAAAGCCCGCAAGGACTCGGCCTAACTCCGCTTGAAGCCGGCGCCTCGCTGCTGCCGCTCGGCGCGGCGCTGCTTGCGCTGGCGCTCTCGGCCGCGTCCGTTGCGGCGCGGGTCGGACTGGGCAACGCCATGACAGCCGGCATGGCCCTGATCGCCGTCGCCAGCGTGATCATCGGCGTGGCGATCTCCGGGGGCGGAATGGTCGTCCTGGCGATCGGGTTTTTCGCAATGGGCGCGGGTCTTGCCGTGCCCTATGCGTCCGCGCCCCGGCTCGCCCTGTCGGCGCTTTCGCCGACGCAGGCGGGCCAAGGCGCCGGCATCGTGAACGCCTGCACCTTTCTCGGCGGCAGCTGCGGCGTCGCCGGCGGGGCCATCGGCTTCGCGATCGGGGGGTTGGTCTCCGTTTTGACGATGATTGCGATAGCTGGCGTAACCGGAGCCTTAGTCAGCCGTGGGATTCCACGGGCGGACAGTTAAAGCACCAAGAGCTTCTTCACCAGCGCGAACACTTCCTTATAGGGCAGCCTGGTTGCGCCGGCGATGGCGAAGGGCACGAGCGCGGCGCCGGCGAGCGGGGCGATCGCCGACCGGCTCATGAGAAAGATCGAAAGCTTGCGCGAGGCGGCATATTGCGCCGACGTGTCCGGAGCTGGAGGAGCTGCGGTTTCCGCGGCGTCGTTGGCGGCCAGGTTCCGGCCGATGAGCGCGCGCTCCGCCGCACGGTGATAGCGGGTCGCCTGAGCCCCAAGCACCTGAGCCGATTTCTCCTTTAGCTCCGCCAGAGGCTTCGAGAACGCCAGCAGCGGAAAGGCGAAAAACGCGAACACGATCGCGAGCCAGCCGGTGATGATGTAGCCGAAAGTGACCGACGAAATGTTGGCCTCGGATACGTGCCTGACGACGGTGATCGCCATCCCCGCGCTCATCCCGAACACGAACATCGAATAGGCGTTCGGATATTCGGCGAGAAAGGCGAGGCCGCCCTTGCCATCGGGATGGGTCGCAGCCAGCCGGAGCTCGAGCGAGGCGATCCGCCACAACAGCATCGCCCAGACGATGCAGCGCCAAAGGCCGCGAAAGAGCAGAAAGTAGAAGAGCGGCGCGCTGCAGACGACGCTCCACCATCCCGCCAGCGTGACGTGGGCGCTGTCGTCGGCGACCTGCACCGCCCAGCTCGAGCTGTCAGACGTCAAGAGAATGTCGAGCCGCACCAGCGTCCCTGCAATCGCGAGGCCCAGGCAGACGATTTCGGCCGCTGTCGAGTCGCGCAGTCTCAGCGCTCTCACCACCGCGCTCGCCGCCGCCTCGAACGAAGCCGGCGCAAGGATCGGTGCGCGGACGAGCTGGCCGAGCTTGCCCTGCAGTCCGTACTCAACCTGCTGCTCGGCCAAAACGAAGAGACCAACGGCGATGAAGAAGCGCGCCCAGGCGCCGAAGTCGAGCAGAAAGGGGTGTGTTTCCGCCGGCCCGAACGCCCGCCCCGCAACGAGGCTCAAGATCAGCGGAACGAGCCAAGCGAGGGCGACGAATATCGCGGCGCGCCGGCCGGCAAGCAGCGCGTCCTCCCGCAGCACGCCGAGCCGCCGCTGCAATTCGAAGAACGGCCCGCCATGCGAGGCCAGATATTCGCCGATCCGGCACGCCTCGTCCTCGTCAGGCTCGAGGTCGATGGCGATGTCCGCGCCCCCGGTGATGCTCGTCATGTACCCAGCCCTCCCAGGCCGCGTCCGACAACGACTCCCCCGTGAATCGAGACCGCAAGACCGCAACTGTCATGGCCGGGACAGCCTCCGGGCGCAAGGGGTTTGCGCCGCCGGGGCGCGGAAGCGCGCTCAAGCAGAAGCAAGTCTGCCGATCGCGCCCTCACCCGGCTCCGCTGTCGACCGCGCCGCCTCCTCGCTCAGGAACTCGCGCAGGGCCTTGATGCGCGGCGAACCGGCGTCGTCGGGACGGCAGACGAAGTAATAGCCGAACGGCGTCGCGACGCTGGTCTTAAACGGCTGGACGAGACGCCCTGCCGCGAGTTCGTCGGCGGCGATCGCAAACGAGCTCAGCGCCACGCCCTGCCCCTGCGCGGCGGCGCGGAGCGTCATTGCCATGTTGTTGAAGAAAACGCCGTGGGTGGCCTCGACCTGGCGCGCGCCGGCCGCCTTGAGCCAGTCGGGCCAGGTTGGCCAGGACGCATGCGCGGGATTCCAATCGAGATGCAGGAGCGTGTGCCGGCTCAGGTCCTCGGGCGAGCGAAGCGGATCGGCGCCGGCGACAAGCTCGGGCGCGCAGACCGGAAAAACGTCCTCTTTGAACAGGAGCGTCGCCTTGAGGCCAGTGAACTCGCCCGCGCCCCAGCGGATGAGTGCGTCCGCGGCGCCGGACTCGAGCGCTTCATCGATCGGATCGGCGTCGATGAGGACATCCGTCTCCGGATGGCGGGCCTTGAACTTGCCGATCCGGCCGACGAGCCATGTCGCGGCGAACGAGGGCGTCGAATTGATCACGAGAAACCGGCGCCCCTTGCCCTCGCGCATGGCCCGCGCCGCCTTGGCGAGAAGCGCGAAACCCTCGCCGAGCGTTCCGGCTCCGGCCGCGCCCAATTCGGTCAACTGAAGTCCGCGGCCATTTCGCTCGACCAGCCTTGCGCCGACATCCTGTTCGAGCGCGCGCACCTGCTGGGCGACCGCGGCCTTGGTCACGTGGAGTTCCTCTGCCGCGCGGGCGAATGACAAATGGCGGGCGACGACTTCGAAGGCGCGGAGCGCGTTCAATGGCGGCATTCGATTGAGGAGGCTCATTGTTTAGTTTTTCTATCCCATTTGCGCATTAGGAATGACTTGCTGCAGTGCGCAATCTCCTTATATATGGCGGCTAAACCAGCGCAAGCGCCGCGAATTATGATTAAGGATTAGTAACATGACCGCCTCCACCACCAATCTGGCTCATTCCCACGCTGATTTTGGTGTTTCGGCGATGGCCGAGTTTTTGAAACGAATTCTTAACCAATTGACCAAGCGCGCAGAGGCTGCCGTCGATCGTAGCCGGCTCGCCGCGCTGCCGCTCCGCTACCTCGACGACGTCGGCATGACGGTCGGCGAACGGGCCGGGATCCTTGGTTTTGAAGAGCCGGCGCTCGACCCTTGGGCGCTGGTCGTGACTCAGCGGCTGTGAAGTCGTCGCGCCTCCGCCCGATGCAAGTCCGGCGAGTACGAGCGGACCTCTCCGCCGCGCGCGTGCTCGTTGCGACATCGACGCTGATGGAACAGGCGCTGTCGGTCGCGCCTTAAGTGGCGCGCAGATAAACGCGACTTCACGTGGGAATGCGGCTCTCGCTGTTGCCCTACCGGCTCGGCTTGACGGGCGCGGCGCAGCATCGGAAAAGACGGCTCCCCTCGCATGGGAGACCGGATGCAACGCGTCACGCTCATCGATAACTACGACAGCTTCACCTTCAACCTCGTCCATTACCTCGGGGAACTGGGGGCGGAGGTGTCGGTCTGGCGCAACGATGAGATCACGGTCGCGGACACGCTCGGTTCGAAGCCGGACGCGATTGTGCTTTCGCCTGGACCGTGCACGCCGAACGAAGCGGGAGTGTGCCTCGAGCTCGTCCGCTCGGCGAGCGAAACGACGCCGATGCTCGGGGTCTGTCTCGGGCATCAGGCGATCGGGCAGGCGTTCGGCGGCGACATCGTGCGCGCGCCGGCGCCGATGCACGGCAAGGTCTCACGGATCTCGCATCACGCGCGCGGACTCTTTCGCGGCCTGAACGGACCGTTTCAGGCCACGCGCTATCATTCGCTCATTATCGAGCGGGCGAGCGCGCCCTCCGAACTCGAGATAAGCGCCGAAAGCGACGACGGGCTCGTCATGGGCGTTGAGCACCGCGACCGCCCGGTGTTCGGGGTGCAGTTCCATCCGGAGAGCATCGCCAGCGAGCACGGGCGGCAAATCTTGCGCAACTTCCTAGACCTGGCGGCCGCCTTTCATCAGCGCCAGCAGGCTTTCTGAGGGGAACCGAAACGGGTTTATGGAATCATTCAAGCCTCTGATCGCCAAAGTCGCCGCGGGGGCGACGCTGAGCCGCGCCGAAGCGGAAGGGGCGTTCGAACTCGATGCTCTCGGGCGAAGTGACGCCATCGCAGATGGGCGGATTTCTGATGGCGCTCAGGGTGCGCGGGGAGACGGTCGACGAGCTCACCGGCGCTGTCGCAGCGATGCGGGGGAAGATGATTGGCGTGAAGGCGCCGCCAGATGCAATCGACATCGTCGGCACCGGCGGCGACGGTTTGGGCTCCTACAATGTGTCGACGCTGGCCGCGATCATAACCGCCGCCTGCGGCGTCCCGGTCGCCAAACATGGCAACCGCGCCGCCTCCTCGCGCTCTGGCGCCGCGGACACGCTCGCCGCGCTCGGGGTGAAGATCGGGCTTGCGCCGGACGGCGTCGAACGGTGCATCCACGAGGCCGGGATCGGCTTCATGATGGCGCCGGCGCACCATGCATCGATGCGCCATGTCGGCCCGACGCGGGTCGAGCTTGGCACCCGCACGATCTTCAATCTGCTTGGGCCGCTCTCCAATCCTGCCGGCGTCAAACGCCAGATCGTTGGCGTGTTCTCAGCTGCCTGGCTCGAGCCGATGGCGGAGGTGCTGCGGAATTTCGGCGCCGAACGCGTTTGGGTGACCCACGGCCTCGACGGCCTCGACGAAATCACCGTCACCGCGCCAACCAAGGTGGTCGAGCTGAAAGGGGGCGCGCTTCATGCCTTCGAATTGACTCCGGAAGCGGCGGGTCTCGCCCGCTCCCCGCCTGAGGCGCTCAAGGGCGGAGACCCGGCGCACAACGCCAAGGCGCTTGTCGATGTGCTAGACGGCGCGCCCGGCGCCTTTCGCGATATCGGCCTGATGACCGCGGGCGCCGCGCTCGTGGTCGCAGGCAAGGCCGGAACGATCAAGGACGGCGTGGCAATCGGCGACGCGGCGATCCGCTCCGGCGCCGCCCGGCGCACACTCGATCGCTTGATCGCAGTCTCGAACGTCTGAAGGCTGGGAACGCTGATGGCTGACATCCTCAAAAAGATCGAAAGCTATAAGCGCCGCGAAATCGCAGACGCCAAGGTCAGAGTGCCGCGCGCGACTTTGGAGCGCGAGATCGAGGGCCAGTCTCCGCCGCGCGGCTTCATCAAGGCGCTGGAACGGGCGATCGAGGAGGGACGGTTCGGCCTGATTGCGGAAATCAAGAAGGCGAGTCCCTCGAAAGGGCTGATCCGCGAGGATTTCGATCCGGTCGCGCTCGCCAAGGCCTATCAGGCCGGCGGCGCCGCGTGCCTTTCCGTGCTGACCGACGGGCCCTCGTTTCAGGGCGCGTCCGACCATCTGATCAAGGCGCGAAAGGCCACGACGCTTCCCATTCTGCGCAAGGATTTCCTGTTCGACGCCTATCAGGTGCTGGAAGCGCGCGCCTGGGGCGCCGACTGCATCCTCATCATCATGGCCGCTGTCGACGACGACATCGCCAAGACCCTCAACAAGACCGCACACGATCTCGGCCTCGACGTCCTGATCGAGACCCATGACGAAACCGAGCTCAAGCGCGCGCTCACGCTCGAGGGACGGCTGATCGGCGTCAACAATCGCAACCTGCACACGTTCGAGACGTCGCTCGAAGTGTGCGAGCGACTCCTGCCTTCAATCCCGAAAGGGAAGATCGTGGTCGCCGAAAGCGGCATCTCCGATCACGCCGACTGCAAGCGGCTCGCCAAGGCCGGCGTGGAAGCCTTCCTGGTCGGCGAGGCGCTGATGCGCCACAAAGACATTGCGGCCGCGACCCGTACGTTGCTGACCGGAATGTAAGGGCGATTCGAGGCTGGCTCTTTGCCCGCTTCGGCCCGCCGCGCCAATGCCATCAGACGGTTGCAGAGTTCTCGACCGCGCCGGTTCGCCGGCGCGCGTTCTATTTTCGTTCCAGCCCCGCCCATGTTAGTTTGGTGCGGGCGCGATTCGTCAAAATGTGAAAGCGGACATGAACGATCTCTTCGGCGCGTCAGCGCCCCGGCGCGGAAAGCCCGCGCCGGTAAACAGCAAGCCTTCGGCGCGCGGGGGCACGCCCGGCGAGTCGGATTACACCGCCGCTTCGATCGAAGTGCTCGAGGGGCTGGAACCCGTTCGCCGTCGCCCCGGAATGTACGTGGGCGGGACCGATTCCAACGCTCTTCATCACCTTTTTGCCGAAGTGATCGACAATGCGATGGATGAGGCGGTCGCCGGCCACGCCACCTTCATCGAGGTCTGTCTCGAGGAGGGCGGCTATCTGAGTGTCGTCGACAACGGCCGCGGCATGCCGGTCGACCCGCACCCGAAATTTCCCAAAAAATCCGCTCTCGAGGTCATCATGACGATGCTGCATGCGGGCGGCAAGTTCGACAGCGGCGCCTACGAGACCTCGGGCGGACTTCACGGCGTCGGCGTATCGGTTGTGAACGCGCTGTCCGAAAGGCTCGAAGTCGAAGTCGCCCGCGGTCAGATGCTCCATCGGCAAACGTTCGAACGCGGCAGGCCGACGACCCCGCTTACGATCGTCGGCAAAACTCCGAACCGGCGCGGCACCAAGGTGCGCTTTCTGCCCGATCCGCAAATTTTCGGCGCTGAGGCGCGTTTTGATCCCGCGCGCGTGTTCAAGATGGCCCGCTCCAAGGCCTATCTGTTCGGCGGCGTCGAGATCCGATGGCGTTGCGCCCTCTCGCTCATTGGTGATGCTGCGGAAGTCCCAACGGAAGCCACGTTCCATTTCCCCGGCGGGCTTCGGGACTACCTCGCCGCCGACATCGAAGGGCAGGAACTCGTGGCCGACCAGGTCTTCACCGGTCGAGTCGAGAAAGCGGGCAAACATGGCTCGGTCGAATGGGCGATCGCATGGCTCGCAAGCGCAGACGGGTTCGTTCATTCGTATTGCAACACGATCCCGACGTCGGACGGCGGGACCCATGAATCCGGCCTGCGCACGGCGTTGCTGCGCGGGCTCAAAGATCACGCCGACCGCATCGGCCAGAGCAAGCGCGCGGCTGCGCTGACGACCGACGACGTTATGGCGAGCTGCGCCGCGCTGATCTCGATCTTTATCCGCGAGCCGGAATTTCAGGGCCAAAACAAGGGACGTCTGCAGACTGCCGAAGCGGCGCGATTGGTCGAGGGAGCGGTGCGCGACGCCTTCGACCATTGGCTCGCGGCAGCGCCGAGCCAGGCGGCCAGGCTGCTCGACTGGTCGATCGAGCGCGCCGAGGAGCGGATCCGCCGCCGCATGGAGAAAGAGGTCGCCCGCAAGACCGCGGTGCGCAAACTGCGGCTCCCGGGCAAGTTGGCGGACTGCACGAAATCCTCGGCTCAGGGCTCCGAATTGTTCATCGTCGAAGGCGATTCCGCAGGCGGATCGGCCAAACAGGCGCGAGATCGGGCTTCGCAGGCGGTTCTGCCGTTGCGTGGGAAGATTCTCAACGTAGCTTCGGCCGGACGCGAGAAGCTGGCGCAAAACCAGCAGCTTTCCGATTTGTTGCAGGCCCTCGGCGCCGGCGCAGGCGCTCACTACCGCTCGTCCGACCTCCGCTACGACAAAATCATCATCATGACTGACGCGGACGTTGACGGGGCCCATATCGCCTCGCTGCTGATCACCTTCTTCTACCGGCAGACGCCGAAACTGATCGAGGAAGGACATTTGTATCTCGCCGTCCCGCCGCTCTATCGGCTGACCCAGGGAGCGCGCTCGCTTTACGCGCGCGATGAGGCGCACAAGAGCGAATTGCTGAAGTCGGGATTTGCCGGCCGGGGCGCGATCGAGGTCAGCCGGTTCAAGGGGCTCGGAGAAATGCCGGCGCGCGATCTGCGCGACACGACGATGGACCCTGCCAAGCGCGCTCTGCTGCGGGTCGCGTTGCTCGCGCAAGACAGCGACGCGACGGCCGAGGCGGTGGAGCGCCTGATGGGCTCGAAGCCCGAGGCCCGGTTCGCATTCATTCAGGAACGCGCGCCAAGGTCGCTCGAGCTCGTGGACGTCTAGCCTCCGCCCGGCAAGATTATTTTGTCGTCGTCGACGAGGGTCGGCGGAACCTGCATCCTTCAGGGAACCCGGGCCGGCCGAACGATGAGAAAAGACCGGGAATCCCTGTTCGCGATGGGGGCTGACAAAAGAACCCGAAAACAAATCACCCGGCGTGGAAGTTCAAATCAGCAAATAGTTGATGGCGTCCGGTTGGACCATCTGGCAACTGCGTCTAAAATGCGCTAAGTTGACAGGGCAAGGCCTGTATACCTTTTTCGACCGGCCTAGCGGGCTTCGATGATGCGGGCGCCATTTTTTGCATTCACGCCGGGGGCGAAGGATCATTCGCCGACCGTAGCGCGGGTTCGCGCTAGACGACATCCCGAGTTCCCTTCACTGACTCAGGGGCCTCGCTTTTGACCGGCTCGACGGACATTGGGATTGCGCGTCCGACCGACGAATATCGTTCAAGCGGAAATGATGCAGGCAAGCTTCGCCGGGATTCATCGGCGACTGCGGGCGGTCGGGGTGTGCTCCCATCGATTAGGCTTTTGGGCGGAGATTTGGGACTGAGATGAGCAAGGGTAAGGACTTTCGCGCGCCTCGCAAACGCGGTTTCGACGATGACGGACCCATGTCCTATGACTTAAAGCCCAGGCCGGCGCGCGGCTACGGCGGCGCTCCGGAGGGCGGCGGCTTCGGAGGCGGCCCGATGGGGGCGCCTTCCTCGGCGCCGATAAATTCCAGCGCGCCCGCGGTCGATGCGCTCGTCAAATGGTTCAAGGCCGACAAGGGATACGGATTCGTCGAACTCGCCGGTGGCCAGGGCGACGCGTTCCTGCATGCCAATGCCTTGCATGCGGCCGGCCACGACACCGTCCCTGCGGGGGCGAAACTGCGCGTACAGGTGGGCGCGGGCGCCAAAGGCGCACAGGTCACCCGAGTTCTCGAGGTCGACACGGCCGGCGTCGTCGAGCGGCCGCAACGGTCATCCAGCGAAGGGCTTCGGCCGCGCCGGGTCGCCCCTGATCCGTCGACCGCGGTTTCGGTCACTGGAAAGGTGAAATGGTTCGACGACACCAAGGGCTTCGGCTTCGTTGCCAGCGAGGACGGCGGCAAAGACGTATTCGTCCATATCTCGATCCTGGGTCCGGCCGGCATTTCGCATCTCGCCGAGGGTCAGCAGGTGAACATGAGAGTGGTCGACACGCCTAAGGGACGCGAGGCCATTTCGCTCTCGCTTTAGGCGTTCGACGCCGGCGATCCGCGATAACGCTGCGGCGAGCGTCCGGTTGGCCGCGCCGCTCGCCATCTCGAACAGGAAACCGTCGGCCCCGCCCATGCAGCCTTCGAGCGATGTTCGCCGTCTCGTCGAAATTATGGCGGCGCTGCGCGATCCTATTGCCGGCTGTCCCTGGGATATCGAGCAGACCTTCGCCACCATCGTCCCGTTCACGATCGAAGAGGCCTACGAGGTGGCCGACGCGGTTGAGCGCGGATCGACCGAAGATTTGCGCGAGGAGCTCGGCGACTTGCTGCTCCAGGTCGTGTTTCACGCCCGCATGGCCGAGGAGGCGGGCTTATTCGATTTCGGTGGAGTGGTCGAGGCGATCACCGCCAAGCTTGTCCGCCGTCATCCCCACGTATTCGGTGACGCCGACGCCCGAAATCCCGGTGCGGTGAAGGCGCTTTGGGGACGCATCAAGGAGGATGAGAAACGTGCGAAATCCGAAGCGCACGCGAGCCGTGGGTCGCCCGCCGAGGCCGCGGCAAGCGCGCTCGACGGCGTGCCGTTGGCGTTGCCAGCGCTGACTCGTGCGATGAAACTGCAGGAAAAGGCCGGCAAGGTCGGTTTCGACTGGAACGATGTCCGCGCGGTCCTGGCGAAAGTCGGCGAGGAAGTCGCCGAAGTCGAGGCGGAGATTGCAAACGGCTCGGCGGAAGCGCTGTCGGGAGAAGTCGGCGACCTCTTGTTCGCTGCCGTCAACCTTGCGCGCCATCTCAAAGTCGATCCAGAGGTTGCGCTGCGCGGCGCCAACGCCAAGTTCGTCCGGCGCTTCGCACATATCGAGAGCCGCCTCGCAGAACGCGGCCGCACTCCCGTAAGCGCGGGCCTCAACGAAATGGAATCGCTTTGGGTTGAGGCGAAGGCTCGAGAAGGTCCGGCGGTGTGAGCGACAAGGAATGACGCGGTCAGCGCGATCCGGACACGGGATGAGACCGCCTGAAACACGCCGCCTTTACTGTGCGGCGGCCCGCAAAGCGAAGCGCCTCTTGACGCGTTCGATCTGGTCAGGAGCAACACGCACGGTAAGGTGCAAACTGGCTTCTTCATCGCGTCGACTCATGACCTCTGCGTGTTCATAGAGCCAATGCAAACCCTGCCCATCGCTGGCCTCGAGTGTCACTTCGACCAGCGGCCGTCCGCGCGACAACCGGTCCTCAATCGCCCTTAAGAGGCGATCGACCCCCTCGCCTGTCGCCGCCGAGATCGCCAGCGGCCCGGCCTCATGAAACTTCTCGTCTTGAGCAAGCCCGGCGCGCGCGTCCGCATCGAGGCGGTCGAGTTTGTTCCAGACCTCGATGACGCGGTCGGCGCGATCGGCGACGCCTATCTCGGCCAGGATCGCGTCGACGTCGGTGCTCTGCGCGTCGCTGTCGGCATGCGATATGTCGCGCACATGCACGATGACATCTGCGGCCCGCACCTCTTCAAGCGTAGCGCGGAAAGCGGAGATGAGCGCCGTGGGCAAATTTGAGATGAAGCCGACCGTGTCGGAAAGGATCGCCGAACCGCCGTGAGGCAGCTTGATGAGCCGCATGGTTGGATCGAGAGTGGCAAACAGCATGTCGGCCGCCATCACCTCGGCCCGTGTGAGCCGATTGAAGAGGGTCGACTTCCCGGCGTTGGTGTAGCCGACCAGCGCGACCACCGGGTAGGGCACGGCGCTGCGGCTCGCGCGATGCAGAGCGCGCCTGCGCTTGACGCGCTCGAGCTCCTCTTCGATCCGGATTATGCGCTCCTGAATAAGGCGGCGATCAGTTTCAATCTGGGTTTCACCCGGTCCACCAAGAAAGCCGAACCCACCCCGCTGCCGCTCGAGATGGGTCCAGGAGCGCACGAGACGAGAGCGCTGATAGGCCAAATGGGCCAGCTCGACTTGCAGCGCCCCTTCGGCGGTGCGGGCTCTGTGGCCGAAAATCTCGAGGATCAGCCCAGTGCGGTCAATGACTTTGCAACCGAAAGCCTTTTCGAGGTTGCGTTGCTGCGCCGGCGAGAGAGCGCAATCCATCACGACAAGGTCGATCGCCTCGGATTTCACCTCGGCCGCTATGTCGGCGACCTTGCCCTTGCCGAGATAGGTCCCCGGCTGGATCGCGCTCAGCGTCACACCCTCGGAGCCGGCCACGACGAGATCGATGGCGCGCGCAAGCCCGACCGCCTCTTCGCGTCGCGCCTCAGGATTGCGCGACGCATGCGATTGTTCTCGGGCGACAATCGGACAAACGACCCAGGCGCGCGTGCCTGTCACCGGCCGGATGGCTCAATGAGCGTCCGCGCCGTCTTCGACCGCCTCGAACATCGTAATCGGACTTGCCGGCATGATCGTCGAGATCGCGTGTTTATAGACGAGCTGAGAGTGCCCGTCGCGGCGAAGCAATACGCAGAAATTATCGAACCAGGTGACGAAGCCCTGCAGTTTTACCCCGTTTACGAGAAAAATAGTGACCGACGTCTTGGACTTTCGGACGTGATTGAGAAACGTGTCCTGGAGGTTTTGCGCCTTCTCGGTTGCCATTCGTCTTTCCGTTCGTTGGGCCTTTCCGGCCAGCGGTATTTTGGTCTTTACCCGCGCCTCTTTTGAGGCGATCTGCAAGTCCATATCATAAAAATCATGGCGAGCGAAGACATAAGCCGAAAACACAATGTTAAAACGGCTTTCATGAGTGATTGTCACCCGGGTATCAAGACCTGGGCCGATCCAGAAGCGGAGATCGCATACTTCGAGCTTGAGGCGCGGCGCTATTCAATCCCCAGGGATTTCAGCTTGCGATGCAGCGCCGAGCGTTCCATGCCAATAAATTCCGCGGTTCGCGATATGTTTCCGCCGAACCGGCTGATCTGAGCCACAAGATAGTCGCGCTCGAAGGCTTCCCGAGCCTCGCGAAGCGGCAGACTCAACAATTTCTCACCGCCGATGCCGCTCGGCACCGCCGGCACAAGCGCGCCAACCTCCGCCGGGAGCATGGACGCCGAGATTTCGGCGTTGGGGTCGCCCAGGGCCAGGATCATCAGCCGTTCAACATTGTTGCGCAATTGGCGAATGTTTCCCGGCCAGTCGTGGGATTGCAGCACCGCCATGGCGTCGGCGCCGACGCGGCGCGGCGCAACTCCCATCGTCGCAGCGATATTTTTCAGGAAATATTGAACGAGTTCGGGAATGTCCTCTCGCCGCTCGGCCAGCGAAGGGACCCGGATCGGCACCACCGAAAGCCGGTGAAAAAGATCCTCGCGAAATCGCCCCTCGGTGATCGCTTCCGCCAGATCCCGGCTGGTTGACGAGATGATGCGGACATCGACGAAGACCCGCGAGGCGCCCCCGACACGCTGAAAGTTCTGATCGACCAGCACCCGGAGGATTTTTGCTTGGGTCTCGCGCGGCATGTCGGCGATTTCGTCCAGGTAAAGCGTACCGCCATGCGCCTCCTCGAGGGCGCCGATCCTCGGAGGCTCATCAGCGCTCGCCTCGATTCCAAACAGTTCCGCTTCCATCCTCTCCGGCGACATCGCCGGCGCGTTGATGACGACAAAGGGGCCTTCAGCGCGCACCGAACTTTCGTGAATGAGCCGGGCGGTCAACTCCTTGCCCGAACCGGCGGCGCCGGAAATGAGGATGCGCGAATTCGCGGGTCCGAGTTTGTCGATGATCCGTTTGAGATTGATCACCGCCGACGAAGACCCGACAATTCGGTCGACGGAGCCGCCCCGAGCCCTCAGATCGTTGACCTCCCGTTTCAGGCGCGAAGTCTCCAACGCCCGTTCCGCAATCAGCATCAGACGATCGGCCTTGAACGGCTTCTCGATGAAGTCGTAAGCGCCAAGTTTGATCGCCGTCACCGCCGTCTCGATGTTTCCGTGACCCGAAATCATCACCACCGGCACAGAGGGGTGCTGGCGTTTGACCGCCTCGAGCAGCTGCAGCCCGTCCAGCTTCGATCCCTGCAACCAGATGTCGAGGAGGATCAATTGCGGGCGGCGCGCTTCGATCGCGGCGATGGCCTCATCCGAATCCCGCGCGAGGCGCGCGCCGTGTCCCTCATCCTCCAGGATGCCAGCGACCAGCTCGCGGATGTCGTTTTCATCGTCGACGATGAGAATGTCAGCAACCATCAGGTCAATCCAATCCTCTCATTTTCAGGCTGCGCGCCATTCAGCTCGTGGTGGCGCAAGGGCAGTCTCATCAAGACTTTTGCGCCGCGGCCGCCATCGGCGCGGGCCAGCCCGTCGAGCAGCTCGACGCCGCCGCCATGGTCCTCGAATATCTTGACCACGATCGGCAGGCCGAGGCCGGTTCCTTCGGCTCGCGTTGTCACGTAAGGCTCAAAGAGGCGATGCCGATCCTCGCGCGGAAATCCTTTGCCGTTGTCGCTGACAGCAATCTCGGCGAAGTCCGCTGAGTCGATGGCCAAGGTGGTCAAGATAACGCCTCTGCCTTGATTTTCACCCAATGCGTCAATGCCTTCCGTAGCGTTCTTCAGCACGTTTGTGAGCGCCTGTGACACCAGCCGGCGATCAAAATTGGCCAGAACGGGATCGTCGGGAAGTTGGTCCTCGAAAGCGATGTCCGCGCGCCCGACCCGCATCAGGAATATCGCCTGGCGCACGCAGTCGGTGAGGTCGTCGTGCGCCGGGCGCGCCTTGGGCATGCGCGCGAAGGATGAGAATTCGTCGACCATGCGTTTGATGTCGTCCACCTGCCGGATGATGGTGTCCGTGCATTGGTCGAATATTTCCCTGCCTTCCACAATGTGACGGCCGTAACGCCGTTTCAGCCGCTCGGCCGAAAGCTGGATCGGCGTCAGCGGATTCCGGATCTCGTGCGCAATGCGACGCGCCACGTCCGCCCAAGCAGCGGTGCGCTGGGCGGTCACCAGGTCGCTGATGTCGTCGAGCGTGATGACGCTGGCGCGATCGTCTCGCGCCGGGTTTCCGGTGACCCGAACGTTCAGAACCCGCTCGCGACCGTCTCGGAGCACGGTCGCCTGCCCTTGATGAAGCCGCAACCGCAGCGATCGCGCCTGTTCCCAGATCAATCCGATGCTGGGCTGGACGGCGTTCAGGGGCCGACCGATCAGACCAAGATCGCCACCGAGAAGCCGCTCCGCGGCGGCGTTCGAAATCGTGACGACGCCTTCGTTGTCGACGCCCAGTACGCCGGCGGGCACGCCCGACAGCACCGCCTCAATGAAGGCCCGCCGCTCATCGTTGAGCGCGTTCGCATCGATCAGGCCCGTTTGTTGCCGCAACAGCTCGGATGTCATCTTGTTGAACGTATCCCCGAGATGACCGAGGTCTCCGTCAGAACGGCGGGTCGTCACTTGAACATGAAGGTTGCCGGAAGCGACCTCGTCCGCCGCCCGGATAAGCCGGCGGATCGGTCCGACCAGACGGTTGGCGAAAGCGAGACCAAGCCAGATCGCTGAAAACAGCATCGTGAGCGCCAGAAGCACGAAGACCGTAGCAAACCCGAGCTCCAGACTGTGGCGGTGGGCCTCGAATCGTCCCCACACACTGGCGACATCGGCAGCGTCACTGGCGACCTTAGCGGCCAGCGGGTCGATGCCTCGCGCGGCATACAGGAATTGCCCGTCGACGCCAGGTATCGGTCGAATGCCGACGAAAATGTTGCCGACCCCGAGCAGGCCGCAGAGCGCCTCTCCGTTCGCCGCGTCCTGGAAATCGGACGATTCAGGCCGCGCGATCAGCTTCTCGTCAGAGCCCGCGGCGATCTCGATCGGCGTTCCATCGCTCTTCATCAGCGCTGCCGCGTTGAAGCCCAAAGTCTTGGACCGCGAGCTGAAATAGTCCTTGAACGCAGCGGGGTCCGCCCGGAGCAGGGAGGCGCTGCGGCCGATGTCGCTGGCGGTCAACTCGACGTCGCGCAGAAGCGCCCGGCATTGGGATTCGCGGTAAAGCTGGGTCGCCTGGTTCGATTCATTGATGAAGGCGGCGACGTCACTCATGAAACGGGGATTGATCGCCCATTCGACCGAAACTGTCGCCACGACTGCGGTGACGATGGCCGGAATCGCCGCGACCAGCGAAAACAGAACCACGAAGCGGCTGTGCAGGCGAGCCCCCGCCCGCGCCGCCCGCCGCGCCGCCCTGAGCCGCGCCAGCTCCATCGAGATGAGGATGATCAGGATGACGACGACCAAGCCGTCGCCCAACAACAGCGTCAGGACGACGGGCGCGGTCGGAATGATCGGAGTGAAGCCGGCGAAGACGAGAAACGTCGCAAGCGCCAGGACGAAGGCCGCGCCGACGACGATCACTCCGAACCGGCCGGTGGGCCGGGTGTCGTCAAATAGCGCCGCGCTGCGCGCGTCGATGGTCGTTCCAGTCAAAGCCCTGAACCGAATGCCGCGAGACTCGCTCATGCGATGGCGAGGCTTCTAGCGCCTCCGTGGCAAAGCTGCAACGATGTTGCTCAAGTGCGACGCATTGGTCCACACTCAGCGAAAGCTGGCGACGCCGCGGAGATTGAGATCGCGGATCTTCTTGCGCAGGGTATTGCGGTTGAGTCCGAGAATTTCGGCCGCCTTGATCTGATTGCCGCGGGTCCAGGTAAGGGTGGCGGCGATCAGTGGCGCTTCGAGATCGTGGAGCACGCGGTGATATAGCCCGACCTGAGGGTTGGCTCCGCCAAACGAGCGAAAGAGATCGGCGACCGCGCGCTCCATCGAGGCGTCAAAGCCATCCCCGGCGATATGCGCTGTCGCCGGCGCGAGGCGCTTCCTCCCGTCGTCGACCGCGGCCGGCGGCGGGAACAGCGGCGAGGCCCCGACGCTGAGTTCGGCTTCGATCAACGCCTCCCCGATCACGTCCTGCGGATAGAGGGCGGCTAGCCGGCGGGTGAGATTTTCGAGTTCGCGTACGTTCCCCGGCCAGAGATAGCGTCTCAGACGCTCCATCGCCGCGGGCTCGAACGTCTTGACCGGAAGGCCCTCGGTCGAGCCGCGCTGGAAAAAGGCGCGCACCAGATCGGGGATGTCTTCCGGGCGTTCGCGCAATGGCGGCAGGCGGAGCGGCACGACATTGAGGCGGAAGAACAGATCCTCGCGAAAGGCTCCCTGCTGGATGGCGAAGCGGAGGTCCTTGTTGGTCGCGGCGACGATCCGGACGTTGGTCTTGATCGGCGTCCGGCCGCCGACGGTCGTGTATTCGCCCTGCTGCAGCACGCGAAGAAGTCGAGTTTGAGCTTCCATCGGCATATCGCCGATTTCGTCGAGAAACAGGGTCCCGCCTTCCGCCTGCTCAAAGCGTCCTACTGAGCGAGCGGCAGCGCCGGTGAAGGCGCCCTTCTCGTGGCCGAAGAGTTCGCTCTCGATAAGATCGCGCGGAATGGCGGCCATGTTAATGGCCACGAACGGGCCGCCCTTGCGCTTGCCATAGTCGTGGAGGGCCCTCGCAACCAGTTCCTTGCCGGTGCCGGACTCACCAGAAATCATGACCGTAAGATCGGTCTGCATCAGCCGCGCCAGCACGCGAAAAATGTCCTGCATCGCCGGCGAGCGCCCAACGATCGGCATCACCTCGGCCGGGGCCGCGATTTCGGCGGCCTCGCGCCGCCGCTTGGGCTCGGCGAGCGCGCGCCCGACGATCGCCACCAATTCGCGCAGGTCAAAGGGCTTGGGCAGATATTCGTAAGCGCCGCGCTCGGAAGCCTTGATCGCGGTCATAAAAGTATTCTGCGCGCTCATGACGATGATCGGCAGATCGGGCCGCATCCGCTTGATGCGGGGCAGGAGATCAAACGCGTTGTCGTCGGGCATGACGACGTCGGTGATAACGAGATCGCCCTCGCCCGCGGCCACCCACCGCCATAAGCCGGCGACCGTTCCGGTCGCGCGAACTTCATAACCGGCGCGAGTGAGCGCCTGATTGAGAACTGTGCGAATCCCGGCGTCGTCGTCGGCGACAAGAATATGCCCTGACGGCATTCCCGTTAGCTCCTTCGCCCCGACGTCCAGCCCCTCACCTCGCCGCCACGCGCATGCGATTGAAGCGGCATCAGCACGCGAAACATGGTTCGGCGCGGATGCGACTCGCATTCGATGATGCCGCCGTGGTCGCCGATCAGCTTTGCAACCAGTGCAAGACCTAGACCAGAACCTTGGGGCTTGGTCGTCACGAACGGGTCGAAAAGATTGCCAAGTATTTCGGGCGCGATGCCCGGGCCATTGTCCCGAACGCAAATCTCGAGCGGCAGAGCGACCGGTTCGGCGCTTGGCGCAGTCCGCAAGCGCACTCCGGGGCGGTACGCGGTGGTCAGGATGATCTCGCCATCAATGCTATCCTTTCCAATGGCTTCTGCGGCATTCTTCACCAAGTTGAGGAAAACCTGGATCAGTTGATCGCGGGAGCCGCGCAAATGCGGCAGCGACGGATCGTACACTTCGGCAAAGCGAATGTGGCGCGCGAATCCGGCCTGAGCCAAACGCTTCACGTGATCCAATATCGCGTGAATGTTGAGGCTTTCCCATTGCGACGGCGTCGAATCGGCGAACGATTGCATGCGATCGACGAGTTTGACGATCCGGTCGGTTTCGTCGCAGATGAGCCGCGTCAGGGCCCGATCCTCGTCGCTGACATTCGCCTCGAGCAATTGGGCGGCGCCGCGAATGCCGGAGAGCGGGTTCTTGATCTCGTGAGCCAGCATGAGGCCAAGCGCGCTGATCGAGCGCGCGGCGCTACGATGGGTGAGTTGCCTGTCTATTTTTTCAGCAATGGCCCGTTCTTGCAGCATGATCGCTACTGCGTCGTCAGTCTGGGGCAAAGGCGCGATGAAAACATCGACAGCATTTCGATTGCCGCTTCGCGGCGTGGAGATGTCGATCTTGTAGCCGTTGACGGTCGCCCGATTGATGAGCGCATCGGCGACAAGAGCAACAACCGGCGAGTCTGACGGAATGAGGTCGGTCAGCCGGGACCGCACCAGCATCCCCGCGTCCCATGTCGAAGAACGTCTCGGCCGCCACGTTGACGTCGATCACCATGCCCTGGGCGTCGACCGTGAGGAGCGGCTGGGCGAGCGCGTTGAGCACTTTGGCGGCGTCCGGGCGCCGCTGGGCCGGGTGCGCCGTCATGCCGCAAGCCTCGCCCAATCAGGGTCGAAGGCGCCCGCGAGCAGCTTGCGCGCCTTCGGCAAGTCCTCGCTCGTCACGAGTTCGCGCCGAAGCGCCTCGCCGGCCCCCGCTCGATCGGCATAGGCCGCCAGATGCTTTCGAGCGTGGCGAAGTCCCGACTGGGGCCCGAGCTTGCCAACCAGCCAGTCGAGGTGCTCGAGCGCGGCGTCGCGACATTCCTCCCGTCGCGGGGTGCGCAGCGGACTGCCGGCGGCGAGCGCGCGCGACACGCCGCCGACCAGCCATGGGGCGCCAAGCGCGGCGCGCCCGATCATCACCCCCGCCGCGCCGGAAAGCGAAAGCATGGCGCGCGCGTCTTCAACGGTCTCGCAATCGCCATTGACGATAACCGGGATCCGGACGGCCTCGACCACCGCGCGGACAGCGGCCCAATCGGCGCGGCCGGTGTAGAACTGGGCGCGCGTCCGCCCATGGACGGTCGCCATCCGCGCCCCGACCTGTTCGGCCCGGCGGGCGAGTTCTGGCGCGTTTTGCGATCCCTCGTCCCAGCCGAGACGCATCTTGACGGTCACGGGAACCCGCGCCGCCTCCACCACCGCGGCGATGAGACGCTCGGCGTCATCGAGATCGCGCATCAGCGCCGCGCCGGCCAGCGCCCCCGACACCCGCCGCGCCGGGCAACCCATGTTGATGTCGACGAGCGCGGCGCCGGCGCCAACGACCCTTCGCGCGGTCTCGGCCAGCGCCCGCGCCTCCCGGCCGACGAGCTGGACGGCGTGGGGGGCCAATCCGTCGCCCTCGGCGCGCATCGAGGCTTCTGCGTCGCCCCTAAGATAGGTTTCGGCCGCGACCATCTCCGAGAAAACCAGCGCCGCCCCGAAACGGCGTGCGATCCTGCGCATCGCCAGATCGCTCAAGCCCGACATCGGCGCAAGCAACGCCCTTCCCTCGAGCCGGATCGGTCCGATGGCGATGATGGGGGTGGCGCCTAGAGAATGAGCACACTTCATTCTGCCTACAGTCTAGTCAGTTAAGAGACGAAGGCAAGTCGGGAACGATCGGCTTGGGATCAGTCCGGGTCGCGCGGTTTGGGAAAGAAGTGGTCGATCCGGCCGCTCGCCCAATAGGCGGCGAGGCCGATCCATTCATGCGCCGCGAGCACGAAAGTCTTGAGATTTCGGATCGGATCGAAGATCGGGCGCAGATCGCCCGCCCACGTCCCCTCGGTGTAAAATGAGACTGGATAGGCGATCGGGCGAAAGCCGGCCTTCTCGAACACGCCCATGGCGCGCGGCATGTGGAAGGCGGAAGTGACGACGAGCCAGCGCTGGGAGGCTTCCGGGTGGACAAGTGCGGCGGTGAAGCGGGCGTTTTCGTCAGTGTTGCGAGCCCTATCCTCGATCGTCACACGATCGGGCGCGACGCCCATCGCCGCCATCAGGTCCCTGGCTCGCGCTGCTTCGCCCGAAGTCCCTCCTAGGACCGAGTTTATGCCGCTGGTGTAGACGATGCGCGCCTGCGGGAACCGCTTCGCCAGAATGACAGCCTCGGTGATCCGCTCGCCGCCCTCGTCGAACACGGTCTGGCCGCGCGCGGCGCTGACCAGGTCGTCAATGGCCCCGCCGAGGACGACGACGCCATATGGCGGCTGTAAATCGGCCGGCGGCTGCGGGAACCTGTTTTCCAGCGGCGCGAGGAGGACCGCGCGCAAAGGGAGCGTCGCGGCCGCAAACAGAATGAGGATCGCCGCCAGCACCAGCCAGCGCCCAAACCTGGCGCGCGGCCCGAAGCAAAGCAAAACGCCGACGAGCGCGCCGATCAACAAAAGATTGATCGGCGAAGCAAGCATCCAGAACATCTTCGAAGCGACGAAAAACACCGGCGGCGCGTTCCCTTGACTTCGGCCCTTGTGGCAAGAGCCAAGGCTTGTCGCAAGTCGCGCCGTCGCCTAGCTTGAGCTTTAACTCAAGAGGGGCTCGATGAAGTTCTGCCGCGATGTCGTAGCCGCGATCGGCCACACGCCGCTGATCAAGCTCCGCGCCGCTTCCGAGGCGACGGGGTGCACGATTCTGGGCAAGGCCGAGTTCATGAACCCGGGCGGGTCGGTCAAGGACCGCGCGGCGGTGGCGATCATCGCCGACGCGATCGCCCACGGCGGATTGCGTCCGGGCGGCGTCGTCGTCGAGGGCACCGCCGGCAACACCGGAATCGGCATCGCGCTGGTGGCGAGCGCGCTTGGCTATCGCTCGGTGATCGTCATCCCCGACACCCAGGCGCAGGAAAAGAAGGACATGCTGCGCCTTGCCGGCGCGGAGCTGATCGAGGTTCCCGCGGTCCCCTATTCCAACCCCAACAATTATGTGCGCTATTCGGGGCGCCTCGCCGAGTCGCTGGCCAAGTCCGAATCGAACGGCGCCGTCTGGGCGAACCAGTTCGACAACGTCGCCAACCGGCGCGGGCACTATGAGACGACCGGACCGGAGATTTACGACGACCTCGACGGCAAGCTGCATGGGTTCGTGAGCGCCGTCGGCACCGGGGGGACGCTCGCCGGCGTCGGCATGGCGCTCAAGGAGCGCAACCCCGACATCAAGATCGCGCTCGCCGATCCACCAGGGGCGGCGCTCTATTCCTATTACACGACGGGCGAACTCAAAATGGCCGGCTCCTCGATCACCGAGGGAATTGGCCAGAGCCGGGTCACCGCCAACCTGGAAGGCGCGCCGGTCGACTTCGCGTATCAAGTTCCCGACGACGAATCCGTGCCGATCGTCTTCGACCTGGTGGAGCGCGAAGGGCTGCTGCTCGGCGGTTCGTCGGGGGTCAACATCGCCGGCGCGATCCGCCTCGCCCGAGAGCTTGGACCCAGCCACACGATCGTGACGCTCCTGTGCGATTCCGGCGCCCGCTACGCCTCCAAGCTGTTCAATCCCGCGTTTCTGCGCTCGAAGCACCTGCCGGTTCCAGACTGGCTGGAGGCGAAGGCGAAGACGCCCGAGGTGTTCGTCTAAATGACGCAAACGCTGTTTCGCGACGACGCCTATCGAACCGAGACCGAAGCGACAGTGGCGTTCTCCGATCCGCGCGGAGTGGCGCTCGATCGCACGGTCTTCTATCCGCAAGGCGGGGGGCAGAGCGGCGACCGCGGGACGCTCATCATCGAGGGCGGCCCGCCGATAACGGTCGTCAACACGGTCTACGACGCCGACCGCGCAACCATTCTCCACGTTCCGGCGGACGGAACCGCCCTGCCCCCGCCAGGCGCGCGGGTGATCGCCCGCATCGACTGGGAGCTCCGCTTTAAGCGCATGCGCGCCCATACCGCGCTCCATCTGCTCTCGGTCGTCCTTCCCTACCCGGTGACCGGCGGATCGGTCGGCGACGCCGAGGGGCGGCTCGATTTCGATTCGGGCGACGCGGTTCTCGACAAGGCGGAGGTCGAGCGCCGGCTTAACGAGCTGATCGCGCTCGACGCGGCGGTGAGCCAGCGCTGGATCGCCGACGCGGAGCTCGAAGCCAACCCGGGCCTGATCAAGACCATGTCGGTCAAGCCGCCGATGGGAACCGGGCGCGTGCGGCTGATCGCGATCGAGGGCCTCGATCTCCAGCCGTGCGGGGGAACGCATGTGGCGCACACCGGCGAGATCGGCCGCGCGTCGGTGACGGGGATCGAGAAGAAGGGCAAGATCAACCGCCGGGTGCGCATCGCGCTCGCCGCCGCCTGATCGGAAGGAGCCTCGATGCCGACGCGCAACTTCTGCACCACAGCGGAGCTCGCGGCCGAGCTCAGTGAGCCCGATCTCGGCGTGATCGACGCGTCCTGGCACGTCCCGCCAAGCCCGCGGATCGGCGCTTCCGAGTTCTGGCAGGGTCATATACCTGGCGCCGTCTTCTTCGACATCGAAACGATCGCCGATCTCGAACAAGGCCTGCCGCACATGCTGCCGAAGCCCGAGACGCTGGCAAAGGGCATGAGCGCGCTGGGACTCGGCGACGGGATGCGCCTCGTGGTTTACGACGGCCTCGGCTTGTTCGCCGCGGCGAGGGTGTGGTGGACGCTGCGCGCCTATGGGGTCGAGGAGGTTCGCATCCTCGAAGGCGGCCTGCCGAAATGGACCAAGGAGGGGCGGCCGCTCGAAAGCGGCCCGGCCCGACCGAGGCCCCCCCGCCCATTCACCCCGCGGCTCGAGCAAAGTTTCATCGCTTCGCTCGACGAGGTGCGTGAGGCGCTCGCGACCGGGTCGGCGCAGGTGGTCGACGCGCGGCCCGCCGACCGCTTCCATGGCCAAGCGCCGGAGCCGCGTCCGGGCGTCAAGGGCGGCCACATGCCCGGCAGCCTGAACCTTCCGTTCGTGGACATCGTTGAGCACGGTCGGCTGAAGCCGCCCGACACGCTCAAGGCCGAATTCGCCGCGCACGGGGTCGACTTGAAGAAGCCGATCATCACCACCTGCGGCTCGGGGGTCACCGCCGCGATCCTTGCGCTCGCGGTGGAGGAGGCGGGCGGCAAGGTCGAGGGCCTCTACGACGGCTCGTGGGCCGAATGGGGTTCCCGCGACGATTGCCAGGCGGTGACCGGGCCGGCTTGAGCGGGAGCGGAGCGAGGCCCCTGCTCCGCCGGGCCGAAGCCAAAGCGAGCCCAGCGCAGCAAAGCACGGTTTTCTGCTTTTCAGCAAGAGATTGTTGCGCTCATAGTGCAGAGTCACTCGGGGGGGCGTTCCGTTTTGACCTTGCCGACGACTTCGCCGTCCTCCTTCACGAACCGGCCGATATTCGGGGCGGGCATGAGATCGAGCACTTTTTCTGACGGGCGGCAGAGCCGGACGCCTTTCGGCGTCACGACGATCGGGCGATTGATGAGGATCGGATGCGCGATCATGAAATCGATCAGCTCGTCGTCCGACCATTTCGGATCGCCGAGACCGAGCTCGCCATAGGGCGCGCCCTTCTCGCGCAGCAGCGCCCGGACGGAAATGCCCATCGCGGCGATCAATTCAATCAGCCGCTCGCGGCTGGGCGGGTATTTCAGATATTCGATGACGACCGGCTCCTCCCCGCTTTGCCGGATCATGGCGAGCGTGTTGCGCGACGTGCGCAGTTCCGGTTGTGATAGATCGTGATGGTCATAGCTTCGCCTCGGCTTTCAGTGGATCGGACGCATCAGCGTCTTCGCGCAGGAGCCAGTTCATCAGCGCGAGCGCGCAGACGGTGCCGAGCAATTGGGCGGCGATAAATCCCGGCGCATCGATCGGACGGATGCCGGAAAAGGTGTTGGTGAGCGCGCGAGCGATCACCACCGCTGGATTGGCGAACGACGTGGAGGCCGTGAACCAATAGGCGGCCGTGATATAGAGCCCGACCAGCCCGGGCACGGCCGATCGCTCGAAGCGGATGCCGGCCAGGATCGTGGCGACGAGGCCGAAGGTCGCGACCCATTCGGCGAACCATTGCGCCCCGCCCGTCCGCGCCTTCTCCGAGAAGGCGATCAGCGGCAGCGAAAACATCAGATGGGCCACGATCGCTCCAAGGACGCCTCCAGCCACTTGGACGAGCGCATAGAGCGCCGCATCGCGCCAGCTCATGTCGCGCTTGAGCGCGAACACAAGCGACACCGCCGGGTTGAAATGCGCGCCCGAAACAGGGCCGAGGATGGTGATGAGCACGACGAGTATGGCGCCGGTCGGCAGGGTGTTGCCGAGGAGCTGTATCCCAACGTCGTGGCTGAGGCTCACGGCCATGATTCCTGAACCGACCACGGTCGCGACGAGAAGCGCGGTCCCGAGCGCCTCCGCCGTCAGCCGGCGGGGGAGATCGAAGGCCAAGGTCAGCCAGCCTTCTTCGAGGCAGAGGACGCGCCTTCCATCCGACCGATCTCGCGCAGTTTTGTTTGCAGGGTCATCGAACTGATGCTGCGCATCGGCAGCGCGGTGAACAGTGTGATCCGGTTGCGCAGGTACTTGAACGCGGTGACGAAGGCTGCTTCCTTCTGCATGGGAGTCCCTTCAACCGCGGCTGGGTCCTCGATGCCCCAATGCGCGGTCATCGGCTGGCCCGGCCAGACGGGGCATGCTTCGCCTGCCGCGCTGTCGCAGACGGTGAAGACGAAATCGAGCGGCGGAGCGCCGGGCGCGGCAAACTCGTCCCACGGCTTCGAGCGGTAGCCGTCGATCGGGTAGCCGAACAACTCGAGCACCTTGACGGCGAGCGGATTGACCGCCCCCTTGGGATCGCTCCCGGCGGAGAACGCAGTGAAGCGCCCCGCCCCCTCCTTGCGCAAGATACCTTCAGCCATGATCGAGCGGGCCGAATTGCCGGTGCAGAGGAACAGGACGTTGTAGAGCGCGTCATTCACTGGCGATCTCCTCGGGGACGCAACATGGAACCAGACCTGCGAGCAATGGCGCGCACACCTCGGGATGGCCGCCGCAGCAATCGTTGAGGAGAAACAGCACGACCTCGCGGAGGCGCGCGAGATCGGCGCGATAGATGATTGAACGGCATTGGCGCTCGCCGCTGACCAGCCCCGCACGCGACAGAACAGCCAAATGCGCCGACATCGTATTCTGGGGCGCCTTCATCAGGCGCGCCAGCTGACCCGCAGGAACGCCATCCGGTTCTCGCCGCACGAGCAGTCGGAAGGCGTCAAGGCGGGTATTTTGAGCCAGGGCCGCAAGGGCGCCAATCGCTTCATTCGATTCCATATATCCAGAATGATGGATATTATGCTTATGTCAATACACTTCTTGCCGGCGATAGATGTCGGTAAACCGCCCGGCCTAGGAGCCTGTCTGGATAATAGCGGATTGGGGTGGCGGCGTTTGCTCGAATTGGATTTTGTTTGCTTATGAGCAAGACCTTCCGGCCCTGGACGATCGATCAGCCGCTGTTGTTGCCGCCGAGCGTTCAGGACTTTGTCGGCGAGGACCATCTGGCTCGCTTCATTTTGGCGCTTGTGCTCGAGCCTCTCGACCTTGGTGAGATCGAAGCCGCGTATGCGAGCGAGCGCGGGCAGCCGCCGTTTGACCCGGCGATGATGACGGCGCTGTTGCTGTACGGCTATTGCAACGGCGTCTACTCGTCGCGCCGGATCGCCAAGGCGGCGCGCGAACGGGTCGACTTCCTGAGCATTGTCGGGCTCGATCCGCCGGATTTTCGCACCGTCTCTGACTTCCGCAAGCGGCACTTGAAGGTGCTTGCGGGACTGTTCGGGCAAGTTCTCAAGCTGTGCGAACAGGCGGGACTTGTGAAGCTCGGCCATGTCGCGCTCGACGGGACGAAGATCAAGGCGAACGCCTCCAAGCACAAGGCGATGAGCTACGAGCGCATGGAGAAGCGTGCGGCGGAGCTCGAGGCCGAGGTCGAGCGGTGGCTGAGCGCAGCCGAGGCTGCGGACGCCGAGGAAGACAGAGCCTTCGGCCGCGACAAGAGCGGCGAGGAGCTGCCCAAATGGGTCGCCGACAAGAAGAAGCGCGTCGAGAAGATCCGGGCGGCGAAGGCCGAATTGGAGGCCGAGGCGAAAGCGGCCGCGGCGGCCAAGGCCAAAGCGCAGGCCGAGGAGCGGCGACAAGCCGAGGGCCGCAAGAAACCGGGCAGGCCCGCCGCCCCCCCATCCGAAGAGCCTGACCCCAAAGCGCAGAAGAACTTCACCGATCCCGAAAGCCGCATCATGAAAACCAAGGACGGCTTCATCCAGGGCTACAATGCGCAGGCGGCGGTCGACGCGACGGCGCAGGTGATCGTCGCCCACGGCCTCGACGCGAAGCAGAGCGATCAGCATCAATTGGCGCCGATGGCCGACGCCATCGAAGCCAATCTGGGCAAGAAGCCGACGCAACTGTCGGCGGACGCGGGCTATTGCTCCGACGCCAACCTTACAGCGATGGAGGAACGCGAGATCGACGCCTATATCGCGCCGGGGCGGGCCAAGCACGCCGGGGAAGGAGAAGGCGGCGGCGCCCGCGTCGCCGCCATGCGCGAAAGAATCAAGGCCGGCGGGCACTCCAGCCCCTACCGCTTAAGAAAGCAGCTGCCCGAGCCGGTGTTCGGACAGATCAAGCAGGCGCGCGGCTTCCGTCAGTTTCTCTTGCGCGGCGTCGAGAAGGTCGCCAACGAGTGGGGCCTCGTCTGCCTCGCCCACAATATCTTGAAGCTCGCCCAGGGGCGGACCCCGTCCCTGGCCGCACGCGCAACCGGCTGAGCTTCGCCACCTCGGAAACGGTGCAACGAACGATGGCCGCAAAGCTTCCACCCAACCTTACATCAAACCGGATGCGCGAATTTGCTGCATCCGGCTCTCCGACTGGCTTGAGCGGTTCAAATCCCATCTCGCCGAGGATTAAGCAGACAGGCTCCTAGGCAGATCGATAGCGCTACGTTCAGCGCAGCGACGCTCGCGACGACGGCCAGCGTGCCATGCGCCCCGATCCGCTCCAGAAGCATCGCCCCGACCCATGGAGCCGCCGCTTGGGCAAGCAAGCTCGGCATGGCGAGTCGGCCCATCAGCGTCGCGTAGCCGGACGCTCCGAACAGCGCGAGCGGCAACGTTCCTCGCGCAATGGATTCGAGACCAATGCCCGCCCCGTAGAAAGCGAGCGCCAGCGGTATGAGCGGAAGTCCCGTCCAGAGCGCCGAGAGGCCGAGCGCCACGAAGCTGACCGACGCGATCTTTGTCCAGATGGGATGATGAAAGCGCGCAACCGCAATTTCGACGGTGCGCGCCGCAACTTGGCATGGGCCGACGAGTGCGCCCAAGCCGACCGCCGCCGCGAGCGCCATGCCGGTGCTTTGCAGGATCGTCAGCAGGTGAACCGACATCAGCGAGGAGAGCGCAGCAGCGAGGGTTAGCGTCACGGCAAGGTTCACGAGCAGCGTCACTGACGGCTTGGCGGCAATTGGCGAGTGCGCCGTGTTCTTATTATGTAAATGCGGCCCCTCGGCCTCCGCCGTCCGCGGAATGACGAGCAAGTAGAGCGGCAGCGCAACCGCGAACTGAATCGCCGCGTAGACCAGACACGCGCCACGCCAGCCGACCTCCGACACCATGAAAGCCGACAGGGGCCAGCAAACGGTGCTCGCGAGCCCGCCGAACAGTGTCAATGTTGTGATCGCCGCGCGGGCGTCGCGACCGTAGAGCCGCCCCAGAGCACCAAAGGCGGCGTCATAGAGCCCAGCGCCCATGCCGACGCCGACGATGAGCCAAGCAATGATATACGTGGCCAAATTTGGCGCCATCGCCAGTCCGACCTGGCCGATGCCAATTGCAACCGCGCTCATCGCCAACACCGGCCGGCCGCCGTAACGCTCAATGGAGGCGCCCACCCGTGGTGAGATCAGAGCCGCGATCAAAAGACCGAGAGAAAGGCCGCCGACCACCCATGACAAAGGCCAGCCCGTGTCGCGCGCAATTGGTCGCGCCAGAACGGCGGGCAAATAATAGGTTGAACCCCACGCGAGAATCTGAGTGACGCCAAGCGTCGCGATAATGATGCGTCGACTTGGCCGCGTTGCGATCGCCGGGAACAGAGAGTCCGGCGTCATTGCCTCGCCGATATCGTCACTGGCGCCCGCACCGGCTCTTTTCCGCGACCTTTGCATTTGCATCGGCGACGTAGCCGGCGCCAATCTCGTCAGGCGCAGGACCGCCACAGCAGCCCGCGAACTGGCCCTCTGACCTTGTCCTCAGGGTCGTACAGACCCCTGTTTCGGGCAGCACAAGCCGGACATCGTCAGCCGACGCGAGGTCGCCGGCCAGCGCCGCAACGACAGAACGCACCTCATAGCCGGTGAGCAGAAGGAAGGTCGGCGCGCGTCCGTAGCTCTTGATGCCGACCGTATAGAACCCTGGCTCGGGATGACTTAATTCACGGTGACCGTGAGGGGGCACCGAGCCGCAAGAGTGGAGATTCGGGTCGACAAGCGGGCCGAGCGCTTTGGCGCTTTCGAGCCAGGGATCGAGTTCGAGCCGAAGTTCCCGCGTGAGCGACAGGTCCGGACGTTGTCCCGTCGCGGCAACGATGCGGTCGACAGGGCCGATGCGGCGGCTTCCATCAATCGTTTCACCTTCGACCATCAGCCTGCCGTCAACGCCGAGAATCGCCGCCGTCGAGAAGCCGGTAACGAGCGTCACGCCGCCACTTTCGGCCAGTTCTTTGACCTCCACGCCGAGTTCCCCGCGCGCGGGCAATTGATCGGCATCACCGCCGCTGTAGATGCGCGCAAGGTCAGCGCTCCGCGTCGCCCAAATCGTCGTCGTCCCGGGCTCGTTTCGCGTCAACCGTGCGAGATCGAGCAACGCATTGCCCGCGGAGTGTCCGGAGCCGACGACCAGCGTCGTTTTTCCGGCGTAAGTTTTTCGTGAACCGCGGAGGATATCCGGAATTCCATAGGCAATTCGTTCTCTGAATGTCGCCTCCCCCTCGGCAGGAAGCCCGTCGGCGCCGAGCGGATTCGGCGTTTGCCAGGTGCCGGAAGCATCAATGACCGCTCGCGCGTGGTCGCGGCGCGCCCCGGCCGCGGTTTCGACAACCAGTTTGAAAGGGCGCCTTTCCCGGTCTCGGCTCACGACCTTGTTGATCCCCGAGCGCGAGATCCCCGACACGCGCGCCGCGGTTTCGATTACGCCGGCAAATTCCGGCAGGGCCGCAAGGGGCTCGATATAGTCGCGCGCCAACTCGTCGCCGCTCGGAAAAGCGTCGGGAGCCGTCATCCGCCACCCATGTCGCTGCAGCAGTTTCGCCGCAGCCGCGTCGATGCAATACCGCCAAGGCGTGAAGACGCGGACGTGTCCCCAATCCCTGAGGTTTGTCGCAACGGCCGGCCCGGCTTCATAGACCTTGACGGTCAATCCGCGCGCGATGAGATGCGCCGCGGCGGCCAAGCCGACAGGGCCGCCGCCGATCACGGCAACCGGAAGATTGTCAAAGGCGGTCATTGGCATGTCATCCTATAATTCCGGAACGATCGAAATTCGGCGCAAAAAGAAAGTCAGGCCGCTGCATCCGTGTCTGTTCTTCCGCATGCGGCGTCGGCGCAACACTCGTCCGAGAGAAAGCCGATCAGACTATCCATCATCGGATAGTTTGCCCGGCAGATGAGGGTCGTTGTCCGCCGCTCTTGCGTCACCAAGCTCGTCAAAATCAGGCGATGGAGATGATGCGACAGAGTCGAGGCGGCGATATCAAGCTTGGATTGCAGGCGCCCAACCGGCAGACCGGAATCGCCAGCGCGCACGAGCGCGCGATAAACCCGCAAGCGGGTCGGATTGCCGAGCGCTTCGAGCTGTTTGGCCGCTTTTTCGATGTTCATGGAAATAACGTAATTCAAGGTCTTGAGGTGTGTCAACCTCTATTTCCATGCTTGTCGAAATAAACGCGTACGCCGCCGGCGGGCCTTCTTGCCGGCTGCGTCGCCGGCGCGCTTCCCGAGGCCGAGTATTTCGAATTGATCGAGGCTGCCGGCTTCGAGGGCGCGCGCAACGCTGAGGAGCAGCCGATCGCGCCGGCCGACGAGGCGCTTTCGCCGCATATGAGCGGCCACGACATCGACGCATTCCGGACCTCCGGCGTCGGGCTCCAGAGCGTGACGGTGCTGGCGGCGAAGCCAATCGCCTGAATCAGTCGAGTACGACTGCCGCGTCTCGACATCGCGCCGCCCAAGTCGTCAGCTTATGGAAGGCTGGCGGGGTAAACAACGATGCGAGAGCCGGAGCATGTCGAGCAGAGCGAACCCAGAGACAGCGCCAGTTGCCGCGACCAGCTGGAACATTCAAACCTGCGGGCGCAAGGTCTTCCCGGCGATCCTTGGCCTCACCATCGGAGCCCTCGTCATGACTTCTGCGCCGGCAGCCGCTGACCCGCTCACGCCCGCCGACGCACGCGCGATCGCCAAGGAAGCGACGATCTACGGCTTCCCGCTCGTCGACAGCTATCGCGTCCAGTATTCCTATTTCGTCGATCGCGGCGGCGCCGAATACAAGGCGCCCTGGAACACGCTCGTCAACAATGCGCGCGTCTACACGCCGGACGACAAGGCGATCCAGACGCCGAATTCCGATACGCCCTACTCCTTCCTCGGCGCAGACCTCAGAGCCGAACCGCTGGTGCTCTCCGTGCCGGCGATCGACAAGGATCGCTACTACTCGCTCCAGTTCGTCGACATGTACACCTTCGACTTCGCCTATGTCGGCAGCCGGGCGACCGGCAATGACGCGGGCAGTTTCCTCCTCGCCGGGCCGGATTGGCATGGCGAAACGCCGCCGGGCGTCAAGGCGGTGATCCGGTCGGAGACCGAATTCGCCTTCGTCCTCTACCGGACCCAGCTCTTCGGTCCCGACGACATCGAAAACGTGAAGAAAATCCAGGCCGGTTACAAGGTCCAGCCGCTGTCGCAATTCCTCGGCAAGCCGGCCCCGCCCGCCCCGCCCGCCATCGAGTTCAACAAGCCCCTGAGCCCCGAGGCGGAGAGAACCTCGCCCGAGTTTTTCGCCATCCTCAACTTTGTGCTCCGCTTCTGTCCGCCGAACCCGGCCGAGACGGAAATCATGGCCCGGTTCGCCAAGCTCGGAATCGGCCCGCACGGAACATTCGACGCGAAAGCTTTGTCCCCGGAAATGCTCAAGGCGGTTGGGGACGGCATGGCCGACGCGTGGGCGCAATTCAAGACCTACAAGGAAACGGAACTCGACACGGGAAAGCGCACCAGCGCGGACGCGTTCGGCACGCGCGAGTTTCTCAACGGCGACTATCTCGCCCGCTTCTCGGGCGCGGTCCTTGGCATCTATGGCAATTCGAAGGACGAGGCGATCTATCCGCTCTATTTCGTCGATAGCGCGAAAAAGCCGCTCGGCGGCGCCAACCGCTACGAGTTGCGCTTCGCGCCGGGCGACCTGCCTCCAGTCAACGCCTTCTGGTCGCTGACCCTCTACGAATTGCCGTCGAGCCTGCTCTCGGCCAATCCGCTCAACCGCTACCTCATCAATTCGGCGATTCTGCCGGGCCTCAAGCGCGATGACGATGGCGGCGTCACGCTCGCCATTCAGCACGCCGATCCGGGCGCTGGCGAGCATGCGAACTGGCTGCCGGCGCCGGCGGGTCCGTTCTTCGTCGTCTTGCGCCTCTATTGGCCGAAGGCCGACGCGCTCGATGGGCGGTGGATGGCGCCTCCGCTTGTTCGCGTGAGCGACAGCGACGCGGCGGCCCCCGGCGCGGCGCCTCCTCCCGCCGCCATCCCGGTTACGCCCGAAAATTTCGTCCGCGCCGAGAGCGACCGCTATCTCGGCAATCTCGCCAAGGAGGGCGGCGTCGGCAGGCTGTTCCATCGCCGGGCGCCGGCCGCGATCGACAACCAGACCGTCATCCGGCTCAATCGGGATACGCTTTATTCGTCGGCAGTGTTGGATCTCGACGCCGGGCCGGTTACGGTGACGCTGCCGGACGCCGGCAAGCGCTTCATGTCGATGCAGGTGATCGACGAGGACGAGTACACCACCGAAGTCGACTACGGCGCCGGGACCCACACGCTGACCAAAGACAAGGTCGGAACGCGCTACGTCATCGTCGCGGTGCGGACGCTGGTCAATCCGGACGACCCGAAGGACCTCGAGGCGGTGCATGCGCTCCAGGACGCGATCAAGGTCGATCAGCCGGGCGGACCGGGCAAGTTCGAAGTTCCGAACTGGGACGAGGCGAGTCAGAAGACGGTGCGCGACGGGCTCATCATGCTGGCGACGACCCTGCCCGACACCAAGGGAATGTTCGGCCCGAGGGGCGGCGTCGATCCGCTGCGGCATCTGATCGGGGCGGCTTCGGCCTGGGGCGGCAATCCGGAGAAGGACGCGCTCTATCTCAACGTCGTTCCGGGCAAGAACGACGGCAAGACGATCTACAAACTGAACGTCAAGGACGTGCCGGTCGACGGCTTCTGGTCGATCAGCGTCTACAACGCCAAGGGCTATTTCGAGCCGAACCCCAAGAGCGCCTATACGCTCAATAACCTCACCGCGAAGCCGGGCGCGGACGGCTCGATCGCGATCCAGTTCGGCGGCTGCGACGGCAAGGTGGAGAATTGCCTTCCGACGCCGCCGGGCTGGAACTACCTCGTGCGGCTTTATCGCCCGCGAGCGGAAATCCTGGACAGGTCATGGACCTTTCCGGAACCCCGGGCGGTGATGTGAATGCGACGCGCCGGACCATCATTGCCCGGACTTGCTTGTGTGCCTATCTAGGAAAGCCGATTGGATAGGCGGCTCCACGTTCGGGCGCGGCGAGTGATGACGCCGATCTTAAGACGCCAAGACAGAAAGTTGACCGGATGGACGAAACATCGATTCGCCCTGTCGACGGCGAAAGTCGCACCGCACTACCGCTGTCTTCTCCCGGGCCTGCGCTTTCCGCGGCGAACCTCACTGAAGCGGTCGACGAAATCAAACTATGGGCGACGGAGCAAGGCCTGCGGGGAGCGACCGCGCGTGATCTTTTCGAGGGCTATTGCCGCCGACTGGAGGCGCACGGCTTCGAGTTGATGCGCGCCTATGTGTCAACCCAGACCTTGCATCCGCAGTGGACGGGCTACGGCTACAGCTGGAAGCGCGAATGGCAATCGGTGCGCGAACAGCAATTCGCGCGCGGCGGGCCCGTTTCGCAGGAATGGCTGGCGAGTCCGTTCTATGCGCTGATCCGGCGTTCGCAGGCCGGTGAGAACAAAGTGTGGCTGCGGCGGCGCCTCGAACTGGGGCCGGACCAGCGTGACTTTCCCGCTCTTGTCGATTTCTACAACGCGGGCGCCACGGACTATCTCTGCCTCGGCTTCAGGTTCGGCGAGAACGCGGACCCCTCGCATGGGACTGGTGTTCTCTATTCCTTCACGACCGATCGTCCCGGCGGATTCCGTGACGCAGAAATCGAGCTGCTGCACTCGACCCTGCCGGAATTGTCGCTCGCGATGAAGGCTCACGCCGGCTATGACATCGCCTCCGGACTTCTGCGGACCTATCTTGGCTACGACGCGGGCGCGCGCGTTCACTCCGGCGCGGTCGAGCGCGGAACTGTCAACGGTCTCCACTCTGTGCTGTGGTACGCGGATCTGAGAGGCTTCACGCGGATCAGCGACGTGACCTCGGGCGCGCAGATCGTCGAGATGCTGAACGAGACCTTTGAGATGCTGACGGCCTCGCTGCGGACCCGTAGCGGCCATGTCCTCAAATTCATCGGCGACGCGATGCTGGCCACAATATCGTTCGAGGAGGTCGAGGAGAAGGTCGCCTGCAATCGCGGCCTCGAGGCCGCGATTGAGAGCTTGGAAAAGGTCGAGTCGCTGAACCTGCGGCGCCAAGCGGAAGGGCTGCCCTTCGCCGAGGTCGACATCGCGCTCCACGTCGGTGAAGTGCTGTACGGCAATGTCGGTGCTGCGGATCGGCTCGACTTCACCGTCATCGGACCCGCGGTCAACGAGGTCGTTCGGATCGAGAAGCTTTGCGATATGCTCGACCGCCATCTCCTCTTTTCCTCTCGGTTCGCGGAGGCCGCCGGACGCTGCGACGGACGCCTGGAATCCCTCGGACAGTTCAAGCTTCGGGGCGTCGGCGAATCCAAGGAGATCTTTGGGCTGCGGGTTCCGCACATCCCGACCTCGGTCGGTCCCGGCCTGATAGCGCATGACGCCGGCGCTCCGTGACCTAACGGTCAGCCGCGCGCCTGGATCCCTGCGCAGGTCGAATCGCTTGCAGGGAATGGCCGTTCCCGGCGCGGCTTCGCTCTAAGCCGAAGACCGCTCTCTCGCGTTACCGCCCGTTCGCTGGGCGTCAGAGGTCGATTTTGGCCTGTTCGGCGCGCCGTCTTGAGACGATCGCTATTGGCGCGTGGCAGCCTCGACAAGCGTCATCGAGGCGAGGTCGACCTTGTAGCGCTTGCGCGATTTGAGCGTGACGCCCGAGAGGTGCAGGGACTTGAGGCCGCTTGCGTCGCGCCGGCCTCGCTTGGCGGCCAGCTCGCGCGTGCGCGCCTCGAACTCTTGCTCGGACATCCCGCCGTACTTCGAACGGAACTGCCCTTATTCTCTTCACTCGGGCCCAGCCTCAATTCGCTCACCCCAGCCCGAGCTTTTGCGCGAGGCCGATGCGTTGCAACTTCCCGGTTGCGCCCTTCGGAATCTCGGCAAGAAGCACGATCTTGCGCGGCGTCTTGAAGGCCGCGAGCCGCTCGCCGACGAAGGCGTGCAGGTCCTGCTCGGTCGCCGAAGCGCCATCGCGCAAGACCACCGCCGCGGCGACGTCCTCGCCGAGCATCGGGTGGGGAACTGAGAACGTCACCGCCTGCAGCACCGCGGGATGGTCCATCAGCGCTTCGTCGACCTCGCGCGGCGAGACCTTCTCGCCGCCGCGATTGATGATCTCCTTCAGCCGTCCAGTCAGCGTGAGGTAGCCCTCGGCGTCGATGACGCCCTGGTCGCCGGTGCGGAACCAGCCTTCGACGAACGCCTCGGCGTTGGCCTTCGGATGGTTGTCGTAGCCGGCGGTGACATTGTCGCCGCGAATGACCACCTCGCCGATCTCGCCGCGCCCGAGCAGGCGCCCCGCCTCGTCCATGACCGCGATCTCCGGACCGGCGGCGAGGCCGACCGAGCCCGGCTTGCGTGCGCCATTCAGCGGATTCGACGCCATCTGGTGCGCCGCCTCGGTCATTCCGTAGGCCTCGATCACCGGCGCTCCGAACGCCGTCTCGAGCTCGCCGATCACCTTGGGCGGCAGCGACGCGGACGACGAGCGGATGAAGCGGAGCGGGTGGCGGGCGATGATCTCCCTGTTTCGCCCGGCGCGGGTCAGGATCGCCTGATGCATGGTCGGCACGGCGGTGTACCAGGTCGGCCTTGCCGCCTCCATCTCGGCGAAGAATTTGAGGGCGTTGAAACCCTCGGTGCAAAAGACGGCGCCGCCGCGCGACAGCGGCGCGGCGAGGCCGGCGATCAGCCCGTGAATGTGGAAGAGCGGCATCACATTGAGGGCGCGGTCGCGCTCGGAAAGCTCGAGGCTCGCGGCGATATTATGGGCCGAGGTCCAGATGTTGGCGCCGGTGAGAGGCACGATCTTCGGCCGCGAGGTGGTGCCGGAAGTGTGCAGGATGAGCGCGACGTCTCGCGCTTCGGCCGGGCCCGGACGGGCCGCGGGGCGCCCGGCGTCGCCGCAAAGCCGGAACGCGCCCGCCCCGGCTTCAGGCTCGGGCATGAGCGTGATCAGCCCGACGCCGAGCTTTTGCGCCGCGTCAAGCGCCGGCGATTCGCTGCCCACTTCGATGATCAGCGCTTTGGCGTTGAGATCGCCGAGGTAGAACTCGAACTCGTCCTGCCGATAGGCGGGGTTGAGCGGCGCCGCGGCCGCCGTGGCCCCGACGGAAAGAAACGCCGCCGCCATCTCGGGCCCGTTCGGCAAGACGACAGCGACGCGGTCGCCCCGCCCGACGCCAAGTTCGTTCAGCTTGGCGACCGTGCGATCGACGAGCGCGCGCAAGCCCGCGTAGGGCAGCGGCGGCGCGTCATGCGCGGCGATGGCGATCGCGTCGTCCCGCCCGGAGGCGATGAGGGCTCGCAGGGTACGATGTGCGCTCATGACTTGTCTCCGCCACTCCTCACAACCGTCTCGCCAAGCAGCTTGGTCGCCGCATAGACCGCATCGAGATGCGGCGTCGCGACATTGGCGAGGCGGGCGAGTTCGATCACCGAGCCGAGCAGGGCGTCGATCTCGGTTCTCCGGCCATGCTCGATGTCCTGCAGCATCGAGGTCTTGTGATGGCCGATGGCCTCTGCGCCCGCGATCCGCTTGTCGATGGGGAGGCGGAAGCGGATGCCGAAGGCTTCGCCGACTTTTTGCGCTTCCGCCATCATCGCCGCGGCAAGCGTCCGGGTCGGCGGAAAGCGGCAGATGTCCTCGAGCGTCGCGCGGGTGAGCGCGCTGATCGGATTGAAGGTGAGATTGCCCCAGAGCTTCATCCAGATTTCGGTGCGCACGTCGCTGAGCACCGGCGACTTGAAGCCCGCCCGCGAAAAGAGCTCGGCAAGCGCGGCGACGCGGGCGCTCTTCGAGCCGTCGATTTCGGCCAGCGGCAGGCGATTGCCCTCGACATGGCGGATGACGCCCGGGCTTTCGATCTCCGCCGCCTGATAGCTTATGCCGGCGATGATCGCGTCGACCGGCAAAAGACTTGCGATCGCGCCGCCGGGATCGACGCTCTCGAGCCGATGGCGCTCGTAACTGCCGCCATGCTTGAAGAAATACCACCACGGGATGCCGTTCTGGGTCGTGAGCACCATCGTCGCGGGCTCGAGGATCGAGGCGACGTCGGGGGCGATCGGGGCAAGCTGGTGCGCCTTGACCCCGAGCACGACGAGGTCGGGACGGCGGAGGTCGGCGATGCGGTCGGTCGCCTCGACCCGGGCGACGGTTTCCTCGCCGCCCTCTTTCAGCACGAGGCCGCGGGCGCGGATCGCCTTCAGGTGCTCGCCGCGCGCAACGACGCTGACGCTCTCGCCGGCCGCAGCAAGCCTGGCCGCGATGTGGCCGCCAATCGCCCCTGCCCCAATGACGGTGATGTTCATCGTGCGTCCATATCAGCGAGCGCGGTCCCGTTGCGGTCAGATCCCACTTGCTGAGCGCCGCCAATCTTAAGGCCGGCGCCGCGCGGGGGCCAAGTCGGGCCGTGAGCGCGACCGGTCGTCCGGATTTGCCTCGCTCGGGCATATCCGGCAGACATAGGCGCCCGACCAGGCCCGCGCGAGCGTGTTGACTGAAGCAGCTCGAGTTCGCCTTGGGAGCGAAGACCCCGAGTTGGGCGTTAGGGCGCGGGCGCAGCTCTCGCCGCCGGAAATGGTAGATCGTTACCGATGGCCAATGACCCTCTCGGTTTGGCGGGATTACCAAAGGTGAAAGTACCGGCCGCTGAGACTCCGAGGCCCGAGGCTTTGCTGGGGTTGGCGACGGGCGTCGTTGTCGTCTCGGCGCTCTACTTCGCGCGAGATGTGCTCATCCCGATAACTTTGGCGGTCTTTCTCAGCTTCTTTCTCGCGCCGATCGTGAAGTTGCTGCAGCGCGCCCGGCTCCCGAAGGTCGTCGCCGTCATTCTCGCGGTGGTCGTGGCGCTGGCGGTCATATTGTTGGTCGGCGCGATCATCGGCTCGCAAATCAAGGCCCTCATCGGGAACTTGCCGCAATATCTGTCGACCGTGAACGACAAGATCGAGTCGGTTCATCGAGTGATCAACAGTCTGGTCACACAGGTGACCAGTCGTCTCGGCACGCTGCACGAACTCCCGACCCCGGCGCACGGCTCGTTCGGCAACGCCGCGCCGGGACAGCCGCCGATGCCCGTCGTCATCGAATCTTCGTCGACCGGCTACCTCGAAACAGGCCGCGAGATTCTGGAGCCAATTCTCTCTCCTCTCGCAACCCTCGCGATCGTTCTCATCGTCACAATATTCATACTCGTCCGGCAGGAGGATCTTCGGGATCGGCTGATACGCCTCTTCGGTTCCAACGACCTTCATCGAACCACTCTCGCCATCGACGATGCAACACAACGCCTGACCAGGTATTTTCTGACCCAGGCTGCGATCAACGCGTCATTTGGGTTGTTTGTCGGCGTCGGTCTGTTTTTCATCGGCCTGCCGAGCCCAGTGCTTTGGGGCCTTCTCGCCGCGCTGCTGCGATTTGTGCCCTATGTCGGATCGATCACCGCCGCCGTGCTTCCCGTTGCGCTCGCCGCCGCGGTCGATCCAGGCTGGTCCATTGCGCTCTGGACGGCCGGGCTTTTCATCATCGCAGAGGGCGTAACCGGGCAAGTCCTGGAGCCGGTGCTCTATGGCAGCAGCACCGGCCTGTCGCCGACGGCTGTCATAATCGTCGCCATCTTCTGGAGCTGGATCTGGGGACCCATCGGCCTGATCTTGTCCACGCCGCTTACCCTGTGTCTGGTCGTTGTGGGACGCCATGTCCGGCATCTGGAATTTTTCGATGTGCTGCTGGGAGACCGCCCCGCCCTGACGCCGGTCGAGGCCCTCTATCAGAGATTGCTAGCCGGCGACCCGGACGAAATATTGGAGCAAGCGGAGACGCTGCTGAAAGGGCGCGCCCTTTCCTCGTACTACGATGACATCGCATTGAAGGCGCTGCGGCTGGTCGCCAGCGACATATCGCGCGGAGTGGTGCAGGACGCCCAGCTTGAAAAAATCCAGGAGGAAATGCTTGGACTGATCCAGGATCTTGAACCGCACGATGACCTCGACCCGGTGCTCACCGACAAGCAAGCCAAGGCGGCGGTGGTCGAGGTTGCGGGCGTCGCCCGCCCGGAACGCGAGACTTCTTCCCAACCGGCGCCGGAAGAACATGTCCAGGAGGACTCGCATCTACCCGAAATCTGGCGCACCGAACGAAGCGTGCTTTGCGTTCCAGGGCGCGGCGCCCTCGACGGCGTCGCGGCGGCGATGCTGGCGCAGTTGCTGCGCAAGCATGGGCTGGGCGCGCAAGCGGCGCCGCGTGGCGCGTCGTCCAGGTCGGGGATCGGCGGGCTCGACCCCACCGGTGTCGCAATGGTGTGCATTACCTACGTCGAGCTTATCGGCAGCCCGCCGCATATGCGTTACCTTTTGCGCCGAATCCAACAACGATTTCCGCACTCCCCGATCGTGATCGGGTTCTGGGAGCCCGACGATGCGCTGCAGGGGGATCGATCGGCGCAGGGAATTACCGGCCGTACCGATGTTGCGAGCTCACTTCATGAGGCGGTGCGAAAATGCCTGGAGGAGGCGCATAAAGTGGAGCTGGCGGAACCCGGTCCAAGCCATGAAGGACAGGACCCCGCCGCGGACGCGACGTCGCCCATCGCCCACGGGGTCCGGTAAAGGTCACAGGCTGAACAGCTAGGAGCCTGTCTGCTTAATCCTCGGCGAGATGGGATTTGAACCGCTCAAGCCAGTCGGAGAGCCGGATGCAGCAAATTCGCGCATCCGGTTTGATGTAAGGTTGGGTGGAAGCTTTGCGGCCATCGTTCGTTGCACCGTTTCCGAGGTGGCGAAGCTCAGCCGGTTGCGCGTGCGGCCAGGGACGGGGTCCGCCCCTGGGCGAGCTTCAAGATATTGTGGGCGAGGCAGACGAGGCCCCACTCGTTGGCGACCTTCTCGACGCCGCGCAAGAGAAACTGACGGAAGCCGCGCGCCTGCTTGATCTGTCCGAACACCGGCTCGGGCAGCTGCTTTCTTAAGCGGTAGGGGCTGGAGTGCCCGCCGGCCTTGATTCTTTCGCGCATGGCGGCGACGCGGGCGCCGCCGCCTTCTCCTTCCCCGGCGTGCTTGGCCCGCCCCGGCGCGATATAGGCGTCGATCTCGCGTTCCTCCATCGCTGTAAGGTTGGCGTCGGAGCAATAGCCCGCGTCCGCCGACAGTTGCGTCGGCTTCTTGCCCAGATTGGCTTCGATGGCGTCGGCCATCGGCGCCAATTGATGTTGATCGCTCTGCTTCGCGTCGAGGCCGTGGGCGACGATCACCTGCGCCGTCGCGTCGACCGCCGCCTGCGCATTGTAGCCCTGGATGAAGCCGTCCTTGGTTTTCATGATGCGGCTTTCGGGATCGGTGAAGTTCTTCTGCGCTTTGGGGTCAGGCTCTTCGGATGGGGGGGCGGCGGGCTTGCCCGGTTTCTTGCGGCCCTCGGCTTGTCGCCGCTCCTCGGCCTGCGCTTTGGCCTTGGCCGCCGCGGCCGCTTTCGCCTCGGCCTCCAATTCGGCCTTCGCCGCCCGGATCTTCTCGACGCGCTTCTTCTTGTCGGCGACCCATTTGGGCAGCTCCTCGCCGCTCTTGTCGCGGCCGAAGGCTCTGTCTTCCTCGGCGTCCGCAGCCTCGGCTGCGCTCAGCCACCGCTCGACCTCGGCCTCGAGCTCCGCCGCACGCTTCTCCATGCGCTCGTAGCTCATCGCCTTGTGCTTGGAGGCGTTCGCCTTGATCTTCGTCCCGTCGAGCGCGACATGGCCGAGCTTCACAAGTCCCGCCTGTTCGCACAGCTTGAGAACTTGCCCGAACAGTCCCGCAAGCACCTTCAAGTGCCGCTTGCGGAAGTCAGAGACGGTGCGAAAATCCGGCGGATCGAGCCCGACAATGCTCAGGAAGTCGACCCGTTCGCGCGCCGCCTTGGCGATCCGGCGCGACGAGTAGACGCCGTTGCAATAGCCGTACAGCAACAGCGCCGTCATCATCGCCGGGTCAAACGGCGGCTGCCCGCGCTCGCTCGCATACGCGGCTTCGATCTCACCAAGGTCGAGAGGCTCGAGCACAAGCGCCAAAATGAAGCGAGCCAGATGGTCCTCGCCGACAAAGTCCTCAACGCTCGGCGGCAACAACAGCGGCTGATCGATCGTCCAGGGCCGGAAGGTCTTGCTCATAAGCAAACAAAATCCAATTCGAGCAAACGCCGCCACCACAATCCGCTATTATCCAGACAAGCTCCTAGTTCTACTGAGTCACGTTTTTGCAGATTCGTTGCGCCTTTGGATTTGCTATTTTGCTGATTCGGCTTCGGCTGGACGGCGAATGGCGGGGACAATGGAGCCTTTGGCGCAATCGAGTGAAGCGCGTTTTGCTGATTATGTCGATGCCTTGACGACAGTTATGGGGCGCAGGGACCGGGCGAGGCCTCTCAAGGATTATTGCGTTGGCCTGTTGATGCCCGGTGAACGCAAGAGCGTGGAGCCGATGGCGGCGGTCGTTGCGCCTGCTCGGGTTTCGGCCAAGCATCAATCGCTTTTGCATCTGGTCGGTCAGGCGGCTTGGTCGGATGAGGCGGTTCTGGCCAAGGTGCGCGAACTGGTCCTGCCGGCGATCGAGGCGCAAGGGAAGATCGAGGCGTGGATTGTCGACGATACGGGCTTCGCGAAGAAAGGCGTTCATTCGGTGGGCGTCGCGCGGCAATATTGCGGGCGGCTCGGCAAGACCGACAATTGTCAGATCGCGGTGACGCTTTCGATCGCTAATCACGCCGCCAGCCTGCCGATCGCCTATCGGCTGTATCTGCCGGAAGATTGGGCTGGGGACGAGGGGCGGCGCAAGAAGGTTCGTGTCCCGGCCGAAGTGAAATTCCGGACCAAACCCGAGATCGCCCTCGCTCAGATCAGGACCGCGCTGGCAGCAGGCATCGCTCCGGGCGTCTTGCTGACCGACGCTGGGTATGGCGCCGACGGCGCGTTCCGCTCCGGCGTCACGGCCAGCGGTTTGGCCTATGTGGTCGGTGTGCAGTCGACGCTGAGCGTCTGGCCTCCCGGCGCCGAACCGCTGCCGCCCAAACCCTGGAGCGGGCGGGGCCGCCCGCCATCGCGCATGCGCCGCGACGGCGAACATGTCCCTGTTTCCGCCAAGACACTGGCGAGGAGGCTTCCCGAGGAGGCTTGGCGCATCGTTCCATGGCGGGAGGGCTCTAACGAAATCTTGTCTTCGCGCTTCGCGGCCGTGCGGATTCGGCCGGCTTCGCGGGACTGGAAGGTTTCGAGGCCCCATCCGCTGGAATGGCTGCTCATCGAATGGCCCGAGGGCGAAAAAGAGCCGACGAAATACTGGCTTTCGACCCTGCCCGAAGACACGCCCATCGACGTTCTCGTCGACACGGCCAAATTGCGCTGGCGCATCGAGCGCGACTACGAGGAACTCAAAAGCGAACTCGGCCTCGCCCATTTCGAAGGGCGAAGCTGGCGCGGCTTCCATCATCACGCAACCCTGTGCATCGCCGCTTATGGATTCCTGATCCGCGAACGAGCAGCAATTCCCCCCTCAGGCCCCCCGCGGCGCCAAACATCTCGCATATCCACCCGTCTCAGACCCCGAGGCGCCGCCGATCCGACCCGAACGACATGTCGAAAACTCGATCACGACAATCCGAAGACAACTCACGGTCGCGCTGGCTCGAACCCTGTTGCGCTGCCCGTGTTGCCAAGCCTTCCCAGCTCGACCACCTGTGCGACCACCCTACCGAGGATCGTCGTGACACAGTAGTACTAGCCGGTGAGCGAACTTTTCGTCCCGCCCGCGAGTCGCCCGCCGGCGCGTACGGCGTCGGTCGCCTCGTGCAAGGTGTCGAAGATCCTGTCTTCGCCGACCTCCGCGGCGACACCGTGCCGCACCAGATCCGAGTGCAGGAATTCGTTGACGCGCGCCAGCACCAGGCCGACTTTCGCGGCCTTCAGTTCGTCGATGAGGTCGCGGACCGTTCGGGCGGCGGTATAGTCGAGGTCGAAGACCGCGGCGCAGTCGACGACGAACCACCGAACCGGCTCGGGCGCATGGGCCACAAGAGCCCGCACCTGGTCGGCGAAGCGGTCGGCGTTGGCGTAGAAGAGGTCGGCGCCGAACCGGTAAACGATGAGCCCGGGATCGGTCGTGAGGCCCGGAGCGAAAGGCTCCCACCTCTCCTTGGCGCCGGGGACCAGCACCATCGCAAACGGCCGGTAGCTGTGGCGGACGTGGCGCACCAGCGAGGCGGCGATGGCCAAGAGGATGCCCTGCTCGACGCCGATCGCCGGCACCGCGACCGCGGTGAACGAAGCCAACAGAAATTCGCCCCGGCTTTCGCGGTTGATCGCGCCGAGGCCCTGAACGTCGACCATGCCGACGGCGATGGTGAACACGATGGCGGCCAGAACGCAGCGCGGCAGGTATTGCAGCGGGCCGGTCAGGAATACGAGGACGACCGCCACGACGGCGGCGAAGACGAGCTGCGCGACCTGGCTCCGCGCCCCCGCCCCTTCCGCCATCGCGGTCTGGGTCGGGCTGCCATTGACCACGAAAGCGCCGCTGAGCGCCGCGGCGGCGTTGGCGGCCGAGATCGCGAGGATGTCGGCGTTCTCGTCGACGCGCTCCTTGTGCTTCAACGCATAGATGCGCGCCGTCGCCGCGCTCTGGGCGATGATCATCACGAAGCACGAGGCGGCGACTGGCGTCAGCGCCAGCGTATCGCTCCAGCTGACGTCCGGCCATTTGAGCGACGGCAACCCCCCGGGCACCGGGCCGATGATCGCAAAGCCGCGCCCGGCGAGATCGAGCCAGGCGCTGGCTGCGATCGCGCCGATCACAAGAACCAGCGGAGCCGGAAAGCGGGGCGCAAACCGCCGGGCGAGCAGAATGGTCCCGGCGACGAAGATCGACACGCCGATGACGCGGCCGTCCGCGAGCGGCGCCGCTCGCGCGACCTCCCACAACTGGACGACGGTATGGCGGGAGGTGACGGCGACGCCAAGCATGTCGCCGAGCATCGCGACGCCGACTTGCAGGCCAACCCCGGTCAGAAACCCGACCAGCACCGTGCGCGACAGGAAATCGGCGAGAAAGCCGGCCTTGAAGATCCGCGCGAGCAGGAGCACGCCGGCCGTCTCCAGCGTCAGCATGCCGACCAGCGCCATGTACCGGTCGCTGCCGAGCGGCGCCATTTGGGAGAGGGCGCCGGAGAAGATTGCAGCGGTTGCCGAATCGGCCGCCACCACCAGATGGCGCGACGAGCCGAAGACGGCGAAGGCGACGAGGGGCAGGAGAACGGTGTAGAGGCCGGTAACGACCGGCGTGCCGGCGATGCGGGTATAGCCGAGCACCTGCGGAATGTTCATCGAGGCAAGCGTCACGCCGGCGAAGGCGTCGCGCAGAGCCTCGCGCGGCCTGATCGGAAGCACGCCGCCGAGAATGTTGAACCGCATTGGCCGCCTGCCCGCGCCCGATTCGCCGATCGTTGGCGTCAAATTCCCGTTTCCTGCACAAGCAATTTGATTCGGCCGTCATTTTACTATCACAATAGAGCGGCGCGGCTGCTGTAGACGCGGTCGATGACCACGTCCGGCCGTTGCCGCAAATGGGCCGACGACCGCATCGGCCGCGCTCAACGAGCTGAGGCGCGAGGGAGGCGCGAGACTTGGACTATCGCAAGAAGTTCCGCGTCAAGCCGGGCGAAAAGCTGCGGCTCAAGAAGCTCGATCCGTCCTTCACCGGCGAGCACGAGACCGAGGCCATGGCCAAGGAGGCGACCGAACACATCCGCGCCAGGCTCGCTCACGAGCAAAATCTGCTCTACGCCGAGCACAAGCACTCAGTCCTCATCGTTTTGCAGGCGATGGACGCCGGTGGCAAGGACGGCACGATCAGGCACGTCTTCAGCGGCGTCAATCCGCAAGGCGTGCATGTGGCAAGCTTCAAGCAACCGACCGGGCCCGAGCTCGCGCATGATTTTCTCTGGCGCGTCCATCCGCACGCGCCGGGACGCGGGGAAATCGCGATTTTCAACCGCTCGCATTACGAGGACGTGCTGGTGACGCGGGTCCACAAACTCATCGACAAGGCGACCTGGACCCAGCGCTACCGGGATATTCGCGAATTCGAGGCCCTCTTGGGCCAAAACGGGACCACGATCCTCAAATTCTTCCTGCATATCAGCAAGGAAGAGCAGCTCGCGCGTTTCGCCCAGCGCCTCGACGACCCGGGCCGCAACTGGAAGATCAGCGAGTCCGACTATACCGAGCGCGCATTGTGGGACGACTACATCGAAGCGTTCGAGGACGCAATTCGCGCCACCAGCACGCACGAGGCGCCGTGGTACGTCATCCCCTCGAACGCCAAATGGTTCCGCAATCTGTCGGTGTCGCAGATCATCGCCGACGCGATGGCCGATCTCGCCCTCGCTTACCCGGCGCCGTCGGTTAACCTCGCGGAAATCCGGCGCAGGTATCATGCCGCAGCCCGCGAAGCCGCGGCCGGCGGGAAGAAGACCTGATCCGACGCGCCGAACGGCGATTTCCAAAAAATCGCCGCCGATGATATGGAGGGCGCGGCGCGCTTCGGCGCCGGCGAACAGCAACGCGGATCGACGATCGGCGGGCACGAGGAACTGAAGCATTGTCGGTATGGCGGTATGCCCGCGAGCGCGTGAGCTCCTTTCTCAATGCGCCCTCAAACGCGATCCTGCGTCGACTTTTCCTCGACCAGGGCCTCAGGCACTGGCAAGGGTATCTGTTCTCGTTCGCGATGATGGGCCTGATCGCGGCCACCACCGCGCTGTCGGCGTGGATCATCGGCAGGATCGTCGACCAGATTTTCGTCGGCCGCAGCCTGAAGGCGGTCTGGGAGATCACGGCGGCGATCGTCGCCATCTACACGATCAAGGGCCTGGCGACCTACGGCCAGCAGGTCGTCATGTCGCAGGTCGGCAACGACATTGTCGCCGACATCCAGCGGCGCATCTTCGACCAGATGCTGAGGATGAAGGTCAGCTACTACAGCCGGTCGCATTCATCGGAATTCATCGCCCGCCAGTCGTTCATCTCCCAGTCGGCGAGCAGCGTGCTCAACGTCCTCATCACCACGTTCTGTCGTGACGCGCTGACTATCGTCGGGCTGGTCATCGTGATGGTGTCGCAAGACCCGCTGCTGTCGCTGCTGGCGCTGATGTTTGTGCCATTGGCCGCGATCGGAGTGCGCAAGATCGGCGTTCGGGTGCGCAAGATCATGGGGAGCGAGTTCCAGGGCGCGATGCAGATGATGGAGTCGCTTGCGGAGACGGTGCAAGGCATCCGCATCGTCAAGGCCTTCACGCTCGAAGACTTCATGCGCGCCAAGCAGGACAAGGCGATCTCCGGCTTCCAGGCGGCGGCGAACAAGCTCGCGCGGGTCAGTTCGCGCACGAGCCCGATGATGGAGAGCGTGGGCGGCTTCGCGATCGCCGCCGTCGTTTTGTACAGCGGCTACACCGTCATTGTCCGCGGCAACCCGCCGGGGAGCCTGTTCTCGTTCATCACCTCGGTGATCATGCTCTATGAACCGATGAAGCGGGTGGCGCGGCTGCATGTCGACGTGTCGCAGGGCCTGTTCGGCGTCACCATGCTCTATAATTTTCTCGACGAGCGCGATTACGAGGAAGATGAGCCGAGCACCCGCGAACTCGAGGTCACCGAGGGCAGACTCGAATTTCGCGACGTGACCTTCGGCTACCGGGCGGGCGAAACGGTCCTGCATGCCGTCAGCTTCGTCGCCGAGGCAGGGCGGACGACAGCGCTTGTCGGCCGCTCGGGCGGCGGCAAATCGACGATCATGAATCTCATCCTGCGCCTCTACGAAGTCGGTTCGGGGCAGGTCCTGTGCGACGGCGTCGAGATTGCGACTGTCAGCCTCAATTCACTGCGCCGGCAGATCGCCTATGTCGCGCAGGACAATTTCCTGTTCAAGGGTTCGATCCGCGACAACATCGCCATGGGCCGGCCCAGCGCGAGCGAGGACGAGATCGTCGCCGCCGCGAAGGCGGCCTACGCCCACGATTTCATCATGAGCTTCGAGAAGGGCTACGATTTGCCGTGCGGCGAGCATGGCGCGCAGCTTTCCGGCGGCCAGCGCCAGCGCATCGCCATCGCCCGCGCCTTCCTCAAGGACGCACCGATCATCCTGCTCGATGAAGCGACCTCGGCGCTCGATTCCGAATCCGAGCAGGCGATCCAGAAGGCTCTCAGGACGCTGTGCGAGGGCCGCACCACGATCGTCATCGCCCACCGCCTGTCGACGGTGGCGCAGGCGGACGAAATCTGCGTCGTCGACCGCGGGCGCGTCGTCGAGCGCGGCCAGCATGTCGAGCTCCTGGCGCAAGGGCGCACCTACAGCCACATCGCCCAGACGCAGTTCCCCCGCGACGCGGCGTAAGAGCGCGGCCCGGGCGAGTCGGCAATCCGGGGCGGGGCTTGCGCGGGCGCGTGGGCCGTCCGAGCATGGGGCGATTCTCCGACCCGTAGCGCGCCGCATGCAAAATCCAATCAACTCGGTCATCCTCTTTGCGATTTTGTGCGCAAGCTCCGTCCTCGGCTTTTTCGTCCATCCCCGTTTGCCGGAACGGCATCGGACGGCGCAATCGATCGCGCTGGTGCAGCTTGCGATCTCGCTTCTGGTCACTTTCACCGCGATCGTGCTTGGCCTGCTGACGACCTCGGTCAAGGAAGGATTCGACACCGCCTATAACGCGCGCGGTGAATACGCCGCCCAGCTCGCGCAGATGGACCGCTGCCTGAGCGACTATGGGCCGGACACGGCGCCGATCCGGGCCCAGCTCAAGAGTTACGTCGCCGCGGTCATCGCCAGCACCTGGCCGGACGAGCCGCCGCCCGCCGGCGTCACCTATCCGAACACAGCGGACATGCCGTTGACCGGCGAAGTCCCCGTTCTCAGCAACATCATGAACGACGTCGGCCTCGAGACCCGCTCGCTCCAGCCGAAGGACACGTTGCACCAGAACCTGATGACCGCCTGCGTCCTGCAATATCGTGATTTGATCAAGGCCCGGTGGAATGTGATCGAGGGCGTGCACGGGTCGATCTCGCCGCCCTTCTATTGGGTGCTGGCGTTCTGGCTCGCGCTTCTGTTCGGCACGTTCTGCCTCACCGCCCCGCCGAACCCGTTGGTCGTGACGGTCATCGCCCTATGCGCGCTGTCGATAACCGTCGTGGTGTTCGTGATCCTCGACATGGACGAGCCCTACGGCGGCCTGTTCGGCGTCCCGAGCATATCGATGCGCAACGCGCTCGCCGACATGATGCGGTGAGGGAACGATCGAGAGCGGGCTGGCGAACGTCAGGCGATTTGCGCCAGGGGCTGCGCCGCCGTGCGTTTTTGCAACTCGCAGTCTGTCATGCCCGAAAAAAGCGGGCATCCAGACTACCGGCCGCGCCGGGACCCAGGATTCCCGCGCTCGCGGGAATGACATAATCAAAGAATGCGGCTCTTGCGGCCCTTCCAGTAGCGTTCGCGCAATGAGGCCTTCATCAGTTTGCCGGTCGGCAGGCGCGGGAGCTCGGGCTCGAAATCAATCGAGCGCGGACATTTGGGGTGGGCGAGATTGGCGCGGCAGAACGCGATCAGCTCGGCCTCGATGTCCGGGCCCGGTTCGAAGCCGGGAGCCAGCTGCACGACTGCTTTCACCTCCTCGCCCATTTCCTCGCTGGGCGCGCCGAAGACGGCGGCGTCGGCGACCTTGGGATGGGTGACCAGCAGGTTCTCGCACTCCTGCGGATAGATGTTGACGCCGCCGGAGATGATCATGAACGAGGCGCGGTCGGTCAGATAGACATAGCCGTCCTCGTCGACATAGCCGATGTCGCCGACCGTGCTCATTGTTCCGTCGGGCGAGTTCGCCTCGGCGGTCTTGGCCGGATCGTTGAAATATTCGAACGGCGAAGCGGTCTTGAACCACAGCTTCCCGGTCTGGCGGGACGGAACCTCGCGCATGGCGGCGTCGAGAACGTGAAGCTCGCCGTAGACCGGCTTGCCCACCGTGCCCGGATGCTTGAGCCATTCGGCGCTGTCGCAAAGCGTCATGCCCATCGCTTCGGTGGCGCTGTAATATTCGAGGATGATCGGCCCCCACCAATCGATCATCGCCTGCTTGACCGGTACGGGACAGGGCGCCGCGGCGTGGATGGCGACCTCGAGAGAGGTGAGATCGTAAGCCCGGCGAACCGCTTCGGGCAGTTTCAGCATGCGCGAGAACATTGTTGGAACAAGCTGAGTATGGGTGACGCGATATTGCTCGATGAGCGCAAGGAAGCGTTCCGGGTCGAACCGCTCCATGACGACGACGGTCCCGCCGCGCCTGATCGTCCCGCCGACGCCGGCCTGCGGCGCCGAGTGATAGAGCGGCGCGGGCGACAGATAGACCTGGCCATCGCGAAAACGCCAGAAATTGAGCCGCGCCGTGAGCAGCGACAAGGGGTCGGCGGGCGACCGGTCGGGCAGCGGTCGCAGCACGCCCTTGGGCCTTCCAGTGGTGCCGGACGAGTAGAGCATCGCCGCGCCGAGCCTCTCGTCGGCGATTCGGTCTGCGGGACAATCGGCCGTCACCTCGCTGAGATTGCGCACCCGCGCGCCCTCGCCTGGCCCATCGACGATGAGACAGAGCTCGACCTTAGGGCAATCGGCGAGGGCGGCCAGCGCAACGTCGCGCTTCGCCTGCGACGTGATGAGCACTTTCGACAGGCTGTTATTGACGACAAAGGCGAGCTCGAGCGCGGTCAGGAACGAATTGACGCAGGTGTAATAGAGCCCCGAGCGCTCGCCGGCGACGCAGCACTCGACGAAGCGGGGATGGTTCTCCATGAAGATGGAATAGTGATCGAGCCGCCGGAGGCCGACGCCGCGGAGGAGATGCGCGAGGCGATTGCTGCGCGCCTCGAGCTCGCGATAGCTGACGCTTTCGCCCGATCCCGCCATCACGATGGCCGGCTGATCGGCGCGCGCCTGAGCGTGCTGGCCTGGATACATGCACGGGTCCTTGCGCGGCGCGGACAGTCGTCAAAGGATGCGGCTCTCGCGCCCCTTCCAGTATCGTTCGCGCAGCTGGCCCTTATAGAGCTTGCCGGTCGGCAGGCGCGGCAGCTCAGCCTCGAAATCGATCGAGCGCGGGCATTTGTGATGGGCGAGATGATCGCGGCAGAACGTCATCAATTCGTCGGCGATATCCGCGCACGGCCCGAACTCGGGCATCAATTGAACCACGGCCTTGACTTCCTCGCCCAGGTCGTCGTTCGGAGTTCCGAATACGGCGGCGTCGGCGACCTTGGGATGGGTGATCAGGAGGTTCTCGGATTCCTGCGGATAGATGTTGACGCCGCCTGAAATGATCATGAAGGCGGCACGGTCGGTGAGGTAGATGTAACCCTCCTCGTCGACGTGGCCGATGTCGCCGACCGTGCTCATTGTCCGGTCGGGGGAGTTCGCCTCCGCGGTCTTGACCGGATCGTTGAGATATTCGAACGGCGAAGCCGTCTTGAACCACAGCTTGCCGGTCTGGCCGGTTGGAACTTCTCGCATTTCGTCGTCGAGAACGTGAAGTTCGCCCGCCACCGTCCGGCCGACCGTGCCCTTGTGGGCCAGCCATTCCGCGCTGTCGCACGTGGCGAGGCCCATGCCTTCGGTCGCGCCGTAATATTCGTGGATGACAGGCCCCCACCAGTCGATCATCGCCTCTTTCACCGGAACGGGACAGGGAGCGGCGCCATGAACGGCAGCCTCGAGCGAACTCAGGTCATAACGGCGCCGCACGGCTTCCGGTAGTTTGAGCATCCGCGAGAACATCGTTGGCACGAGCTGGGTGTGGGTCACGCGGTGTTTCTCGACGAGACCCAAGAACCGTTCTTCGTCAAACCGTTCCATGACAATGAGCGTCCCGCCCAGTCGAATCGTTCCCGCAGCGCCGACGAGAGGCGCCGAATGGTAGAGGGGCGCCGGCATCAGATAGGTCATGCCCTCGCGAAGCCTCCAGTACTTCGTATAGACCGGGAGGACCGGGTGCGGCTCGGCGGGCGACTGATCGTAGAGCGGCCTCAGGATGCCCTTCGGTCTGCCGGTGGTTCCCGAGGAGTAGAGCATCGCTGCTCCCCGCGAACTCGTCGCCAATCGGGGTTTCGGGAAATTCGGCCGCCGCTTCGTCGAGATTGCGGACGCGCGCCCCCTCGCCCGGACCGTCGACGACAAGACAGAGCTCAACGTTCGGGCATTCGCGCAGCGCCTCGAGCGCGACTTCGCGTCTGGCCTGCGATGTAATCAGCACTTTCGACAGGCTGTTGTTGACGATATAGGCGAGCTCGCCCGCGGTCAGGAACGAATTGACGTTGGTGTAATAGAGCCCCGACCGCTCGCCGGCGACATTGCATTCGATGAAGCGGGGGTGGTTTTCCATGAACACGGCATAGTGGTCGCCCCGCTTGAGGCCGAATGCGCGCAGCAGATGGGCGATCCGATTGCTGCGCGCTTCCAGTTCCCGGTAAGTGACCGTCTCGCCCGACCCCGCCATGACGATCGCCGGCTGATCGGCGCGCGTTTGAGCGTGCGTCCCTGGATACATCCGCTCCTCCCGAATCGAGGGTTGACCCCCGCCGTTTTGCGCCCCGGTCGCGCCGGGAAATTGAGACTGCCCGAGGACTCACGCCTTGTCGAGACGAGGGCGGCCTTGGCTTCAGCGGCCAAGCGTGGCGATCAGGTTGTCGACGCCGACCGGCGAAATGCGGACGAGGCCGGAATAGGGCTGGCTGAATTCGAGAATCATGAAAATGGCGCTGGCGACGGCGATCGACCCCAGCGCCACCGCGGCGACACTGACGAGGTTGAAGGTGTTCAGGAAGCCAAAGCTAAGGAACAGCAGCGCCGACCATCCGACGACCACAAACAGGAGGAGTTTCGGCACCGGGCTGGCCAATTGCCGGCTCATGAGCAGGGTCGTCTGAATGACCTGGATGAAGAAGGGTCTCGCGGTCGCGATCAGCTCCCGCTGCCGGTCGTCGGCCGGTTTGAGGCCGCCGAAAAATGCCGCGATCTTCCCCAGGTCGGCGCGCGCCTGCGCGTAAGGCGCAATGCTGCTGGTCTTGCCGCCCCACAGCCGCTCGCGCGCGTGCACCACCGCTTCGCGCAAGAGTTCGCGTCCCGCGCGCGCCTCCGGCCCATATTGCTCGAGGGCGAAATCAAGCTGCAGGATCACCGGCCCAAGCGACTGCGACTCGGCGGTCTGGGTGGTGTAGACGCCGTAGCTCGTCCAGACCAGAAGGCCGAGAACGAGCGCGAGCAGCAGGATGACGAGCCCGGTGATCGACCCGACCATGCCCTTGGCGTCAGTGACGGCCTGAACCGGCAGCAGCCATTGAAGCAGAAGGCCGAGGAGGCCGCCGGCAAAGGTCAGGGCCGCGACTACGATTGTTCTCGACATCGAATTCACGCGTCCGCCTCCCCATCGGCAAAACGAAGTCGCGCCGAACAACGGCGCGGCGAGACTGGCGAGCCCCGACTCGCGTCAACAGGCTCGGGTCACAGCTTATACGAGAACGCCGGGGAGTTCATGGTTCTGCGACAGGATCCCAGATCGCTGAATCCGGCCTCATTCATTTCGCGTGCACCGCCAGCCACACCGTCGGTTCGTCGGCGTCGGTCCAGTCGACGCGATGCCGGACATGGGGCGGGATTTCGAGGTAGCCGCCGGGCGCCAGGATTCGCGGCTTCTCCTCGCCCTCGATCTTAACGCCCGCCGAGCCGCTCAAAACGACGAACCATTCCGTCCAGTCCTGGTCGTACCAGAAGCCGGGCGGGCTGGCCTGCCCGGTTGAGACGATCCGCTCGACGCGGGCGCCGGGAAGCTCGGCGAGGACCGCGGTCTCCTCTTTTTCGAGCAGCGCGGGGACATCGGCGAAGAGGTCGCCGCTCTTGATCGGATCGCCGCTCATGCCTGGCTCTGGGCGCCGGCTTGCTCGACCCGGATCGCGGTCTCGATCTTTTCCTCGCCGCCGCTGTGGGCGCTTCGGGTCATGCCGCCGTCCTGGCCGTCGAAGCCGACGGCGACCCGGATATAGCGCTCGTCAGGGCAGATCGGCGCGGTCGCGTCGAACGCGACCCAGCCGAGGGCGGGAACATGCGCTTCCGCCCATTCATGCGCGCCGGCGCGCTCAGGCCCTTCGCCGGCGACGCGATAGCCGGAGACGAAACGCGCCGGGACGCCAAGCCAACGCGCGCAGGCGATGAAGATATGGGCGAAATCGCGCGCCCGGCCGCGCGTCAGCGCGAAGGCCTCGACAGGGGAGCCTGCGGCGTCTTTCTCGTCGGGGTGAAAGGCGATGGTCTCGTTAAGCGCGCCCATCAGGCGGTGCATCGAATCGAGCGGGTCGGCGGCGCCTTTCGTCGCCTTGGCGGCGAAGTCGCGCAACGCCCCATTGACGTGAGCGAGCGGACTCTCGCGCAGATACATCTCGGCCGGCAGCCGTTCGACCGCGCCCCGGACCACGCCCGCCGCGTCGCTGGTCTCGACTTCGCCGGCGGCCGAGACGGCAAGGCGCTCGATCAGGCCGTGGTGAGAGTAGCAGGCGACGGCGTTGCCGTGCGGGTCCTCGGTTTCACGCAGCGCGCCGTCGGCGTCGACGTCGACCCGCCAGCGCAGCACGTACTGGCTGTCGAAGGAGAGCGGCGTCAGCCGCAGGATCTGGTTGACCGTGCGAGCCGGCGGCGAGAAATGGTGGATGATTTCGTGCGAAACCCTGATCCGCATGTCGGGACCGCGCGGCCTTTCTCAGGTGAAGAGATATTGTTCGGAGATGGTGGTCGAGAGGCGCGCGTTGTCCTCGATGAACTCGGTGATGAACTCGTGCAGGCCGCCCTGGAAAATTTCGGTCATGCTCGAACGCTCGAGCTTGGCGTACATTGCCCGCGCCTGGCGCTGGGCGACGCCGCTGCGCCCATCCTCGCGGGCGAGCGAATCGAGCGCGCGGTCGATGCTCTCGTAGCAGGAGATCAGCGAGCGCGGCATCGCCGCTTTCAGGATGAGGAGGTCGGCGATCAGCCACGGCTTGACCCGGTCGCGATAGACCCAGTGATAGGCGGTCGCCGCTGAGACCGCGCGCAGGATCGCCACCCACTGGAAATAGTCGAGCGGGCCGCCGACCGTCTCCGTCGAGGGCAGGAGCAGGTGATATTTGACATCGAGCAGGCGCGCCGTGTTGTCGGCGCGCTCGACGAAAGTGCCGAGCCGGTTGAACCAGTAGGCGTCGTTGCGCAGCATCGTGCGGTAGCAGGCGCCGTCGAAATCGAGCGAGGCCTTCTTCACATAGTCGAGGAAGCGCATCAGCTCCTCGCGGTCGAGCGACCGGTTGCGGCCCCGGCTCATCTCGAACCGTTTGAGCTGGAGCCAGGCGTCGTTGATCGCAGTCCAGGTCTCGGCAGTGAGCGCGGTGCGCACCGCGCGTCCGGCGGCGCGCGCATTCTCGAGGCAATTGCGGATCGACGAAGAGTTCGAGAGGTCGAAGGTCAGGTATTCGACCGCCGCTTCCTCGTCGAGTTCGCCGTGCTTTTCGACGAAGCTGTCGTAGGCGCCGGCGGCATTGAGCGCCCCCTCCCATTCGCCGACCTTGTCGCTCTCGGTTTTCGGCAGATATTCGAGCCGAAGGGTCGCCTCGATGGTGCGGGCGATAAAGTCCGCCCGCTCCATCGAACGGGCGAGCCAGAAAAGATTGTCGGCGGTGCGCGCGAGCATCGACGTCAAACCTGGCCTTCCGCTTCGTCAACGATCCAGGTGTCCTTGGTCCCACCGCCCTGGCTCGAATTGACGACGAGCGAGCCTGCCTTGAGCGCGACGCGGGTGAGGCCGCCAGGCACGATGCGCACGCCGTCTGCGCCCGACAGCACGAACGGGCGCAAGTCGACGTGGCGCGGCGACACGCCGCTCTCGAACGAGGACGGACAGGTCGACAGCGCCAGCGTCGGCTGGGCGATGTAATTGTTCGGATCGGCCATGATCTTGGCCCCGAACTGCTCGCGCTGGGCGGCGGTCGCATGCGGGCCGACCAGCATGCCGTAGCCGCCCGATCCGTTGACTTCCTTAACCACCAGTTGATCGAGTCGCTCCATCACGTATTTGAGCGACGCGGGCTCCCGGCAACGATAGGTCGGCACATTTTTGAGCAGCGGCTCCTCGGACAGATAGAACCGGATGAGGTCGGGTATGTAGCTGTAGATCGCCTTATCGTCGGCGATTCCGGTGCCGATCGCATTGGCGATCGTCACATTGCCAGCCAAATAGGCGCCGACAAGCCCGGGCACGCCCAAAACCGAGGCGGGATTGAAGACCAGGGGATCGAGAAAATCATCGTCCACCCGCCGGTAGATCACATCGACCCGGCGCGGCCCGAGTGTGGTGCGCATGAACACCTGGTCGTCGTCGACGAACAGATCGCGGCCCTCGACCAGCTCGACCCCGAGTTTGTCGGCGAGGAACGAGTGCTCGTAATAGGCGGAATTGAACGCTCCCGGAGTCAGGATCACGATCGTTGCCTCGCCGCCATTGGGACGCGGCGCGACCGAGCGCAGGCAAGCGAGCAACTGATCGGGATAGTCGTCGACCGGGGCGACGCTATGGCGCGCGAACAGGTCGGGAAGGAGCCGCATCGTCACTTCGCGGTTCTCCAGCATGTACGATACGCCCGACGGCGTGCGGGCGTTGTCCTCGAGGACGTAGAACTCCTCGTCGTCCACCCGCACGATGTCGATGCCGGCGATATGGACCCAGATGTCGTGCGGCGCACGCTGGCCAATCATTTCCGGCCGATAGAACGGATTGCGCACGATCAATTCGGGCGGGACGATCGTCTCTTTCAGAATGGCGCGCGGCCCATAGACGTCCTTGAGGAAGAGGTTGAGCGCGCGCGCCCGCTGCGTCAGGCCAGCTTCAAGCCGGCGCCATTCGGCGCGCGAGATGAGGCGCGGAACGATGTCGAACGGAATGAGCCGCTCGGCGGCGTCCTTGTCGCCGTAGACGCCGAAGGTGATGCCGATGCGCCGGAACATGAACTCGGCCTGGGCGCGGCGCGAGGCGAGGAGTTCGGGCGGCGTTTCGTCGAGCCAGCGCGCGACCTGATGATAGAGCGGCCTCGTCGGACCGCCGGAAATCCCCATCTCGTCGAACGCCGCCATACCGCCTGCCCAAACTCTGTCGATGAGCGCCGTCAGGCCTGAACGACGCTCCGCCCCGGTAATTCGCCCGTCGCAACTTCCATGCCGTCACAGCGGGCGCGCTCGAGCGCCTCAGCGCCGCGCATCGCGACTTGCACCGGCCACGCGCCGAAATTCGCCTCGATCGTGAGCGCGTCTGCCAGCCGAAGCCGGAACGACTCGCGCGAAATCTCGGCCGCGCCGAGGCTCGCCAGGTGCTCGGTCGAGAACTGCGCGTCGAGCAGCCGGAAGCCCCCGGTCCTGAGCCGCGCGAACAGATGGACCAGCGCGACCTTCGAAGCGTCGCGGGCGCGATGGAACATGCTCTCGCCAAAGAAGGCGCCGCGCAGGCTCACGCCGTAAAGACCGCCGACCAGCTCGTCGCCCTCGTAAGCCTCGAGCGAATGGGCGTGGCCGGCGGCGAACAATTCGCCATAGAGCCGCACGATCTCGTCGTTGATCCAGGTCTTCTCGCGCTCGGCGCAGGCGCGGACCACTGTCTCGAATGCGCGGTCGGCAACGACCCGATATCGATCCGACCGCACCGTCTTGGCGAGGCGGCGCGAAACAGCGAGGCCATCGAGCGGGAAGATTCCTCGCTCGTGCGGCTCGACCCAGAACAATTCCTTGGCGTCGCGGCTCTCGGCCATCGGAAAGACGCCGATCGAGTAGGCCCGGAGCAGAATGTCCGCCGTCAGCTCGAATTTTCGCGGCGCGGTCTTCATGCCTGCGATCGTGGAACCGTCCGCGCGCGCCGTCAAGCCGACTGGAAATCAGTCCAACGGCTTTGGCGAACTCATTCATGGGCCGCGTACGGCTAGGCGCCGGCCTGCTCCGCCTCTCGCCTCGCGCTCCGCCTGGGCCAGGCGCTCCACGACATTCCCGCAATCGCTGCGAGCACGAGCGCGGCGGAAGCGAGGGTCGGGGGGTGGGTCGGCGCTTCGCTCCATCTCGGAAAGACAACTTCGTTTGTATTGAATGGCTCGTCGCTGAAACGGCAGAGCGTGAGGGAAGCCCCATTGGCCAGCATTTCCGTCTCGATCTTGCCAATGAGCGCTTCGACGGCGTTGCGATCGACGCGCGGCGTCTCGCGCAATTGCAGCAGCAGCGCCCGCGCCGCGGCGAGATAGGCGTGAGCGCACTCGTTGAACGGGCTCAACTCGTCCGTGATGCTGCCGGGAACAAGGCCCCAGAGACAGGCAAAGGACTGCAGATTCAGGTAATCTTCCAACCGCCACGTGGTCATGTCAGACCCGGTCCGGTCGCGCGCGAGCCCGCGGATGCTGGACAGATTATCGGCGATCACCGCCATCTGGCCGTGCGTAAGACTTGGAATGGCGATGCCCCCGGTGGGCGGCCCGCCGGTTGCGGCGATCCGATGCGCTTCACCCGGCGACGCTGCGAGCATCGTGAGGGCCGTAAGGAGAGCGGCAAGCAGGCGGATCACCGTTGCGCTCCCAGGGCCTCGAGCGCCACCAGATTCCAGCGCCCGTCCCGGCCGCTGAGCCTCGCCACCGAGAGCGGCGCGACATCGATCCGCCAGAAGGACGAGGAACCGGCGCCAAGCGCGCTCACGATCGCGGCGCGAACGACCGAGGCATGAGTGATCGCCAAAGTCGCACTGTCGCGAGCCAACGATTCGGCGAGCCAGCCGCCGACCCGAAGGAGCAGCGCGGCCAGCGATTCGCCGCCATGCGGAGCCGCATCGGGATCGCCGAGCCATGCCCTGAACCCGTCTGGCTCGCGCGCGGCGACATCGCTCGAGGCGAGACCGCGCCAGCGCCCATAGTCGCAATCCCTGAGCGCCGTCTCGACGTCGGCGCCTAACCCTAGCGCCGCGGCCGTCTCACGCGCGACGCGGGCCGGGGCGGTGAGGACGCGGCCGTAGGATCGCAGCCGGCCACTCAACGCTTCGAGGGCGGCGACGGCGGGCGCCTCGAGCGCTTCGTCGTCGGGAAACCGGGCCGCGCGGGTCGCCGAGGAAGCGCCGTGAGCGAGCAAGTCGAGCCGCGCGGTCATGGGCCCGCGCGCCTGGATCAGGCCGTCTGCAGCCTGCCGGCCTGCCTCGCCAAGCCGAAATCGCGCTCGACCCAGGCGCCGAAGCCAAGCCCGATGACCGTCCACATGATCGCCTGCGCGCCGAGCGAAGCCATGCGGAACTGCCAGAGCACGACCGCCGGGAAGCCTTCGGGAACCTCGTTCAGCGGCGGCATCGCAAAGGCGAAAATGACGACCGCGATGATGTAGACCGCCGCGCCGATCAGCGTCGCGTTCCACGCGCCGTGCTGCTCGACGAGGCGATTGCGGACATTCCAGGCGAGAATCATAGAGCCAAGGGACAAAGAATCATGCCGAAATAGATCGCGGTCCGCAGACCGATCGTATCGGGGTTGCCAATCGACGGCGGATTCGCCGGATATTTGAGGATCGGGACGGCGTAGACGGCGACGAAGCCGCTTAGCGCGATCAAAGCCGCATTCAGCCTCGGGCTGAAATCCCCCATCCGGCCGTAGAGGATCGCGAAAGCAAGCGCGAACAGACCGCCGAACGCAACATTGTAGGTCATGACGCCGGTGAAGAGTCCAATTCCGGCTTGCACCGGACGACTAACCAGCTCGGGCTCTTCTTCATATGGAGGCGGGTTTTCGCCTTTCGCCACCGCGGCGTCATGCTCAGCCTTGGCTTTCTGCTCGTCCATTGCCGATTTAAAGGCGATCGCCCGGTCGACCGCCGGCTCGCCATAGACTTTCAGCAAGCAGAACGAAAGAAGACCAGCAACAAGGCCGACGATCATGCCGCGCCACAACAAAGATCCCGTTGTCATCTTATTTGATCCTCAACCCAAGCCGCCCCCAGCGCGGTCATAGATACCGGCGCCATCGCGAGCGAAGCCAACGCATGTCTTCCCGGAAAAGGCACGCCCGACGTCTGAGGAGTCGGGGTGCTACGCCGTCAGTGGCAGGGGAAGCCGAGGAGATGGCGGCTGTCATGCACGAATTCGTGCACGTACATGCCCTTGACAATCGAGGTCGCGCCCTCTTCCGCTCCAACGAAATAGACGCCGAGCAAACAGATGAGGCCCGCGAAGATTACCCAGGGGAGTGCTTCGCGAAGTGGAATTGCAGCGACGCCGGCAGTCGGCGCGAAATTCGTAGCTGTGGCCATGAACCAATACTCCTCGGGGAGTTCGCGTCCCCATGCAAGACGCGCTTGGCTTAAGGAGCAGGTCTGGCTCTCGGCTGAATAACCGATCACAGTGGCGCGACCGCACCGGATTCTCACCGGCTTCCGTTCCTGAAACAATACGCCCGGCGACGATACTCCGAACCAGCGTGCTGTCAAATTCGCATCGGGTTGCCGCTCCGATCCGCTGGCGACGCGCGGACGGGCGCCATCTGAAGACGCTCTCGGTTATGTCATCATCGGAATATTTGTCTTGAGCTGGCCCGGTTCGATGGTCTTCTACAACCTCAAGGGTTATTTGGAATTGAGGTCAATTCGGCCGGGGAGGCTGACGCCTCGCCAATGCGCGCGCTTCCCCGCGGAGGCCGCCAATGGCGAGGGCAAGAGACGATTCGCCCTCTTCTATCCGGGATGCTCAGATGAACGCGACAGATGTGATGCTCGCCGAGTTCCAGGCTCGGCGCCCCGGCATGAGCCTCGACCGGAAGTTCTATACCGACCCCGAGTTCTACCGCCTCGATCTCGAAACCCTCTTCTACCGCGACTGGATGTTCGCCGGCCACGATTGCGAGATCCCGGCGCCGGGCGACTATTTCACGATCCAGATCGGCGACTACCCGATCATCGTCCTCCGCGGCCGCGACGGGGCGATCCGCGCCCTCCACAATACCTGCCGGCATCGCGGCTCGCGCATCTGCCCGGCGCCCAAGGGCGCGGCGAAGCGGCTCGTCTGCCCCTATCATCAATGGACCTACGATCTCGACGGCAGTTTGATCCGCGCCCGGCATGCAGGACGGCCGAATCGACAAGGCGCAATTCGGTCTCAAGCCTGTCCGCTGCGAAAGCGCCGGCGGCTTTATCTTCGTCTGCGTCGCGCCGGTCGCGCCGAGCTTCGAGCCATTTCCGGGCGCAACTCGAAAGCTATGTGTCGCCGCACAGGCTCGCCGACGCCAGGATCGCCTTCGAGAGCACGATCGTCGAGAACGGCAACTGGAAGCTGGTGTGGGAGAACAATCGCGAGTGCTATCACTGCGCCGCGAACCATCCGGAGCTGTTGCCGGACATTTCCCGAGCGGCCGACCGTTTCGGGAATCAGCGACGCCCTCGACGACCGCGAGATGACCTCGCACTGGGAACGATGCGAGGCGGCGGGGCTGCCCAGCGCGTTCCTGCTTTCGGAATCGGGACAGTACCGGACGAGCCGGATTCCTCTCCATGACAACGCGGTCAGCTACACGATGTCGGGCCGGGCGGCGGTCGGTCGCCCGCTGAGCGACGCCGTCACCGAGCCGAATATCGGTTCGCTCCTGATCTTCCATTATCCGTCGACCTGGAATCACGTGCTGGGCGATCACGCGGTTTCGTTCCAGGTGTTGCCGATCGGTCCGATGCAGACCCAGGTCAGGACGAAATGGCTGGTTCACAAGGACGCCGTCGAGGGCAAGGATTATTCGGTCGAGGAGCTCACTCACGTCTGGCGGGCGACCAACGATCAGGATCGCCGCGTCGTCGAGGAAAACCAGATCGGCATCCGTTCTCCCGCCTACGAGCCTGGTCCCTACGCGCCAGACCATGAAGGCGGGGTCTGCAATTCGTCGATTGGTACTGCCGGACGATGCAGCGGAATCTCGGCGGCGAACGGGCGAATCTCAGCCGCGTCGCCTGAGGCGCGTTGCGATCAGACAAACACAACCCCCCTCGCCCTGAGGCGCCGCGCAGCGGCCTCGAAAGCCGCCCTGAGCGCCGAAGGCCGCGCTCCAGCGCTCGGCGGCGGTCGCCGCTTGGAATGTCCTTCGAGCCCCCGGACTGTGATCCGGGGGGCCTTCGGCGCTCCTCATGATACGGGGGCGCTTTCGATCCGCTTCCTCATGGTGACGACGGTCCCGCCGCGGAACGGCTCGGTCCGGTCGATCGCGTAGCCGAGCCTGGCGTAAAGCGCGAGATTGGCGGCGAAGGCCGCGTTGGTCTGAAGGCGGATTTCGCCACGCCCCGCCTCGGCCGTGCGCGCCTCGGCATGGGCGAGCAGCAGGCGCCCATAGCCCCTGCCCTGACGGTCGGGCGCGACCGCGACGTTCTCGATCCACAGATGATCGGGACGGAGGATCGTCTCGATGAGCCCCGCGAGCGCGCCGCCGACCGTCAGGAGATCGATCGCGTGCTCGCGCACGGCGCGGTCATAGTCGGCCAGCATCGGCAGCGGCTCGCGGCCGATGAGCGCGACCCATTTGGCGTAGGCTGCGCGCGTCAGGTCGCGGATGCTCGCAGCGTCTTGCAAGGCGGCGGGCCGGATTTCGATCGAGGGAGCGGGCGACGACATCGGGGCGATTATGCCGGGTAGAAATGAGCCCGCAACACCAAGTCGCGGCGATGCCATCTGGCGCTTATGGTAGGCCTTGTGTGCGCGTTCGCGAGCGCGGGCTCCCGTGAGGGCAAAGAGGAGAGCATCGAATCATGGGATCGGCCGCCCGTGTCACTTCGGCAGCGGAGGGCTTGCCGCGTCGGCGCTTCACGGTCGCCGAAGTCGAGGCGATGGTCGCCGCAGGAATGATGGAGGAGGACGAGCGCGTCGAGCTGATTGGTGGCGAACTGGTTCCAATGTCGCCGAAGGGCCTCCAGCATGAGGTCCTTAAGACGGCGATGGCGGATCGATGGTATCGCCTGCCGGAGCGCGAGGTCGATCTCGCAATCGCCACGACGTTCCGCCTGAGCGAGGACACCTACCTCGAGCCGGACGTCGTGATCTATCCACGCGCTAGCGGCATTCGCGGCCTCTCGGCAGCGACGGCGCTGCTCGTGGTCGAGATCGCCGATTCTTCCTTGCGGTACGACCTGGGCCGCAAGGCGGCGCTGTACGCCAGCTTCGGAATTCGCGAGCTTTGGGTCATCGACGCGGTTCGGCTGACAACGCGCATCTTCCGGGCGCCCGCCACGGACGGCTATCGCGAGGCGCGCGACTTTGGCCCGCAGGACAAACTTGTTCCGCTCCTCGCGCCGCAGGCGTTCGCGCTGCGGCTCGACGAGCTGGAGCTGAGCTAAGGGGGACGCTGCCCCTTCCCGCTCACGCCTGCTTCTTGAGCTTCACCACATTGTGCAGGGTGGCGTCGGCGGTTTCGAAGAAGCGCCTGACGCCGCGCGCGGCCTGGCGGATGCGCTGCTCGTTCTCGACCAGGGCGAGACGGACGAAATCGTCGCCGTGCTCGCCGAAGCCGATGCCCGGCGCGACCGCAACGTCGGCCTTCTCGATCAGGAGCTTCGAGAATTCGAGGCTGCCCAGATGGCGGAAGCGCTCCGGCACCGGCGTCCAGGCGAACATCGAGGCGCTCGGCTTCGCTATCGGCCAGCCGGCGGCGGCGAAGCTCTCGATCATCACGTCGCGGCGGCGCTTATAGGTCGCGCGCATCTCGCGCACGCAATCGTCGGGGCCGTTGAGGGCCGCGGCGGCGGCGACCTGGATCGGCGTATAGGCGCCGTAGTCGAGATAGGACTTGACCCGCGCCAGAGCCGCGAGCAGCCGCTCGTTGCCGACCGCGAACCCGATCCGCCATCCGGCCATCGAATAGGTCTTCGACATCGAGGTGAACTCGACCGCGACCTCGAAGGCGCCCGGCGCCTGGAGGATCGACGGCGGGGGCTCACCGTCGAAATAGACCTCGGCGTAGGCGATGTCGGAGAGAACGAAAATCTCGTGCTTCTTCGCGAACAGCACCAGGTCGCTTATAGAAGTCGAGCGAGGCGACCGTCGCCGTCGGGTTCGAGGGATAGCAGACCACGATTGCGATCGGCTTGGGGATCGAATGGACGATCGCGCGCTCGGCCGCGGCGAAGAATTCCGGGCCGGGTTCGGCCGGAACGGAGCGGATCACGCCGCCGGCCATCAGGAATCCGAAGGCGTGGATCGGATAGGAGGGGTTCGGAACCAGCACCACGTCGCCAGGCGCGGTGATCGCCTGGGCCATGTTGGCGAAGCCTTCCTTCGAGCCGAGGGTGGCGACGACCTGGGTGTCGGGATCGAGCTTGACCCCGAACCGGCGCGCGTAATAGCCGGCCTGGGCGCGCCGAAGGCCGGCGATGCCCTTCGAGGCCGAATAACGATCGGTGCGCGGCTTGCCGACTGTCTCGACGAGCTTGTCGATCACGTGTTTGGGCGCGGGCAAGTCGGGGTTGCCCATGCCGAGATCGACGATATCGGCGCCGCCGGCGCGGGCCTTGGCCTTGAGCGCGTTGACCTGCTCGAAGACGTAAGGCGGCAGTCGCCGCACCCGGTGAAAGTCGCTCATTTCAGCAATTGGCCCCTGAATCGTGTCCCGTTCGGCCGGCTCTCGCCGATGCTTCAATTAGCATCGGAAGCCTACTCGCCGCAAACAGGAATGACTATTGCGGGGTATCGGGAGCGTTTGTCTTCGGTTTCTTCTTCGCCGCTGCCTCTTCCGCAAGCGCCTTGGCGGCCGGCGGATAGGCTTGCCGCAGCGCATCATGCCGCTTCTGGAGCGAGTCGAGGTCGGTCTTGACCGCCTTGAGCTCATCGTCCTTCAACGCCTTCCTCTCGGGCTCGGGCGGCGGCTGGAACACGGGAATGTAGTCGGGATCGGTGGCGGGGCGCGACTTGACGACGAAATCGGCCGGCGGCGCGAGGTCGGTCGCAAAGCCCAAGAGCTTGGCCCCCTGCTTCACGACGTGTTGACCCTGCTGCAGGATATTGCCCTGCTCCTGCGCTTTGCCCGCCTGAGCCGAGGCGAGAAAAGCGGCGAGCGCCAGAAGCCCCGCGGAGACGAATCGCCCCGTTTGGTGTCGGTCGCGCTCGGCGCGAATCGTGCGAAACATTGTTCCTTCCGAAAAGTCTTGATAGCGCCGCTAACTGGTAGTGGCCTATTATGACCAAAACGGGACCGGGCCTCACGCTCGGAAGCGACAGGAAACGCTTTTCATGGCCAAGACCAGTCCGAGCAAGCGGGGGCGCCCGCGATACCCAAGGCTGCAAAGGCCACGCCGGAAGCGGCCGCCCTGCCCCACAGGGCAAAAGACAAGGCCCCGGCGCTCCGGCGGGCCGAGGGGCGAAGCCCGAGCCAAATCCAAACCGCGCCCGCTTCGACGGAGGCGAAGGCTTCAGCCCCGGCGGCCGCGCCCAAGCCTGCGACAGACGCCCGGCCTCTCCCCGCATCCTGGCCTTCCGTCGGCGGCCCGCACGGTTCGGGCGCCCCGGTTCCAACGCCCGACGTCGAGGCGCTCGCCCACAACATCGCCCAGGCGATCGAACAGGGCGGCAGGGTGCTGGCGGCTTACATGCGACCGCGCGAGAGCGGCGAGATCAAGACCACGATCGCCGACGATATCGGCGAAATGGTGCGCTCGATCGGCCGGGTGGCCGAATATTACATGGCCGAGCCTCAGCGGGCGCTTGCGGCGCAGGCGGCGCTGACGACCCAGTTTATCGAGCTCTGGGCGGCGACGCTGCATCGGCTGCAGGGCGAGAAGGTGGAGGCCATCGCTCCTCCCGACGCGTCCGACAAGCGCTTCGCCGACGCGGCCTGGCGCGACAATCCGTATTTCGATTTCATTAAGCAGGCCTACGTCCTGACCACGCGCTGGGCAGACGATCTGGTCAAACACGCCGACGAGCTCACGCCGCACGATCGCGACAAGGCGCAATTCTATCTGCGCCAAGTCACGGCGGCGCTCTCGCCCTCGAACTTCGTCGCCACCAATCCGGAGCTCATGCGCACGACGCTCGCCGAAAGCGGCGAGAACCTCGTGCGAGGCCTCAAAATGCTGGCCGAAGACATCCAGGCCGGGCACGGAACCTTACGCATACGCCAGGCCGACGCGCGGGCGTTCAAGCTTGGCGTCAACCTCGCCGCAACTCCCGGCAAGGTGATCTTCCGCAACGAACTGCTCGAGCTCATCCAGTACGAGCCGACGACGGCCGAGGTCTACAAGCGCCCGCTCCTGATCGTGCCGCCGTGGATCAACAAGTTCTATATTCTCGACCTCAATCCCGAGAAGTCGTTCATCCGCTGGGCTGCCGCGCAGGGCCTGACTGTCTTTGTCATATCGTGGGTCAATCCGGACGAGCGCCAGGCCGACAAGGATTTCGACAGCTACATGCGCGAGGGCATCCTTACCGCGCTCGATTGCATCGATGAGGCCACGGGCGAGCGCGAGGTCGCGGCGATCGGTTATTGCGTCGGGGGCACGCTGCTCGCGGCGACCCTCGCCTACATGGCGGCGGTCGGCGACAAGCGGATTGCCAGCGCGACGTTCTTTGCCGCCCAGATCGACTTCACCGATCCCGGCGACCTCAAAGTGTTCGTCGACGCCGAGCAGCTCAAACAGGTCGAAGAGCGGATGGCCGAGCACGGCTATCTCGACGGCTCGCAGATGGCCAACGCCTTCAACATGCTCAGGCCGAACGATCTCATCTGGTCCTATTACGTCAACAATTATCTCAAGGGCAAAGAGCCGATGCCGTTCGACCTCCTGGTCTGGAATTCGAACTCGACCCGCATGCCCGCCGCCAACCACAAGTTCTACCTTCGCCACTGCTATCTGCAGAACGATCTCTCCAACGGACGCATGGTGCTCGGCGGCAAGACCCTCGACCTCGGCAAGGTGACGATCCCGGTCTACGAGCTGGCGACGAAAGAGGACCACATCGCCCCTGCCCGCTCGGTGTTCACCGGCGCCAAGTGCTTCGCCGGCCCGGTTCGCTACGTGATGGCGGGGTCGGGCCATATCGCCGGCGTCGTCAATCCGCCGGGCAAACCGAAATATCAATATTGGTCGGGCGGCCCGCCCAAGGGCGATTTCGACGCCTGGGTTGCCGCCGCCAAGGAGACGCCCGGGTCATGGTGGCCCGACTGGATCGCATGGCTCACCGCCCAGGCGCCGGGAAAGGCGCCCGCCCGCAGACCCGGCGACGGCAAGCTGAAACCGCTCGCCGACGCGCCGGGGGAGTATGTGCGGGTGAAGGCGTAGGAACAGGAGGGCGGTAACGCTGAGTAGCGGGCCCGACAATGCCGACTGTCTTGCGCTCCGGCGGGCTCCAATTCTTTTTCTACAGTTTGGAGAACGACGAGCCTGCGCATATCCACGTGGAGCGCGGCGATGCGACCGCGAAGTATTGGCTCGATCCAGTCTAGCTCGTGCGCTCGCGTGGATTTCGGTCTCGGGATTTGACGCAACTCCGCGCTGAGATTATCGAACATCGCCAACGAATTCTTGGAGGCTTGGCATGCCCATTTCGGCAAATCAGCTTAGCGCGCAGGCGATGAGCGTCGAGTTCGTCGATGCCTCGCTCCGCATCGTCTTGACAGACGGCCGCGAAATATCGGCGCCGATCGAGTGGTTTCCCCGGTTGCGCGACGCGTCGGCAGAACAGCGTGGGAAGTGGCGCCTGATCGGCCAGGGCGAGGGCGTCCATTGGCCGGAAATCGACGAAGACGTGTCGGTCAGCGCCTTGCTCGGTTCGCCGACTTAGGGCCAAACTCGACAAACAAGGCCCAAGGGAGCCGCCAAAATGCGCCACGCGGTCCGTCCCGATCCTGCGACGCGCCTGGACCTCACGCGTCGCCCGCGCCGCAACTGCAAGGCGCGATGGGCGCGACGGCTCGTGGCCGACCATTTGCTGACCACGAGCGCATAGGCAGCGGCGACGATCCGGGCTTGCGGGTTTGTCTTTGACAGGGGGATTGCGTGCCTGCGACCATCACTCTCGTCCGCCACGGCGAAACGGCGTGGAGCATGACCGGGCAGCACACCGGCCTCACCGATATTCCGCTGACGGAGGAAGGCGAACGTAAGGCACGGTCCCTCGGGGGCCGTTTCAAGGGCGTCACGTTCGATCGCGCGTTCTCAAGCCCACTGCAACGCGCCCGCCGCACCTGTGAGCTTGCCGGTTTCGGCGCGGTCGCGAAGGTCGACCCGGACCTCGTCGAATGGAACTACGGCGACTACGAAGGACGGACCTCGAAGGAGATCCTCGCCGCCCACCCTGGCTGGCGCCTCTTCCGCGACGGATGCCCCAACGGCGAGCAACCGGCGGACGTCGGCGCCCGCGCCGACCGGGTCATCGCCCGTCTTCGCGCGGCCGATGACCGTGCGATCGTATTTTCGAGCGGCCATATCCTGAGGGTGCTGGCGGCGCGCTGGCTGGGCCTCGCGCCGTCGGAGGGACGCCTGTTCATGCTTGGCGTCGCAAGCGTGAGCATTCTCGGCTACGAGCACGACAAGAGCGAGCCGGCGATCGCGCTGTGGAACGAGGCTTGAGGAATTCTGCGTCCGAGCCGACTGGAGAAAGCCCATGCCTATCAACTTGAACCGCATCGGCCAGATTGCGATTGGGGTGCGCGACGTCGACGTCTCGGAATCGTTCTACCGTGACAAGTTGGGCCTTCGGCATCTTTATCGCTTCGGCGACCTTACCTTCTTCGATTGCTGCGGCGTCCGGCTGATGATCGAGAGGGCCAACGAGGCAAGCGACATCGGTCACGCGTCTCCCGTTTACTTCGCCTGCGCCGACATCGTGCTGGCTGTCCACGAACTCAGGAAGCGCAACATCGCGCTAACGATTTAGCCTCATCTGATTGCGAAGATGGAGGATCACGATCTCTCGATGGCGTTCTTCGAGGACCCGGACGGCAACACGCTCGCACTGATGCAGGAGGCGCCCAAGGGCTGCATTTTCCCAAAAGCGCCCGGCCGGTCCAATTGCTTCCTCAAGCGGTGTATAGTGCGCGGCCCGAGGAGCCCGCCCGCATGAACAAGCCGTCCCGCATCGCCGAAACCCACCGCCTCGATCTCCCCCACCGCCCGCGCCGCAACCGCAAGGCGGAATGGGCGCGGCGGCTCGTCTCGGAGCATGTGCTGACGTCGAGCGACCTCATCTGGCCGCTCTTTCTCATCGACGGCGACAAAAAGCGCGTTCCGGTCGCCGCAATGCCGGGCGTCGACCGGCTCAGCGTCGATCAGGCGGTACGCGAAGCCGAGCGAGCGGTCGGGCTCAAGGTCCCGGCGATCGCGTTCTTCCCCTATACCGAGGCTGCGCTCAAGGACGCGGAGGGGAGCGAAGCTTTCAATGAGGGCAATCTCGTCTGCCGGGCCTGCCGCGCCATCAAGCGCGAATTTCCGGAGCTTGGCCTCGTCACGGACGTCGCGCTCGACCCCTATACAAGTCACGGACACGACGGCCTCGTCCGGGAGAACGCCTCGGGCCATCTCACGATCCTGAACGACGAGACAGTCGAAGTTCTCGTTCGCCAGGCGCTCAACCAGGCGCGCGCCGGGGCCGACGTCATCGCCCCCTCCGACATGATGGACGGGCGGGTCGGCGCGATCCGCGCGGCGCTCGACGCCGAAGGCTTCCTCGACGTGCAGATCATGGCCTACGCCGCCAAATACGCTTCCGCCTTCTACGGGCCGTTCCGCGACGCGCTCGGCTCGGCGGGCGCGCTCAAGGGCGACAAGCGCACCTATCAGATGGACCCGGCCAACAGCGACGAGGCGTTGCGCGAGGTCGAACTCGATCTCGACGAGGGCGCCGACATGGTGATGGTCAAGCCCGGCATGCCCTATCTCGACATCATCCGCCGGGTGAAGGACGAATTCGGCGCGCCGACCTTCGCCTATCAGGTCAGCGGGGAATATTCGATGATCATGGCGGCGGCCAACAATGGCTGGATCGACGGCGACAAGGCGATGATGGAGAGCCTCATCGCCTTCAAGCGCGCCGGCGCCGACGGAATGCTGACCTATTTTGCGCCGCGCGCCGCGGAGAGGCTGCGCGTTCGATGAGACTTCGCCTGTCGTTATTCTGACGTTACGGCCCCTTCGTCGGGGCTCGCGACAGGAAGAATACTATGGTCCGTGAATTCGTGATCGTCGCTTTGTCGGCCGCAATCATTGCGCTCTCGCCCGTGGCTTTCGCTCAGCAAACCGGTGGTACGGCCGACGAAGCCAAGGCCATGCTGATGAAAGCGCTCGCCGCCGTGAAAGCGGACAGGGTGAAAGCGCTCGAGATGTTCAACAAGGGGGAAGGCGGGTTTCGGGATCGAGATCTCTACGTGTTTTGCGCCAACGCCAGCGACGGCACGATCGTTGCGACCGGCAATCCCAACCTCAAGGAAGCGCTTGGCACAGACATGCGCGCCGCTCAGAACTCTACCGGCGAGCCGTTTGGCGCGGAAATGTACGCGGCGATCCAGAAGCCGGAAGGTCAAATCACCGAAGTCAGCTTCATGAGCCCAAAACCTGAGGCCGATGACACGCTTGCTGTGAAAGTCGTCTTCGTCGCCAGGGCTGACGAGCAGATCGGCTGCGGCGTGGGCTATTACAAGTAGACGTTTCCGAAGCCTGCAATCTCGTGGCGCGCCGACGCGCGGCGCAGCCTGACTCCTTCGGCACGGACCTCCGTCGTTCGGGCTTCGCGCCGCAATCCGTCGGCGCGCGCTTCACGTTGACCTCTGCCTCTTTGCTGGTTTAATCTTGTGTCGTCGCGGGCGAATACTACCAGAAGGTTGCAACCCAGCGAGCGAATTCTTAGCCCGGGGATTGGCGATGAACGCAAGAGCCATCGTTTGCGCGGGCGCGCTCGCGTTCGCCGCGGTTTTGTCCGTAACGCCGGTCGCCGCCGGGGTCACACTGCTCCTCGCTGCCGGGGGTGGCGGAGGCGCCGGCGGAATTGAATTCGGCTTGCCGGGGCAGATCTCCACCTCCGGCGGCGATTCGGATGGTGCGGGAGGCGTCGACGGACTTGGCGGCGGGATCGCTCCGAGCGCTGCGAACGGCGCCGGCGGGGCGGGTTGGCTTGGACCGGGCGCGAGCGTGATTCGACCGATCCTGGGCCCGCCGCCTTTTGCGGCTGGCGGCTCGAGCTTTCCGATGTTCGCCGGCGGGCTGAGCCTGAGCGGTGACGACGGCGGGTTCGGCGGCGGCGGCGGTGGAGGCGGCCAGGGCGGCGGGGGCGGCGGAGGCTATTCTGGCGGCGGAGGCGGGGGCGTAGGCGACGGCGGAGGGGGAGGCGGCTCCTATGTCTACCCCGATTTCGTCGACCCCATCCTTGAGGCGGGCAGCCTGGGGCAATTCGACGTGCCCTCGGTCAACGGCTGGATCGAGATCAACGGGACGGTGATTGGATTCTCAGGAACGATCGTCGACTACATCGTCCCGGCCACCGGCGTTTACGACATCCTCGCCTACGACGCCCAAGGCGGCGCCTCGCGCATCGGTTTCCAGAACCCGGGCGGCCTTGGCGCCGAAGTCGGCGGCGACATTGAACTCGCCGAAGGAACGGAGTTGGAGATCGTCGTGGGCGGGGCCGGGCTCTCTGGGAACCCCGCCGTGTTGGGAGGCGGCGGCGGCGGCGGTAGTTTCGTTTGGATCGCTTCTACGCCCGCCGCGACCCCCGAGCCCTCGAGCTGGGTAATGATGGCGATTGGCTTCGCCGGCCTGGGCTGGGCGGCCCGTCGCGCTTCCCGGACGCGCGCCGTGGCGGCCTGACCGGCGCGAGCGTCGGCATGATAGATGCGGCTGCCGATCGCGCCCTTCTCGACTAAGGCTTAAGCAGCACCTTGCCGATGTTCTTGCGGTCCTGGATGAAATGATGCGCCGCCGGGGCTTCGTCGAACTTGAACACCCGAGCGACCTTCGGCTTTATGGCGCCGCTGTCCCATAGACCCATCAGCTGATCCATCCACGGCCGCACCCGGCCGAACTCGCCCCACACGTGACCGAGATTGACGCCGAAGACCCCCTTGTTGGCGTTCATCAGCGAGAGTGGATTGAACTGGACCCAGGGCGTGTTGGCCAGCATCGACGCCATTCCCAGGTATCCGCCCTTGCCGGCGGCGGCCGACGAGGCGCCGAACGCTCCAAGCCGGCCAGTGGGCGCGAGGAGGCGAAAGCCTTTCTTCAGCGAATCCCCGCCGACCGGATCGAGGATCAGCTCGACGCCCCGCCCGCCGGTGATCTGACGCGCCCGCTCCTCGAAGTCCTCGGTCCGATAGTCGATCAGGTGATCGACGCCAAGCGCGCGAAGCTCCTCATGCTTGCCGGCGGAAGCCGTGCCGATGACCGTCGCGCCGATGTGTTTGGCGATCTGGGTCGCGGCGATGCCGACGCCGCCGCCGGCCGAATGAATGAGCACCGTCTCGCTCGCCTTCAATCCGCCCATAACGACTATCAGCTGCCAGGCGGTCAGATAGTTGATCGGGATCGACGCGCCCTGCTCAGCGGACATGTTTGGCGGCCGCGGGAAAACCTGGGCCTGCGGCGCGCAGACCACGTCGGCGTATCCGCCGAAGTGGGTCGCGGCAAAAACATCGCGCCCGATCCAGCCGGCGTCAACTCCGGCGCCGGCTGCGTCAACCCGCCCGGCGACTTCGTAGCCCGGCACGACAGGAATGCGCGGCAGGTCCGGATAGAGACCGAGACGGCCCATGATGTCGGCGAAATTGATCCCGCTCGCCTCGACCCGTATGCGCAACTCGCCTGCGGCAGGTTGAGGATCGTGCGCCTCCTTGAGTTCAAGAACTTCGGGAGGGCCGGCCTTCGAAATCCAGATCTGCCGCATTTAAATCTATCCCCGGAAGAAAACCCGGAAGGTCACCGGGGACGACCGCGACGGAGTCATGCGGTTGGAACATGCGCCTGGCAGGAAAGACGCGAATTGGGGCAAGATCGTGAAATGCCGGCGGGGCTCCCTGTTCTCTCCCTGTTACACGCATTTATTCGCCCTGTTCGGCGCAAAAACGCCCCTTGTTCCGCGGAGCGAAGATTGTGGCGGGGCGAGGCCTCATGGGTCATGCAAACGGTGCATGGCTTCCAAATTTCGCCCCAAACGCCTGTCTCCGCCGACGAGACTCGCTTCGCTTTCGAGATACGAAAGTCGCGCTCCAGCAGGAATTCATTGCGTTTGCCGCAAGCGCTCGCGACGGAGAGGGGGACAGGGGTCATCGAGCCCTTCGCGCCCCTGGTTGCAGAAACGTAGCATTCAGATTTACCATCCATAATAAGGGACGGCGGCGAGGTCCGCGCGGGGATGCGGGACCGAACTGGAGGTGGCCATGCCGACGGTCTGTGAGCGCCGCGGCGGTTTCATATTTTACGGTGCGGCGTCGGGACTCTGGCTTCTGACCGGCCAAAGCGTCCCCACGGCCTATGGCGCCCAATACGAGGCCTGCAAATATTTCAGCCAGCTGCCGGACGATTGCGCCGCCGCGGAGCACCGAAAATTCGATAACTTGCGCGACTATCGCTACGAGGAGATCGACCTTTTCGCCAGGGATCCCCTCAAGAAAGTGCTGTACGTCAGCACCTACAACACGACCGGCCAGAACGCCGGCGAAGACAACCGGGATTCAGCCCCGAAGTCGCTGGCGCAAAGCGTCGACCCGAAGCGGGTGGCGAAACAATACCAGGCGCTTTTGGCCTCGATCAGTCCACAGCGCTCCTGGACGCTGGACTGGCTCTCGGACAGGGTCGGCGCGGTGAGGAATTTCGACGGTCTGGACGCGGTGTGGATGGGAAACAGCCTCGCCCCCAGCGCGGCCTCCGCCAAGTCGGGCTCGACCGCCTATCACGCGACGCAGGTGGCGAGAACCGCCCTCGAGGGCTTCAAGAAAGGATCGCAGGTCTATCTGCTCGATGATCCCAAGGGCAGAACCTGGGTGATGGTGGCCTATACCGACAAGGATAGTCCCGGCTTGACGATCGACAGGCTCGCGTCCCTCGGCGCGCTGGTGAAGCTGCCGCAGGGTTGGAAATTCCGCACCGAAACGCTCGACAAGGAGTTGATCCTGGAACCCAAGGCCGGCATCGCCGCCGTAACCCAGGACGATAAAGAGAACATCTACCATCTGACTGGCCCGGGGCAGAGCAACTTCGTGCCGTGACCTTGGGATTCGGTGGCTGAAGACGGCCGGCGCGATTTTGACGTTTGGCCGTTTGCGTTCTTGCCGCCGCCTCACGTTGGCCTCAACCCGGGGCCAGCGTATGCTCATAATCTCGATCAGAGGGGGTTCAGGCGATGGCGAAGATGCGCGCGATGGTGGTCCGGAAGAAGGGCGGGCCGTTCGAGGCGGATGAGCGGGACATTCCGGTTCCGGGGCCTGAAGAGATGCGCATTCGCGTCCTGGCTTGCGGTGTCTGCCACAGCGACGTGGTGACGGTCCAGGGCCTGTTTCCGAGCGTCCAGTACCCGCGCGTCCCCGGCCATGAGGTGATCGGCGTCATCGACGCGATCGGCGAGGGCGTCCACGGTTGGAGCGCCGGCGCACGGGCGGGCGTGGGCTGGTTCGCCGGTTCGTGCGGCCATTGCCGCCGGTGCCGGCGCGACAACGCCTTCGCCTGCGAGAATGTGCACGAAATTAGCGGCGTCACACGCGACGGCGGCTATGCGACCCATATGATCGCGCACGTGTCCGCGGTCGCGCGCGTGCCAGACGATCTCGATCCGGTTGAATCGGCGCCTCTGCTATGCGCCGGCGTCACCACCTTCAACGCGCTCCGCCATACCGGGGCTGGCCCCGGCGACGTCGTCGCCATCCACGGCGTCGGCGGCCTCGGCCATCTTGGCCTGCAATATGCGGCGCGGCAGGGCTTCCGCACCGTCGCCGTCAACCGCGGACGCGACAAGGAGGCGCTGGCGAAGAGCCTCGGCGCCACCGACTATATCGACAGCGCCGCCGAGGACCCGGCACAGGCGCTCACCGCCATGGGCGGCGCGAAAGCGATCCTCGCCACCGTCACCGACGGCAAGGCGATGCAGGCGATCTCGGGCGGGCTTGGCCCCAACGGCGTCATGATGGTCATCGGCGCGGTCGGCCCGCTGACCGTCAATTCGTCCGATCTGCTTGGCAAGCGCGCGGCGGTCCGGGGCTGGTATTCGGGGATCGCGCGGGATTCGGAAGACACCCTGAACTTCAGCAAGCTCAACAAGGTCGCATCGATGAACGAGATCTTCCCGCTCGACAAGGCGCAGGAGGCCTATGATCGGATGATGAGCGGCAATGCGCGTTTCCGCGTCGTCCTCAGGATGGACGCCTGATCTCAACGCCTCGGGGCAGGCATTCTGAATATGCGGCACGCCGGTCCTCGATGCGGCGCACGATCTCGCCGGCGTCGAGCCCGCCCTCCGCGACGAGGACGGTCATCGCCGGCAGTCGGCCGTGACAAGCGGGAGAGTTCCTCCGGCCATGACCTCTAGCCAGAAGGCGTGGGTTTGGCTCGCTGTGGTCGCGCTCATCACCGGCGCGCTCCTCTTCGGCGCGGCCGGCAGTTTCCGGTTCTGGCAGGCTTGGGCGTTTCTCGCTGTCTATTTCACCGCCTCCGCGCTCATCACCCAGGACCTGATCGCCAACGACCCCGCCCTCGTCGAGCGCCGCCTCAAGGGAGGGCCGACCCAGGAGTCCGAGCCGGCGCAAAAGCTGATCATGATCTTCATGTCGCTCGGCTTCGTCGCGCTTATCATCGTCCCGGGGCTCGATCAGCGGTTCGGCTGGTCGCGGGCGCCCGCCTTCGTCGCGCTCGCCGGCGACGTCCTGGTCGCAGCAGGTTTCTACGCGTGCTGGCTCGTCTTCAAGGAGAACACTTTCGCCTCGGCGACGGTCCGGGTGGTCGAAGGCCAGACGCTAGTCTCGACCGGGCCCTACGCGATCGTCCGTCATCCGATGTACGCGGGCGGGCTCGTCTATCTTGTCGGCACGCCCCTCGCGCTCGGCTCGTACTGGGGTCTCGTGATCGTGGCGCTGATGACGCCGATCCTGATCTGGCGCCTCGTCGACGAGGAACGCGTGCTCGAGCAGCGCCTGCCCGGCTATTCCGACTACAGACGGAAGATCCGCTACCGGCTGCTGCCCTGGGTCTACTGAACTCGACGCCAACCTGGGCGTCCGATCAGGTTTGCGGTAGAACGGCCGGGATGGACCGACCGCCGCCACGTCCAGCGCTGATCCGTCACGCGTTCGGCTGGCTCGCGGCCGCAGCGGTCGCCTCGGTGCGGGCGAGGAAGTCTGGCACCAGGCGCTCCGAGAAGCCGGCGAGGAACGACCATACGATAAGTTTCGCGAGGTTCTCGTTGATCCACGTGCCTGCGCCCAGAAGCTCCGCGATGTCCGGGAACAGCTTGCCCCCGATGAGGTCGCCGAAGGTCGCGAAAAACAACACCAGCGCGCCGATCGCGCCGACCACCTGACGCAGGTTGAGCGACCGACCGACAAACGTGCTGACGGCTTCGTCGTAATCGATGAGGCTCTGGCGGGTTTCGAAACGGATCAGACGGCTGAAAATCGCGCCAAGCGCACCGAACACGATCGCCAGATATCCGCAGACAAGGGCCGTTTTGAACTCCGGTGGGACTTTCGCCAGGGGATCCAACCCAATCGCCTGCCCCAGGACGATAAACAAGAACGGCAGGACGCACAGGAGGAACGTGATCAGCGTCCTCCACACCATCGGACCGACGATCTGACCGCGCATCCGGCGAGCGAGAGCGCGTTTGTTGTAGAACCACTGCAGATCGCCGAGCAGCGTCGAATAGATCGCTCGAAGCCCCGCGTCGCTGATCGGATTTTCCTTCTTCTTCGCGTTCCATCGGGCGCCGATCTCGTCAGCGGACTGAATTTTCAGAGCATTCGCTTCAAAGAGCCTTCGGTCGCCTTCGGCGATCAGCCGATCGATCGGCATGACCTGCCCGAACAATTGCTCATAGAGATAGACGCTCCGCCAGCGCGCCCCGATATCGGCCTTGCCGTCGAGGACGACGGCCAATTGCTTGTCAATATCCGACGCGATTTCCGGGTTCTGGACTTTGGCCGCTGCGCCGCAAACGTCCCATCCGGCTTCGATTCCAATCGTGTAGGCGTCGAAAAAATCGTGATGAGCCGAGTTCGCGCCTGCGCGATCGTCGCCGCCTGCGGACACCGCCGCTTCCTCCCGGGCAAACTCTTGCGACCAAAGTATTTCCAGATTGAATTCTCCTGTCAACGTGTTGGGCGCGCACGACTGCTCGGTCAGCCGGACTGGATCGTGTTCGGAGGGTGCGCCGCGACGCCATCAAATTTTCGTATTCCCCACGACCGACATATTCGCGGCGCTCGTGCGTCGCACTCTGGGCCGAACCCTTACGGCGAACAGGAGGAGCCTCCATGGAGCGAAAAAAGGCGTCGGACTTTCCTCAGGAACTTCTGAACCTGTTTGACGTCTACGTGCATGGCGGAATGAGCCGCCGCGCGTTCCTCGACGGCGCGCAGAAGTTCGCGGCTGGGGGGGTCAGCGCGGGGGCGCTGTTCGAGATGCTGAGGCCCAACTACGCCTGGGCGATCCAGGTTCCGCCCGACGACAGCCGCATCAGCGCCAGGTTTGTGACCATCCCCTCCCCGGACGGCAACGGCGCCATCAAGGGCTATCTGGTCCGGCCCGCCAACAGCGAGAAATTGCCGGCGGTGCTGGTCGTGCACGAAAATCGTGGGCTTAACCCGTATATCGAAGATGTGGCCCGGCGACTTGCGGTCGCCAATTTCATCGCCTTCGCCCCCGACGGGCTGACCTCGGCCGGCGGCTATCCCGGCGACGACGAGAAAGGCGCCGAGCTGTTCCGCCGGATCGACCCGGTCAAGATGCAGGAGGATTTCGCCGCCGCGGCGCGATGGCTGAAGTCCCTGCCCGATTCGACCGGCGAACTCGGCGCAATCGGCTTCTGTTTCGGCGGCGGCGTCGTCAACCAGCTTGCGGTGCGGATGGGCGCCGATCTCGACGCCGCCGTACCGTTCTACGGCCTCCAGCCGGACGCAGCCGATGCGGCGAAAATCAAGGCGCCGATCCTCGCCCAATATGGCGAACTCGATTTGCGCATCACCAGCGGCTGGCCGGCCTTCGACGCTGCGCTCGCCGCGGCGGGCGTTTCCCACGAGGGTCACATCTACAAGAACGCCAACCACGGCTTCCACAACGACACGACGCCACGCTACGATCAGGCGGCGGCGGAGGAAGCCTGGCGGCGGACGATCGATTGGCTCAACAAATATTTGCGGACCTGAAGGCCAACCGAGCCGGGGCCGAAGGGGGCGCATGAGCCGGATATTCCTCGCTGGCGCGGCCGGCGTCATCGGCCGGCGGCTCGCGCCCCTGCTCAGGGCAGCGGGCCATTCCGTCTGGGGAACGACGCGCTCGCCGGAAAGGATGGAGTTTCTGCGGGACTTAGGCGCGCACCCGGTCCTGGTCGACGTATTCGACGCCGCGCGGCTGGCGGCGGCGGTGGTCGAGGCCAAGCCAGACATCGTCATTCACCAGCTGACCGATCTGTCCGATATTCAGGATCCGGCGAAGAGGTCCGCCGCGCTCGTCCGCAATGCGCGCATTCGCGAAGAGGGGACCCGCAACCTCGTCGCCGCGGCCCGTCAGGCTCAAGCGCGCCGTTTGATCGCGCAGAGCATCGCCTGGGTCTATGCGCCCGGTCCTCGGCCCTATCGCGAGGACGCTCCGCTCAACGTCAATCTGGACGGCCCCGAGGGCGCGAGCGTGCGGGGCGTCGCGTCGCTCGAGCGCCAGGTCCTCGCCGCTTCGCCGGTAGAAGGCCTGGTGCTGCGCTACGGCCGGCTTTACGGCCCCGGCAGCGGCGCCGGCGCGCCCCCTCCCGCGCCGGCGGTGCATGTCGACGCGGCCGCCTACGGCGCTTTTCTGGCTATCGACCATGGCGAGCCGGGCGCATTCAACATCGCCGACCCGAGCGGCGAGCTGTCAATTCAAAAGGCGGTCGCTGAACTTGGCTGGCGCGCCGACTTCAGAATCGAGGCGGGTTGAGCCCCTTGAAGCGCCGCGAGAACAAGTTGCGATTGGGTGTGACGGCTTGCCTCGAGCTCGACCTCGTCCTGAGCCGGCGGCGCAGCCGCCGTGTCGAAGGGCGGTCCAGCACCCGCCCGGCAGGAGTAAGCCGCTCGAGCGTCCTTCGAGACGCGCCTTCGGCGCTCCGCAGGACGAGGTGGTAGTGCGATCCCATCAAACTGCAACGCACTCTAAGGTTATGATTGCGGCGAAATCCGGAAACCATGCGCTCCTTGCATGGCTCCGCGCCGCCGCCGGCGCCACAATTCCGTCGGCGGAACAGGGGGGCCGGGTGGTCGAACGGAAATTCCGCCACTTCGGTCAGCAGGTCTTTCTCGACCTTGAAAACGAGCACCGACTTGGTGTCGACCGTCTTTCCTTTCCGCTCGCTGGTGTTCCGGTGCAAAGCGAATACATGATCGCCGGACGCGGCGACCGTCTGGAGCTCCGCGCGCACCGTGCCATTGGTCTCCTGAGCGAGCCGACCAAAAAACTCCAGGATCGTCTGAGCGCCTCGATAGTTTCCGGGCAGGATCCCAGTCGCGATTGAGTGCCAGACCGCGTTCGTCGCGAACAGCGTCTTCAGGGTCTGGATATCGCCCTTCGCGAAAGCTTCGTAGCCACGCCGCACAATTGCGATGTTTTGGGTTTCGGTCGCGCTTGTCCCGCTCATCCTCGTTCCCTTCCCTGAAGTTTTGAACCGGGATTCTCTCGACGTGATCCACGGTTAGACCGAGGGTATCCAACTGTCCCCGACATCGCAACCTCGGTATCTTTTCGCCGCCAGCTGTCGAAAAGCCGCCCGCTCATTCGTCTTTGAAATGAGCGCGGCGAAACGGCCGCGCGCGACCAAGGAGCGAACCCATGGAATACCTGTTGCTGATCCACTCCGACGAGAAGGCGATGCAGGCTTCGACCCCGGAGCAGAACGGCGCGCGGCTTGCGGCCTACGGCGCCTATATGAAGGCGATGGCCGACGCGGGCGTGAGCAAGGGCGGCCAGCGCCTGCACCCGGCTTCGACCGCGACCACGGTCAGGGTCAAGAACGGCAAGACCCAGGTGCTCAACGGCCCCTACGCCGAGGTCAAGGAACAGCTCGGCGGCTATTTCCTCATCGATGCTCCCGATCTCGACGCCGCGATCTCATGGGCCGCGCGCTGCCCAGGCGCCCAGGAAGGCGCGATCGAAGTCAGGCCGATCTGGCAAATGTCGCCAGCCCCAGCCAGCGAACTGCGTTACGAAGATCAAGCCGCCGGAGTTCGATAGGCTCGGCGTGGATCTCCGGCGGGAGGCCGGCCACGAAGAGTTGGAGGCGGAAAGCGGCTGCTAACGCAGGTTGCACTCACCTGGAATTGTCATTGCGAGGAGCGTAGCGACGAAGCAATCCATCCTGAAGACCATCCGTCGATGGCCCACGACCCTGCGTTCGCTCAAATCTCGCAGGATGGATTGCTTCGCTTCGCTCGCAATGACGAGCTGGGTTTGGTTCAACCAAATTGGAACTTGCTCTAACAGCCAACGCGATAACAGCCGCCCCCTTTTTTTTGCCGCGCTGTCGAAACGAGGCAAAACAGACCGTCATTGAACTGAGCGCGGCGACGGGCCGCGCGGTCTCTCAAGGAGCAAGGCGATGCAGTACCTATTGTTGATTCACGAAGACGAGAAGACGATGCAGGCCGTTACGCCCGAGCAGAACGGCGCCCGGCTCGCCGCTTATGGCGCCTACATGAAATCGGTGGCCGACGCCGGCGTGGGCAAGGGCGGCCAGCGACTGCACCCGAGTTCCACCGCAACCACGGTCCGGGTCAAGAACGGCAAGACCTCGGTCTTGAACGGCCCCTACGCCGAGATCAAGGAGCAGCTCGGAGGGTATGTCCTCATCGACGCGCCCGATCTCGACTCCGCGATCTCGTGGGCCGCGCGCTGCCCGGGCGCCGAGTACGGCGCGATGGAAGTCAGGCAGATCTGGCAGATGTAGGTCGGCGCCGGGCCAGACTGCGATGACCGGGATCGAGAAACAGGCGGCGTTCTACCGCGCCTATCTGATCGACGATCGCAGCCTGGCCCCGCTCGCGACAGCGCTGGCGGTTATTGTCGGTCTCTGGCTTCTCGTATATCTGGTCGGCGCCGCCGGCGGCTCCGAAGCAAACCGGCGGATTGCCGAGGCCGCAAGCCATGCGTCCTCTTCCCTCGCTTCCTGGCCACGGTAGGGTTGGACGAGCATAAGTTTGTCATATCAGTAAATTACAATCGTCCCATAATGTCAGATGTGAGGGGCGATCGTCGTCATTGAAATGATCGAGTTGGAGACAAAAACGAACGTCCAGCCCAAAAATGAACCATCGGCGCGACCGGCGTTCGCCCACGGAGCCGACGCTCGGGCCGCCGCGGCGCGGGTCGCCCGCGAAAGCTACGGCAAGCTCGTCGCGTATCTCGCGGCCGGCTCGCGCGATGTGCCGGGCGCCGAGGACGCGCTCGCCGACGCCTTCGCCGCCGCGCTCGCCGTCTGGCCGGTGCAGGGGGTGCCGATGAATCCGGAAGGCTGGCTGGCGACGGCGGCGCGGCGGCGCCTGATCGACGCCTCGCGCCGGCGCCGCAGCGCGGAAGCGGCGTCGGACGCGCTGACAATGATCGACGCCGATCTCAAGGAGGCGGCCGAGGCGGCCGCCTCGATCCCCGACCGGCGTCTCGCCCTGATGTTCGCCTGCGCTCATCCAGCGATTGAGGAATCGATCCGTGCGCCCTTGATGTTGCAGACGATTCTCGGCCTCGACGCGGCGGCGATCGGTTCCGCCTTCCTGGTCTCGCCCGCGGCCATGGGCCAGCGCCTGACCCGCGCCAAGGCGAAAATCCGTCTTGCCGGCGTGCCGTTCAAGATCCCGGAGCGCGAGGATCTGCCGGAGCGGCTCGGAGTCGCGCTCGAGGCGATCTACGCCGCCTTCTCGCATGGCTGGGCGGAAGCGTTCTCCGACGATCCGCGCGGGCGCAACCTCGCCGAGGAGGCGATCTGGCTCGGCCGCGTCGTCGTCGCTCTCGCCCCGAACGAGCCCGAGGCGATGGGCCTCATGGCGCTCATGCTCTACGCCCACGCCCGGCGCGAGGCGCGCCGCGACGCCAGGGCGCGCTACGTGCCCTTAAGCGAGCAAGACACGGGAGCGTGGGACGAGGGGGCGATCGAAGAGGCGGAGGGCTTGCTGCGGTCGGCGGGCGCGCTGGGCGCTCCGGGTCGTTTCCAGCTCGAGGCGGCGGTCCAATCGGTCCACAGCGCGCGGCGGCTGACCGGGACGACCGACTGGAAAGCAATCGCCCTCCTCTACGACACGCTCTTCGCGCTGACCGCTTCGCCGGTCGTCGCGATCAATCGCGCGGCGGCGGTCGCTCATGTGCAAGGGGCCGCGGCCGGGCTGAAACTGCTGGACGAGGCCGGAGCGGATGGCGGGCTCGACGGCTTCGAGCCCTATTGGGTCGTCCGGGCCGATCTTTGCGCCAGACTGGGCGAGGTCGAAGAAGCGCGCCGCGCCTATGCCCTGGCGATCGGCCTGCAGACCGATCCGGCGGCCCGCGCTTTTCTCATCGAGCGGCTGACGGCGCTGGTGTGAGCGAACGACCCAAGGCGGACATCGACGAGAAGCCCAGCGAGAAGATACATTCGCTCCCGCAAAACGATGGAGGAGCGAGTGGCGCTCGTGCGAGTCAGAAAACGGTTCATTCTGAGCGTCGCGATGAGCTTGTTCGCTCTGCCGGTCGCCCTGCATCCCGGGCCCGCGCGGGCGGAGAACGACGATCAATCCGCCTGGCCGACGAGGGGATGGCTGACCTCGACGCCGGAAGAGCAAGGCATGGATTCGGCGGCGCTCGCCAAGCTTGTCACCTATGGCGCAAGCCACGACTTCGACAGTCTCATCGTCGTGCGTCACGGGCGGATCGTCACAGAGGCCTATTACGCGCCCTATACGGGCCAGCTTCAGCACCAGATATTCTCGTCGACCAAAGCGGTCATCGGCACCCTGCTCGGGATGGCCTACAAGGACGGTCTGCTCGACCGTCTCGACCATCCGGTCCTCGATTTTTTCACCGATCGCCACGTCGCGAATGTCGATGACCGGAAGAAGGCGATCACGGTCCAGAACCTCTTGGACATGACCTCCGGAATCGATTGGGAGCAGGGATTCCAAGGGGAACCGGAAATAACGCCCCACGAAATGTATCGAAGCGACAATTGGACCCAGTTCGTTCTGGATCGTCCCATGGCGCATGCGCCGGGAGAGGTTTTCAACTACGCCAACGGCAACCCGGATCTGGTTTCGGCGATCATCACCAGATTGACCGGCAGGCTCGCTGAAGATTACGCGCGGGAAAAGCTGTTTGAGCCACTAGGCATCACCGATTGGCACTGGCAGCGCGAACCCGAAGGCCTCTCGATTGGCGAGGGGATGCTGGCCCTGCTGCCGCGCGATATGGCGAAGATCGGCTATTTGTATCTGCGCCACGGGCAATGGGAGGGACAGCAATTGCTTCCACCCGGCTGGGCGGATGTCTTGAATTACACGCTGGTGAACATGCATGCGTCGAAGGATCCCAATCTGAGCTATTCCAATTTCATGTGGGTATTCCCTGACAAGCACGCTTTCATGGCGAATGGCCTCCACGGCCAGTTAATCACGGTGTTTCCCGATCTAGACGCGGTCGCGGTGACGACCGCCAGGGAATATGTCCAGCGCGGCGCCCTTATCGATGGCGTTACCGCGGCGGCCAAGTCCAACTCGGCGCTCCCGCCGAATCCGGACGCCGCCGAACTGCTAGCCAACGCGATCAAGGACGCCGCGGTCGAGAAGCCGACCCCTGTTGGCCCGACGCCCGAGCTTACGTCAGCCATTTCAGGAAAGACCTACACTTTTCCCAAGAACGATCTTGGATTGAAGTCAGTGACCCTGTTTCTGACCGGCCCAAACCCGCGTCTTGAATACGAGTTGGCTTTGACATACCCGCCCAATTCTTCGGCCGCCTACGTCGCGCCGATCGGACTCGATGGCTTCTTTCGCAAGGGCTCGCCAACGCTCTCCGGCATCAACCCGGGTCACATCCCGGCCCGCAAAGGAACGTGGTTGAACGGGCAGACCTTCGAAGTCGATTTGGAGGATTTGGGACAGGGCCGCAAGACCAGATACCGGTTCTCATTCGACGGCGCGAAGCTCAATTTTCACCTCACGGCGGAGGAGAGCATGGACGTGTCGGTCGATGGCGAGCGGAACGATTCGCCGTAGCGGCCGCGGCCCTTTTTTAAGCGACAAGCCGCCAGAGACCCGGATAGGAGCGGACAAATCCGTTCGGGGCGATTTCCAGGAGCGCCCGATAGGGAACCGTCGGCGCCTCGTACCAATAGGTCGCGTCCCCGCGCCGTTCGTAGGTTTGCGGCAACGCGATCAGCGACACGCTGTCGAGATCGAACCACGCGACCGGGAGTTCGGCCTTCTCGCCGCGACGAAGCGACATTCGCCTGAGTTGGAGAACGTTGGTCGCCGGAGTGAAACCGAAGTCGAGATCGACCAGATGATCGGCGCCTTCGACCTTGACGCCGTCCAACCGCCAACCGTCAAGGTCGCGTAGGATCTCGTGCCGGACAGTCGCGTCGCCAACAATCCCGCTCAACGTTCCGCGCTTGGTCTCCCAGCGAGCGTCGGTCTCCACCTGGTAAGCGACGGTCGCCGGTCCGCGGTCATGGTCGAACGCGGCCGCGCCCTGAAGCAGCCAGCCGCGGGCGTGCGGCCGCAGCAGCGCGACGTCGCGCCCCGGGCGGTCGAGGCGTGTCCAGGCCGCGAATTCGGTCAACTCAGCTTCCTGCAACGGGATAAGGCCCGCGAGCGAACTTCTCGGGATGATATCCCTTCGCGCCGATCAGTTTCGCGAGCGGCCCGCGGATGTCGTCCGTCTCGCGCAGCCGCTCAACAATCGCGGCGAAATCCCACTTCGGCCGCCAGCCGAGCTCCCGTCGCGCCAGCGCGTTGTCGTAGACGCGCTCGATGCGCGGGAACATGCGCCAGCCACGCCGCGCATATTCGTCCTCCCATCCGGGAGCGCGCAGACTGAGGACCGCCGGCGCGTCGGCGCTGAGGCGGGCGCAATCGTCGCGCACGAATGGCGTCGTCGCGCTGATGACGTATTTGCCGAAGCCGATTTCGGGACGCGCGCTCGGCCGCTGCGAAATGCGCGTCGACGACGTCCTCGATCGCGACCCGGCGAAACAGATATTCGTTCGTCTTGGAATTGTCGTCGGCGTAGGCGGCGCGCGCTTGCGCGTCGTCGTCCTCCTCGGGAAAGAAGCGCGACGTTCTCAGAACGACCGTCGCGAGGCCCTCGTTGCGGTGGAACAGGCGACAGAGATCCTCGGCGGCGGTCTTGGTGGCGCCGTAGATGTTCTTCGGGACTGGGACGACGCTTTCGTCGATCCAGGCCGCCGGCGCGCCCGGAGGCGGCTTCAGCGCGTCGCCGAAGGCGCTGGTGGTGCTCGTCATGATGAAAGCGCGGACGCCGGCGCGCGTCGCCTCCTCGAGAAGGACGAGCGTCCCCATGACGTTCGTCTCGACGAACGCCGCCCGCGCATGGGTGGCGACATGGGGTTTATGCAGCGTCGCCGCATGGAGGACCGTGTCGACTCCATCCATGCAACGCTTGACGCAGGCGCGGTCGGCGATCGAGCCGACCTCGCTGGTGAACGGCCCGGGAATGATGTCGACACCGACCGCCGCGCGGCCCGACCCGCGAAGCGTGCGCATCAGCGCTTCGCCGAGATGGCCCGAACTGCCGGTGACGAGAACGGTCATACTTCCGCCAACCCTGGTCTTGATTGCCGTCGTCTTCTAGGTCAGGGAGGCCGGCGCATCAAACGCGGGGAGGACTCAGCCGATGCTCAAGGTGTGGGGGCGAAAGACATCGTCCAACGTTCAGGCGGTCATGTGGAGCATCGCCGAACTGGGGCTCCCCCATGAGCGCTATGATGTTGGCCATCGCTTTGGCGGCGTGGACACGCCGGAATTCCTGGCGATGAATCCGAACGGAACGATCCCGGTTGTGCGCGACGACGACGGCGAGCCGCTGTGGGAGTCCGCCGCGATTCTGCGCTATCTCGCCAACCGCTACGGCCGCGGCCCCTATTGGCCCGATGATCTCGCCCTGCGGACGCATATCGACAAATGGGCGGAATGGTCGAAGATCAATATTGCGCTCAATTTTTCCGGGCCGATTTTCTGGCAGGTGGTCCGGACGCCGCGCGCGCGGCGGGACCCCGAAGCGCTCAAACGGGCGATCCTCTATCTCGACCAATATCTCGACATCGCGGAGAAGCAGCTGGCGAGCGCGCCCTATCTTTGTGGGCCCGACTTCACTTTGGCCGACGTTCAATTCGGCCACCTGCTCTATCGCTATTTCGATCTCCCCATCGAGCGGCGGGAGCGCGTCAGCCTTTGCGCCTATTACGAAAGGCTGGTCGCCCGTCCCGCATATCGCGAACACGTCATGGTTTCGTACGACGAGCTTCGCGCCATCGACTAGAGCGGGAAGATTTGAGGTCGACTGGCGCCGGTCATTGCGAGCGAAGCGAAGCAATCCATGAGAACGTCGAGCGCCTTACGATCCCTGGATTGTTGGGGTGGACGGCCCCTGAGCGGCATCTGTGTGCCATGATGAGGTTTGTCGAGACTTCATCAGAGAGGAGCCGTCCGTGGACCAGATTATCCGCATTGGCATGGATACGTCGAAGCGTTTCTTTCAGTTGCATGGCGTCGATGGGGAAGGTCGGCCCGTGCTGCGCCGCCAGCTGACGCGCGCCCAGGTGTTGCCGTTCTTCGAGAAGCTGGCGCCGACCTTTGTGGCGATGGAGGCGTGCGGGGCGGCGCATCATTGGGCGCGCGTATTGACGCGGCTCGGGCATGAGGCGCGTCTGATCGCGCCGCAGCTCGCCAAGCCCTATGTGGCGCGCGGCAAGAACGATGCGGCGGATGCGGCGGCGCTGTGCGAGGCGGCAAGCCGGCCGCATATGCGCTTCGTGCCGGCGAAATCGATGGATGAGCAAGCAGCTCTGATGCTGGCTGGTCAGCGGGAGCGGCTGGTTCGGCAGCGCACGCAGCTTGTGAATACGATCCGCGGTCATGGGGCCGAGTTCGGCCTCATCGCCGCCAAGGGCCCGGCGGGGATTGGCCCGCTGCTCGAGCGCCTTGCCCGGGCTGATATCCCGGCGCTGGCGCGCGAGCTCTTCGCCGAACTGCGGGAAGAGCATGCGGCGCTGTGCGGTCGGATCGCGGCGCTCGACCGGCGCCTGCGCGGCTGGCGCAACGCCAACGAGACGGCGCGGCGCCTCGAAGCGATTCCGGGGATTGGTCCGTTGATCGCCTCGCTTCTGGTGATGAAGGCGCCGGACCCGCATCTCTTCAAGTCGGGGCGCGACTTCGCCGCCTGGCTCGGGCTGACGCGGCGCGACCATTCGACGGCCGGCAAGGCGCGGCCGGGGCGGATCACCCGCGCCGGCGATCCGATGCTGCGCAGCCTGCTCGTGGTCGGGGCGACCGCGGTGATCTGGCGGACGCGCCGGGGCGCGGCGAAAAACCCGTCCGGCTGGCTTGAAGCGCTCATCGAGCGCAAGCCCGCCAAGCTCGCGGCGGTGGCGCTCGCCAACAAGATGGCGCGGATCGCCTGGAAGCTGATGGCGAGCGGCGAGCGCTACGCCGGCGGCGACGTGGCCGTCGTGGCCGCCTGACGAGATCGGCGGGCTCGAAACGACGTCCGGGCTCGCCGCGCCGACCTTGCAAGAGACGGGGAGATGGATGGGATCGTTCGATCCGCAACGGGAGATAAACCGCACGAAGCAACGGCCTTTGAGGTCGCTGGGATTGTTTGGATCTCCCGCCCGCGGAAACCATCTTGGCCAGCAGCCTTCGCTGCACAAACAGGCCGGACACATGCACGCAAGCGAACGCACCCCAGAAAAATCCTCCCGCCACACCTTGCAAGCGAGGGGCCATCCACACATGCTTCGTCGCCATAGCCCGTCGAGAGACGGGCGTCTTCGACGCCCTACGGCTCCTCGCAATGACGACTGGGTTCGACCTGATTGCATCATGCTTATCGCGGATTGATGGGGATGGAGAAGGCCGGGCGCTACCCCGGCCTCTGCGGCGCTACTTCTGCGATGAGCTTTTCGCGTGAGCCGTCTCGGTGGCCCCGCTGGCGACCTTGGAGTGCTTCTGGGCCTCCATCGCGTGCTCGTTGCCCTTCGAGTGGTCGTTCTTGCCGTGAAATTCTGCGGCGGCGCGATGCGACTTGGCTGCGCTCTCGTGGTGTTCGGCCGCCTTGGTGTGTGCTTGATTGGGCATGTGAGCCTCCGTTTGTCCGGGGAATTTCCGGTTCGCCACCAGCAGCCTCAATAGTGTTCATAGCAAGTGCATCTGTTGTTTTTAATAAGTGGAATTGATTGTCGAGCGAGTTTTATCGCGACAAAGGAAATTATCCTTGCAAATCAGGCCGCGTTGGCGCATAATAAAATCATGACATACACTGCCGGATTCACCACCGACGTCGTAAAAGATATTGGGAACCCCAATCGCTTTCGCTGGAATATTTATGACAATGAGAAGGTTCGGGACAAATCCTTTTATTCCTTTGCGACAAAGCGCGAAGCCCAAACCGATGCGGATAAGTTCGTCCAAAAACTCAACGCGGTTTGGCCGGCCGCAAAAGAATAGAAAGCCAGCCAGTTCGGCCCGTCGCCCAGGTTATTTGAATCCGCGGGTCGACGGAGCAACAAACCGGGCGTAAGAGCGCGCGGCAAGCCGCCCAGGAGATCCCAAGCATGGACACGTCAAGTCCGATCGAACGGGCCGCAGGGATAGTGGCGGCGTTCGTCGCCAATAACCCCTTGCCAAAGAGCGAACTGCCCTCGCTGATTCATTCGGTGCACGCGACTGTGACAAGGCTCGCCAGCGAGCGGAATGGCGCGCCGCTCCAAATCGAGCAGAAGGCGCCCGCGGCGCCAATTCGTAAATCGATCACGCCGGAATTCTTGATCTGTCTCGAAGACGGCAAGCGATTCAAGTCGATGCGGGGTCATCTGAGGGGGCTGGGCATTACGCCGAGCCAATACCGCGAGAAATGGAACCTGCCGGCTGACTATCCGATGGTCGCTCCCAATTATTCGGCGCAGAGGTCGGCGATGGCGAAAAAGAGCGGATTCGGCCGGACTCGTTCGGCGCGCTCCGTCAAGCCATAGGCGCCCCGCATTCTCTGCAGCGCGCTCGCGATCCAGCCGCCGCGGCGCGCTGCAGCATCCTCACAACTGCTCGAAGCCGATCTTGCCGTCTTCGCCCTTCTTCCACACGTACCAGACGTAATCGACGGTCGTGCGGTCGCCTTTCTTGTCGTAGGAAATGTCGCCGATGACGGTGTGGAACGGCATGCCCGAATGCATGACCGCGGCCACTTTCTTCGGGTCGAGCGAGTTCGCCTTTTCGGCCGCCTGCTTGATGATCTGGACGGCGGCGTAGGAATAGAGGGTATAGCCCTGCGGGTCGAAGCCCTTGGCCTTGAACGCTTCGACCGCGTCCTTGGCGTTCGGGTTCTTGCGCGGCTCGGGGCCGAAGGTCATCAGCGTCCCCTCAACGCCCGGACCGCCGATGGCCGCGAACTCGCTGTCGGTGATGCCGTCGCCGGAGATCATGATGGTTTTCATGCCCTGGTCGCGCATCTGCCTTACGAGGAGGCCGCCTTCGATGTGCAGGCCGCCCCACATCAGGTAGTCGGCGCCGGACTGCTTGATCTTGGAGACAATCGCCGAATAGTCCTTTTCCCCCGCGTTGACGCCCTGGTAGAGGACCTCCTTGACTCCGAACTTGTGCATGTTGGCGAGCGCTGCGTCCGCAAGGCCCTTGCCGTAGGTCGTCTTGTCGTGGATGACCGCGATCTTCTTGCCCTTGAGCTGGTCGCGCGCGTATTCGGCCCAGACCATGCCTTGCTGATCGTCGCGGCCGCAGGTGCGGAACGAGTTCCATAGCTTTCGGTCGGTGACTTTCGGATTGGTCGCCGCCGGGGTGATGAGCAGAACGCCGTGTTCCGCATAGACATTGGAAGCGGGAATCGTCACCCCGGAATTGAAATGGCCGACCACAAACTGGACCCCGTCGCCGATGAATTTGTTGGCGATCGACACGCCCTGCTTGGGATCGGACGCGTCGTCGCCCAGGTCGACGTCAATCTGTTGCCCGAGGATGCCTCCCGCCTCGTTGATGTCCGCGGCCGCCTGCCGGACGCCCCGGGTCAGTTGCGCCCCGAAGGCCGCGCTGGCGCCAGTGATCGGCGCGCCGACCCCGATTTTGATCTCCGCCTGCGCCGCTCCCGCGAACCACAGGGACAAAGCGACGGACATGGACTTCAGAACGCCGGCCCCCATGATACCCCCTGCCAATTTGAGGTGGGCTTATAGCAGGTCGGCTTCGGAAGGGCGGCCTTTCTTTCTCATCCGTTATGGGGCGAAGCCGGAGGGGCGCGCTGCAGTTCCGCTGCTCCCTCAAGCGCCCTCGAGGCGCTGCCCCCCGGACTAAGACCGGGGGGGGCGCGCTCGCGATCAAGCCGCGGCGCGCGGCGGCCGCATCTTTAGAGTTGCTCGAAGCCGATCTTGCCGTCTTCGCCCTTCTTCCACACGTACCAGACGTAATCGACGGTCGTGCGGTCGCCTTTCTTGTCGTAGGAAATGTCGCCGATGACGGTGTGGAACGGCATGCCCGAATGCATGACCGCGGCCACTTTCTTCGGGTCGAGCGAGTTCGCCTTTTCGGCCGCCTGCTTGATGATCTGGACGGCGGCGTAGGAATAGAGGGTATAGCCCTGCGGGTCGAAGCCCTTGGCCTTGAACGAAGCGACAGCGTCCTGAGCATTCGGGTTCTTGCGCGGCTCTGGGCCGAACGTCATGAGGGTGCCTTCGACGCCCGGGCCGCCGATCGCCGCGAACTCAGAATCGGTGATGCCGTCGCCGGAGATCATGACCGTGCTCATGCCCTGATCTCTCATCTGGCGGACGATGAGGCCGCCTTCGGTATGCAGGCCGCCCCACATCAGATAGTCGGCGCCGGACTCTTTGATCTTGGAGACGATCGCCGAATAGTCCTTCTCGCCGGTGTTCACGCCCTCGTAGAGCACCTCCTTGACGCCCATCTTGTGCATGTTGTCGAGCGCGGCGTCGGCGAGGCCCTTGCCGTAGGTCGTCTTGTCGTGGACAACCGCGATCTTCTTGCCTTTGAGTTTGTCGCGGGCGAGCTCGGCCCAGACCATGCCCTGCTGGTCGTCGCGGCCGCAGGTGCGGAACGCGTCCCACAGATTGCGATCAGTGACTTTGGGATTTGTCGCCGAGGGCGTGATAAACAGGATGCCGTTCTCGGCATAGACATCGGAAGCCGGGATCGTCACGCCGGAGTTGAAGTGGCCGACGACGAACTTGACCCCGTCGCCGACAAACTTGTTGGCGACCGACACGCCCTGCTTGGGATCGGACACGTCATCGCCCGGCTCGACTTCGATTTTCTGTCCCAGAATGCCGCCGGCCTTGTTGATGTCCTCGGCCGCCTGGGTGACGCCCTGGCTGAGTTGCGCCCCGAACGCCGCGTTGGCCCCGGTGATCGGCCCGGCGACGCCGATCTTGATTTGCGCCTGCGCCGCGCCCGCAAGCCACAGCGACAGCGCGAGCGGAACGGCCTTCAGAACGATGGATCGCATTATAACCTCCCATACGGTATTGAAGGGTTAGCTTGCGGAGACTAACCGCGGCAGTTTAACCTGTAAAGAGGAGAATGACGGTTATAGCGCCCGACCTTTCCCCCTCACGCGCCGGTTCGCTGGACCTGATCGCCGACGACCTGGCGCTCAATTTCGCCAACACCGAATCGGGGCGCGGTTTTCCCACGCATGAGAACCATTTCCGCGAAGGTCAGCACGTCGCCCAATGGCTTAAGCACGCCAAGGCGCTGCCGCCGGAAGACGCCGACTGGATCGAGCGCGAGGTTTCAAAGCGCCCTGATCTGGCCGCGGACCTGCTCAAGCAGGCGATCGCGCTGCGCGAGCCAATTCACGCCATGGGCGTTGCCCTCGGACATCGCGCCAAGCCTCCCGAATCTGCGCTCGGCGAACTTTCCGCTCTTCACGCGCGATATATCGGCCGAGCAGAGCTCGCGCCCGGCGTGCTCTCCTGCCGCTGGCGATGGAACGTGCGCGCCGCGCCGGTCGAAGCAGCGCTGGGCCCGGTTGCGCTCGCGGCGGTGAAGCTTTTCACCGAGGGCGATTTTCATCGCATCCGCGAGTGCGGCGGCTACGCCTGCGGCTGGCTCTTCTATGATCGGAGCAAGAACAACCGCCGCCGGTGGTGCGAAATGGAGGTCTGCGGCAATCGGGCCAAGCAGCGGCGGCTCGCGGCGCGGAGGCGCGCGGATTGAGCCGCCGCCTGGTCTTTCGCCTGATCGTACTCTTGGCCGCTGCAACGATCGCCGGCTGCTCACCGGTGCTGGAGACCGACCAGGCGAGACTCTGCCGCATGGCGCTGCCGGCGCTGATGCCGGAAGCGGCGCAAATCGACATCCTGACGCAAAAGCCCGACCCGGACGGGCGGGGTTTGACCGTCGCCTTCACCGCGCAGGCGCCGGGCGAAGCCCCTGGCGCTCATCTCGCCGTTTGCCGTTTTCGCGACCCGGGACGGCCGAACGCGTCCCGCGATCTGGTGTCGCTGACGCTCGACGGCCGGCCCCTGTCCGAGGCCCGGCTCATCCTTCTCATCCGCTATTGGCTGGCGACGCCGGAGGGTCGCGCCGCCGATCCCGCCCCGCTCGGCGACGTCAGAGTCCTCCCCGCCGTGCCGCGCCCGCTCGCCTATGGATTGCAGATGGCGCTCGACGGACTGCCGCTTGCGGCCATCTATGGGCTCCTGGCGGCGGCCTACTCGCTGATCTATGGCCTGATCGGGCGGATCAATTTCGCCTTCGGCGAAATGGCGGCGGCCGGCGGCTATGCGGCGGCGATCGCGGCCCTGGCGATGGTCGGCTGGGCGCCGGCGCCCCTCTTGACCGCGGCCTTCGCGCTTGCCGCCGCGGTCGCGGCGGCCTGGGGGTTCGCCGCGGCGCGGGTCGTATTCATTCCGCTACGCCAGGCTCGCGGCCAGCAGGTGCTGGTGGCGACCGTGGGACTCGCGCTGTTCCTGCGTGAGCTTTTGCGCCTGGCGCAGGGCGACCGGAGCTGGATGAGCCCGCAATTCAATCAGCCGTTCGCGCTCGCGCGGGGCGGCGACTTCTTGACCGTCGCCACGCCGATGGCGTTCCTGTCGAGCGCGGTCGCGCTGGCCGCCGGGCTCGGACTTGTCATCATTTTTCGCTATTCCCGAACGGGGCGCGAGTGGCGCGCTTATGCCGACGATCCGCTCGCCGCCGAGATGATGGGCGTCAGCCCGGCGGCGATCACCGCCCGCGCCTTCGCCCTCTCCGGCGCTCTCGCCGGACTCGCCGGCGCGACCATGACCGCCGCCTTCGGCGCGGTCGGTTATGGCCTCTCGGCGACGCTGACCCTGAAGGCGCTGGCGGCGGCGATCGTCGGCGGCATCGGCTCGCTGCCCGGCGCGTTCCTCGGCGGGCTCATCGTCGGCGCCGCCGAAACCGGGTGGTCGGCGCTGTTCCCAATCGATTACCGCGACATAGCGGTTTATGCGCTGCTCACGATCTTCATCGCGCTGCGCCCCTCCGGGCTCCTGGGCAAGAGCGAGGCGCTCACCCACAACCTGTTCCCGCGCCGGTCTTGACTTGGCACCGGCGCCTCCCACATCCTTGACCGCGCTGGCCGGGCCCGCGCACGGAGGCTCCGATGTCTAATCTTTATACCGCCGCGCCGACGAACGTCATGCGCGCTGACGCGCTTGCCGGCGTTCGCACTCGGCGCATCCTTGCCGTGTGCATCGATTTTGTCCTCGTCAGCGTGCTGGTGGCGGCGATCTGGTTCGCATCGATCGTGCTGACCCTGGGCCTGGCGCTGTTCTTCCTGCATCTGACGCTGTGGCCGATCGTCGCCTTCTTCTACAACGGCCTCACGGTCTCGGGCCGCAACATGGCGACGCCGGGGATGCGGATGCTCGACCTCGAGATGCGGATGCACGACACCGGCGCCCGCGTCCCTTTCATCAACGCGGCGGTGCAGGCCGTGCTGTATTACGTGAGCTGGTGCTTCCCGCCGGTCTTCCTCGTTTCGCTGGTCGATTCGGAGAAGCGGTGCCTGCACGACATCATCGCCGGCGTCGTGATCGTCAGGAGGCTCTGATCCGAGGTTTCCGCGCCGCTCCTGAAGATCTCCGGCCGCCGTCCGCAGCAGCGGGCGGGGAGCGGGAGATCGCGTGACCAGGGAAGCGCGCGACGCCCCGCAATTCTATCTGACCGCTCCTTCGGCATGTCCCTACCTGCCCGGCCAGCAGGAGCGAAAGATCTTCACCCATCTGGTCGGCAAGCGCGCGGCGGCGCTTAACGACCTCCTCACCCAGACCGGCTTCCGCCGCTCGCAGACGATCGCCTACCGCCCGGCCTGCGAGAGCTGCCGCGCCTGCGTGTCGGTCAGGGTGCTGGTCGAAGACTTTCGTCCCACCGCCAGCCAGCGCCGGGCCCTCCGGGTCAACGCCGACCTTCTCGGCGCCTTTGTCGCGCCGAAGCCGACCAACGAGCACTACTCCCTCTTCCGCTCCTATCTCGACAAACGGCACCCGTACGGCGGCATGGCGGACATGTCGTCGCTCGATTTCGCCATGATGGTCGAGGACACCCATATCGACACCGTGCTGACCGAATATCGCCCGTTGAGCGCGATCGGCGACGGCCAGGCCTCCGGCCGCCTGCTCGCGGTCTGTCTCACCGACCGCCTCGCCGACGGGCTGTCGCTGGTCTATTCGTTCTACGACCCCGACGTCGCGCGCCGCTCGCTCGGCAGTTTCGTCATCCTCGACCACATCGAAAAGGCGCGCCAGCTCGGCCTGCCCCACGTCTATCTCGGCTATTGGGTCGAGGGCTCGAAAAAGATGGGCTACAAGGCGAGCTACCTTCCCCAGGAGCGCCTCGGCCTGCACGGCTGGGCGCGGGTGGAGCGGTAAGGGGGCGACGGGTCCGAATAGCTGCCATTATTGACGTACTACGCTAAACGTAGTACGTTGGCTTTATGATCCGGTCTTGGGCGAATAGCGCCACTCGGCGATTTGCTGAAACCGGTAAGAGCAAATTTTCGGGAATAGACGTCGAGGCTGCCGAGGAACTGCTCGCTGCGCTGGAAGCGGCGACAGCGCTCTCCGACTTGAGCCCTTTGAAATCGGTCGGACTGCATAAGTTGGCGGGGGCGCGACGGGATCAATGGGCGATGGCGGTCAACGGTCCATGGCGCATCTGTTTCCAATTCGAGGACGGCGATGCCTGGGACGTCGAAATCGTCGACTATCACTGATGGAGCCAAGCCGATGAGACCGGTTCATCCGGGCAGGATTCTCAAGCGCGAGATCGAGGCGCGGCGTCTATCCGCCAACGCCCTCGCCATCGCGCTGCGCACGCCCTCTGGCCGCGTCACCGACATTTTGAACGGCAAGCGGGGCGTTTCGCCCGAGACCGCGATGCGTCTCGCCCGTTACTTCGGCAACAGCGCACGGTTCTGGCTCAATTTGCAGACGGCTTACGAACTCGCGGTCGCCGAGGGGGAGCTCGGCGAGCGCATCGCCTTGGAAGTAACGCCGGCAGCTTGACGGCCGCGCCCCTACCGCCAGAACCTCGTGCTCGCGATCCGCGCGCCCTCGGTCAGCGCGGCGAACTTCGCCCAGACGATGTCGGGATCGACCGCGGCCTGGCCGACCCAGGTGCCGTAGCCGCAGTCGCTGCCGGCGATCACGTTCTCGCGGCCGACCAGCCTGCCGTAATTGCCGATCCGGTTGGCGATCACTTCCGGATGCTCGATAAAGTTCGACTTCAATTCGATGACGCCGGGAATCAGCACTTTGCCTTCCGGCAGCTTCGTCGTCTCGAACACCGCATATTCGTGCGCGTGGCGCGGATTGGCCGCTTCGAGCGACAGCGCCGCGGGCTTCGCCGCAAGCACGACGTCGACGATCTCGGCGAGCGGAACGTCGCAATGGTGCGGGCCTTCATAATTGCCCCAGCAGAGATGCATGCGGACCCGCTCCGCGGGGATGTTGGCGAGCGCCCCGTTCAAGGCTTCAACATGTTCGGCGGCCCGCTTGCGAAACTCATTCACTTCGAGATTCGCATATTGGATATGCCGGCCCATCGCCAGGTCCGGGCAATCGATCTGCAGGTCGAAACCCGCCGCGACGATCGCCTCGTATTCCGGCCGCATCGCATCCGAGATCGCCGCGAGATACGCGCTCTCGCTGGGGTAATGGCCGTTGCGGAAGAAGAGCGAGATGACGCCCGGCGACGCGGCGGTCATGAAAGCGCGCTGAGTTCCCCCCTCCCCGACCGCGAGCTTCAGATTGTCGACGTCCCCGCGGACGGCGTCGGGATCGGCGACGGCGATCGGGCCGTTGCAGGCCGGCGTTTTCCGCCGCGACCGGCCGGGATCGCCGAACACCCGCTTCGCCATGTTCGGAAACTCGACCAGGTCCTGGTAGACGAAACTGTTGCTCGTCCCGCCGAAGCCGGCGAGCCGGTCCTTCACATAAGTCGCGTAGCTCGGCTTCGACATCTCGCCGTCATTGACGATGTCGAGCCCCGCCTTTCGCTGCTTCGCCACGACTTCGGCGACAGCGGCGCGGATGCGCCGCGTCAGGACCTCACGATCGACCGCCCTGCCCTCCTCCTTGGCGTACATCATCTGGATGAGGTCATCCGGCCGCGGCAGGCTTCCGGTGTGGGTGGTCAGAAACCGATCGACGCTATGGGGCATTGTCCTCGCCTATGGGGGCTTTCGCAACTTCGATGTTGGAGCCATGAGCGAAATAGAACAAGATACGCGTCCCGGCCGCAAACGGCGTACTGTCTTAGCCGTCATTGCGAGCGTGAGCCGAAGCAATCCATCCCACTGCGTTCAAAAAGGATCGCTTCGGCTTCACCCCGCCTCCGTCCGCTGAATCCTCGTAAGAGAGCGACCCACTCGTGCCGCGCGAGCCGTGCGTCTACATCATCGCCAACCGCCGGCAGGGAACACTTTATACCGGCGTCACCTCGAATCTCGCTCAGCGTATCTTCCAGCACCGCCAGGGCGAGACCCCGGGATTCGCGACCCGCTATGGATGGATTGCTTCGCCTTCGGCTCGCAATGACGCGCCCCGCAACCCCCGCCGCCGTCATTGCGAGGACCCGCGGGCTGGACCCGCGGGGACGAAGCAATCCAGCCGCCGCCGCGACCTACGGGATGGATTGCTTCGGCTCACGCTCGCAATGACGTTTGCGAACTCTTGTCACCTCTCAACGCCCTCAGCACTCGACGAAATTCACCGCGAGCCCGCCGAGGCTCGTCTCCTTGTACTTCGACTGCATGTCGGCGCCGGTCTGGCGCATGGTGGCGACGACGCTGTCGAGGGAGACGCGGTGCGTGCCGTCGCCGTGCAGCGCGAGCGAGGCGGCGGCGATCGCCTTGACCGCGCCGAAGGCGTTGCGCTCGATGCAGGGGATCTGCACCAGGCCGCCGATCGGGTCGCAGGTCATGCCAAGATGATGCTCCATCGCGATCTCGGCGGCGTTCTCGATCTGCTCGTTCGAGCCGCCGAGCGCCGAGCATAGGCCCGCCGCCGCCATCGACGAGGCGACGCCGACTTCGCCCTGGCAGCCGACCTCGGCCCCTGAAATCGAAGCGTTGAGCTTGAACAGCGAGCCGATCGAGGTCGCGGTCAGGAGGAAATCGGCGAGGCCCGCCCGGTTCGCGCCTTCGCAATGGTCGCGGTAATAGCGCATGACCGCCGGGATAACCCCGGCCGCGCCATTGGTCGGCGCGGTCACCACGCGGCCGCCGGCCGCGTTCTCCTCGTTGACCGCCATCGCGTAGACGCCGACGAAATCCATGATCTCGTGCGCTGGGTGAAAATTGCGCCTCGAGGCTTCGATCAGACGGTCGTGGATCGCCTTGGCGCGGCGCATGACCTTCAAGCCCCCCGGCAGCGGACCCGTCTGCGTCAGGCCGCGGTCGACGCAGGCGAACATGACGCCGAGGACGCGCGCCACATGGGCGTCGACCTCGGCTTGAGGCCGCAGCGCCGCCTCGTTGGCGCCGACGAGCCCGGCGATCGAAAGCCCGGCCTCACGCCCGCGCGCCAGAAGCTCGGCCCCCGAGCGGAAGGGATGCGGCAAGCGGGCGTCGGTCGCGGAGGCATCCTCGCCCGCGCCATCGCGAATGACGAAGCCGCCGCCGACCGAGAGCCAGGTCTCGTCGGCAAGCACGGCTTGGGCCGCGTCGCAGGCGATCAGCCGCAAGGTGTTCGGGTGGCGCGGGGCGGGGGTCATCGTGTCGAACGCAATCGCGGCGGCTGGATCGAAGGCGATCGAGCGCCGCCCGGCGAGTTTCAGCCGCCTCGTTTCGCGCACTTCGGCGGCGAGCGCTTCGGCCGCGTCGGGTTCGACGCTGTCCGGTCGCTGACCGCTCAACCCCAGAATGACCGCCTTGTCGGTCGCATGGCCGCGCCCCGTGAAGGCGAGCGATCCAAGCAGCGCAACCTCGACTGAAGCGACCCGGTCGATCGCGCCGGTTGCGGCGAGCCCATCGGCGAAGGCCGCAGCGGCCTTCATTGGGCCGACCGTATGCGACGACGACGGGCCGATGCCGATCTTGAAGAGCTCGAAGACGCTGAACATCGCTTTGAGCCTCGGGGGCCGCCGGCGGAGCCAAGCCAGGACTGGCCGCCTGTCCGACCTTAGGCGCCGCCGCCGGCCGGCGAAAGCGCCGATTTGCGCTGGCGCTGCGCCAAAGTCAGATGCGGCGGTGGAGATTGGCCCTTCCTTGCGCACGAGGCCTAGCGCGCCTATTTTACCCGTATAGGAGCCAAAGCCCAATGTTCATCCAGACCGAAGCGACCCCCAATCCCGCGACCCTCAAGTTCCTGCCCGGCCGGGCAGTGATGGAGGATGGCACGTTCGAGGCGCGTGACCTCGATGAGGCCGAGCGGTCGCCGCTCGCCAAGGCCTTGATGCAGCTGCCGGGCGTGGGCGGGGTGTTCTTCGCCAACGACTTCATTTCGGTCACCAAGAGCGAGGGCGAATGGCAACACCTGAAGCCCGCGGTGCTCGGCGTCGTCACTGAATTCTATCTGTCCGGCGCCCCGCTGATCGAACGAGGCGGCGCGGATGCGGTCGGGGCCGGCGAGTTCTTCGACGCCAAGGACGCCGAAACGGTCGAGGCGATCAAGGAATTGATCGAGACGCGGGTCAGGCCGGCGGTGGCAGGCGATGGCGGCGACATCATTTTCAAGGGCTTCCGCGACGGAATCGTCTACCTCAAGATGAAGGGCGCCTGCTCGGGCTGCCCCTCATCAACCGCGACGCTCAGGCACGGGATAGAGAACCTTCTGAAGCACTTCCTGCCGGACGTGCAGGGGATCGAGCAGTTCGAGGGCTGAGGCCTCACGGCCTCTCAAGGCTGTCAATGTTCCTCCGCTGGTTCTTCACTTCGCTCTTCGTGCTGATGTGGGCCGGGTGGGCCGTCCTCTGGATCGCGATGTCGCGCGGCGTGAAGGCGCCGGCGCAGGCAGAGAGCGCGGCCTCGCGGCTCTCTCATGTCGGTCCGCTCCTTATCGCGGCCTATCTGCTTGCGGCGCCGGCGCCCCTGCCCGTCTCCCTGCTGACAGACCGCTTCCTTCCGTTGGCCATTTGGCCGCCCGCTTTCGGCGCGGCGCTGTGCTTCGCCGGCCTTGCGTTCTGCGTCTGGGCGCGAGTGACCATCGCCGCCAACTGGAGCAGCGACGTCCAGCTCAAGCACGACCACGAGCTGATCGTGGCCGGCCCTTATCATTTTGTCCGCCACCCGATCTATACCGGCATTCTGATGATGTTCGCCGGGACGGCGCTTGCTGTAGGCGAATGGCGGGCCGCGCTCGCGGTCGTTGTGGCGGCCGGCGCCTTCTGGCGCAAACTCGGTCTCGAGGAGGCCGTGATGCGCCAACAGTTCGGCGAGGCTTACGCCCAGTACGCCGCGCGCGTGCCGGCGCTTGTTCCCTTCGTGGTTTGACGTCCGCGCGACAATGATCAGGCCAAGTCGGGACGGCCTTGCCCCAGTTCCACCACCTGCCCTTCGCGGATGGTGACGCGACGATCCATGCGGGCGGCTAGGTCCATATTGTGGGTGGCGATGAGGGCGGCGAGGCCGCTCGCCTTGACCAGCGCGGCGAGCGTGGCAAAGACATGGTCGGCGGTCTTCGGATCGAGATTGCCGGTCGGCTCGTCCGCCAGCAACACCCGCGGGCCATTGGCGACCGCGCGCGCGATGGCGACGCGCTGTTGCTCGCCGCCGGATAATTCGGCCGGCCGGTGGGTTTCGCGCTCGGCGAGGCCGAGATAGGCGAGCAGTTCTCGCGCGCGCGCCGCCGCCTGGACGCGCGGCAGGCCTGCAATCATCTGCGGCAGCACGAGGTTCTCGAGCGCCGAGAATTCCGGCAGCAGGTGATGGAACTGGTAGACGAAGCCGATTTCGGTGCGTCTCAGCGCCGTCCGCTTGTCATCGCTCATCGTCGAAGTCGCGGCCCCGCCCACCCTCACTTCGCCGACGTCGGGCCGTTCGAGCAGGCCCGCCAGATGCAGAAGGGTCGACTTCCCCGCGCCCGACGGCGCGATGAGCGCCACGGATTGGCCGGGCGCGAGCTCGAGAGAGGCCCCGTTCAGGACCTCGACCGACGTTTCGCCCCGCCCGTACCGGCGTTCGACGCGGTCGAGCGCAAGCGCCGCGACGCGCGCGACATCATTCATAGCGCAGCGCCTCGACCGGATCGAGCCTGGCGGCGCGCCAGGACGGATAGATCGTCGCCGCCAGCGACAGCACCAGCGCCATCGCAACGACGGAGAGGACATCGGTCGTTTCGACCCGCGAAGGCAGTTGCGACAGGAAGTAGAATTCGGATGGAAAGAGATTGGCGCCGGTGAGCCAGCTCAGCCCCTTTCGGATCGGCTCGACATTGTGGGCCACGATGAGGCCAAGCGCGAGGCCGACAGCGGTGCCGACGAAACCGATCGTGGCGCCGGTGATCAGAAAGATGCGCATGATCGCCCCGCGGGTCGCGCCCATAGTTCGGAGGACGGCGATGGCGCGCGCCTTGTCTTGCACCAGCATGATGAGGCCCGAGATGATGTTGAGCGCCGCCACCAGCATGATGAGCGCCAGGATGGCGAACATCACATTGCTCTCGACCGCCAGGACGTCAAAAAAACTCCGGTTGAGCTGGCGCCAGTCGCTGTCGATCATCGGCCGCTGCTGCGCCGGCTCGATTTGGCGACGCATCGCGTCCATGTCGTCGGGGTCGGCGACATAGACTTCGATGACGCTGGCTTCGCCTTCCTGGTTGAAGAATGTCTGCGCCTCGGCGAGCGGCATGAAGATGAAGGTGTTGTCGAAGGTGGTCATGCCGATCTGGAAAATAGCCGCGACGCTGTAGGACTTCATCCGCGGCGTGACGCCGAACGGCGTTTCCGCGCCATGGGGCGCGATGATGGTCACCTTGTCGCCAACTCTCAGGCTCAAGTGCTCGGCGAGTTTTGCCCCGACCGCTACCCCCCGCCCGGAATCGAAACCGTCGAGCGAACCCTAAATCACATGGCCTGCGACGCCGGGAAGTCGCTCGAGATCCTGTCCCCGGACGCCCCGCACCAGTGCGCCAGACGAGCCGTAGGGAGAGCTGGCGAACGCCTGGCCTTCGACCAAGGGCAGAGCCAAAGTGACGCCCGGAACCTTGCTCACCCTCGCCGTCACCGCGTCGTAGTCGGTTAGCGGCGTCTCAACTCCCTGCAGAAACATGTGGCCGTTGAGGCCGATCATCTTATCCATCAGGTCGTGGCGGAAGCCATTCATCACCGCCATGACGACGATCAGCGCGGCGACGCCAAGCACGATGCCGAGGAACGAGAAACCGGCGATGACCGAGATCGACCGCTGCGCGTTGCGGGCGCGCAGATAGCGGAACGCGACCATCCACTCGAAGGCCGAGAAGGCCCGTGTCGCTGGCGCCGCCGCGGGAGCAGCCGCCTCGACCGCGATCACAGTCAACGCGAGTCCCCCGTCATTGCGAGCGAAGCGAAGCAATCCAGAAGTACGTCGAGCGCCCTACGTTCCCCTGGATTGCTTCGTCGCTCACGCTCCTCGCAATGACGGTTGGCGGCCATCACGCCTGCCCGCCGAGCAGATCGATCGCCGCATCGAGGCTCAAGAGCTCGCGCTCGCCGCCGCGCCGGGTTTTCACCTCGACCTTGCCTTCACCAAGGCTCTTGGGGCCGACGATCGCCTGGCGCGGCGCGCCGACCAGATCCATGGCGGCGAACTTGGCGCCGGGGCGCTCGTCGCGGTCGTCGTAGAGAACATCGATTCCGGCTTTCTCGAGCGACGAATAAATGCGCGCGCAAGCCGCGTCGCAGGCGCCGTCGCCGATCTTCAGATTGATGAGCCCGACGCGGAAGGGCGCGACCGCCTCCGGCCAAATCGGGCCATTGTCGTCGTGGTTGGCCTCGATCAACGCGGCGGCGAGCCGGGTCGGGCCGATGCCGTACGAGCCCATGTGCACGGCGTGCTCCTTGCCGTCCGGTCCATTGACGACTGCTTTCATCGGAGCCGAATACTTGGTCCCGAAGTAGAAAATATGGCCGACTTCGATCCCGCGAGCGGAGATCCGATCCTCTGGATCGAGTTGCCCGAATGACGCCGCATCGTGCTTTTCCGAGGTCGCGGCGTAGAGCGAAGTCCATTTGTCGACCACGGACTGCATCGTTTCGGGGTTGTTGAAATCGACGTCCGCGGGCGGGGTCTGAAACGAGAGATAGTCTCGGTGGCAGAATACCTCGCTCTCGCCGGTCGAGGCGAGAATGAGGAATTCGTGCGAGAGGTCGCCGCCGATCGGCCCGGATTCGGCGCGCATCGGAATGGCGGTAAGGCCAAGACGGGCGAAGGTGCGCAAGTAGGCCGTGAACATCTTGTTGTAGGAGTGACGCGCGCCCGCCTGGTCGAGGTCGAACGAATACGCGTCCTTCATCAGGAATTCGCGCGATCGCATCACGCCAAAGCGCGGCCGGACTTCGTCGCGGAACTTCCACTGGATATGATAGAGATTGAGCGGCAGGTCCTTGTACGAGCGAACCGACGCGCGGAAGATTTCGGTGATCATCTCCTCGTTCGTCGGCCCGTAGAGCATGTCGCGATCGTGCCGGTCGCGGATGCGCAGCATCTCCTTGCCGTAGTCGTCGTAGCGCCCGGATTCGCGCCAGAGATCCGCCGACTGGATCGTCGGCATCAGGACCTCGATCGCGCCGGCCCGGTTCTGCTCCTCGCGCACGATGGCGCAGATCTTGTGCAGCACCCTGACCCCGAGCGGCAGCCAGGCGTAGCTGCCCGCCGCCTCCTGCCGGATCATGCCGGCGCGCAGCATCAGGCGATGCGAGACAATCTCCGCCTCCTTGGGCGTCTCCTTGAGAATGGGCAGGAAATAGCGGGAAAGACGCATCGGCTTCCTAGGGCCCCGATTCGGGCAGGCTGTTTCGGCGCCTCTATTGGCGCGTGCGACTCAGCTTTTCAAGTTTTCGCCAGCCGGCGTGCTCAAGAGCTCCGCAAACGGAGCGCGCGTGACCCGGCGCCTTGACACGACAACGTCCGCTCTTTATTACACCTAGAAGTTAATTTACCTCTTGGTGTAATAGTGGCCGCCGATCCCCTCAGCCTGACGTTCGCCGCTCTCGCGCATCCTGCGCGCCGCGCGATCCTGGCGCGCCTGAGCCTGGGACAGACGTCCGTTCAGGAGCTGGCCAAGCCGCTCAAACTGAGCGGGCCGGCAATGACCAAGCATCTCAAGAGTCTCGAGCGTTCCGGGCTCATCAGCCGGAGCCGCGACGCGCAATGGCGACCCTGCAAGCTCGAAGCCGCGCCGATCGAGAACGTGACCAGCTGGATCGACGAGCTCAAGGCATCGACCGAACGCAGTCTCGACCGCCTGGACGCCTATCTGCAAAGCCTTCAGTCGGGCGACGCCCCGCCTGAAAAAGAAGGAGAATAGCGTGTTGGAAACCGAAGCCTTCTCGATTTCGCGTGACCTGAAAGCGCCGCGGGCGCTGGTCTATGAGGTCCAGACGGACCCCAAACACCTGGCGAACTGGCTAAGCCCGGAAGGATTCAAGACCATCCACGCCGCCATGGATTTCCGAGTCGGCGGTACCTACCACTACGGCCTCGAAGGGCCGGGCGGGATGCAGATGTGGGGCCTGCAAAGATTTCGCGAGATCGCGCCCAACGAAAAGATCGTGCTGATCCAGTCCTTCTCCGACAAGGACGGCGGCCTGGCGCGCCACCCGATGTCGCCTGATTGGCCAATGGAAATGCTGGCGACGACGACCTTCGAAGACATCGGTCCCGGGATGACACGGATCACGATCTCGTGGCGGCCGTACAATTCCGACGAGGCGGGGATCAGGACGTTTGACGCCGGCCGCGCAAGCATGACCGGCGGCTTCGCCGGCGTGTTTGTGAAGCTAGAGGCCTATCTCGCGAAGCTGCAGGGGTGACGGAGCGGGGTCAGGTCACTTCGGAAGCTTGTCCGCCAGAATTCCAAGCTTGAGAATCTCCGGCGGCTTGGCGAAGAGATCGCCGGCCTTGGCTTTCTCCATCAAAGCGGCCGCCACCTTTCCGTTGAGGTGCGCTTCACGCCCGTCCTCGTCGTCAAAGCAGTCGAATATGGCGAACGAGGAAGGGCCTTCCTGAATGGCGAACCATGTGATTGTGCCGGGCTCGGCATTCACCAGCGGGACGGCCGAGCGCAAAAAATCCGCGACCTCCTTTTCCTTGCCTGGCTTCGCCTCAAGCGGAACATAAAGCGCGAACTTGGTCATCGGGCCTCCCTCCTTTTCGTGCGCGGTCATCGAGCGCAAAGACTTCAGAATTTTGGCGACTTTCGGCGCATGACCCGCCAGGGGATGAACCTACACTCCAAAACATGACGCGGCTAAGGCGGGCGATTTACTACGCCCGAGGCGCCGACCTGGGCGCTGATGCTGGTCGGCTTCGCGGGCCTTGGGCTCGCAGCCTCCCAGCGCGCAAAGTCGGGCCGCCCCGCCGCCCAGGAAGCCGGCCCCAGACAAGCGTCATCGATCTCACGAAAATCGCCGTCGGTCGGAGCTGACGCGTTCTTAACTTGCGAGGCGCCGCAGGAAATCGATATCGACCAACCCCGCGTGCTGCTTTGCGACCTTGCCCTTTTCGAAAGCGATCAGGGTCGGAATGCCGCGAATGCCGAAGCGGGCGGCGATCGCTGGCTCCTCGTCGACATTGACCTTCGCAAAGCGGGCGCGCGGCTCAAGCTCCTTCGCGGCCTTTTCGAAGATCGGCGCCATCGCGCGGCAAGGCCCGCACCAGGGGGCCCAGAAGTCGACGATGACCGGCGCATCGTTGCGCTCCATCGTCTTGTCGAAGGTCTTCGACGTCAGCGCGATCGGTTCGCCCGTGAACAGCCTCGACTTGCAGACGCCGCAAATCGCCTCGGCGGCGGGACGGTCCGCGGGGACGCGGTTGACCGCGGAACAATGAGGGCAAACGGTGTGAACGGAGTCGGACATGACGGCGCCTCTGGTTGAGACGCGGCTCACATGGCGACCCCGCGCTCTTCGCGCAAGGCTGCCCTAGGTTCGCGAAGCGCGCGCCGTTCACAATTCGTGATCGCGCGGTTCGGTAACCGCGGTTCGCGGTGCGGCGTACAAGGTCGTGCAGGGCCGAGACGGCTCCGCCGAACGGCGCGGCTGCCGCCGAGTCGGACTGTAAGCTATTGGTTTAACGGAGGATTTTCCTAATGAACGCCAGAACCGTGATCACCGCCGCCGCGCTCGCCGCCTCGCTTGCCGGCGCCCTCGCCACCGTCGCCAAGGCGGGCCCCGCCCCGGCGCAGCCGGGCGCCGACAAGTGCTACGGCATCGCCATGGCCGGCAAGAACGATTGCGCCGCCGGCGCCGGAACCAGTTGCGCCGGCACCTCGACCATCGATTACGATCCGGGCCACTGGAAATATGTCGCCAAGGGAACCTGCGAAGGCATGACCACGCCTAAGGGCCACGGCTCCTTGACAGCGATGTAAGGCTTAGGCCTTTCTGCCTTGGGTTAGCGGCCCCGCTTCCTCCCAAGCGGGGCCGTTTTCGTTTCTCACCCCTCCGAGAAATCCTCGATCCTGAACTCGGCTTCCGCGCGTTCGCCGCGGTCGGCGAGTGCGCTTTCGCGCATCCTGAGTTCAACCCGGCGGATCTTGCCGGAGATGGTCTTCGGCAGTTCGAAAAACTCGATCCGCCGCACCCGTTTGTAGGGCGAGAGACGCTCCCGAAGGTGGGCAAAGATCGCCGCCGCCGTGGCGCTATCGGGCGCATGGCCGGCGACAAGCGCGACATAGGCCTTGGCGACCGTACGGCGCATCGGGTCCGGCGCCGGCACGACTGCCGCTTCCGCGACCGCCGCGTGTTCGATCAGCACGCTCTCCAGTTCGAACGGACTCAGGCGGTAGTCGCTCGATTTGAACACGTCGTCGGCGCGGCCGATGAAAGCGATATGGCCTTTGGCGTCGCGCGAGGCGACGTCGCCGGTGCGGTAATATTCGCCCTCGATCGGGATGAGGTCGCCATTGTCGCTCTGATAGCCGCGCATGAGGCCGACCGGACGCGGTCGGAGCGGAATCGCGATCTCGCCGCTGTCGCTCTCGAACCCGTCGGCGTCGATGAGCGCAATGCGATAGCCGGGTAAGGGCCGTCCCATCGAGCCGGGGACGACGGTCTCACCGGGCGAGTTGCCGATCATCATTGTCGTCTCGGTCTGGCCGTACGAATCGCGCAAGGTCAGGCCCCAGGCCCGCCGCACCTGCTCGATGATCTCCGGGTTCACCGGCTCGCCGGCCGCGTTGACTTCTCGCAGGGCGACTTTCCATTGCTTGAGGTCGTGCTGGATCAGCATCCGCCAGACGGTCGGGGGCGCGCAGAACGTCGTGACCTGATGCGCGATCAGCGCGTCGAGGGTCGCGAGCGGGTCGAACCGCCCGGCGAAGGCGATAATTGTCGCGCCGGCGTTCCACGGCGCAAAGACGCTGGACCATGCGTGCTTGGCCCAGCCCGGCGAGGAGATGTTGAGATGGGCGTCGCCGGGCTTGAGCCCCAGTCCATACATCGTCGACAGATGCCCGATCGGGTAGCTCGCGTGGCTATGGACGACGAGCTTCGAACGCGCCGTGGTGCCGGAGGTGAAATAGAGCAGCATCGGGTCGTCGGCCCCGGTCGGACCGTCGGGCTCGAAGCGGTCGGCGCCGCCGATAAGAGCGTCGTAAGGACGCCAGCCGCGCGGCGCCTCGCCGACCGCAACCCGCTCGACCGAATCCGCGGCCGTTCCGAACTTGTCCGCATCTGCGCCGTGGGCGACCAGAAACTTCGCCCTGCCGCGGTCCAGCCGGTCGGCGACGTCCACGGGCCCGAGGGCCGGCATCGCCGGGATCAGCACGAGCCCGAGCTTCATCGCCGCCAGCATCGTAACCCAGAGTTCCGGAACCACCCCCAGCATCATCAGGAGCCGGTCGCCGCGCTTCGCCCCGAGCCGGCGCAGGCCGTTGGCGAGCTGCGACGATTCTTGGGCAAGGTCGGCGAACGTCCGCGTCTCGACGCCGTCGCCAATAATCTTGAGTGCGGTCTTGCGGCCGTGGTTGCTCGCCGCGAGCTCGGCGTCGAACCATTCCAGCGCCCAGTTGAACCGCTCCGGCCGCGGCCAGACGAACGCCGACCTCGCGCCGTGATAGTCGCCGTGAAAGTGCAAGAGCAGGTCGCGCGCCTCGCGAAAACTGGGCGCCTTGGAGCTGCCGGACGATGAGAACGAGACCTGAGACATGGTGTTGAGGTTCACTTCCTTTGACCTGACCCACGCTGCCGCCCCGAGGCGGTTTAGCCTAGCGCCCGAATTCGAGAATTCGGTCGGCGGGTCACGGCGTCTTCAGCACGTGATATTCAATGCGGCGGTTGCGCAGACGTCCCTGCGGCGTGTCGTTGCTGGCGATTGGATCGGCTTGGCCGTAACCCTTTGCAACCAGCATGTCCGGACTGACGCCGTATTTGATGAAGGCGTCGCGGACGGCGTCGCCGCGCGCCTGCGACAGCGTGACGTTGTCGGCGGCATTGCCGGTGTTGTCGGTGTAGCCGGCGATCTCCAGCACGTGGCCGGCCGGAAGTTTTTTCAGATCGTCGGCGGCGTTCTGCAGCAGGTCGGCCATTCTGGCGGGCACTTCGGCCCCGCCTGAGGGGAAGGTTACGACGGAATCGTTGAGCGCCGCGGTCAGGGCCTTGGCGTCGAACGCCGAGCCAAGCGAGGCGAGTTCGCCCTTTGCCTTTTCATTGCCTTGAGATTCGAGATCGGCGGCTTCCTTCGCTTCATCGGCTTCGGACGGGGGCGCGGCTGCCGTCGCCACTGTGTCGGATGCCGGCGGTTGGGCCGCCGTCGCGTCGGCGGCGGGCGCTGTCGCGGGGGCCGGAGCAGCAGCGGTCGCGTCGGCCGCGGGCGCTGGCGTGGGAGCTGGCGGCTGGGCTGTCGTGTCGGCGGCTTGCGCTGGCGCGGCAGCCGGGGCCTGTGCGGCGGTCTGCGGCTCGGCGGCAGGCGGCTGGGCGGCGGGCGCTGGCGCGGGAGCCGGCGCAGGCGCAGGGGCCGTCGCCTGGGCTGTCGAGTCGGCGGCGGGCGCTAGCGCGGCAGCCGGGGCCTGCGCGGCGGTCTGCGGCGCGGGCGCTGGCGCGGGGGCTGTCGCCTGGGCAGGCGCCTGGGCAGGCGCCGGCGCAGGAGCCGGCGTTGGTGTGGCGGTCTGCGGGGCAGGAGCCGGCGCCTGCGGGGCGGGCGGCGGCGTCTGATTGCCGGTCGACCAGAAGAACAATCCGAAGGCGATCAGGACGACCACGGCCAGTATCGACAATAGCGACGAGCGTGACATGACGGATCCTCCCTGTTCTTTTAACTTCTCGCAGATCGATCAACGCGACTATACATTCCTTCGATCCGCGCGAGCAATCAGCGGGCGCCTGTCTCAGCCAGGTTCGAGCGGTCGATGCGGATCGGCTAAGGCGGACAGCGCGTCTTCCCCCTTGTGGGGGAGGGTTAAGGAGGGGGTCGCGCCGCGGCTGTTCAAGAAGTGAAGTGGCGGAGCGACCCGTTCTACCGGTCGTGCGACCCCCCACCCCCGCCCGCCCCCACAAGGGGGGCGGCGGCGCGAACGGAAGGCAAAAGGTCACGACCTGTGTTGCTTCTTCTCCGCATAGGGGTTGTCGCCGCCGAAGCGCAGCGAGAGGCGGATCGGGACGCCGTTGAGGTCGAAGGTCTCGCGCAGGTGGTTGACGAGGTAGCGCTTATAGCTCTCGAGAATGCTGGCGACGGCATGGCCGAACAGGACGAAGAACGCCGGAGCGCCTTGGGCTGGGTGATGTTAGCGAATTTTCACCCGCCGCCCGGCGACGGCCGGGGGGACGTCGCGTCGACAAACAAAGACCCCGCCGCTGCCGACGGCGGGGCTTCGCCGGCCGGCTGGGTCCCCGTTCAGGCCGCGAGGGCGTTTCTCTTTGTCGCCTGACGATATCCGACGAAGCCAAGGCCCGCGAAGCCGAGCAGCATCATCGCCCAGGTCGAAGGCTCAGGGACTGGGCTGCCGCCCGGGGGACTGAAGCAACCGCCGATGCCGACGTGGTTGGTATCCATTGTTACCGCGCCGGTCAGGGCTATGGCTCTACCGCAGGCGATGTTTGCGCCAGTGTTGAGGGTAACGCTGATGTCCGCGTCAATCGTGCCGACGAAATCGGTGGTGGTCCCAAGGGTGGCGGAGGTGCCGACCTGCCAAAAGACGTTGGCTCCGCTGGCGCCGTTGATAAGATCAACGTCGGCAGCGCTGGCGCTCGTCAGCGTGCTGCCAATCTGAAAGACGAAGACGGCGTTCGGATCGCCCCCGCCGTTCAGCGTCAAGGTTCCAGTGAGTTGCGCCGACGAGGAGAAGGTGTAGACGCCAGGCGTGAGGGTAAGGCCGCCGAGATCCATTCCGGTCAAATCGTGGTTGGACGCCAGCCCAGCGGCGACATTGTACGCAACCAGTGCGTCGGCTTGGGCCGCCATGGCGACGGCGTTACCGTCGTATTCCGTTCCGGTGATACTCCCTGGGGGAAAGCCGGTGATCGAGGTTCCCGAGTAAACCCCCAGATCTCCCCCTATGACGCTGGACCCAGTGTTGGTCACCGTGCTGGCGCCGAGCACGCCGAACGCTGCCGCCGTGCCCAGGTTGACCGCCGCGGCCTGAGCGCCGTGGGGCCAGAGTGCGAGCCCAGCTATGCCGACTGCTGCGAGCGCATGAAATTTCATAGATTTAACTCCCCTGCCCCTAGGATAGGTCGCCGAGACGCTTTGTCATTCTATTTCGCTCATCCAAATGAATGAATGAATGGATTGCCGCAGGGGACTTGGGCGCCGGCGCCTGGCATCGCGCCGCGCAGGGTTTTGGGGCAACGAAGCTCTTTAAGTCTAGCCATTCGCGTTCTCTTTGAGGCGCCGCGCCCTCATCTTAGTCTTCTACTGTGCGCGAACGCTCTCCGAGCTGTTGAGCGCCGCGAGCGCAGGCCGAAGTGCGCTAGGTGCTTCGCCCTCCGCTCACTCGGCGTGAGTAGTTTCCAAATCTCCCGAAACGGCCAGCAGCTTCGCGGCTATAACAAACGCCTGAAGCTGTTCGGCGGGCCTATGCTCTGGTCGTTTTGCTTCGACAGACGGCGGCAACGATTGCCTCCCTCTTACCCTCCACAACAATGCGGAGTTGTATTTGAACGGGCGTGGCGCTTAGTCTTTGATCCTCGGCTACCCAATCTCAGGGGTTGCCATGAAGAAAGCTTTGTTGCGAGGAATCGCCGGCGCCGGGGCGCAATCGTCGCCCTAAGCACAGTCAGCCTAGCCCATGCCGATGTGGGACTTTGGGTTAATGGCGGGCTCTCAAACATCGGGCTGGTGGACGTCGCGACCGCGGCCGTGACCGATGTAAATTGAACGCTAAAAACATGCCTGCCGACTCACATGGGCGCATCATTCCGAGAATCCATGACGCAGCGCTTGACCCGCGGTTGTGGACCAGTGTCCTGGGATCGGTCACCGAGGCTTTGGGCGCCGTCGGAGCTGCGTATATCGTCCGAAATGCGCGTACTGGCCGGGTCGACTGGGCCAACTTCCTGGGCCCGAGCGCCCAATTCACGTCGGACTACATCACTCGCTATGCAGCCAAAGATCCTTTCGTCGAGCTCCTCACGAAATCATGAGGGGGTGTGGATAAGGCTCTCCGAACAATTGCCGGCGCCAGAATTACACCGGAATGAATGGTACACCGACTTCGTGCTGAAAAGCGGAGTGAAGGATATCGTCGCCGCACAGATCAGCAATACCGGATCGCACAGAGTCGTATTCGGCATTCACGAGGGAATTGGCGAAAAGCCGCTTCCCATATCGCGTCTCAAACGTCTGAATCGACTGTTGGAGCCTCTTCGCAGAGCCGCCGAGGTTCAACTCCGGCTGCGGGAACTCGGATGGAAATCCGCCGTCGTGGCGCGCGCGTTTGACCAGGTCTCGACCGGCGTCATCATCGTCGACGCCTATGGCTCTGTCATCGAGATGAACGGATTGGCCGAGCGGGTCGTTCGGCGGGGCGACGGCCTCATTTTCCAGCATGGCGCGCTCGCCGCGGCGCGCGTATTCGAGACCGCCAAACTTGCAGGCGCGATTGCATCGGCGACAAAACCTGAACCGGCGGCGACGAGCAGCCGCATCCTCATCGGCCGGCAGGGCGGCAAACACGACTACCTTCTCGCCATCTCGCCCCTCGGCGTCGAGCTCGGCTTCTACTCGGATCCAATGGCCCTCATCATCGTCGTGGATCCTGAGGCGCGGTGCCCCAAGGCCGACGACCTCTCGGCCTATTTCGGACTGTCCTTCGCGGAGTCACGGCTCGCGATCCAACTCATGTCGGGCCAGGCGCTGGGCGCCATCGCGGCGGAGTCCGGCGCATCGAAAGCGACGCTCCGCAGCCAGTTGCACTCTATCCTGAAGAAGGTCAGGGTTGAAAGGCAGGCCGACCTATTTCTCGTCCTCGCCAGAGTTCCATCCTCGCCGGACGGGGAAGACGCCGCGAAAGCGAATCCGCAGCCAAGCGCGGGTAACGCTGGCTCATTCAACCCTTGAAGCCGCCGCGCTATCAGGAATTGCGCCGCTTTTTCTTGGCGTACGGGTTCTCGCCGCCCGAGCGCAGCGAGAGGCGGATCGGCACGCCGAAAAGGCCGAAGGTTTCGCGCAGGCCGTTGACGAGGTAGCGCTTGTAGCTCTCGGGAATGCTGGCGACGGCATTGCCGAACAGGACGAAGAACGGCGGACGCGCCTTGGGTTGGGTCATATAGCGGATCTTGACCCGCCGCCCCGAGACGGCGGGCGGGGGCGTCGTGTCGACCACCGGCGCGAGCCAGCGGTTGAGCCGCCCGGTCGAGATGCGCGTATTCCAGATCGCGTCGGTGGCGACGATCGCCTCCATGAGCTTGTCGACATGCGCGCCGGTCAGGCCTGAAACGGGAATGACGCGGGTTCCGCGCAATTGCGGCAGCAGGCGGTCGGCGTCGGCGCGCAATTCGCGCGCCTTGTCGCTCTTGTTGTCGATCAGGTCCCATTTGTTGAGGCCGATGACCAGCGCCCTGCCCTCCTGCTCGACCAGATCGGCGAGCGTCAGGTCCTGTTTCTCGAACGGGATCGTCGCGTCGAGCAGTAGCACCACGACCTCGGCGAAACGCACCGCTCGCAGCGCGTCGGCGACGGCGAGCTTCTCTACCTTCTCGACCACCCGCGACTTCCGCCGCAAGCCAGCGGTGTCGAAGATCTTGAGCTTGCGATCGCGCCACTCGGCCTCGAGTCCGATGCTGTCGCGGGTGATGCCGGGCTCGGGGCCGGTCAGCAGGCGATCCTGGCCGAGGATGTGGTTGATGAGCGTCGATTTGCCGGCGTTTGGCCGCCCCAAAACGGCGATACGCAGGGGCTTGGTGACGTCGAGCTCGCTGCCGTCCTCCTCTTCGCCAAGAACGAGCGGCTCCGCGACGTCCTCTTCGTCCGGGTCGAGACGCGCGGCGCGCGGCAGGACTTCGACCAGCGCGTCATAGAGTTCGCTCAAGCCCTCGCCATGCTCGGCGGAGAGCGCAATCGGCTCGCCGAGGCCGAGGCTGAACGCTTCATAGACGCCGTCGCGCCCGGCGTGCCCTTCGGCCTTGTTGGCGACCACGATGATCGGCTTGCCGACGCGGCGCACGGCTTGAGCGAAATGCCGGTCGCTGGCGGTAAGGCCCGCGCGCGCATCGACGACGAACAGGATCACGTCGCAGTCGATGAGGGCTGTTTCCGTCTGCGCGCGCATCCGCCCGGCGAGGGTGTCGGGATCGCTCTCCTCGAGCCCGGCCGTGTCGACGATGGTAAAGGCGAGATCGGCAAGCCGCGCGTCGCCCTCGCGGCGGTCGCGGGTAACGCCGGGCTCGTCGTCGACCAGCGCCAGCTTGCGGCCGACGAGCCGGTTGAACAGCGTTGATTTGCCGACGTTCGGGCGGCCGATGATCGCAACCTTGGCGCTCATGGGGATTCAGTCAGTTCGGCCGGGGAGAACCGGCCTCGAGTTCACTTCGCCACGGCCGATCGATTGGAAGCCACGAGTCCGAGCCAGCGGCTCGCCATTTGCCGCTCGTCCGGAGAGACCTCGGGGTCGCCGAGGACAAGGTCGAGCTGCTTGGCGGCGTCGTCATAGTCGTTGCGCGTCAGCGCCTGCGCCGCGAGATCGAGCTGCGCGAGGCGCCGGAAGGGTCCGTCCCCGCCCGAAAGCGCGGTCAGCGCCGCCTCGCCTTTCTGCTCTTCGCCGGGAATGTCGACCCTGAGCAGACCGGCGCGCAGGCGGGCGGCGTCGCGGAAGAGCGGATCGATCGCCGCATCGCCTGAGACCGCGTCGAAGGCGGCGGCTGCGCCCTGCGGGTCGCCCTGCGCCTTAGCGCCGGCCGCGGCCATCTGCGCCAGCGCCCGATAGCCGCTTGGGCCTTCGGCCGCGATTTTGTCGAAGCCGGCCTTCGCCTCATCGAGCTTGCCGCCCTCGAGCGCCGCAAGCGCCTGCTGGAACTGGTCGCCAGCCGCCTGCTGGTTCCGTTCGCGCTCATATTGCCAATAGCGAAATCCGGCCGCGGCGAGCACGATCAGCGCCGCCCCGGCCAGGATCAGGTTTTGGTGTTTCTTCCAGAATTCCGCCGCCTTGTCGCGCCGGACTTCCTCGTCAACCTCGTGAAAGATGTCGCTCATGCTTGACGCTCGTACCGACGCTTGCGCGACCCGTCGGGGCGCCGCGGGCGTTTGGCGAATTTCGGCCGGACTATCATATGGGGAAGGCGAAAGCGAGCGCGCTGGCTTTGGCGACTTGATGGTTCACGGAGGCCATCGAAGCGGGCGCGGCGAATAAAGAGAACGCCAGGCGCGTTAAGGGCGACGATTGGCGCCTCTGAAGCCCCCTCGTCCTGAGGCGCCCCGGAGGGGCCTCGAAGGACGCTCCAGTGCGCACAAAGCCCGCGCAGCCCCTAGAGCATCCTTCGAGCCCCCGGACTGTGATCCGACGGGCCTTCGGCGCTCCTCGAGGCATGAGGGCGGTGAGCGTTCGTTGCAGAATGGACTAACCTTTGGACGGACGAACATTGGCGGCCAGCCAGATGACGATGGGGCATGATGATTTGAACGCGACGCGCCTTGGGGCGGAGCGCCGGGCGCCGCGCCTATCCCCCCGGATGCGGGCGGCGACAGCGAAGCTCATGCTCACGGCGATGGTCGCGCTTCTCTCCGCCGGCCAGGCCGCCGCCGAGGATGTCGCGCCACTCGTTTCGGCCGATCGCATAGAGGACGTCGCGTCGACCGGGGCCGACCCGTTTCCGGCCTTCGACGATTTCGCCTGGCGGGCATTTGTCGCGCTCAACTGGCCCTCGCTCGCCGACCCCGCTCAGCGCGGCGTCCCTGATCGCGCGAAGGCGCTTGGCGATCCCGGCCCGCGCGTGTGGGAGACCTTCAAGGCGCGTTACGAGCTGTTCCAGGTCGGGCAGGACGGGCGCCCGACCGCGCCCGAGCCCTGGGCGACTTACGAAGCGCGCAACCCCTGCGGGCCTGGGGTCGACGGCCGGGCCAAGACGCTCGCGTCGTTCGAGCCGTTCCTGGATTTCAACCAATCCGCCTTTCTTCCCGGCGTCGCCGCCAATCCCCTGGTGGCGCAGAACCGCACCTATACCCGCTATGAGGTGCGGCTCAACGAGCCCGAATATTCGGCGCTCGCGGCGAGCGGCTGGAGCCGGGGCGAAAGCTTGCCGGACGAGGCCCATCCGGCGCGTCTTCCCGCTGGTTCGATCGCCGTCAAGGCGGCGTGGCGCATTCTCACCGCAGCCGACACGCCGGCGATCCGGGCGCGCTATTACGTGGTTGAGAACGCCGAAGTCGTCGACGTCGCCCGGACGCTCGCCGCCGGGCGCGTGGTCTGTTCGAAAAGCGACGTCGCGCTGGTCGGCCTGCACGTCGTGATCAGGACGAAATACCGGCCGCAGGGGGTGTGGAGCACCTTCGAGCAGGTCGACAACGTCCCGCCGACCGGGACAGGCGAAGCGCGCGAGCCGGACGCCAAGGACGCCGGCGCGCCCTATTCCTTCTTCGACGCATCGAAACCGGACCTCGGCCTGTGGCCGACATTCGGCTCGCCGGCCACGCTTCCCGTCAGCCAGGATAATCCGCCCAAACTCGACCCGGCGCCGATGCAGGTGGTGCGCCGGCATCCGATCCATCCCTCGACCATGGCGTTGAACCGCGCCTATTGGGCGCTGCCGGGGATCAAGGGAACAGTGTGGGAGCATTACATGCTGGTCGCGGTCCAATGGCCGACCGTGACCCGTCCAGACGACCCGCAAAACAACGGCGTCTACTTTCCCGGGCTGACGCTCCCCCCGGACGCGCCGCACGAGAGCTACCAGACTGCGGACGCGCCCAAGGAGAATCTGGTCAACACGACGATCGAGAGTTACCTGCAGGACCCGCCGTCGAGTTGCATGGCCTGCCACCAGGCCGTCTCCAACGCGCTGGGGCGCGACTTCGTCGGCATTCTCGCCAGTTTTCGCTAGGGACGGAGACTTCACTGAGCCCGCGAGACAAGCCTCGCGTCGAGGACGACGTAATTGCCGCCGTCGAGCGTGAAGTCGATTGTATCGCCGGGCTTGAGGCCGCGGCTCACGTCGGGCGTCTGAACGCGGAACATCATTTCCATCGCCGGCATGCAGCCCATGATGTCGTTATGGGCGAGCGTTACCCAACCGGTCCGGGGCTCGACCGCCTTGACGAGCCCGCGGCCATAAAAAATGCCCTGGGCCCCGGTCTCTTGAACCTCAGCAGCGTCACTCGCCGCCAATCCGCAAACGATCAGGGGGAGCGCGAGCCGCAGCTTGGCGAATTGCATTTTCGCCCACCTCCCTGTGCTTCACGCCGAAATATCGCTCGGCGACGCGGCTGGCGCAAGCGGCGAAGCAAGGGTCACTCGCTCCGGTTGCCCGCTGGCAGCGGTTGCCTGAGCGCCACTCTCTGCAGTGAGCCAATCTGCACTCTCTCGACAACGATCCTATCGGGCAAAGCTGCGTCTGGGCCATCCTCGTACAGGGCGAGCGCGGCGCGCCCTGCTGCATCGTAATCATCCGCCGTTCCAGCCCGGCTGGACACCAAGTAGATTGCCGGCTCTGCCGGAACGCCCTGACGATCGTCCGCGACTCGGGGTTTGTCCGCCATTTGCTTCCTTTCGAGGGTGAGCGCTTGGAACGTGTCTCACTCACGCGTTGTGGTAGTCGGCTTTCGTCTTATCGACGTATCCTTGGGTCGATCCGACGATGAAACGGATGATCCCGGACAACAGGCGCGTGCACTCCTTTATTTCCTGGCCGCTCTATCACTTTCCCGTGAGGTCGAGATGTCTCATTACTATTGCAGAGCCTCATTGCACTTATCTATTGGGTCGTAATACCCATGGGAGTATTGATAGCGCGGAGGAAACTGCCGTGGCGGGACGAAAAAGAGGCCGCCGCTATACAATTTCGTAAGGGTCCCGGAACCGCCCGCTTGCTCGAGTGATGCGACCGGCGTCAGGCGTGCGCCCGGACCAGGGAGATCGGCTGACCCTCAATCCGTCCGGGAGTCCTCCTGAAACACAATCCTCAGACCCGGATTGTTGTCGGAGACCGAACAGGCAAGACCGTGCAGTTCGGCAACCGCGGCGACGAGACTGAGCCCAAGGCCGCTTCCCGGGGAAGATCTGGACGCGTCGCCGCGAAAGAACGGCTCGAGAAGTTTCGCCAGATCTTCCCGAGGGACGCCGGGTCCGTGATCGGCGACGGTCAATTTCAGTCCGGCCGACCCAAGTGTTCCTTCGATCTCGATGCCAACGCCGGGAGGCGTATGGGTGAGTGCGTTGTCGAGGCAATTGGCGATCATCTGGGTAAGGAGTTCCCGGTCGCCCTGTAGCGGCAGGGGCTCGTCGAGCCGCATGACCAGAGCCCGGCCCTGCTCTTCGGCGGTCGGGCGGAACGCATCGGCCACGTCACGGGCAATCTCGGCGAGATCGAGAGCCTGGAAGCGCGCTCGCGGTTGACCGCCGGCCAATTTGGAAACATTCTAAATCAGTCGAGCGACTCGCGTCCAATGGGCCAGGCCGCTTCGTGACTTGGTCCTTTTGGCGCAGGAGGCGCTCGGTGAGCAAGGTTTGCCACAGTTCCGGCGTCAGCCGTCGCGCTGTCCTGTTTGCCGCCGCGGGGGCTGCGCCGCTTGTCGCGCTGAGCGGCGAAGCGCAGGCCAAACTGGCGATGGCCGCGGTCAAATATCAGGCCGATCCGAAGGACGGCAAGCAATGCGACGGGTGCGTCCAGTTCGTCGCCCCCAATTCCTGCAAGATGGTCGACGGCGACATCTCCCCGACCGGCTGGTGCCTTCTGTGGGTCAAGAAGCCGGCCGCCTGAGGAGCTCGATCATTCGCGGCGGCCGAGCCGCGCCTCCGCCTCGATCTCGACCTTCATTTCGGGCTTGAGGAGCGCCGAGACGACCACGATCGTCGCCGCCGGACGGATCGCGCCGAAGACTTCGCCCTGCACCTTCAGCACCGGCTCGCAGTAGGTCGGCGTCGGTGACGAAGGTGCGCAATCGCACGATATCGGCAAGCTCGCCGCCGGCTTCCTTCATCACTTCAGCGAGGGTTGCGTAGATGTTGCGGGTCTGCTCGGCGACGTCGTCGGGAATCGTCATCTTCGCGTAGTCGTATCCCGTCGTGCCGGCGATGAGCACCTCGTCGCCGCGAACAAGCGCGCGCGAATAACCGTAAGTCCGCTCGAACAGCGAGCCGGACGAAACGAGGCGGCGATCGGCGCGCCTTTCGCTCATGCGAACTCCATGATCACCGCGTCGACCGCGAGCGAATCGCCTTCCTTGGCGAGGATCGCCTTGACCGTCGCGTCGCGTTCGGCGTTCAGCACATTCTCCATCTTCATCGCTTCGACGATGCAGAGCTGCTCGCCGGTCTTCACCTCCTGTCCGACCTTGACCGCGATCGCCTTGACGAGACCCGGCATCGGGCAGAGCAGGAAGCGCGAGCCGTCGACGCCCTTGCGCTCGATCATCAACGCGGCGAGCGCGGCTTCACGACGGGTATAGACCCGCGCGTCGACCCCAACCCCGGCATGGGAGAGCGCGTAGCCGTTGAGGATGGCGCGCACCTGCACGGCGATCTCGACGCCGTCGACGGTTCCGCGCCACAGCGGATCGCCCGGCTTCCAATCCGAGTGAACGGCAATTCTGCGGCCGTCCCCAAGCACGACCTCGACGCTGCTCTTCTTGAGGTCGATTTCGAGCTCGATCCGGCTCATGCCCATCGCAACGACCCGCTTGAGCTCGAAGCGCATCTGCTCGGGCTCCCGCAACTGACCGGAAATGCGCCGCTTTCGCGCGTTGAGCGTGTGGTCGATATGCGCAGCGGCCACCGCCAGCCTGAGCTCGGTCTCGCCCTTCGCGACCAGCGGATGGAAACCGTCGGGGAATTCCTCGGCGATGAAGCCGGTCGAAAGCCGTCCTTCGCGCCAACGCGGATGCTGCATCAGCGCCGACAGAAACGGAATATTGTGGCGGATGCCGTCGATGACGAAGGCGTCGAGCGCGGTCGCCTGGGCGTCGATCGCGGCGAGCCGGTCGGGCGCGTGGGTGACCAGCTTGGCGATCATCGGATCGTAGTGGATCGAGATTTCGCCACCCTCATAGACGCCGGTGTCGTTGCGAACGGTGACGCCATCCTTTGTCCCTTCGGGCGGCGGCCGGTATTTCGTCAGGCGTCCGGTCGAAGGCAGGAAACCGCGCGTCGGATCCTCGGCGTAGACGCGGCTCTCGACCGCCCAGCCCTTGAGTTTGACGTCGGCCTGCTTCAGGCGCAACGGCTCGCCGGCGGCGCTTCGGATCATCTCCTCGACCAGATCGACGCCGGTGACGAGCTCGGTCACCGGATGCTCGACCTGCAGGCGGGTGTTCATTTCGAGGAAATAAAAGCTTCGGTCCTGGCCGGCGACGAACTCCACGGTGCCGGCGGAATCGTAGTCGACGGCTTTGGCGAGCGCGACCGCCTGCTCGCCCATCCTCTTGCGCGTATCAGGGTCCAGCAACGGCGAGGGCGCTTCCTCGATCACTTTCTGGTTGCGGCGCTGGATCGAGCATTCGCGCTCGCCGAGATAGATGACGTGGCCATGCTTGTCGCCCAGCACCTGGATCTCGACATGGCGCGGGTTGACGATGAATTTCTCCACGAACACCCGGTCGTCGCCGAACGAGGATTTCGCTTCCGATCGCGCCCGGGCGAAACCCTCCGCCACCTCGGCGCGGGAATGGGCGATCCGCATGCCCTTGCCGCCGCCGCCGGCCGAGGACTTGATCATCACCGGATAGCCGATCTCGTCGGCGATCTCGGCCGCCCGCTCCGGCGATTCGATCGCGCCGAGATAGCCCGGCACGGTCGAGACCTTGGCCGCGTTGGCGAATTTCTTCGATTCGATCTTGTCGCCCATCGCCTCGATGGCCCTGATGTTGGGGCCGATGAACACGATCTTCGCCGCGGCCAGCGCTTGGGCGAACGCCGCGCGTTCGGAGAGAAACCCATAGCCCGGATGGACCGCTTCGGCGCCGGTCGCCTTGCAGGCGCCGACGATCTTGTCGATCACGAGATAGGATTGAGCCGCCGGAGGCGGCCCGATGGCGACCGCCTCATCGGCCATTTCGACATGGAGCGCATCCTTGTCGGCTTCCGAATAGACGGCGACGGTCTTGATCCCCATGCGTCGCGCCGTCTTGATGATCCGGCAGGCGATCTCGCCGCGGTTGGCGATGAGGATTATCTTGAACATCGGCGCCCCAATCGGCGGAAAGCACAGGCTTTCCGCTCGGGCGTTCTATTGGAAGGCCGCGGGCGCGTAAACGCCCGTCGGGGGGCCCTGACACTGACAAATGGATCGACGAGCGGGGGCCGCGCGCGCGTTCAATAACAGACTTCGATCTCCCGCCCGGCGCCCTTCAGCCTGAGGCGCGTGCGCGAGATGTAGCAGCCAATAGCCGGCGCAAGGATCGGCCAGGCGAATGGCGGCCCAGGCCATGGATATCCGCTGAAACCAAAGTAGCCTGGGGCGACAGTCCAGGCGACTGGTTCGGGCGGGTATGCAAACGCCTCTGCCGCGGTTGGCGGAGAAAACGCGCCGAGCGCGAGGACGGCCACGAGCGAGGCTGCACGTTTCGGCATTGGGGGGAGACCCTCCTCGATCGCTGGCGGCCTCATGACACGCGCCGGGCCGGGCCGACCGTCAATCGATAATAGGAGTGACCGTGGGCCGCAAGGCTATCCGGTCGTCGCGGCAGGCGCCGCTCCGCCGGCGCCCGGCCAGCCGCCCGATGCGCGCGCCCTGCCCGCATCGAGGAACCACTGCGGCACACTGCGCGCTTCGGATAAGACGGTCGCGAGCGCGGCCAAGGCTTCGAGCGACCTGCATTCATCGACACGGGTCAAAAGCCAGGAGGCCCGCTCTTCGCTGACTACGCCCGCAGGCTCGGACTGCCTGATGACATGCCGGGCGATCATCTCGACGAAGAATTTTCTCCATTCCGGCGCATTGTCCATGCCCGCCCGCGCGACGGCGAACAATTCGTCGGCCTCTTCCCGCGTCACGACGCCGCCGGCGAACACTTCCCGCCTCAGCCAGGCGACGTCCTGCGCGGTCACCCGACGGCCGAGGATCATCGCGCTGATGATCGTGCGACTCCTGTCGATTGCGAAACCCATCCAACGCACCTGCTCTGCACTCGATCCGGCGGCTCGCGCGGGCCCGGCTCTGACGTTGGAGGCAACCTGCGCTCCAATATTTTCCGGCAGGTAAATCCGGCCGTAACGTAATGAAAAGCGTCGCGGCACAGTTAAGCTTCAGCAAAGCGGCATGGTAACGCGAAGATGAAGGCCTCGTTTACGAATGAGTAAAGAATGGCCCTTGGGTTCACGGGCTTTTCATTGGACTGCCGCCTCGCCGCGATTTAGCGTTGGTTTCGCTTTTGGAACGCACGATGAGGAGATTCGTTCATGAAAACCGCGCTTTCCGCGGTCGCCGTGGCGGCCGTTCTCGCTTTTGCGCCGCTCGCCGGCGGGACCTTTGCCGCGGCTGACGATTTTGCGCAGCAGCAGAGTCGTTTCAGCGCGGAGGACCGCGCCGCCTTCCTCGACGCGCGGATCGCCGCACTCAAGGCCGGTCTCCAGTTGAACGCCGACCAGGAGAAGAACTGGGCGCCGCTCGAAGCCGCAATGCGCGATCTGGCCAAGGAGCGCGCCGCCCGGATGGCCGCGTGGAGGGAGAGACGCGAGGACAATAGCGCCGAGGCGAGCGACATGAGCCCGATCGATCGCCTCACCCGCGCCTCGGAACGGTTGACCGCCCGCGCCGCCGATCTGCAGAAACTCGCAGCCGCGGCCAAGCCTCTCTACGACAGTCTCGACGACGGCCAGAAGCGCCGCTTCGCCGTCCTTTTCCGAGGATCGATGGGCCGCGGCCAATGGCGGCACTGGCGCCGCGAGGGCTGAGGGCGCCTTAGCCCGCCGACTTCCTCTGGCGGCTCGCGCGGGAGCCAGCGGCGGGTTTGCCGCTCACTGGCGCTGGCGTCGTTGGGGGCGCGGCGTCTGTGGCAGGCCGCCCCCGAGTGTGTCACAATCGGCGCCCGGACCCCTGACGGGGCTGCGCAAAGGAGGAGTCGATGGCGAAGGGCCAGCTGAGAGGCAGCAAAGAAGCCAAGAAACCAAAATCGGACAAACCAAAGAGTTCGGTGTCCGAATACAAGAAGTCGCAAGGCGCGACGGGTCAGGCTCTCAATCCGCCGGGCAAGAAATCCTGAACGGAAAGTCCGGTCGCTCGCTCGCAGGGTCGGCGGCGAAGGACTGCGGGCGCCCGTAGCCGGAGCGCGGTGTGGGTGCGCCGCTCAGGTTGCCATCCAGCTCCATTTATGCTTCGTTATGGAGCTATTTTGGAGCGATTTTGTATGAATCTTTCGATCAAAGGTGTGCCCGAGGAGCAGGTAGCGCTCCTCCGCGAGCGCGCCAAAGCCAATCATCGTTCGCTGCAGGGAGAGTTGCGCGCGTTGATCGACGCGGCGATCAACGTTCAGCCGCGCAGGTTGTCGATCGAAGAAATAGTGGCGAAGGTCGGTAAGCTCCCGCTCCGGCGCCGCAACGAAGCGGCGCGGTTGATCCGCGAAGACCGTGACCGATAAAGTCGTCGACGCTTCCGCCATTGTCGCCTTGCTGTTCAACGAGCTAACGCGCGACGAGGTGGCCCGGCGCCTGAGCGGGTTTTCGCTACGCGCGCCGAATCTGATCCGATTTGAAGTGGCGAGCGCGTGCCTGAAGAAGATTAGAGCCGCGCCCCGGGAGCAGCAGGCGCTGCTGGACGCGTTCTCATTGCTCGACGATCTTTCAATTTCGCCGGACGCTGTCGATCTCGAGGGGGCGATCGATTTGGCGCAGCTTACGAAACTGTCATTGTACGACGCGAGCTATCTTTGGCTTGCCCGCGCGATCGGGGTCGAGCTCGTCACGCTTGACGACAAGCTTGCCCGCGCCGACGAAGCGCTGCGCGGTCGGCCATAAGCGAAGCGGGCGCAAGGACTGAGCATCCGCCGCTGCTTACGGAGAGGACTCCCTCACAGCGGAATGTTGTCGTGCTTCTTCCACGGGTTCTCGAGCTTTTTGTTGCGCAGCATCGCCAGCACCCGCGACAGGCGCTTTCGCGTCGCGTGCGGCATGATGACTTCGTCGATATAGCCGCGCTCGGCGGCGACGAAAGGCGACAGGAAGGCGTCCTCGTATTCCTTGGTCCGCTCGGCGATCCTGGCCGGATTGTTGATGTCGGAGCGGAAGATGATCTCGACCGCCCCCTTCGCGCCCATCACCGCGATCTGCGCTGTCGGCCAGGCGAGGTTGATGTCGCCGCGCAAGTGCTTGGACGCCATGACGTCATAGGCGCCGCCGAACGCCTTGCGGGTGATCACGGTGACCTTGGGGACCGTCGCCTCGGCATAGGCGAACAGGAGCTTCGCGCCGTGCTTGATCAGGCCGCCGTATTCCTGCGCCGTGCCGGGCAGAAAGCCGGGCACATCGACGAAGGTGACGATCGGGATATTGAAGCAGTCGCAGAAGCGGACGAAGCGCGCCGCCTTGCGCGACGCGTCGCTGTCGAGGACGCCGGCGAGCGCGAGGGGCTGATTGGCGACGACGCCGACCGTCGACCCGTCGATGCGGGCGAAGCCGGTGACGATGTTCCTGGCGTGCGCCTCCTGGATCTCGAAGAAATCGCCCTCGTCGGCGACCTTGATGATCAATTCCTTGATGTCATAGGGCTTGTTGGGATTCTCGGGGATCAGCGTGTCGAGCGACATGTCGATCCGGTCGGGATCGTCGAAGCTCGGCAGTTCGGGCGGCCGCTCCAGATTGGAAGCCGGCAGGAAATCGATCAGCCGGCGCATCTGCAATAACGCCTCGACGTCGTTGTCGTAGGCGCGGTCGGCGATCGAGGAGCGCGTCGTGTGGACCTGCGCGCCGCCCAGTTCCTCGGCGGTGACGCTCTCGTTGGTCACCGTCTTCACGACGTCGGGACCGGTCACGAACATATAGCTCGTGTCGCGCACCATGAAGATGAAGTCGGTCATCGCCGGCGAATAGACATCGCCGCCGGCGCACGGCCCCATGATGACCGAGATCTGCGGAATGACGCCAGAGGCGAGCACGTTGCGCTGAAACACTTCGCCGTAGCCGCCGAGCGCCGCGACGCCCTCCTGGATGCGGGCGCCGCCGGCGTCGAACAGGCCGACGATCGGCGCGCGGTTCTTGACCGCCATGTCCTGGATCTTGGTGATCTTCTGGGCGTGGGTCTCGCTCAGCGAGCCGCCGAACACGGTGAAATCCTTGGCGAACACATAAACCGTGCGGCCGTTGACCGTGCCCCAGCCGGTGACCACGCCGTCGCCTGGGATTTTCGTCTTCTCCATGCCGAAATCGTCGCAGCGGTGCTGGACGAACATGTCGAACTCCTCGAACGAATCGTGATCGAGCAGAAGCTCGATGCGCTCGCGCGCGGTGAGTTTGCCCTTGGCGTGCTGGGCCGAGATGCGCTGCTGGCCGCCGCCCAATCGGGCGCGGTCGCGGCGGGCGTCAAGGCGAGCGAGGATGTCTTTCATTAGTGTGCCTGCTTCGCGCCAAATCGGCGAGGGGAAGTGGCCTTAACATGGCGGGCGGCTAGCTGAAACAGGCGCTCAAAGACCCGGTTGTAAAATCAGGCAGAAGGCGGATTACACGACTGGCTTTGCGTGTTTCGGTAGCATGCGCGATCGGCGCTGCGCGCTCTCAGCCGCCGGTGAGCAAACTCGCGGAACCTATGCCGGTTCCGCGAGTTTGCGGGTTCATGGGAAACGTCGCCAACCTTATCTACGATCTCGGTTCTCACAATGGCCAGGACTCTGACTTCTATTTGAAGAAGGGGTTCACCGTCGTCGCGGTCGAAGCGAATCCGACGCTATGCGATGGCTTGAAGTTGCGCTTCAGCCGCGAGATCGCCGAGGGGCGTTACGTTCTCGTCGAGAAAGCGGTTGGAGAGCGTTTCGGCAAGGTGAAATTTTTCCTAAACACTGAACGCAGCATTTGGGGAACTACCGAATACAATCCCAGATATAAGGAACGCTCGAGCGCCAAGGTCTCTCCGAATTGGACAGAAATCGTTGTGCCGTCGATCCCGTTTTCATGGCTTACCGATCAATTCGGCGTCCCATATTATCTGAAGATCGACATCGAAGGCGCCGACGTCCTCTGCCTCGAGGACTTGATAATAGGAGGATCGGCCAAACTTCATTTCCATCGAGCGACAGCCGTTTCTGCCGGACCAACTCAAGGAATTGGCGCTACTCAAGGCATTGGGATACACGCGATTCAAAATCGTCGATCAGAAGGCGGTTATGCACGAACAGCCGCCACGGCCAGCGCGGGAAGGCATGTACGTAGACCATAAATTCGAATTCGACGCTACCGGGCTTTTCGGCGAAGAAACGCCGGGGCCTTGGCTCAGCTACAGCAAGGCGATCGCCCGCAACGCTGCGGTCCAGGGTCAAAGCAAGGGCTTCGGCTTGTGGCGACGAACACCCGGCTTGAATAGGCTCAGAGACTCATGGGGCTCATGGTACGACTTCCACGCGGCGCTGCCGTTAACGACTGACGCGGCGGGCGTCGGGAGGAGCGAGGATGAGTCTCATCGGCTTCGAACTTCCAGCGAGAGAGCTTCCGAAGGGACGCGCGGCGACCTAAGCGCTGCGTAACGTTTGGGAGGTCTGCTCATCTGCCTCCGCCAACGGCCATAGTCGGACCGGCGCTGCAGACGAGGAGGATGTGTCTGGTCGATCGCTCGCTACATCGCCTTCTCGACGCGGCCGAACGCGGCGTTGGATGCCCCGGACACGCAACCCTAATACCACGGGGAAGCGTCCTATATCATTGCATCAGTACATGCATAATGATATGAGGCGCAATGGCCAACGTAGTCACCATAAATCGCCCGGAGGTCGTGGCGCTGATCGAAGAAGCAGCCAGGAAGCTGACTCACGGCAATAAGACCGAAGCCGTCGCTCTGGCCATGCGGCGTCTGCTCGACGCGGACGCGCGCGCGGGCTCGCTCTTCGGGACGAACAAAGGCTCGGTGCGAGTCAGGGAAGGCGTCGATCTCACCGCGCCGGCCCTCGACGTCGAGCCCGACGCAGAGACTGGCCGCGAAGTCGACCGATGACGGATCGCCTTCTGCTCGACACCCATATCGCGCTATGGCTCGACAGCGGAGACGACCGGCTGCGGCCGTCGACGCGCGGCCTTGTCGACGGCTGCTGGCGCGACGGCGGCACGATCTTCCTCAGCGCCGTCACCGCCTGGGAGATCGCGCTCTTGGTCGACACCGGACGGATCGATCTTGATCTTCCCGTCGAGGCCTGGATAGAGCGATTCCTTCGGCATCCCGGCGTCGAGCCCGCGCCGCTCAGCTATCGCGCCGCCAGCCGCAGCTATCAACTGCATCATCTCGAGCACCGGGATCCCGCAGACCGGCTTCTGATCGCGACGGCGATTGAACTTGATTGTCCATTGGTCACTTACGATGAGCGGATCGCGCGTTTTGGGGAGACCCATGGCTGGCAGCACCGGTTCGCTTTCCGGACGTGACGACGCCCTTTACCGAGCATGACGGCGATCGCCCGCGAACATCGGTCAGAACCGGCGCAAGAGCCTCGCCGCCAAGGCAGCCGCCTCGAACTCCCGCCAGCGCGCCGCGCGCCGCGCGCTCGCCTCCGCGTCGGCGCCCCACCGCTCGATCTCGAAGTCCTCGTCGACATGCGCCGCCCGCCACGCCTCCTCGGGCGAGAGCCGCCCGCGCGCCACCGCAAGCGCAAGCAGCGCCGAACCGGAGAGCGTCGTCATCGCGCTGAGCGCCGCGAGCGCGACCGGATCATCGAAATCCGCGATCGCGCGGCGCACCGCCTCGATCGCCTCCGCCGGCTGCGCGACATGCATGACCCCGGCGCCGAGATTGAAGCGCGCGCCGAGCGCCTTCGCTGCCCAGGCGAGGACGGGATCGAAGGCGAGCCGCTGGCGTTCGGCCAGCTCTTCCGGCTCCTCGGCGCGGTAGCAGAGGAGGTCGGAGCCGGCATAGCGGGTGATGTCGGCCCGCGTCTCAGCCATCGTGCGCGAAACTCCGTCGATCGCCGAGTTGACGAGCCGGGTCAGCGGCATGTCGGCCGGCTCAATCGTCTCGCGCTGCCGGTCCCATTCGGCCGCGACCTTAAGCATGAGGGCCCGGCTCTTCGCCGCAAGCGGGTTGCGGCCGGGCGTGCGCGCGCCGCGCCCGTCGAGCGTCAGCGCGTGCAGGCCGCCCTGCGCCTCGCGGACGTCGACGCCGCCGTAGAAGCGCTTGACCACTGGCTGGCGCATGTTCGCCTGGGCGGCGCGCATCGGGTCGCGCGGCGCCTCACCCATCGGGCGCATCCTCGATCGGATCGCGCTCGCTCACGTCGAAGCCGAACATGGCGAAGCTATGCCTCATGTGCTCCGGCAGCGGCGCGGTTACGTCGATGATTCCGCCGCGCGGATGGGGCAGGATCAGGCGGCGCGCGAGAAGATGCAGCTTCGGTTCGAGCCCAGACGGGACGGCGCGCAGGGGATCATGACGCGCGGGATCGTTGGCGGCCTTTCGATTGTATTTCGGGTCGCCGATGATCGGATGGCCGATCTCCTCGCAATGGGCGCGCAGTTGATGAGTACGGCCAGTGACCGGGCGCATCGAAAGCCACGCGAGCCGCGGCGCGACCTTGTCGACGACCGCGTAGAGGGTCACCGAATGTTGCGCGTCGGGGTCGCCGTGCTTCACGACCCGCATCCGCTCGAGATCCGCCCTGCCCTGCCCGCGCGCGTCGCCCATGCCCTCGCCTTTGGCGAGAAACATCGAGATGCGCCCCTGCGCCGGCTTCGGCACGCCTTCGACCAGCGCCCAGTAGATCTTGCGCGCGCCGCGCGAGCGGAAGGTCGCGCCGAGCTCGGCCGCGATCTTTCGCGACTTGGCGATCAAGAGCACGCCGGAAGTGTCGCGATCCAGCCGATGGACGAGAACGGGGCGCTCCCCGTTCTTGTCGGCGAGCGACTCCAGCATCCCGTCGATGTGGTGCTTCGTTCCCGAGCCGCCCTGGACCGCGAGGCCAAAGGGCTTGTTGAGCACGATCACGTCGCGATCCTCGAACAGCGTCATCTCCCGGATCGCCTCGCGGTCGCCGGGACTGGCGCGCCTGATCGCTGGCGCCCGCCCCGTACCAAGCCGCAACGGAGGCACCCGGACATTCTCGCCCGCCACGAGCCGGGTCGAGATGTCCGCCCGGCGGCCCGAGATTCGCACCTCGCCTTTGCGCACGATCTTCATCAGGTGCGACTGGGGCAGATCGGGGAACCGGCGATGGAGCCAGCGGTCGAGCCGCATGCCCGATTCATCATCGCCGATCTCGTGGACGGCGGCCTTGTCCGGCTCGGCCGCCGCGACGGCGCCGAGGCCATCGCCATTTTTCCGCATGGAGCGGGTCATAGCGCAGGTGACGTGGGCGCGATAGGCTGTGGCGTCGAGGTTCGTTCGACGATCACGACGGAGGTCGCCATGGCCCAACATTTTCACGCGGTCGTCTGGATCGACCACAAACAGGCGCGGATCTTCCACTTCAACGTCGATGACGCCGACAAGACGGTTGTCCGCGACCATGTGGTTCGTGACCTTCATGCCCGCGAGAAAGTCACGGGTCACCGGATCGAGGAGAACAAGCCGTTCTTCGAGGAGGTCGCCAAGGCGATCGCGGACGCGGGCGCCATCCTCATCGTCGGCCCGGCGCAGGAGAAGGATTTTTTCGCCAAATTTCTTAGCCAGAAGCATCCGGCGATCCGGTCGCATGTTGAGGGGGTGGAGAAAGCGGACCACCCGACCGACGGCGAACTCATCGACCATGCGCGCCGCTTCGTCAAAGCCGCCGACCGCATGCGGCGCTGAGATGTGAGCCGCAAAGTCGAGGAGAGACGGGATGGCGTATGAGCTCTTCTATTGGCCAAGCATCCAGGGGCGGGGCGAGTTCGTCCGGCTGGCGCTCGAGGCGGCGGGGGCGCAATATGTGGACGTCGCGCGCGAACGCGGACCGGGACGCGGCGTCTCCGCTCTGACCGCGATGCTCGATGGGCGGGCCGCGCCGTTCACGCCATTCGCGCCGCCGTTCCTGCGCGACGGCGACATGCTCGTCTCGCATGTGGCCAACATCCTCCTCTACCTCGGGCCTCGGCTCAAGCTCGCGCCCGCCGACGAGGCCTCGCGCGCATTCGCCCACGGACTGCAGCTCACCCTCACCGATTTCATCTTCGAGGTTCACGACACCCATCATCCGATCTCGACCGACCTTTATTTCGAGGACCAGAAGAAGGAGGCCAAGGCGCGCGCCGCCGCCTTCCTCGCCCATCGCGTCCCGAAATATCTCGGCTATTTCGAGCGCGTGATTGCCGGCAACCCCGCGGGAAAAGCGCATGCCGTCGGCGACGCGCTGACCACCGTCGACCTGTCGCTGTTCCAGCTCTGGGCCGGGCTCGGCTACGCCTTCCCGCGCGCTTTCGCCGGCGCGGACCAGCTTTATCCGGCCCTCGCCGCGCTTGCGGCCAAGGTCGCGGCCGAACCGAACGTCGCCGCCTATCTCGCCTCCGATCGCCGTATTCCCTTCAATGAATCGGGAATTTTCCGCCACTACCCCGAGCTCGACCAGGCGCCGGCGAAGGCGGGGCGGCGAAAGGTTTAGGCGACGCTGAAGCTAATTCTAGCGGCAGCCAAATTTCGCCAGATCCTAACCCGTGTCGTCGGATTTCATTCTTTCGCTTATTTTGAGACGGCGCTCGCGGCATCGAGGATCGCGGCCACCGTTACCTCTGGATGCCCGATCATGCTTGGGTGGTTGCCGCCGGGTGCGTGATAGACCTGTGATTTCGCGCGGGTCGCAAACTTGAGCAGGATGTCGGGCGGTATGACTTTGTCCGCGTCGCCAATGACGAACCAGGAGGAGTCGTTTTCCAGCCTATTGCTGACGGCGCTTTATCCGTCAGACACCGCGCCGCGAAGGGTCGCTGCGTGGCGGCCAAGCGGGCTGCTGCCTCCGGCAATTCCGCCGACGCAAACACCAACCCGAAGTACTTTGAGTTGACGTAAAGATCCGCGTCATTGCCGGCCGGAGTCGCAAACGGAACGGCAATGGTAAAATCGGGCGGCGGCGGGGGCGCGCTGGCGAGTTCCGATTGGACCAACTCGCCGGCATCCGGCGCGAAGGCATCGACAAACACCAATGCTTTGACGTTCGGTGCGTTCGCCGAAGCGACCGTAGTCACCGACCCTCCGTACGAGTGACCGACGAGAACGACGGGGCCGGGTACAGTCTTGAGATAGGTCGAGATGACGGCGGCATCCGCGTCAAGGCCACGCAGCGTGTTCCGCAGCGCTCTGACGTCGTAACCGTCCTTCAGCAGAAGATCGACAACACCGTTCCAGCTCGATGAATCCGCCCGGGCGCCGTGGACGAGAAGGATGGTCGGCTTGGTGGTTTGCGCCGATGCCCCGGCCGAGGCCATTGCCGCAACCGAAAGACTGAACGCGCACGCGAGCCCAGGAAATTGTGAAAAGAAACCAGCGATGCTCATGATGCTTTCCTCTCAGCCTTAAGCGCCGCCGCATGATCGAGGGCGGTAACGAGCGCTGCTTCGATTTGATGGTCCGACCGCGGATTTTGCCGGCAGATCAACTCCCGATCTGCGGTGACGTGCGGTTCGAAATCGACGGTGGTCCGGTGGCAATCCGATCCCTCGGTATTGGTCCCCAAAGTTGCTATGAAGTCCAGTCGAGCGCGATTTTGGTAGTGTCCTAATTTGAAAGTTGGTGGGTGAAGGGACCAAGATTGGTCCACACGACACGGGCCGCCCAAGCGATCACGACCCCCCTTGCTGCATAGCCCGAGATTTTTTTGTTTTGGTCTGCAGAGGCTATGTAATCTCCGGCGCTTCGCCAGGCCCCTACCGATGTCCAAATAAGCAGGACCATGCGGATTATCACGAGAGCCTGATACACAATCGAGTGGACGCGATCGGAAGAGTTGATGACGAGTGCCAAAATGGGCGCGGCCGCAATTAGCGAAAAAATCGATAGGCCGACGTAGAAACCCCAAAACACTATCGGCAATGGATATTCGCCCCGCCATACCCTGCCGACTGCTCCGATCATGTGCGGGCGCCCGACCGACGCTCCGCCACGATCGCCGCCCTCACCGCATCGCGTGGCGACTTGATCGCGCCCATGTGCAGCGCGGCAAAGAATCGGCGCTTATCGCTTCCCTCTATCGGCGATGACCAGGCATAGGCGCGCGTGGCCCCGGGATGGCCTTCGAGGTCGGAAGACGTGAACGACGCCTTGCCAAACGATTTGGCCGTTGTACGTCTCCTTGACGGGGACGGATTGAGTAAGCATCGCATAGCCGCCATGTTGGGCCTCGATCGCGTTTTCAATTCATTCCATAGCGATTCGAGCGGACTTCGAGTTGAACTAAATGAGCATTCTCTCGGATATCGCAGACGGGGCGACAATCGTAACCGCCCTGACGGCCGGCGGCGCGGCCTTTTACTTTTGGTATCAAAGGCGCGAGCGCATGAGACGGCTGGAGCGCTATCTTGAAAAGGCTAAGCGCGATTACGATAGCGGCGGATACGGCGGCGAGACGTTCCGAGTCTCCCACCTCACGGCAAATTGCCTTATGACCGAGGCACAGATCTTCGAGGCCGCTTTGATAAGCAGCAAGGTTAGGCCGTGGGTTGTAACGAAGGAAGAAGGCGGCGATACCGATAAGGTCGTGTTCAGCTTCGACCCAAACGGTCGCGCCCGCCAGGATGCGGCGTCAAATTAGGACACTACCGCGATTTTTGGCCGATCGATCCGCGTCCGGCGTGGGACCATCGATTTCGCGCTGGAATTAACCAATAGCGAAAGAGATGGGAACCATCGCCGTTGACGCGAACACAACAAGAACATATAATGAACTCCTCATGATCGAGGAGGCCGAAATGCACACCGCCGCCCACGCCCTGCGCGACATCGCCGAGCTCGCTTCGCTTGGCGCGTTTCTGATCATGATCGCGCTTGCCGCCCGCGCCCTTGGGGCGTGACGCCCGGCCCTCGCGCGGCCGGACCGCCGCCGAGGCCGGACATGGCCCGCAACGTCGCCGCCTCGTGGGCGCGAGCGTTTCGCCCGAACAGGCCGTTTGAGCCCAGACCCTCCAAGCCGCCCTTTCGCTCGTTTACCGCGCGGTAAGATTTCACGCTGAATCGTTAATGGAGAGGCGCACGGGGCGAGAAACGTCATGACCTTTTTTCGACCCCGGCGCGCCGTGGGGACCGTCGCCGCCGTGCTCGCCGGACTCCTCTCGGGCGCGGCTGCCGCCAACGCGGGGGCGTGCGACGCGAAAAGGCCGCAATCGCTCGTCGGCAGGTCCTATTCCCCCCGCCTCGAACAGGAGACGCTCGCGCTCTCCGGGGCGTCCACGGCGGCTATCTTTGGCCAGGGCTTAGCCGGCACGGCTGACTACCGGACCGACCGCGTGGACCTGTGGCTCGACCGCAAGGGCAACGTTCGGTCCATCTTCTGCGGGTGACCGCGCCCTCACCCCAACCCTCTCCCCGAGGGAGAGGGGGCGCGCACTGTCCACAGCCCCGCCCGTCCGCTCTCGACGCCCCCTTTCCCGCTTGCGACAATGAGGCAATGGACCCCGCGATTCTAAAGGCCGTCGGCTTCGTGCATCTGCATGTGCACAGCGCCTATTCGTTGCGCGAGGGGGCGCTGACGATCGACACCCTGGCCAAGCTCGCCAAGGCCGACGCGATGCCGGCGCTGGGAATCGCCGACACTAACAACCTGTTCGGGGCGCTCGAGTTCTCCGAGAAGCTCGCCAAAGCGGGGGTGCAGCCGATCATCAGCGCCCAAACGACGGTCGATTTCGCCGACGCGGCCCCCGCCCTCTTGCGCGTCGTCGAGCGCGACAACGCGCGCGCGCCGATCGTGCTCATCGCCCAGAGCGAGACCGGTTACCGCAACCTGATGCGCCTCGTTTCGGGTCTATGGCTCGATCCGACCGACGGCGACGAGCCGCATATCCCGTTCGCCGCCTTGCGCGACAGCGACGGTCTCATCGCGCTCACCGGCGGTCCGGCAGGACCGATCGACCGGGCGCTGAGAAGCGGACTTGCCGACCTCGCCGGGAGCCGTCTGAGGCGCCTCATCGAGGTCTTCGGCTCGCGGCTTTATGTCGAGATCCAGCGCCACGAACTCGAGAGCGAGCGGGCGGTCGAGCCGGCGCTCATCGGTCTCGCCGACCGCCTCGGCGCGCCGCTGGTCGCGACCAACGAGCCCTATTTCGCCTATACCTCCGACTATGAGGCGCATGACGCGCTGCTCTGTGTCGCGGAGGGGGCGGTGGTGTCGACTGCGGAGCGCCGCCGCCTGTCGCCCGAGCATCGGTTCAAGACCCGCGCCGAAATGATCGAGCTGTTCGCCGACCTCCCCGAAGCGACCGAGGCCAGCGTCGAAATCGCGATGCGCTGCGCTTATCGGCCGCTGACGCGAAAGCCAATCCTGCCGCGCTTTTCGGTCGCCGGAGGCGCCGCGGTCGACGAGGACAAGGAGCTCAGGCGTCAGGCGGGCGAGGGCTTAAGCGCGCGTCTGAAAGCGCATGGGCTCGCGCCGGGCCGCGCGCAAGAAGACTACGAGAAGCGCCTCGCCTTCGAGCTCGACGTGATCGTCAACATGACCTTCGCCGGCTATTTCCTCATCGTCGCCGATTTCATTCAATGGGCGAAGGCGCAAGGGATTCCGGTCGGGCCGGGGCGCGGCTCGGGCGCCGGCTCGGTCGTCGCCTGGGCGCTCACCATCACCGACCTCGATCCTTTGCGCTTCGGCCTCCTGTTCGAGCGGTTCCTCAATCCCGAGCGGGTGTCGATGCCGGATTTCGACATCGATTTCTGCCAGGAGCGGCGCGACGAAGTGATCGCCTATGTGCGTGACCGCTATGGCGCCGACCGGGTGGCGCAGATCATCACCTTCGGCTCGTTCCTGGCCCGGGGGGTGATGCGCAATGTCGGCCGGGTACTCGAAATGCCGCTTGGCCAGGTGGACAAGCTCGCCAAGCTGGTGCCGCAGAACCCCGCCCATCCGGTGTCGCTGAAACAGGCGGTTGCGGACGAAGCGAGGTTGCAGGAGGCGGTCAAGGCCGACGACAAGGTCGCCAAGATGCTGGCGATCGCCGAGCGGCTCGAGGGCCTCTATTCCAACGCCTCGACCCATGCCGCTGGCGTCGTCATCAGCGACCGGCCGCTGATCGAGCTCGCGCCGCTCTACCGCGATCAGAAGTCGGCGATGCCGGCGACGCAGTTCAACATGAAATGGGTCGAATCGGCCGGACTGGTGAAGTTCGACTTTCTCGGCCTGAAGACGCTGACTGTGCTCAAGCGGGCGGTCGATCTCGTGGCGCGGCGAGGAATCGCCGTCGATCTCAGCCAGATCCCGCTCGACGACGAGAAGACCTATCAGATGCTCGGCCGCGGCGAGGTGGTCGGCGTGTTCCAGGTGGAAAGCGGCGGCATGCGCAAGGCGCTGGTGGATATGCGCGCCGACCGGTTCGAGGACCTGATCGCGCTGGTCGCGCTCTACCGCCCGGGCCCGATGGCCAATATTCCCGTCTATTGCGCCCGCAAGCTCGGCTCGGAGAAGGTCGAATACGATCATCCGCTCCTCGAGCCGATCCTCAAGGACACGTTCGGCGTCATCACCTATCAGGAGCAGGTGCAGCAGGTCGCCAAGGACCTGGCCGGTTATTCGCTCGCGCAGGCCGACATTCTGCGCCGCGCGATGGGCAAGAAGATCAAGAAGGAAATGGACGCGCAGCGCGAGCGTTTCGTCACCGGCGCGGTCGATCGCGGCATCAACCAGGCGACCGCCGACGCCATTTTCAACGCTTGCGCCAAATTCGCCGAATACGGCTTCAACAAGTCGCACTCAGCGCCTTACGCCTTCATCACCTACCAGACCGCCTGGTTCAAGGCCAACCATCCGGCGGAATTCCTCGCCGCCTCGATGACCCTCGACAAAGGCAACACCGACAAGCTCGCCGAGTTCCGCGTCGAGGCGCTACGCCTCGGGATCAAGGTCGTGGCCCCGTCGGTCAATGATTCGCTGATCGATTTCGATGTGCGGTTGAGCGGCGACGGCGGGCCGGCGATCCACTACGCCCTGAGCGCGATCAAGGGCGTCGGAGAAGCGCAGGCCGAGGCGCTGGTTTCGGCCCGGGCGATGCGCCCCTTCGCTTCGCTCGGCGAGATGGCGGCGCGGCTCGACCCCCGCGCCGTCAACAAGAAGGCGCTCGAGAGCCTGGCCGCGGCCGGGGCGTTCGATTGCCTCGAGCCGGACCGTGCGACCGCCTTCGCGGCCATCGAGCCGATGTTGGCGATCGCCAGCCGCGGGGCGACGGAGAAGGCGGCGGGCCAGAACGCTCTGTTCGGCGAAGCGGAGGCGGCCACGGTCAGAACGCGCGCCGCGCCGTGGCCGGATTCGGAGCGGCTCAGGCGCGAGTTCGACGCTGTGGGCTTCTTCCTGTCCGGCCATCCGCTCGAGGTTTACGACTCGGCGCTGAAACGGCTCAGGGCCACGCGCTGGGCCGATTTCGCCCGCGCGGTGCGCAACGGCGCGTCGACCGCGCGGCTCGGGGCGAGCGTGCTCGACCGCTACGAGCGGCGGACGAGAAACGGCGGCAAGATCGGCGTCGTGCAGCTCTCCGACCCTTCCGGAAGCTATGAGGCGATCCTGTTCCAGGAGGGCCTGAGCCAGTTCCGCGACCTTCTGGAAAAGGGCGCGGACGTGCTGGTGACCCTGCAGGCGGCGGTCGAGGGCGAGGACGTGCGGGCGCGGATCGTGAACGTCGAGCGGCTGACCGACGCCGCCGCCAAGGTGCAGAAGGGCTTGAGAGTGTTCGTGCGCGACGAGACCCCGCTCGATTCGATCGAGCGGCGCTTGAGCGCGCGCGGCGATGGCGAGGTGTCGCTGGTGGTGATCCTGGGGCCGAGCGACGGCGAGGTCGAAATCCGCCTGCCCGGCCGCTACGCGGTCAGCGCCGCGGTCGCCGGGTCGCTCAAAGCGGCGCCCGGCGTGGTGGCGGTGGAGCAGGTCTGAGTCGCTTCAGCAGCGCTTGCGCCGACGCGCTCGCTTCGCTATTGACGCGAAGCCCTCGCCCGTCAGGGCGACCCGCGCTTTTGAGCGCCCGTTGGGGGATAGTTCAACGGTAGAACAGCGGACTCTGACTCCGTCAATCTTGGTTCGAATCCAGGTCCCCCAGCCACAATTAAATCAATGACTTACGGAAGAAATTGGCCCCGAAAGAGGCCTTTTTCATGTCGCGGCGTGTTGCAAAACCGTCCCATTGAATTTCAATGAGTTACGCGGATTTCCACGAAACAGCGGCGACTCCACGCGACACGAAACGCGACATGGTGATGTCGACGCTCGGCCGGCCACAGAAGGCGGGGGCCAAAAAAGTTTTGGGCAGGGGTTGAAAACGGGCGGGGTCCTCGCGTATATGTAGCTAAGAGAGTAACGTCCTTTATCAATTATCTGGGGCTGCTGTGGCGGTGTTTACGGGCAAGGATCTCGCGGAAAAGATCGCGGCCTCCGGCGAGGACCTGCCCTCATCGATCGGGAGAATCCACCATTGGGCGCGGGAGGGCCTCCTCACACCGGTCGGGGAAAAACATCCCGGAACTGGCCGGAAACGCCTCTACGACGATGAGGCTTTAAACACAGCTCTGGTTCTAAATGAACTTGCGAAGTGGGGCGTGGGAATTGGACAAACGAACCAAGCTTACTTTCACTCCGCCTTCACTCTAGCGAAAGACGCGGCGCAGACTGTCAAGCAACAGGCATTAGACGGCGTGGTGGTGTTCCTGTCGATAAATAGAGGCTCAAGCCTGGGTGATCCTCTCGCGATTCTCACGGAGACTCGAAACTATAAGATACAGGTACAAGGTGCAGACGGCACTGTGAGAGACTTGCTAGTTTGCGATCGTCTGCCCGTACAAACACAAGGCGAAAGCGCGATTGTCATAAACCTGACTAAGCTTCTCGCCTGAGTGCCCCAAAAAGGATAACATCCTCTATCCCTACAAACGGAGAGCACGGAATGAACTCAGAAGCAGAGTTGAACCAAAAGCGGTCATCGCCCTCTGTTGTTGCCCACGACAGCCTGGCAGACGATTTGGGTTGGGGCGCCAAAGCGCTCGCAGCCGAAATAAACCGGACCGAGCGGCAGGCGTACCACCTGTTGGAAACCGGACAATTGCCGGCTCAGCGAATCGGTGGCCGATGGGCTTGGTCCCGGTCCGGTTTGCGCCGGCACTTTGCGCAGGTCCTGGGAGGGCCTGCCGCGTGATCAGACGGCGACAATTCAAACTTAGCGATCCCAATCCGACCTTTTTCTGGCCCTTCCGCCACAATTTTCATTGGCTTGATGACGAGCTAACGCCCTCCAAATCTCTAGACCCTCGGCGGGCGCCGCATCCGCATCCGGAATTGCGGGCGGTCGTCTCCACTGAGGAGCGGGCCCTCGTCGATGCCTACATCGCCGCCGGGAAGCATCGGGTTATCGCCGAGCGCGTGCGGGCCACAAAGAAGCCTATCCTCACGCGCGAAACAATCACAGCTCGTCCGCGACGCGCTTCGATCGAATGCATCCCTTGCATCGGCAATGTGCGGACAGTCCGGCGCACATACAATGGACGCGCGTCTGCCGTTGCCCGTCTTGCGGGTGAGATTCGAAACTTAAATAGACTTTCGAGGGCCGAGGAGGCCGCACTCATCAATACAATGATAGTTTGTCGAGACGATCCTGCGAGGAAACTCGAATTCGAGAACGCTCGATCTCTTCTGGTTAGCGAGCATTCGGAAACTATCTTCAAGAGAGCGAAGAAACTTTGTCTGTCTTGGCCGACGTTTGAGCCAACCGAAGTCTTCAATGATCTAGTCGTACGTCTGTACAGAAAATTGGATAAATTCAACCCGAATAGAGGAAGCCTAGCCGATTATGTCGCTGGGACCGCTTGGACGTCTTTCGTGGACTACTGTAGACAGGATAAGCCCCGGAGCGATACCTTGTCCATGCAGGGAGCGGTTGGGTGTGATGGCGAGTCAACTACAATAGAAGACTTGCTAGCCGATACGGATTACATAAGCCCTGTCGATCTAGTAATGGATGTAGAAAAGATACTGAAACCTCAGGAGCATACGGTTATCCTTGGATACTATTTTGATCGAAAGACATTGGACGACATTGCCAAGGAAATGAGCTGTACTACTCAATACGTCTCCACACTTAAACTGAAGGCAGAAATTAAACACAAAGATTACTACCAAGAGAAATCCGGTTCTGTATCTGCGAAGTGCGCTTAGTCGCCACGCCCCCATAGGAAAAAATGCCATGCAATCGCGCAACCATAAGCGCAGCGATCAGGATTCGCCGCGTCCAAAACCCAACGAGTTCACTTGCAATTCATTGGTTTGGCAAGCCGATCTACAGGGGCTCCGTTGTAATTGGCTATACTGCAGTTTGCGAGACTGGGTGGGGCAGTTTTACCACGACAGGCGAGTTAATTGGCGTCGCTCATGCCGAGCACGTGGCGCGCCAAGCCGTGTTGGCTCGTGGCGCCCAGGAATGCCCGCGATGAGCGACGTTTTTTGCATCGCCTCGTTCGACCCAGGCTCGACCACAGGCGCAGTGAGCTTCTATTTCCCGGCCTACCCAAGTCGGATCACTGCCGAGGACCTGCCGGTCGTGGATCGCCAGGTCGACGCGGCAACCCTGACTGCCCGCCTTGAGCAGATGCGTCCGAGCGTGGCGGTCATCGAGCGCGTCGGGCCGATGCCGAAACAGGGGCTCAGCTCAACGTTCCGCTTCGCTACCAGTTTCGGAATCCTGATCGGCGTTGTCGCCGCCCTGAAATGCCCGGTCCATTTTATCACGCCGAGCAAATGGAAACGCGACCTCGGCCTCGGCGCAGACAAGGAAGAAGCTCGCGCTCGTGCCCTCCAGCTCTGGCCGGATCGATCGGACCTCTTCGGCCGCAAGCGTGACCACGGCCGCGCTGAGAGCGCGCTGCTTGCGCGGTACTTCGCGGAGAGGGAGGGCGGCCGATGAACGAGAAACCCTCTGAACCCTCTCCCGAGGCTATAGCTGCTGCGGACGCGCACATCCTTAATGAGCTCTATGAGTCCTTCGAACTGATCCGGTCTTATTCGGTCAGCGGTCGGGAGGCCGCCGACCGCGGCGATCGAGATGAGATCCGGCTGCGGTTGCGGGTCCAGCTCCGCGACTGTTTCCGGTACGCGGTCAGTTTGCATGATCTTCTCTCGTCGCCGGCGGCCGCCGGCGAGAAGGATGCCGCATGAGTTATCCAGCCGACTACGCGTCATGGCCTCGGGAGAGGCAGGACGCCGTATATGCTCAGAGGCGGAAGGCAGCCGTGGACGATGGCCGACCGCCTGCGGCAATGCTGAAGACGGCGGCCGAGTTCTGCGCCGAATACGCGCCGCTCAGCTACGCCATCGAACCAATCGTCCGGTCTCGATCGCTCTACACGCTGACGGCCAAGACCGGGGCCGGAAAGACAGCGCTCATGGTCGCCGCCGGTCTCGCTGTACCGACCGGCAGAAGCGACATCCTCGGCGCCGCCGTCGAGCAGGGACGCGTCGCATATTGCGCGTTTGAGAATCCCGACGACGTGAGAATGCGGCTTATGATCGCCGCCTACCTGCTCAACATCCCCCTCACCGATTTGGGCGATCGCCTTGTGATCCTCGACGCGAGGATGAAACCGGAGGATGTCCTCGCAAAACTCGCTGCAGCCTCGGAGCACGGTCTCTTTTCGCTCATTCTGGCCGACACGTTGGCTGCGTGGTTCGACGGTAAGGACATAAATGACAATGTCCAGGCCGGCGACTTCATCCGGCGCGTCCGCCCTCTCACAGCCCTACCCGGCAACCCAAGCGTCGTCGTCGCCGCGCATCCTACCAAGGGCGCGGGCGAGGACCAGCTCGTCCCCTACGGCGGCGGCGCCATCCTCAACGAGGTCGATGGCAACCTATCGCTTTGGCGCAAGCCCGACACCGGCAGCGTGCATCTCCACTGGCAAGGGAAACTTCGCGGCCTAGAGTTCAAGCCCCGCCCCTTTCGGTTCGAAATCGTCGGCTCTCCCGACATCCTCGATGCGAAGGGTCGTCAGGTCCAGCTGCCCGTGATTCGACCACTCAGCGAAGCCGACGACGAGGCCAGCCGACAGACTGAAAGCAACCTTGACGCAGCGCTCTTACGCGCACTCAGAGACAACCCCTCAGGCTCTCAGGCCGACTGGGCCGCCTCAATCGGCCTAAAACACAGGGGCAGCGTGAATAAGCGATTGCAACGGCTGAAAAGCGAGAGGCTCGCGGTCGCAGTCTTGGGCCAATGGACGATCACCGCGCAGGGCAAAAAGGCTATTGCACAGGCTGCGTGATGTGGAAACGCCCCCCATTGAAATCATTGAGGAATCGTGGAAACGCCGAAAGTGGGTCGGCAACGCCGTTGCCGCGGCAACATCGCAGGAAACCGATGCGGCGTAACTACCTGAATTCGTTGCCGTTGCCTGGAAACAGCACCGGCAACGCGGCCTCGTTATGTTTCCATGTTGCCGTCTCTCTCTCTCTAGGAGCCTGTCTGCTTAATCCTCGGCGAGATGGGATTTGAACCGCTCAAGCCAGTCGGAGAGCCGGATGCAGCAAATTCGCGCATCCGGTTTGATGTAAGGTTGGGTGGAAGCTTTGCGGCCATCGTTCGTTGCACCGTTTCCGAGGTGGCGAAGCTCAGCCGGTTGCGCGTGCGGCCAGGGACGGGGTCCGCCCCTGGGCGAGCTTCAAGATATTGTGGGCGAGGCAGACGAGGCCCCACTCGTTGGCGACCTTCTCGACGCCGCGCAAGAGAAACTGACGGAAGCCGCGCGCCTGCTTGATCTGTCCGAACACCGGCTCGGGCAGCTGCTTTCTTAAGCGGTAGGGGCTGGAGTGCCCGCCGGCCTTGATTCTTTCGCGCATGGCGGCGACGCGGGCGCCGCCGCCTTCTCCTTCCCCGGCGTGCTTGGCCCGCCCCGGCGCGATATAGGCGTCGATCTCGCGTTCCTCCATCGCTGTAAGGTTGGCGTCGGAGCAATAGCCCGCGTCCGCCGACAGTTGCGTCGGCTTCTTGCCCAGATTGGCTTCGATGGCGTCGGCCATCGGCGCCAATTGATGTTGATCGCTCTGCTTCGCGTCGAGGCCGTGGGCGACGATCACCTGCGCCGTCGCGTCGACCGCCGCCTGCGCATTGTAGCCCTGGATGAAGCCGTCCTTGGTTTTCATGATGCGGCTTTCGGGATCGGTGAAGTTCTTCTGCGCTTTGGGGTCAGGCTCTTCGGATGGCGGGGCGGCGGGCTTGCCCGGTTTCTTGCGGCCCTCGGCTTGTCGCCGCTCCTCGGCCTGCGCTTTGGCCTTGGCCGCCGCGGCCGCTTTCGCCTCGGCCTCCAATTCGGCCTTCGCCGCCCGGATCTTCTCGACGCGCTTCTTCTTGTCGGCGACCCATTTGGGCAGCTCCTCGCCGCTCTTGTCGCGGCCGAAGGCTCTGTCTTCCTCGGCGTCCGCAGCCTCGGCTGCGCTCAGCCACCGCTCGACCTCGGCCTCGAGCTCCGCCGCACGCTTCTCCATGCGCTCGTAGCTCATCGCCTTGTGCTTGGAGGCGTTCGCCTTGATCTTCGTCCCGTCGAGCGCGACATGGCCGAGCTTCACAAGTCCCGCCTGTTCGCACAGCTTGAGAACTTGCCCGAACAGTCCCGCAAGCACCTTCAAGTGCCGCTTGCGGAAGTCAGAGACGGTGCGAAAATCCGGCGGATCGAGCCCGACAATGCTCAGGAAGTCGACCCGTTCGCGCGCCGCCTTGGCGATCCGGCGCGACGAGTAGACGCCGTTGCAATCCGCTATTATCCAGACAGGCTCCTAGGAGAGACGGCATGGAAACAAGGCAACGCGTTTTCCGTCCGGGAACCCTCCCTTATCGAATGCCTCTTTGCGCCCTCGGCGTCCTTCCGTCGATCGCAGAGCCCCATCGTCGATCGCAGAGCCCCATGGCCGCCGGGCGTAGGGCTGATCGGTCGACGCCAAGCTCGCGGGAGCGGCGGACGCCCGAACTCCTTGCCCCTGCCTCCTTTGGAAACCTGTGCAACTTGCGCAGGTTTATTCGCTCCGGGCCGGTCAGCCAAATGTGCCGACCCGCAGGAGCGCGCGGGCGGAGCGCTAAGCGCAACACGCATGCGACATTGATTGCTATCTAGTTGATGTTTAACGTGTTGCGTAGCGAATGACAGATCTATTATCCGCTGGTCAAGCCTGCGCGGAAGTTGCCAGCTGGCAGGCTGAAGCTGTTGCAACTACAGTAATGGACAAACATTCAACAGATATTTCTACCCGCTACACCGTCGGTTGAAAATGGGGGGTAGGTTTTGCGTATATGTAGGCAGGAGGCCTTAAGAGGAGAGCAAGGAACGTGGTCAATCCAATGATGGCTTCGCTATCGAGGCAGGGCGCTCGCCGCTCAAATTTAGCGCCAGCGTCTGAGCATCAACTTATCATCGTCGCCCGCAATTCTGCGGAGGACGCGCTGGTCGGTCGCGCTCGCAGGCTGCGCAGGGCCAATCCGTCGCTTTCGGAACACTCGGCGATTTCTAGTGTCTACGCCGACCCCTGCAATCGGCATCTTGTGTTGGAGGCGGTGTACAGCTCATGAAACGCACCGCGTCCATCGCAATGGCATCACCCGCCAAACCACGCCGCTTGGGCGTTTATTCGCGAACGCTCGAACGGGGGGCCATCGGCGCGTCGATCAGCGGAAAGAGCCGCGAAGGCCGCTATTTGCGGGCTTTTGAGGCCAAAATTCTTGCTCAGATGGGCCCGGAAACCACGTTTCTGACCAAAATAACAGCTTCCCGGCTCGCAAAGGTCGCTTTGCGACTTGAGTTGTTCGACGAGAAAATCGTCTCCGGCGAGGGCCTGACCGACCACGACGGCCGGGTCTACAACGCCTTGCACAACAGCTTTCGGTTATTGGTCCGCGAACTGGGCCTCAAGGCCACGCTGAGCCCCGCTGGCGGCGCTTTGCGCAGCCTGCGCGACTACACCCCCGCCAAGGCCGCTAGGAAGCCACGGCAGGCCGCTGGGGAGGGTGTCTGAGATGCTGAGCATCATCGACGCCCTGGATGACCCCAACCTGTTCGGTCCGTGGGGCTATGGCGAACCTTCGTGGGCTACGTGGCGCGCAGTGCTCAAGGGCGCCTTCGGACTGCGGATGACAAAGCGAGAGCGCGAGTTTTTCCGCCGCGTCGCCGAGCGTGATCCGCCGAAAGGACGTGTGAAGGAACTGTGGACCATCGTCGGGAGACGCGGCGGAAAGGACTCGATCGCCAGCGTCATCGCAACATACATCGCGGCCTTTGGCGATTACAGCGGCCTGCGGCCAGGCGAGCCGGCGTACATCCTGTGTTTGGCGGTCGACAAAGAACAGGCGGTTATCGCCCTGGAGCTAGTCCGGTCCTTCTTCGAGCGCATCCCGTTGCTCAAGGCGATGGTGACGCGGGAAACCAAAGACGGCGTCTGGCTTAACAACGGAGCCCGGCTTGCGGTTCACGCGGCGAACTTCAGGGGCGTTCGTGGCCGAACGATAGCGTGCGCCATTCTTGACGAGGTTGCCTATTGGCGCAGTGACGAGTCCGCTTCGCCTGATACGGAAACTTACGCTGCCATTGGGCCGGCGTTGGCGACGTTGGCTGACAGCATGATCATCGGGATCAGCAGCCCCTATCGTCGGGGCGGCCTGCTCTTCGAGAAGTGGCGCGAGCATTACGGCAAGGCAGATGACGACGTGCTTGTCGTTCGAGGGGCTAGCCGGACGTTCAATGAGACTTTGCCGCAGAAGAAGGTCGACGCGGACATGGCGTCGGACCCGGCTAAGGCGCGTGCGGAATGGTTGGGGGAATGGCGTGACGACGTCGCAGCCTTCCTGCCTCGGGAACTTGTTGAGTCTGCGGTTGACGAGGGCGTGATCGTACGGCCTCGGCGTACGGGGCTTCAGTATCAGGCCTTCTGTGACCCGAGCGGCGGCGTGGGGGACAGCTTCACGTTGGCAATTGCGCATCGTGAGAGCGAGAGCAACCAAGTCCTCATCGATTGCATGCTGGAGATCAAGGCTCCGTTCAACTCGGGCATGGCGTCGAAGCAGATTGCGGACACGCTGAAGTCCTACGGGCTCGGTTCGGTCGTTGGCGATCGGTACGCCGGCGGCTGGGTGCGCGACACATTCGACAAGCATGGAATTACCTATCAGCAGTCCGGCAGGGATCGCAGCGCGGTCTACGGCGACTGTCTGCCGTTGTTCACGGCTGGGCGTGCGCGGCTTCTCGACAACCCGACGTTAGTCACTCAGCTCTGCAACCTGGAGCGAAGGACACTGCCGGGTGGGAAGGATCGGATCGATCACCCGAGAGGTCTCCACGACGACGTGGCGAACAGCGCGTGCGGCGCACTGGTGCTGGTGAGTGTCGTGAAGAAAGAGGTTCCGATCGTGCAGCCGATTGTTTTCGGCCATCCGCCAAGCATCCCCGGCGGGCCCACGCCGCGAATGTCGGACATGCGCACCGCAGGGCGGGAAGTGTTCGACTACTACAACGACAAACGACCTGAAGGTTTCACACGGAGATTTTGACATGATGAATGAACTACGCATAGCCGCCGCCGACTTTCGTGCGGCAATGACAGCCGTCGGCGTCGCACGCGAGCGCCTCGCCGAAGCGGTGGCGGCTGAGTCCGATATGCCAAATGGGCACGAACGTGATCGCGAGACGCGCGATGCGCTGTTGCAACTGAGGGCGCGACTGCGAGGGGGCGAACTGCCTGAGATCCTCGCTGCAGCCAAAATGGTCCCTGAAATCGAAGGAGTGAAATGAAAATGAACACCGAAAAGGCGCGGCAAACGCTCGCGCAATTGGAACTGAAACTGATTGAGGCGTCGGCGATGGCCGTCGAGATCGCGACAGAGCGTCAGCGAAATCTCGTTCGACGCCAACACCGGCGATGCTGCGGCCCGCAAGGCTCTGGATAAAGCCAACGCGGCGACCACGACCGTCAGTCTTGAGATCGAGAACCTACGATCGGCGATCGAGGAGGCGAAACGTCGTCTCGCCGAAGCCGAACGGGCCGAGGAGCACGCCGCGCTCGCTGCCAATGGCGACAAAGCGCGGGTGATCGGCGATAGCCTGCTCGAACGCTCCGAGAAGATCGATCGCGCATTCGTTTATATCCGCGCAGAGCTTGAGGGCTTCAAAACCGACCTAGACGAACTGCATTCGCTCGGGCTGGCAAATCCGCGCGCCGAGCAATTTAAGGTTCTCGGCGGTCTTGCGTTGTCGACTGCGCTCATGGGTCTGCCGCTCAAGTCAGAGCGAGATCATCTGGCGCCGAAGGAAAGGCGGAGCTTCACCGACCTTGCGGCTGGCTGGCGTACGTCCATCCACCGCTGGGCCGATGGCCTGGGCAAGGCGGAGGCTGCGTGATGCGCAAGATCATGAGGCGCTTCCGCATCACTGAGATCAGCGGGTGCGACTTGCCCGCGCAAGAGCACGCCAAAGTCGCGATCTTCAAAAGGTACATAGGACAAACGAAAATGAGCAACATTGAAATTGAAAAACACATCGAGGAGACGGGCCAGCTGGCCGATACGCTTCTTGAAATCAAGACCAACGAAATTCTGGCACGCCAGCCGGAGTTGAGCCGAGAGCAGGCCTACTCGAAGGCCTATTGCGATCACGCGAACCGGGACCTCCGGATTGCTGAGAAGCGCGCGCGCGACCAGCGCATCGGGGCGACTGCTCCTGAGTCGGCAAGCGCCGACGCGAGCCTGTTGATCGCCAAGCGCGACCTTGCGTTGGACCAGCTTAACGCCAAGGCCGAGGAGCTGAGGAATCTCCATCCTTCGCTGTCGCCGGAGCAGGCTTTCGCCCGCGTTTACAAGCTCTATCCGGCCCTGGCCAAGGCCGAGCGCTCGGCGGGAAGGCAAGCGCTCTACACCTGACAACCGAATCCGCGCCCTTAGCCTCCTTCTCGGCGCGGCCTGGGCGAGAGCGTTCGTTTGGATGGCGGATGCTCTCGCCTTTCCCTTCACAGAGCTTGCCGGCACTCAGCGGCCGGCGAGCCCGCGCATTGCCTTCGGTGGGTTCACTGCGCGGGTCTGGGGCCGGCGGATCTCCGGGAGGTCCTCCCCGTGATGGTCTGCCGGTCCATTTTTTTCCACGAGGTTTTCAAATGAGCTTTGCCGCGCCCGAAATTACGGCTTCTTTTTCCCCCTTCCTTCAGGGGAGAGAGAACGCCTATCGTCTGTGAGAGCCAGAGCGAGCGGGCTGGCTGGGGCTGCATCGGTTGGGAAAACTGCTGATACCACTTCATCAATGTCTCTGTATGCGCTGTGTTTGCCTGGAGGTCCGCTTGACGCAATTCTGATTCCGCCGGAAATTCTGGAAGCTGCGGAAGATTTAGTCTCTCGGTCCGACACAATTGGAGTTGAGAACGGATTGCTGCTAACTTTACTTCGAGTTGTGATCTATTTAGATCGGTCTCGGAGAGAGAGTTAAGCGATCTTACACCGTGTACCAATGTCGTAACCGCATCGAGTTCCTTTCGGACTGCGATGAGTAGATTGTATGCCACATCAAGGGTGGTTTCCCCAATTAAGTAATCGAACACACGGGCTCGTCTATCGACTTTTGTGCCGACTCCCGTGCGTGGATTGAGATGTCGCACATGAATGGCTCCATCTCGATAGTCCTTTAGGGTACCGAATACGCCGTCTCCTAAAGCTTCTTGCAGTTGATGAAGTTCTGGGTCCGCGAGGAATTGTTCTCCACCTTTTTTGATTATTTCGATTTTTCCGTCGAGGCCGCCAATACGAGTTGACACTTCCAGCTGTAGCGTGTCGGACAAGGCAGTGACAGCGAAGAAAAGCCGGTCAAGTGCGGCTTCTGTTTCGTTAAAAGCAAGAGCCAATGCGCCAAGCGCGGCCAATTGTGTCTGGGGAATCTCGTTTTTTATGTCAATAATTGTATGGGGGGTGTCTTTATGGCTCTGCCTCCGGTGTTTCTTCAAAAGAAATCCCTTCTTTGACCAAACCAACTAACATTGCACGCCCTGAGTGTGCCGCACAAGTAGCAGTCCTGCTAACTTCGCGACGGGGTCATGCGCTCCCACGACGAAGTTTTTGGACGATGGGCGCGCCTCCGCGCCGTGGGTTACCTGCTCCGCGTTGACTCCAAATCCCAGATGGGCGAAGCCTTTACCCAAGGTCGAGGGCTGTTCCCATGCGTGCGTCTCGTGCGATGTTGATAGCGTTCGCCTTGCTAGTGCCGACATTTAAATCTCATGCGCAGCTCGCAACGGAATTGACGTGCCTACCTGCACGCACGTTGGTCGGCGATAACATTCCTGCTCCCGGGTATCGTGTGGTGAAGACATACGTTAATCATACTGGGGCTGGGTGGCGGATTTCTCACACGCTGGAAAATAACTATGTTGTTAATCGTTCCGCCCAGTATGCAATGGAGGATATCTCTATTTTTGGCGGTAGGCAGCAATGGAGAGGAGTTCTCGAGAGAAATCCGTCATTATACATGATTGGAGAGATACAAGTAGCCCCTAGGAACGCGGCAATATTCTACATCGAGTCGATCTATGACCAAGACAAGAGCGGAACGCTGGTTATGAAAACGATTGCCGAGTGCAGTCTAATCAGGGGATCGACGTTGCCTGAGGTCAGCGCGTCGCCGTCCCTAAGCGTCGCACAACCCGTCGGTGGGGGGCCTGAGTTAGCCACCGGCGCGGCCGGCCCGACTTCGATCGTTTCAATGCTCCGAGAAGGGGGAACGTTCGTGGTCCCGGTGACAATCAATGGGCAGATCACGTTAAAGTTTGTCGTGGATAGTGGCGCTGCGGATGTCAGCGTTCCGGCAGACGTGGTTATGACGCTCATTAGAACCGGAACGCTCACCAACGATGATTTTCTTGGAGCACAAACGTATAAATTGGCAGACGGCTCAACATTGCCTTCGGAAAAGTTCGTGATCCGGTCAATTAAAATTGGTGATCGGGTCGTTGAGAACGTAACTGGCGATGTCGCGCCGATTACCGGCGGCTTGTTGCTTGGTCAAAGTCTGCTAGGACGCTTCCACTCATGGTCGATAGACAATCAAAAAGAAGCGTTAATACTTGAATAGCGGCACAGCAGCTTGGCACGTCAAGGTCGTTCCCTGGCGGCGCTCTTTTCGAAGGCCGGGCCGCCGCTGATTGAAGAGGCGTTCGGGAAGTTCGCGGCGTCTCTACTCGCTCTTAAGACGTAGTTTGCCTGTATTGCGATTAAAGGTGAACGCTTCTCTCACCATCGCGTAGTCTTTGACTAGAAGATCGTATTCGCGACGAAAATCGTTCACGTGGTTGATCGTTTTCAGCATGTCGCGTCGAAGTTCCTCGATCTTTTCATCCGGGGTCATTTCTTCCCATTTGTTAGGCATTTTGCCCTCCCTGACGGTTTGCGCTGTCGGCCCTAGACTGAGGGTCTAGCGTGGGTCCACCCGGCCGCTCGCGCTCGATGTTGACGCCTAAGATTTCAAGCCCCTCGGCCCTCGCCAACAGCAAAGCGAGGGGGCAAGGGTGTCCGCCTGAGCCGCTTGATCAAGCCGCTGAGGCGAAGCGAGGTGTGAACCCTTCGACGCCGATCGTGAACTTAGGAATCAAGCTAAGCTCGACTTCGAGAAGCAGTGTAACGCTAGGATCGATACGAATTTCCCGTCTAAGTTCCAACGCGCACTTGGCCATGATTTCGACAAGTGCACGGCCGAAGCGACCGATCTTTTCCAAGACATAATTCACAATGCGTTCTGCGGTGGTTGGATTGGGCAAGTTGTGTAATGGTATAAGCCCAAGTTGTTCAAATTTTATTTTGATATCGGCTGCGTCTTGGTCGTAATTCTGCTGCGGTTCCCGCGGTGACAATCTCTTGATTTCCTCCAATAAATTGGTGTAGATCCCGATGCGCTCATTTATGTCCTGAACTAAACGTAATAGCGGTTTTTCAGAGATATGATCAGTATATTCGCGGACCAAGACGCTAACGTTTATTTCCTTGTTGTGCGCTTCCTTCTCAATTGTCTCAATAAGATCTTTGTTTTCTCTAGTCACTTCGGTCATTTCGACACCCTCCGTTATTCCTGAGAGTTTGTCCGGGAACATCATCTTGAATTGCATAGTTTTCGCGTCATGAGGCGGATGGAAGCGAGCTTGAGGAAGGCGAGCGCCTTGCGATTGAGGCACTCCCAATCCTTGGCGAGCCTTCGGCATCGTCCGAGCCAGGCGAAGGTTCGCTCGACGATCCATCGTTTGGGCAAGACGACGAAGCGTTGGGCTTGATCGGAGCGTTTGACGATCTCGATGTTCACGCGCTTGAGAATGGCCCCCAGCGCATCCTGGAACTGCGCCCCTTGATATCCGCCATCGGCGTAGAGCTTCAGAAGGAAGGGATAGAGGCCGAACAATGTCGCCATCAGGAGCACGCCGCCGTCGCGGTCCTGAACATCGGCGCCATGCACGATGGCGTGCATCAGGAGGCCCTGTGTGTCGACGAGAATATGCCGCTTCTTGCCTTTGATCTTCTTGCCCGCATCGTAGCCATGCGGGTCGTGAGCCCCCCTTTTTCAGCGCTTTTCACGCTCTGGCTGTCGATGATGGCTGCTGTCGGAGAAGCCTCGCGCTCTGCTCTTTCGCGGCATTCGCCATAGAGGGCGTCATGGATCCGATCGAGCGTGCCGTCCCAACTCCACAGATCAAAATAATCGTACAACGTCGAGCGTGGCGGCAGGTCTTTCGGGATCGCCCGCCACTGGCAACCGGCGCTCAGGATGTACATCAGGCCGTTGACGACCTCGCGCAGCTTCACCGTTCGCTTGTTGCCGCCGCGCTTGGCTGGCGGAATATGCGGCTCGACCAGCGCCCACTCCTCGTCGGTCAGGTCAGAGGGATAGCGCAGACGGCTGCGATCGTAGCGAGCACGGTTTTCCTTCGTCCACATTGGCGGCGGCTCCCTAAAGAATCAGCCCGCCTCCCTTGAATCACAAATAACTCAGCCGATTCAATATGTTCCCGGACACCTGAGGCAAATGCACTTTGTTAGACTGCCAAGAGAGCCTGCCCGCTGATGGCAATTTCCAAACAGATAGTCAGCGCATCATGATCGCCGCGACCACCAGCGCGGCTAGCACAAGTAGCACAATCCGCGTTGGGGGCGGTGGGCTTGAGCAGCGAAACTTTCTCAGGAGACTCGCCTGCCGACAAGGTCACGCCCGCTGATCCCCGCGACCTCGCTGATGCGATCGCCTTCGCGCTACAATTCGAGGGCCGGCGGCGGGTCCACAGCGCGGACGAGTACATGGTCGCGATTGCCGCCGAGCGCGTTGTGCGTCACCTGGAACGCGCCGGCTTCGTCGTGATGAAGAAGCGGCCGGAGATCGGCGGTGCGGCGTTAGGGCGAGGGTTTGCGGGCTAGGCGGCTTCGGGCGCGCGGTCCTCTTTCTCGCCCTTCGCCACAATCTTGAGCGCGGCGTCCGGCAATGGCCGTTGCAGCTTGAGCGCCTCAGGCATTTGCCCTTCGAGCCAAAGATCGAACTCGCCGGGCGATGTCAGAATGACCGGCATCGCCTTGGGATGGATCGGCGCAACGATCGCGTTCGCCTCTGTGGTCAGAAAGCCAAACAACTCGTGCTGCCCCACGACCGGCGCGCTCTTGGGGCCGCGCGCGCCGCGCCAGGGCGTCCACAGGCCCGCGAAGGCGAAGAGCGGCCTGACCTCGGCCAGGGCGAACCAAACGGGCGTCTTGCGCGGCTTGGTGTCCTCATATTCGCAGAAGGACGTCGCGGGCACGATGCAACGGTACTTCTGTCCGAGCCATCCGCGCCAATGCGGGCTTGAGACGTTGCGAATGTTCGTGACCGGCTGCCCGCCATATTGCGGCGGCCCCGGCATGCCCCAGCGCGCCATGACGATTTCGCGCTCGGCGTCTGGGCCGACGCGGACAATCGGCGCCATCTGGTCGGGGAAGATGCCTGGAAATAGCGGTAGGTTGCCGGTGCGGTCATGTCGGGCGCGAAACCAGTCGCGGATCGCTTCCTGACCCTTCGTTAGGCTGTAAAGGTTGCACATGGGCGCCGAGATAATGGGCTCGTGGGACCAAGTCCATGATCCCCCAGGCTCTCGCCTGGAGGTACGGCTTCCTTAAGCGCCGGGATTACCCTGTTTACGCGCTGCAAAGGTGAGGCCTACGAGTACGTGTCAGGGGGATGCTCTGGACAGCTGGAAGAGCGTCAGCCCCACCGATGCCAGCCCCAGGGACGGTAGCCCCAGCCCCAGGGACGGTAGCCCCAGCCCCAGGGACGATAATAGCCCCAGCGATGCCAGCCCCAGGGACGATGCCAGCCCCAGGGACGATGCCAGCCCCAACCGCAACGGCCCCAACGGCACCAATAGGCATCTTGGATGTCGGCGCTTAAGACCGGGTGTTCTAGCGACGGCGACGAGAGCGTGAAGGCCGGCGATGGGCTGGATGAAGCGACGCAAAACATTGCCGCACCGGCAAAGGCGGCGAGCACACCGCTCGGGACGAGACGGGAGATCATTACCTCCGCTTTCTCCAAAGGGACGGCTAGATTTGAAACGCTCTGTGGGCCGGTTGGGTTCCGAACGGACAAGGCTTCTTCGCATTCAGGATTGTTGGCGGGGTCATGCGCAAATGGTAGACGGCAGGTGTCACCAAGCCTTGCACAAGAGAGCCGCGAGCCGGCGGCAATGATCGACGCACTCGAACGGAGACTGATTGAGGCTTTAGAGAGCGTTGACGCGCACGGGGACGTTGCGCCCGCTCATATCCACGATCCGATGACGATGTTGCTCCGTGAGAACGTCGTCCAAACCTACCTTGTGCGTTGGGACGACGGGAGAGGCCGCTACGTGTTGACGGGTACGGGCCGCCGGCGAATTAGCGCGGGTAGCCGCGCTCCTGGCACGGTGGTATCGTCCAGAAATCGGTAGGTTTACGTTCTGGCGCATTGGCTGAAATGCGGCGAAGCCCAAGGCGCTCTTCGCCCACTTATAAGGTCAGCCTTTCGAATACCGCCCTGCACCGATCGTGGATATTGGCCGAGCCCGCCTTCGGGCAATTGGCGAGCGTCTGCAGCAGGTCGGTCATCTTGGCGTCGCGGTGCCGCTCCATGAGGCGCGCCACATTATAGGTCTCGTGACGGCCGCACGGCTCGCAGACGATCGACAACGTAGGTCCAACAACGTCGGACAGGACGAACGCGCCGTCGCGAGGCATGGGTCACGCCCTCACAAACTCCGGGTTTTTCGATTTCAGCCATTGCCGGCTGTTTCCGCTCGAATATCGGCTGCCGACACGCTTCGAGATGATCCCCTCCAGGCCCATTTCACAAGCCTTGGCGAACACAAGCGCTCCATGCTCAATGATGGCGTCGCTGAATAGGATAGCATCGACGCCGGCGACGACTGGTGAAAGCGCCCCTCGCCGTTCCTCGATCGGCTGCTGACGGAGATCCTTGCCGTTGAGGCTTAAGAGATCGAACGCAACGAGACGGGCACGCGCTGAACCCGCCTTTGTGCGCAAGGCAGCAAAGTCGGAATGCCCGTCCGAACGAACCACGATCGCCTCGCCGTCGAATAGCGCGCTTTTGACCGCCAAGCTGCAAACAGCCTCCGCGATCTTCGGCAACCTGTCAGTGAAATTCGTGCCGTAGCGGCTCCAAAGGGTCACGCGGTCTCCGTCCTTGTGGGCGATGATCCGGTATCCATCGTGCTTGACCTCGTGCAGCCAGCCCAAGCCAGAGGGCGGCTTGTCGACGAGCAGAGGCCGACACGGGAAAATGAAACCCGCCTGCGGAGGGCGCTGGAAACGCTTGGGAGTGGTACGCCACAACATGCTCGACATATGGGCAGTCGCCCCCGTAATTTGAGTCAACTCCGCGAACTTTGTATTGGCCTTCTCAGCCGCACGCCCTGACTGATCGCGTTGGTGAACTCCACACCGTTGGCCTCAAGGGCGGCTGTTCAGGCCGAGTTCATCGTCGATGATGTAACCGACCCGCCGGTCATGGGCGCCCGTTCCACGGCGCGAGACCGGCGGTGCTCGGACAGTCACCGAGCGATCGAACTCGAAAGGGACACGCTCGTGAAGAAATTCATTGCTTCGGGTCTTGTGGTTCTCGGACTATTCGCGGGAGCTATGGGGGAAACTGGGTGACGGTGTGAGGAAGGCGGCGTAACGGGGTTGGTGATCAAGCCACCCGAACCTCCAAACAGGAGCGTTACGCCATGACTGAGAATAGAGTTGTTGCCCTTCGACAGAAAGGGGCAATCGACGATCCGCTCACTGAAATACTGCGAACCGGCGCGCGTCGACTGATCGCCCAGGCGGTGACGGTGGAGTTCGAGACATTTCTGGCCTCGACCGCGGAGCTCGTGCTTCCGGATGGCCGCCAACGGGTGGTTCGCCACGGGCATGATCCGGTTCGCGCGATCCAGACGGGAATCGGCCCGGTCGAAGTGCAAAAGCCGAAGGCCCGCGATCGCGCCGCCGCTTCGGGGGAGCGCCTTCGCTTCTCGTCGAACATCCTGCCCAAATGGGCGCGGCGCACCAAGAGCCTCGACGCCCTGTTGCCGGTTCTCTATCTGCGCGGGATTTCCGCCGGCGATTTCCAGGAGGCCCTCGCCGCCTTGCTCGGCAGGGACGCGCCCAACCTCTCCGCTGCGGTGATCGGGCGCCTCAAGAGCGAGTGGGAGGACGAATATCGGCGATGGCAGAAGCGCGATTTGTCGGCGCGCCATTACGTCTACGTCTGGGCGGACGGCGTCTATTTGCAGGCGCGCATGGAGCCGCAGGCCGAATGCATGCTGGTGCTGATGGGCGCGACGGCGGAAGGCAAGAAGGAGCTGATCGGCTTTCAGACGGGCATGCGGGAGAGCGGTCAAAGCTGGAAGGAACTACTCGTCGATTTGAAGGCGCGCGGCTTGGTCGTCGCGCCGCAAGTCGCCATTGGCGATGGCGCGCTCGGGTTTTGGAAGGCCCTCGACGAGGCGTTCCCGACGACGCGTCATCAGCGATGCTGGCTGCACAAGACATTGAACGTGCTCGACAAGCTCCCGAAGTCGATGCAACCCAACGCGCACAAGGATCTGCGCGAGATCTGGCTGTCGCCGAGCCGGGGTGCGGCGGAAGCGGCGATGACGACCTTCGCCGAGAAATACGCGCCCAAATACGACAAGGCCGTCGAATGCCTAACCAAGGATCAGCAGACACTGCTGACGTTCTTCGACCTTCCCGCCGATCATTGGGACCACTTGCGAACCTCGAACCCGATCGAGAGCGTGTTCGCGACGGTGAGGCATCGCACCGTCCGCATGAAAGGCGCGCTGTCGCAGGACACCGCGCGTCTCATGGTGTTCAAACTGGTGATCGCGGCGTCCAGGACCTGGCGGCGATTGCAAGGTCAAAACCAGTTGCCGAAAGTCGTCAACGGTATAAAGTTCAAGGACGGAATTGAAGCTGTCGCCGAAATCAAATCCGCCGCTTGATTCACGCCGTCACCGATTTTCCCGTGTAGCTCTATTCGCGGCTCAAATTCCGCAAGCTAACGCTGTCACGTGTGCGGCCGGTGTCTACCACGCGGGATGCGTCGGGCCGCGTGGCGCGGTCGTCACGCACACGCCCGCAGCCGTTGTGCGCCCTGCCGCCGCAGGCCGCTGCTACTATCGCGCAGGCGTGCGGGTTTGCCGCTGACTTCCCGCCATCTAGGCGAGCGGCGCTGAGGCGGCTTTCGGGCCGCCCCTTTTTTGTGCCTGAAATCGGAAGCGCCCGACGCAGTTACTGCGTCTTTGCGCCTGCATAGATCGCATCGACCTGCTTACGGAAATCGGTCATGTCGTACATGTTGCCGTTTAATTCGGTGCTCCACTTCCGCACCAGGGCTGCCGCACTTATTGCTTCCTTGATCTCTGCGTCCGTCGCTCCCGAGGATCGCCTGCCGCGTCTGCCCTCGGCGCGGAAACTATCGCCTGGCGCGGCTCGCGGCGAAATTCGGCCCGGAGATCGGCTTGCGGGATCTCACCGACCGCTTCTCGTATGATTGCCTATGGAAAGCCGAGGCGCGGACCAAGGGCCGGCAATCGACCTGCGGCGTCTACTTGCCCGACCTTGAGCAAAGGCGCCCGCCGGATCTGCCGCCTGGCCTCGCGCCGATCCGGCTGGTCAAGGGTGAGCGGACGCGCGATCCCCTGGACGGTCCGGCTCAATAGAATGCGGTGCAGACCCGGTTGTTGTTGTAGTCGAGAGCCCACTGGGCGCATCTGCCCGGAGGCGACGCACCGTAATAGGTGGGCTGAGGCGTGGCCGCCGATCCGAGCAGAGCGCCGGTGCCGGCGCCGATCGCTGCGCCCGCGAGCGTGCCTCCCGCGCTGCCGCCCGATACCGCCGACCCCACCAGAGCTCCCGTTCCCGCTCCGAGCGCACCGCCGACGACGGCGTTTTGCTGCTGCGGCGTCTGGCAGCCCGACACGGACACAGCCGTCGCAAGTGCCAGCGCAATGGCGATCTGTTTCACAGGCCGGCAACTCCTTTGACCGAGGTTCGCCCATTGGTTCAGGTCGCGCGGTCGTTTGGGCCCCTTAGGCATATCGGCCACCAGAATATCCCTCTAGCCACGACTTGGATTCCAGCGCGATCCACTTTTTCGCGTCGTGTTCTGTCTTGAATCCGCGAACCTCCGCTTTGTTACCATCGGGCAACGATATGACAACATGCCATCCGGGCGCGTCGTTATCGCGGACCGCCTCAAAAAGGATGTTTGGTTTTTCCACGCTCGCATTGTGCGCCAATTGCAGTTCTGGCGCTAGGCTGGATAAGGGCTGCCTTATTCAAACTGGCCCACTACCGCCCTCGCCACCATGCGCGTGCTCGACCCGGACGGCGCGAGGTTCATTCGGGGGGCAGGGGCGGGCGAGATCTCTTAGATGGCGTTCGCGGCTGTCTCGGCTTGCCTATGGGCTTGCCCGTACCGCTCACTTCGCCAGTGGCGATATCGACCATGCGCTTCGCCCATTGGTTCGGGTCGCGCGCGGGCGTTTAGGTGCGTTGGGCATATCCGTCGCCCCCGTCTCCAGCTAGCCACTGGGCTGAACTATGCCGGACCCAATCTTTGGCCTCGTCCTCTGATTTAAACCCGCCAAGCTGAAACGGCGGCGCATCGTGATAGACGACCTGCACATACCAGCCAGATTGGTCCCTGAATTCAGTGGGGCGGAATTCGATTTTTGGCTTGGTCTTCTCCATGTTCGCATTATGCGGCCGGAGAGGCGATGGCGCCAGAGAGAAATTCCGCCGCCTTATTCAAACTGACCCACTACCGGCGCGCGCGGACCATTGACTAGCGGATATTTTGCGACATAATAAGATGCGTTCGGAATGAATGGGAGCGAATTCAATGTCGGTCCGCAAGCGAGCATGGACAACCTCAAAGGGCGTCGAGAAAGAGGCGTGGGTCGTCGACTATGTCGACCAGGCGCGGCAAGCGGCGCCTGAAGACATTCGCGAAAAAGAAGGCCGCCGACAATTTCGAGGCGACGGCAAACGTCGAGATCAGGGCTGGCGTTCACACGGCCGACAGCGCGAGCGTGACGATCGCCGAAGCAGGCAAGCTCTGGCTTGAGACGTGCGAACAAGCTGGCTTAGAGCGCACAACCGCTCGACGCCTACCGCCAGCACTCGACGCTTCACATCGAGCCCTACCTCGGCAATCTGAAGCTCTCGCAGCTCTCGGCGCCTACGGTCCGCGAGTTCGAGGACAAGCTCGCGCGCGGTGACATGCCCGAGGGCCAAGCCGCTCAGCCCCGAACGCCTGCCATGGTTCGAAAGGTTCGGACCTCGCTCTCGGCCCTGCTGGGCGACGCACAGGAGCGCGGCCTCGTTTCCCGCAACGTCGTTCGTGAGCTTCGACGACTCGCGCAAGCGCGGCAAGGAGCGACAGGCAGAGAAGCGCCAGAAGGGCAAGCTCAAGGTCGGGGTGGACATTCCGACCCGCGAGGAGATCAAGGCCATTGTAGAGGCCGCCAAGGGCCGCTGGCGGCCGATCCTGCTGACGGCGATCTTCACTGGCCTTCGCGCCTCGGAGCTCCGCGGGTTGCGCTGGGCCGACGTGGATATCGAGAAACGGGAGCTTCACGTCCGGCAGCGCGCCGACCGTTACAGCAAGATCGGGAAGCCAAAGTCCGACGCAGGCGAGCGGACCGTCCCGCTCACGCCGATTATCGTCAACACCCTCAGAGAATGGAAGCTCGCTTGTCCGAAGAGCGAGCACGGCCTCGTCTTCCCCACTGGCGTCGGCAACGTCGAGGCGCATTCAAACATCGTGCATCGCGGCCTTGCCCCTACCCTAGTCGCAGCGGGCGTCGCCGTGCCCGCCTTGGACACCGCCGGCAACCCACTCAAGGGCAAGGACGGCGAGCCCATTATGCTGGCGAAATACACGGGCCTCCACGCCTTCCGGCACTTCTATGCCTCGTGGTGCATCAACCGCCGCGCCGAGGGCGGCCTTGAACTGCCCGCGAAGGTCGTGCAGGAACGACTAGGCCACTCGTCCGATCATGATGACGCTGGACGTCTATGGTCATCTGTTCCCGCGCGGCGATGACTCAGCGGAGCTTGCGGCGGCGGAGCGGTCGCTTTTGGCTTAATGCGGTTCGCTAGGCCCGGATGAAAAGACATTCAGTGGACCGGCACCTAATAAATGTGAGCCTGTCCAATGAACGTACAGATCCAACTACGCACTTGTGCCGATTTCTGGCGGGAAATTGTGGTGCCGGATCACGAGGAATCGCGGCGCCGATTTAGCCAATCTTCGTCGAGCCCTCCACTCCGCGATCACGCTTTTCCATGTTCACGATTGGGTGTTCACGGAGCACAGGGCGAAGGTATGCCAAGCTTTTTCAATTGATCCGATTGTCCGAAAAGCAGCACGCTTCGCCGATGAACTTGAAAAGATAAACCCCGATTTTGCTCTGATCCGCAGCGTCGCAAACGCGACGAAGCACCTTGGATTAGACGGTCAGCGACGGGTCCCAAATGCCGCAAACAACGCTGCCAACACCGTGGTTGGAACAACGGGATATGGCGAGGGCGGCTACGGAAAGGGCCCCTATGGCGGAGGGCCGAGGGTCATCCTCGAAGGATCGGGCGGCGCGATCCTGGAATTTTCGGACATCAGTCAGAGTGTCCGGAAGATGTGGGAAGACCTGAACCGACAGCAGAAATGGTGGTGAGACCGTCGGCCCGCGCGACATGAACGCAACATGGTCATGAATAGGTTAAATATACCAAATGGATAAGGCGGACTCTGACTCCGTCAATCTTGGTTCGAATCCAGGTCCCCCAGCCACGCAAGTTATTGAAATATTGAAGAGAATATTTTGGTGTCACCAATGGTCGGCCTCGTGTCACCGCCATGTCGCCGCCAAGTCGTGAAATAAGGCCGCGTCATGAGAGAAATTGAGGGAACGGCGGTCCTAGGCGTCTATTTCGAGGAAATCCCGTCCCCATACGATCCGCCGAACGCCCATCAATTTTATCAGGCGCTGGGGAAGGCGATCGTCGCGTGGGGCCGTCTGGAGGGGAACTTCAACCACCTTTTCATCGCCGTCCTCAACGTCGCGCCTGACCCAATGGTCGGAACCCGATTTCATATCCACCGCGAGCGTTTGGCGGAAAAATGGACGCTGGCGTTCGCGACAACGCCGGAGCTTGCGTCCTCACTGGATCGAGCAACCGCCATCGTTTCGGCCATGGAGGAGCTAGCGACGCATCGCGACCACTATGTGCACGGCCTTTGGGGACACTTCGTGTCGACGAGCCCGCTTGCCAGGCGGGTCGAAAAGGTGAAGCCGCGAGCTGGAACGCCCGATGGATTGTGGCACAGTTCTATCGACGTCTCGACAATCTCGCCGCTTTTTTGCGGGAAGCGAACCGGCTGGGAGGCGGGTCGACGCGATAGAGTTAGGACGCTTTACCTGAGTAAATTAACAAAGTTGTCGAATTGTAATTTGGGGAGGAGACCCTCTGAATACCATGAGTGGGAACTTTCCCGCGGGGGTGCTCATCATGGAAACGAACAATCGATTCTTTGCATTGATCCTCGGCGTCTCGCCTCTTCCGCGCGCTTTGTCAGTTTCCGCCATATTGTGGCTGGCAAAGGATGATACTCTGTCCCTTCCGAACGGTTTTGAAGACGGAGTTGTATGGTTGCGGAAGCGCGGCTTTCGATCTCGGGGAGGACCGCCTTGTTCGACGGCCGCCCGGCAAGTTGCGCAAACAATGTGGGGTGCGGCCACCCCTTCGCCGTACACAGATAAATCAGAGGGAAGTCCGAGCGTGCGCCCGCATTGCGGTTCAAGTTCGTGCGCTGCGGGCACCATGTGGGGGTCTAGCGGGGCTTGGGTGGCCTTGTCAGGGCCAGCGCTCGGCGCGACATACCAGGTGCAGTGACAAAGCGTGCACTGGCCATATCCCATGGTCTTGGCATCAACTGTCTCGCACTGTCTTATTAGCTTTTCCACCGCGCTAAAATGCTTGAAGACGCGGCTATTTTGCGGAAGATCGCCTTTCATGCGGGAATCCCTCCCCAAATTCGTAAGAGCTCGCAACTCTGGGCCCGACCAACATTCGCCGCCGGTCAGAGCGAAAAGTTGCGCCAATTTTGAGCTTCGGGCAAGCCCAACCGCCCGCGGCTGGTCTCCAAAGCCTTCAGACTGCTTCAATCAGCCGCGGCAAGCGCCGCGGCGCCTCTCGACTGGGTTAATCGTCAATTGCGGCGCCCTCTCGACTGGGTTAATCGCCAATTATGGAATAAAGGCCAGTCGTCCTGCTATGATGAGCTAGAACTCAAAGCATCGGGAACAAGGCGATCGGCGCGCGCCGTTCGCCCCCGGGAGAACAGTGTGTTGGGGCGCGATTTGAACGATCTGCCCGCCGCCCATCCAGCCGGAGCAACGGCTTGCGTCCGCCGGTAAGGACCCGCGCCGGCCCCCGGAGGCTGTGGTGGATTCGTCCGCGTTCGGTGCTCGCGGTCATTGCGGTGGCGATCCTTGGCTGGTTCGTTCTCGATCGAAGCTGGATCAGGGGCAACGGCATCATCGCCGGAGAACTGACCGCCGAGTCGCCGATCGTCCAGGCGCGGCTGGAGCGCCTGTTCGTGAAATGCCTCGACCATGTTTCAAAGGGCCAGCGGCTGGCGGAATTTTACAACGAAGCGATGGTCCAGCTGGCCGGCCAGGAATTGCAGCAACTTCAGTTTCAGCTGGCGCAGTCCAAGGCCGAGATCGAGATCGCCGACCGCGAGGCCCAGGCGGCGCAAAAACTTACCGACGCGCAGAACGCGCTGTTGCAGCAGCAAGTCGCGGTCCTGGACGCGGAAACCAAGCTTCGGGAGAAAAACTTCGTCGCCGATCTGGTCTGGCAACAGGCGAAAGCCGCGGTGGACCGCGCCGACGCCGAGACGCGGGCGGCCCAATTTGTTTACGAAACAAAGCGGGCCGATCAGAAAATGGCTGAGGTCAGCGTCGATGTCTTGCAGAAACGGATCGACAGCTACGTGGGCTCGGCGGAACTCACCGGCCACTTTTATCTGGCCGCGGCGAAGGATGAAATCGTGACGGAATGTACCGCCCGGGAAGGAGAAGTGATCGCGGCGAGAACGCCGATATTGAGCATCTTCAATCCCAAGGATACCTATGCCGTTGTATTCTTCGACCCAGCGGACAGGAGCAAATTGTTCCGGGGGCAAGACTTTAACGTAACGGTGCAGGGGATGTCTCAGGGGGTCACCGCGAAGTTGACGGATTTCTATCCCGAGTTGTCAGCTCTGCCCAGTTCGCTTACGCGTTTCTTTTGGCAACGGGAAATGTGGTCGCAATACGTGCCGGCGCGGCTTGATTTCGCCAATCTGGAGCCCGAGCAATTGAGCAGGATTTTCGCTTGGTCGCAGGTTACAGCTTCACGCCGCGAAGGTTGGGGATTGCCGGACTTTGCCAAGCTGTCCTCCGCCTGGTGGCGTGGACTTCGGGAGTCTGTCGGGCTGGACCAGCAACATGAAGCCGAAACCCTCGCCCGGCCGTGACGCGGTCCGATGACCGCCAACGCGCACGTCGACGCCACGGTCGTTGAAACAAGGCGATTGGAGCTCCTGCGGCGGGTCGCCGAGTCGGGGGGCAGGATTTCGCCGCTCGCCGAGCCGCAGGCAAAGCATGGCTATCGCTACGAGGCGCCGGGCGGAGACGTCGAGAGCGACCTGGCGGTTCTCGCGCGGCAAAACTATCTCGAGGCGCGATTTTTCGACCGGGTAAGTCTGTGCCCCAAATGTGACGGCTGCCACCTCAACGTGCGCGAGATTTGTCCGAGCTGCCGCAGCGCCAATCTCGCCAGCGAAGGGCTCTATCATCATTTCCGCTGCGGCTACGTCGGCATACCGCCGGAATTCACGCCCGAGGCGGACGGGGGATTTCTATGCCCGAAATGCAACCAGACCATGCACCATCTCGGGACCGAATATGACCGGCTGGGCAAGGCTTACGTCTGCCGCGGATGCGGCGTCGTCTCCGAAACGCCGCCGGTCGAAGCGGTCTGCCTCGGCTGCGCCGCGCGAACGTTGGCGGAGAACCTGGTCGGCGCCGTCGCCTTCAGCTACCTCATTACGTCGCGCGGAGCGGAAGCCGTCCGGCGCGGCCGTTTGCTCGGGGACAATGACGAGCCGGCTCGTGTCGCCGACGCGCCTGTCTATCGCCGGACGGTCATCCTTGAGTTTCTGCTTCATCAGATGAAGCGTCTCCTGCAGCTGAACGAACCTTTCTCGCTCCTGCTGGTCAAATGGGTGCCAGCGGGAAAAGATTCGGACGACGACGATCAGCCCGCGAAATGGCTGACGCGCCTCAAGGCGTGTCTGCGCGACGTCGATTTGATCGGACAACTGGCCGATACGCTGTACGTCATCGTGCTGCCGCTAGCGAAGCGGCGCGAAGCCGAGGCGTTGCGCCGTCGCGTCGAGACCGAGCTTGGCCCCGGCTCGCAGCTCAGCCTGTCAGTTGCCGAGATCAAGGAGCGGAAGGATCTGGCCGGCGTTCTGGCTGGGCTCGCCGGGCGAAGCGAGCCTGAATGAACGGTTTTTTGCATTATTTCCTGTCGGCGCTCGATCCGATGTCGAACCTCGGGTTTTCGCGGGCGTTCCCGAAACTGATGATGTCCGCGCTGCCGTCCTGGTGGTTCGAGGTTGTGCTGCCGGTCCTGTCGTTCGTCCTGCCCGCGCTCAGCGTCTGGCTGGCGTATTTTCTAAAGCCCGCCTCGGCGCGGCCGCCGGCGCTCGCGCGGGCGGGGCATGCGGAGCCTTTGGTTTCCGTGGTCACCGCCGGACGAAACGAATCGGCGACCATCGGACAGTGCATCCGGGGGGCGCTGCAGTGCGGCTATTCGAATCTGGAATTCATCTTCGTCGACGACAACTCGACCGACGACAGCGTCGCCGTGGCGAGGCGGGCTGCGCTTAGCCTCACCGGCAGCCGGCATGACACGCAGCGGCTGCAAATCTTCCCTTCGCCGCGGCGCAACGGCAAGGCGAGCTCGCTCAATGTCGGCATTCGCATGGCGCGGGGAGAATTCATCGTCATTCACGATGCTGATTCGATCATACAATACGGGGCCATCCAGCATTGGCTCGCGCCGTTCGCGGATCCACGCGTCGGCGGAGTCGCAGCGAACATCCGCGTGAACAACAGCACGGTCAATTTCCTGACGAGGCTGCAGGAAGTCGAATATGCGATGAAATTTACCCTGTCGAAGTTCTTCCAATCGAAGATTCTGGTCATGGACATCATCTCCGGCATGGGGGGCATATTCCGCGGCGAAGTCCTTCGTCGCCTGGGCGGCTTCGATACCGGACTCGGCGACGATCGGGATTTGTCGACGATGCTGCTCAAGCAGCGCTTCAGACTGGCGTTCTCAAACGACGCCGTCGTTTGGACGACCGTTCCGGAGACGCGCTATCACCTTTGGCGCCAGCGCATGCGGTGGCGGCGGAACATAATCAAGATCCGGGTCAGCAAACATCGCGATATGTTTCTGCTTGGCCGCTATGGCTTCACCAACGCAATCATCGCGCTGCAGCTGGGGGTGAGACTGCTTCTGCCGGTCACGCTGCTGATCGGATTGTTTTGGGCGTTTTATCAGCATGGACTCTCGGGCGCGCCTGAGGTCGTCCTCACTTTCTATTGGATCCTGGTTATGTTCTTGCTGGTGAGGATCCTCGTGACGCGCGAGGTCGCCAGCACGCCGAAGCTCGTCAATTTTCCCTTGATCCTTCTGTATCCCTTCTATGTCGTGTGGCTGGAACTGCCGAATATCTACGCAGAGTGGAGCGAATTGTTTCGAATTGGGGCGAAACACCACTATGTTCCGGACCACATCTGGGAGGAGATACCCTGGTGGTGAGACGGGCCTTTGAACGGCATCGAGGCCGTCGACACGCTCAATGGCGACTGTCGGGGGCCATCATTCTCGTCGCCGTCGCCGCCTTGCCGACCGGCGCATGGCCCCGCTCCTCGTCCGTTGGCGGCTCCGTCAAGCCGTCGTTGACTGCGCCCTGGGTGGAAAACCAAGACTATGATCCCGCCGCGGCCTCTTTCAATTCCTTGCTGTCATTCGGGGCCATGAGCGTGATCGCCCCGGCGATTTTTGGCGATTTTCAGTCTCCGGGCGCGGTATCTTTTACTCCGCAATGGAGCGGGATCATGCTCCAGGGCGCCGGCTTCGACCCGGCGGTGTCGACCATGCTGAACGGGGTCGCGCAGCAAGACCTCCTGCCCACCGGAGGCGCACTGATCGCGGAGGAATTCGGCGTCGGCTCAAGCGCAGACGCCAGTACCGCAAGCGACGCCCCGCAGACGTCCTCGAACGGCGCCGATTTCGGCGCGACCGTTCCGACGGTGACCGGAGACCTCGGCGATCCGACGATAGAAGCTGGCGGGATTGAGCCGATTTGCACCGAGGATGAGGTTGCGAGCAAGCTTCAAGCCGGCGGCGAGTACTGGAGCGGCCAGGGAACGGCTCTCGGCGGAGCGGGGTGGGCGCCGGCGCAATTTCCGCTGGGCGTGTTCACCAGGCCGGTCATGCTCGCGAATCCCTTGAGCGCGCTTGGACCGACCGGCGATCGGTCCAATCTGGTCGCGCCAGGTCCTGCCGGCGGCTGGTGCCGCCCCGGCCGGGAATCGTTTTCGCTGAGCAGCCCGCTCGAGGACAACCTGCTGTGGATTGCATTCTCGATTGCGCTGGGCGCGCTGCTTGTCGCCTTGCTGAGCCGAGGCGCCCGGTTGCCGGCAATTTGAGCGGGGAGCGAATTGGCCAAAACCGCGACAATCGCGAAGGCCGGCGACAAGCAGGTGCTGTATGAGATGGACTGATCTCTGCAGCGTCTTTGGCCTGGCGGCGGCGACATTCATGCCGGGCCTGTCGCTGCATGGCGCAGACGCCGGCGAAGCCAAGATTCTGCGTTGGCTATTTGCCGGGCGGGGAGTCGTCGCGATGGCGTCGGACGCCGATGCTTCGAGACTTCTCGACCGCGCCCAACCCTTTGTGATGAGCGGCCGCCCGGTCAAGGAGGTTCCGTCGAGCTGGGGAGCGGTTTCGCTGCGCTCGTTCAAGAGCTTCGATGGAATCCGCGACGCCCTGGAAACCAACGCGCTCAGCCCGGACGTCAAGGGAATCATGTATGACTACGAGAAGTGGCGGTTCACTCCCCCTGAGGAGCAACAAAATCCCGCCCTGCGGCTGAAGCAGGCCGCCGACCTTGTCCACGCGCGAGGTTTGATGTTCCTGACCGCGCCTGCTGTCGATCTGGTTACAATTCTGGCCCCTGACGGGGACCGCAAACGTCAGGACGATACCTATTTGCGCCTGGGTCTCGCCGCCGACGCTGCACGTTACGCCGACGTCGTCGACGTTCAGTCGCAACGGTTCGAGCGCGACACTGAGCGCTACGCAAGGTTCGTGCGCGAAGCTGCGGCGCAGGCCCGTGAGGCAAATCCGAAGGTGTTGGTGCTCGCCGGCGTCAGCACCCAGCCGAGCGGCCAGCATGTCACCGCCGACGACATCCTGCGGGCTATCGATGCGACCAGCGAGTTTGTGGACGGCTACTGGTTCAACATTCCCGAGCCGTCGGAATATTCGCCCGCGGTCACCGAGTTTCGTCCGGACATCGCGGTTGACGTTCTCCGTCAGCTCGCGGAACGGTAAGGTAGGGATGAAAACAAGGCGACGTGCCGGCCGATGCAAAGCGCACTGGGACGAGAGCGATGGATTACCTGACCAGGATCGATGTCCGAAGAAGATCACACGTCTTGAAAAAGAGGGGCGAGATGGACGCTAGAGCAAATCGCGAGGCGACGGATGACGCGTCGAAAGGTACAATTCTGGTCCTCGGCGGTGATGGTTTTTGCGGCTGGCCGACCTCGTTGCATCTGTCGGCGGTCGGATACGACGTGGCCATTGTGGATAACTTGTCGCGGCGCAAGATCGACATCGAACTGGGGACCGAATCGCTTACGCCGATTCAGACGCCGCAGGTGCGGCTGGCGAAGTGGGAGAGCGTGTCCGGCAGGACAATTCGGTTCCACAACCTGACGCTAGGCGCTGACTATACCGAGTTGGTCGAACTGCTGAAATATGAGCGGCCGGCGGCGATCGTTCATTTCGCCGAGCAACGCGCGGCGCCCTATTCGATGAAGAGCCCGCAGGAAATGCGGTACACCGTGCGAAATAACCTCAATGGAACCCACGACCTGCTGTGCGCCGTTGTCGACGCCGGCTGTCATGACACGCATATCGTTCACCTGGGAACGATGGGCGTCTATGGCTATGGAACGGCCGGGGTGCAGGTTCCGGAAGGCTATCTTCCGGTTGTCGTTCAAACCGACAATGGCCCGCAGGAGATTGAAATTCTTTATCCGGCCGACCCGGGCAGTATCTACCATATGACGAAAACACAGGATGCTTTGTTTGCGGATTCCGACGAAAGCGCCATGTTGTAACGAGATGATGCCGCCACCTGTAACGGAATGATGCCGCCGGGGTGGAGCGGGCTCGCTGGCGCTTTGATTATTGGCGCTTGGGCTGTTGTCTGGTCAAGTTTTCATCTGCAATTTTTTCACGACTTGGCCGGACGCGTCGCAAGCTTTCGCCAGCCAGTTCGATCCGATGGGCGTTGTGAACGAGACGGTCGAGGATCGCATCGGCGTAGGTCGGGTCGTTGACGACGTGATGCCAGCGGTCCACGGGGAGTTGGGATGTGACGATGGTCGAGCGGCGGCCGTATCGCTCTTCGAGGATTTCCAGAAGATCATGCCGGGCGCCGGCGTCGAGGGGCTCCAAACCCCAATCGTCGAGAATGAGAAGGTCGGCGCGGCCGAGCGCACGCAGGAGGCGCGGATGACGGCCATCGCCGCGCGCCAGGGCGAGATCTTCGAAGAGCTTTGGGATGCGGTGATAGAGCACCGAGCGATTATCGCGGCAGGCCTTGTGGCCAAGCGCTGAAGCGAGCCATGACTTGCCGACGCCGGTCGGGCCAACGAGGGCCAAGTTTTCGTGGGCCTCGATCCAATGCCCCTCGACGAGCTTTTGGAACAGGGGCCGATCGAGGCCGCGCGGGCTTCGATAATCGACATCTTCGGCGCAGGCTTGCTGGCGCAATTTGGCGTAGCGCAGTCGCGCCGCGAACCTCTTATCCTGACGCCATGACGCCTCGCGATCGAGCAGAAGCCCGAGCCATTCGCGTTTGTCGAGATTGTCGGCCTCGGCGCCGATTTCCGTAAAGCCCTTGGCCATGCCCTGGAGGCCGAGGGCGTAAAGTTGATCGAGGGTCGGATGTTTGAGCAAGATCGCTTCTCCTAATTGTAATAGCGCGGGCCACGGATATTGGGATGCAGGATCGGCGTTCCGTCCGCGGCGCGCTTTTGCGCGGGGCGCCGATCAAGATTGTTGTCGAGGATGGACTTGACGGAGCCATAGGTGCGCGCGCCGATATCAATGGCGCGTTCCGCCGCCGCTTCGACGCGTCCGACGCCATAGGGACCGGAAAGGCGGACGATCCCCAGACACGCCCGGTAGCCCTGTTCCGGATGCAGTCTATGCTCGAGAATCTGCTCGCAGAGCGCCGCAGTCGCCGGTCCGATCGCGCGCGCGTCCTGGCGGATGCGGTCGATCGTCCAGCCCGCATAGCGGCGGTGGGAGGACGGCATGTGTTCGGGGATCGTCGTATGTTTGCGATTGCCGCTGATGCGCAAATGCGCGGCGATCCGCTCGCCTTTGAGGAAAATCTCGACCGTCCTGGCGGTCATCCGGACGTCCACCTCGGCGCGGGCGAAGCGATAGGGAACGCTGTAATAGTGAGAGCCGGCGTCGACGTGATAATCGATGCCGACCCGACAGACGCGCCATTCGCTGAAGACATAGGGCTCGGCCGGCAGAGACTTGAGCGCCGGACGGTCGATCTCCTCCAGCAATTGCCGGCAAGTCACGCCGAGCCTCCGGATGGGTCGTTCTTCGTTCAGATGCTTGAGCAACTCGCCGATGGCTTCGTTGACCTCAGCGAGGCTGACGAAGATGCGGTGACGCAACCGCCCGAGCAGCCAGCGCTCGACAATCAGCACCGCTTGTTCGACTTTCGCCTTGTCGCGAGGTTTTCTCGGCCGCGCCGGCAGGATGGCGGTGTCGTAATGGGCCGCCATTTCGGCATAGGTGCGATTGACCAGAGGGTCATAGAAGCAGGCCTTTATGACGGCGGTCCTGGTATTGTCCGGCACGAGCAAATGCGGAACGCCGCCGATCGCCGCGAAAGCATGCACGTGGGCGTCGATCCAATCGGGAAGGGTCTGCGTCCAGCTCGCCCAGGCAAAGGTGAAGCTCGATGCGCCGAGCACCGCGACGAATATCTGCGCCTTGCAAATCTCGCCCGTCAGCCGATCAATCAGGACTGGAACGCCATCGCCGGCGTAATCGACAAACAATCGTTCGCCCGCCGCATGCGTCTGGCGCATCGTCGGCGACAATTTTGTCTCGAAGGCTCGATAAAGTTCGCAGAACCGCGAATAGCTGTAGCCGCCTGGGTTCTGCGCAATATACTCGTCCCAGACGATCAGCAGGGTGACGTGCTTGCGTTTCATCTCCCGATGAACCGCCGGCCAGTCCGGTTCGGCATGGCGCCGATGACCCCGTTTGCTGCGCCGGTTGGCGTAAAGCGCAGCTTCCAACCCTTCGTCGCTCAGGCCCTCGGGTAGCGGCCAGATCAAGTCCGAACTCTCGAAACGGCTCAAGGTCTCCCGTACCGTCGAACGCGCCAACCCAAGACGCCGGGCAATCTCGCTCGTCGTGAGCGAAGACAAATATTTAAGGCGAATGATCACGCGTACATCGCGCATGGCAACTCTCTCGGCTGGCATCGGTGCTCCCTTGGTGGCCCAAAGAAGCGACCTTAAATCTGGCCAGCGAAGAGACGCCCACCCTGGCGGGATCATCCCGTTGCAGGTGGCGCAATCATCTCGTTATGAGTGGCGACATCATCTCGTTAAAGGTGGCGGCTTCCGTCGGAATCAGCACTTTGTTTTTCCACTACTACAACAAGAATTACGGCATTCGAATCACCGACCTGCATCAGGGCATCGTCTGGGGCACGCAGACCAAAGAAACCCGGCTCGCGCCCGAGCTAATCAACCGCTTCGACTATTGCGGCGACTACGGCACGGTTCTCAACCGCTTTCTGGTCGAGGCGGCGATCGGCTATCCGCTGACAGTGCACGGGTCCGGCGGGCAGACGCGCGCCTTTATCAATATCCGGGATACGGTCCGCTGCATCGAATTGGCGATCAGCCGTCCGGGAGACAACCGCCGGCGGGTCAGTATCTTCAATCAGATGACCGAGACCCACCGTGTGATCGACCTGGCCAAGCGGATCTCTGAAATGACCGGAGTCAAGTGGCGCTCGGTGCCCAACCCTCGCAACGAAGCCGACGTCAACGAGTTGAGCGTCACCAATGAAAGCCTGCTGTCTCTCGGCCTTGTTCCGACCACGCTCTCGGACAAGTTGATGGAAGAGGTCAAGGAGATCGCGGTCAAGTACAAGGATCGCCTCGATCGGTCAAAAATTCCGTGCGAGTCGTCCTGGCGTTGAGGTCAGGTCGCCTCTACCGCTTCGCCGGTCTCTCCCCGTTCCAGCCATTGAATTGGGGAATGAATGTGCAGGCCGGTCAGGTTGTGGAGCAGCTTGGCGTCCGGATCGTCGAGGTAGTACAATTCAAGGTGAGCCAGGGCGATGAAGATCGCCGATGCGACGATCGTGCTCTTGAGAAGATATTGATTATAGAGCTGCTTCAGTCGATCAATAATTGGCTCGACGTGAGCGAACGACTTCTCTTCGAATCGGATTTCTGAAATCTTGAATTGATCCGAAATCAGGCGAATCGCTTTTACAAATTTCAGATGCTGATCTTCGTCCAGGCTATCGAAATTCGGCAGGCAGTTTTCATACATTTCGAGGAGGGAAGTTCCTCGGGCTTTTGTTGAAGATCCTCCATGTATGCTTTGTACACTTTGCATAGGCTTGTTTTCAGTTGCGGAATGCTGACGGGTATCCTTACGCCAGGTTAAGCCGTCGATGCTACCAAAAAGTTATCAAAACTGTCACAAACCGAATCGAAGGTAAAAATACTGTCGAGCGCCTGATCTGCCGGTTCTCGCAGGCCCCGAGGGCGCTGGCGGCCGCTACCCCATCGGCATCACCGTCATGTTCTGGCTGAGGTTGCTGATGATCCAGAGCGACCCGATGATGATCAACATGACGATGAGGACGCCAAAGGCGAGCGCGAGCACGTTGTTGGTGTTGTCCGGCCCGGTCGTGATGTGGATGAAGAAGACGAGGTGGACGCCGATCTGGGCGATCGCCAGCACGACCAGCGCAAGCGGGATGCTGGGCCCCCAAACCATGTTGGTCCCGGCGATGAAGAATGCGACGACGGTGATGAACGTGGCCAGGAAGAGGCCGACCAAGTAGCCCAGAAGGCCTTCCACCACCTCGTGGCGGCCGGCCGGCTCATCGCCCGGTGCGGCGTCGCCATGATCGAGAATCGTCTCGAGGTCGGATTGGCTCATCAGCCTGCTCCCAACAGATAGACGACCGTGAAGATCGCGACCCAGATGATGTCGAGCGTGTGCCAGAACAGGCCGAAGCAGAGGACGCGCCGGAGGATGTCGGCCCGGTAGCCCTTGGCGAACACCTGGGCCATCATCGTCAGGAGCCACAGCAGGCCGAGCGTCACGTGGACGCCGTGACAGCCGACGAGGGTGAAAAAGGCCGAGAGGAAGGCGCTGCGGGTCGGCCCGGCGCCCTGGTCGATCATGCCCACGAACTCGTGGATCTCGATGTACAGGAAGCCCGCCCCGAACACGAACGTTAGAGCCATGCCGCCGTAATACATCAACCCCTGGCGAGCCCTCGCGCCGATAGTGGCGATGCCGCAGGTGAAGCTCGAGATCAGGAGGAAGGCGGTCTCGATCGCGACGTTGGTGAGGTTGAAGAGATCCTTCCCGCTCGGGCCGCCGGCGGTTTCTCTCGACAGCACCGCGTAGGTGGCGAAGAACGCCGAGAACATGATGATGTCGCTGAGCAGGAAGATCCAGAAGCCGTAGCCGACAATGACCCGTTTCGAGGCCGGGCCGCGGTCGGCGTGGGCGTACAGCGGCTCCGACCCGCCGCCGAGGATGACGTCGGCGCCGCCGCCGCGATTCTGTCCGCCATAGCCGGCGCCGGCTTCGAAGGCGGTCATTCGGCGGCCTGCAGCGCTGCTCGCGCCTGGCTGCGCGCAAGACGGTTGGCGCGATCGATGCGCGCGACCTCGTCGGCCGGGATTTCGTATTCGGTCCGGTCGCGCCAGGCGAAGACGACGAACGTGGCGAACGCGCCGACCAGGGCGACAATGACCAGCCACCAGATCTGCCAGATCATGCCGAAACCGCCGAAGGTGGCGAAGAACGCGCAAACGAAGCCGGTCGCGCTATTTCGGGGCATCTCGATCGCCGTGTAATGAGGCTCGGCCTCCACCGGGCGATCGGCGGAATGCTCCCTGCGCCAATAGTCGTCCTTACTCTCGACCTGGGGCAGAACGGCGAAGTTGAATGCGGGCGGCGGCGACGATGTCGACCATTCGAGCGTCCGGCCCATCCATGGATCGCCGGTCAGGTCGCGCAATTCCTCGCGATGGCGGATGCTCACGACCAGTTGGGTGATCTGACACGCGATCCCCGCGAGAACGACCGCGGCGCCCAGAGCCGCGACCAACATCCAGGGATGCCATTCGGGCACGTCGTAGTGCTGCATGCGCCGGGTCATGCCCATCAGGCCCGTGACATAGAGAGGCACGAACGCGAGATAAAAGCCGATAAACCAGCACCAGAACGCAGCCTTGCCCCAGCGCTCGTCGAGCCGGAAGCCGAACGCCTTGGGGAACCAGAAGGTGTATCCGGAGAACGCGCCGAACAGCACGCCGCCGATGATGACGTTATGAAAATGGGCGACCTGAAACAGGCTGTTGTGCAGCATGAAATCCGCCGGCACAACCGCGACCAGGACGCCGGTCAGGCCGCCGATGACGAAGGTCACCATAAATCCGATCGACCACATCATCGGCGAGGCGTAGTGGACCCTGCCGCCGTACATGGTGAACATCCAATTGAATACCTTCACTCCTGTCGGGACCGCGATGATCATCGATGCGATGCCGAAAACCGCATTGACGTTGGGGCCCGCCCCCATGGTGAAGAAGTGGTGCAGCCAGACCGTGTATGCGATGAGGCAAATCGCCATGGTCGCCAAGACCATTGAGCGGTAGCCGAACAGCGTCTTGCGCGAGAACGTCGCCACCACCTCAGAGAATACGCCGAACGCGGGAAGAATAAGAATGTAAACCTCCGGATGGCCCCAAATCCAGATGAGGTTCATGAACATCATCACGTTGCCACCCGCTTCGTTGGTGAAGAAATGGAAGCCGAGGTAGCGGTCGAGCGTCAGCATCGCCAGCGTCGCGGTCAGAACCGGGAACGCGGCGACGATCAGGAGATTGGAGGCGAGCGCCGTCCAGGTGAAGATCGGCATGCGCATATAGGTCATGCCGGGGGCGTGGATTTTGAGGATCGTGGTGACGAAATTGACGCCGGTCATCAGCGTCCCGACACCGGAGATCTGCACTCCCCACAAGTAGTAGTCGACGCCCACATCGGGCGAGTAGTTGAGTTCCGAGAGCGGCGGAAAAGGCAACCAGCCGGTGCGTGAGAAATTGCCGACGACCAGCGAAAGGTTGACCAGGAGCGCGCCGGTCGCGGTCAGCCAGAAGCTGACGGAATTAAGGGTGGGGAAGGCCACGTCGCGCACGCCGAGTTGCAGCGGCACGACGATGTTCATAAGGCCGATCACGAACGGCATGGCGACGAAGAAGATCATGATCGTGCCATGGGCGGAGAAGATCTGGTTGTAGTGCTCCGGCGGCAGGTAGCCCTGAGACTGGAAGGCCAGCGCCTGTTGCGAGCGCATCATGATGGCGTCCGTGAAACCGCGGAGCAGCATGACCGACGCGAGCGTGACGTACATGACCCCGATCCGCTTGTGATCGACGCTGGTGACCCATTCGCGCCACAGATAAGGAACCCATCCCTTGAGGGTGATGAAGGCGACCCCGCCCACGAGCACCAACACGACGAAGGCGCCCGCAGCCAAAGGAATCGGTTGGCCGAGAGGAATAGCGTCCCAATTCAGCCTGCCCAACATGCTAGTTCCGCCTCCCCACGCACAGCTGAGAAGTGGACGCCACGATCGATCCGGGGTCCGTCTCCGCGACCGGGCCAGGTCCCGGCGGCAACGTCTGATCGAGAATTTTCTCGAACAGGCCGTCCGAGACCGTCTGGAAAGTGAACGGCTCTGACACGACGCTCTGCTTGGAGAGCTCGATGTAGCTCTCCGGTGTCAGCGCCTTGTCGCCGCCGCGCACCTGGCCGAGCCAGGCGTAGAAATCCTGCGGCGACTTCGCTTCGACCTCGAAATGCATGTCGGCGAATCCGTCGCCGGCTATCTGGGTCGCAAGGCCGCGAAAGACGCCCGGGTTGTCGGCGCTGAGGTAGAGCTGCGTCCTCATCCGGTTCATAGTGTAGATCATGCTGCCGAGCTGGGGGACGAAAAAGGCGGTCATTACGCTACCGGAAGTCAGCGAAAAACGGATCGGCGTCCCGGCCGGAATCACCAGGCGATTCACGCTCGCGACATGCTCGTCCGGGTAGATGAACAGCCATTTCCAATCGAGCGACACGACCTGAATGTTGAGCGGCTCTTCTTTCGATACGAGCGGCTTCGCCGGATCAAGATCATGCGCGCCGATCCAGGTCACCCCGCCGAGCAGCATGATCGTGAGCAGTGGAATCGCCCAGACGATGAGTTCGAGCTGGCCGGACTATTGCCCAATCCGGCAGATAGAACGCCCTTGGGTTGGACGACCGGAACCACCAGGCGATGACGAGGGTAGCGATAATGGTCGGGACCACGATGACGAGCATGATGGCGACCGAATCGATGAGGAGCGTGGCGTTGCCGTCGCCGATCGGGCCTTTTGGATTGAGCACGGCCCAGTCACAGCCGCTAAGGAACGTAGCCAAGGCCAACGGCGCCAGGCGCAGCAGTTGCCGCTGAGAGGGTACTTTCGGCATCATCCCCGCGCCCCCGCCGCACCGCTCGCTCCGGCGCGCATCCTCTTCGCCCGAAGATCACGCCGGATCGCATTCACTGTCAATACGGCGATTAGCGCGAGAGCGGCTTAAAGCGATCCCCAAGGCAGGTTCGTCCAATCCCTTTCGCGGCAATAGCCCGCGCGCCCGTTCGCGCTTCCCGGGCGCTTGATTGGCTCGGGCCGCTTCGATATCCGGGCGGCATGGATAGGATGTGTTCGTCCCTCGACGAAATCGCCGAAGAGGTTCGCGCCTGCCGGCTCTGTCGCGACGCGCCGCGGTATGGCGCTCCCCTGCCCCATCAGCCTCGACCCGTCTTCCAGGTCTCGAACGCGGCGCGACTGTGCATCGCCGGCCAGGCGCCGGGTGTCCGGGTCCATGCTTCTGGGCGCCCCTTTACCGATCCGTCCGGCGTCCGCCTGCGCCAGTGGCTCGGGATCGGAGAGGAGATATTCTACGATCCGCGCAAGGTCGCGATCATGGCGATGGGATTCTGCTTTCCGGGGCTCGACGCCAAAGGCGGCGACTTGCCGCCCCGCCGCGAATGCGCGGAGAGTTGGCGCGAGCGTTTGTTTGCGCGCCTGCCCAATCTCGAGCTTATCGTGCTCGTCGGCCAGTACGCGCAGAAGTGGCATCTCGACCGGACCGTCGTTGCCAGGGGACTGACCGAAACCGTCGGCAACTGGCGCAATGTCTACCGCTCCGGCGACCGCCTGCGGCTCATGCCCGCGCCTCATCCCTCGTGGCGGAACAACGCCTGGCTGAAGCGCAATCCGTGGTTCGAAGCCGAGCTGTTGCCGGCGCTGCGGGCCGACGTCGCGCAAATCGTCGCCCCGGGCGCTGAAGCTTTGGACGCAGCGGGGGGCAACGAGACAACCCGGCGGCGCCGTACCGATTTGGATAGCCGCCGGGGCGCGGGCGCGTTACCTCTCGCTTCATGATCGAATGCGGCAGTCTTGAAGAGTTCGTCAGCCGCCATCGGCGTCTCTTCGTCTTGACCGGGGCCGGCTGCAGCACCGGCTCGGGGATTCCCGACTATCGCGACGCCGAGGGCAACTGGAAGCGGGCGCAGCCGGTGACCTTCCAAGCCTTCATGGGCGACGACAAAACCCGCCGGCGCTATTGGGCGCGCAGCCTCGTGGGCTGGCGGCGCATCCGCCGGGCGCAGCCGAACGACGCCCATCGCGCCCTGGCCCGGCTCGAGACGAACGGCGGCGTCGAGCTCGTTCTCACCCAGAACGTCGACCGGCTGCACCAGGCCGCCGGCAGCGCCCGGGTGATCGACCTGCACGGCCGGATCGATCTTGTCCGCTGCATGGATTGCGAGCGGAGATCGCCGCGCAACGAGCTGCAGGACGAGCTCGCCCGGCTGAACGCCGGCTGGGTCGACCTCGACGCGCCGGATGCGCCCGATGGCGACGCCGACCTCGAAGCGGCCGACTTTTCCTCTTTCGCCGTTCCGTCCTGCCGGGGCTGCGGCGGCGTGCTCAAGCCGGATGTGGTGTTTTTTGGCGAGAGCGTTCCCCGCGACCGGGTCGAGTCAGCCTCGCGGCGCCTGGAGGAAGCTGACGCCATGCTGATCGTCGGCTCCTCGCTCATGGTCTATTCCGGCTTCCGCTTCGTCCAGAAAGCCGCCAGCGCCGGAAAGCCGGTGGCCGCGGTCAACCTGGGCCGCACTCGCGCCGACGCGCTCCTCACGTTGAAGACGGAGCAGGCGTGCGAAGCCGCGCTCGCCTTCCTGCTGTGACATCGCGCGGTCCAGCCTAGGAGCCTGTCTGCTTAATCCTCGGCGAGATGGGATTTGAACCGCTCAAGCCAGTCGGAGAGCCGGATGCAGCAAATTCGCGCATCCGGTTTGATGTAAGGTTGGGTGGAAGCTTTGCGGCCATCGTTCGTTGCACCGTTTCCGAGGTGGCGAAGCTCAGCCGGTTGCGCGTGCGGCCAGGGACGGGGTCCGCCCCTGGGCGAGCTTCAAGATATTGTGGGCGAGGCAGACGAGGCCCCACTCGTTGGCGACCTTCTCGACGCCGCGCAAGAGAAACTGACGGAAGCCGCGCGCCTGCTTGATCTGTCCGAACACCGGCTCGGGCAGCTGCTTTCTTAAGCGGTAGGGGCTGGAGTGCCCGCCGGCCTTGATTTTTCGCGCATGGCGGCGACGCGGGCGCCGCCGCCTTCTCCTTCCCCGGCGTGCTTGGCCCGCCCCGGCGCGATATAGGCGTCGATCTCGCGTTCCTCCATCGCTGTAAGGTTGGCGTCGGAGCAATAGCCCGCGTCCGCCGACAGTTGCGTCGGCTTCTTGCCCAGATTGGCTTCGATGGCGTCGGCCATCGGCGCCAATTGATGTTGATCGCTCTGCTTCGCGTCGAGGCCGTGGGCGACGATCACCTGCGCCGTCGCGTCGACCGCCGCCTGCGCATTGTAGCCCTGGATGAAGCCGTCCTTGGTTTTCATGATGCGGCTTTCGGGATCGGTGAAGTTCTTCTGCGCTTTGGGGTCAGGCTCTTCGGATGGCGGGGCGGCGGGCTTGCCCGGTTTCTTGCGGCCCTCGGCTTGTCGCCGCTCCTCGGCCTGCGCTTTGGCCTTGGCCGCCGCGGCCGCTTTCGCCTCGGCCTCCAATTCGGCCTTCGCCGCCCGGATCTTCTCGACGCGCTTCTTCTTGTCGGCGACCCATTTGGGCAGCTCCTCGCCGCTCTTGTCGCGGCCGAAGGCTCTGTCTTCCTCGGCGTCCGCAGCCTCGGCTGCGCTCAGCCACCGCTCGACCTCGGCCTCGAGCTCCGCCGCACGCTTCTCCATGCGCTCGTAGCTCATCGCCTTGTGCTTGGAGGCGTTCGCCTTGATCTTCGTCCCGTCGAGCGCGACATGGCCGAGCTTCACAAGTCCCGCCTGTTCGCACAGCTTGAGAACTTGCCCGAACAGTCCCGCAAGCACCTTCAAGTGCCGCTTGCGGAAGTCAGAGACGGTGCGAAAATCCGGCGGATCGAGCCCGACAATGCTCAGGAAGTCGACCCGTTCGCGCGCCGCCTTGGCGATCCGGCGCGACGAGTAGACGCCGTTGCAATAGCCGTACAGCAACAGCGCCGTCATCATCGCCGGGTCAAACGGCGGCTGCCCGCGCTCGCTCGCATACGCGGCTTCGATCTCACCAAGGTCGAGAGGCTCGAGCACAAGCGCCAAAATGAAGCGAGCCAGATGGTCCTCGCCGACAAAGTCCTGAACGCTCGGCGGCAACAACAGCGGCTGATCGATCGTCCAGGGCCGGAAGGTCTTGCTCATAAGCAAACAGAATCCGATTCGAGCAAACGCCGCCACCACAATCCGCTATTATCCAGACAGGCTCCTAGGGGCTGCACCCCAACGCCGAGTTTTCCGCGAGGCGGAACAAATTCTCCGTTCATCGGTTTATCCACGCAGTCAGGCTTTCGGCTTTAAGGATGGACCAAATGAACAGGGATAATGTGGAAGGAACGCTTCGTTCGGCGGCGGGCCAGGGCGAAAAGATCTTCGGTCAGGCAATGAACGACAAGGGCGCCATGGCTCAGGGAAGCTATGACGATGCTATGGGTAAGGCGCGCTCGGCCTTGGGCAACGCCAAGGACGCGGTCAGCGACGGCGTCGATGCGGTTTCCGCGGTGGATTTTTCCGCTTTGAGCACCCAGATCACGAAACTGACCCAGACGGTTGCGGACCTGACCCAGAAGCAGGTTCTTGCCGGTCGCGATCAGGTGGTCGGCGCAATGGGAGCGGCCAGCGACAGTCTGTCGCAGTCTGCGGCGGCGGCGCAGGACACGTTCGCCGCCGTCGAGGGCGACGTCGAGTCACGGATCAAGAAGAATCCGTGGGGCGCAGTCGCGATCGCCGGCCTGATCGGACTGCTCATCGGGAAAATGAGCTAGGCGATGCAGCCGACGCTCGGCCTGCTCGTTGACCTCTCGCGTCAGGTACGGGACTTGCTCGCCGTCGAGTTGGCGCTGGTGCAGGCGGAGCTGCGCGAGCGGGGAAGCCTAATCTCGTCCAGCCTGACCGCTGTTGTGGTCGGGCTGGTTCTTCTCCCGGTTGGCGCGGTGCTGTTTTTTGTCGCGGTTAGCCTGTTCCTGATGCGCCTCGGGGCGCCGCTGGACCTCTCGTTCCTGATTGTCGCGCTGGTGTTGGTGGTAATCGGCTTCGTGGCGCTGCGCTGGGGCGCGAACCGGTTGAAGCCGTCGCGGCTCGCGCCCACGAAAAGCATTGCGCAAATCTCGTCCCTGCTCGGGGAGTTCTAGGATGGATTTGCACGCTCCGACTTCAAGCAGTTACGAGGCGGAAGCCAATCGGCTGCGGGCCCGGATCGGCGCGACCGTTGAAGACCTGCGTTTCAGTCTGAGACCGTCGAACCTCGCTTCGGAGGCCGCAGCGCGCGCCGGCATCGCCGATCTGTCGTGGGGCGGGGCGTTTGATTTTGCCGGCAAACGCCACCCCGTTCCGACCGCGATCATCGGACTCGGTATCGCGTTTTGGGCCTTGGCCGCATTTCGCCGCCGCAATGTCGATGGGGTGGCCACGTTTACGTCGCCGTTGCGAGAAACGTCGGCGTCCCTTGTCGAGAGTGCAACACGAGTGCTCCGCGACCGCGCCGAAATCAAGCGGCGAGAATTCGTCGATGTCGCGCAAGCGCAGATCGCGAATGGAGCGGCGAGCTTTTCCGATGAGGTCGAAAGAAGGCTGCAGAACGCGACCGATCGGTTTCCGGGAGGAGCTCAAGTTCGACCGCTCGTCGAGGCTGCGATTCAAATCGCTCTCTCGGCCGCGCTGGAAGGCCTGTTTCTGAAGCGAAGCCGGACTTGAGGTCGAACCGAGCCTTGACCGCCGCCAAGCCCGGCGCGAACGGCGTCAGCTTCAGGCCAGCCTGACCGCTTAGAAACCGATCGGTCGGATCGCCGCTGGCGAAGCCGCGAACGCGGGCGGGCCGATCGGGGACTATCTCAATGCGGATCATTAGCGCGGCGGCCATCCTGCCCTGCCTGGTCGGCGCCGCCGCCCCCCAGCCGGCCCCCCCTGCCCGGGTCGACCTGCCGTACTCGGCGTGCGAACCGATGGCCAACCTCAGAACCAACCTGGCCGGGACGCCCTACCCTACGGCCAAAGGCGACGCCATTCTCCGCCGCCTCGGCGTTCGCTGTGTTGGCGAACCCTATCTCGCCGTCGCCCGCCCCCGCTATTGACCCGCGCGCAACCGGCGCCGCGATCGCGACCGGGCGCCGCAAAAAGCAGAACGGCCGCCCGCAGGCGGCCGAAGCTGTCGCGCGGCAAATATTGCCGTGCCGCCTAACGCAGGATCGCGGCCCAATTCACCGGCCACGACAAGGACAAACTGACAATGAGGCCGACCGCGGTGATGCCGGCCAGACGCATCCGTTCCCGCGTGCCCTCCGGCAGCGCCGCGACGGTCAGAACCGCCAGCACGAGGACCAGAAATCCCATGGGCAGGCTGGTGGCCGAGGGGTGAATCACGGCGTCGAAGAGATCGCCGAGCATCGAGCCGATCTGACTGTTTGCATCCATGACCGTGGACCTTTCAAAAGCAGTTCATGGAAGCTGACACGAACAGCGGGTCCGACAAAGGGCATCTTGGGAGTAACCTTTATCGCCGCGAGCGAGTTACGCAGCGGCGCCTGTTTGCCCGCGTTACGCGCGCGCGCCGCGCGAATTCCGATTGACAACCGCGGCGCGCACTGGCGCCATCGCCGCCTCGTCCGTCATTGGCGACGGCTTGCCGAATGAGACCCTGCCCGAGGAGGCAAAGCCGATGCGCATCGAACCCGCGTTTCTGTTCGACCTCGACGGCACATTGGTGGACAGCGTCTATCAGCACGTGCTGGCCTGGAAGGAGGCGCTCCACAGCGAGGGCGTCGACCTCTCGGTCTGGCGCATCCATCGCAAGATCGGGATGAGCGGCGGCCTGTTCACCAACCAGCTCGAACGGGAAACCGGCGCCGAGATGAGCGAGGACCGGCTCGAGCGCCTGCGCCGGAAGCACGCCGAGGCCTATCGAGGCATGTCGGCCCACATCCGGCCGTTGCCGGGCGCCCGCGAACTCCTGGCGTGGCTCACCAACGCCGGTCTCCAGTGGGCGATCGCCACCAGCGGGCGGATGGAGACGGCGGCGGTCAACCTCGAAGCGCTCGGCGTCGATCCGGAGAAAACGCCGGTCATCACGCGCGATCAGGTCAAATACGCCAAGCCCGACCCCGACCTGTTTCTCGCCGCCGCGGCGCGACTGAATGCGCCGATCGAGACCGCCGTCGTGGTCGGCGATAGCATCTGGGACATGCTGGCGGCGGCGCGTTGCCGCGCGCTCGGCGTCGGGCTCCTGTGCGGCGGCTACGGCGCGAGCGAACTCCAGCAGGCGACGGCCTTCCGCGTCTACGAGGACCCCGCCGATCTGCTCACCCACATCGACGAGCTCGGCGGACGACGGTGAGGGGCGAGATTAGCGCAAGTTGCGTGGGGTGGAATCGTCATATGTGGACGGCCCCGGTTGGCAAGCGTTTTTTGATGGTGTGAACGGCTTGGTCGGCTGCGGTCATATGTCCGGCCTTTTGGCGCGGCGATTTGGCCGCTGGCCCTGATGAAGTCCGACGGCCTTGGTCCCGATCATTGCGGCGAGCTTTGCGCTCATGACGATTCACGGGTTGTCCTCGGCTTCGGTGGCGGCCATGTCGTTCATCACGTCTCGTTGCGCTCGCCAAACTCCTAAAAAGCGGTGGCTCTTCCGATCGCCTTTCGCTCTACGCTCTGGCGAACATCTCCTGGCGGAAGTCCTCGCCGGTGGTCATGATCGCCCAGCAGATTCTCGCCAGCTTGTTGGCGAGCGCCACCGCGACCAGGCGCTCCGGCTTTCGCGCCCGCAACGCGGCGATCCAGTCGGCGAGAGCGCCTTTGCGTTTGCCGGCGACGCGCAGCGCCGAGGTGCAGCCGACAACCAGCATCTTGCGAATGTATCGATTGCCCTGCTTGGTGATGGCGCCGAGCTTCGCCTTGCCGCCGCTCGAGTTCTGCTTTGGCGTCAGCCCCAGCCAGGCCGCGAAGTCGCGTCCCGACTTGAACGCCCCCGGGTCGGGGACGCTGGCGGCGATCACCGAGGCGATCAGCGGGCCGACGCCGGGAACCCGATCGAGCAACTGACCCGTCGGGCTTCTCCGGTTGGCGGCGGCGATCCTTTTCTCCGCCGCGTCGATCGATCGATCGAGCCCTTCGAGATGGGAAGCGAGCAGCTTCGCCATCTCTCTGGCCTCTTGCGGCAAAGTTCCGTCGCTGTCGGCCAGTTCGAGCAGCTCGCCGACGCGGCTGATGCCCTTGGCGACGACGAGGCCGAACTCCGAGAGATGCCCGCGCAGCGCATTGACGCTCATCGTCCGCTGCTTGACCAGCAACTCGCGGGTCTTGTGAAGCATCAGCACGGCTTGCTGATCGGCGCTCTTGATCGGCACGAACCGCATGTCGGGGCGCGACATCGCCTCACAGATCGCCGCCGCATCGAGCGCATCATTCTTACCCCGCTTGACATAGGGCTTGATGTAGGCCGGCGGCATCAGCACGACCTCGTGCCCCATCGCGGCAAGCTCGCGCGCCCAATAATGGGCCGATCCGCAAGCCTCCATGCCGATGCGGCAGGGGGCGAGCCGGGCGAAGAAAGTCCGCACCTTCGGCCGGCTCAACTTGCGACTGACCGCGGCGGCCCCCGTGAGTCGCATGAATCTGATAATAGCCTTTGCCCAAATCGACGCCAACTCTGATAAACTCATCCATGGACGGCCTCCCCGTTTGTGGCGCGCCAGCGACCACGCTTTGGCACTTCATGCCGTTTGGGCGGGGGTCGCGGTAGGGACGGAGATTACTCTCCGCCCCCCGCACAGATCCCGGCGGGCGCTGCTAACGCACCGGGCTCCCACCTTGGATCGTGACGAGGAACCGCTTCTCTGGCCACGGATGCAGGATGCGCGGGAATGGCAGGTACCGGTCCGCGATCGTCTTCATTCGGGTCCACGTTAATCGACGCCGTTGGCTGCGGCGCATCAGGGCGCCATGCCAGCGTTCGATCATGTGATGCCGGAATGCTGAGATCGCTGAGCCGCTCATCGGCACAGCGTAGTAGGCCATCCAACCCCGCAGGACTTGGGCAAGCCATTTGCCTTGCCCATCGACCCCATCGTGGCGGGTCGCCATGAGCTGCTCCTTGATCTCCCGAAGTTTGGTTCGCATGCGCTTGGCCATTGGCTTCCTTCCGAGCACGAAGCCGCTGCCGTCCCGCCGGGTCGCGCAGTGATGCTTGAACCCTAGGAAGTCAAACGTCTCCGGTTTGCCGAGGCCTCGAGCACGGCGGTTCGCAATCGCGTTCCGACCAAACTCGATGAGCCGCGTCTTATCGGGATGAAGATTCAGTCCAAAACGCGCGAGCCTCACCTTGAGATCGGCAAGGAAATGCTCCGCTTCGTGTCGGTGCTCGAAACCAACGATAGAGTCGTCCGCATAGCGCACGACAATCACGTCGCCGGTGGCGCATCGCTGCCGCCACTGGTGGACCCATTGATCATAAACATGATGAAGGTAGATGTTCGCCAAGAGCGGGCTGATGACCGCGCCCTGTGGCGTCCCCTCCTCCGTTTCGATCACGCGTCCATCTTCGAGCACGCCTGCCGTCAGCCATTTGGCAATCAGCCGGATGATTCGCCTGTCGCCAACCCGATGCTCGACGAATTGGATCAGCCAGTCACGGCTGACCTTGTCGAAAAAGGATTGAACGTCGCAGTCGAGCACCCAGTTGATCCGCCGCTTCCCGATCCCGAACGCGAGCGCGTCCAGCGCTTGATGCTGGTTGCGCTTCGGTCGGAACCCGTAGCTGAAGCCCAGGAACTCCGACTCATAGATCGGCGTCAGAATTGCCGCCACCGCAGCCTGGACGATCTTGTCCTCTATGGCAGCGATGCCGAGCGGCCGCTGTCTGCCATCCGCCTTCGGTATATACTTCCGGCGCGACGGTAGCGCTCGATACGCCCCTGTGTGAACGCGAGCATGCAGGTCCAGGAGGTTCGCCTCCAGGTGCTTGGCGTATTCGGTCCACGTCACCTCGTCGACGCCCGGCGCTGCGGTCTTCTTCAGATCGGAGAAGCTCGCTCGCAAAACGTCGACGTTGATGTGATGCAGGAGCGCCGTCAGCTTGCTCTGCCTGTTCCTGATGACGGCTTCTCGTATGCGGCCCTGCGCCTGTGACACGGCTTCCCGGCTCTGCGTCCGGACGGTGTTTTGCAGCTCCGCATTCTCCTTGGCCCCGCCCCTTCGCTCCACGGGCTCCGCAGCAGCCAAGGCCGCCTTGTTCGCTCGCTTCCGCGCTACTACGGGCAGGTCCGACTTCTCCATCGGGCTCATCGTCGGCTACGGCCTCCGGCCTTCCCGACAACGTCCCGGTCACGACTGACAGGGACGGCGATGGAGATCTCCCGGTTCCCGAGCAAAAGGCTTCTGCGCATGCCAGGGTCTACGACGACGCGGGGCCAGCATGTGTCTTGCGATCTCGACACCGGCTGTGTTGCCTTCTGTTGGACGGAAAACATCAGCGCCCCGAACTTGTCTTACGCCGCTCAATACCTCGCCTGCGCCCTCCCCTGTGAACGCTTCACGTCTGCCCTCACGGACATCCGTGCATCACTCGGGGCCGGTGCGGTTCGCTACTCCTTCACCGTGACGGACTTCCACCGTCTGCCTCTTGCCGGTCTCCCGGCGCACCCGTCCACCTCATCATTGCGAGGAGCGATAGGGCGTTCGGAAAGAACGCCCGTCTTTCGACCGGCTATGGCGACGAAGCAATCCAGACGCCCCGGAGCCCTTCGATCTGGATTGCTTCCCCCCGGACTTGATCCGGGGGTCGCTCGCAATGACGGTCGCTCTTCGATCCAAATGCAATTTGCCCTAGCCGGGCCTTTGGGGCAGTTCGCTCAGCTCGCGCATAGCCGCGACAAATTGCCCGGCGATCTGGTCCCTGAATACGTGGCGGCCGTCGACGACGACCTTGAGGCCGCCGCTCCAGACACAATCCACCAGCCCATTCCCCACCGCGAAAATCCATGCGTCGAGGATCTGATCGTCCCTCTTGCCGACGAGCGTTGGATGGTCGGCGCGAAAGGTCAGAATGTCGGCCTTTGCGCCGGGCGCGATCCGGCCGCTGGCGCGCTTCAGCGCCTGGGCGCCGCCGGACCAGACCGCCTCGAGCATCGCGCGACCCGTCGATCCCCCCGTCGGGGCGCAGACATTGCGCGCCCTCTCGCGCAACCTTTGCGCATATTCGAGCTGGCGCAACTCCGCCGCGACGCCGATGCTGATATTGGAGTCGGAGCCGACGCCGTAGCGCCCCCCGCCGCGGAGGTAATCCGCCGCATTGAAGATGCCGTCGCCGAGGTTGGCCTCGGTCGCCGGACAAAGGCCGGCGACCGCCCCCGAGCGCGCGAGGTCTCGCGTCTCTCGCTCATCCATGTGGGTCGCATGGACGAGACACCATTTTTCATCGACGCCAGCATGGTCGATGAGCCATTGCACCGGCCGGGCGCCAGACCAGGCGACGCAGTCCTCGACTTCCTTGATCTGCTCGGCGGCGTGGATGTGGATGGGGCCATCCCCGGCGAGCGATATCAATTCGGAAAGTTCGCCCGGGCTCACCGCGCGCAGGCTATGCGGGGCAATGCCGATCGTCTCGTCTCGTTCGCCCTCCGCCATCCGGCGACAATCGTCGACGAGACGGGCGAACGACGCGAGGTCGTTGACGAACCGCCTCTGCTCCGGTTCGGGCGGCGCGCCGCCGAAGGTCGAATGGGCGTAGAAGACCGGAAGCAGCGTCATGCCAATGCCCGTCCGCCGGGCCGCCGCGAGAATGCGTCCGGCCATTTCCGCCCGCAACTCGTAGGGCGAACCGTCGGGCGCGTGGTGGAGGTAGTGGAATTCGGCGACTGCTGCGAAGCCCGCCTCCAGCATCTCCACATAGAGCTGCGCGGCGACCGCCTCGACGTCGTCGGGCGACATTTGAAGCGCGAAGCGGTACATCGTTTCGCGCCAGGTCCAGAAGGTGTCGATCTTGGGGCCGCGTATCTCGGCCAGACCCGCCATCGCCCGCTGAAAGGCATGGCTGTGCAGGTTCGCCGCCGCCGGCGCCATGATCGCATGACGTTCATCGCCCTCCAGCGCCACGACGCCGGTCTCGACCGCGGCGATTTCGCCGTCCTCGATCGTCACCCGCACGTCGGACTTCCAGCCCTCGGGGGTCAGCGCCCTTGCGGCGTGAAGGACAGACAAGGTTCGGCTCCGCTTCCTGCAATCGGCGTCGCGGGCGACCGCCGCTTGCCTTTCGGACCATTAGGTCTATGCAATAAATGACCTGCGGCGTGAAGCCGCCGAGCGCCATGGTTCACCCAAACGACACCGGCCCGCGCGAAGCGGTTTGGCTCAATGCCCGTCTTGCGACCCTCGCGCCAGGGCGGCCTGGGTTCGGGGTCATCGAAGCCGGCGCGATCGCAGCGCGAGATGGACGGATCGCTTTCGCCGGCCCGCAGGACGAGCTTCCGTCCGCGTGGCGAAATGGCGCGCCAGCGTTCGACTGCGAAGGCCGATGGATCACCCCGGCGCTGATCGATTGCCACACCCACCTCGTTTACGGGGGGAATCGGGCGCATGAATTCGAGCTCAGGCTCGCCGGCGCCACGTACGAAGAGATCGCCCGCGAGGGCGGCGGCATCGTTTCGACCGTGCGCGCCACTCGCGCCGCGACCGAAGACGAGCTCATGCGATCGGCGCTGCGGCGGCTCGACGCCCTGATCGCCGAGGGCGTCGGGACGGTCGAAGTCAAATCCGGCTACGGATTAGAACTTGCCGCCGAGCGAAAATCGCTCCGGGTTGCGCGCGAACTTGCCAAGCAGCGCAACGTCGCAATCCGGACGACGTTCCTGGGCGCCCACGCGCTGCCGCCGGAATTCGCGGCCGACCGCGCCGCCTATATCGCCAAGGTCGCCGACGAGATGCTCCCGGCGCTCGCGGGCGAAGGTCTCATCGACGCGGTCGACGGGTTCTGCGAGCGGATCGCATTCACGCCCGACGAGATCGCCCGCGTATTTGCCGCCGCGCGCCGGGCTGGGCTCCCGGTCAAGCTGCACGCGGATCAATTGTCGAACTCGGGCGGCGCCGCGCTCGCGGCAAAGTTCGGCGCACTGTCGGCCGATCATCTCGAATATGCGGACGAACAGGGCGTTGCGGCGATGGCGAAGGCCGGCGTGACCGCGGTCCTGCTGCCCGGCGCCTACTATGTGCTGCGCGAGCGCCAGACGCCTCCAATCGACCTCATGCGCAAGCATCGCCTGCCGATGGCCGTCGCCACCGACTCCAATCCCGGCACTTCGCCCATGACCTCGCTTCTGCTCGCGCTCAACATGGCCGCGACGCTGTTCGGGCTCACCGTCGACGAATGCCTCGCCGGCGCCACCCGCAACGCGGCCCGCGCGCTCGGCCTTGCCGATGAGACAGGGACCCTCGAAACCGGCAAATGGGCCGACCTCGCGATATGGGACATCGAGCGTCCGGCCGAGCTCGTCTATCGGCTGGGCTTCAACCCGCTCCACGCACGCCTCTGGAGGGGACAATGACCGTCGTCCTGCGCGCCGGCGACGCCTCGCTAGCCGACTGGCGGGCGATCTGGCGTGGCGCGCCGGTCGCCGTCGACCCGTCCCACCACGCCGGCGTGGCCGCGAGCGCCGCCGCGGTCGAGCGAATTCTTGCCCGCGGGGAGCCGGTCTACGGCATCAACACCGGCTTCGGCAAACTCGCGGGCGTGCGCATCGTGGCGGCCGATCTGGCGCAGCTTCAACGCAACATCGTCCTGTCGCACGCGGCAGGGGTCGGCGAACCCGTTCCCGTCGCGACGACGCGACTGATGATGGCGCTGAAGCTCGGCAGCCTCGCCCAGGGCGCCTCAGGCGTCCAGCCGAAGACGCTTGGCCTCATCGAAGCGATGCTGGCCCGCGGGCTGACCCCTGTCGTTCCGGCGCAAGGGTCGGTCGGCGCGTCGGGCGATCTCGCGCCGCTCGCCCATATGGCGGCGGCGATGATCGGCGTCGGCGAGATACGCCTCGGCGATCGCATCACGCCCGCCGCCGCCGCGCTCGCGGAAGTCCGCCTCGAGCCGATCGCGCTTCAACCCAAGGAGGGGCTCGCGCTCCTCAACGGCACGCAGTTCTCGACCGCCAACGCCCTGATCGGCCTGTTCGAGACCGAGACGCTGTTCCGCTCGGCGCTGGCGACCGGCGCGTTGTCGACCGACGGCGCCCGCGGATCGGATGCGCCGTTCGACGCCCGCATCCATGCGCTGAGACGGCATCAGGGCCAGATCGAGGTCGCCGCGTCTTTGCGCGCCCTGCTCGCGGGAAGCGCCATTCGCGCTTCGCATCTTGTCGGCGACGAACGAGTCCAGGACCCCTATTGCCTGCGCTGCCAGCCGCAGGTGATGGGCGCCTGTCTCGATCTTTTGCGCCACGCCGCCGCGACGCTGGCGACGGAAGCCAACGCGGTCTCCGACAATCCCCTGATCTTCGCCGATAGCGACGAAGCGTTGTCAGGCGGCAATTTTCACGCCGAGCCGGTCGCGTTCGCCGCCGACACGATCGCGCTCGCGATCTGCGAGATCGGCTCGCTCGCCGAGCGACGAATTGCGCTTCTGGTCGACCCGGCGCTGTCCGGCCTGCCGGCGTTCCTCACCCCCAAGCCCGGGCTCAACTCCGGATTCATGATCCCGCAAGTGACCGCGGCGGCGCTGGTCGCCGAGAACAAGCAACGCGCCTATCCGGCGAGCGTCGATTCGATCCCGACCTCGGCCAACCAGGAGGATCACGTCTCGATGGCGGCGCACGGCGCGAGGCGTCTTGCGCCGATGGCCGAGAGCGCATTGTCGATCGTCGGCATCGAACTCCTCGCCGCCGCCCAGGCGTGCGACTTTCACTTGCCGATCAGGTCGAGCGCTGCGCTCGAAGCGCTGCGGGCGCGCCTGCGCCGCGAGGTTCCGCGGCTCGAGGACGACCGCTTCTTTCATCCCGACATCGCAGCGGCGGCACGCCTGGTCCGCAGCGGCGCGGTCATCGACGCGGTCGGCGAACAGGTCCTGCCCGGCCTCGAGATGCTCGCGCGATGACCGCCGAGCATCCCGACTGGCTCATAGTGAGACGCGGCGACAGCCCGCTCGTGGTCAGCATTCCCCATGCCGGAGTCGACCTCGCCGGGTTCGAGCCGGCGTTCGTCGATCCGTGGCTGGCGCGGAAGGACGCCGACTGGCGTCTCGACGAGCTCTACGACTTTGTCGATTCCCCTGGCGCGACAATCGTGCGCACGAAGCTTTCGCGCTCGATCATCGACGTCAATCGCGATCCGAGCGGCGCCTCGCTTTATCCCGGCCAGGCCACGACCGAATTGTGCCCGACCACGACCTTCGACGGCGAGCCGCTCTATCGGACGGGGCAAGCGCCGGATGCTGGGGAAATCCTCCGGCGACGCGAGCTGTTCTTCAATCCCTATCACGCGGCGCTTGACAGCGAGATTGCGCGGCTGCGCCAGTCGTTCAAGCGCGTCGCGCTGTTCGACGCCCACTCGATTCGTTCGGTGATCCCGCGTCTCTTCGACGGCGAACTGCCGGTGTTCAACCTGGGGACCAATTCAGGGCGAAGCTGCAGCCCCGGACTGCGCGAGGCGGCCGGCGCGGTCCTCGCGGCTTCGGCTCAAAGCATGGTCGTCGACGGGCGGTTCAAGGGCGGCTGGATCACCCGCACCTTCGGCAAACCTGATGAGGGCGTCGACGCCTTGCAGCTCGAACTCGCCTGCCGCGCCTATATGCAGGAGCCGGAGCGCCCGGCACCCGGCAACTGGCCGGCGGCGATCGACGCCGCGCGATCGGCGAAGACCCGCCCGACGCTGAGGCGCGCCCTTGAGACGATCATAGAGCGCGTGAGCCAATGATCCCGATATCCCCATCTCCAACCGTCATTGCGAGCGACCCCCGGATCAAGTCCGGGGGGAAGCAATCCATGAGAACGTCGAGCGCCTTACGATCACTGGATTGTTGGGGTGGACGGCCCCTGAGCGGCATCTGTGTGCCATGATGAGGTTTGTCGAGACTTCATCAAAAGAGGAGCCGTCCGTGGACCAGATTATCCGCATTGGCATGGATACGTCGAAGCGTTTCTTTCAGTTGCATGGCGTCGATGGGGAAGGTCGGCCCGTGCTGCGCCGCCAGCTGACGCGCGCCCAGGTGTTGCCGTTCTTCGAGAAGCTGGGGCCGACCTTTGTGGCGATGGAGGCGTGCGGGGCGGCGCATCATTGGGCGCGCGTATTGACGCGGCTCGGGCATGAGGCGCGTCTGATCGCGCCGCAGCTCGCCAAGCCCTATGTGGCGCGCGGCAAGAACGATGCGGCGGATGCGGCGGCGCTGTGCGAGGCGGCAAGCCGGCCGCACATGCGCTTCGTGCCGGCGAAATCGATGGATGAGCAAGCAGCTCTGATGCTGGCTGGTCAGCGGGAGCGGCTGGTTCGGCAGCGCACGCAGCTTGTGAATACGATCCGCGGTCATGGGGCCGAGTTCGGCCTCATCGCCGCCAAGGGCCCGGCGGGGATTGGCCCGCTGCTCGAGCGCCTTGCCCGGGCTGATATCCCGGCGCTGGCGCGCGAGCTCTTCGCCGAACTGCGGGAAGAGCATGCGGCGCTGTGCGGTCGGATCGCGGCGCTCGACCGGCGCCTGCGCGGCTGGCGCAACGCCAACGAGACGGCGCGGCGCCTCGAAGCGATTCCGGGGATTGGTCCGTTGATCGCCTCGCTTCTGGTGATGAAGGCGCCGGACCCGCATCTCTTCAAGTCGGGGCGCGACTTCGCCGCCTGGCTCGGGCTGACGCCGCGCGACCATTCGACGGCCGGCAAGGCGCGGCCGGGGCGGATCACCCGCGCCGGCGATCCGATGCTGCGCAGCCTGCTCGTGGTCGGGGCGACCGCGGTGATCTGGCGGACGCGCCGGGGCGCGGCGAAAAACCCGTCCGGCTGGCTTGAAGCGCTCATCGAGCGCAAGCCCGCCAAGCTCGCGGCGGTGGCGCTCGCCAACAAGATGGCGCGGATCGCCTGGAAGCTGATGGCGAGCGGCGAGCGCTACGCCGGCGGCGACGTGGCCGTCGTGGCCGCCTGACGAGATCGGCGGGCTCGAAACGACGTCCGGGCTCGCCGCGCCGACCTTGCAAGAGACGGGGAGATGGATGGGATCGTTCGATCCGCAACGGGAGATAAACCGCACGAAGCAACGGCCTTTGAGGTCGCTGGGATTGTTTGGATCTCCCGCCCGCGGAAACCATCTTGGCCAGCAGCCTTCGCTGCACAAACAGGCCGGACACATGCACGCAAGCGAACGCACCCCAGAAAAATCCTCCCGCCACACCTTGCAAGCAAGGGGCCGTCCACACATGCTTCGTCGCCATAGCCCGTCGAAAGACGGGCGTTCTTCCGAACGCCCTATGGCTCCTCGCAATGACCCTTCGTCGTGTTGCTTGAAAGGTCCAGCCCATGATCGCGCCAGCCCGCATCGACAATATGCGCATCGTCCGCGCAGCCCACGGCGCCGAGCTCAGCGCCAAGAGCTGGCTCACCGAAGCGCCGTTGCGGATGCTGATGAACAATCTCGACCCGGACGTCGCCGAACGGCCGGGCGAGCTCGTGGTCTATGGCGGCATCGGGCGGGCGGCGCGCGACTGGGCGGCCTTCGACCGCATCGTCGCGACCTTGCGCCGGCTCGAGGGCGACGAGACGCTGCTGGTTCAGTCCGGCAAGCCGGTCGGCGTGTTCCGAACCCACGCCGACGCGCCGCGAGTCCTCATCGCCAATTCCAATCTGGTGCCGCACTGGGCGACCTGGGACTGCTTCAACGAGCTCGATCGCAAGGGGCTGATGATGTACGGCCAGATGACCGCGGGCTCGTGGATCTATATCGGCTCGCAGGGCATCGTGCAGGGCACCTACGAAACCTTCGTCGAGATGGGGCGAAGGCACTACGGCGGCGATCTCAAGGGAAAATGGATTCTCACCGCCGGGCTCGGCGGCATGGGCGGCGCGCAACCGCTCGCCGCCTCGATGGCCGGGGCTTCGATGCTCGCCGTCGAATGCCGCCCCTCCAGCATCGAATTTCGCCTGCGCACCGGCTATGTCGACGTTCAGGCCAAGGACCTCGACGAGGCGCTCGCGATCATTGAGAGGGCGACCAAGGAGCGCAGGGCGGTTTCGGTCGCGCTGCTTGGCAATGCCGACGAAGTGATGCCCGAGCTCCTGCGCCGCGGCGTCAGGCCCGACATCGTCACCGACCAGACCTCGGCCCACGATCCGATCAACGGCTACCTCCCCAGGGGGTGGACGCTCGCCGAGTGGGAGGAGCGGCGCGCAAGCGATCCCAAGGGGGTCGAGCGCGCCGCCAGGGCGTCGATGGCGGAGCATGTGCGGGCGATGCTGGCTTTTGCCCACGCCGGCGTGCCAACCGTCGACTATGGCAACAACATCCGCCAGATGGCGCTCGAGGAGGGCGTCAAGGACGCGTTCGATTTTCCGGGCTTCGTGCCCGCCTATATCCGCCCGATGTTCTGCCGTGGCGTCGGACCGTTCCGCTGGGCGGCGCTGTCGGGCGACCCGGAGGACATTTTCCGCACCGACGCCAAGGTCAAGGAGCTGATGCCCGACGACGCGCATCTCCACAACTGGCTCGACATGGCGCGGGCGCGGATCAAATTCCAGGGCCTGCCGGCGCGCATCTGCTGGGTCGGCCTTGGCGACCGGCACCGGCTCGGCCTCGCCTTCAACGAAATGGTCGCGTCGGGCGAACTCAAGGCGCCGATCGTGATCGGCCGCGATCATCTGGATTCCGGCTCGGTCGCCTCCCCCAACCGCGAAACCGAAGCGATGCAGGACGGCTCCGACGCCGTCTCCGACTGGCCGCTCCTCAACGCGCTCTTGAACTGCGCCTCGGGCGCGACCTGGGTCTCGATCCATCACGGCGGCGGCGTCGGCATGGGCTTTTCCCAGCACGCCGGCATGGTTGTCGTCGCCGACGGCACGCCGGAAGCCGCCCGGCGGATCGAGCGCGTGCTATGGAACGATCCGGCGAGCGGGGTGATGCGCCATGCCGATGCGGGCTATGCGGCGGCGATCCAATGCGCGCGCGAGAAGGGGCTCGACCTGCCGAGCATCCCCTTGGGCTAGGGCCGGGCGGAGCAATGCGCGGCAGTCGAATTCCTGAGACTCGCGGAGCGCGGGTCTTGCGCCGGAGCCAGACGCACGCCGAGACCGTGCTGTGGCGAGCGCTGCGCGGGCGCAGCCTCGACGGGCTCAAACTCGTCCGCCAGGAGCCGATCGGACCCTACTTTGCCGACTTCGTTTGTCGGGACAAAAAGCTGGTCGTTGAGATCGACGGCGCGACCCATTCTACCGAGGAGGAACTTCGCAATGACGCCCGGCGCACTGAGTTTCTGCGCGGAAATGGCTACCGGGTCGTCCGATTTTCAAATGAAGACGTCCACCGGAACCTCGATGGCGTGCTTGAAACTATCTATGCTCAGCTGAATTTGAACACGAAAGGCCATCCTAATGCTTCAGCAAATCCCTCTCCCCGCGGGCGGGGAGAAGGGGTGCAAGCGGCGAGCGTTCACCCCCTCAGCGCCTGGTCGAGATCGGCGATGAGATCGTCGGGGTTTTCGATGCCGACCGACAGGCGGATCAAGGCCGGCGTGATCCCCAGGCGCAGCTGTTCCTCGGGCGGAATGTCGGAATGGGTCATGGCGGCGGGGTGCGAGGCCAGCGACTCCGTTCCGCCGAGGCTGACGGCAAGCTTGATCACTTCGAGACGATCCAGCGCGGCGAAGGCTTCCGCCTCGCCGCCCCTGACCTCGAAGCTGAAGGTCGAGCCCGGCCCCTTGCACTGGCGCTCGAAGACCGGCCGATCAGGATGGTCGTCGGGCAGAAAGCCCAGATACCAGACCGAAGCGACCCTGGCGTGGCCGCGCAGAAAGTCCGCCACCTTGCGGGCGCCCTCGGCGGCGGCGGTCATTCTGAGCTTGAGCGTTTCGAGCGACCGCATCAACATCCAGCCGGTATTGGGATCGCACATCGTGCCGAGGATCGTCCGCATGCCGCGGATCGGCTCGAGCGCATGGGCCGCGCCCGAGCAGCCGCCGGCGATCAGATCGGAATGGCCGCCGACATATTTGGTCAGCGAGGTCACGACCAGATCGGCGCCGTGCGCGAGCGGCGTCTGGTACAGGGGGCCGAGCATCGTATTGTCGACGATCACCATCGGGCGCTTTCCGTCCCCGCCCCTGAGGCCGTCGGCGATTTCTCTGGCGCGGCCGATGTCAACGAGGCCGTTGGTCGGATTGGCCGGCGTCTCGAGATAGATCGCCGCGACCGGACCGATCGCGCGCGCGCGGCCTACCGCCTCCTCCATCGCCGTGGTCCCGCTCTCTGCCGGAAACTCGACCGAAGTCACGCCGAACTGCGGCAGGATCCTCTTTAGGAGAAAATCCGTCCCGCCATAGACCGGGCCCGAGTGAACGATGACCGAACCCGGCCGCGCATAAGACCAAAGCGTCGTCGAAATCGCGGCCATGCCCGAGGCGAACGTCAGGTTGGCCTCGGCCTCGTCCCAGATCGCCAGCCGGTCCTCGAGCATTTGGAGATCGGGATTGTTGATCCGGCTGTAGATGAGGCCCGGCTCCTCGTTCGGCCGCTTCTGGCGCAGGCCATAGGCCAGTTCGAAGAATTCCTTGCCGTCCTGGGCGGTGCGGAAGACGAAGGTCGAGGTGTGAAAGACGGGCGGCTTGAGCGACCGTTCGGACAGGAACGGATCGTAGCCATAGCCCATCATCAGGGTCTCCGGCGCGAGCGCCCGATTGCCGAGGAACCTCTTGCGCCATCGTTGGTCGGACATCAGCATCGCCTCCCGCGCCGCCGCGCGAACACGCCGATGTCTTAGCGCGTTCGGGCGCCGCCGTCCGCATTGCCGGCGGAGCCGACGCCGACAATCGCATGAAATGTTTTGGCGATCAGGTCATCGACCAGCCGCGGCGGCGGTTCCCGGCGCTGGAGGTGGGGCTTGACGGCCGCGAGCGGAACCTCCGCCAGTACGAAAACGGCGCGGCGAAGCTCCGTGGACCCGGCGCGGCCGAACGCCGCCCGCGCGAACGTTCTCAGGCAGGTCTCGAAGCGTTCGGCCTGATCGGCGACGCCGCGCTTGAGCGGCGCGGGCCAGTCGCCGTGGACGAAATCGTGGCGGCTGTAGAGCATCAGCAGCCGGGCGTCCTCGAGATGGCGGCGCGCCCACACCGGCGTGTGGAGCGCGGCGCGGAGTCCGTCCCCCGCCTCGATCGCGTCGACGAAGCCATGTTGATAGGCGAGCACGGTCCTAAGCCACAGTTCGCCGAGCAACGCGTCACGCGAGGCGAAGCGATAGTAGAACGAACCCTTGGGCGCTTTCAGCCGCTCGGCGACGGCGTCGACGGTTACCGCGGCCGGCCCATGTTCGGCGATAAGCTCGCGGGCCGCTGCGAGGAAGCCGGCTTGATCAAATCGCCCTCGCCCCATTGATCTAGACTACTTCGTCTAGACTGTGCAGTCAACATATGCCAGGTTGCGCTCTGGAACCCGCCGCCGTCATTGCGAGCGACCCCCGGATCAAGTCCGGGGGGAAGCAATCCAGCAGAACATGGGGCGCCCGACGTGCCTCTGGATTGCTTCGTCGCTTCGCTTCTCGCAATGACGAAGGTGGGTGAAGCGGAGGTTCTGCCATGTCACAGGCGATCGAACAGCACGACGGCCTCGAAGTGAGCCAACTCCTCGCCGGCGCGGCCAAGACAGTGACGAGCGTGCGCTATTGCTGGCTCGCGACCGCGTCCGAAGCCGGCCCTCCCCGCGCGCGGCCGATGGGGCGGGTGCTGAACGACCCCGGCGACGACGAGTGGACAATTCGGTTCCTCACCGATGGACGTTCGCGAAAAGCGCGCGACATGCGGCGCGCGGGCGAGGTCACGATCCTCTTCCAGCACGATCCCGACCTCGCCTTCGTCACCCTGATCGGCAAGGCCGCGCTTCGCGAAAGCGCGTCCGAGGTGCGGGAGCGCTGGAAGCGCGCCTATGACGTCTACTTTCCGACCGAAACGGACCGGGCGAACGCAATCTTCGTCGAGGTCGCGGTCGAGCGGATGGAGCTTTGGATCCGCGGCGTGACGCCCGAGCCGTTCGGACTGCGCGCGACCGCGCTCGAGCGGGACGCCGACGGCGGCTGGCGGGTCGTCGCATCATGAGGCGCGACGGAGAAATCATGACCTTCTAAGCAACGAGAGCGCTGCCGCTTCCTCGGCGCGGAGACCTGGCGACTGGGAGAGACCGCTCGCCGGCGCAGCTTCAAGGGCGAACCCGCCGCCGAGATAGGCGCCGGTGACAGCGGGATGGATATAGGACTTGCGGCAGACAGCCGCCGTGTTTCCCAAAGCCGCCGCGACCTGCTTGACCGCGGCGCTTATCGCGCGCCTGGCCTTTGTCTCGCTCTCGAACTGACCGGAGGCCCGGAGAAAGCGCGCCATCAGCACCGTCCCGGCCCAGGTCCGAAAATCCTTGGCGGTGATATCGCGGCCAGCGATCTCCCTGAGGTAGGCGTTGACGTCGCCGGAGGATACGGAGCGCAGCTCCTTGTCGTCGTCGAAATATTGCAGGAGGTCCTGTCCGGGCAGTTCCTGGCATGCCCGAATGATCCGGGCCACCCGTCGATCGCGCAACGCCAGCGACCATTGCTTGCCGCTCTTGCCGGTGAAGCGGAAACGCACCTCGGACCCCTCGACCGCGACATGCTCGCTCTGGAGAGTGGTGAGCCCATAGCTCTCGTTGGCTTTCGCATATTCGTCGTTGCCGACACGGATCAGGGTGGTCTCGAGCAGATGCACCACCGTCGCGAGGATCTTCTCGCGCGGCAGCCCGCGTAGGCTCATATGTTCGGCGACCTGCGCCCGAAGGGCGGGCAACACCTCGGCGAATTCGACCAAGTGCTGGTATTTCGACAGCTCCTGCGCCTCGCGGTACTCGGCGTGGTAGCGATATTGCTTGCGCCCTTTTGCGTCACGACCGGTGGCCTGAATGTGTCCATCCGGGAATGGACAAATTCGGACATCGGTCCAGGCTGGCGGAATGACGAGCGAGCGTATGCGTTTCAGCGTGTCGGGGTTTGCGACCCGCCTTCCCTTCGCATCGAGATAGACGAAGCCTTGGCCCGCCCGCCGACGGCGGATCGCGGGCGCGCCGTCGCACACGTAGTGCAGGCCGGGGGGTGCCGGCATGGCGACATCGACGGAAATAGGAACCTCGGAATCGAGCATCGGCGGACCCTGTTTGCGACGGAACGCCCGCCGCCCTGCCTCTGTTCCGTTTCCGGCGCCGGCGTAACCGGCTGCATGGCTCAGCCCGGAGTCAAGAAAGGTCCGCCTGGGTCCAGGCCCCGCGCCCAAAAAACGCGCCTGACGGCGCAAACCTGTGGTATGGTCAGAGGCGAGCCCCAGATGATGGAGGGTCCGATGGCGGTCTCGGTCGAGTGGGAAATCAAGGCGACGGAGTTCGCCAATTGCAACTGCTCCTACGGTTGTCCCTGCCAATTCAACGGGCTTCCGACCCACGGCCATTGCCGTTACGTCGCCGGCTTCCAGATTGAAGAAGGCCACTTCGGCAAGGTGAAGCTCGACGGTTTGCGCGCCGTCACCATGGCGATTTGGCCGGGCGCGGTCCACGAAGGCAACGGGACCATGCAAATGGTGATCGACGAGCGCGCCGACGCGAAGCAGCGAGACGCGCTGGCCAAAATCCTGACCGGTCAGGAAACCGAAGACATGGCGACGATGTGGTGGGTATATGCAGCCATGTCGCCGAAGAAGCTGCCGCCGGTATACGCGAAGATCGATTTGGAAGTTGACGTGGACGGTCGATCGGCGCGGCTGGAGGTTCCCGGGATGGTTTCGTCGAAAGGCGAACCGATCCGCAACCCGGTGACCGGGGCGCAGCACCGCGTCCGGATCGATTTCCCGCAGAGCTTCGAGTACAAGCTCGGAGAGATCGGCAGCGGCGCGTCGAAGGTGACGGGCGCGCTGCCGATGGACATCAAGGACAGCTGGGGGCTGTTTGCGCGCCTCCATCTCGGCCACAAGGGACGATTGAACTAGGCGGTGCTCATTGCGCTATTGCGCCATGACCGGATGCTGGTTCTCGCCGGACTAGCGAGCGTCATTGCGCTTGCGTGGGTCTGGCTGCTGGCGGGCGCCGGGCTCCATATGGATGAGATGGACATGGGCGGCGGCCAGGTCATGCTGATGGCCCCCGCGTGGACTCCCGGATATGCCGCGACGGTGTTCCTCATGTGGATCGTCATGATGGCGGCGATGATGCTGCCCAGCGCCGCGCCGGCAATTCTGCTGGTGGCCGCGCTGGCCCGGCAGCGCGGCGAGCGTCACGCCATCGTTTCGAGCTGGCAATTCGCGTCTGGGTACCTCGCGATTTGGGCCGCCTTCAGCCTGCTCGCGACAGTACTGCAATTTGCTCTCGACCGAGCCGGACTGCTTTCCGGCGCCATGGCCAGCGGCAGCGCCGTTCTCGCCGCGCTGCTGTTGATCGCGGCCGGGATCTATCAATGGACCCCGTGGAAACAGGCGTGCCTGCGACATTGCCGCTCGCCGATCGAGTTTCTCACTCGATATTGGCGGCAGGGTGCTTTCGGCCCGATGCGCGCGGGCGCGTGGCATGGGGCGTTCTGCCTCGGATGCTGCTGGATGCTGATGGGGCTATTGTTCGTGGGCGGCCTCATGAACATGTTCTGGATCGCCGGGCTGGCGCTTCTGGTGCTGATCGAGAAGTTGTTCCCGTATGGCCGCCGCGTGAGCCAGATTACCGGCGCGGCTCTCATCGGCTGGGGCGTGTTCGTGCTCGTCCACTGACTCTCGGACCAATTCCAACTCCGTTCATTGGCCGCCGACCCTAAACACGGTGCGCCGGGCGCTGTCGTCGCGCGGCCATGCCTGCTCGACATCCGACAGCGGAACGGGACTGGTCGCGATCTTGAGTCCGGCCGGGACGGCGGCCCGCAACACGCCGCCGACCGCGTGGATGAAGCGATCGAAGGGAATGCTGCCGATGCCGCTCCCCATCAGCACAATCGCGGAGGAGCGCAGCGCGGCGCTCGGCAGGGTGATGTCCGGTCCGCTGACCGACCCGATCTGGACGAAGCGGATCGGGACCGCCTCCTTTCCGGCCTTCGCCCCGGCGATCAGCAGGCGCTCGGCGCTCTTCCCCCACAGATAGTCGATCACGACATCGACCCCTTGCGCGAACTCCTGCCTGAAGTTCTCCTCCAGCGCCGCCTCGTCATCGACGAGCGGAATCGTCACATCGGCGCCGAGCGCCGCGACCGACTTGAGCGCCTCGGCGTTGCGGGCGGTCGCGATGACCTTCGCGGCACCCAAATGCCTGGCGATCTGGACGGCGAGCCGGCCCGCCGTCCCGGCCGCGCCGTTCACCAGCACGTTTTCGCCGGGTTCGAGCTTGGCGCGTTCCGTATAGGCCGCCCACGATGACATGCCGGGATTGGCGATCGCCGCGGCGGTCACATCGTCGAGATCATCGGGAAGAGGCAGACACCGCGCCCGCGGCGCCACGGCGCGTTCGGCCATCGCCCCGTAGGGCGCGCGCGGCATGACGAAATAGACGCGTGCGCCGTCGTCGAGCCTCCCCACGCCGTCGATGCCGGCCACGAACGGGAACTGGCCGGCTGAACTATAGTGCTGACCCGAGGCGCGGCTCTTCGTCACCTGGCTGATCGCCGCAGCGGTCACCGCAATCCGCGCTTCGCCGGCGCCGGGTTCGGGCTCGCTGAAATCCGCATAGACGGGCGTCCGCCCTGCTCCCAGAACCACCGCTGCTTTCATCGCTCATTTCCTTTCCCTGTTCACATACGGCGGATGCGCTCGTCCGAAGGTTGCGCCAAGGGCGCGCGCCTCAGAACGCGTTGCGGTCGTGATAGGTCTGCAGGAATTGCCGCACCCGCGGCTCCGGGCTGTCATGGAAGACGCGCCGTGGCGGGCCGACATCGATGATCCGCCCCTCGTCGATGAAGGCTATGCGGCCGGCGACATGGGCGGCGAAGCCCATCTCGTGGGTGACGATCAGCATCGTCATGCCCTCGGCGGCGAGGCTCTTCATCACCTCCAGCACTTCGCCGACGAGCTCCGGATCGAGCGCCGAGGTCGGCTCGTCGAACAGCATCAGCCTCGGCTGCATCGCCAGCGCCCTGGCGATGGCGACCCGCTGCTGCTGGCCGCCCGAGAGACGCGAAGGGTAAGCATCGGCCTTGGCGGCGAGGCCGACGCGGGTCAGCATCGCCGTCGCCCGCTCGGCCGCCTCGCGCGCGCTCAGGCGCCGCACGCGCCGCAGCGGCTCGGCGACGTTGCCGAGCGCGGTCATGTGCGGCCACAGGTTGAAGTGCTGGAACACCATGCCGATCTCGCGCCGCATGTCGCGAAGCTTGCGCCCGCTCATCGGCCGGCGCGTTCCGTCCGCCGCGTCCTCATACCCAATCAGGCGGCCATCGATGCGCACCGCTCCGGCCTCGTAAGGCTCGAGGAAGTTCACGCATCTCAGAAGCGTGCTCTTGCCCGATCCGCTGGGGCCGATCAGGCACACCACTTCCGAGCGCTGAACGGCAAGGTCGACGCCGCGCAGGACCTGATGCGCGCCGAAGCTCTTCATCACCCCGGCGAGCTCGATCATCGGCGCGCTCATGCGCTCGCTTCCTCGTGCGCGAGATACGCCGTCACGCGCGCTTCGAGCCGGCTGCCCAGGCGCGACACCGTTTCGACCAGGAGCCAGTAGAACACCGCCATCGCGAAAATGGCGTCGAAGGCGGTGAACGTCTCCGCCGCCATCGTCTGCACCTGATACATGAGCTCGGGAACGGTGATGATCGACAGCACTACCGTCTCCTTCGACAATACGATCAGCATGTTGACGATCGAAGGAATGGCGGCGATCAGCGCTCCCGGAAGCGTCACCCGCATCAGGGTGTCGAACGGCGCCATGCCGACGCTCGCCGCCGCTTCGATCTGCCCGGCCGGAACGGAAGCGAAGCCGGCGCGAAAGATCTCGGCGAAATAAGCCGACGAGTAGAGGCCAAGGCCGACGACGCCCGCGGTCGTCGCGCTCAGTCTCAAGCCGAACGACGGGCCGCCGGAGTAAATGAGGAAGAGCTGCATCAGGAAGGGCGTGCCGCGGAAGACCTCGATGAACACCCTCAGCGCCCAGCGGAGCGGCGGGATTCCGAGCCGGTTCATCAGCGTGATCGCGAACCCGAGCAGGAGGCCGAGCGCGCCGCCCAGGCCCCAGCACAGGATGGTGACGCCAAAGCCGCTGACGAGCGAGGGCGCATAGCGCCAGAGCAGGTCCGGATTCATCGCCCGCCTGCCCTCGCGAGGCGCCGCTCTGCAAGGCCGCCGAGCGCCGCGAGGCAGAGGTTGATCGCGAGATAGAACAGGCCCCCGCCGACATAGGCCTCGAACGGCCGATAGGTCTGCGAGGCGATGTTCATGCTGACGCGGGTCAGTTCGGCGATGCCGACCACCGAGACCAGCGACGAGGCCTTGAGCAACAGGATGAATTCATTGATGAGCGGCGGGACCGAGATCCTGAGCGCCTGCGGCATGAGGATGCGCCGCCCGATGTTGAGGGGGCCGAACCCGAGCGCGGTCGCCGCCTCGCCCTGCCCGCGCGGAACGGCGTTGAGCGCGCCGCGCAGGATTTCCGCCTGGAAAGCGGCGGAAGAGAGCGCGAGCCCACCGACCGCGGCGACGATCGCCGGCACGTCAACTCCATACTTGGCGAGAAAGTAATAGATGAACAGGAGCTGCACCAGCAGCGGAACGCCGCGAAAGACGCTGACATAAGCCCCGCCGACGCGCTTGAGCCAGGGGCGGCGCGAGACGCGGGCGGCGCACACCGCCGCGCCGATAAGGAATCCGAAGACGATGCCGGCGAACGAAACGGCCAGCGTCGTCGCCGCCGCCTGGGTGAGATAGCCGAACGAGTGGAGGATGACCTCAGGCTTCATGGCGTGGGATGGATTGCTTCGCTTCGCTCGCAATGACGCGCTTCACCGTCCACGAGCGTCATTGCGAGGATCGTAGCGACGAAGCAATCCATCCAGCTAGGCCGGTCAGTGCTGCGTCAGTGATCCAATCGACGAACCCCGCGCTCGCGATGACGCCGCCGTCAGATCGACGGCTCGGGGACGGTCTTGGGCAGGTCCATGGTCTGTCCGAACCAGGTCTTCTGAATCTTCCCCATCGTTCCGTCAGCCTCGACCTTGACGATCGCGGCGTTGATCGCGTCCATCAGCGCCTTGTCGTCAAGGCGCGCGACCCACGAAAAAAAGGTCGGCTGCCCGAACGGCGGCGTCACCACGGCGAACGTGTCGGGGCGCTGCTGGGCGACGTAGGCGAGGTTCGGAAACGAATTGACCGAGGCGTCGATGCGCCCGGCGGCGAGATCGGCGTAGGACTGGTTGTTGTCGACATATTCCTTGACTTCGACCGGCTTTGGCAGTTTGGCGGCGAACGCCTTGAGCTGCTCGACCTGGGACGTGCCCTTCTGGCCGCCGACGGTTTTGCCGGCGATGTCCTCGGGCTTCATGATGCTGGCATCGTTGGCGCGCTTCATCAGCGCCGCGGTCGCGTCGGCGATCGGCACCGAGAAGGCGTAACGCTTCATGCGCTCTTTGGTGATGGTGACCGGGGCGATGACAAGATCGAACTTCTTCGCCTCGAGCCCCGGCAGCACGCTGGTCCACGGCAGGTCGAGATAGGAGACCTTGACGCCCATCTCCTTGCCGACGGCGTCGATGAGATCGCGGTCGAGACCTTTATAGGTTCCGTTGTCGGAGATATCGAACGGCGGGAATTGCATTTCGGTCGCCGTCGTCAGTTCGCCCCGCTTCATGACCTCAGCCAGCGTGTCGTCGGCGAAGGCGGCGCGGGTCAGGCCGAAGAATGGGCCTGAAGCCGCAACCGCCGCCAATCCGCGCTGAAGCGCGCCGCGCCGGGTCAAGGCGAGTTTGTCGAATTGCGTCATGGCGAAGCTCCCATTCCTGGCGGTTGCGATGAGCCGACGAACCGGTCAATTCAAACCTCGGAGCCAATGTTGACGACACTCATTCGGCTGTCAAATACAGGCTGAACGCGCTGGCAGTCCCCACCTTCCACCCCGGGACGCCAGATACGCCAAAGAGGCGCTTGCGCCTGCCCGGTTGCCGAGCCGCGTCGAACGTGCATTCTGTTAGCTTTCCAACGCAGGGGAGCGCGGTCAGACGCGATCCGCTTCAGGCGGAGGGGAGGACTTTCGCCTTTTGGAGCCATCATGATCGAGGATCCGCCCCCGCTCGTCTTCGCTCCTGCGGCCGAACGTCCGCCGCCGAAGCTCGTCGAGCGCTTTGGCGGCGTCCCGACCAGCTTCATCGTCGACGCCATGAGCGGGACGGGCGCCCTCGACTGGCGGATCAAGCCGCTCGTCGGCCGCTCGCTCGTCGGCGTCGCGCTTACCTGTGACTGCGGCCCGCTCGATAACCTCGCGTTCATGGCTGCGCTCGAGGAATGTCGGCCTGGCGACGTGCTGGTGGTGGCGACCGGCGGCTTTGTCGGGGCGGCTGTCACCGGAGACCTCCTGATCGGCGTCGCGCGCAACCGCGGCGCCGCGGGCTTCGTCACCGACGGTCTTGTGCGCGACCTCGACGACCTCGAAACGATCGGCCTGCCGGTCTATGCGATGGGCGTCACGCCGAATTCGCCGCAAAGGCGCGGCCCAGGGACGGTCGGCGCGCCGGTCGTCTGCGGCGGCGTTGTGGTCGCCTCCGGCGACGTGGTGGTTGGCGACCGCGACGGCGTTGTCGTCGTTCCGCGCGCGCGGATAGCCGCAACGCTCGAGAGTCTCGAGCTGGTCAAAGCCGCCGAGGCCGCGACGCTTGAGCGTGTGCGCGCGGGATTGAAGGAGCTGCCGGTCGAGGTTCCCGCGTTGCGACGGATCAACAGGAGTTGATGCGAACGGGCCAATAGGCATAGGCGCGAAGCTGGGGCGAACCTCCGTGATCGATTTTCCCATCATCGATTCTCATATCCATCTCCTCGATCAGAAACGCTTCGGCTACGCCTGGGCAAAAGGCGCCCCCAGGCTCAATCGCGACTGGACGCCAGACAATCTTGCCAATGCGGCGAAACCGTACGAGATCGAGGGCCTGGTGTTCGTCGAAGTCGATGTCGACATGCCGCAATATCTCGACGAGGCCGAGTGGGTGGACGGTCTCGCCGCGCTCGACCGGCGCGTCATGGGCGCGGTCGTCTGCCTGCCGCTCGAAAAAGGCGCGGTGATCGAGCGGGAAATCGCTACAGTCGCGAATCTCAAGACGGTGCGGGGCGTGCGCCGCTTGATCCAGAATCAGCCGGACCCCGAGTTCGTGCTGCAGCCGGGCTTTCTCGAGGCGATCCGCCTCCTGCCGAAATACAACCTTGCCTTCGACATCTGCATTTTGCACCCGCAGATGCCGAACACGCTCGCCATGGTGCGCCAATGTCCTGACGTATCCTTCGTTCTCGATCACATCGGCAAGCCCGGGATCAAGGCCGGCCTGCTCGATCCGTGGCGAACACACCTGCGGGAGATGGCGGCGCTGCCCAATGTCGTCTGCAAGCTCTCCGGCGCCACCACCGAGGCCGACCATGAGACCTGGACGCGCGATCAGCTGAGGCCCTACATCGATCACGTGATCGAGTGCTTCGGCCCGGACCGGATTCTCTATGGCGGCGACTGGCCGGTCAGCGAACTCGCCGGGAGCTATCTGCAATGGCTCGCGACGCTCGATCTCGCGACCGCCGGCTTTTCGCCCGCCGACAAGCGCAAGCTCTTCCGCGACAACGCCGTCAAGACTTATCGGCTTGGCGCCTGATGGACGCGGCTGCTCTATTCGAGGAAAGATCATGAGCCTGCCTCCCTTGGCCCACGCCGTTCCCAGGCGGCGCTTCTACGGCAAGTATCGCGGCGTCGTGATCGACAATATCGACCCCATGCAGATCGGCCGGATCCAGGCGCAGGTTCCCGACGTGCTCGGCGAGTTTCCGTCGAGCTGGGCGTTGCCGTCCGTGCCGGCGGCCGGCGCCCAGGCCGGGTGCTTCATCGTGCCGCCGGTCGGCTCCCAGGTGTGGATCGAGTTCGAACGGGGAGAGGCGGACTATCCAATCTGGACCGGCGGCTTCTGGGGACTGGTCGCCGATGTGCCCACAGTGGCGCTGGCGCCGGCGGCGATCTCTCCGGGCCAAAACATCGTGCTGCAGACCACGGGGCAGAACATGCTCGCGCTGAGCGACGCGGCTTCGTCGCCGGCCGGCGGCGGAATCATCCTGAAGGCCGCCAGCGGAGCCATGATCGTTGTCAACGATACGGGGATCACGATCAGCAACGGCAAGGGCGCGACGATTACCCTTGTCGGGCCGATCGTCTCGGTCAATTCCGACGCGCTCACGGTCATCGGATCGACCGTCGCAGTCGACGGCGTGACGCTCACGCCCGGTTCCTAGGATTGGGGCAAGCGCCGACATGGCCCGTCGAATCAAGCTCCGATGAACCCGGCCCTATTGCAACGCCAGGGCTACAGCATTGCGGCCCTGCGCGCGCTTGCCCGAAAGCGGCTGCCGCGGATGCTGTTCGACATGGTCGACGGCGCCGCCGGCGACGAGATCACCATGCGCCGCAACGAGGCGGCGCTGGCGGCGATCGAGCTCGCGCCGAAGCTGCTCGAGGGGGCGCCGACGCGCGACCAGTCGGTCGAGCTCTTCGGCGCCCGGCTGCGTTCGCCGGTCATCATCGGCCCGACCGGCCTTGCGGGGCTGTTGTGGCCGCACGCCGAGCTCGCCGCGGCCCGCGCAGCAGCGCGGTTCGGCACGATCTACTGCACCAGCCACGCCTCGACGGCGACGATCGAGGAAATCGGCGCGGCGACGCGAGGGCCAAAATGGATGCAGGTGTTTCTCTACAAGGATCGCGGCCTCACCGCGGAATTCGCGAGCCGCGCGGCGGCGGCCAGGTACAAGGCGCTGATCCTCACCGTCGACAACCAGGTCACGGCAGGCCGCGACCGCGACGCCCGCAATCGTATGTCCTTTCCGCTGCGCTGGGGGCCGCGCAGCGTGCTCGACTTCGTGAGCCGGCCGGGCTGGCTGGTGCGGATGGCGCGAACGCCGTCGCCGACCTTCGTCAACTACGGCAAGCGGACCACGATCAGCGATTTCGGTCCGCTGATGGCCGAGCAGCTCGACCCCGACGTGAGTTGGGCCGACGTCGACCGGCTGCGCAAGCAATGGCGCGGGCCGCTCCTGATCAAGGGCCTCCTGCATCCGGACGATGCGCGCGAGGCGATCGGGCGCGGGGCCGACGGAATCATCGTCTCCAATCACGGCGGCCGCCAGCTTGACAGCGCAGTCGCCACGATCCGGGCGCTGCCGGACATGGTCGAGACGGTCGGCGGGCGGGCGCCGGTCCTGATCGATGGCGGCTTCCGCCGCGGAATCGACGTCGTCAAGGCGCTGGCGCTCGGCGCACGCGCGGTTTTGATCGGCCGCCCGCACCTCTGGGGCGTCGCCTGCGCGGGCGAGGACGGCGTTTTCTGGGCGCTCGAGCTCTTCCGGCGCGAGATCGACCGCGCGCTCGCGCTCGGCGGCTGGGACGGCGTCGCCAGGCTCGATCCGAGCATCTTTTTTCGCGCGCAGAGCGACGGCAACCGCGGCGGCCCGCGTTAACCGCGCTCGTCGAGCGCGGCTAACGGATGCGGCGCTTCTGCTATTCCGCCGCAGCCGACTGGACGCTCAAGTGGTCATGCTCCATCTCGAACGGCTCGGCCGGCGTGACGTGGGCGTATTTGGCGAAGGCGTAAAGCATCACGGCGATGCCGAGGTAGCTCAGCGCCACCACAGGCGACTGCCCGATGCCGAGATCCTCGGCGTGGATCAAGCCGAAGAAGGTCAGGATCGAGCCCGCGAGCGCGAACGCCGCGGCTTTCTCGAGCTGGCGTTCGATGATGAACACGGTGACGGCGCCGAGAATGATGCCGGCGAGCGTAGCGCCGCCGCCGAGCGTCGCCAGGCCCTTGTACAATATGCCGGTATTGCCGAGCTTGTCGAAGCCGACGGTCGCCGCGTTGGTGCCGGCGGCGCCGAGCGCGCCGTCGATCATGGTTTTGCCCCAGGCGGCGATCTGCGGAATCATCGCCAGGATGATTGCCGGCGCGTGGCTCCGCGGCGATTCCTGGAAGGCCTGCGAGCCGATCAGCATGCCGATGTAAAGCAGGATCGGCAGGATCGCGACGACGGGGATCAGGCTCGAGACCAGAGCCACGATGCCGAGCCAGGTCAGCACCAGCACCATGACGCCGGTCGCGGCGGAATAGCCGACGCGACCGCCCATCGCCTTCCAGCCCGGATGGCCGATATAGACCGCGTTGATGAACGGATTGCCGAGCAGGCATCCGATCAGGCTGATGACGCCGTCGGCCGTCAACACCTGGGTCGTCGGAAACGAGTCGCCGGCTGCCGAGGCGCTCTCGACGTTGTCCATCGCCTCGACAAGATCATAGATGCCGAATGGAATCGCAGTGACCAGGATGATGCCGATGAACTTGAAGCCCGAAAAGACGTGGTCCACGGCCGGTATGGGAAACGAGAAGCCGAAGTGCGAAAAGGCGTCGCCGACGTTTCCGACGCTCAAGCCGCCGTAGCCGAGACCGAAAATGTTCGATCCCCAGGCGATGATCGTGCCCGCCGCGATGGCGATCAGGCCGCCTGGCACCTCCCGGAAGTAGCGCACCCCGCCGAACCAGTTGGCGAGGATGATGGCGAAGCAGACCATGCCGATGAGCGGCGTCTCGAACACCAGGAGGCCGGGCCGCATCGAGATGAAGGTGATGGAAATGCCGGCGAGCGAACCGAGCAGCGCCGCCCGCGGCGTGATCCTGCGGATCACCGGCGCGATGAAGCCGCCGGCCATCAGCACGAAACTCTGGACGAAGACCCAGGTGAGACCCGCTTCCCAGGCCTGGATCGGATCGTTGGTCCTGAGCAGGATCGGCAGCATCACCACGAACGTGACGACGAACATGTGCGGCACGCTGGTGCCCGACGGCAGGGCGCAGACATCGGTGCGGCCGGTCTTCTGGGCCAGCCGATAGGCGAGCCAGGCGTAATAGACCGTGCTTAGGAACAGCATCAGCCCGAGCGCGGGAAGAATTCTGCCGAACACCAGCGAATTCGGCATCTTGAGCACGTAACGCAGGAGCCCGGTCAATACGAGGACGTTGACCAGAATATTGGTGCCGAAACCGAAGAAGGCGTTCCAGTCGCCCGGAACCCAATAGCGCTCGCGCCCTGTCGCCATCGTCGTCGTTGACATCGCGTACTCCCCATCGTCCTGAGGTTTTTCGACTGGCCCCGCTATTCGACCGCGGCCAAAGCTTTGATCAGGGCGTCCGAATGAGCGACCCAGCCGAAAATGCCGCCCTGCGCCTTGATCATCTTCAGGCCCATAGCGTGGAATTCAGGAAAGTAGGAGCCGCAGCAATCCTCGAGGACGAGGCAGTCGTAGCCGCGGTCGTTGGCCTCGCGCACCGTGGTGTTGACGCAGACCTCGGTCGTCACGCCGGTGACGACGAGCTGCTTCACGTCCCGGTGCTGCAGGATCGAATGGAGATCGGTGGCGTGGAACGCGCCTTTGCCGGGCTTGTCGATCACCGGCTCGCCCGGCGCGGGATAGAGCTCCGGAATGATGTCGTGACCGGCCTCGCCGCGGACCAGAATGCGGCCCATCGGCCCGGCGTCGCCAATCGTGGTCGCGCTGCGGCCGCGCACCTTCTTCGCCGGCGGCAGATCGCTGAGGTCAGGCCGGTGGCCCTCCCGGGTATGGAGGGCGGGAAGACCGGCGGCGCGCCAGGCCGCCAAGAGCCGGCGGTTGGGTTCGATGGTCCGGCGCAATTGCGAAACGTCGTTGCCGAGCATTTCGCCGAAGCCGCCGGGCTCGAGGAAATCCCGCTGCATGTCGATGATCAGGAGCGCGCAATGCTCAGGCGAGAGCGCGAAGGCATAAGGTTCGGCCGCAAGGTCTATAGTCCTGCTCATCGGTCAGCGCCGAGGCTGGGGCGGGTCGGCCGGCTGAGGCCCTCGGGCGAAGGAATCGAAGATTGCGTTGGCAGTCGTCCCAATTGCGCCAGTCCGAAGTTCGCGTTTGACATCTTCGGTCCCCGCCGGCCGACCCGGCCCCGATTGCCACGCAAGGACCATGCCTCACGCCTCGAGGAACGCGATCGTCACCCCGAAGCGGCGACCTCGCCCTGGGTGACGGCCGCGCTGCGCCTCCATTGGCAGTTTCCGGGTCATGTCCTTTTGCAGCTGGCGCCGATCCGGCGATTTCCGTGCGGACTGAGGTCGTTGCGACCGCGGACGCCTCTGGACGTGGTTGCACATCGTGTGGATATTGCTGCTGATATTATATGCTGCGATGCACACGGACCGGGCTTGTGGGCGATCCCCGGCATCGTCGGCGAGCGGCCCCCGGCCTAACGGGAGACTGGCGGCCATCCCCGCCTCATCGCGTGTCCGGCTTCCGCCCGTCGCCCCGCCGCCCCGTAGTCGGTGGGCGATGCACAAACTCGCCAGCCTCGCCGAAGGGCGCGTTTAGACATGATCGTCCGGGCCGTCATGCTCGCCACCGCCGCGCTCGCGCTGGCGGCAGGCTTATTTCTCGCGTTCATCCGCTACGAGCTCAGGCCGCGCCGGGCGCAGCTCGACTCCGCCGCGATCGGACTGCCGGTCGAATCTGTCGTGATCCCGTCGAGTTCGGGGGCAAAACTTGCCGGCTGGTATCTGCCCGGCGCGGGGCGCGGCGCCGTTCTCCTGCTGCACGGCGCCAAGTCCAATCGGCTGATCCTGGTCGAGCGCATGCGATTCCTGCGCGACGCCGGCTACACGACCTTGGCGATCGATTTTCAGGCCCACGGCGAAAGCACGGGCGATCGAATCACGATGGGTCAACTCGAATCGCTGGATGCACGCTCGGCGCTCAAGTGGCTCCGTGCGCGTCTGCCCGGCGAACCCGTCGCGGCGCTCGGGATCTCGATGGGCGGCTCAGCCCTGCTCATCGGACAGCCGATCGAAGCTGACGCGGTCATCGTCGAATCCGTCTCAATCGACGCCGCATCCGCCATTTCCAACCGCCTGGCGCTTGCCTTCGGCCCGCTCGGCCGGCTCTTCACCCCATGCGCGCTGGGCGCGATGCGCATTGCCGCGGGAATTGACGCCTCGAAGCTCCGTCCGCTTGACGGAATAGCCCGTCTTCACCAGCCGATCCTCATCATGACCGGGGCCGAAGATCAGAAGACGACTGTCGCCGAGGGCCGCGCCTTGTTCGCCGCGGCCAATCCCCCGAAGCGCTACTGGGAAACGCCCGGAGCCTGGCATGTCGACCTCGCCTGGGCGGGCGGCCAGGCTTATCGCGACCGGCTGCTCGACTTTCTCGCCTCGACCCTGCGGTCTCAACCGCGATAGCCACGCGGTTTGCTTGCGGTCGCTCCGACCCAAATCTTCTGGTTGTGATAGAGGGTGCCGGTCATGGCTTCGCCCGTCCAGGCTTTGACGCACGATGGCTGTTCGCGAGGGTCGATGTCCGATTTGATTTTTCTTAAAGGTCTCGTCATGCACGCCCACCACGGGGTCATGAGGCATGAGACAAGGCTTGGACAGCGTTTCGTCGTCGATCTTGAACTGACGCTCGATCTCCGCAAGGCCGCGGCGAGCGACCGCCTCGCCGACACCATCTCCTATGCGGCAATCGCCGAGGAGGCGGAGCGCGCATTTACCGCTCGAAGCTTCAAGCTTCTGGAAGCCGCGGCCGGGGCTCTCTGCGACGCCATCCTCAACGGCTTCACGCGCGTTGAAGAGGTGAAGGTTTGCGTGCACAAGCCGCATGCGCCGATCGCCGCGATCTTCGATGACGTCGGCGTCGCGATGACCCGCCGCCGTCAGGGTTAGGCGACGAACGCCGGCGAGGGCGAAACGAACAGCCCTTTTTGCGCTCGGTCAGGAAGCTGCTAGCTTGCGATCTTCGCTGGCCGCCATGCGCCGCGCGACCCTCCGAGGACGTCATGGACGTCGCCACTTGGCTACGAGGCTTGGGGCTTGAACGGCACGAGGCTGCGTTCCGCGACAACCTGATTCGAAATGGACGTCGTTCGCGAATTGACCGAGAGCGACCTCGAAAAGCTTGGGCTGGCGCTCGGCGACCGCAAGCGCTTACTCAAGGCGATCGCGAGTCTGACCCCGCTGGAGGCGGCGTCCGCCCCCGTCGCGGCGCCCCGCGCGCGAGACGAAGCGGAGCGGCGGCCCGTCACCGTAATGTTCTGCGATTTGGTCGGATCGACCCGCCTCGCGGCCACGCTCGACGCCGAGGACTGGCGCGATCTCGTCCAGGCCGATCTCGATGACGCCGGCAAGGCGATCGGCCAATACGGCGGCCATGTCGCAAAGAAGCTCGGCGACGGGCTCATGGCGCTGTTCGGATATCCGAGGGCGCAGGAGAATGACTCGGAACGCGCGGCTCGCGCCGGCTTGGCGATCCTCCGCGCGCTCGAAGACTTGAATGCGGCGAACGCCGGACGCGACTTGCCGACCCTCGCCGCCCGTATCGGGCTCGACAGCGGGCCCGTGGTCGTCGATTCCGCGGGCGAGGTGTTCGGCGACGCTCCGAACGTCGCCGCGCGCGTGCAAAGCGCGGCCGAGCCGGGAACGCTGCTGGTCACGGCGGCCGTGCGGCGACAGGTCGCGGGCCTGTTCGTCGTCAAGGACCAAGGACCGCGCGAACTCAAAGGCATATCCGGCGCCCCGACCCTCTACCGGATCGTGCGCGCCAGCGGCGGCGGCCGGCGCGCGGGCGCCCGCACCTACACCCCGTTGGTCGGCCGGGAGGACGATCTCGCGATTCTCAACAAGCGCTGGGAGCGGACGCGGGTCGGCGAGGGGCAGTTCGTGCAGATCGTCGGCGAGCCCGGGCTTGACAAGTCGCGCCTTGTCGAGGAGTTCCGCGCCCTGCTCGCCGAAACGCCGCACACCTGGGTCGAATGGACCGCCTCGCAATTGTTGCAGAACACCGCGCTTCATCCGTTGACCGAGCGGGGCAAGCAGCGGTTCGGCGCCGACCTGGCACCGGAGCGGCGGCTCGCCGAGCTCGAATCCTCACTGACCCAAGTCAAGCTCAATTCGGCCGAGTTTGCGCCGCTGCTGGCGCCGCTCGTCGATATTCCCGCCGAAACGATCGTCGCACCCGAACTCACGCCGGAGGAGCTGCGCCGCCGCCAGCTGGCCGCGATGGCCGCGTGGTTGGTTGCCGGCGCTCGCACCCAGCCGCTCGTGCTCGCCTTCGAAGACCTTCACTGGGCCGACCCGACCTCGCTCGATCTCTTGAAGATGCTCGCCGAGCGTGGTGCGACGGCGCCGCTCATGATCGTCGCCACGGCGCGCCCCGAATTTCGCGCGCCATGGGCGACGCGCTCGCACCATGGGATCATTTCGCTGGTTCCGCTCGATCGTCAGCAGGTGCGCCAGATGGTCGGCTCCATTGCCGAGCTTTATGCGTTTTCCGCAGACGCACTCGAAGGTGTTGCGGTCCGCGCCGGCGGTGTCCCGTTGTTCATCGAGGAAGTGACGCGGCTCATGCTCGAAGGCGGAGCGCAAGCGATTCCGCCGACCTTGCAGCAATCGCTCGCTGCGCGGCTCGATCGACTTGGCGATGCCCGCGAAGTCGCGCAGATGGGCGCGGTCGTGGGACGGGAATTCAGGTTCGGCCTCCTGCATGCGATCGTCGGGGCGCCGGAGACTGAACTCAGTCTCGCGCTTGAGAAGCTCGTCGACGCCGACCTCCTGTTCGTCGACGGCGTCGCGCCCAATTCAACCTACCGTTTCAAGCACGCGCTGATTCAGGAAGCGGCGTATGAAAGCATGCTGCGGAGCAGGCGTCGCGAAATTCATGCTGAGATCGCGGAAGCCCTCGTGCGCTTGCAGCCGGCGATCGTGGAAACGGCGCCGGAAACAGTCGCGACGCATCTGGCGCGCGCCGGCGACGAGGCGGGGGCCGCGGGATATTGGCAAAAAGCCGGGCAGCTCGCACAGAGAAACTCCGCCTACCGGGAGGCGATTGGCGCTTACCAAAACGCGTTGCGGCACATGAGCAGCCAGGACCGAGCGTTCGTTGAGGTCAATCGCGCCCTTGCCTCAACTTATTTCGCCGCCGGTGACCACGAGTTGAATCTCAAGCACCTCGAACGGGCCGCCGCGGCCGCCGACGCAAGCGGCGATCCGGTCACCACGACCGAGATCGCGATGCAACAATGCCATGTGCTCAGTCAGTACGGCGGCGATCCTAGGCAAGCGATGCAAGTCGGCCGCGGAGCTCTCGAAATCGGCCACCCGCCTGGAGGATGAGGCGCTCGCCTATGGCGCGCGATTCGCTTTGGGCCACGCCTGCTGGATCAGCGGAGACTACGGCGGCGTGATCGAGTTTCTGTCAGCCAATCTTCCAGAGAACATGCGCGATCCGACGCAAATTCGCGACTTCGGGACTGCGGGCTCGTTGCTCCTGGATTCGATGTTGATTCTCGCGCATACGCTCGCCCATCGCGGCCAATTTGACCGAGCATTCGCGATCCTAGAACGCGCGCAAGCTCTGCCGCAAAAGAACGCTTTCGATTTCAGCATACTCCGTAATCATCATGCTCGCGCGCACTTGTTCCGCGGCGACGCGGATTTAGCGGCGCCGATGTTGCGAGCAGCCATCGAGCACGCGTCCCGCGTCGGACTCGAGTTTACCCTGCCTTGGCATCAAGCGCTGCTGGGCTACGCTCATGCGCTCAACGGGGAATACGAGACCGCGGTTCCGCTGCTCGAAACCGCGCTCGAAAGGTCGCACGAGATCCATCTGCCGTACCTTACTGCTTCGACTGGCGCCCGGCTCGCCGAGACGCTCGGGCCCCGAGATCCCAAGCGAGCTCTCGACGTCGCCGAGACCGCATTTGGAGTTGCGAGGGCAAGGGGATTTCGCGCTCTGGAAGCGGAGTTGCTTCGAGTCAAGGCGGCCGCAATGCTCAAACTCGACGCCGAGGCGGCCGAGGCTGCGGCGAACGAAGGTTGTGAGCTTGCGCAAGAGCTGGGTCTTGGCCCCGAGCAGGGCCACTGCTTGCGCACTCTTGGCGATATCATCGCCGCCAAGGGCGATGCGACGAAGGCCGGCGAGCTCCACCGTCTTGCGCGCGCCAAATTTCGCAGCGTAAGTATCCCCCGGCAAAGCCGGGGGCTTTATGGTGTGAACCGCTCAAAGCGGTAGGAGGGGTCGCTGAGGCGCCCCCTTGAGTTTGGCGGCCACCTGAAGGTGGCGTTTTTCAGCGCCAGAGATTCATCTGTTCGAGCCTCTGATCCTCTTTCTCTTGGTTGCGAATGTAGGCGCGGATCGCCTCCTCGTCCCGCCCGACCGTGTTGACGAAGAAACCTCGGGCCCAAAAGTGCTGTCCGACGAAATTGCGTTTGCGCTCTCCATAAACCCGAGCCATGTGGATCGCGCTCTTGCCCTTGATGTACCCGACGACCTGCGACACCGCATGTTTCGGCGGGATCGACAGCAGCATGTGCACGTGATCGGGCATCAAGTGCCCTTCTTCGACCTTCGACTCCTTCTGGAGCGCAAGCCGGCGGAAAACCTCGCCCAGATGGCGCCGTAGCTCCTGATACAACGTCCTGCGCCGACATTTCGGAATGAAAACCACATGATATTTGCAGTCCCATGTGGTGTGGCTTAGGCTCTCGTACTTGTCCATCGGTGGAGTTCCTTTCGTGTGAGTGGCTGCTCACGTTGGAACTCCGCTGATGGACCGCCCTAAACGTCAAACTGCTACTGCCACCCCGGCAAAGCCGGGGGGTCTCCCGCTTACGCTAGGCATGAAGCGCTGGGCCGAACCGCCCGGCTGACGAGCCGAGAGGCGAATGACAAAACGCGCGAATCGATTGCCCCGCCCCTTCCTACGGCTTAAGACGAAGCCATGAGCGTTGCGTTCACCCGGGAAGAAAGCGCCGAAACGGCCGCGGCCGTCGAGCTTCCTGATCGTCCCATCTCGCCGCACCCGAATCTGGTGACGCAGTCCGGGCTCGTGGCGCTGGATGCGGCGATGGCGGCCGCTCGCGCCGCCTATCATGCGGCCCAACAGCTCGAAGACCTCAACGAGCGCCGCGGGGCTGTCGCCGCGGCGTCCAGGGATATGAGGTATTTCTCCGAGCGTCTCAAAACCGCTCAGTTGATGCCGGATCCGGTCGCGCGCGACACGGTCGCGTTCGGGTCCCTCGCAACGTTCGCCCGCGACGACGGCCGGCGGCAGACGTTCCGCATCGTCGGTGAGGACGAAGCCGATCCCCGAGCGGGATCGATCTCCTATGTCTCTCCCGTCGCGCGCGCTCTGATCGGCAAGGGCGCCGGCGACCGCGTCGTCCTTGGCGATCACGAGATCGAGATCCTCGCCGTTGAATAGCGCGGGCGCCCGCTGGTTTCGCCCACTTCGGCTAAGTTACTGAAATCTTTGGCGCCCCGACAGGATGAAACTGGGCACTCCTATATCATTGTTTTCGCTATATAAAAACTCTGGTGCTAAAACGGAAAGCTTGCGGCAGCCACGTCTTATCATCGGATCGACTGACTTCCAGTCATCGGAAGCGGGACGACCGCTCGATGAGATCAATCATGTGGGCTGCGGCATGTATGGTAAGCGGATGATGGGTAAAGCCTGGCCTCGGCGAGATGTAACCGGCCATTTCGCGCGCGAGTTCGAGTTGTTGATCCGATGCCGTGGCGAGCAATGAAATCAGCAAATTCTCTAGCGCGATGACACGGACGTGAAGCGCGACAAGATCGGCGTTGCTCATTTCCGGGGTTGGAATTTGTTTTTTGTCAGCCACCGGAGTCACGGTGGGATCGGCGGCGCCGCCTTCATTATCCCATCTCGATAACGCCTGTTGACGCTGGATAGCCTGGCTGGAGTCATCTGAATTCTGACGAGGCATCGCCACTCCTTTCAAGGTATTCGTTGTCCGCGCAGTACACGTCGGTCGATGGTCAGAATTGACGACGGTCGCTGGGTTCAGTTCACCGATATCCGACCCCGGAAATGTAATCGCGAAGCAATTCATCCTCGTCCTCTGATTCGGACAGGAGGGCCTGCAAGGCTTCCCGCGCATAAATGACGCCGAGCGGCCTTCGTGCTTCGTCGAGGATCGGAACACGTTGCACACCGCGTTCCCTCATCACCGACCAGACGTCGAGCAGCACGTCGTCTGCCCGGCAATAGGTGACGTTGCGCGTCATGATGCTGTCCACCCTTGCCGTGCAGCCTGAACCCATGCAGCGACCGATCTGACCGACGATGTCGGTCTTTGTCAAAACACCGACCATGTCGCCATGATCGCACACGACGATGAGATCGGTATGTGGCTTGGACATCAGCGTAGCCGCCTCGCTGACTGGTGCTCCTGCTTCGATCACGGACAGACGTTCGAGCGCGCGAGGCAATATAGTCTTGACGATCATCGTTTCATTTCCTGGCTTCGCTCTTGCTGCTGGTCGAACCCGTCTGATGGTGATCGCAAGGGGCGATCAAATCGGCATTCGGTACCCATAGAACTCGTGGTCCTCGTTGTAGCCGCCTTGGCCGGCGCCGAGGTCGGAAAATCATGAACGAACTCGATCGCCGTGACCCACTTGACCATCTTGAAACCCAATTCGTTCTCGCAGCGCAGCCGCAGGGGCGCGCCATGCAGGACGCTGATTGGCGCCCCATTCATCTCATAGGCGAGGATCGTCAGTTCATGGCGCATGTTCTCGATGCTATGGACGTCATAATATCGGCCGCCGTCGGCCCCGTCGGCTAGGAGCCTGTCTGGATAATAGCGGATTGTGGTGGCGGCGTTTGCTCGAATCGGATTCTGTTTGCTTATGAGCAAGACCTTCCGGCCCTGGACGATCGATCAGCCGCTGTTGTTGCCGCCGAGCGTTCAGGACTTTGTCGGCGAGGACCATCTGGCTCGCTTCATTTTGGCGCTTGTGCTCGAGCCTCTCGACCTTGGTGAGATCGAAGCCGCGTATGCGAGCGAGCGCGGGCAGCCGCCGTTTGACCCGGCGATGATGACGGCGCTGTTGCTGTACGGCTATTGCAACGGCGTCTACTCGTCGCGCCGGATCGCCAAGGCGGCGCGCGAACGGGTCGACTTCCTGAGCATTGTCGGGCTCGATCCGCCGGATTTTCGCACCGTCTCTGACTTCCGCAAGCGGCACTTGAAGGTGCTTGCGGGACTGTTCGGGCAAGTTCTCAAGCTGTGCGAACAGGCGGGACTTGTGAAGCTCGGCCATGTCGCGCTCGACGGGACGAAGATCAAGGCGAACGCCTCCAAGCACAAGGCGATGAGCTACGAGCGCATGGAGAAGCGTGCGGCGGAGCTCGAGGCCGAGGTCGAGCGGTGGCTGAGCGCAGCCGAGGCTGCGGACGCCGAGGAAGACAGAGCCTTCGGCCGCGACAAGAGCGGCGAGGAGCTGCCCAAATGGGTCGCCGACAAGAAGAAGCGCGTCGAGAAGATCCGGGCGGCGAAGGCCGAATTGGAGGCCGAGGCGAAAGCGGCCGCGGCGGCCAAGGCCAAAGCGCAGGCCGAGGAGCGGCGACAAGCCGAGGGCCGCAAGAAACCGGGCAAGCCCGCCGCCCCGCCATCCGAAGAGCCTGACCCCAAAGCGCAGAAGAACTTCACCGATCCCGAAAGCCGCATCATGAAAACCAAGGACGGCTTCATCCAGGGCTACAATGCGCAGGCGGCGGTCGACGCGACGGCGCAGGTGATCGTCGCCCACGGCCTCGACGCGAAGCAGAGCGATCAACATCAATTGGCGCCGATGGCCGACGCCATCGAAGCCAATCTGGGCAAGAAGCCGACGCAACTGTCGGCGGACGCGGGCTATTGCTCCGACGCCAACCTTACAGCGATGGAGGAACGCGAGATCGACGCCTATATCGCGCCGGGGCGGGCCAAGCACGCCGGGGAAGGAGAAGGCGGCGGCGCCCGCGTCGCCGCCATGCGCGAAAAAATCAAGGCCGGCGGGCACTCCAGCCCCTACCGCTTAAGAAAGCAGCTGCCCGAGCCGGTGTTCGGACAGATCAAGCAGGCGCGCGGCTTCCGTCAGTTTCTCTTGCGCGGCGTCGAGAAGGTCGCCAACGAGTGGGGCCTCGTCTGCCTCGCCCACAATATCTTGAAGCTCGCCCAGGGGCGGACCCCGTCCCTGGCCGCACGCGCAACCGGCTGAGCTCGCCACCTCGGAAACGGTGCAACGAACGATGGCCGCAAAGCTTCCACCCAACCTTACATCAAACCGGATGCGCGAATTTGCTGCATCCGGCTCTCCGACTGGCTTGAGCGGTTCAAATCCCATCTCGCCGAGCGGATCACGAAGGCAAAGCGAGAAACCCCACAACTTTCTGGCGTGTCCGAATGCCACCATCCGTGTTTTCAGCCCTCCTGGCTGACGCGATGCGGAAGATGACACCCTCTGCGCTCTTACGCGCTTCCTCGATGCGGCATCCCGCAGTACCGAACGCGCGCGTACTTCGAACCGTTGTGCATCATCTCGCCGATACATCTCGGCGAACCCGGCGGATAAGGGCTCAAGACCCACACACTGACCTGCGAGGTATTTGTCTCCATCTGCTCGATGAACATCCAGATACGTTCCTACCCCAACAGAGCCATGGCCCTTTTACATACGTTATCGGCGGTAAAGCCATATTCACGCATCACGACGTCGCCTGGAGCCGACGCGCCATAGCGGTTTACACCCAGCACATCACCGCGATCGCCAACATAGCGATGCCAGCCCTGTGACGCGCCCGCCTCGACGGCAAGCCGCGGGTGGACTGCGGGCAATAATACCTGGTCACGATAACTCTGTGGCTGCGCATCGAACAGGTCCCAGCTCGGCATGGAGACAACGCGCGCCATGACTTTTCGCTCTTGCAGCGCTTGTCGAGCGGCCATGATGAGCCCAACCTCGGAACCGGTTGCAATCAGAATAACGTCCGGCCTGCCGTTCGGGGCATCGGCCAGGACGTATGCACCTTGGCGCACGCCATCTGCGGCGCCGCACTGGCTGCGATCGAGCGTCGGCACGTTCTGACGCGTCAGAACCAATGCGACGGGGCGGTCACCCGCTTCCAGCGCGACCCGCCAAGCGACAGCCGTCTCGTTGGCATCGCCAGGACGGATGACCGTAAGACCTGGAACCGCGCGCAGGCCGGCGAGCTGTTCCACCGGTTGATGGGTGGACCCGTCCTGCCCCAAGGCGATGCTGTCATGGGTGAAAACATAGATCACATGCAGCTTCATCATCGCCGCGAGACGCATCGGGGGACGCATATAGTCGGAGAAAATCAAAAATGTCGCACCGAACGGCACCGCGCCGCCATGCGCCGCCAAACCATTCAGGATCGCCCCCATGCCGTGCTCGCGCACGCCGAAATAGACATTCCGACCGGCATAGCTCCAGACGCCCTCCACAGCGCCCTGCTTGTCGGGTCTCCGGCGGGCTCGAAATCTCCGAGTCCCGAAAGCGCGGTATGGGTCGACGGGTTCAAATCCGCCGAACCACCAATCAGTGCCGGCAATCGAGGCGCAACGGCATTCATCACCTTTGCCGCGGCGACGCGAGTGGCCATGCCCTTTTCATCCGCGGGGAAAGCCGGAATATCCCTATCCCATCCTTCCGGCAGTTCGCCATGCATGATCTGCTCAAAAGTTTTGGCCATATCCGGAAACGCGCGGCTGTAGGCTGTGAACCTATCGCTCCACTCCGTCTCGGCCGACTTTCCGCGCTCGAGCGCCTTGAGTGTTCGCCTGCCTTTTCGGGAACGTAAAATAGCGGCTCGATCGGCCAGCCCAGATTCTGCTTCGTTAGCCGCACCTCATCGACGCCCAAGGGCGACCCATGCGATTCGAAGCTGTCCTGCTTGTCGGGCGCGCCATAGCCTATATGGGTCCGCGCCAGGATCAGGGAGGGGCGCTGCGTTTCCGCCCGAGCCGCGCGCAGCGCTGCGTCGATTGCCACCAGATCGTTACCGTCCGCGACCGATTGGACGTGCCAGCCATAGGCCTCAAAGCGACGCGCGCGATCCTCGGTGAATGTGATGTCGGTTCCAGCCGAGAGCGTCACACGGTTATCGTCATAGAGGTAGATCAGCTTGCCGAGCTTAAGATGGCCGGCAAGGGACGCGGCCTCCGAGGATACGCCCTCCATCAGATCGCCATCGCTGACGATCCCATAGGTGAAATGATTGACGATCTCCGCGCCGGGCCGGTTGTAACACGCCGCCAGGTGGGCTTCGGCCATCGCGAGACCGACGCCGTTGCCAAAACCTTGACCGAGCGGTCCGGTGGTCGTCTCGACGCCCGGCGTGACGCCACGCTCGGGGTGGCCCGGCGTCATGCTGCCCCATTCGCGAAAATGCTTGATCTGTTCAAGCGGAAGATCGTAGCCGGTGAGGTGAAGCAAGCTGTACAACAGCATCGAACCATGCCCGGGTGACAGCACGAAACGGTCGCGATCAAACCATCCAGGATTGGCCGGGTTATGTTTGAGGAACCGGGTCCACAGCGCATAGGCCATCGCCGCGGCGCCCATCGGCAGCCCCGGGTGGCCGCTGTCGGCCTTTTGCACGGCGTCAACGGAGAGGAAACGCAGAGTGTTGACGCACTCGTTGTGCAATGCAGGATGAAGAGATTTTGTTGAGGGCTCGGCGTTCATTCGAATTATCCCTTTGATGTTCGCTCCGGGTGGCGCGCCGCTGGCCGCGCGCGCGATGTATCCCATCGCCACAAGTCACTGGGGCGTCATTCGCGCCGCTCGACGCCCACGCCGTAGACATGCACCATTTGACCGCCGGGCCAGCCTGATACGAAGAGGAGTGCAACGCCGATGATCGAAAGCACCACGGGAGCGCTCAGGCTCGTGCCCAAATTCGTGGGGCCGCTGGCGCGCAGCCAGATATTTATCGCATACAGCACGACTGCCGTGAGATTGATCGCCATGTGGGTCAGAGCGATTTTCTTCACCGGCGGCGCGCCGCCTTTGTAGAAAAGCAAATCGACAAATCCCGGCACCGCAGCGCAGAGAGCGCCGATAAGACCACCGATCATGCCGAAAAACGCGACGGTCGACCACGCGTCTGTTGTGCGCCCGCCAAACGGATCAGGTCGCAGGCGAGCGAGAAAACCCAAAGACCGGTCGGAAAAACGATCAGCATAGGATGGATGGGGTGCTTGAAGATGCTCGCTGGCGTACGCATCAGAGACCTTCCTTTCATCGTTAGACATTGAGCGATGCGTAAGCACTGCCGGTGGGTCTCCTTGATCCTCGCGGCAAGTGTCACGCTCCACTCTTCTGCGCCTCAAATCGGCATACGGTATCCATAGAACTCGTGATCTTCGTTATAGCCGCCTTGGCCGGCCCCCAGATCGGCGAAGTCTCGAACAAGCTCGATCGCCGCGATCCACTTGACCATCTTGAAACCTAATTCGTTCTCGCAGCGCAGCCGCAGCGGCGCGCCATGAAGGACGCTGACCGGCGCCCCGTTCATTTCGTAGGCGAGAATGGTCAGCCGGTGCCGCATATTGTGAAGCTCGTGAACGTCGTAATAGCTGCCGCCCGCGGAACCCTCGGAAAAGGAAAAAAACACAGCGTAACGCGCGTCCGGCGTAGGCTTCACGATATCGAGGATATCGCGCATCGGAACGCCGCCCCACTTGGCGACCCCGGACCATCCCTGGATGCAGAAGTGGGTAGTGATTTGCTCCTGCTTCGGCAGGGCCTTGAGATCGGCGAAGGAAAAAACGCGGGGCGATTCCACCAGTCCGCTGACGCGGAGGCGGTAATGCGCAAACTCATCCGCCACCAACGCCTCGAACTCGGCGGAGTTCGGCATGGTTCCGTTCGGCCAAAAATGCGGTGAGATGTCCTGTTCCATGAACTGAGCATTCGGGGCCCACCACTCGGAGAGACCCTTGATCGAGCCGACCATGAACCGTCCGATCCGCTGCACCAGACGGGCATGCCGGATCGTGAACCGCGAAGCGACCCACCAGGCCAGCCCCACGAGCACCATCGCCATGACGAAAAGCGGAAAACCAGCCCACGCGTGGCTCTCCACCCCAGCAAACATGTGATTGGTGTTTTGCCTAAGACCGGTAACGAACACCATGATGCCACGCGCTAGAATGAACAACACGAACCAGCAGAACGAGATAAAGTGGATGGAACGGGCCGCCTGCCGATTCAGCACGGTCCCGAGCAAGCCCAGCCTGTTCGAAATTGCCGGACTCTGCATGAGACCGGTCAGAATCGAAACCGGCGCGGCAACAAACACCGTGTTGAGATAGCTAAGCTGTTGCAGGCCGTTGTAGCGAGTCCAGCTCTCATCGACCGGAAAGTTCAGCGACGCATATTGGAGGGCGGTCGAGAGCGCTGCGGGGAACACGCCCCAGGTCACGGGGACCAAACGAAGCCACTGACCGGTGGTGAAAATCAGCAGGTAAAACGCGATGCCGTTGAGCGTCCACAACAGCACGACCGAGAAATGCCACCAACGGGCAAGTCCGATGGAATGACGAACGCCGGGAATGCCCAGCCAACCAGGCACCGCCACCGAATCGTCCTTCGAGGTCCAAATCCGGCCCTCGGGTACCGGATACTGGAAGCGAAACCACTCCGTACCGGGCGTGCAGTCGCGGGTCCAATAAAGGCGCGGGTGATCCGCCAGGATCTGGATCCCGGCGCGAATCATGAACATCATGAAAAGCATGTTCAGGAAGTGTTGCAGTTGCAGCCACCACGGAAATCCGGAATCGACCGAGGGCGCAGCCTGCGCGATACCGGGGTATTCCTTGATGAAGGTCTGCACACTTTGAAGCTCTCGCAAGCTCTGCGCGAGAGCGATGAGGAAAACGAGCGCCGCGGCTCCGATCGGTAGCGCCCACAAGATGTTGATCCAGCGCCGTCCGATGCGGATGCGGGGAACGATTCCCTGCTGCGGCGGCAGCCACTCGCTCATGACGATCCGGTCGTCGGCCGCACTCAGAGTTGACGCGATCGGATCGTGGGGTGGCCTTTCGATCTTGACCGAGTCCCAAGCTTCGTTCTCCTCGAGGCGCTCATCGATGAGTTGCCTCGGCCTTCCGCTTTGTGTTTCGGCCCAAGAGAAAATCTCGCAGCGCAACCGCGTCGTTATGGACTTCGTCGTGAGCCGAGAACACGAGAGTGATCGGACCCTGTCTTGCTAGGGCCCGTAATGTGCTGAGCTGTTCGGGATGTTGATGGACCTCCGCAGCGTACCGGAGGCGAAACTCCGCCCAACGGCCGGGATCGTGACCGAACCATTTTCGCAAGGCGGTGCTGGGCGCGATGTCCTTGACCCATTGATCGATCGCCGCGTCTGCTTTCTTGACCCCGCGCGGCCACAGGCGGTCGATCAATATGCGGGTCCCGTCATTGGCGGCGGCGGGTTCATAGGCGCGTTTGAGCTTGACATGATCGGCCGTTATTCGCTTGGCCATCGGGCTCGCTCCTGAGTTCATTCGCTCGATTTCGTCAATGCCTGACCTTTATGCATTGCGATATGCTCGGTCTTGCTGCTCTTGATTTCATACTGCGGATCGTCCTCGCTCGCGGGATGGGTATGTCCCTTGTAGTCAACATCTTTGATATGCACTTTGATGATCGTGCCGCTGACGTGGCCCGCTTCCGAATTCCAGGTCACGGGATCGCCGACTTTGAACCGTTTCGTCATCGTGGATCTCCGATCGTGATCTGAGCTTACCGTGCCGGCGCCGCCGCGTTTTTGACGGTCCGGCCACCGGCGCTGTTCCTCGTTATGACCCGCTCGAACTCGACCTCCGCACGAAGTCCTTCGAGATCCCTATGGACCACGGCGACCGCGAGCCTCTGGCCTCCGAGCCGATACGTTACGGTGCAGTCTCGACGCTCCAACGATCCCGCGATCTCGGCCTTGTCCCAGTGCTCGGCGTGTCCGACATAGCCGAGGCCGAAGTCGTATTGTTCGGTCCAGAAGAATGGGACGTAATCGAAGCGTTCGCGCCGGCCGAGAATGTTGCGCGCCGCTGTCTGACCCTGGCGCTCGGCGACGACCCAATGTTCGACGCTAATCCGCTCGCCGGTCAGCCGGTCCGGCCAGCGCGCGATGTCGCCGGCGGCGAAGATGCCTGGAATGCTGCTCTCGAGGTATTCATTGACGACGACACCGCGATCGATCGCGAGCCCCGCCTGTTCCGCCAGCGAGATTGCTGGCCGCACGCCGATCCCTACGACAACGAGGTCGGCCTGAAGGCGTTCTCCGCCTTTTAGCGTCACGCTTTGGTTGTCTATCGCGGTGGCCGTCGTGCCGAGGTGGAATCTCACGCCATGATCCTCATGGAGCTTGCGCAGGAAATTTCCGACCTCCGGCCCCAGCACTTTCTCCATCAAGACCGTCTCGGTCCCGACTACGTGGACTTCGATGTCCCGGGCACGAAGCGACGCCGCTACTTCCAGGCCAATGAAGCTGGCGCCGATAACAACCGCACGCTTTGCCACCAGAGCGCTGGCGACCAGAACGCGGCCGTCGGCCAGCGTCCGTAAATAGTGCACGTGCGGGGGATCCGCCCCGGGGGCGTCGAGACGCACCGGCTCGGCCCCCGTAGCAAGCAGGAGCGCGTCATAGGCGTGACGGCTGCCATCCGCGAGCTGAACCTGCCTGGCCGCCGTGTCGATTGCCGTTACGCGCGCGCTCAGGTGCAGAGCGATTTTCAACGCGCCAGTGCGAAACCGGATCTAGTGCCGGCGCGCGGAGAGCCTCGCCGGTGCGCAGGCTGAAACAGGCATGATGCCATTGGCATCGAACCGTATCGCCATCGAGAAGCCCCTGTTCGAGCGGCGCGCCGTAGTGCGTGCAGATGGCCCCGATTGCGAACACCTCATCGCCGCGCCGGGCGAGAAGCACCGGTTCGCCTTGCGCATGTCCGAGCAGCATGGTTCCATCGGGAATCGTTGAGACCTCGACCCCTTGAGTGAGATCGGGCCCGCTGAGTTTCGTCTTTTCCTCGCTCATTCGAATCTCCTAGATGCTGACGCTGTGCGACGTTAAGCAGCGTCAGGAACTTTTCTTCATAGGCTCCATGGCCTGGCACGCGACACCGAGACTGCCAGACATCGCCAGGACGAAATCCGGCGTTGGATCGCTCTCCGGTGCTATTCCGCCGATTGTAGCGAGCGAGGGCAACGGCGGGAGACTCGGAAACTACGCAGATCGGACCGCCCGAGGTTTGCTGGCCGATAAGCGCCTCTCGTTGGGCAACGATCCCGACCGCGAACGCGACCGACATCGTGCCCACACGCTTTTCCGCAGCGGCAGCCGCGGTTCATTTGGCCGGGCCCCGACCACCCCGGGCCACGCACGTCCTCGTGCGCTCCCCGGACTTGCGCGCGGGTGATGGCGAAGACGACATTAGTCGCCCCCGAGTACGCATATCCGGTCACCGGTAACTCGGACGCCTTATACGACCTGCGCGAGCCAGAGCCCTCTCAGTCTTTTGCTTTGATCGCCTCTTCCGCGGCCGGATATACGAGGGTCCCGTTGGTCAGCACATGCGCGCCGGGCGTAAGCTTCGCGGGATCCACCTTACCGCTCCCCATGATGTGCATGACCGGAACGCCTTGCGCCAAAAGATAGTCCGCAATGATGCGGCGGTGACAACGCCACCACACGGCTTCAGCACACATGATCGCGCAGCAATTGTCACGGGAGAGCGCTCGCAGCTCGTTCAATCCTGTTCGGAAAGCGTCTGTGGCCGCGTAATCGGCATAGTTCCGGAAGGCGGCGACATGCCAGAACGTATTGAGCGAAGTTGGCGCCCCCTTTTCCGGCGCCGCAACCCGCCAAGAGAGGATAGATGTCGATAATCTATTCCCGCGTCACCCAGCGGTCCGGGGAGAGCATCGGCGTTGAACTGCGGATTGGTTCGCGAGCGCGGGATCGAACGCACATCAACGAGCAGATCGACGCCTACCTCCTGCAGCACAGTTAGAAATTCGGCGATCGGACACGTTGAATGACCTATCGTGAAGATCGTCGGTATCTTTTTGGACCGTCGCGCGCGTTTTGTTATCATTGTTTATAACAAGGGCGATGACGTCATCCGAGCCGCAGCGCTCGGGGCCGCTTGGGTGCCGGCAGCCTGTTCATCAAGGTTTGACGGTTCGAAAATGGCCGGCTCGGTCAACAAGATCGATCATCTGGGTTGCCGCATGGATCGTCAGAGGATGATGGGTGAAGCCCGGTCTTGGTGAGATAAAAGCGGCCATTTGGCGAGCAAGATCAAGTTGCCGATCGGGTGCTTCCGCGAGCAACGAGATCACCAGATTTTCCAGCGCGATCACGCGGACGCGAAGCTGCACCAACTCGGCGTTTGTCAGCTCAGGAACTTCGGATTGCGCTTCCGCGGAAATCTGAGCCTTTTGCGGGCCGCCCGGTCCCGCGCCGCCCTCATTGTCCCACCTCGAAAGAGCCGCCTGGCGCTGCTGCGAAGGGTCTAACGAATCTGGCTTCCAATCCGACATGAGATGGGTTCCTGAAAACTTCGCCACGCAGGTGCAGTGGGATTAGTAGCCTACGCCCATCACGTAATCTCGTAACATCGCTTCCTCGTCTTTGGATTCTTGGAGAAGAACTTGCAAAACATCTCGTGCATGAAGTACCCCGACCGGCCGAGAATCCTTGTCCACCACAGGAAGGTTTTTCAACTTCCGCTCTTTCATTCGTTTCCAGACTTCCTGAAGCAATTCGTCTGACCGACAGATGACGACGTCGCACGTCATCGTCAATGAAGCTGCCATCGTGCAGCTCGCTCCCTGACACCGGCTCATTTGGCCAACAATGTTCGTTTTTGTGATAACGCCGGCCACAAGACCTGCCGAATCACACACGATCACGAGATCAGTCCCTTTGTGCAGGAGCTTTGCCGCCTCCATCAGCGGTGCGTCATCTGCTATCGTAACGAGCTTTTCGCGCGCCGCTGGCAGCAGTCTCTCCACGTACATCGCATTGTCTCCGGCTTGGCCTTCACCCAAATGGCCAAGCATGCTTTCGATCAATCGCAACCACGAACTGCGCGGGCTTCATTGCAGGGTTTCTCAGCGCGCGCACCGTTCCTCTCAACCGCTGAGCGCGATACGCAGGATGGCCAGGACACCCGCGGTCGCGAGGGCCCAGCAACCAAGACGCGCAGCAATCACAGCCGCGAACTTGGTCGCGGAATGGACGTAGTCCTCGATCACGACCTGCAGACCAAGCGCCGTGTGATAAAAAAGCGCGATCAGAAGCAAGATTGTCGATTTCCGCTGAGATTTGACCCGGGATTTCCATTGAGAACTGACCCGGCTTGATGATGGTTTCGGGGTCAGGCGTTCGTCAAGTTCCGAGATTTCTCCTTTGCGGGTTTGGCGGCTTTTGCCGAGCTGTTCTTGAAGCGGAAGCTGTCGTTTCCGGTTTCGAGGATATGACAGCGGTGGGTGAGACGATCGAGTAGAGCGGTCGTCATCTTCGGGTCTCCGAACACGGTTGCCCACTCGCCGAAGCTGAGATTGGTTGTGATGATGACGCTGGTTCGCTCGTAGAGCTTGCTCAGCAGATGGAAGAGCAACGCGCCGCCTGAGGCGCTGAACGGCAGGTAACCAAGCTCGTCGAGGATGACGAGATCAGAGTGGGTGAGCCGCGCCGCGAGCTGGCCGGGTTTGCCCTGAAGCTTCTCTTGTTCGAGAGCGTTGACGAGTTCGACGGTGGAGAAGAAGCGGACGCGCTTGCGGTGATGCTCGATGGCCTGGACGCCGATCGCCGTGGCGAGATGCGTTTTGCCCGTGCCGGGCGAGACAGCGACATGGCGCCGGGATTCTGGCGAGCGAAGAGACGATCTACTACGCCTTTCATCCGCTGGCCGGCAGGATAGTGTCGTCGAGTGGTCGGCGGGTGGTGCGCTGCGGCGATGTGCATCTTACGATCCGTCTCGCTGACGGCACGTTGACGTTGACGCCGGAATGGATGTTACGGCCCGCGGCTGCCGGCTGCGAGATCCGTTCGGCTCCGCGGCTTTGCGTGGCGCGGCTGCGCGATCTGCGCGCCTATCTGGATGCGGTTCTAGGCTCCTACGATGGGGATTCGCCCCTGACTGACGGAGCCGATCATGCGTCTGAACCGCCGACCACCGGATCTATTCGAAGAGCCGCCCCGCCAGCGACCGATCCCAAAGGAACGCCGCCAAGCGATGGTGGAAAGCGTGCGAGCGCTTCTGACGGAGGCTCTTTCGCAGAAAGTCTCGACTTCGATCCGGAAGGAGGCGCGCCATGAGCCGGGTCGAGGCTGATCATCTCGCCCGGGAGGCGATTGTCTACGTCCGCCAGTCGACGATCGACCAGGTGAACAACAACGTCGAGAGCCGTCGACGGCAGTATGGACTGGTCGAGCGAGCCCGACAGCTTGGCTGGGCCAACGTCAGTGTCATTGATGACGATCTCGGCCGTTCGGGCTCCGGCGTCAGCCGCCCCGGGTTTGAGAAGCTTCTGGCGGCGATCTGCGACGGCCGGGTCGGCGCGGTGGTGTCGATCGAGGCGTCGCGCCTGGCCCGCAACGGACGAGACTGGCACACGCTGCTGGAGTTCTGCGGCCTCGTCGGGACGCTGATCGCCGACGAGGACGGCGTCTACGATCCCCGTCTTCCAAACGACCGGCTCCTGCTCGGCATGAAGGGAACGATGAGCGAGATGGAGCTGACCATCCTGCGCCAGCGCGCCCATGAAGCGCTCAAACAGAAAGCGCGACGCGGCGAGCTCTTCACATCAGTCGCGATTGGCTATGTGCGCAGCAAACCGGACTGGATCGAGAAGGATCCGGACCTTCGCGTGCGCGAAGCGCTCGCATTGGTCTTCCGCAAGTTCGCCGAGATGCAGAGCGTGCGGCAGGTGCATCTTTGGTTCCGGCAGGAGAGTATCGCGCTGCCCGCCGTCGACCATGGACCTGAAGGCCGACATTTGCAGTGGAAAGCCCCGGTCTACAATACAATCCTTCACATCCTAACCAACCCGATCTACGCCGGCGCCTATGCTTATGGTCGGTCGATGAGCAAGACGAGAATCGAGAATGGCCGAAAGCGGGTCATGCGCGGTCTTCCGGTCGAACAGTCTGAATGGGATGTTTTGATCCGCGATCACCATCAGGGTTATATCGGCTGGGACGCCTTCGAGAGGAATCAGCGCCTGATCAAGGACAACGCAAACGGCAAGAGCTTTGCGAGCCGGGGCGCTGTGCGGCGGGGAGAAGCCTTGCTCGCCGGCTTGTTCCGCTGCGGCCATTGCGGTCGGAAGCTGCATGTCGCCTACGGCGGAACGAAGGGCGATGTCGCGCGCTATCACTGCCGAGGCGCTTCCATCAACCACGGGACCGAGCGCTGCATTGGCTTCGGCAGTCTTCGCGTCGACGCCGCAGTCGCCGCCGAGGTCGTGGAGCGCATTCAGCCTCTCGGCGTCGAAGCGGCCCTGGCGGCTCTTCAGGCGCGAGGACGCGAAGACGGCGAGAAGCATCGACAGGTCGAGCTGGCGCTCGAGCAGGCGCGTTTCGAGGCTGTGCACGCTCGACGGCAATATGACGCCGTCGATCCCGACAACCGTCTGGTCGCGGGCGAACTCGAGCGGCGCTGGAACGAGCGCCTGAAAGAAGAGCGACGCCTTCAGGATGAGCTCACAGCGCTCAGCGTTGCGCCGTTGAATGGCGTAACTCCAGGCGAGCGAGAGGCGCTGCTCCGGCTCGGCGCTGACGTCGAACGCGCCTGGCATGCGGAAGGGGCGACCATAGCCACGCGCAAACGGATCGTTCGCATGCTGATCGAAGAGATCGTCGTGCGCACGGAGGATGACGGTCTCGATCTCGTCATCCGCTGGGCGGGCGAGGATCATACGGCTCTACGCGTCCGCAAGAACCGCACGGGCGAGCACCGCTGGCGCGTCGACGCCGACGTTGTCGATCTGGTGCGGGCGATGGCCCGGCAGATGCCGGACATGGGGATTGCGGCTGCTCTCAATCGGGCTGGCAAGACGACGACCAAGGGGCATTCGTGGACCCGAACGCGGGTGGCCTCCCTACGCAAGGATCACAACATTGTCGTCTATCGAGAGGGCGAACGTGCCGAGCGAGGAGAGGTCACGCTTGACGAGGCGGCAGAGGCTTTGTCGGTCAGTCCGGCGACTGTTCGTCGCCTGATTGTCGAAGGAGCGTTGCCTGCGAACCAATCCTGCAAGGGCGGCCCGTGGGCCATTCGAGCCTCCGATCTTGGGCGCGCGGAGGTGGCCCGGGAGGCCGAGCGACGAAGAAAGCGCTCTCGGATAGGTCCGCCATCTGAAGACGAGCCAGAGCTAGCCCTGAACTTTCAATGACATGGTGAGGTGAGCATTATGAACTCGGGCTCGGGGCCGCCGACCAGGACGACATTGTGGGCGTCTTCCAGGAACTCGCATCGGTGGAGTTGACGCGCGAGCGCCTCGTTGACCTCACTGCTGGCGAAGTCGAAGCCGGCGAGATCGCGATAGTTTGGAAAGCGGGCGGCCTTGAGCTGATAGGCTGTCGATCTCACCTCCCTGTCGGCCGTCTCCGCCTTCAGGAGCTGCGATAGGATGGGCAGCGCTGCCTCAAAGGCCGGAGAGCCTTGCTCGGTCAACTCGCTGACGGCCTGAGCCATGCCGTGCATTTTGAGACTGCGCAGCATGATGATGATCGCGCCGGCGGCGGGATTATGACGCATGGCGCGCCTCCCGGACTTTGCGCAGGGCGTCGTAGCGCTCGACGTTGGACTGCGGCTCGGTGGTCAGCGTCAGAGCCTGGGGCGCCTTTATCGTAGGCGCATCTGTCGGCTTCCCGTCGACCAAGCGGTGCAGCAGGTTCAGAATATGGGTCTTGGTCGGCGCGCCGGCCTCCAGCGCCAGTTCGACGGCGGCGAGCACGGCCTGTTCGTCATGCTGGAGAACCAGGGCCAAAATCTCGACCATCTCGCGGTCGCCGCCTGGTGTCTTAAGCATGCGCAGCTGCAGAGCCCGGAAGGCCGGCGGCAGTTCGGCGAACGGCGCGCCATTGCGCAGGGCCCCAGGCTTGCGTTGAACGACCGCCAGATAGTGCCGCCAGTCGTAGACCGTTGTGGTGCTCGTCCGTTCGTGAGAGCGGGCGAAGACGCGACGATGCTCGCAGACGATCTGCCCCTCGGCGACGACGACGATTCGCTCGGGATATACCCGCACGCTGACCGGGCGATTGGCGAAGGACGCCGGCACGCTGTAGCGATTGCGCTCCAGATGGATCAGGCATGTCGGCGACACGCGCTTGGCGTATTCGACGAAGCCGTCGAACCGGCGGGGAAGCTGCATCAGACACTGCGACTCTTCGAGCCAGGCGTCGGCGATCGCGCCAGGGTGCGAGCCGTGTAGGGTCTGCGCCCATAGCTCCTGGCATCGCATCTCCAGCCAATCGTTCAGCGTCGCCAGGGAGGGGAAGTTGGGCATGGGCTGCCAGAGCCGATGGCGCGCATCCTGGACGTTCTTCTCGATCTGCCCCTTCTCCCACCCGGAAGCCGGATTGCAGAACTCCGCCTCGAATAGGAAGTGGCTGACCATGGCTGAGAAGCGGGCGTTGACTTGGCGCTCCTTTCCCCGGCCGACCTTGTCGACGGCCGTTCGCATGTTGTCGTAGATGCCCCGCCGCGGCACACCCCCCAGCACGCGGAAGGCGTGGTTATGGGCGTCGAACAGCATCTCATGGGTCTGCTGAGGATAGGCGCGGAGTATGAAGGCGCGGCTGTAGGAGAGCTTGAAGTGGGCGACCTGCAACTTGGTCCGCTCGCCGCCGATGACCGCCCAGTCTTCCGACCAGTCGAACTGGAACGCTTCGCCAGGCAAAAACGCCAGCGGCACGAACACCCCGCGGCCGCACGTCTTCTGTTCCTGTTGCCGAGCGGCCTTCCAGTCGCGAGCGAAGGCCGCCACCCGATTATAGGAGCCGTCATAGCCGAGGGCGGCCAGATCAGTGTGCAGTTGCTTAGTCGTCCGCTTCTGCTTGCGGGACTTCCCGGACTCCTGCCGCAGCATCTGCGACAGCTTGTCGGCGTAAGGGTCCAGCTTGCTCGGGCGGTCAGGGATGTTGAACTTCGGTTCAACGGTGTCCGAGCGCAGGTATTTGCGGACTGTGTTCCTCGACAGACCTGTGCGTCGGGATATCTCTCGGATCGAGAAATGATCTCGATAGTGCCAGCGTCGGATGACGCTCAATAACTCCATGTCGATCACTCCGATGCCCCCCCAAATGGCCAAGGGGGGAAGGTTCGAACATGGGTCAGTTCTCGGTGGAAAAACCCGTAGCGCCCGGGTCAGCTCTCAGTGGAAATCAACAGCGTAGGAACACGAAGATCACCATCACCACAGGCGCGATGGTGAGCGCGAGCGTGAATTCGACATCATGCACGGAGGCGCGAATGTTCGTCGTGCGGTCGGAAAGAATGCTGACCTGAATGGTCGGCGGGATTGACGCCTGCAAGGTCGCCAAAGTGCCCTTGATCGCCTCGACCGTGTTGATGACGTTGGCGCCGGGAATCTTGTACACGACGAGAAAAACGCTCGGCTTGCCGTTGCTCCAGGCGGCTTGGGTCGTGTCCTGCGGTCCCGCCACCGCCTGGCCGATGTCGCGCACGCGGACCGGCGCACCGTTGCGATAGGCGACGACGACGTCGTTCCAAGCCTTGGGGTCGATCAGCCGGTCGTTGTCCTGAATCGTGAAGGTCTGCTTCGGCCCGATGAGCGCGCCTTTCGGGCTGTCCTCGGTGGCGATGCCGATCTGCGCCCGCACGTCCTCGAGCTGCATGCCCTTTTCGACGAGCTTCGCTGGATCGATCTGGATCCGTATGGCCGGCGTCTGCTGGCCGCCGACGCGCACGAGCGAGACCCCCGAGATCTGGCTCAGGTGCTGGGCGAGGATGTTTTCGGCCGCGTCGTCGACGTCGATGACCGGGGCGACGTCCGACTGCACGGACAGGATGAGGATGGCCGTGTCCGAGGGGTTGACCTTGCGGTAGGTCGGCGGACTTGGCAGGTCCTTCGGCAATTGCCCGGAAGCGGCGTTGATCGCAGCCTGGATGTCGTTTGCGGCGGCGTCGATGTTGCGGTTGAGATCGAACTGGACGGTGATCGCGGTCGAGCCGAGCGAGCTCGTCGACGTCATCTGCGAGACGCCCGGTATCTGTGCGATCTGCCGCTCGAGCGGCTGGGCGACCGAGGTCGCCATCGTATCCGGGGAGGCGCCAGGCAGCGAGGCGGAGACGGTGATGGTCGGAAAGTCGACCTGCGGCAAGGGTGCCACCGGCAGCGACGGGAAAGCGACCAGACCGACCAGAAGCACCGCGACCATGAGGAGGGTGGTCGCGATCGGACGATGAATGAAAGGGGCGGAGATGCCCTTGTACATCGGCTAGCTTCCGCTTCCCGTGTCGATCGAAACGATCGATCCGGGCTGAAGCAGGAACTGTCCCGACGTCACCACCCGGTCGCACTCCTTCAGGCCCCCGAGATGGTCGCCCTCGTCGTGTGTCCTAAGCAGGTTTGAGCGGACTGGCCAACGATTGGTGATCGTGATTCTGTTCTCTGGTTTGATTCGGAGGACGGAGCATGGCGGGCAAATCTCCGGTGAGGGTGAGGGACGATGAGAAGGCGGCGCTCAAGGCTCTAGCCAGCGGCGCTGATCGCGCCGAGGCGGACCGCGCGCGGGCGATCTTGTTGACGCTGGCCGGCTGGACCAGCGGGCGGATCGCGGAAGCCTTCAGCGTTCGCCAGGATACGGTACGGATATGGCGCAGCGATTTCATCAGCGGCGGGGTCGAGGCTCTCAAAGCACGCGTCGCGCCGGGTCCGGAGCCGCTCAAGGCGCGGGCGGCGCTTCGGGTGGCCGAGCCGCTCTTATCCGCGCCGGTCGCCGATCGGCCCAATTGGACCTTGGCCCGCCTCGCCCAGGAGATCGCCAGCCGCGAAGGGGTGACGATCTCAAGATCGCAGCTGTCGAAGGTTTTGCGCCAAAAAGGGGGTTCCGCTTTCGCCGCCCGCGCCACACCCTGAAAGGGCGTCAGGACAAAGACGCCGTCGATCGCATCGGATTGCGGCTCAAACTGCGCAAGGCGCAAGCCGAGGCCGGCGACATCGAGCTTCTGTTCGCCGACGAGAGCGAAGCTCTCACCCATCCCTATCTCGCCCGCGCTTGGGCCAGGCGCGGCGCGGATTTGCGCGTGCCGGCGCCCGGACAGGCTAAGAAGGTCGCGATGATGGGCTCGCTCGACTATGCCCGGCGCAAGCTCGTCGTCACCACCTCGCGCACCAAGCGCAGCGCCGACTTCATTGCGCATCTGCAGCTCCTCGACCGTCTCTACGGCCCAAAGCCCGGCGCGCCCTTCAAGCCGGTCGTTCTCGTGCTCGACAACGGCCCGATTCATGTCAGCAAGGCGACGCTGGCGGCGCTCGCCGAACGCGCCCACTGGCTCGTCGTCGAGTGGCTACCCAAATACACGCCCGAACTCAACGACATCGAAGTCGTCTGGGGCGATCTCAAAGCCCGCCATCTCGCCCACCAGACCTTCACCGATCCAGGCTGCCTCGACAAGACGATCCACTGCGCTGTCGCCGCCCTAAACTCCGAGCGCAGCCCCATTCCGTTGGCCAACCAACGAATCTCTGCTTGGTGCGCGATCTTAACTTGGCGCACCTTGGCGCGGTTCTGATCGTCGACGATGAAGACGTAGAGCCCGTTTTGCCCATGTTGCACCACTTCGGTGGGGACAATCAAGACGTCCTTCTCCCCCCGAGCTGCAACCCGGTCGTTACCGCAAGCCCCGGCCAGGGCGCGTTGTCCTTATTCTCGAACTCGGCTTTGACCCGATTGTGTTCCGGTATGCAGCTCAACCTGGTTGTGTCCGTCGTCAGCTGATTTGGGACACTTTGTTGGCTTCCGGGAGGGAGGCTCTGGATCATTGGGTATTGAGGTTGTGCGACGCGCAGTTTTTGCTGCAAGCGACGATTTGCGATGGTCTGGCGTTTGATCCTTTCGCGTTCGAGGAGGACGGTGTCAGCGCGCCCGAAGTAGACGTCAGCCCGCGTGAGATTGTCGAGGCTCTCGTGATAGCGGTCATGGTTGTAGTGCTCGACGAAGGCGGCGACCTGGCGTTCGAGATCGCCGGGCAGGTAGTAATTCTCGAGCAGGATGCGGTTTTTGAGCGTTTGATGCCAGCGCTCGATCTTGCCCTGGGTCTGCGGATGATAGGGCGCTCCACGGACATGGTCGATGTTCTGTTTGTCCAGCCAATCGGCAAGATCGCTCGCGACATAGGACGAGCCGTTGTCCGACAACAGCCGTGGCCGGTGAACCACGGTCATCTGATCGAGCCCGGACGCCGTCAACGCCAGATCGAGCGTGGCGGTGACATCCTGTGCCTTCATTGTCGCGCAGAGCTTCCAGGCGACAATGAAGCGCGAGAAGTCGTCGAGCACAGTCGAGAGATAGTACCAGCCCCACCCCATGATCCCGCGCTGCCGGATTGGCTGCCGGACGTGACACTGACTGATCTGCGGTTGGGTCGGCAGAGGTTCGATATCCGCTTCTGACCGGCAAGCGCGACTGGGTGGAGTGCAAGCGCGTCGCGCTGTCCCAAGCGCGGTGCGAGAGTGACCACAGAACGGCAAATGAGCTCGTCCGCGACTTCTCCGATCTCGGCGCTGGCCGCGGCGGCTACGCTGATTCTCGGCGTCGCAAATCGAACCTCGTCGCGCTGGCAGCTATCGTCGTTCTTGCTATCTTACTTGCTTACTGGACGTTCACGGCCCTGGAGATTCCAGCGTTGCCTGACGAGGGCCGTCACAACTGCGTCGACTACCTTGGCCCGGCGGATAGGCAGCCTCTGATAGCCATGCCGCTCGCGTCGGCTTGCCCTCGCAATGGAACAGGCGGCTTTCACGCGGACTCGGTCCTTCCCGAGCCGACCTCGGAAGCGCTCTTCCTCCCAACTGCTACTTCCCCCGGCCGTCCGCAGTGTCCGCTTTACGCGACCGCGCCAGACGCTTCAGCGGAGCGGCACGAAACCGAGAACCGAGCCGACATCGATGGCGGCTTTTCGCCCCGCGAACGAGCGCGACAATGTCGGCTATTGCGGTCTCAAAGGTCGACTATGTCCGGCACGACCTTTGGCTCCGGGGCCGCCGATCTAGTTGGTCGACCGCATGAAAGGGCGTCGCCAGAGCCGAAACACAACCGATTGACGGGCGTACGAAGAGTTGGACCCCGACGAGGCACGGAGATACTTGTAATTTGACGCGGATGTTTGCTCAGCGGACGTCCGATCGCTAGGTTCGGATGGCAGGGCCACGATCCAAGCTCGAATTCAGCTGGGGCTCCCTGGCCCGAACGCCTTGCCCATAAAATTCCGCCAGTTCTCGCCGAGCATCTTACCGATGTCGGGGCCGCTGAAGCCCGTTGCTTTCAGGCCCGCCGCCAGGCCTGCAAAATCGCGGTTGTCGCCAAACCAGTCTGGTTGCGCGGGGAACGCGACTTGAGCGGGCCCCGGATCGGGCCGGGTCCACCGGCCCTCGCGCATCCATTGCACGACACTGTCGGGTTGTCCCTGGCAGAGGTCCGAGCCGATGCCGAGATTGTCGACGCCGATCATCTTAGCGACTTCGGCGGCCATCACGCAGAAATCCCTCAGGGTCGTCGCGCCGCCATCGCGCAAATGATGAGGATAGATCGACAGTCCGAGCATGCCGCCGGTCTCAGCAAGCGCCTTCACCACCTCCGTCGATTTGTTGCGTCCGGTCTCGCGCCACCAGGACGGGTTCGCATGGGTGACCGCGATCGGGCGCTTCGACAATTCGATCGCCTCCAGCGTCGTGCGCTCCCCCGAATGCGACATGTCGATCACCATGCCGAGCCGGTTCATTTCGGCGATGACTTCGCGACCCATCCGCGTGACGCCGCCATCCACCGCCTCCATCCATCCGGCGCCCAGCAGCGACTGATTGTTGTATGTTAGCTGCATGAATCTGATGCCAAGTTCGTGCAGGATCTCGACTAGGCCGAGATCGTCCTCGATCGGCATCGGGTTTTGCAGGCCAAGAAAAATCGCGGTTCGCCCGGACGCCTTGGCGGCGGCGATGTCGTCGGCGCTGCGGCCCAACAGGATCAGGTCCGCATGGTCGCGAAAGCGCCAGTTCCATTCCACGAGATTGCGCACCGTATCGCGAAATCCGTCGTGATAGCTCACGGTGGCGTGCACCGCCGACATGCCGCCCTCGCGCATGTGTTGAAAGATTTCGCGCGACCAGTTGCAATATTGCAATCCGTCGATCAGCGTCGGCGCGGCGTCGGCGTCCGGCGTCATGGCGCGGGACCCGCGTAGATGTAGGAGGTCTTCATCTGCGTATAGAATTCCACCGCGGCGCGTCCCTGTTCGCGCGGGCCATAGCTTGAGGCGCGGGTTCCCCCGAACGGTACGTGATAGTCGGTGCCGGCGGTCGGCAGATTGACCATGACGCACCCCGAACGCGAAGCCCGGCGAAACTTGCTTGCCCGGGCGAGCGAACGCGTCGCGATCCCGGCCGTCAGGCCATAGGGCGTGTCGTTGGCGACTTCGATCGCCTCGTCGAGGTCGGCGACGGACAGAACGCACGTGATCGGGCCGAACATTTCCTCCTGATTGACGCGCATCCGGGGCTTCGTGTTGAGGAAAACGGTCGGGGCCATGTAGTAGCCCTTTTCCGCCCTCTCGGTTTGATGCCCGCCGGTCGCGAGTTCGCCGCCTTCGCTTTGCGCCAAGGCGACATAGGCAAGGTTGCTGTCAAGCTGAGCCTGGCTGACGACTGGCCCCATTTGTACGCCCTCCCCGAGCGCATGGCCGACCTTCAGCGCCTTGGTCTTCGCGAGGAACCGCTCGACGAAAGCGTCGTGGATCGGCCGATGGACGATCAGCCGCGAGGAAGCCGTGCATTTCTGTCCCGTCCCCCCGAAAGCGCCGTTCACAGCGAGATCGACGGCGCGATCGAGATCGGCGTCGTCCATGATCACGAGCGGATTTTTCGATCCCATTTCAAGTTGCAACTTGACGAAGCGCGCCGCCGCGGCGCCGGCGATGCCGCTGCCGACTTCGCCCGATCCCGTGAAACTCAGGCCTTGAATCGCCGCCTTTGCCGCGAGTTCGCGCCCGATCGCCGAGCCCGGGCCCATCAGGAGATTGAACAGGCCAGCCGGGATGGCTTGTCGATGGATGATCTCTGTGAGAGCCCAGGCGCTGGCGGGCGTGATATTGGCGGGCTTCCAGATGACGGCGTTGCCGAAGGCGAGCGCCGGCGCAATTTTCCACGACGCCGTCGCCATCGGAAAATTCCACGGCGAAATCACTGCGACGACCCCTAGCGGTTCGCGCGTCACCAACACCTCGACGCCGGCCCGCGTCGAATCCGCGGTATCGCCGAGAATGCGCAGCGTTTCAGCGGCGAAATAGGTGAAGAACTGTCCCGACCGATAGACCTCGCCAACCCCCTCGGCCAAGGTCTTGCCTTCCTCACGAGAGAGAAGCTCGCCGAGCTCCTTTGAGCGCGCCATCAATTCCCGGCCGATCGCGTCCAGCACGGCGGCGCGCGTCTCGAGCCCCGTCGCTGCCCATTGCGGCTGGGCTGCGCGCGCGGCGGCGACAGCCTCGTGAACGTCCGCGGGCGAGGCCTGCGAAAATATGCCGACGACATCGGCAAGGTCCGAGGGATTGCGGTCTTCGATTTCTCCCGCTCCCTCCCGCCATTGTCCTGCGATGAGATTTCGTCCGGCGATCATTGGCGCGCTTCCCAAAATTTCATTGACTTCACCTAATCAATCGGCACAATTTCAATCAAGTTCATTTATTTTGATAGATGTTCAGTTTGCCTGAACAGAGGCTGGAATGATCAGTCTGACGGGTTTGCGCAGCTTCGTCGCCGTCGTCGACACCGGCGGCATTCGCGCGGCCGCCGATCAGATCCATCGCACGCCTTCCGCCGTCTCGATGACGCTGAAGCAGCTCGAACTCGACATTGGCGCGCCCTTGTTTGAAAGCGAGCGCAAATCCGCATTGTCCAACGTCGGCCGTGTGGTGCTGGAAGAAGCGCGGGGCATGCTCGCTCATTACGAGCGCGCCTGCGCCGCGATGACGACCTTCGCCGCCGATCGCCTCGGCCGCTGCGACATCGCCAGCGTGCCGTCCGTCGCCGTGACGCTGTTGCCGCGTGCGATTACGCGGGTCAGGCAGGCCGAGGGGTTGTTCGACATTCACGTGCGCGACATCAATTCCTCGGCGATCGTCGACGCGGTCGAGAATGGCGTCGTTGAAATCGGGCTTTGCGTGCTTGCCAACAAGCGCCCCGAACTGGCCTTCGAAGCGCTTTTTCGCGAGCCGCTGGATTTTGTCTGCCGGGCCGATCATCCGCTGACGAAAAAGAAGGCTCCGCTGAAATGGGAGCAGCTCGCAGGCTGCGGCCTCATCCTGAATGGCAGCATCTCCGCGCTCGGTCTGCCGGAAGTCGCAAAGCTCGCCGCCAATTCGAAGCTGATCGCCAGCAACGTCAATTCGAACCTCGCCATGGTTGAGGCCGGCCTCGGCGTGACAATTCTGCCGCGCCTCTGCCGTTGGCAATGCAGCCGCGAGCTTTGCTTCATGCCGCTCGCCGATGCCGCCGTCAGCCGCACGGTGGGCTGGATCGCTAGGGAGGGCCGGGCCCTGCAGCCGGCGACGGCGAAACTGCTGAACAGCATCCGCGGTCTGACGCGCGAATGCGCAAAGGAATTTGGCTATGCGGCGGTTTGACAAGCGCATCGCATTCCAGGGAGGCCGTGCGAATGAGCGCTCACATCCTGTCCGTCGCTGAGATCGCCGCGCTCGCCGCCCAGGCCTTGCGCAATCACGGCGCCTCGGAAAGCCAGGCCGCGGCGCTTGCGGCGGGCGTCGCCGCCGCGGAGCGCGACGGCTTGCGATCGCATGGCCTGATGTATCTGCCGACCTATTGCGAGCATCTCACCTGTGGCAAGGTCGTCGGGCAGGCGCTACCGGTCCTATCGCGAGCGGCGCCGGGAAGCCTTGTCGTCGATGCGCGTTCGGGCTTCGCCCATGCCGCCATCGACCTTGGTCTGCCCGCGCTGGTCGCCGCCGCCGTCGCCAATGGCGTCGCGAGCCTCGCGATCCGCAATTCCTATAATTGCGGCGTGCTGGGCTATCATACGGAGCGCCTCGCGGAGGCGGGGATGGTCGCGCTCGGCTTCACCAACGCGCCCGCCTCGATCGCGCCCTGGGGCGCTCGGAAGGCGGCGCTCGGCACCAATCCCTGGTCGCTCGCCGTCCCTGACGGCAATGGCGGCGCGCGCTTCGTCATTGACCAGAGCGCCAGTGTCGTCGCCAAGAGCGAAGTCATGAAACACGCGCGGGCTGGCGAGCCTATCCCGGAAGGCTGGGCGTTCGCCGAGGGAAAGCCGACCACCGACCCCGCGGCGGCATTGACCGGGACGATGGCCCCCGCCGGCGGCTACAAGGGGGTCGGCGCCGCGCTGATGGTTGAAGTTTTCGCGGCCTGCCTCGCCGGCGCTAATCCGGGCGTCGTGGCGAGCCCGTTTTCTGGAACCGCCGGCGGACCGCCCGGCACCGGTCAGTTCTTCATCGCCATCGCCCCCGACGCCCCTTCCGGCGGCGTCTTCGCCGACCGCCTGGAGATTGTCGTCGCCGCTTTCGGCGCCGAGACGAATGGGCGTCTACCTGGTGGCAAGCGCCGCGCCACCAGGATCAGCAACGAACACGACGGCGTCGACATCGGCGAGGCCGCGCACGCCACGCTCCTGAGGCTCGTCGGGGTCGCTTGAATTGAACGCGATCGCATTGAGACCTCCAGACGTGGTCATGCGGCTCGACCGGCTCGGCGCTTCGCACCCGACGCGTCTGAGTTTCCTGCGGACTCTGATGCGGAGGGCCGCGCGAGAGCGCTGGAGGGTCAGGCGCGCCGAATGGGCGATAGGCGACGCCGGCTATGGCCATGCCGTCTACAGCGCGGCGACGCCGCGGCGGACCTATGGTCTCGTCGCCTTCTCGACGCCGCTTGAGGATTCGCGGCGAACCGATCGCGTCATCGCCGAAGCCTGGGACACGAGCTACGTCCTTTACGACGGCGTCCCCGACGCGGATGAGATCGAGCGCTTGCGCCAAAACGCGCCGTTGCAGGAAGCCGGCCGCTATTGCGCGCGCGACCTCGTGCTGGCACGCGCCAACAAGAGCGTCAGACTGTTCGATGCTGTCGTCGACGCCTTGGCGAGAGGCGAACAGCCGGACGCCGCGCTGCTAGCAAGCGTCGGCTATCTCATGCGCACCACCGCCGTTTACGGCAACGGCAAGTTCGGCATCGCCGATCGCGAGGAGATCGCGGAGCGCCCTGAATTGTCGGGCCCGTTCCAGGCCGAGATGCTGACGGTCTGGCTCATCCGGTCCTTCACGATCGACCTCGCCGAACATATCGCCGCGCGACGCGCCCCGGAACGCGCGGTGAGGCTCAGCCCGGCGCTGCGGCGCGGCCTCGGCGTCGGCAACGCCACCGGGCTCGGCATGGCGCCGTTTCTGGTGCGCCATCCCGTACTAATGCACAAATGGTTTCATGCACGGGAAGCCGCGCTCGCCCGCGTGCGTTCGCAACCTGGCGGCGCCAGCGGCGCCGCGCAGGCCGGCTTTCTGGCCGCCCTCGCCGCCATGCAGGATAAGGTTCGAACCTGGCGCACCGCCGACTTGCGCCAGACGCAGGCGATCGCCGCGCTCGACGCCGACCTCGCCACGCTTGAGCGGAAAACTGCCGGCCTCACTCACGGCGCCGCCCTTCCCTGGGACGCGCTCTACCGTTTCGCCGAGGCCAATCTTTCGCTGGAGGGTCAGGAGACGACCGTCGCCTTGATCCTAGAGCCGCATGGCGAACTGATCGAGGATCTCGCCGAGACGATGGCAGCCGATGAAGACGCCCGCTTCCGCATCGACGGCGCCATGAGTTGCGCCGCTCTGAAGGCGCTGATCGCGCGGGACTACGCCTGGGCGCGGCGCTATGACTTCAGCCAGGAACAGGCGAATGCGCGCTTCTGGTATGTCTCGGCCGAAAAGCTTGAGCCGCGCCTCGGCGAGCGCTCCAGCGAGCCCGGCGCCGAACGCGAGCAGCCCTTGGCGGTCGCGCGCGACGTAGAAGCGCTTTCCCGCACGCTTGCGGAGGAGCCGGCTCCGGTCGCCGTCGCCGATTTCCTTCTGCGCCATCCCGAATGGCGTCACGTCGTCCGGCGCGCGCAGATCGCGGCCCGGCATCCCTATGCTGAAATCCGCGCCAATCTGATCGACGCCGGCATGCGGCCGATCGATCTTTTGCGCAGCAAACTCGCTTTCTTCGGCGCCAGTCGTTTTGACCCACGATCGGACCGTTGGCTGCGCGTTTCGCTTTTTGCCGGCGAGCCGTTCCCGGAAGAGATCGCGCGGGAAAGCGAAACCATCTCATGACCGACCTTTCGCTCAACGAAGTGGAGTTGCTCGCCGCGAAAGTCGGCCGCGGCGCCGGCTTTTCATGGGGACTGGCGGAAGAAATCGGGCGAAGCGCGCGTCGCTTGGCGCAGGGAGGTTTGCCCTGGGCGGCTCCGCTTTTGACACTCGCCGAGAAAGCCGAAGAGTTGCAGGCGCCTTCATCGGTTCGAGCGGAACAGTGGCGAGAGCGCCAATCCGAAACGGGCTTGACCGCGACGCTGTGCCCGATTCGCACCGCCGCGCTGCTGATCGACGATCCGGCGATGCTGCGCGCCGCGCCCTTGCGTCTCGGCAACGTCGGACTTCCCATCTGGATCGTGGGCTTGCTCGCCGCGTCGAGCGACGTCGATGGATTAGAGATCGCGTGGCCGACGGCCTCGGCATGGGTCGGCCGGCAAGGCATCATTCCCAAGGCGGCGGGCGACGCCTGGCTGACTCCGGTCGCGAATGTCACGATTTCGCCAGGCGCCGCCCCGTCAAGCGAACTGCGGCCTCAGCGTCGCGCGATCGCGGACGACGCGGTCCTGACCGCTCTCGGACGCTTCACTGCGCGCGTCAACGTGCCGGCGAGCGAAAGTTCGCGCGTCAAAGGCGCGGGAGGGGGGAGCGTCGATGAAGAATAGAAATATGCGCTTGCGCATCTGCGCAACGGTTCCATCGACGACGAGTTCGAAGCCGTCGCCATCGCTGAAACGAGGTTCAAGATGAATACGACGGGCGCGGCGAAGATCGCGATGCGGGGCGCGGGCTATTATTCCTCGAACACGGTCGGCGCCAAGGCGGTGATCGACAAGGTCGGCGATCTCGTCGTCGAGGCGATCGGCCGCATGCCCGCGATCGCGGATGGGCAGCCCTTTTCCATCGCCGATTTCGGCGCGGCGGATGGAGGGACCTCGATCGACCTGATGCGCCGCATGGTCGAGGCGATACGCGCGCGTGAACCCGATCGCCAGATCACGATCACCTATACGGATTTGCCGCATAATGATTTCGCCGCTCTGTTCCGTTTGACGCAAGGGCTGCTCAGCCACCCGGCGCCTGAGCCGCTCGCCGATATCCCCGGCCTGTTCATTTTCGGCAGCGGCACGAGCTTCTATCGACAGATCGTTCCTGACGGCAGCCTGTCGTTCGGTTTCTCCGCCACCGCGATGCATTGGATCAGCGCGCGCCCGTGCATGATCAAGGATCATGTTCAGGCGGTCGGCGCGTCTCCCCCGGAGCAAGAGCAGTTCCGCGTGCAGGGGCTCGCGGATTGGGAGACGATCCTCCTGCGTCGCGCCACGGAATTGCGCCGCGGCGGCAAGCTCTTGCTGGCCAATTTCTGCATCGACGAAGCGGGCCGCTATCTCGGCGCCACGGTCGGGGTCAATATGTTCGATGAATTTGCCAGGCATTGGCGCGGCCTACTCGCAGCCGGACGGATCAACGAGGTGGAATATGTCAACGCGACCTTCCAGCAGTTTTACAAGACGCCCGACGAATTCGCCGCGCCCTTCCGCGACGCGCATTCTCCGGTGTCCAAGGCGGGGTTACGGCTCGGGCATCTCTCAACGATCGTGACGCCCTGCCCCTACGCCGCCGACCACCTCAATCATCGCGACGCCGCGGCTTTCGCCAAGGCCTATGTACCGACATTGCGCTCCTGGTCGGAAACGGTGTTCGCCGGCGCCCTCGAACCGGGCCGTCCCGCCGATATGCGCGCGGCGATCCTCGACGACTTCTACGGGGCCTATGAGGCGGATGTGGCGCAAGCGCCCGACGGCCATCGCATGGACTATGTCCATTGCCTGATGGAAATCACCAAGGTCAGCTGAACGCACGCCCGGACAGGCCATCGGATTCGCCATGCGCTATTCAATCTTCACGCTCGCCGCGCAGACGCTCAAGGGGCACCGCGGCTGGAAGCCCGTCTGGCGCGATGCGAGCCCCAGGTCCGAATATGACGTGATCATCGTCGGCGGCGGCGGGCACGGACTGGCGACCGCCTATTACCTCGCGAAGCAGCATGGCCTGTCCAATATCGCCGTGCTGGAGAAGGGACATATCGGCTCGGGAAATGTCGGGCGCAACACGACGATCATTCGCTCCAACTATCTCCTGCCGGGCAATACGCCGTTCTACGAATTTTCGATGAAGCTCTGGGAGGGGCTCGAACAGGACATCAACTACAACGCCATGGTCAGCCAGCGCGGCGTGCTGAACCTCTATCATTCCGACGGCCAGCGCGACGCCTATGCGAGGCGCGGCAATGCCATGCGGCTGGCGGGCGCCGACGCCGAATTGCTCGATCGCGACCAGGTGCGCGCAATGCTACCGTTCCTCGACTATGACAATGCGCGCTTTCCGATTCAGGGCGGATTGCTGCAAAAGCGCGGCGGCTCGGTTCGCCACGACGCCGTCGCCTGGGGCTATGCCCGCGCCGCCGATCGGCGCGGCGTCGACATCGTGCAAAACTGCGAAGTGACCGGGCTCATGATCGACGCCGAAGGAATTCACGGCGTCGAAACGTCGCGCGGGTCGACCCGGGCGAGGAAAGTGGCGCTCGCCGTGGCAGGAAGCTCCTCGCGGCTGGCGGCGATGGCCGGCCTGCGCCTGCCGATCGAGAGTCATGTGCTGCAAGCCTTCGTCTCCGAAGGCCTGAAGCCACTGATCGACACCGTCGTCACTTTCGGCGCCGGCCATTTCTATGTCAGCCAATCAGACAAGGGCGGGCTCGTGTTTGGCGGCGACATCGACGGCTACAATTCCTACGCTCAGCGCGGCAATCTTCCCGTCATCGAAGACGTGATGGAATCCGGCATGGCTTTATGGCCGGCTCTCGGCCGCATCCGCGTCCTGCGCCATTGGGGCGGAATCATGGATATGTCGATGGATGGTTCGCCGATCATCGACCACACCCCGGTTCGCGGGCTCTATCTCAACGCGGGATGGTGCTATGGCGGCTTCAAGGCGACGCCCGCCTCCGGCTGGTGCTTCGCCCATCTGATCGCGCGCAACCAATCGCATCCCGTCGCCGCCGCCTACCGGCTCGATCGCTTCGCGACGGGCCATCTCATCGATGAGAAGGGCGTCGGCGCTCAGCCGAACCTTCATTGAACCAGGGCTTCAAGAGATGCGCCTCCCCTGCCCCCATTGCGGAACCCGAGACATCCAGGAGTTCACCTACCTCGGCGATGCGAACGTCGAGCGGCCCGGCGCGAGCGAAATGTCCGAAGCCGCGATGAGGAGCTATGTTTACGAGCGCGACAATCCGGCCGGCCGACAGCGAGAATATTGGCATCACAGCGCGGGCTGCCGCGCCTGGATCGTGGTCACCCGCGATACCAGGACGCATCGGATCGAATCGGCCGAGTCGGCCAAACCTTCGGTCCAGAATTGACCGCCGTGGCCAGCGTAACGCAACCATTCCGGCTTCCCAAAATCGGCCTCGTCGATCGCAACACGCCGCTGACGTTCCGGTTCGACGGGCAGTCCTTTTCCGGATTTCGCGGCGACACGCTCGCTTCCGCGCTGCTCGCCAATGGCGTGCGCCTCGTCGGGCGATCGTTCAAATATCATCGTCCGCGCGGCTTGCTGACGGCCGGCCCCGAGGAGCCGAACGGACTTGTCGAGCTACGCAGCGGCGCGAGACGCGAGCCCAACACCCGCGCGACCGTCGCCGAACTCTACGATGGGCTGGAGGCGTCGAGCCAGAAATCGCTGGCCTTCCCTCGACTTCGATTTTCTGTCGGTTAACGCGCTGTTCGCCCCCGCTTTGACGGCGGGTTTTTACTACAAGACCTTCATGTGGCCCGCGAGTTTCTGGGAGCGGCTCTACGAGCCCGCGATACGCCGCGCCGCGGGGCTCGGCCGCGCCGCCAATGCCGAAGACCCCGACGTCTATGAAAAGGCCTTCGCCTTTTGCGACGTTCTAGTAGTTGGCGGCGGACCGGCCGGGCTTTCCGCTGCCCTCGCGGCAGGCCGCGCCGGCGCGCGCGTCATCCTCTGCGACGACGATTTCGAGCTCGGCGGCCGGCTTTTGTCGGAGCGCCGCGAGATCGACGGCCGGCCCGCCTCGCAATGGCTGGCGCAATCCGTCGCAGAGCTTGAAAGCTGTCCCGACATTCACATCATGCGGCGCATCACTGTATTTGGCGTCTACGATCACGGCGTCTACGGCGCTTTGGAGCACGTCGCCGATCATCTGGCGATTCCGGCGCCGCATCAACCGCGTCAGCGCGCCTGGCGGATCGTCGCCAAACGGGCGATCCTCGCCGCCGGCGCGATTGAGCGGCCGATCGTATTCGGCGGCAATGATACGCCCGGCGTCATGCTTGCTGGCGCCGTGCGCACCTATGTCAATCGCTTTGGCGTGGCGCCCGGGCGCGAAGCGGCGATCTTCACGGCTGGCGACGACGGCTGGAATACAGCGCGCGATCTGGCGGCGGCGGGCGTGAAGATCGTCGCCGTTGTCGATTCCCGGGAGCAAATCAATCCCAGCCTTCGCGCTTTATGCGAGAGTTTCCGCGCGCCCCTTCATTCTGGCGCCAGCGTCTTTGGCGCGTCGGGCGGCAAATCCTTGCGGCGCATTGCGATCCGCGCGGCGAACGGCGGCGTCAAGACGCTGGCTTGCGACCTGCTCGCCGTTTCCAACGGCTGGAATCCGACAATCCACCTCGCCTCGCATCACGGACATCGTCCGGTTTGGGATCCCGCGATCCCAGCCTTTGTCGCAGGAGATCTGCCTGACGGACTGCGCGTCGCCGGCAGCGCGGCGGGTCGCTTTTCCCTCGGCGGGGCGCTTGCAGACGGGTCCCGGCTCGGTGCCGAAGCCGCGCAGGATTGCGGCTTTACGACGAAGCAAAGCGAGCCTGCGCCATCTGCCGATCCGGAAACCGTCGCGGTCGCGCCGGTCTGGCGCGTCGCCGGCAGCCGGGGCAAAGCGTTCGTCGACTATCAGAACGACGTCACCGACCGGGACATCGAACTCGCCGCCCGAGAGGGTTTTCGATCGGTCGAACATCTCAAGCGCTACACCACGCTCGGCATGGCCACCGAACAGGGCAAGACCTCCAATCTGGCGGGCCTCGCGATCATGGCCGAACTGACGGGCAAGACGATCGCGGAAACCGGCGTCACTATGTTTCGCCCGCCTTACGCGCCGGTGGCGATCGGCGCGCTCGCCGGACACCATCGCGGGCAGGATTTCCGTCCCGTGCGCCTCGCGCCGACCCATCAATGGTCGAAAGACCTTGGCGCCGTCTTCGTCGAATCGGGCCTTTGGCGGCGCGCGCAATATTATCCCCAGCGGGGCGAACACGATTGGCTGACGACCGTCAATCGCGAGGTTCTCGCGGTGCGCAACGGCGTCGGCGTCTGCGATGTCTCCACGCTCGGCAAGATCGACATTCAGGGCGCGGATGCGCTGGCTCTGCTCGAGCGCGTCTATATCAACAACTGGTCGAACCTGCCGATCGGCAAGGCGCGCTATGGCGTCATGCTGCGAGAAGACGGTTTCGTCATGGATGATGGCACGACGTCGCGGCTCGGCGAAACGCATTTTCTGATGACCACGACGACCACGAATGCGGTCAAAGTCATGCAGCACCTCGAATTCTGTCTGCAAGTCCTCTGGCCCACGCTCGACGTGCAGATCGCATCGGTCAGCGAGCAATGGGCGCAAATGGCGATCGCCGGGCCGCGCTCGCGCGATCTGCTGCGGGGCGTGATCGACGAGGAGCACGATATCTCCGACAGCGCTTTTGCTTATCTCGCCGCGCGAACGGTTTCGGTCGGCGGCGGGGTCGAGGCGCGGTTGTTTCGCATCTCCTTTTCCGGCGAGCGCGCTTACGAACTCGCCGTCCCCGCCGGCTATGGCGACGCGCTAGCGCGCGCTTTAATGGCGGCGGGCCGCCCTTTCGGCGTCGCGCCCTATGGCCTCGAAGCGATGGGCGTCATGCGCGTCGAAAAGGGCCATGTTGCAGGCGGCGAGTTGAATGGCCAGACGACGGCGCGCGATCTCGGTTTTGCGCGCATGATGTCAGGCAAGAAGGATTTCATCGGCCGCGTCATGGCGGGCCGTGCCGCTTTGGTCGACCCGGACCGGCCGATACTCGCGGGGTTCAAGCCGGTCGATCGCACCCGGAGGCTGCGCGCAGGCGCGCATTTCCTTGGTCTTGGCCGGTCGGCGGATTTGGACAATGACGAAGGCTACATGACCTCCGTTGCCTATTCCCCCAATCTCGGCCATTGGATCGGCCTGGGCCTCATCAAGCGCGGCGCGGAGTGCATCGGCGAACGCGTGCGCGCCTATGATCCCGTTCGCAATGGCGATGTGGAAGTCGAAATCTGCAATCCGGTATTTCTCGACGCGGAAGGAGCGCGACTTCGTGGTTGACCCTGCGCTAAAGACAAATTGGCCGCGGCGCGGCGCTTGGGCCGGTATTCTGGCGGAAAGTCCCGTCGATGCGGCGCGGCCCGCCGGCGTGAACGTGACCGCCCGTGAGGACCTCGGCCTCGCCAGCATCCTGGCGCGACGCGGCGGCGAGGCCGCGCTCTCGGCTGCAGTCAGCACGCGCTACGGTCTCGATCTACCGATGATCCCTCGCGCCGTCCACGGCGAGGCGCATGCTTTCGTCTGGGCCGGCCCCGGACAATGGCTCCTTGTCGCCGAACGGAGAGAGGACTTGGCGGAACTCTCGCGTCTCGCCGCCGTGAGCGACCAAAGCGACGCAGGGGCGGCGCTGCGGCTGAGCGGCCCCAATGTCCGCGACATGCTGGCGAAGGGCTGCAGGATCGATTTGCATCCGGCTGCCTTCCCGCCCGGTGCCGCCGCGATAACCAGCATCGCGCATATCGGCGTTCATCTCTGGCGGGTGGACGAGCGGCGGGACAACGGCGACGCCATGTTCGATATCCTCGTCGCGCGGAGCATGACCGCCAGCTTCTGGTCGTGGGCGAACGCATCGTCGGCTGAATTTGGCTGCCGCGTGACGATTTCGCGCTAAGCTCGAACACTCGCGCAGCGGGGGTTCATCGGAAATTGCTCTTAAGTCATCGAACTCCGAAGCGGCCAGAGCCAACTCTGGGACAGGGAAGGCAAGAATGACCGACCCAATATTCTTGATACTCTACCTCGTCAAACGCTACGGCGACCAGATCGTCGTGGGCATCTGGGCCATCTCGACGCGTCAATTCGCCGGCGAAAGACAGTCTTCGCGCGGGCGGATATGCGGTCCGCAGGTTCGAGGCTGACTGAGCGTAGAACGACGGCTGATGCAATTTGAGCTGACAGAGATAGGCTGCGCGTCGCCTACCTGAAAACGACATATTTGATCTTCAACGCCACCGTGCGGCCAAACTCTTTGGCCTTTTCGCACAGGAGCCAAACCTGGTCCGCCATCGCGAGAAAGCCAGTCTCGATGCCGGCTGGGTAGGTGAGCTTCCTCAGTCCGCACTTGAAAAAGATACCGAGCCGGTTCATCTTCTCCGCTGTCACCGGCTCGACACCATGACATTTGCCGATAGGTAAGTTTCGACGAAGGCGGCGCCCATCGCAGGGGTTGCGACAAATTGGCCGTCGGGTTTGCGATGATCGCAAGCAATGAGAAACTTGTTGTGGGAAATGCCCGCGGACGCGGTAAGGCTCGTCTTCTCGAAGATGCGAGCTCGAATTTCTGACGCCGTTGTTCGGAGGGATTTGCCGATACGCGGGAGGGGCCTCGACTGTAGCGTTAATCGAGCTACGTTGTCACCCTCCTACCACGCTTGCGGACGGCGCGACGCTCTTCCACTCCACGGCGTCTTGCTTGCCCGTCAGAACCTTGAAGAGTGTGCTTTTCCATCCCGCCAGAAGCGGATATCGAACCGCTGCCGACCCAACCGCAGATCAGTCAGTGTCACGTCCGACAGCCAGTCCGGCAGCGCCGGATCGACATAGAGCCTGCCGCGCGGCGCGTCTTGCTGCAGCCCCAGCATCGCCTGCAACAGCATGAACGGCGTTCCCGCCGCCCAGGCCTGCGGTACGTTCGCGCCCAGATACTGCACGGGGAAACTCGTGGCATCACGCTGCAACCCGCCATAAAGCTCCGGCAGCTGATTCAGCAGGAAATGGCTTGCGGCGCCGCTGATGTCACGAGCCACCGCCGCCGCCTCCGCGGCAAATCCGTAGCGCCGCATGCCGAGCGCGATCAGTGAGTTGTCATGCGGCCACACAGCCCCGGTCTGATAGTTGTATGGATTGAACGCGGGATGATCCGCCGATAGCGTCCGGATTCCCCAACCACTCCACATGTCCTTGCCCATCAGCCGTTTCACCACGCGGCCGGCGCGCTCCGGCGCGATGATGCCGGACCACAAGCATTGCCCGACATTGGAGGCCGCGGACAGCACCTTCTTCTTCTCGCCGTCCAGTGCGAAGGCATAGAAGCCTGACTCTTCGTCCCAGAAATCCTCGTTGAACTTTTCGAACAGCGCTGTCGCCTTCTTGCGCAGCGCGTTCGCGCGGCGCTTGTTGCCGATCTCATCATAGATCTCGGCCATGCGCAGCCACGCGTCGTAGACATAGCCCTGCAATTCGCACAGCGCCTTCGGTCCGCGCACAAGCGTGCCGTCGGGATACATCACGGCATCTCCAGAATCCTTCCATGCCATATTCTCATACCCGGCCGTCGAGCGCGTCTGGTATTCTTGGAATCCGTCGCCATCACGATCGCCGTATTTGTCGATCCAGATCAGGCATGCCTCGGCATTCGGCAAATGTCGCTCAATCAGAGAACGGTCTCCGGTGGCCCGCCACGCGGCATGCAGCGCCACCAGAAATTGCGGCGTCGCATCGGCACTGCCGTAGTACGGCGTGTGAGGGATTAGCTTGAAGTGCGCGAGCTCCCCGTAGCGGAGCTCGTGCAGGATCTTGCCCGGTTCGGCGTCGCGATAGTCGTCGCGCTCAGTCGCCTGATACTCGGCCAGCACCTCCAACGCGCCGGAGGCAAATTCTGGATAGACAATCATGGTCTGCAACGAGACGATCAGTGTGTCGCGGCCGAATAGCGCCACGAACCATGGCAGCCCCGCGGCGGGTACGAACACCATGTGATCGGTGTCTTTCAGCGGCAGCCGCAGGGCAGCCATGTCCTGTATGCCCTGGTTGTAACAGCGATAGAATTCCTCGTTGCTGGTATCGATCTTCAGCACCGCGCGCTGCCATTCGTTCATCTCGCCCGCATGGTCCGATGTCGCACTAAAATAAGTACATTTCCGCGGCGCCGGGATGCGCTTCGCGCCATCCTGGCGCATACGAGCCAGAGCGAGAGTGCATCGGACCGATCCCTCAGGCGCGCGAACAAGGTCCGGGAACGCCTCGGCGGCGATCCCGGAATGGCGGCCGAGTTTCCGCTAAAACCCAAGGGCATGTGGCGGCGAACCTATGAGCGCCTGCGCAAGCAAGTCTACAGCGCTGAAAGACGCGCCGATGAAGCCTTGGCGCCTCAAATTGAACGGCTGCTGGCGCGGACTGACAAGCGCTAAAGTAAAGGAAGCTTCTGGGGATGAGCGACAGGAAGAGGGCCAAACCCGCCGAGGCCTCCGGCACCGAGGTCACCCGCTTCAACGCGCTGCGCCACGGCGTGCTGTCGCGCTACACCGTTCTCCCATGGGAGGATGCGGACGAATACCGCGCCTTGGTCGCCGCGCTCGTCGCCGAACACGCACCGCAGGGACCGACCGAGGAGCATCTGGTCGAGGAACTGGCCGGCATCCTTTGGCGAAAGCGACGGCTGCGCCTGGCGGAGGCCGCTGCCCATCGCCGGGGGCTCGACGAATCCCTTGAGCCGAGAAGAGACACCGCGAAGGCGGCGGTGGCGCATCTCGACGCGATCGACGAATCCTGGGACGTCGGGGAGGCCATCCGCGCCACGACTGCTGATACCGAGGACGACATCCGTGAGTGGGAGGAGGACGAGGCCATTGTACATCGCGCGCTCAACCTACTCGGTTCCCAACGTAATGACGCCTATGAGGCCGCGCTGGCGGAGTTGCGCGAGGGCACGCAAGAATGGTGGGCGGAATTTTTGGCGCGTAAGCCAGACGAACTGGACGATGGCGAGAAGGCCGCCACCGCAGACTCCGATGGTCTGCGCGGCTTTCTAGAGGGAGAAGTGCTGCCCTGGCTAGAGAACCGCAAGAAGGAGCTCGCCAACCGCCCGCTGATCCGGGAGCAGGCGTTTGGAGAGGCACTTGATCCCGACAAGCTGGAGCGGCTCGGCCGCTACGAGGTCCATCTCGACCGCAAGCTCGAACGGATGCTCGCCATGTTGCTGCGCCTCAAGGACCTGCGGCGAGAGAGCGTCGCCGGCTGATCCGTTTGGCAAAAGGGTGTCGCGCCGAAGTGGCTTCGCCCCGACCACATCAATCCTTCCTGACTGAAGAGCCTGAGTTTTCGATCCCTCTTCAAGAATTGGACCACTACGAACTCGTTGAGAGGTGGAAAACCTGCGGGAAGCGCAGTGTCACGGCGAACCCAATCCGGACCCGAGCCAGCCCAAGCGGCAGAATATGACCTTCATCACGGATTCGGCCTCAACGCGGACCGCCCTTACCGTCCATCTGACTGGCCTTGCGAGCCGGGCCGATTCCGGACAGGATGTGGGTTCGCATCGAACTCCCCGCCCACGCCGGGTCGTGATGCGAGAGCGCCTCCACCACTTCGCGATGATGACGCATGCTGCGCTGGATTTCTTCGAGCGTGTAACGGCCAAAAATCCGAAGAGTAAGCGGCGCGTCCATCGCCATGGCGATGAGTTTCGCCAGGTGCTCAGACCGAGTTGCGTCGATGATGATTCTGTGAAAGCGCGCGTTGGCCGCCGCAAGCTTGATCAGATCCGCGCTGGTTTCCCGCCGCGCCGCCTCCTCCATGACACTGCAAAGGCTCCTGAGTTCGGCGATTTCTTCATCAGCGATCTCGCCAGCCGCGATCTCGGCGGCGAATGGCTCCAGCATCGCGCGGATGCGAAACATCTGCTCGATCTGGGCCTCGGACCACACGGAGACGGTAGCACCAAGGTTCGGCCGAAAATCGAGCAGCCCCTCGACGCTTAGACGGGTCAGCGCATCGCGCACCGGCGTACGGCTGATCCCGAGTTCGCGCGCCAGGTCGAGTTCCTTGAGACGGCGACCCGCCGGCAACCGCCCGTCGAGGATACGCTGGCGAACCTCCTGGTAGGCGCGTTCGGTGGCGGTCTGACCCGACTCCGAGGCGTCGCGGAGCTGTGGCTCGACGGTTCGGGATTGCCGCTCGCGCGTCGCGCTCGGCGAAGCGTCTGGCGGCCGGTGCGTCAGCTCGGAGGACATCGCACGCTTCGCTCCTTTACTGATGCGAGATTGTATACATTAATGCTGTCGGTCGCCAATGCGCTCCGAATTCGTCGGTCCGTACTCCCCGGCGTGCGAGCGACAAAGGACTGGTATTGGAGTCTGCATGGAGCGAGGTGGGGAGCCGATGCGATGACTGACGAATCGGGCGATGCGTGGCTTCCCCTGGACGAAGCAGCCCTACGCCTTGGTGTCAGCCGCATCCGCCTGCGCGAGGCGATCGCCGCCGACGCGGTCTCAGCCCGTCGGGACAATCGCGGCTTCTGGCGGGTATCGCTGACTGAAGGCGCCGGCGCCGCGATCCGCCGGATCCGTGAAACGCCGGCCGATCCGAGCAAATTGATCGAATTGCTGTTTGACGAGATTGAGGACCTCAATGCTCTCCTAGACGACCGCACGGCCAGTGAGGCGCTAATGGCCGCGCTGATCGAGCGCCAGCAAATCCTGCTGGACCGGGCCCTGTCCCTCGCCGAAAAGCCTGCGGCGTCCGGGCGGGACGCAGAGCGGGTCGCCGCGCTCCAGGACCGATCGCAACTGCTCATCAAACAGACGCTCGGCAAGATCGAGGCCAGAGACGCTGAGGTCTCCCGCCTGACTGACCTCATGGATCGAGCCCTCACCACGGTGGCGGGTCTCGACGCGGAGGTGACCCGGCAGGCGGATGTCGCGGTGAAGCAGCAGGCCTTGCTCGCGCGCCTGTTCCAGCTCGCGGAAATCAGTCTCGATCGTATCGGCGGCGGAGAAGGCGGCCGCGGGTTGTTCCGGCGGCTGCGCAACCGCATGAGCAAGCGGCCGCACCGCTAGGGTGCGGTGCATACGAAGCGGGCAAATCGCTTCAATCAAGCGCCGTCACGCCTTAAGATATGCGTTGACTCATGATCCGCCGCTCTCTTTAATGTATACAAAATGGAGTTCTGCGAGGGTATTGGGGCATGGCGTCTTCGGACGATTTGATTCTCGTTTACGAACGTCAACTCGCCGACTTCGAGGCTCGCCTTGCCGCCATCGAAAAGGGACGTGAACGCAGTCTCACGACCTCGCCGGCGCCGACCGCGAGCCGGCGCGGCGCCGGCGGCTACCGTCTTGGAGTTGACGTTGGCGGCACGTTTACCGATCTGCTCCTGCTGGACGAGAGGCGCGCGCGAGTTTTTACCGCCAAGGTTCCTTCGACTCCAAGCAATTCGTCGATCGGCGTTGTCAACGGTATCAAGAAAATCTGCAGCGAGGCTGGCATCGATCCGACCGAAATCGATGATGTGATGCATGGCACGACGGTAGCGACCAACACGGTCCTGACGAAGGCTGGCGCGCTGGTTGGGCTCATCACCACGAAGGGCTATCGCGACGTCCTTCAGATCGCGCGATCCTATGTGCCAGGCGGTCTCGGCGGTTGGGTCATCTACAACAAGGCGCCGCCGCTCGCTCCGCTCGAACTCACGATCGAAGCGACAGAACGGATCGCCGCCGATGGAAAGGTGCTGATCCCGCTCGATGAGGCGGCGTTGCGCCGAGACCTGAAGGATCTGGCGCGCAAGGGCATCGAAGCGCTGACCGTTTCGCTCTTCAACGCTTATGTCGACGGCCGACACGAGCGGCGCATTGCCGAGATTGCGGCCGAAATCATGCCGTCGATTCCGGTATCGATATCGTCCGACGTGATTCCGGAGATGTACGAATACGAGCGAGCAGAAACCACTGTTGTAAATTCGTACATTCGTCCGGTGGTTTCCAAATATATCGAGAGCCTCGAGAGCGAGCTTTCCCGGACGATGAAGGGGATCAAACTCCACATCCTTCGCTCCGACGGCGGCCTCTCTACCGCGCTCTCGGCCGCGGCGAGTCCGGTCAATCTGCTGATGTCTGGGCCGGCAGGCGGCGTCGCCGGCGCGGTCGGAATCGCCAAGCGCGCTGGCTTCAACAAATTACTCACGTTCGACATGGGGGGCACCTCGACCGACGTCGCGCTGATCGAGAACGGAACCCCGCAGACGCGGCGCGAAACTCGCGTCGGCGACGTAACCGTGCGCGCCCCTTCGATCGATGTCAGAACCGTCGGGGCCGGAGGCGGCTCGATCGCCTATGTTCCCGAACTGACGCGCGCACTGCGCGTGGGGCCGCAGTCGGCGGGCGCGGTGCCCGGGCCTGCGGCCTATGGCAAGGGCGGCGAGGCGCCGACGGTCACCGACGCCAACGTCGTGCTCGGCTACCTGCCCTCCGATTCGAAACTCGGCGGCGACATGACGATCGACCGCAAGCCCGCCGAGAAGGCGGTCGCGAAAATCGCCGACGCCCTCTCTATGAAGCTAGAAAAGGCTGCCGAAGGCATCGTCAATATCGTCAACGAGAACATGTGCGGCGCGCTCCGGCTCGTCTCGGTCGAGCAAGGATACGACCCGCGCGACTTTGCACTGATCGCCTTCGGCGGCGCCGGGCCGTTGCACGCCAACGCGCTTGCGAAGCTGATCAAGAGCTGGCCGGTCATTGTGCCGCCCGGGCCGGGCGTGCTTTGCGCCTTCGGCGATGCGACCACACGCTTGCGCAACGAGGCGTCGCGCACGCTGGTGCAGCGGTTCGATAACCTCTCCGACCCACAGATACGGACGATCCTCGCCGATCTCGAATCCGACGCCGCAAAGGCCCTCGCCGCCGAAGGGGTCGAGTCCGCAGGCCAGGAGACCATCTATCAGGTCGACATGCGCTACGCCGGGCAGGGGATGAAACTGACCGTCGACACGACGCCGGCCGATTTCCGCGCCGACGGACTTGCCGGCGTCGCCAAGCGCTTCGACCGCATGCACGAACAGCTCTTCACCTTCGCGCTTGATGCGGGCCACGAACTTGTTGGGCTTCGTGCTGTCGTGCTTGGGCCGCAGAAGCCGTTCATCGGAGCCGACCTGCGGCGCGGCGATCCCGATCCGAAGGCGGCAGCGATTCAGCGGACACGGGTCTATGTCGGCGATGGCTGGCGCGAGGCGACAATCTACGATCGCGCCAAACTAGAAGCCGGCAACCGGATCGAGGGGCCGGCGATCGTGGTCGAAATGGATTCGACAACGTTGATCCTGCCCGATCATCACGGCCTCGTCGACAAGGTCGGCAACATTCTCATTCGACCCAACGCTGGCGAAGGCGCGAGTCAGGGCTCCGCACGATAGACGGGAAGGCCGACACTTCGAGGGAATGCAGCAGATGCCAGCGAAAATCATCGAAGCGAAGGCCGCGCCGTTCAAGCGCACGCCGGTCGATCCGATCACCCTCGACATTGTCGAAAACGCGCTTCGCAACGCGCGCGTCGAGATGGACGCGGTGCTGTTTCGCACAGCCATGAGCCCCGGGATTCGCGAGCAGCATGACGCCTTTCCAATGATCGCCAATCAGGAAGGCAAAATGGTCGTAGGCCAGTTCGGCTCGTTCCTTCACGGCTTCATTGCCGGATACGACGGTACAATCGAAGACGGCGACATTTTCCTGACCAACGACCCCTATTCTTGCGCTGGTGCAGTCAGCCATCTCAACGACTGGCTCCTCATGATGCCGATTTTCCTCGACGGTCGGCTCGTCTCTTGGGCGGCGATGTTCGGCCATATGACCGACGTGGGCGGAAAGGTGCCCGGCTCACTGCCGACAGACGCCAAGATGATCTACGAGGAAGGCACCATAATTCCGCCGGTCAAGATCTTTCGCCACGGGGAGCTGAACGCGGAGATGCTAAACCTTCTCCTCGGCAATACCCGCATGCCGCAATGGAACCGCGCCGACTTTTTCGCAATCGTCGCAGCGTTGCGACTGGCAGAGCGGCGCGTACGCGAGAACATCGCCCGTTTCGGCATCGACACGTATATCTCGGCCATGTGGGAGATGCTTGAGCGCAATCGCCGGGCAATGTCGTCGATCATTCAGATGATCATCCCAGAGGGGGATCACCGGGCGCAGTTCGAAGACTGGATCGACGACGACGGCATGGGCAACGGCCCATATAAGATCGCCTGCACGCTCTGGCGCGAGGGCGAGAAGGCGATCTTCGATTTCAACGGCTGCGATCCCCAGTCGCTGTCATCGATCAATTTTCTCTTGAACGAAGAAATGTTCAAGATGTTCTTCGGCGCCTTCACCATCCACCTCTTCGATCCGCAAATTCTGTTCAACGACGGCTTCTACGATCTGCTCGAAGTTCGGATCCCGCCAGGATGCATCTTGAAGCCGAAGAAGCCGGCCGCGCTCTCGTGCCGCACTCACATGCTTGGGCGTATTTTTGACCTGATGGGCGGCCTCCTCGGCCAGGGCGCGCCCGAAGCGCTCAACGCCGCGGGCTTCTCCGACAGCCCGCATTTCATGTATTCGGGCTTCAACGGCAAAGGCGAGTGGTATCAGCTCTTTCAGATCGGGTTTGGCGGCATCCCCGGACGTCCGGCAGGTGACGGGCCCGACGGCCATTCCCTCTGGCCCGCCTTCACCAACGTGCCCAACGAATTCCTCGAGGCTTATTTTCCCCTGCGCATACTCGAATACGCCACGATCCCGGACTCGGGCGGCGCGGGCCTGCACCGAGGCGGCAACGGCGTCACCATCGCCTACGAGATGCTGGAGCCGGGCGAGATCTCGATCCACGACGATCGCTGGTTCACCTATCCCTGGGGCGTCAATGGCGGCGCGCCGGGCATGCGTTCGACCAAACGGCTCGTGCGGAACAATGGCGCCGCGGAGAATATTCCGTCGAAATGCGATCGGATCCACGTCGAGCCGGGCGACGTCCTGCACTTCAACACCTGGGGCGGCGGAGGCTGGGGCGACCCCCTGAAGAGGGAGCTGGACAAGGTTGCGGCCGACGTCGCGCGCGGTCTCGTCTCTCCAAAAGGAGCGGCGCGCTACGGGCTAGTGATCGGCTCAGACGGGCGCGTCGACGGGCCGGGCACCGAAAAACTGCGGCGCGACATGGTGGCCAAGCGCGGTTCAACCGCTCTTTTCGACCGCGGATTCAAATCTATCGCCGAGTTGCGTGCGCGCTGCAAGGCTGAGACGGGATTTGAGGCGCCGAGCGAGCCGCGCTTCAGGACGAGCTATAAGATGGCCGCCGAGTAGCGGCGCGGAGGACCGATGTCAGTTAGCGTCGCCGAGGGGCTGGACGAGAACTATGCTCGGGCTGGCTACCACGCAGCTCAGACTTGGGGGGCTCGTCCGGCGCTGATCCTCGTCGACTTCGCACAGGCCTATTTCGAGTCGAGTTCCCCGCTGTTCGGAGGGGAAGGCTGCAGGATTGCTCTCGCCTCGGCGCTGCGTTTGCGGACAGTCGCCCACGATTGCGGTCTTCCAGTCGTCCTGACCGAGGTCGTCTATCGTAAGGGCGGCGCCGACGGAGGCGTTTTCTTCCGCAAGGCGCCCGTGCTCTCCTGTTTCGTCGCAGGCAGCGCGACGCAGCGCTACGCCGAAGGACTGACCCCGCGCCAAGAAGAACTCATCGTCTCCAAGCAATACCCGAGCGCATTCTTCGGCACGAGCCTCGCCGCAACCTTGACTTCCGCGGGCGTCGACACGCTCGTCATCACCGGAGTCACGACCTCGGGATGCGTCCGAGCTACTTGCGTCGACAGCATGAGTTCTGGGTTCATCACGATCGTTGCGCGAGAAGGCGTCGGCGACCGCGACCCGCGACCGCATGAAGCGAACCTCTACGACATGAACGCCAAATACGCGGACGTCGCGCCCGAAACCCGGGTGTCGGAATATTTCCGCTCGAAGGCGCATTGGAGTTCGTCCGACCGAAACAGCAGAACTTAACGCGAGGGAGAGAGACCGATGAGAACACTGGTTGGCATTTGCACGGGCGCGCTGATCGTCGCACTCGTAGGACCCGCCGCAGCAGATGGGGTCAGCGATGCGAAGGCGCTGATCGAGAAACATTCGAAGCTGCCGACCTTCGTGGCGCCGGGCCCCGCGTTCGACGCCAAGGCCTGCATGGCCGGCAAGAAGATCTTCGTCATTCCGCTTACCAACGAGAACCCGTTCACTGTCGCCATTTCGAAGGGCATGGAGCAGGCGGCGGGGCTAGTCGGCTTCCCGCTAAAATCCTGGGAGACCCAACTTTCGCCGGACCAGTGGACGCAGGGCATCAACAAGGCGGTTCAGGAAGGCTATAGCCTGATCGACCTCGAAGGCGGCCTGCCGCCGGAATTTATCCAGCCGCAGATCCAGGAGGCGCGCACCAAGGGCGTCAAGGTCACGACGACCCACGATTACGATCAGACCCAGAAACCTCCCGATTTCCTCGACGGGTCCGGACGGACCGACTATGTGACGGTCGGCAAGATCATGGCCGCCTGGACGATCGCCAAGACCGGCGGCAAGGTCAACGCGCTGGTGATGGGTCCGGACGAGATCACTCCGACCACACCGCTCAAGACCGCGGTCCTCGACTATTTCAAGCAGAACTGCCCCGACTGCAAGACCAAGTACATCAACACGCCGGCCGCCGAGTGGACGACCAAGATTCAGCCTGCCGCACAGGATGCGCTGCTCGCCGACCCAACAATCAACTATGTGATCCCGATCTACAACTCGATGTCTCAGTTCATCGTGCCGGCGCTCCAGGCGGCGAACTCGAAGGCCAAGATCGTCTCCTACAACGGCACGCCTTTCGTCCTCGACATGATGCGCGACGGCGACGTCGTCGAAATGAACGTCGGCGAATCGCTCGGCTGGGTCGGGTTTGCCGGAATGGACGCCGACATGAGGATCCTGTGCGGCCTCGCGCCGGTCACCAATCTCAATACGCCAGCCTATATCTTCACCAAGGATAATGTCGCGACCGCCGGCAAGCCCGCGACCTTCAATGACGGCTACGGCGATTCGCATGTCGCCGGATTCAAGAAGCTCTGGGGCCTTAAGTGACCTCAGCCGTTCCGGCCGCCTTTCGTGCGGCCGGGGCGTCGTCCTCCGACGCGCTGGTCGTCGAGAATCTCTCCAAGCGGTTCGGGGGCGAACTCGCACTCGACGCGGTCGATCTGACCGTCCGTCGCGGCGAAGTGCATGGGCTTCTTGGCGCCAACGGGTCGGGCAAGTCGACGCTGATCAAGATTTTGGCAGGCTTCCATGCGCCGGAGCCCGGCGGCCGGGTCGGTCTGTTCGACGTTGACCTGCCGCTACCGGTTCACGCCAACGCGGCGCGGGCGCTGGGCATGGCGTTCGTCCATCAGAACCTGGCGTTGATTCCGTCGCTGTCGTTGACCGAGAACATGCGGTTGACGCACTTCGCGACGGCGCCCGACTGGCGCATATCCTGGCGGCGGGAACACGAAGCCGTCGCCGAGACTCTTTCCCGCTACGGATTGAGGCTCAACCCGCGCGTGGCCGTCTCGAGTCTGTCCTCCGCTGAACAGGCCCTGTTTGCGATCGTACGCGCGGTCGAGGATCTCGGCGGCGCGTCGGCGGGTAGCCGCGGGCGGCTTCTTGTGCTCGACGAGCCGACGCCGTTTCTGCCGCGCGTCGGCGTCGACCAATTGTTCGGTCTCATCCGGCAGGTCGTCGCGGAGGGCGCGAGCGTCATCTTCGTTAGCCACGACATTTCGGAGGTGATGGAGATCACCGATCGCGCCACGGTTTTGCGCGACGGCGTGCTGGTCGGCGTCCTCGAGACGCGGTCCGCCTCGCACGCCGACTTCGTCGAGCGCATCGTCGGGCGGTCGGTGCAACTCTATCGCGGGCGAGGGATGAAAGCCGCAGAGCGCGCGCCGATCGCCAGAATCGTCGACCTGATGGCGGCTGGCCTTGGGCCGGTGACGCTGACTGTCGGCAAGGGCGAAATCGTCGGCTTGACCGGGCTGATCGGGTCCGGCTTCGACCGGGTGTGCGCCGCGGCATACGGCGCGGTTCCCGCGATGCGTGGCGTCCTCGAACTCGACCGCGGCCAGTCACTCCAATCGATTGCGCTCCCCTCGATCGAGCCGCCGCGCTCGATCGATGCGGGCGTCGTCTATCTCCCCGCCGATCGCCTGGGAGCTGCGGGTGTTGGCGGATTGTCGGTGGTCGAGAACGAGATGCTGCCGATGCTCGACCGCATGCGGGGACGCTTTGGCCTCGACCGGCGGCGGATGATGCGCGCCGCCGGGAAGCTCGGCGCGGAGTTCAACGTCAAGCCCAACGCGCCGTTCCTGCCGCTGATGGCGCTGTCGGGCGGAAATCAACAGAAGGCGCTGATGGCGAAGTGGCTGCAGACGAAACCGCAACTGATCCTGCTCGACGAGCCGACGCAGGGGGTCGACGTCGGCGCGCGGCAGCAGCTCCTTGCGGCTCTCGATGGCGCGAGCCTTGAGGGGGCGGGGATCCTCATGGCCTCGACCGACTGGGAGCAATTGGCGCAGATCTGCCACCGCGTCATCGTCTTCGCGCATGGGGTCATCGTGGCGGAACTGACCGGCGCCGACCTGAACGAGGAAGCGATCGCGGAATGCTGCTACCACTCGATGACCCACATCGCGTGACCGGCTGGTCTGCAGTCGGCGCGCCGCGTCCGACATGTTTTGGCGCGGCCCCGTGAGCGGGGCCGACCGCGACGCCGACCTGCGCGCCTATGAAGCGCGCATCGCCTCGCTCGAGGCCAAGCTCAAGGCGATTGAGGAGCAGTTCGGCCGCGAGGGCGGCGCCGGGGCCCGCTTCGATCTGAAGTCGATCGCGGAGAAATTCGGCCTCCTGGGCGTCTGGGCGGTGCTGATCCTCGGCTTCGGCCTTCTGACGCCTACCATGTTCTCCTGGCAGCCCTACGCCTCGATGCTTGGCTTCAATTCGATCATCGTCGTGCTGACCCTTGGGCTCATCCTGCCCTTGAGCGCAGGGGATTTCGATCTGTCGGGGGCGAGCGTCCTGACGCTTGCCGCAATGATCGTCGCGATCCTCAACGTCAAGTCGGGCGTGCCGATCCCTGTCGCGGTCGCGATTGCCCTCCTGGTCGGCGCGCTGGTCGGCGCGATCAATGCGTTTTTCATTCTCTATTTCCGCATTCACTCGCTGATTGTGACGTTAGGCGTCGGCTATTTCATCAATGGCGTCATCCTCTGGATCTCGAACTCGGCCGTCGTCTTCGGCCAGTCGCTGTCCTCGTTGGTCGCCGTTGTGTTCGGCGCCCGGCTCTTCGGGATCGCGCTTCTCTTCTGGTATGCGCTGATCCTGACGATCGTACTTTGGTATCTTTTCGAATACACCGCCGCGGGACGCAGGCTGCTGTTTGTCGGCAGGGGACGCGAGGTCGCGCGGCTCTCGGGCGTGAAAGTCGAGCGCGTGCGCGGGGGGGCGCTTATCGCCTCCGGCGTGATCGCGGCGCTGGCCGGCGTGCTTTACACCGGAATGCGCGGGTCCGCCGACCCGAGTTCGGGCCTCGCCTTCCTGCTGCCGGCTTTCGCCGCGGCCTTCCTCGGCTCGACCGTCATCTACCCCGGCCGTTTCAATCCGTGGGGCGCCTTCGTCGCCGTCTTCTTCCTGTCGACCGGCATTCTCGGGCTCAATTTTCTCGGGGCCGACAGCTACGTGCAGAACCTCTTCTACGGCGGCGGGTTGGTCGTCGCCGTCGCAATCTCGCAACTCGTACGCAAGCGCCAGGCCATGGACTGATCGAGTCCATATGGCTGGAGGGGTTTTTCAGGAGGATGAGGATACAATGAGCAAGCCAGATCTCGGCGCCGCGCTGCGCGCAGGTCAGTTCGTCGTCGCGCCGGGCATTCATGACATGATCGCTGCAGTCCTCAGCAATGAGGTAGGCTTCGATTTCGTCTACGCTTCCGGCTTTTGGCTGACGGCGTCGGCCTATGGCCTCCCGGATGCGGGGATCGCGACCTATACGCAAATGCTCGACCGAGTCTCGACGCTTGCCCGAACCGCCAAGGCCGGTGTGATCGCGGACGCCGACACGGGTTACGGCGGGCTGCTCAATGTTCATCACACCGTGCTCGGCTATGAAGCGGCCGGCGTAGTCGCGATCCAGATCGAGGACCAGGAATTTCCCAAGAAGTGCGGTCATACGCCCAACAAGCGGGTGGTGCCAGTTGAGGACATGGTCGAAAAAGTCAAGGTCGCCTGCGCCGCGCGGCGCAATCCCGAAGGTATGCTCGTCATTGCTCGGACCGACGCCCGACAGACCGACGGCTTCGAGGGCGCGGTGCGCCGGGGGCTCGCCTACGGCGAGGCGGGCGCCGACATCGTCTTTCTCGAAGCATTGGAGAGCGAGGCGGAGATGCGCGAGGCCTGCTCGCGCATCCGCAAGCCGATGATGGCGAATATGGCGGACGGCGGCAAGACGCCAATTCGCTCAGGGACTGAACTGGCGGAGATCGGCTACGCACTGGCTATCTTCCCCTCGATCACCGGCCTCGCCTCTGCCGCCGCTGCGGAAAAGGCTCTGCACATCCTCAAGGCTCAGGGCACCAGCCAGTCGCCGGAATTGCCGCTGTACAACTTCAAGAAATTCAATTCCTTGATCGGTTTCGAGGAGGTCTGGGAATTCGAACGCCGTTGGGCCCGCCCCGGAAAACAAGGTTGAGACTTGGAACGTCGGGGGCGATCTCCCCGTTTGCCGCGTCGCGCGGCCGAAGCTGGCAGCGTTCGTGCGCCCTACGGCTGGGCAGTGCCTTTCCGTCCGCAAGAATCCTTAAGTCAATTCACGCTTGCGGCGTCGCCCAGGGGCGCATCGAAGCGTCTTTCGCGCGAAAACGGTCAATGCGCGCTTGCTCTGCAAGCGTGAGGTCGACATCGTCAAAACCGTTGAGAAGCTGGGTTTTCCAGATTGGGTCGATCGCGAAGGACACGACAAGATTTCCAGCGATAATCGTCTGGTTGGGAAGGTCGATATGAGCGCGCCCCTCTCCGCGGAGGTGGTGCGACCCCAAAAGGGCCTCGACGTCCGCTTCTGAGACCAACGCCGGCAGAAGGCCGTTCTTCACCGCGTTTGAGGCGAAAATGTCGCCGAAGCTCGGCGCCGCGACGCATCGGATACCGAAATCCGCCAGCGCATAGACGGCTCCTTCGCGCGACGAGCCACAGCCAAAATTGCGCCGCGCGATCACCAGCGCAGCTCCGCCGCGGCTTAGGTGGTCCAACGGGTGGCCGCGGGACGCCCCGCTTGCGTCCCACCGGAGGTCGTGGAGCAGGAATTGCCCGTGGTCGACCGAGCGCGGATGCTTGAGGAAGCGCGCGGGGATCAACTGATCGGTATCGACATTGGCGTGCGGCAGCCCGATCGCCTTGGTCTCCAGCGTCAAGAAACGTTCCACAAGAACCTCCTTAGAGCCGGCCGGCGAGGAGGTCGCGCGCGTCGGTCAATCTGCCCGTCACAGCGGCGGCGGCGGCCATCGCCGGCGACATCAGGTGGGTGCGCGAGCCCGGCCCTTGTCGGCCCTTGAAGTTCCGATTGGTCGTCGAGGCACAGCGCTCTCCCGCAGGCACGAAATCACCATTCATCGCCACGCACATCGAGCACCCGGAATTGACCCATTCCAAACCCGCGGTCTGAAAGATCAGCGCAAGCCCTTCCTCTTCCGCCTGCCGCTTCACCGCCTGCGATCCAGGCGATACCAGCCCCGGCACGACCGACTTGCGTCCCTTGAGAACCGCAGCGGCCGCTCTCAGGTCTTCGATGCGTGCGTTGGTGCACGAGCCGATGAATACGCGGTCGATCCGAATAGCGGCCAGCGGTGTACCGGGTTTGAGACCCATATAGGCGAGGGAGTCGCGGATCGTTTCCGCGAGACCCTCATCCGATATGCCGGCCGGGTCAGGAATGACTGCGTCAATCGGCGCAGCCTGCTCGGGACTGACTCCCCAGGTGACGGTCGGCGCAACGAACTTTGCGTCAAACGACAGTTCGACGTCGAACTGCGCATCGTCGTCACTGCGAAGTGCTCGCCAGTCCTCGACTGCGCGATCGAACGCGTCGTCCTTGGGCGCGAATGCGCGCCCCTGTAGAAAGACGAAGGTCGTTTCGTCCGGCGCGATTGTCCCAAGCCGTGCCCCTGCCTCAATCGCGAGATTGCACAGCGTCATGCGACCCTCCATGGACAAAACGCGAACTGCCTCACCCGCGAATTCTATCGCGTGCCCTTGTGCGCCGTCGGCGCCGATACGCGCGATAATATGCAACCCCAGATCCTTGGCCGACAGGATGGCGCCCAGGGCGCCATCAATCATGATGCGCATCCGTTTGGGCCGTTTCTGCCAGAGCGTCTGAGTCATCAAGACATGCGCCGCTTCTGACGCCCCGACGCCGAAGGCGTAGGCCCCGAATGCGCCGTGAGTCGACGTATGGCTATCCCCACAAACGATCGTCAGGCCCGGCAGCGTTAATCCCTGTTCCGGCGCAACGACGTGAACAATGCCTTGACGCGGATCGTCCAGTCCAATCAACCTGATCCCGGCCCGCGCCGTATTGCCTTCGAGTTGGAGAAGCATTTGCGTGAACTCGCCGCCGCCGAGGCGAGGCTCGCGTGTTGGGACATAGTGGTCGGCGATCCCGAACGTGAGTTCGGGATGCGCAACACTGCCGGCGCGAGCGGCGAGGTGATCGAACGCGAGGAACGATGCATCATGCACGAGATGGCGGTCGATCCAAAGCAGGCTGGTCCCATCCTCGCGCGTCGTGATCGCATGGGCGTCCCAAAGCTTGTCGATCAGGGTCCGGCTTATTGTCGACATTGTTGCTCTCGACCCCGCATCTCCGCGCTTGACGCGCCGATCACGTAACATAGGCTGGACATTGAAATGCTATCAGAGAGGCTGGAAGTCGTCGAGAATGGCGGACGAACTCAACACATCGTCGAAGCCCCTATCGATTGCCGAGTAGACTTTGCGGGCAACGGTCGGCGGCGCCGAACAAGGTCGGCGTCAGCAACGTCCGGCCGTCGCGGTCCTGGACCTCGCTGGCCTGAGTGACTGCCGGTCGCGACCTCCCGCCCAACACCAGAAGCCGTCGGATATAACGATTGCCCTGCTTAGTGATCGAACCGAGTTTCTCCTTGCCGCCGGTCGAGTTCTGCTTGGGCGTCACGCCAAGCCAGGCGGCGAAATCGCGGCCGGATTTGAAGACGTGCGGATCTGGGGCGCTGGCCAGAATCGCCGAAGCGGCGAGCGCGCCGACGCCGGGGACGCTCGCTGCCAGCCGGCTGACCGGATCGCGTCGATGGTCGGCGGCGATTGCGCGCTCGAGCTCGTCGATCGCCGCGTCGAGTGACCGCAATTGCGCAAGCAGAACCCCGAGCGTCGCCTGGACCATCGCCGGAAGGTCGGCGGCGGCCGCTCTCTCGATGAGTTCCTCGACGTGGCCGATCCCTTTGGCGGCGATGACACCGAATTCCGCGAGATGACCGCGTAAGGCGTTCACGCTCATCGTGCGCTGCTTGATCAGCAGCTCGCGGGTCTTGTGCGCCATCAGTGTGGCCTGTTGGTCCTCGCTCTTGACGGCGACGAAACGCATGTTCGGCCGAGACATCGCCTCGCAGATCGCCGCCGCATCCGCCGCGTCATTCTTGCCGCGTTTGACATAGGCTTTCACGTAAATCGGCGGCGTGAGTTTCACCTCGTGGCCCATCGCGCGAAACTGCCGCGCCCATTAATGCGCCGAGCCGCAAGCCTCCATGCCGATCGCGCACGGCTCGACGGCGGCGAGGTATTTGACGATCCCGGAACGGCTCAGTTTGCGTTTCGTGGCGGAACAATCTTCGCTCTCCAGCGCGTGGACTGGAAAGGAATTCTTGGCGATGTCGACGCCAGTTCGGATATATTTCCGCATGGACCGCCTGCCTCTTGGTGGCGCTCCAGCGACCACCTTTCGGCACTTAGATGCCCGCACGGTGGGGCCGTCCACATCATCAAGGGGGAGGCTCTTCCTGATTTTCGACGCCTTGGGATGCCTGTGTTCTCTGCGCGCTCGGTTGGCGCTTGATGGGGTAAGCTGGGTGCAGGGCGGCTAGGTTGAAAACGCAGTCGGGCTTTGGTTAACCCTTGCAACAAAATCCGCGCCGTCGTCTGCTCCCTCCCTCGGGCGTCGCTCCTTGCGGGAGCTCGATACGGTCTCCTGTCTCAGTTGATGGCCATGCTTACGCCGCGAGGAACTCGGTTCCATCCCGCAGCATGGCGTGCATGATGATCGCGAGGCGGCGGGCGAGAGCGATGCGCGCCTTGCGCATGCTTGATCGCCTGGCGATCCCGAATGCCCAGTCCTTGAGCTTGAGCTGGCCCTTGTAGCGGGTCAGCATGACGTTTGCCGCCTCGTACAGTAGGGTCCGCACCCGGCGGTCGCCGCATTTCGAGATGCCGCCGACGTAGTCGACTTCTCCTGACTGATAGCGTTTTGGAACCAGGCCCAGATAGGCGCCGACATCTCGCGATCGTCGTATGCGAGACGGGTCATCGATCGCGGCCATAAAGGCGATTGCCGTCAGTTGACCGACGCCTGGGATCGTCATGAGCCGGCGACAGGCTTCGGAAGCTTTCGTCATCCGCCTGATGTCCGCGTCGATCGCGGCGACCGCTGTCATAACCGCGGTGCGCGCGGAGATAAGGCCCCGCATGGCGGCGGAAAGACCGGCCACCCCCTCGCTGGACGATGCGACGACAGCTCGGCGCCTTCGCCAACTCGTTCGCGATCGCCTCCGCCGTCGACGCCGACTTGCCCTCGTGAATGACCGCGCCTTCACGGTCGACAACGCAGATGTGGGTCTCGTTCATCGAGATATCGAGGCCAGCGAAATAATCCATGTCGGGTCTCCTCTTCCAATGACGGGCCGATCGTAGCGGCCTTCGTGGAAGAGCTCCCGCCCATTACCCGATGTTGAAAAACTCGATTTTTCGCGTCGATCACAATTTAGAAGGCCGCTGGCAGCCTCGATGAAAAATTCCTTAGGGGTTCGGCGGACGGACACGTTTTGGCGCCAGTGACCTTCCATATGCCCTAGCGTAAGGACTATTGGCCGAGATGATGCGGCGCGCGCGAAAACGCAATTTCCGCAGTTGCTCAATTTCCGAGTTCTTCAACACTATCTGCGCCCAGCAGACGGCGGAGGTCGACGTGCAGCGGACATCGCGGATCGCGACCGTGGACGGGGGCGCGGCTTCGCGGCCATATCATGGGCACGCACTCCCAGTACCGGGGACGGTGGATGCGTTGTACGCGTCCTTGACCAAGCCGATGATGTCTTCGCCGCCTGGGTATGGTGATGGCAGCGGGGAGTTCACCACCACGACGACCGGGACATTGCACTTAAGGACGCCGGCGTAGGTCCAAACGGCGATGCCCGCGCCGTTGTTCAGATCGCCGTTCTTGCAGACGTAGGGGTCAGGGCAGTCGGAACGGACGGCGCAGTCCCAGCCGAGGCAGTCGCTGAACATCTGTTTCTTTTCAGCGGAGGTCAGCAGGGTGTTTGATGTAGAAAGGTTATTGACCACATCGAATATCTGATTGGCGCTGAGCACCCAGCCGCCGCTGCCGCATTGCAGCGACCAATCGCCCCAATCGTCGCCTGCAGTTGCTCCGGCCGGATTGGTGTAGGAAAGGATGTCGTTGGTTCCTGGCGGCGGCTTGCACGCGCTAGCGCCGACGCCAACCGGCAGAAAGACGTTCGCGTTCATGTAACTGACGTACATGGCGGAGCTTTGCTGGGCGCGCGCCAGTCCATTGGCGTAACCTGTGAGCGGCTTGCCCTGTAACGCAGGCATCAACTCGCGCAGGAGTGCGAAGTTACAGTTTCCATATTGAGGCTTACCGATGTCGGCAGCGGTGACTCCGCCGGCGACGATGGTCTCGAGGGCGGAGTAGGTGATGTCCTTGCCGCAGGCATTTCCCGGCAGCTGGCCAAAACCCGAGGTGTGGGCAAGCAGCTCCTGGAAGGTCAGTTGGTTGATGTTCGCGCCCTGGGTCCAATCGGGATAGACATAGGGCGAGATCTTGGCGGTTATCGGAAGTCCGTCCTTTGCAAGAAGCTGCAAAATGGCGGTGGCGGTCATAGTCTTGCTGACGCTGGCGATGTCCGTCACCAGATCCGGCGTCATGGGCAGAGCGGGAGGGTTGGCGTTGGTGCGCGCCTGTCCGCCGTACACCGGTCGCATGCCTCCGACGAGACATGCGTAACCCACGACCTGGTTCGCGAGCTTGTCACAGATGTTTGCTCGGCGGCGACGGCTAGTTCGATGGACTGCAACAGCGCGTCGGACGCCGACCGTGTCTGCGATTGCGGCGAGGGTGTCCAGTGGCCGAACGATAGAAAGCCGATTTTCTTCATGAGGATACGACCTAGCTATGCTTGGGATTTAGTGGGCAAGCGGTCGCTGCGGTGGATCGAAAGCAGCCGTCGCTGAGCGAGTTTCGATACGGCCATGCAGCCTTTTGGCGGCCGCTTCGAGATGGACGGCACTAAAGGATCCGCCACGCTGCTCACGATGGGGTTGCCGAGTGACCAGACGAGACGCTGTCGAGCCAGCTCTAATCTTGCACGCCATCATAACGGCGGCTACAAACAATCCGGCCGGGCCACCGAAATGGGCGAGGAACTCATGGAGCGTTGCACTGAGACCAAGGCCGTCGGGCTCGGCTTTGGCGGGAGACCGCCCGGTCGTCCGCAACGGACGCGCTCGTCGTCCGGCCGCGAGTTCGCGGCACGAACTCGTATCGAGGAGATTTGAATGTCCGCCGCCTTCGAACTGATTGATGGCATACCGAACTACAATCTCTATGTCGGCGGAAAATGGATCCGCTCCTCGCGCAACGAAGCCGCTGAGAGCAGGAATCCCGCGACAGGGGAATTGTTCGCCAAGGTACAGCAAGCTGGAGCGGCGGAAACCGAACTCGCCATCTCGGCGGCCCATGGCGCTTACAAGGCCTGGGCGGCGACACCAGTGTCCGGGCGCGAGGCGATATTCTTCCGTGCCGCCGACGCGCTGGCGGCCAAAACGAACGAAATCGTCGACGTCCTTATTCAGGAGTCCGGATCCATCGCCGGCAAGGCTGGCTTCGAGGTCGGCTATTGCTTCGACCTCTTGCGGACCGCCGCCGCCGAAATGCGAAGGTCGCCTGGAGAAACGATGCCGCTCACCGCGCCCGGCCAGTTCGGCTTTACAGTGCGCCAGCCGCTCGGAGTAATCGCTGGCATCGCACCGTTCAACGCGCCATTTCTCCTAGCCATGAAGAAGGTGGTCTTGGCGCTCGCCGCAGGCAATGGCTTTATTCTGAAGCCGTCGGAACTTACGCCTGTGACAGGGCTCAAGATCGCCGAGGTGTTCGACGAAGCGGGTATGCCGCCGGGCCTCCTCAGCGTCGTGCCGGGGCTCGCGTCGGAGGTTGGCGCGGCCATTTTCGCAGAGGCCCGCGTGCGGATGATCACGTTCACGGGCTCCACGCAGACCGGGCGACATCTCGCGGTCGAAGCCGCAAAGACACTGAAACGCTTCACGCTCGAAATCGGCGGAAAGGGCCCGCTGATCGTTCTCGGCGACGCGGATGTCGATTACGCCGTGCGCGCCGCCGCGTTCGGCATCTTCTTCCATCAGGGTCAGGTCTGCATGGCCAACTACCGCATTCTGGTCGAAGAGCCGATTTTCGACGCGTTCTGCGAGCGTTTTGTCGCGGTCTAAAAGCTTGAAGATCGGCGATCCGCGTGAGCCTGACACCGTCATCGGCCCTCTGATCCGGGGGACTCAATGCACCATGATCAACGGCCATGTCGAGGATGCCGTTGGCAAAGGAGCGAAATTGTTGTACGGGGCCACACATGAGGCGCAGTACTATTGGCCGACGGTGCTGAGCGGCGTGACCAGGGAGATGCGCATCTTCCGAGAGGAGAGCTTCGGCCCATCACATCGATAATCAAGGTTCGGGACCACAAGGAAGCGCTCGATATCGCCAACGACACCGATTACGGGTTATCTGCTGGCGTGATCACCAACGACATGCAGAAAGCGATGGAACTCGCCTTCAGCCTGGACTCCGGCATGGTGCATCTCAACGATTCTGCGGTGTCGGATGAGGCGAGGCGCGTCGGCGGCGTCAAGAATAGTGGCTTCGGCCGCGAGGCGGCGTTTCTCGATGGAGGAGATGACCGAACTGAAATCGATCACGATCCAGAGCGGGCAGCGCGCCTTTCCGATGTGAGCGCCTCTTGGGCGGCGATTGCCTAGGCGAACCCACCGATCCCAACCCAAGATTAGGACCTAGGGCGGAAGGATTGGGGCATGCTTGAGTTCGATCGCAGCGGCCGAACTCCGTTCAACGCAGCGGCAATCGGGCAAACTATCCACGCATCCCGGCAGATCTTCCGGGTTGGCTGGGCCACCAAGAGGGACGACGAAGCTCGAGTTTAGGGATTTTCCCTTCGAAATACTTTCCTTCTTTTCTTCACTTCAGGCGGCACCGACCTATTTCGTGCCGTCCAATTCCCCGATGCTCTCGGCGTGGGTTGTCGGGCCGAGCCACTCGGGTCAATCCTCGGCAAGGGAATGGCATCCAGAAGCGCGCGGGTATACGCGTCCTTCGGAGCGGCGAAGACATGGTCGCACGGTCCCTCTTCGACGATCCGCCCGCTGTGCAGCACATAGACCCGGTCGCACACTGCGCGGATGACGGAGAGGTCGTGGCTGATGAAGGCCATGGAAAGGCCGAGGTCGCGCGACGACCCCTTCAGCAGGTTGAGAAAGTCCTGGGCCTGCGTCGAGACGTCGAGCCCGGAAACGATCTCGTCAGCGAGCACGAAATCGGGCGCGAGCAGCGCGACGCGTGCGATGCCCACACGTTGCCGCTGCCCGCCGGAAAGCTCGTGCGGATAGCGGTCGAGGCAGGTGGAGGGAAGGCTGAAGCGGGCGAAGATCTTTCGCGCCCGCTCCTCGGCGTCGGCTTCGTTCGCCGCGACATGGTGGAACAGCATCGGCTCCAGAACGATGCGTCGGATCGTGTGGCGGGGATTGAGCGAAGCCATCGGATCCTGGAAGATGAGCTGTATGCGCCGCCGGATTGGGCGCATGGCCGCCTCCGGCAACCTTGTAATATCCAGACCGTCGAACTGAATCGTCCCCGACGCGACGTCGATCAGGCGTAACAACGCTCGCCCTAAGGTCGTCTTGCCGGACCCGCTTTCGCCGACGATACCGACGGTCTCACCGCGACCGATCCGGATCGTCACGCCGTGCAGCACCTTCACGGGGGACTTCGCGCGGCCGAACAGGCTGGCGCCGGCTCCGAAAGCGACTTCGAGGTCTCGTGCGATCAAAAGGTCGTTGCTCACGGCGTCGCGCCGCTCTGGCCAAGCTCGGCGTATAAATCGGCGATCACGCTTTCGGGAATCGGGCGCAGGCCCGCATTCGGCCGATCGTAACGCGGGCAAGCGTCCAGGAGTGCGCGCGTATAGGGATGCGCCGGCCTGTCCAGCAGCTGGGAAGTGGGGCCGGCCTCGATCACCCGTCCGGCAAACAGCAGCGTGACGTGGTCGCAGATCTGCGCGACGACCCCGAGATCGTGCGTGACGAAGACCACCGAAGTGCCATGGGCGCTTTGCATATTGCGGATCAGCCGCAGGATTTGCTTCTGCACGGTGACGTCGAGCGCCGTGGTCGGTTCGTCCGCCACGATCAATCGTGGTTCAAGCGCGAATGCGGCGGCGATCAGTACGCGTTGTCGCATGCCGCCGGAGAGCTCATGGGGAAAGCTGCTCAGCACGCGGTCGGGGTCGCGAATATGGACCTCGTCCAGCAGTCTGAGCGCGAGCGCACGCGCCGCCGTCTTATCGAGACCACGCCAAAGCCTCGGGCCGTCCGTCATTTGCGCTTCGATCCGCCGCGCGGGGTTGAGCGCGGTCATGGGGTCTTGCGGGATCAGTGCGATGCGCTCGCCGATCAGCCGGCGCAGCGGGCCAGCTTTAATCTTCAGGAGATCCGCGCCCTCGAATTTCACCTCGCCGGCCGTCACGCGGACAGTGCGCGGCAGAATGCCCAGGATCGCCTTTGCGACGGTCGACTTGCCGGCGCCGCTCTCGCCGACAAGACCGCACGTTTCGCCGCGGGCGACTTCCAGCGAGACATCCCGCAGAATCGCGCGGTCGTGGTCGGAGACTGCGCTCAAGTTCGAGAGGGCAAGAACCGGCGGGTTCATCGGCGCATGACCGGATCGAGCGAACGGCGCAGGCCCTCGCCGAGCAGGTTGAATGCGAGCACGGTGAGAAACAGCGCTATCAGCGGCGCAGCAAGAACCCACCAGCCCTGATGCAGTATCTGCCGCCCCTGAGCGATCATTCCGCCCCAAGTCGGCACATCGGAGGACACGGAGAGCCCGACGAAGGAGAGGATCGCCTCGACGATGACGGCGATGCCCATTTCCAGGCTGATCAGCGCAATCAGAACCGGCATCACGTTGGGAAGAATCTCGCGGATCAATACCTCCATTGGCGAAAAGCCGATCGCGCGCGCGGCCGTGACGTAATCGCTCTTCGCCTGACCCATCGTCTCCGCGCGTATCACGCGACAGAACCGCGTCCAATCGATGATGGCGATAGCCGCGATGACTGATCCGACGCCTGCGCCGAACACTGCGACCAGCAGGATCGACAGCAGCACCGGCGGGAACGCCATCCAGATTTCGACGAGACGAGAGATGATGGCGTCCACCCAGCCGCGATACCAACCTGCAAGCAAGCCGAGCGCGGCGCCCAGAGCCGCCGCGAGAGTTGCGGCGACGAATGCGACTGTAAGCGCCACCCGTGAACCCCAGATCAGGCGTGAGAGGACGTCACGGCCGAGATCGTCCGTGCCGAGGAGGTAGCCGGGTTCCGCGCCCGCAAAGCCGTGCGGCGGCGTCACGCCGAGGATCAAGTTCTGCTCGAGGGGATCCTTCGGGGAGAGATCAGGCGCGCCGATGGCGAGTACGAGGAGGAACAGGATGAAGCCGCCGCCGGCGACGACCTTGGGGTCACGAATGCAAGCGCGCAGGGTCTCGCTGATCCAGCGCGGAACAGCCTCGCTCATCCGCCAGTCGCCCGAGCGTTATCCATTGCGCAATCTCGGGTTGGTCGCCACGACAAGCAGATCGACAGCCATGTTCACGACAATGAACAAGGCACCGAACACCAGCGTCAGTCCTTGGATCAGCGGCAGGTCACGATTGATAACCGCATCCACCGCCATGTTTCCGATGCCGGGATAAGCGAAGATGCGCTCGACGATGACTGTGCCGCCGATCAGGAACGTGAACTGCACGCCAGTCAGAGCAAGGGTCGGCGCAACCGCGTTTCGTAGGGCCTCCTGCAACACGAGCCGCAGTCGGGACAGGCCCTTCAGCCGTGCGAGCAGGACGTAATCCTGCACCATCGCCTCTCGCAAAGATTCCTTGAGGACGCGGGTGATGATCGCGGCGAGCGGCAGGCCAAGCGCAAGCATCGGCATCACCATGTGCCGCAAGACATCAGCGGCGGCGGCGAACCGCAACATGGCGAGGCTCTCGAGCAGGTAGAACGGGGTGACAAAGCGCTCGTCGAGGCTAGGATCGATTCGGCCCGACAGAGGCAGCACGGGAAGGAACACGCCGAACAGAAGCACCAGCGCAAACGCCCAGATGAAATCTGGCACCGCGAGAAACAGGCCGTTGACCCCATCGATCAACGGCGCGGCGGTCCAATCGCTCACCAGCGTTGCGAAAACCGCGACCGCCCCGCCGAGCAGCGCAGCGAAAGCCAATGATGCGAAGGCGAGTTCAAGAGTCGCAGGCAATCGTTCGGCCATAATCCCCAGCACGTTGCGATGAAGGGAAATGGACGTGCCGAAATCTCCGCGCAGTATGTCCTGCAGCCAGACGAAAAACTGCGTGGGCAGGCTCGTATCCAGTCCGTAATGAGCCCGTAGCGCCGCAATGTCGGCGAGCGTCGCGCCGGGCGAGATCATCATCGCGATGGGGTCGCCGGGCGCGACTCGCAGTAGCACAAACACGATGATCGCCACGCCCAGCAATGTGACGGCGGCCATGATCAGGCGCTGGACGGCGACCGACGTCATAGATGCGCGCGCGGCGCGGGGACAAAAGAGGGCGCGGACGAACCCGGCTGTTCCGCACCCCCTACTCGGCTCAGGCCTTGGACACCAATGTCGGCTGCAGCGCACCGGTCGCATTTGGGATCACCTTTAGTGATGCCTTGTAAACGATGGGCTGGGAGTATTGCACGAGCGGAATCACATAGCCTTTTTCGGCGATATATTTGTCGACGGCCTTCCACCCGGCGATGCGCTTTGCTTCGTCCTTCTCTCCCCACAATGGCCCGATCATGTCGTCGAGATCCTTCGACTTCCAGGCCGAGTGCGGCGAAGGCGAGAACATCGCAAATCCCGTCGAGGTGGACGGGTCGCCGATCGCGTTGCCCCAATTGTAGAGGCCATCGGATCGAGCTTGTGGCCAGCGCGCAGCTCATAGTCCTTGGCGATCTCGTAAACCTCGATCTCGGCGTCGATTCCGACCTTGCGCCACATCCCGACGATCGCCTGGATCATTTCGTAATCTTTCGGCTTGAAGCCGCGCGTCGTTTGGATCTTGAACTTGACCGGCTTTTCCGGCGAGTAGCCGCTCTTGGCGAGAAGCGACTTCGCCAGCTCCGGGTCATACGGCACTTTGATCGAGGGATCGAACGCCTCGTAGCCCGGCGCTTCCAGCGTAGCGATAGGCGTCGCGTAGCCGCGCAGCAGTTTCTTGGCGATAAGGTCCTTGTCGATGGCATGGATTGCCGCGAGGCGCACATTCTCGTCGAGCATTTCTTTTTCGACATTGGTAATGAAGATCATGCCGATGTCCGACACCGGCTCACATACGCCCGCCAGGCCCGGCTTCACCCTGAGGCGATCGTACTCCTCGTATGGGATCTCGAGCGTCACGTCGGCGGAGCCGCTTTCGATCTCCGCCACACGGCTGGTGCCATCCGGCACGAACTTGAATATCACCGTGTCGAATGCGCCCTTTGGGCCCGAAAGGTTCTCGTTTCGTTTCAGGCGGAGGAACGCATTGCCCTGGTACTCGTCCACCATGTAGGGGCCGGCGCCGACAGGCTTTTTCTCGAACCCTTCCGCGCCCACCTTCTCATAATAGGCCTTAGGCAAAATGTAGCCGGTCAGGAACGCCATCCATTTGAAGACCGTGGGGTCGAACTGCTTGACGTCGGCGGTGATGCGATTGCCGTCGATCTGGTAATTGCCGAGACCACCCCACACGATTGAATCGGATCGCCGGTCTTCGGGTCGCCCGCGCGCTCCAGCGACCAAACGACGTCAGCGGGCGTAAACGGCGAACCGTCGTGCCAGACGACCCCTTCGCGCACGTCCATCCAGGCCTTGGTCTTGTCGTCGTTCCAGCCCCATTGGACAGAAGCCCGGGCGCGAAAGAAAGGTCGGGATTGGTCGACGTATTGATCGTAGATCGCCCTATAGATCGCCTGAATGGTCGGATTGACCGCGGAGGGTCCAACGGTCGGATCGAACGACGGAAGATTGACGTTGTAAGCGATCGTTAGCGTGTCGCTCGTTTGCGCGGACGCGAAGGCGCCGCCAAGCAGAAGTTCGGATAGGAACGTCCCGCCGCCCAAAGCGAGCGTCTCGCGTCAAAGATCAACTTGCCGTCCGGAGCAAAGGTGAACGGTCCGTTCACCACCTTCTTGATGCCGGCGGCGCCCAGCGCCGGGAAATGCGCGAATCCGACCTCGAGGCTCGGCGCGATGCGCTCCAGATCGTTGGGCAGCAGATCCTGTCCGAAATCCCAGGGGGTCGTCACCGGCGACCAGGGCACTCCGGCCCGCTCGTAGGTGCCCATGAGCATGCCGCCGCGCTCCTGGCGGATGATAGATTTCGCCTTCGAAATCGATGGCGTGCAGCTGTTCCTTCTTGCCGGCCAATTCCGGCATGTCGCCGGTGATGAGATATTGATGCTCCATCGCCAGGATGGGCAGCTCGATGCCGACCATGCGGCCCACCTCGCGCGCCCACAGTCCCCCGGCATTCACGACATGCTCGGCGTGCACATTGCCCTGATCGGTGATCACATCCCACGAGCCGTCGGGGCGCGGCTTAAGATCCGTGACGCGCGTGTGGCGCACGATCTCCGCGCCGCCGATCTGCGCCGATTTCGCATAGGCGTGGGTCACGCCGTAGGGATCGACATGGCCTTCGATGGGGTCGTACATCGCGCCCTTGAAATGCGTCTTGTCCATCAGCGGAAACAGTTTCGCCGCTTCCTCGACCGAGATGATTTCCAGGTCCATGCCGAGATAGCGGCCGCGCGCCTTGGCCATCTTCAGCCAGTCGAGCCGCTCGCGCGTGCCGGCGAGCATGATGCCGCCGGTGATGTGCACGCCGCAGGACTGTCCCGAGATCTGCTCGATTTCCTTGTAGAGCTCGATGGTGTATTGCTGCAGCTTGGCGACGTTGGGATCGCCGTTGACGGTGTGCATGCCGCCCGCCGCGTGCCAGGTCGAGCCCGAGGTCAATTCGGCGCGCTCGATCAGGAGCACGTCCTTCCATCCGGCCTTGGTCAGGTGGTACAGGACGCTGGCGCCGACCACGCCGCCGCCGATAACCACTACTTTCGCGTGGCTTTTCATAGAATCTCCGAGTTCATCGGTGATGTGATTCGTTGAGGTGACGCGCGAAGAAGGGCTTATTCATTCGAGACCGCTAGATGCAGATTCGCTGAGCGGCGCCGCCGCCGGTTCCGAAGCGCTCGATCAGCCAGGAGCGGAACAGCGCGATGGCCGTATCGCTCAAGGCCCTCCGGGTGGGTGATCAGGTAGTAGCCGAAGCCGTCGTCGAGGATGTCGTCGAAGGGCTTGACCAGCCGGCCGGAGCGGATGTAGTCGCCGAACAGATAGTTGTCGAGAGCGCGACGCCCTCGCCGCTCAGCGCATACTGCACGGCGAGCAGCGCGGTATCGAACACCAATCCGCGCTCGACGTTCAGCGAGCGTCGAGTCCCGCGTGGCGCGCGAATTGCGTCCACAGATGATGCCGCGGCAGATCGGAGATGCGCACGTGCACCAGCTCGTTCGCTTCGATGAACTCGGCCAGACTCTTGCCCTCATGGCGCGCGGCCACGCTCGGATGACAGAGCAGGCTCAAGCGCACCGGCCACAGCAGATCGCGTCACCAGATCGGTCACCGTGGGCTTCGAGTACACCACCGCCACGTCGACGTCGTTGGGCGGCGGTCCGACGCCGTAGGGGCTCACCAGATCGATTTCCACATCCGGCGCCGCACGGCGGAAGTCGCGCAGGATGGGCACCGCGAGATGCGCCGCGAAACTCGGCGGCATCTGCACGCGCAGCGTCCGCAAGCGCGCTGGCGCCGTCGTTGCGGATGTCGTCGAGCGCGTATTCCAGCCGGTCGAAGGATTTCATCACCGCCGGCAGCAGATGCTGGCCCGCCTTGGTCAGCACCAGCGCATGCGGGCTTGCGCTCGAACAATTGCGCGCCGATCAGTTTCTCGAGCGCGATCACGTGGCGCGACAGCGCGCTCTGCGAAATCAGCAGCGCATTCGCCGCGGCGGTGAAGCTCGAGTGCTTGGCGACGCCCTCGAAGGCGCGCAGCGCATTCAAGGGCAGCCAGCGGCGATCGATGGGGTCTTGCCCATGATCTCACAGGGCGACCAGGACTTGGTGTAGCCGATGGCGCGCTTCTGATCCGCGATGATGGTCCGCGACGCGAGCTACAGATGATACGCCGCCCAGAATCCGCGTGGGCGCGAGAACCAGCAAGGCCGCAGCGCAGCGAGGCGGCATCGGTCGCGTGGGTGCCGGCGAACCAGTCGCTCAGCGCGCCCACCCCCAGCGGCGCGACGATGAGATTCAAGATATTGGCGACCAGCAGCGATATCGCGATGAACATGTTGCGCATGTGGCAGGGCGCGAGATTGTTGAGCAAGCCGAAACAGGGGCCGATGTAGAAATAGATGGCCGGGAATGAACATCCAGAACATCAGCTTGCAGAGCCACAGCGAATGGGTCCAGTAGGCGATGATCGAGGGGATGGTGGCGAGGCCGATGCCCGCCGGCCAGCAGCCAGACGACGCGCCGCGGATCGGCCATGGAGGGCCGCGACAGGAGCCAGGCCGTGCCGACGGTCGCGAGCGAGCCGCCCGAGAGATGGATGTTGCCCGTGACCGCGCCCGCCTGGCCCACGTCGAGATTGTAGGCGCGCTGCAGAAAGGTGGGCGTCCACCAGATCAGGCCCCATCCCCAGAGCGCGCACAATCCGCCGCCCATGACCACGTGAAAGGCGGCCTTTTGTTGCCACAGAAATCGCAGCGATTGCCACAAGCGTGGGCTTGATCTCATCGACGCATCGCATCGAGGCGGCCGCGGCGCCGGTTCGCGCACGGTCAAATAGACGATGACGCCGACCACGAGGCCGGGCACGCCGAGCGCGATGAACGCGGCGCGCCAGGTAATAGGCATGCGCGACCGCGCCCGCGAAGTTGGCGCCCAGCCAGGCGCCGATCGGCGCGCCCGAGCGCCAGCACGGTCATCGCCATCGGGCCGGCGGTCCGGCCGGAAAGTAATCCGAGACGATGGCGGTGGAGGGCGGCGTGCCGCCGGCCTCGCCGACGCCGACGCCGACGCGCCCGAGCAAGAATTCCAGATAATTGCGCGAGAGCCCGCAGAGCGCGGTGAACGCCGACCAGATGATCAGCGAGGCCGCGAGGATGTTGCGCCGGTTGGATCCGGTCGGCGAGCCATGAAATCGCGAATGCCGAAGGTGACATAGAAGAACGCGAGCGGCGCGCCGGTGAGAAACGCCACGCCGTTGTCGTTCAGGTGCAACTCCGAGCCGGATGGGCTCGAGCACCGTGGACACGACATAACGGTCGGCGATGTTGATGGCGTAGATGAGGCAAGTCAGGATCAGCACATACCAGCGCTGGATCGAGGACGGGCGCCGGGCTTGCGGAAGGTCAATGGCGGTGCTGCTCAAGTCTGGACACCCTGTATGTATTGGCCTTTCGCACCATACAGGGTTCGACCGCGAGATGCGACGGCCCCTTGGGCCGGCCGCCACGGGCGCGAGCTGCCGCTTGGCGCGCCTAAAAATGACATGGGCGAATCGGGAAATGGCATAGCGCGCGCAGCCCGAAAGGATTAAGCTCGCCCCGCGTGGAGAGCTTCGACTACATCATCATCGGCGCGGGCACCGCGGGCTGCGTGCTGGCCGATCGCCTGTCCGCCAGCGGGCGCGATCGCGTGCTGGTTCTCGAGGCCGGCGGCTCGGATCGCGCGCTTCTGGATCAAGACGCCGATCGGCTACGGCGTCACCTTCGCCGATCCCGCGTCAATTGGAAATATCAGGCCGCTCCAGCCCGGGCCTCAACGGCCGCAGCATGTACTGGCCGCGCGGCCGCGTGGTCGGCGGCTCGAGCTCCATCAACGCCCTGGTCTACTGCCGCGGCATGCCGGCAGGATTTCGATGACTGGCGCGAGCATGGGCAATGTCGGCTGGGGCTGGGACGATGTGCGTCCCTACTTCGAAAGATCCGAGCGTCGCGTCGATGCCGGCGGGCCGCGCTCAGCGGCGACGGACCGCTCGACGTCAAGGACGTGACCCCGTTCCTGCATCCGATGCGGCAGGAACTGGCTCGGACGCCGCGGCCGAACTGGGGCTGCCTGGTCACGGATGATTTCAACGGCCCGCACCCGGAAGGCTTCGGCTGCTATCAGGTGACCATTCGCGACGGCCGCGCTGGTCGGCCGCGGATGCGTTCCTGCGCCCGGCGCTGAAGCGCAGCAATGTGAAGCTCGAGACCGGCGCCTGGGTGAGCAAGATCCGCTGCGAGGGCGCGGCGCGGTCGGCGTGGAATACGTCCGCGGCAACGAGCGCTGCTATCGCCGCGGCCGACCGCGAAGTGATCCTGTGCGCGGGGCCGGTGAATTCGCCGCAACTGCTGCAGCTTTCCGGGATCGGGCCCGGCCGAGACGCTGGTCCGCGGCACGGCATCGACGCCGCTGCTCGACAATCCCGCGGTCGGCGGGAATCTGCAGGATCACTCTGGCGGTCGTGTATTCATTCAAGGCGACGCGCCCGACCTTGAACGACGAGCTGCATTCGCGCGATCGGCCAATCGATCGCGGGGCTGCGCTACCTCCTCGCGCCGGCGCGGCCCGTTGAGCCTTGAGCGTCAATCAATTCGGCGGATTCGTGCGCGCCAATCCGCGAGGCTCCCGTCCCGACGTGCAGCTGTACTTCAATCCGGTGACCTACGGTGCGGGCGATGCGACGCGCACGCGCATCGAGGTGGACGCATTTTCCGGTTTCTATCTGTGCTTCCAGCCGACGCGGCCGACCAGCACGGGCCGCATCGATCATCGCGAGCGCCGATTTTCGCGCGCGCCCCGCCATCGCGCCGAATTATCTCTCCACCGAAAAGGACGTCGCGGACGTCGGAGCACGGCGGGCGGCTGATGCAGGCGATCGCGCGCACGCGGGCGATCCGGAGTCTCGATCCGCGAGCCCCTCGCGCCCGACCTGCTGGCGCATGAGCGATGCCGATCTCGTCGCCGACTTTCGCGCGCGCGCGCGCACGGTGTATCACCCGGTCGGCACCTGCCGGATGGGCCGGCGCTCCGGCGAGTCGGTGGTCGACGCCTCGCTTGCGCGTGCACGGCATGGAGCGCCTGCGGGTCGTGGATGCCTCGGTGTTTCCGACGGTCACCTCGGCCAACACCAATGCTCCCACGCTCATGGTGGCGCAGAAGAGCCGCCGATCTGATCTTGACAGGATGATGTCCTAGGAAGGGAAGAACATATGAAACTCGACAGCGTCAAAGTATTCCTGGTCGAGCAATCCGCCGCCGAGCTTCGGCGGCCGCTACTTCGTGTTCTTGAAGCTCAAGACCGCCTGCGGCATCGAGGGCGTGGGCGAGGTGTATGCCGCCACCTTCGGTCCGAAGGTCATGGCCACGATGATCGAGGATGTGTTCGCGCGGCGCTTTGCCGGGCGCGATCCCTTCCAGATCGAATCGCTGTGGCGCGAGAGCTACGGCTCGGGCTTCAGCCTGCGCCCCGATCTGTCGCTCATGGGCGTCATCAGCGGCTTGGAAATGGCCTGCTGGGACATCATCGGCAAGGCGGTCGAGCAGCCGGTCTACAATCTGCTCGGCGGCAAGGTGCACGAGCGGCTGCGCAGCTACACCTATCTGTATCCCGCCGCGACGGCGAGGGCGATGAGTTCTATCACGATGCGGACCGCTCGGCCGCGCGCGCCGCCGAGTACGTGAAGCAAGGATTCACCGGGCTCAAATTCGATCCCACCGGCGGCTTCTCGGCGTACGATCCGCGGCAGCCCACGCAGGAAGCAGCTCGAGCGCACCGTGCGCCTGGTGCGCCTGGTGCGCGAAGCCGTCGGCGTGCAGCGCCGATCTTCTGGTCGGCACTCACGGCCAGTTCACCACCTCGGGCGCCATTCGGTTGGCGCAGGCAGCTCGAGCCCTACGATCCGCTGTGGTTCGAGGAGCCGGTACCGCCCGAGATGCCGGAGCAAATGGCGATCGTGGCGCGCGGCACCAGCATTCCGATCGCCACCGGCGAGCGGCTCACCACCAAGTACGAATTCGCCCGCGTGCTCGCCAGCGGCGCGGCCAACATCCTGCAGATGAATCTTGGGCAGGGTCGGCGGCCTGCTCGAGGCGAAGAAAGTGGCGGCCTTGGCGGAGGTGCATTACGCGCAGATCGCGCCGCACCTGTATTGCGGTCCGGTGGTGGGCGCCGCCAATATTCAGATCGCGACCTGCTCGCCGAATTTCCTGATTCTGGAAAGCATTCAGCAATGGGGCGGCATTCCACGCGCAGATCCTGAAGAAGCCCATTCGCTGGGAGGAGGGCTATGTGATTCCGCCGACCGCGCCCGGGCTCGGCGTCGAACTCAACGAGGCGGTGGCGCTCGCCCACGCCTATGTCGAGGACGGTCCGCTGCACCTGGAAATGATCGAACCGTCCGCTGGGTTGAGTCACCGCTCGAGACGCCATGGAGGACATCGAATTTGCGCTACGGCTTCGTCGGACTTGGGACATCTTGGGCAGGCACCTCGCCGTCAACTTGCCCGCGGGGGCTTCGAGTTCGGCGTCCACGACCTGCATCGAGGCGCGGCCGACGCCGTGCTGGCGGCCGGCGCGCGCTGGGTGGATCCGTCGCCGAGCTCGCCGCGCGCATGCGATTGCCTGATCACCTGTCTGCCCTCGCCCGGCGGCCACCGCGGCCGTCCTCGAGCAGGCACTGCCGGCCATGCGCCCCGGCAGCACCTGGATCGAGATGAGCACCAACGATTTCGCCGAGGTCGAGGCCCTCGCCGACCGGGCCCGAGACCTCGGGGTGTCCACCCTCGCCTGCCCCGTGACCGGCGGCGTCCATCGCGCCGGAGACCGGCGACATCACCGTTCTAGTTGGCGGCGCGCAACAGGTGTTTGCGCTGCACGAGGCGGCGCTCAAGGCCATGGGCGGACGCGTCATTCACCTCGGGCGGCATCGAGCAGGCGGCGGTCACCAAGGTGGTGACCAACATGCTGGCCTTCATCCATCTGATCGCGGCCGGCGAGGCGCTGATGCTGTGCGCCAAGGGCGGCGTCGACCTGCGCGCCGCCTTCGAGGCGATCGCCGCGAGCTCGGGCAACAGCTTCGTCCACGAGACCGAGAGCCAGGTGATCCTGAATGGCAGCTATGATATTGGTTTTACTATGGATTTGGCCTGCAAGGATGCAGGATTCGCGGTCGAGTTCGGGCGCCGCTTCGGCGTGCCTGTTGCGGCTCGCGGGCGTCATGGAGCAGACCTTCATCGAGGGCCGCGCCAAGTACGGCGGCGGCGCCTGGTCGTCGATGATCGTGAAGCTCCTGGAGGACGCGGTGGGAACGCCGCTGCGCGCCCCCGGTTTCCCGGCGCGGCTTGGCGGCGCATCAGATGCTTGACATCGAATTTCCGCATAGCTCGAATCTAAAATCGGCATGCGGACGATGCTTGTCCACAACAAAATAGCTGCTTTCGCTTTGCGCCGGGCGATGCTATTCTCTGAATCAATTAGAAATACTGGCGTGTTTGCTCACACCGAATTATAAGAGAAGGGATGGAAGCATGAACTCAAATCAGAAGTTGTCCTACGCGATTGCCGCGATTTTGAGCGGCTCGGCCGGAGGATTCGCCCACGCGGCAACCGCCACCGACACCGAGGCCTCCGATTCGATCCAAGAGATCACGGTGACGGCGCAGCGCCGCACGGAAAACGTGCAAAACGTGCCCATCACGATCCAGGCGCTGACGGCGGAGACGCTGAAGCAGCTCAGCGTCACGACCTTCGACGACTTTGTCCGATACCTGCCCAATGTCTCGGTGGCATCCAACGGCCCGGGCCAGGGCAACATCTTCATGCGCGGCCTGAGCGTCGGCGCGGCGGGCAGCCAGTCGAGCGGTACCATCGGCGGCGTTCCCGAACGTCGCCATCTACCTGGACGAGCAATCCGGCCAGCTCCCGGCGCGCAACCTCGACGTCTATGCCGCCGATCTCGAGCGCATCGAAGTTCTCGAAGGCCCGCAGGGCACGCTGTTCGGCGCCGGCGCCCAGGCCGGCGTGGTGCGCTACATCACCAACAAGCCGAAGCTCGATGTGACCGAGGGCAACGTCGAAGCCGGCTACGGCATCGACCGCGCACGGCGACCCGAACAGCGACTTGAATGCGGTGCTGAATGTGCCGCTGATTGCCGACACGCTGGCGGTTCGCGCGGTGATCTACAACGACCGCCGCGGCGGCTACATCGACAACGTGCCCGGAACGTTTACCCGCAAGGACACCGACCTCGGCATCTACTACGCGCAACAACCCCGGCGGCGGCGTGCCCGCGGACTCCCCGGTGATCAACAACTACGCCATCGCCGGCCAGGGCCATCAATCCCGTCACCTACACCGGCACGCGCGTCGAAGCGCTGTACCAGATCAACGAAGACTGGAATGTCTCGCTGAGCCAGTCCTACCAGAACATGGACTCCGAGGGCGTGTTCTACCAGATGCCCAACTCCTCCGACGGCGTGCCCCTGCAGCCGCTCGAGGTGACTCTGTTCAACAATTCCTATGACAAGGACAGATTCGAGAACACGGCCTGGACCTTGAACGGCAAGGTCGGCGACCTGAAGCGGTGTACACGGGCGGCTATCTCGTCCGTCACGTCAATCAGGTGGCCGACTACACGAACTATGCGCGCGGCGTATTCGCCGACTACTATCAGTGCTATGGCCCGGGAACGGGCTATGCCGTTCGAACCCGGCGGCAACGGCGATCCCAACCTCACATCGACCTGCTTCTCGCCGAGTTCGACCTGGCAGGAGACCGAGCGCAATGAGCACCTGAGCAACGAAATCCGCGCTCAGCACGCCGGACGACTGGCGCATTCGCGGCATCGTCGGCGCGTTCTACGAACAGAACAAGCTGTTCGACCAGACCGACTGGTTGTACAAGAGCATTCCGGCTTGCACCTCGAACGGCGCTCCGGGCACCCTGGGAAATACGGGTTGCTTGTCGGACGTCGGCACGGTGCCGGGCGCGACCACCGAGAATCCCGGGGCTCAAAACGACAACGTCGCGTTCTTCGAGGACACTCAGCGCGAGGTCAAGCAGACGGCGTTCTTCGGGTCGGTCGACTTCGACATCATTCCGAAGGTGCTGACGGTGACCGCCGGCACGCGGCATTACCAATTCGAGAACTCCTTCACCGGCAGCGTCACCAGCAGCTTCTACTGCTTCGAGCAGGGCGACCCGGCCGGCGGATGCTTGAACGATGCCACCAATCTCAACGCCAAGAACCTCAGTTTCATGGAATCCGGCACCAAGAGCCGCGGGAACATCACCTGGCATGTCACGCCGGACGTGATGCTGTACGCGACTTGGTCGCAAGGGTTCCGCCCGGGCGGCTTCAATCGCAACGGCGGCGCCGGCCGCGTTCATCGACGGCCCGGACGGCAAGCCCCAGTTCGCCATACCGAACGAGTACCATTCCGACGATCTGACCAACAAGGAGATCGGCTGGAAGACGGAGTGGTTCGACCATCACGTACAATGGAACGGCGCCGTCTACCAGGAGAACTGGGACAACGTGCAGATCGGTTTCTTCGATCCGGGGGAGACCGGCAATCTCTCCTTCGGCACCAACGGTCAGGATTTCCGAATTCGCGGCGTCGAGACCTCCATCGTGGCCCGCGTCACACAAGGCCTCACGGTGCAGGGCGCGGCGTCGTGGAATTCGAGCGTGCAGACCAACTCGCCGCAATTGATCGACACCAATCCGGCCAGCGTGAACTTCGGCAAGGCGATTACCGAGAAGTGCAGTACAACACTGGCACGAATTGCACGCCGATCAACAACCTATTCGGACCGCCCGGCGGCCCGAGCGCCAACTCGCCGCCCATTCAGTTCAACCTGCGTGCGCGCTACGACTGGACAGTCAACAGCTACAACGCCTTCGTACAGTTCGGCGGCCAGCACACGGGTCATTCCTACACCCAGTCGGGCAACGATCCTGCCCTCTCGGCCAAGCGGCATCAACACGACCCTGCTGCGCTTCGAGAACCCGGCGTACTCGACCTTCGATGCGTCCCTCGGCGTGGCGAAGGATGCCTGGACGGCGCACCTGTACTCGCAGAACCTGTTCAACAAGGAGACCAGCCTGTTCACGAACACCGCGCAATTCGCAGTTGCGCAGACGGCGCTTCGGCCCCGGGTCATCGGCGTGAAGTTCGGGTACAAGTTCTGAAGCACGGCGTTCGCGAACGCCCGGTGCGACGCGGTAGAATCAAAGGCGGGCATTTGCCCGCCTTTTTTTATACGACGCAATGCCAGCAGCCTCCCCAGCACCGTCCGCCTCTCCCGTCGAAGCAGAAGTGCTGCGCATCCGCGGACTTCTCGAGCGCAATCAATTCGCCGCGGCGCTGAGCGCCGCCGAGGCCTTGGCGCTGACGTGTCCCGGAGAACCGGGACGTGCTCTACATGATTGCGGTGAGCCAGCGCTACCTGAACAGGATTCCCGACGCGCTTGCCACCTTGGAGAAGCTCGAGAGGCTGCACCCCGGATTCAGCCGCCTGTACCAGGAACGCGGGCCATTGCTATGTCGCCCTGCGCGACGCGCCGCGCGCCATCGACGCTTTCCTGGGCGCGGTGAACATCAACCCGGCGCTGCCGGCCAGCTGGCGCACGCTGCAGTCGCTGTATCGGATGACCGGCCAGGCCGAGAATGCCGAGATGGCGGCCGGGCATGTCGCCGCGCTCGAGAAACTGCCGCCGGAGATCGTCACGGCGACCGGCCTGTTCTCCGAGGGCGAATTCATACCGGCCGAAAACATCGTCCGAGCCTATCTTCTGAAGCACGGCGACCATGTCGAGGCCATGCGCCTGCTCGCCCGGATCGGCCTTGCGCTCGACGTCCTCGACGATGCGGACATTCTGCTCGAGGCCGTGCTCAAGCTGGCGCCGGACTATCGGGCCGCCCGCTACGACTACGCCATGGCGCTGCTTCGACGCCACAAGCACGTGCAAGCCATTGCGGAGCTCGAGAAGCTGCTGCAGCTCGATCCCGCGAATCGGGCTTATCGCACCACCTACGCGACGGCTAATGTAGGTCTCGGCGAGCATGAGCGGGCGCTCGAGATGTATCGGGAACTCCTGCCGGGCTCGCCGCCGGGCAGCCCTGCCGCAGAGCTGCATCTGTCGGTGGCGCATTCGCTCAAAGCGCTGGGACGCCAGCGGAGGCCATCGAATCCTACCGCGCCGCCGCTGCGGCCCGCCCCGCCTACGGCGATGCCTACTGGAGCCTCGCCAATCTCAAGACTTATCGGTTCGAGGCCGAGGAGATTGCGCGCATGCGCGCCGAAGAGGCGGCGCCGACCACCGCGCTGATCGACCGCTATCACCTGTGCTTCGCGCTCGGCAAGGCGCTGGAGGACCGCGGGCGAGTTCGCCGAATCGTTTCAGCTACTACGAGCGCGGCAACGCGCTGAAGAAATCGCAGAGCCGCTACCGCCCGGAGCCCATCGAGCGCAACACGCGCCTGCAGAAGGCGATCTGCACGCAGGAATTCTTCGCAGCGCGGCGCGGATGGGGCTCGCCAGGATCCCGCGCCCGATCTTCATCGTCGGCTTGCCCCGCTCCGGCTCCACCCTGCTCGAGCAGATCCTGGCCTCGCACTCGCAGGTCGAGGGCACGATGGAACTGGCCGATATTCCGCGCATGGTGCTGGAGCTGCAGGGGCGGGAGCCGGAAGCCGAGAATCCGCGCTACCCGCGTGTGCTGGCCAGAGACTGACACCCGAGGACTTTCCGACGGCTGGGCGAGAAATACATCGACGACACGCGGGTGTACCGCGACCGGCAAGCCGCGTTCTTCATCGACAAGATGCCGAACAATTTCCGGCATATCGGGCTGATTCACTTGATCTTGCCCAACGCCAAGATCATCGATGCGCGGCGCAACGCGCATGGCGTGCTGTTTCAGCAACTTCAAGCAGCTGTTCGCCGCGGGCCAGGAGTTCACCTACGGCCTCGAGGACATCGGCCGCTACTACCGCACTTATGTCGAACTGATGGCGCACTGGGACTCGGTGCTGCCGCGGCAAGGTGCTGCGCGTCGCAGCATGAAGAGGTGGTCGAGAATCTGGAGGCGAATGTGCGGCGGATGCTCGATTTCTGCGGCCTCGAATTCGAGCCGCAATGCGTGGAGTTCTACAAGACCGAGCGCAGCATCCGCACCGCAAGCTCGGAGCAGGTGCGCCGGCCGATCTTCAAGGAAGGCATCGATCAGTGGCGCAATTTCGAGCCGTGGCTCGGGCCTTTGAAAGAGGTGCTTGAGCCTGTCCTGGACACTTATCCCTTGAATTAAGCGACTGTTTGCAATATTCTAGTCAGGATGACTAGATCTCCAAAATCCAATATGCCACCGTCAAAGCCTGCTAAACCGACTCGGAAAGAGAGGCGCTCCCCAGGGCATTGGCTTTTGCAAGATGCGAAGGCGCGCTTCAGCGAACTTGTGCGGAGGGTCCGCAGCGAGGGACCGCAGCACGTCACGGTACACGGGCGCGACGAAGTCGTCGTTGTCGCCGCGGAGGAATTCCGCAGGCTCAAGGGAAGTCACAGCGGACAGACATTGATTGACGCAATTCAGTCGTCGCCTTACCGAGAGATCGAGATCCAGCCTCAGCGCACCAACCCACCCGTGCGCGATGTCTCGCTGTGACGGGATGGTTGCTTGATACTAATATCATCTCCGAGCTTCGGAGGCCGAAGCCTGAACCCAAAGTCACGGAATTCATACGCTCGCAACCCCTGGAAGGGCTCTTCGTCAGTGTTGTTACGTTCGCCGAAATCCGTTTCGGCATCGAACTGCTGCCGGACGCGACGCGTCGATCCGATTTGAATGACTGGCTGGCGCACAAAGTGCGGCCAATGTTCGAAGAGCGCGTACTGCCGATTTCGGAAGACGTCATGCTCAAGTGGCGGATCCTGGTCGAGGACGGCCGCAAGGCGGGACACACATTCTCCCAACCCGACTTGATCATCGCGGCGACGGCCCAGCATCATGGCCTCACGGTGGTTTCGCGCGATACGAAGGAATACGTGGCGGCGCGCGTGAACGTCTTCAGTCCCTGGGTAGTCCCCGGCGGTCAATGAGGCTCGGTCAACGGGAAGAAACGCCCGGCGGGATTGCTTTTCAGGAACGCCAGCGTCGTGATTCCCACCGCGCCCGGGGCCGGCGGCGGGGCCGCCGGATCCGCCTTCAGCGGCACGACCTTGCGGAAAGCCTGCCAAGCGGCGGTCGGGGCCGGCCCAAATTGCCGCTTCGGGTCCTGAATTTTGCGCACATCCAGCCAACGCGTGCCGCTGTGCAGATCGGTCGCCAGCAGCCGGAACGTGTCGTCGACCGCGGTCTGGGCCCGGATGGCTTTGAGCAGCGACTGCGCCTCCAGCTCCTCGACACCCGAGCTGCCGCCATAGCCTTCCGGCGGCACGGGCACGATCTGCGCCTGGATGTGCTGCCAGGTCTCGTGGTTGCCGAAGCCGCCGCCGAAAAAGCCGCCGCCGAAGCTTTCCAGGATTTTCTGCGAGCCCTCGCCGGTGAAGAACTCACTGCCGAACCGTTCGGCGCGCAGCATGATGGCGATATCCATGTTGGCGAGCGCGATCGTGAAGGCCTCGAGATCGTTGGACAGCGGGATAGGGATCCCAATTGGCGTTCGAGAAGATGAAGCCGTGCTTGCCGTGGCTGTTCTTGCCGCCCTTCACGTAGTACTTGCAGCATTTCGGGCGTGTCCAGATCCCAGGAATCCTTGGGCGAGATGCCGACGCGGATCGCCGGATTGTGATCCGACGAGTTGAGCTGGGTCACCACATCGTCGCGCAGCATGGCCCACATGGCCCAAGCGGAGGCTTGACGGATCGAGGAGGCGCGCAGGCTCTCCGGGTCCTGAATGATCCGGCCCTTGTCATCGCTCGAACAGATAGCTGCCCTTGATCATTTCCTTGACGCGCTCGGCGTCCCAATTCAGCCATTTGAACGGCCGGTCGCTCTGCACCAGATAGTTCAAGCGGCGTGACCGAGCTGTTCATGCCATTCAGATCGATGGCATAGGTGAGATCGGCCCAGGCAAGAGCCTGCTTCGCGTCGGCGACGACGAACACGGCTCGCGCGGTGGCATAGGCATTGCTGCTGGTCAGCGCGTTGTCGTCGGCGGCGAAGGGTTGCAGCGGCGTCAGGCCCGCCGCCTTCAGCGCATCGGCCGCCGGCATGCGCGTTCCCTTGATAATAGGCATCGCCGGATCCGACCATGGTTGCGCCGATGTTGTTGAGCACCGACAGATCGCCCTCGCCCACCGTGCCGCGCGATTGCATCACCGGCGTCACGCGCTTGTTCAACAGGTCGATCAGCATCTGCGAGAGCTGCGGACTCGGCGCATTGAACGTCATGGCGTTGGCGCGGACCACCATCACGGCGCGCACCAGCGCTTCATCGCCGATCTCGGGGCCCTCCAGCGGGTTGGCGGCGCCGCGGCGAAACGACGCCAGCATCTTCTTCTCCAGCAAGGCCTTGTTCTCAGGCGACAGCGGATCGCCCTCGAATTGCTTGACCTCGCGGCCGGCGCCGGCGCCGCGCGTGAACCAGTACACCGACACGCCTTCGGCCGGCGCCTCGAGCAGCAGCCCGTAATTGTCGTCCTCGCGCTGCTTGGCCTCGGCGCTCAGCTGCACCTTGGCGCCGCCGCGGGCGACCGCGATCACTTCATCGATGGTCAGGTCGTGCCCGGTCAGTGTGATCGTCTTGCCGGCCTCGGTGGGATCGATCGGGTGATAGCCGAGATCGCCTTGCGCCCGGCCGCCGGGCGCGAGAATCGAGGCGCCCGCGATGGCCAGACGTCGCAATCGCGGCGCGGCCGCGCCGCGCCTTCGGATCTTCATGTCTGAAGTATTCATTGAACGTGTTCGCCTCTCATTTGCGCATGCGTCATTTGCCGCCGTCGATTTCTCGCGCCAGCGGTGCATGGAATTCGGCGGCCGGGTGTGCCGTCATGAAGTCGTGGATGATGTCGCCCACCGGGCGGTGCGGCCGGTCTTGCGGCTTCTCTGCCAGGGAACGGCTTGCCGGAACGCAGTCCAGGCGGCGGTGGGCGCGCGGCCGAAGTCGCGTCCCGGCGACTGTGCGCGGCGCACGTCCATCCAAAACGTCGCGGTGAGCAAATCTTCGCCCAGCAGCAGCGCGAGTATCGTCCACGGCTTCGGCGCGCGCGCGTCACCTTCTGCACCGTTTGCGCCTGCAACTCCTCCACATCGTTGCTGATAGGCAATGCCTTCCGGCGTGAGCGTGCGCGTCAGATTCTGGATGTCCTGCCAGATCGCGCTCGGATTGTAGCCGTCGACGTCGGACTGCACGCTGGCATCGAGCTCGTTCCTGGGTCAGCACATCCTTGGGCGCGATCGACCGTGAAAAAGGGGCTGCTGAAGCGGTAAATCCTCTGCACGACCGCCACGTCCATGTTGGCGAGCGCGGTGGCCAGCGCTTCGACTTCATTCGCCAACGGATAGGGGTCCCAATTGGCATTGGAGAGGATGAAGCCGTGCTGGCCGTGGCTCTCGGGACCTCCCTTCACGAAGTACTTCGCATCTGCGGCGTATCGAGCTCCCAGGAGTCCGCGGGCGATGCGCTCGACTTTCACCGCGGGATTGTGGTCGGAGGAGTTGATCTGCGTCAGCAGGGTATCGCGCAGCGTCGCCCAGGCCTTCCACGCCGCGCCCTGCCGGCTGAACGATGCGCGCTGGCTCTCCGAGTCTTGAATGATTCGCTTCGGCGTCATCTTCGAATAGATAGCTGCCCTTGATCATGTCGAGGACGCGGGCCGCCTCGAGATTCGAGTATTTGAACGGGCGGTTTGCCTGGACAGGTGTCGTCAGCGGCGTCACGCTGCTGTTCATCGCCTCCAGATCCATCGCGAGGATGAGATCCGCCCAGTCGAGCGTGAGCTTGCGCATCGTGCACCAGCAGCGCGGCTTGCCCGACCGAATAAGGCATTGGTGCTGATCAATGCCGAGGGGTAGACGACCTCGGACGGGCTGCAAGGGTTTGAGGCCGGCGGCGGCCAGCGCTGCCGCCGCACTCATGCGCCGCCCTTGATAGTACGCATCGCCCGCGCCGCCCATCGCGCCGAGCACATTGGCCATGGCGGCGAGGTCCGCCTCGCCCAGCGAGCCGCGCGATTGAACCACCGGCGTCACGCGCCGGTTCAGCATCTCGATCAGCATCGCGGAGAGCGCGGGACTCGCGGCTTCGTAGATCATGGTGTTGGCGCGCACGGCCATCAGCGCGCGCACGATTTCCTCGTCCGCCACTTCCGGGCCGATACCCTGGCGCGGCCCGTTCTGAATCGCCTCGCCACCCGCTTGGACAGCAATGCTTTGTTCTCCGCCGCGAGCGGATCTCCGCTGAACAGTACGATCTCGCGCGCCGGCCCCGGCGCCGCGATTGAAGCCATAGATGGAAATGCCCTCGGCGCTGCCCTCGAGCAGCAATCCGTAGGCGTCCGCTTGGCGCTGTTTCGCCTCCGGGCTCAAGCGGATCTGGGCGCCGTCGCGGGCGATCGCGACCACCTGATCGACGGTGAGGTCGTGACCGGTCAAACGATCGACCTCGCCCGCGCGGGTCGGCGCAATCGGCCGATAGGCGGCTTGGGCGCGCGCTGCGCCCGCCGCCAGCATCGCGCCGAGAGCCCACGACCACGCAGGACGCGCACCAGCCGCGGCAGGAGCATCGCGTCTCACCCTATTGCTTTTCCGATGAGGCGGGCGTCGTCTCGCCGCCGTATAGAAATTGGCCGCGGGCGTGCCTTGAGGAACGCGGTGGCGGTCATGGGCCGCGGCTGCATGGGGCTGCCGTCCATGGCCGGCAGCAGCGGCACGATTTTGCGAAACGCCGTCCAGGCCGCGGTGGGGCCGCCGCCGAAATTCCTCGAGGCATCTTGCGCCTTGCGCACGTCCAGCCAAAAAGCCGCGTTCAATAGATCGTGCCCGAGCAGGTCGAAGGTCGTGTTCACGGCCTGCGCGGACGCGATAGGCCTTGATGCGCGTCTGCGCCTGAAGGTCCTCGACCGTGCCGACGATCGCCGCCCCGGAAGGCGCGACCGGATTCGTCAGGCTCTGGATCTCCTGCTGCAGATCCACCGGCGTGTAGCCGCCGCCGCCGGCCAGATAGACCGCGAAGTCGCTTCCCGGCGGCAGATTCAGCGCCTTCGCCGGATCGGTCGACGTGAAGAACGGATTGCTGAACCGATCGATGCGCAGCGACACGGCGATGTCCATGTTCGCCAGCGCGATGACGAAGTCCTCGAGCTTGTTCGCCATCGGATAGGGATCCCAGTTCGCGTTCGAGACGATGTAGCCGTGCTTGCCGTGGCTGTTCTTGCCGCCCTTGACGTAGTACTTCATCATCTGCGGCGTGGACAGATCCCAGGAATCCTCCGGGCGACAGGTCGGTGCGAACCGCGGGGTTGTGATCCGAGGAGTTCATCTGCAGAACCACCGCATCGCGCAGCGCGCCCCAATCCTCCCACGCCGACGCCTGGCGGATGGAGGAAGCCCGCAGGCTCTCCGGGTCCTGGATGATCCGCTGCGGATCGTCGCTGAATAGATAGCTGCCCTTGCAGCATGTCGCGCACGCGCGCCGCTTCCCAATTCAGCCATTTGAACGGCCGCTCTCGCTGCACCACGCGTGCTGAAGGGCGTAATGCTGGAATTCATGCCGTTCAGATCCATCGCGTAGATGAGATCGGCCCATTCGAGCGCCTGGCGCGCATCGTTGACGGCCAAGGCGGCAATGCCGGTGCTGTAGGCATCGCTGCTGGTCAGCGCATTGGTGTCCGCGGCAAACGGTTGGATCGGCTTCAGGCCCGCCTTTGCCAGCGCGTCGGCCGCCCGTCATGCGCACGCCCTGGTAATAGGCCTCGCCGGTGCCCACCATCGTTGCGCCGACATTGCTGAGTTGCGCGAGATCGCCTTCGCCGAGCGTGCCGCGGGATTGAACCACCGGGGTGATCCGGCGGTTCAAGAGGTCGATCAGCATCTGCGACAGTTGCGGGCTGGGCGCGTTGTAGGTCATGGCATTGGCGCGGATGACCATCATCGCGCGCACGATCTCTTCCTCGCGCAACCTCCGGTCCGTAGCCGAAGATCGCGCCCAATTGGAATTCCATCAGCTGCGACTTCTCCAGATACGCCTTGTTCTTGGGCGCCAATCGGATCGCCGGAAAACATGATGGTTTCGCGCTGATCGCCCGCCCCTCGATTGAACCAATAGACGGCCACGCCCTCCGCCGCCGCCTCGAGCAGCAATCCGTAGTTGTCCGCCTGGCGCTGTTTGGCTTCGGGGCTGAGCTGAACCTTGGCCCCGTAGCGCGCGACATCCACCACCTGCTCGATGGTCATGTCATGGCCCGTCAGGGTGATCACGCTGTTGCTCTTGGTTGCATCGATGGGTTGATAGCCTGTGGCCGCCCGGGCGGCCATACTCGCGATCAAGCACCCCGCCGCGCAGCACCCGGCCATTGCCGCTCCACGCCATCCCCTCATCGCACGAGTCATCATCGTTGCCCCCTTCGCCGGATCGCCCCTGTGGTATCCCAATGCTACCCGTATGCAATATTTTTAACTGACATGCAAGTCGTCCGGATGGGCTATCATGCTCGGTGGAATAACTAGAAGCGGGATGGCGGGGAAGCGCGGTATGTCGTCGAGATATCTCTGTGTCTGGTCATTTTCCCTGGGGTTTCTCGTAGCTCCCCTGCTCGCGCAGGCCGGTTCCGCCGAACCCCTCCCGCTAAAAACGTTTCAGTCCGCTCGCGCACTCGACTCGCCCGTCCCGAACGCTGCCTTCGCTCCGGGCGAGGGCGCCCTGCCCGCGGCTCCGTTCAGCGGTGTGATCACGCTGCATGCGACGCCCATGCGGACGCTGCCGGTGCTCGACCATCCGCTGATTTTGGGACGCGATGCGCGAATATTTCCCGGTGTTCGGCTGGAGTTCTTCACGCTCGGCGATGTGCTGGTTCCGGTTCAGCGCGGCGAGATGGTGCCCGAGACCCGCGCCGGATCCACCCCGAGCTACTGGCGGGTCATTCCACAATATGGCCGGGTGTGGCACGAAAAAGCGGATGGTGATTGGTCCCGCGCCGCGTTCCCCATCATGCTGGTCAATGACACCGAGAACCATGCGCACCAGGGACTTGCAACCTTCCTTTACCGGCCCGGCGAGGTGACCGGGCTCGTGATTCAGTTCGTCCAGCAGACCGGCCCCTATCTCATCAAACAGTACTTCGTGGCCTGGGGATTTGCGCCGGCGGAATTCGCCGCGGGTGACGCACTCAAGCTCGAAGCGCGCCGCACACAGGCGCAAGGCCGAATTGGCCGACCGCCTCCCGGCAAAGCCCTGGAGTGAACTCGTCAAGACCGTCCCGCCAGGCACACTCGACGGATTCGGCGGACCTCTGTATCCGAAATGGCAGGTGGCGGTCGCGCTGGTTCGCGACGGTACGCTGTACTAT